>CBDESZ010000007.1:0-137577 GCA_965242725.1 Alkalispirochaeta sp.
CTGGTAGAGCCGACTGCCGAAGAACAGTCGCGATCCATACGAAGAAAGAAGGGACAGTCCAACCGAGAGAATAATCATTTCCGTCGGACCGACGCCACGTCTGGAGAGAGGGCCGGTATACCAGTAAATAGGTAATAACGCTGAGACAGCCGGTGAGCAGTGGCCGCCGGTATGATTGAAGAATAGAACCCAAGCCCCAGGACCGTGTTAATCAGGACGGCAAATACGCACCAAGGTCAGATTTTCCGCAAACGCTACGTTTATAAAACCATTTAAATAATAGACAAGCGTGAATCCGGCCGCCGCGAGAAATAAGCGGCGCCGCTTCGAAAAGTCCCAGAATCAAAGCATTTGAAATGAACGACATAATCCCCCGCAATTCTCCTAAGGCAGTACGATCGATAATCGATAATCAACCCCAATCCTGGATTTGTCAAGGAAAAAACGCGCCGGTCGATGGGTGAGTAAAGTCCTGTTCAACTATCCACCGGCGCAAATGCCTTCTTTGTCGCTACGCCCATGAAAATTCCAACGATCGCACTGGACACATATACGAACCCCATGGCGATAAAGACGGAAGGCAATCCGAACCGATCGGCAAGATACCCCGCCAGTGCAGCCGCGACGGACCCGACGCCGAAGAGCATAAAGAATTTAAGTCCGTAGCCGAGTCCCTGGCGCTTGGGACTCAGATGACGGGAGACGAGTAAGTTTTGAACCGGTTGTGATGTAAACGCGAAAAATGCCTGGGCAATCGCCACTATCACAAGGAATATTCCGGATGTAAACGCCATGGAAAGCGCCAGAATTCCCGCGACCAGTGTTGTAACCGCATAGAAAAACTCCGGAAAGATACGGTCCGATAAGATTCCACCGATATATTGTCCCAGCAAACCAAAAAGGAGCGCCAACGTCGCAATCGCTCCGCCGAGAGTTACCGGATTGAACGAGGACTGATTTCCGAAGGCACTCTGAGACATATATACGGGGAGAAACGTAGTCAAACCTTTGTACGCCATGCCCAGAAAAGCAAAGGACATATATAACAAAACCAGCATTGCCGGCTTGCTGCTCAATTGTCCCTGTTGTCCCGGCTCCGGAGATGTCTGCCTGGAGACAACGGGACGACGCTGTACGGCCAGCGACCACATCCCTACGGCAAGTCCGGCTATTCCAAATACAACGTGAGGTACCCGCCACCCGAAGCTGGATCCAAGCGACGCTGCGAGCACCGGTGCGGATGCTATGCCCAAACTGCCGCCCATTCCGTAAATACCAAACGCTCGCCCGCGCTCGTTGATTTCACGGCTGATCATGGACGAACCCGCCGGGTGGTAAATACTGGCAGCGAGTCCGACAAACGCCATGAGAATCAGGTAGCCGCGGTATTCCGTTACGCCTATAACCAGGATGGAAAAGCTGCCGGCAGCGACCAGATAGATAGTTATCAGCTTACGGGAGCCAACGGTATCGGTGAACCACCCCGCCGGGAGAGAACCAAATCCGAACATATAGGTAAAAACCGTCACGACCAGACCCATTTGGAAGTACGTTGCCCCGAACTGAACCATAAGGAGCGGAATAAGCGGCGGTATCACTCCCTCAAAGAGATGTACCAACCCGTGTCCGGCAAAGTTGAGATAGGCAACCTGTCGCTCATGCGTTTTCACTGGATAACCATCACGTACCGCTATTTTCCCGTTGCCATTGCTCTCCAGACACGCTCCGGTGTTAATGGAAGATCACGTACCGCGACTCCCACGGCGTCCCGTACGGCGGCGCCAAGGGCGGGAGCAACGCAAAGGAGGCTGCCTTCGCTCACTCCTTTTGCCCCATAGGGTCCGGGACCGTCGCCGTTTTCGATGCTGTCACTGATAAGCTCACGGGGCAGATCCTTGCTTGTAGGGATGCGATAATCTATCGCCCCAAGGTTCCGGACTCGTCCCGCCTCGTCAAAGATATAATGCTCCATCATAGAGTGGCCCAGTCCCATGATCGCCGCCCCGTCATCCTGACCCCGGACCTGCATCGGATTAAGGGATTTCCCCGTATCACCGACGGAGACGTGGCGGAGCACGGTCATTTCGCCCGTTCCCGGGTCTACTTCAACCTCAATGGCGGTACAATTGAACTCAAAGAAGGTGGCCGTTCCACTCAGGGGATGACCGGTGACTGCATCCTTGCGTCCGATCCCGTTCCCGATAACTTCACCCCCCATCCTGCCAAGACCTGCCTGGGCGACTTCCACAATTGTGTGTTCCTTGTCCGTGCCCGGTACCCGAACGATCCCGCCTTCTATCGTTATTGCCGATTCTTCGGCACCGTAGAGGTGTGCCGCGGTTGTGCGCACCTTCGACTGGATTTCACGGCACGCGTTGAGAACGGCGGACCCCATTATCACGGTAGAACGGCTTGCGGAGGTTTGCTGGTCGTAAGGCACCACCGAGGTATCCCCCATGACAACGGAAATGCGTTCTACCGGGAGCCCCAGCTCCTCGGCAACGATCTGAGTGAAAACCGTTCTGGCGCCCTGACCCATGTCGGAGGTACCGGAGAAGAGAACCGCGCTGCCATCGGCGAGCAACCGTACCGTTGCATAGGAGAGTCCGGTCGTCGGACCGGACTTGGCCGCGACCGCCAAACCGCGCCCTCTGCCGGGAGGCAGTGGTGTTCCCCAGTTGATCAAATCCGCTGCGCGTTTTACCGCCTGGTCCCAGCGACCGTCCGCGGGTGTATCTCCGGGAACAAACTCTTCCTGATATTTCGCGAGATTCTTGAGCCGGATTTCCAGCCGGTCGATCCCCAATGAAATCGCACCCTCGTCGAGGTTCATCTCCCGCGCCCAGGAAGTCTCCGGTACGCCAAAACCACGCATGGCCGTGGCGGGGGGTGGTATTTGAAAGCACTGCACGGGCGATAATACGCACTGCGGGAACGCGGTAGGGACCACCGGCAAGATAATTTCCCTTACTGACCACCCGGTCGGCAATGTCCACATAGGCTCCGATGAGGAAATTGCTCTCAATGTCTTCAAAAACCAGGGTCCCGTCTTTACGCAACCCGGTACGGATACGCACTTTCGCCGACGTGCGTCGGACGGCCTGAAACGACTCCTCCAAAGAGAGGACCAGACGCACCGGTCGACCTATGCGAATCGCCATAAATGCCGCAAGTGGCTGAATGTTGATCCACTGTTTGCCTCCAAAACCGCCACCGGCGTCGGGTGCGATAATCCGCACTTTTGACAATGGCATGCCCAGTACTTTTGCCAGTATCTTCTGCGCCTGAAATGAATGCTGAATTGTAGTCCACACAATGACGCCGTCCTCATCCGGCGCGGCAACGCAGCCAAGCGTCTCAATGGCAAATTGAGTCACGATGGGGTACTCATAGGTATACTCAACCACTAAATCCGCCTCCGACTCAACAGCCTCCACGTCACCCCACCCGAAATGATGCTCGGTGAAAATGTTGCTCTCGGCGAACGGATCATCCTTGTGCCGCAGTGCCGGATCCTGTACCAGCGGGGCGTCCGGTGCGAGAGATGCGTCGACGCTGAATACGGCCGGCAGATCTTCATATTCCACCTTGATCAGTTCCACCGCTTCCTCTGCCGCTTCTTTCGTTTCCGCCGCGACCGCCGCAACCGGCTCTCCGTGGTAATTCACCTGGTCGACGGCGATCACAGGTCGGTCCTGCACCTGCGGTCCGAATCGAGGGACCGGCTGAGGAAGGTCCCCGGCAGTCATGATCAGCCGGACTCCCGGTACTTTACGTGCCTCGGTTGTATCGATCGAAATGATCCGCGCCCGGGCCGAGGGAATCGTCACCAGTTTTGCATGCAGGGCATCGGCCGTCTTGAGGTCCGCCAAATATCGTTGAGTCCCGGTGACGCGACCCAGACCGCCGGAACGTGAGAGAGATGCTCCGATTACCGCTGATTTCATTTTTTTACCACCTTTGCGGCGTCAAGGACGGCCTCGGTGATCTGCATATATCCTGCACACCGGCAAAGATTTCCCGACAGCGCCTCCTGTATCTGCTCAACAGAAGGATCTGCATTGCGAGAAAGCAGGTTGTGAGCCGACATGAGCTGCCCGGGAATGCAAAACCCGCACTGTGCGGCACCATGGTCCAGAAATGACTGCTGCAGGGGACTCGGATGCCCATCCACAGCCAATCCCTCGACGGTGAGGATTTCGCACCCGTCTGCTTCCACGGCAAGCATTAAGCAGGAGTTTACCGTACGACCATTTACAATGACCGTACAAGCTCCGCACTCTCCTACCACACAACACTCTTTGGTACCGGTAAACCCCAGGTGATCCCGGAGAAAATCAAGCAGCGTATGACACGAGGAAACGTTCTCCTCATAGCGCCTGCCGTTCACCGTCACATTGATTGGGTAATGATCGTTCATGCATGTACTCCTTCTGCCAGTCGTTGTATTGCCGCGTGTATCGCCCGAATTCCAAGGACGGGAAGCATAGCCAGGCGATAATCCGGACCGGCCCGCATGGAGCGTGGAGAGGGGCTGGCACCTGCCAACATATCTTTCAGAACTGGTGCTTTTACGTCGTCCGAGGCTTCCGGATCAGAAAGAACGCCGCTCTCGTCCAAGACAAGAACCGGCCGCGGTCCAACACTACCGTAGGAAAGGCGGGTTACGCCTGTCTCGTCAATCCCGACACATAGTGTGATAGAAGCCAGATCCGTACCCCGACGGCGCGTGAGCCGGGTATACGCCGAACCCGTTCGCACTACGGGTAGCGGTACATCCACCCCGACTACCAACTCTCCAGGTTTCAGGGTCGTTTTTCTGGAGCGAACAAAGAATTCGTTCAGAGGGAGTGTCCGATCACCGTCGGGTCCGACTGCACGCACGGTGGCGCCGTAAACCAGCAGCGGTGGGGCGGTATCGGCGGCCGGCGAGGCATTGCATATGTTCCCAACCAGGGTAGCCCTGTTACGAATCTGAACGGAACCAACCCATCCGGCGGCCTCGGCCAGTGCCGGAAGGTGCTCCTTGACAACAGTACTCTCTTCAATATCCGTCATTACCGTCCTGGCGCTGATCTTCAGTACGCCGTCGACTACTCTGACGGCAGGATCAAGTTCAGAAATTCGTTTGAGATCGATTATCACTTTGGGACGTACCTGTCGACCGCGCAACGCGATTACCAGATCTGTACCTCCCGCGAGGATATGTGCCTCGGATCCGTACTTTGCAAGCAGTTCCACGGCGCCGGCGACCGTTTCCGGTCGCTCATATTGAAAACACCGCATATCAGACCTCCTGATAGATTCACGCGTTATCAACGCGGGAGATTTTCTCGCTGTCACCGTTTGATAAATAATTATACAAACGAGTATCTATAATATAAAATACCAGCAATTTCTAAAAACTGCCTTCTTCCGCGCGGTCAATGCCTTGCAGCAGCATGAGATCCTCGTGCAGCTCCATCCATATATCGTGAAACGAGCCACACATCACGCCGGTAAACATCTTTGTTTCACCGGCCGCCACCCGCCGAGCGGCCTCCTGCAGGCGGCCGTTGTAACGAGTCATGCGGGGGAGGGGCGTCGCCAGCTGCACGATGACGGGGTGGACTCTCTCAGCAAGCGACGCAAGAGCATCAATCTGCAGTTGATCGTAGGCGGCGTCACTATGGTCATTGGGACAGCCGTCTTTCATTTGCCAGCTGCCACACAGTGCTTTGAACTCGGTATTGAGTTCCAGAAAACGCTCGTAGGCGGGCGAGAGCGCCTCGGCCAAAGCCGGGTCGGCAGACGAGGCAAGGCGACGCTGCTGTTCTTCAGACCCTTCGGGCGTAAGCGTATACATGTTGCGAGGTTCCATATGGTTTACCAGACCTTTGGCCACAAGATTGTCCAATATCTCGGTGGGAATTATTCCCAGACTTTCCATGAGTCCATCAGGAGTGATGAAACCGCGTACCCGCAAAACGTACAGCACGAAATCTTCACATACATCTAACGGTGCCTCCGCCGGCGTTTGTCCCCCGGCCTGAACGGACGACGCGGAGACAGAATCAGTTGATGGGGGACGAAAATCGTCGAAAGTAAACGGAACGGATTCCGTCGACACTCGACCTGAGGCGAGCAAAGCCTGCGCCACAGCGAGACGGCTAAGTGGTACACGGAAGGGCGAGCAGCTCACTGAATCAACTCCGGCCCGTATAAAAAAGTTCACCGAGTCAGGATGACCGGCGTGTTCACCGCATACGCCGAGTTTGATCGATGGTTTCGCCTCACGGGCCGCCTGGCATCCGATCTTTACAAGCGCGCCCACCCCGTCAAGGTCTAACGCGGCGAAGGGGTTCTCGTCGAGAATCCCCCGCTTTTGATACGCCGGAAGCATACGAGACTCAACATCGTCGCGGCTAAAGGCGAAAGTCATTTGGGTCAGGTCGTTGGTTCCAAAGGAAAAAAAGTCGGAGGATTGTGATAGGGCACCTGCTACCAGAGCGGCGCGGGGTGTTTCAATCATCGCCCCGATCAAAATTGAATCGGCGGCCAAACCCGGGTGACCCGACTGATCCAGCGCGTCGGTTACCCATTGTCTGGCGATAGAAAGCTCACGTTCGTTAATTACCAACGGAATCATGATCTCGATCCGCGGGTGTTTGCCCCGCTCCAACAGGTTTGCGGCCGCCCTCGCCAACGCGCGAACCTGCATTTCGTACAAACCGCTGCGCACCATACCTAACCGCACCCCCCGGGTGCCGATCATGGGATTTGTTTCACGCAGCCGCCGCGCCGCCGCCAGCTCCTTTGCCTCGGAGTTACTCAACGTGCCGCGCGCCTCTTTGGTCGTGAGCTCCAGGATATCCGGTAAAAACTCATGCAATGGCGGGTCTAACAGGCGAACTGTTACCGGCAACCCGTCCATGACCTCCAACACCGATTCAAAATCGGTAACCTGGGCTTGTTCAAGCTGATGTAAGCTCGCTTGTTCCTCTTCAGCCGTCTCGCTCAATATGAAGCGGCGCATCATGGGGAGTCGATCGGGTGACAGGAACATGTGCTCGGTTCGGCACAGCCCGATTCCCTTTGCCCCCAATGTTCGACCCATAGCTGCATCGCTCTGGGTATCCGCATTGGCTCGCACTGCAACATTGCCGGTCTGCGCGACTTGATCTGCCCAGTGGAGCAGTTGATTGAGCTCGGGGGGAGGCGTATGGGATGACACCTCAAGCTCACCTATGTAGACGGCTCCCGTGCTTCCGTCAATAGTCAAATAGTCACCTTCACTCACCGGGGTACCGGCAATTTCGATACCACCGGCAACGACATGCACGTCGGCGGCGCCAACCACCGCGGGCTTTCCCCAACCGCGGGCAACAATGGCGGCGTGAGAACCAAGCCCACCTCGCGCGGTCAGAATCCCCTGGGCGGCCTGCATGCCCAACACATCATCGGGTGTCGTTTCCGATCGCACCAGAATCACCGACCGCCCTGCGTCAGCCATTGTAACCGCCTTTGCTGCATCCAGAACTACCTCACCCGCCGCAGCACCTGGTGAAGCCGGCAGTCCGGTCGTGATCGGTCGGGTAGTCACGGAGGTACTGTCCAACCCGGCGTGGAAGAACACATCCAGATCACCCGGGTGAATTGAATTGAGGGCTGCAGCGACCGAGTCCGGTCGTTGGTCGTGTTGCGCTACGCCAACGGCGTCACGGATTGTCTGTTCAATGGATGCACGTAAAGTTCCCATAATGACCTCTGTGAAATGTTATGTTCATCGCTGTACTACTTCCATTGATTTTATCCCTGGTTTTTGCACAACGCAAGCAATAATCGATTATCGATAACAAAGTTTTCCAGATAGGTCACGTCGGAATGTATCGAAATGCGTTTTTGGGTCGATCCTAAATGGCGGGAAATGGATTCATTGATGTATGGCACTACCTCGAGCAGGCGGTGACGCCATGGAAAAAGGTGACGTTATCGGTGACGCCGAGTTCTTCGGCACGGCGTGATTACAGCGGCCCGTCCCCTCACCCGGTCAATCGTACAAGTTCGGCGTAGCGGCCGTTGCGGGACATCAGTTCGATATGCGTTCCCTCTTCCACAAGCCGGCCGTGGTCGAGGACCATGATGCGGTGGGCGTCGCGAATGGTGGAGAGGCGGTGGGCGATGACAAAGGTGGTGCGGTTGCGGCTCAGCCTGACCATCGCCTTCTGGACGATCGCCTCCGTCGTTGAGTCTATGTAGGAACTCGCCTCGTCAAGGATGAGAATGCGGGGATCGCGTAGGAGCGCCCGGGCAAATGCGACGAGCTGCCGCTGTCCCAGGGAGAGGAGGCGCCCCCGCTCTCCCACTTCCGTATTGTATCCGTCGGGAAGGGCGCGGATCATCCCGGCGATGCCCATTTCCTCGGCCACATTCCTGATGTCACTGTCGTCGGCTCCGGGCGTTCCCAGGCGGATGTTGTCTGCGACGGTGCCGGAAAAGACGCCCGCGTCCTGGGCGACAAGGGCGACGTTCCGGCGATAGGAGGCAAGGTCATAGTCGGCAAGGTTTTCCCCGTCCACAATGATCGCACCGGAGGCGGGCTCGTAGAAGCGACAGAGAAGGTTAATGATGGTGGACTTGCCGGAGCCCGTTTCACCGACGATGGCGTTCATGCCCCCCGGCACCGCTTCATAGGTGAGGTTGTGCAGCACCGTCTCGTCGGGGTTGTAGGCAAAAGTGACGTTGTCGAATCGTACCGTCGCGGGTCCCGCGGAACGTGTGTCGCCGACACGCTGTTTTCCACCCGATATCTTTCCGCCGAATATCCTCCCGCCCGATATTTCCTCAGCTCCCGCCTCCACCGGTTCGTCGAGCATTGCAAATATCCGTTCCGCCGATGCCATCGCCCGGCTCACCTGGTTGAGCATGTTGCTTATCTTCTGCAGGGGCTGGAAGAATCGGTTCACATAGGAGAGGAAGGCGACGATGACGCCGACGGTGACGGCGCCGCGGGCGAGGAGTATGCCGCCGCCGACAACGACCATCGTCGTTCCCGTGAGGGCGAGGGTGGCAACGCTCTGCCAGAACCAGGCGTTGAGGGGATAAAAGCGACGCGCCTCGTTGAAGTACTCCTCGTTTATTGCGTTGAAGTTGGCGGTATTGAGCTCTTCCCGGGCAAAGGCGCGGATCACCTTAATGCCCGATATCGATTCATTGAGAAAGGCGTTTACCGCAGACAGGGCGCGCTGTATGCGCCGTCCCGCACGGCGCAGCCGGCTCTGCAGGCCGAAGACGATGAGGATGAAGAGGGGCACCGTGACGACAAGGATCAGGCTGAGCCGGGGATCGAGGACGATCATCGCCCCGGCGATGCCGAAGAGCATGAGCACGTCCACCACAACCGTATCCAGCCCCGCCCGGAGGAGCTCCTCAAGCACCTGGATGTCATTGGTAAGGCGGCTCATGATCTGTCCCGTTCGATTTGTGTCAAAGAAGCGGAAGGAGAGCTTCTGCACGTGGGCAAAGAGGTCCCGCCGGAGGTCATAGAGCAGCCGGTATCCGATGCGCATCATCAGCGTACCCTGCAGGCGGGCGGAGGCGAAGAGGAGGACGATGACTCCCGCCATCGCACCGACGAGGGGCAGCAGTCCGTCGGTGCTCCCCCGGGCGATGTGATTGTCTATGCCCCGCTGCAGCAGGATGGGTATGACGATGGTGGCGGCGACGTTGATTGTCGCCATGACATACATCACCGCCATTTTTGCGCCGTAGGGTTTGAGGTACGCCGTCAATCGGCGGAAGATCGACCAGTCAAAGGGCGCTTCGCTCTCTTCTTTCTGCACCGGTATGTCCCGGGTCCGTGAGCGGGTGATCATCGGTAAGGCTCCTCTCCGGTGTCCGCCTCGGCGGCGGCGCGCTGCTGATGCCAGGTGCGTCGGTAGAGGTCGTTCCGGGTGAGGAGGACTTCATGGGATTCCATGTCCTGCACCGTTCCGTCGTTCAGCACGATGATGCGGTCTGCCAGGGAGAGGGTGGTGAGGCGCTGTCCCACGATGATCGTCGTCCGGTCATGCATGAGACGGCGGAGCTGATCCTGGATGTGCCGTTCCGTCGCCGCGTCAAGGCTTGATGTGCAGTCGTCGAGGATAAGTATGCGCGGATCCTGAACAATCGTCCTGGCAATGGCGATCCGCTGCCGCTGCCCTCCTGACAAACCGACGCCGTGTTCACCGATCATCGTCTCGTACCCGTCGGGCAGCGTCGTTATGAAATCGTGGATCTCCGCGGCCCGGGCGGCGGCGACTATGGTCTCCTCATCGGCGTCGGGCCTGCCGAATCCGATATTCTCCCTGATGGTGGCGGAAAAGAGAAAGGTCTCCTGCAATACCGTGCCCACCTGGCTGCGCAGAGTCTGGAGCTCCCACTCTTCTATGGGTATGCCGTCTATGGATATGGAGCCCTCCGTGGGGAGATAGAACCGGGGAATGAGGGATATGAGGCTGCTCTTGCCCGATCCGGTAAGGCCGAAGAGACCGATGTGGCTGCCCGGCTCCATGTGGAGATTCACGTCTTCAAGCACGCACGGCCCGTCCTTGTAGCGGAATGAGACGTGGTGAAAGGTCAGTGCCCCGGAGATACGGGTGCGCCGGGCTCCCCGGTCGTGGCGCAGCTGGTCCGGCCGGTCGAGGATTTCCGTAATCCTCCCGGCGGCGGCGCGGGCGAGGTTCACCATCGCCGTGTTGAAGGCGAGTATCCGCAAGGGAAAGCCCATGATGCCCAGATAGGTGACAAAGGCGACGAGGGTTCCAAGCTGGGTCGTGCCGTTGACAACCTGCACGCCCCCGACGGCGAGGAGCACGGCGGCGCCGACGCCCTCGGTGACAAGGAGTATGGGGTTGAGATACGCCTGGGGCAGCGCCGCCTCAAGATCGCGCTCAAGCATCGCCCGATTCTCCCCGTCAAAGCGGGAGATCTCCGTCTCTTCAACGGCAAATGCCTTGATGACTCTGATTCCCGTGACGCTTTCCTGGAGGCGGCTGTTCAACCGCCCCATTTGCCGCTGCTGCCGCTGGACGGCGCGGCCCATCCTGTTGCTGTAATAGAGTATCGCCCCCACAAAGAGGGGTATCACCGTGTAGACCGCCAGGGCGAGGCGCCAGTTGAGCCGTACCATGAGGACAAAGACGGTGGCGGAGATGAGGACGATCCGTATGCGGTGTTCGATACCGAAGGCAAAGAAGTTCCGAATCAATTGAATATCATAGGTGGCCCGGGACATGAGATCCCCCGTCCGGGAACGGTCGTAGAAGGTCATGTCCAGATGCTGAAGCTTGAAGTAGAGGGCGTTTCTGAGATCCCGGACGAGGAGCTCCGCCGCCGCCCAGTAACCGCGGACCATGAGGTGAACCACCACTCCCCGGACAAGCGCGGCGGCGAGGAGCGCACCGCCGAAGAGCCAGAGCTGCGGCAGCGCCGACGGATCGGCCGCCACCGCGGGATAGACGTTGTCGGTAATATGCCCGATCGCAAGGGGGACGCCGTAGGCGATAATATCCACGCACAGCATCGCTACGACGGCGCCGGCGAGGACAGGGGTATAGGGTCGTATGTACGGTGCAAGTTGCCGAAAGATGGGAAACACGCCGGCAATCATACTCCGGTGGGAAGGTATGGAAAAGTGTCAGGAAAGTCCGTAGCGATCCATCTTGTCCCGGAGCGTCTTTCTCGTAACGCCCAGCTCCCGGGCGGCGGCGGAACGGTTGCCCCCGTTCCGGCGGAGACTCTCGGTGATGAGGGCGCTCTCATAACGCCGGGTGATCGTCTGCATGCGCCCGGCGAGCGTCTCATGGCCGTCCAGCGGCGGGACTCCCTCGCCCACACCGTCGCCCGAGCCGTTCCCCGGGAACGGCTCGACGCGGCCTGCTGCGTTCTGTTGAGGCAGAGCGAATACCATTTCTCCCTCGGCGAGAAGGACCGCCTGGTTGACGGCGTTCTTGAGCTCCCGCACGTTGCCCGGCCAGGGATAGGATTCCATCCAGCGGCGGATGTCCGGGCTGAACGCACGGACCCCCTTGTTGTACCGCCGCGCATAATAGCGGAGAAAGTGGTCCGCCAGGAGCGTGATGTCTTCAGGGCGCTCCCGCAACGGCGGCAGTTCGAATCGAATGACATTCAATCGATAATAGAGATCCTCCCGGAAGCGGCCGTCGCGAATCCGCTCCGTGAGGTCGCCGTTTGAGGCGGCGATAACACGGACGTCGACGCGGATGCGCCGGTTGCCGCCGAGGCGCTCAAAGCTGTTTTCCTCCAGAACCCGCAGCAGCTTTGCCTGGACGTTTACCGACATTTCCGCCACTTCATCGAGAAAGAGCGTCCCCCGGTCGGCAACCTCAAACTTGCCCACCTTCCGTTCCATCGCCCCCGTGAAGGAGCCGCGTTCATGGCCGAAGAGTTCACTGAGCAACAGCTCTTCGCTCAGGGTGGCGCAATTGATGCCCACAAAGTTCCGCTCTCTCCGGTCACCGGTGAAGTGAATGTACTGCGCCAGAACCTCCTTGCCCGTACCGCTCTCTCCGGTGAGCAGAACGGTGGCTTCCGTGTTTTTGATCCGGTCCGCCGTTGCCAGGAGCTGACGGAGTGCGGGATTGCGCGTCAGAAACTGATCTGAATAGAGGCTGTTCCTGAGTTCTCCCTTCAGGTACCGGTTTTCACAGCGCAGTTCCCGGAGTTCCAGGTTCTTTTTCACAACCTCAAGGAGGTGGTCGTTCTCCACGGGCTTGAGGATGTAGTCCGCCGCGCCGGACTGCATCGACGTCACCGCCGTCTCGATGCTTCCGTATCCGGTGATCATGATCACCACCAGATCGGGATCGAAGCTCCTCAACCGTCCCAGAAGTTCAAGTCCGCCCTGTCCGTTGCGCAACCGTATATCCACGATGGCGGCGTCGAGCTCGTGTTCCCTGAGGAGGCCTACCGCATCTTCGGGATCCGGTGTCGTAAGGACGCGATAGCCGTTCCGGGAAAAGAGGCGGGTGAGCCCGATTCTGATTCCTTCCTCGTCGTCTACGATCAGGACGCCCGGACCGTATTCAGCCATGAATCACCACTTCCTTTGCCGGCTGGGGCAGGAATAGTTCCACCGTCGTCCCCTCCCCTTCGCGGCTTTCCACATCGACGGTGCCGCCGTATTCGGTGATGATGCCATAGACCACCGAGAGTCCGAGACCGGTTCCCCTTCCATTGGGCTTCGTCGTGAAAAAGGGGTCGAATATCCGGGAACGATATTCATCGGGAATACCCGATCCGTTGTCACGTACCCGCAAGACGACACCGCCCGATGTGACGGCCGTCTCCACGACGATTTGACCGTTCCGCTCTATCGCCTGGGAGGCGTTTATGAGGAGATTCATGAGGATTTGTCGCAACTCATCACTCCCTATCGCCACCGGGAGCGCCTCCGCGTCTCCGGCAACGACGATTTCAACGGTCCGGCTCTGTTCCATATAGGAGCGCAAGAGCTCCGTCGTCTCCCTGATGACACGGGCGGCGTCACAGGATGAGTCGTTTTCGCGGTCGGCGGTGGCAAAGTCCAGCAGATTGCGAATGATTCCGGCTATGCGCCGCGTCTCCTGATCGATGAGGGTGAGTGTGGCGCCCTGTTCGGGATCCTCGTTTTCGGAGATCAGATTCTGCACGTTGGTGGTAATCGAGCTCAGGGGATTGTTGATTTCATGGGCAACGCCGGCGGAGAGGAGACTGATGGAGGCGATCTTTTCCGCCCGGTACATTTTGCTCTCAAGGTCGTCCCGAATCGTCACGTCTTCCACAACCAGCACGCATCCCTCGGTCTGGACCGTTTCAATGTGGGGCGAAAGGGTGTAGAGCTTGACGTCGTAGACGCGGTCACCGGGGTTGCGGATGCGCTTGCTGAAATGCGGTCGGTCACCCCGAACAACTTCGTGAATACGCCGATACACTTCACCGTCAAGGAACGGGACTTTCAGAGCCGCCAGTTCCCGTCCGTCTCCCTCGCCGGCGAGCCCCGCAATGGTACGGAACGTCGCATTTGCCTTTTCCACCCGCAGCTCCCGCCCGATAATGGCAATTCCCGCGCCGATTGAGTGAATGATCGCCTCGTTGTACTCCTTGAGCTGGGTGATCTCCGCAATGTAGCGGTCCATTCGATTGCGATCCTCCTGCAGCTCCGCGGCCATACTGTTGAATCCCCGAAAGAGGGCGCTGAACTCATCTCCCCGGGGGGAGTCGAGCTGCGGTTCAAAGACGCCGCGCTTGACCCGCCGCATTCCGGCAATGAGTAGTTGCGCAGGTCGGCTTAAATAGCGGGAGAAGAAGAGACTGAAAAAGGCGCTCAGGACGGCGGCAATGGTGGAGACGAGAAAGGCCGTTCTGGTGACGAGACGTATGCGGTCTGCATATCTCCTGTCGGAGACAAGCGTTGCAAGATAGAGTGTCTCCCCGGTGGGGGCGATCCGTCCGAGGCGTTTGACGGCGGCCCTGAACCGTTCATCTCCCAGTGCCGTCGGCTCGTGTTCCCGATAGCTGAGCTCCATGTCGCCCAGGGCGAGGGGCGCGGCGATAGCAGGCACGTTGACGCTGCCCCCGATCGTTGAGGTCGGCGTAGAGAGAATGACCGGCGCGTTGCTGCGGGATGCGATGACCCGGCAGAAGGTATCATCCATATGCTTTGCCACAAAGAGATCAAGCGCCCGTTCCCCGTCGCCGTAAAGCCGAAACCCTCCCACCATGGCTACCGCGTCGCCGTCGCGGTAATAGCGGATCGTCGGGTGATCCGCGGCAATTGAAAACGTATCGGGGGCGAGCGTCGCCAGCTGATAGGCGGGGTTGACGACCGCCCGGTTCCAGGACATCGGTTCCTGACGGATGACAAAGTAGTCGAAGCCGGAGCTGAACAGCCGGCTGCGATAATAGTCCTCCAGCTCAAGGAGGCCCCGGGCGGAGAATGGATCCGCCGTCACCGACAGGGCGCCCTCCTGCTGAATGGTAATCATCTCTTTCCAGAGGGACCGAATCCAGCCGGTGACCGCGTCGTAGGAGACGGAGGCCTTCTGTGCAAGCTCCAGCCGCGCCTCCTCGCTGTTGGTGCGGTCGGTGACGCTCGTTACCAGGAAGACCGTCAGCACCGCCTGGAAGAGGATGAGGGCGATAAATGAGTACAAGGACCGATAGAATAGCCGCATTAACTCTCTACAGTTTCAGCTCCTACGATGTATTTGACGATCTCGTCGGAGTTGGTTTCCTCCGCCGTGAGATCGGCGACTTTTGTACCCCGTCGCATGACGATAATACGATCCGCGACGGAAAAGACGTCATGGAGCTGATGACTGATAATTATAACACCGAGTCCGTGTTTCTTGAGAGAACGCACAAGGTCGAGGACTTTCCGCTGTTCCGCAATACCCAGCGCCGCCGTCGGCTCATCCATGATGAGGACCCGGGCGTCCCAGTAAATGGATCGTGATATGGCGACGGCCTGCCGCTGGCCGCCGGAGAGGGTGCTGATCCGACTCCTGAGAGCGGGGATTTGAATATCCAGCCGCTCCAGGACACCCTTTGCCTCGCCGTGCATATACCCATGGTCTAGGACGGGAATGAATCCGAGGACTTTCCGCACCGGTTCCCGGCCGAGGAAGATGTTTGCGTAGACGTTGAGATTCTCCGCAAGGGCGAGGTCCTGATAGATCGTCTCAATGCCCAGCGTCAGCGCTTCCTTCGGATTTGCCGCGTTCATCGCATTGCCTGAAAAATACATGGACCCCTCGTCGGGGGCGTAGACGCCGGAGATCATCTTAATGAGCGTTGATTTTCCGGCGCCGTTGTCTCCGACGATCGCCACCACTTCACCGGCGTCGAGGTGTATCGATACATCGCTGACGGCGGTGAGTCCGCCGAAGCGCTTGGTAAGATTTTTCACTTCCAGAAGATGACTCATCACGTTGCCTCCTTGTGTACGCGCTCCGGAAAGAGCTGGTCCATGAGGACCGCAAAGATCAGGATCAGGCCGACCAGTATATATTTGTCGAAGGTGGGTATCCCCATGATCCGTAATCCCGTCTCCAGTGTCGCTATGATCAGACAGCCGAGTACGGTGCGCCAGATCGAACCGTGACCGCCGTAGAGACTCGCCCCGCCGATGACCACCGCAGCGATGGAGTCGAGAAGGAGTACCGCCCCCGCGTCGGCCTTGCCGGTCACGTACTGCAACATATAGACGATCCCCGCAATGCCGGCAAAGAGTGACGAGAGCATGTAAATGGAAACGAGGTGGCGCCGCACCTTGATTCCCGATCTGATCGCCGCGTCGATGTTGCCGCCGATGGCGTAGGTGTGCTGGCCGTAGCGCGTACGCTTGAGGAGAAATGCAAAGACGGCGACAAAGATGAAGGTGATGACTACGATATTCGGCACGAGCTCCAGCACCGCCGTCCGCCGGGGAACTTCGGGGCGGGTAAAGAAGGAGATTCCGTAGCCCCGGGCAACATACAGAAAATGTCCGTTGCCGATCAGTCCCGCCAGGTGGGGCAGGTTCTTGGCGGGAATACCTTCTATGAGGAGTTCCGAGACGCCGTGGGCGATGCTCAGCATGGAAAAGGTCGCGATAAAGGGCGGTACCCTCATGTACGCGACGAGCACCCCGTTCACCAGTCCCGGGATAAGGGCGATGACCATCGTCGCCAGGGCACCGACGATAATGGCCACGGGAGCTGCCCAGCCGAGACCGGCGGTAAAATAGACGACGAGCTTGGCGGATACGATGCTCGCGAGGCCCATGACGAAACCGACGGACAGGTCGATTCCACCTGTGATGATAACAAAGGTCTCCGCCACGCCAAGGAGGAATGTGGCGGTGCCGAAAAAGAAGATGATCTGCACCCCCCGGGGGGTGAGAAATCCCGGGGCGATAATCGAGAAGAGCACAAACTCAAGGGCAAGAAAGTAGATGGCCCAGCGGTTTGCAAGGGCCTGCGCTATTGGCGAATGGCGCCTGAGGGCGCCTGCTGTGTCACTCACGGGTACCCCCTCTAAAATAGATCCGGAAAGAGCTCATCGATCACCACCGCCAGAATGAGAATCAGGCCTACCGCGATAAATCGGTAGAAGGGCTCCACCCCCGACGTGGCGAGGCCGTTTTCAAGGACACCGATAATGAGCACGCCCACGATGGAGCCGGTCAGGCGCCCCTTGCCTCCCATGAGGCTCGCACCGCCGATGACGACGGCGGCGACGGCAAAGAGCTCGTACATCGCCGAAAAGGGGGTGAAATTGCCGATGCCCGTCTGAAAGACGTTGAATATCCCCGCAATGCCCGCGAGAAACGCCGAGAGGGTATAAATGAGGATAATGTGCCTCCTCACGGGGATGCCCGCCCGCGTTGCCGCATCCTTGCTGCCGCCGATTGCGTAGGTGTGCTGACCGAACCTTGTGTGACGCAGCACATACCAGAGCACCAGAAGCAGGAGAAAGACAAATACCGTGGAGTTGGGAATGAGCCGTACCAGCTCCCGTATCTGTTCCCGCGCCAGCCCCCGGGGCATGACGAACATCGACATGTCACCGGAGGGTTCGATAAAAAAGAGAAAACCGTTTCCGATCCGCGTAAGCGCCTGGGGAAGAAATCCCACGGGAAACCCCTCCGATATGTGGAGGGTAATCCCGTTGGCAATACCCCACATGCCGAGGGTGGCGATAAAGGGCGGCACGTTGTACCGGGCGATGAGAATGCCGTTGACCACGCCGGGAATGAGGGCGAGTACCACGGCGACAAGAACGCCCGTCGCGATGGTGGTACCCACGGGAGTCCCGGCGGCGTGCATGATCTGCATGACCTTTGCGGAACTCACCGAGCACAGACCCATGACAAAACCCACGGAGAGGTCTATTCCGCCGGAGATGATGACAAAGGTCTCCGCCGCGGCGAGGATGAGAAAGGTCGTAGAAAGATGAAGGGTATTCTGAAAATTGACGAGACTGAAAAAGCCTGAACCGGTAACGCTGAAGACGCCGATCAGGATCAGCAGGAAAAAGAACGCCCAATAGCGGGCGATCGTCTCTCCCGTCCGGCCGGGGTGGAAACCCCGCTTCTGTAACAAACTGTCAGACACGGTGAGCTCCTCCTCATGCAGCATATACCGACGGGGCGAATTCCGGTGGAAAAGGTCCCGTCGGCACGAGAAATTGTTCGGCGTGACCGGACGCCCGCCGGCATCCGTCACATTCCGTCACATTCCGTCTCAGCGACGGTACACGTATTGCTGCATGTCGGGATCGTTGACGTTCTCCTGATCAAAGAACTCAAAGCCCGGGATAACCTTGTGGGGGACCTCCGCATCTTCCATGAAGTATTTGTAGCCCCATTCCACGGCGAGGGAGCCGATTTCAGCGGGCTTCTGCGCCAGGACCAGATCGACCTCCCCTTCCTTGAGGGCGTTGATCAGCGTTTCCGTCGCATCCCACGTCGCGATCTTCACAGCACCGGTGAGACCGGCGTTGACCACCGCCTGATAGGCACCCTGGGCGCTGAAGACGTTGGTACCGAAGACACCGACGATGTCCGGGTCCGACTGCAGCGCCGTGAGGGTCTGCTCCATCGCCTTCTGCTGGACGTCCAGGTTGTAGTCAACGGCGACGACACGCATATCGGGAAATTCCGCAACACCGTCACGGAAACCGCGCACCCGATCGGAGACCGAAGAGACGTCGGGGTTTGTCGTGTTTACGTAGACGTCTCCGCTCTCACCGACCATGGCGGCAAGGTGCTCCGCAACGTTTTTGCCGCCCAGATAGTTGTCCGTTCCGATGTAGGCGAGGGGAAAGGAGAAATCGCTCTGTCGGGAATAGTCCCCGTCGCCGAGGAAGGTATCCACCGTAATGATCTCAATACCCTGATCGTGGAGCTTCTTCAACGGAGCGATGAGGGCGTCCACGGAGGTCGGCGCGATGAGAATCGCGTCGATACCGCCCCGCGCGGCGGTCGCTTCCAGAATGGGCACCTGCGCCTCAGGGCCCCAGGACTTGGGGTACTCCGCGACGATAATATTGACACCAAGCTCCTCCGCTTTCTCCTGGATACCCCGCTCCATGGTGAAATAGAACGGATCGGCGATACCCGGTACGAAGGCAAAGGTAAGCTCTTCACCTGCCGCCTCGCGCTGACCGGAACCGAAGGCCGGCAGTGCGAGCAGAGACAGCGCAACACACACAAACAGTACCTTTTTCATGGCACCCTCCTTATAGGATAGTTAGTTTTGCACAGCAATTTCCGTGCCGAAATGTCGGACCGGTCGCTACAGGATTGTGGAAACGCGGGATCGGTCACACGGATATGTCACAAGTCCCTGCAATATAGATATTTATATGGATTCTCCGGCGCAGCCGCGCGGAAACGGTCTCATCCTGGGAGTGCCTGTTTACCTGCCGACGACCGGACCGGCGTGGCAGAAGGAGTGGAGACACCGATGGAAACAGGGTCAAAATGGATAGCCGGCTATACGGTGGGTGTATAGACGGGTATCCACGTGAGCGCCGAAACTCCGACAGGACGCATAGACCGTACGAAACTTTTCAGTTGCAGAATCGAAATTCCCAACATAGTATATTTTATATGCGCCATCTCAGTACGAAAATCGCGGTTGTTACCGGTTTCCTGGCGACGATTATCATGATTTCCTTCACCGTATTCGTCTTTTTTTCAGTAACGAATTTCCAGCGGGAGGCGGAGGAATCCAGCAGGGAGCGTCTCCTGGCCAACTATGACCATCTAATTCAGATGCTTGTGGAAAGCGTCGTCACCTCCGTTGAGGGAATTCACCAACGCTATATTGATGGAGATCTCACCCTTGAAGAAGCACAGGAGCTGGCGCGGGTGGTCATCAGGGAAGCACGCTACGGTGAATCGGGGTACTTCTGGGCGGACCGGACGGACGGAATCATGATAGCCCACCACTTTCTCCGGAACAATGAGGGCGCCGACCGGAGCAATCTTGAAGATGTAAACGGCACGATGATCATTCAGAACATTCTTGACGTCGCATCAGATCCCGACGGCGGCTTCACGGAGTACTGGTTTCCCAAAGAAGAGGGGGGAGAACCGTATCCCAAACGGGCATATTCACTTGCCTTTGAACCCTACGACTGGGTCATCAGCACCGGCAACTACTACGACGAAATCGACGAGATCGTCGCGGAAATACGGGGAGTCAATCGCGAGTCATTGACGTCTCTGACGACAATCCTCATCGCCTTTTCCGTCTTTGCGATAATCGCCTTTGTTGCCGTCGTGTTCGTACTGGGACGGCGATTGACGATGCCGTTACGTACCGTCGAGGCGTCTCTGAACGAGATCGCCGGCGGTGCGGGTAATCTGACACAACGCGTCGCCGTGGTGGGGAACGATGAGGTCGGACGCGTTGCGGCAAGCTTCGATCGCTTTGTGGAAGCGCTGCAGGAGATGATCGAGGGCATCAAGAAATCGGTGCAGACGCTCCGAAACCTCGGCATGGACCTAGCGGACAACTCAAATGAAACCGCCGCCGCAATCAATCAAATCACCGCGAATATCGAGAGCGTCAAGACGCAGGTCTACTCACAGGAAGAGCAGGTATCCACGACGGCGACGTCGGTTGAAGAGCTGACACGGAACATCGACAGTCTGAAGAGCCAGATGACTTCCGAACACGACACCCTGCTCCAGACTACGGGACATATCGACGAGATGCTGGCGACGATCCATGCAATGGTCGACGACGTTCGGGCGACCCAGACGGAACTTGCGGAATTGCGGGAGAAAATTCGTCAGGGAAGCGAAGGCGTTGAGGGGACGAGCAGCGCGGTCCAGCAGATCATGAAGCGGTCGGTGCAGCTCCAGGAGGCGAATACTTTTATCGTCAGTATTGCCGCCCAGACAAACCTTCTGGCGATGAACGCGGCAATAGAGGCGGCCCACGCCGGAGAGAGCGGCCGCGGCTTTGCCGTCGTCGCCGAGGAAATCAGAAAACTCGCCGATCAGGCAAACCAGCAATCAAGTCTCATCGGCAAGGAAATCAGCGGCATCCACCAGGAAATCCAGAACACCTCCAAACAGACGGAAGCGACCCTTGAACTGTTTGACCTCGTTGGACATACGATTTCGACGGTAGATCACGTATTCTCCCGCGTCGCGGAAGGCGCTGACCGACAGGGCAGCCTGAGCGACCAGGTGAGTGCCGCGCTCCGGCAACTCCAGAATATCGTCGATACCGTTCACACCGGAGCGGGCGAAATGTCCAATGCCAACGAGCAGATTCTCCGTTCCGTCACGGAACTGCGGGACCGCACATATCATACCCGCTCATCAATCGAAGAGATCTCGACGGGGGCGACGGAAATCAACAGCGCCGTCAACGCATTGAACGAACTCTCCAACGGCAACCGTGACGCCATCGCGGAGATAACCACGCGGGTTGACCGGTTTGAGACGTAGCCATAAACGGCGACAATTGTCGATTCCGCGCGCGGGAAATGATCTGCATGCTTTTGGAATGGGACATGAGGTCAAAGGGAGGGATGCGTTCCGGAGATTCCATGTTCATTGCCCCAGAATCGCCAGATACGGCTCCAGGGTGAGATAGGGATAGAGTACCGCCGCCAGCGGGTGCCCCTCGGAATCGGTAAACTCGGCGATGACGGTCATCTCATATGCGGGAACTGCAATCTCCCCTTCTCCGGCTTCCAGCGATCGCAGCCGGAAGTCCACAAGATCGCGCCAGCCGGCTGATATTGCGCGGGATATTTCCGCTCCGTTGTGTCCGCTCCGTGCGTCACCGGACGTTGCAGACCGGGAGAAATAGAACACCGGACTGCGTCGGAAGACTCCCCGGGACGAAAGTGATTGCTCTATCATCGCCCGCGATTCCGCCGAGAGAGGACGGCTGCACGGGAGCGGCTCATACAGAAAGAGCTCCGATCCGTCGCCGCCGTCCTCCCGTAGCAACGAGGGCCGTCGGACAAGCTCCAGTACCGACGTTTCCCTCAGGCCCCGTCGGGTGAAGTAATTGACGGCCTCGGCGAAGGTCATTTGATCGATGCCGTACAATTGCAGCCCCGGTATATCACCCTGGAGGTTTCCGGCGACGAGGCGGTGTATCATGACGAGCCTGTCGATCTGGTCCCGGGAGAAGCGGTCGGGCCGGCTGAAGTCGAATATCAGCACGGTTTCAGGTTCTTCCGGATCTATGACGGCACCGGTCGTCCGTACTCCCGAGACGACGGGAAAGGGACGGTGTATGGTGTCGAGGCGAATGCCGTACCGGTCTTCCATAATGACGATGGTGCCGGTAGCAACGGGTATCCCCGCAATGGAGAGGGAGGCGTTGTCCGGCCCCGTCGGCGGTGCGTCCATATTGACGACGGCGTTACGTCCAAGACGATGCGCCGAGGCGAGATCCAAGGGGATGCGCCCGATCCGGATCGAGACGGGGAGAATCTCTCCAAGGAAGTCCTGCCTCCGGGGAAGACGCGGATGGGCGGGGAAATACTCTGAGTCGACGATGCGGGCGGCCATCGTATTCTCTGCGCCGAATACGATCATTTCGCACAACCCGATCGGTGCGTCATTGAAAAGCATCCGGTTGGGAAATCCCGCCTCCGCCACCGATAGAATCACCTGGCCGGGAGCGAGCGCTCCCGCCTCAAATACGCTGATGCCGGCCGCACCGATCTCTACGCTGAGGGATCCGTCCCACTCCGATTCCATGATCCTACCTCCTGTGATATCCGGTACTTCCAGTATAGTCGAGGAAACCTGAACGGTCTGTGACCGCGATCACATGAGGGACACTTGCTCTCCTGCACCTGCCGTACCTATTCTTTAGGAATGAGACGGGACAGCGGACAGTCACTCGTCGGACCGATCCTTGCGGCTGCGATACCGCTCATCTGGTACGGTCTCCTTCTCTTGCGGCCGGGGATGGACATCGCCATAGCCGCACCGGTCCCCCATTTCTACATCACCTCCGCTGCGGCGCTCCTCGCGGCGGGCCTCTCTGTGGCCGTCGGCGTAGCGGGGGTACGGGTGAGGAATGTCCAGGTGGTCAGTCTCTCAATCGCCTTTACCTCGCTGGCGCTTATCTTTGCCCTCCACGGTCTCTCGACGCCGGGACTCATTCTCCAGCCCCATCAGTTCCGCCTCGCCGGCGTTGCCGCCCAGTTGAGTATTTCCGTGCTCGCGGTGTGGCTCCTCATTTCCACACTGCCCGCGGACCGTCGGATCGTCCCTCCCCTCGCCCGTCGTCCGGCGCTGCTTCTGACGATATGGGTCGTCGTGCTCGGGAGTGTCGTCGTGGCGGGAATTGTCAATCCGATGTTGATCACGTGGATCCCCGTTGATCGGCCTCCCCTCCGGTATATCACCGCCGCCGTAACCCTCGGAATTCTCGTTGCCGCGGGTATTCGCTACTGGAACTCCTGGCGATATTCCCGCTTTCCCCTCCAACGGGCGATCACCTACGCCGCGGGCTTTCTCGTCGCGACTCAGGTGATCGTCACCACCGGAACGGTGTGGAACATGAGCTGGTGGACCTATCACTTTCTCCTTGTAGCCGCGATGGTGGGATTGATTGTGGGACTGATCCGCCAGTACTCGTCAAACGGATCGATCGCCGAGGCGGTGCGGAGTCTCTTTGTCCAGGATGCCCGGGAGCTCCTGCAGCGGGGTATCGTACCGAGCGTGCGGGCGCTGGTCCTTGCCACCGAGGCGCGGGACACCTACACGGCGGGCCACAACCTCCGGGTTGCGCTCCTGGCGGTGAAGCTGGGCGAAGCGCTGGGGGGGGGCTGCCGCCTGAGCAGCTGCGGGCGCTGGCCCAGGGCGGGGTCATTCACGATGTCGGCAAGGTTCACGTTCCGGATGCGATACTCAACAAGTCCGGTCCCCTCACCGACGACGAACGGACGGTGATTCAGGAACATCCCGTGACGGGGTACCGCATGTGCCGCCACCTCGGCCTGATGCAGGAAGAGATGGAGGTGATTCGCAACCATCACGAGCGGTGGGATGGTTCAGGGTATCCCGACGGACTGGCGGGTGAAGAAATTCCCCTTCTGGCGCGCATTCTCGCCGTGGCCGATGTATTTGATGCGGTCACCTCCCGCCGTTCCTACCGAGAGGCGTGGCCCCACGAACGGGCACACGATCTGATCGAGTCGGAAGATGGCCGTCACTTTGATCCCCTTTGCGTCGCCGCGTGGAAGGCTTTGGACCGGGACGACGTGGCGGAGATTACGACAATTACAGGTTTTTCCTCACAGGGTTGAAGAGGGATCACGGGGTACCTCGGAAAAGAGGTCTTTGTGGTCTTCTATGAAGCGGTCCAGTGATCGCGGCGGCCGGCCCAGAAGGTTCCGGATGGTATCGGTCTCTCCTCCCGCTTTCCCCAGGCGGGTCACCGTATACAGCGCATACATTACGAGAGCGTGGCCGAAACGTCTCCCCCGGGAGCGCTGATATCGTATGAAGGGTATCAGTGACGCCGGCTGATAGGTTATGTCCCGGCCCAGGATACGGGACAATCGCTCGGCTACCTGGTAGTAGGAGTAACTTGTGTCACCGGTCAACTCGTACGAACGATATCGATGATCGTCCCCGAGGAGCACCGTTGCTATCGCCTCACCGATATCCCGGACGTCGATAAAATTGGTCACCCCGCCTCCGGCAGGTACAAATATCCGATGTTCATCGCGAATTTCAGGCAGGTGGGTCGTCGTCAGATTCTGCATGAAAAAGGAGGGTCTGATGAAGGTATAGGGCAGCCCGAGTTCGAGAATTGCCCGTTCCGTCTTGTGATGGGGAATGATCCTGTTGGTTTCCGCACCCTGTACGGAGAGAAATACGACATGACCGATCTCCTTCTCTTTCATATATGCGATAAACGGGTACAGGTCTCGCCGGATATTGGAGATATGGGGAGGCCGAATCAGCAGAACCCTATCTACTCCGGCAAGAGCCGCGTCCCACGTCGTATTGTCTGTGAAATCAAATGGACACGGTTCCGCACCGTGAAGAGGCGCGGTGACGTTGGGCGATTGTGCTCCATATTTCCGCAACCTCGCCGGAGTTATCGCCCCGCGAATGGGGACCGGTCCCGCGGATACCCACCGGCACACTTCGGACCCGACGTTACCCGTGGCGCCGGTAATCAGCATGCCCCGAAGTTGTTCATTCGACCTGATCACGTTGCTCCTTTTTTCCTTTGTGCCTGTAACTGATTAAACCGGAGGAGTCACCGGCGTCAATATGGCGGTCCCCTTCCTTGCCTCTTCAGTCACGACCTCAACATATTAGAAAAAGGAGCCGGAAATGAAAGGAACGATTGCGGAACGGATATTACGGGAACATTTGGTTGAAGGTGAGGTGAAACCGGGCGGAGAGATCGGCCTCACGATCGACCAGACGCTGACACAGGACGCGACGGGCACGATGGTGTATCTCGAGTTTGAGGCGATCGGCGTGCCCCGGGTGAAACCGGAGGTTGCCGTCAGCTATGTCGATCACAATATCATTCAGACAGACTACAAGAACGCCGATGACCACCGTTTTCTGCAGTCCGCCGCGTCCAAATACGGCGTCGTTCTTTCACCTCCCGGCAACGGCGTCTCCCACCACGTTCACCGCCAGCGATTCGGCATTCCCGGAAAGACGCTCCTCGGATCGGACAGTCACACCACCACCGGCGGCTGCCTCGGCATGCTCGCCATGGGTTCCGGCGGGATCGACGTCGCTCTTGCGATGGCGGGCATGCCCTACTACATCACCACGCCGAAGATCTGGGGCATATATGTGGAAGGCGCGCTCCAGCCCTTCGTCTCGGGAAAGGATGTCATCCTGGAGCTTCTCCGCCGCTATACGGTCAAAGGGGGCCTCGGCTCGATCATGGAGTTTTACGGCCCCGGCGTAGCGAATCTCGATATGTCCGCCCGGGCGACGATCGCCAACATGGCCGTCGACATCGGGGCAACGGCGGCGATATTTCCGTCCGATGAGGTGACCAGGGAGTGGCTGAGGATGAACAATCGAGAAGACGATTGGGTCGCCCTTCCCAATGACGATAACGCCGAGTATGACGAGGTTACGACGGTACGGCTTAATGAGGTGGAACCGCTGGTCGCCTGTCCAAGCAATCCCGACAATGTGCGACCCGCCCGTGAGCTGGGAGACGTACAACTCAATCAGGTGATCATCGGAAGCTCCTGCAACGGCAGTTACCGCGACTTCATGATCGCCGCGGAAATGGTGGACGGCGAAATGAAGGCGCCGGAGGTGAGTTTTGAAATCAACACCGGCAGCCGCCAGACGCTGATCAATCTCCTCGGTTCCGGCGGCATCAACAAGCTTGTAAACGCCGGCGCCCGGACCCATGAACCGGGATGTCTTGGATGTATCGGCATGGGCCAGGCACCCGCCTCGGGCACCAATTCGCTCAGAACATTCCCGCGAAACTTCAAGGGCCGCAGCGGGACCGCCGACGACGCGGTCTACCTCTGTTCGCCTGAAACGGCGGCGGCGTCCGCCCTGACCGGTTATATCACCGACCCGCGCACCCGCGGCACCTGCCCGAACGTCACACTGCCGGAGCGCTTTGCCTTCAATCCAAAATGGTTTCACGATCCCGCGGACGATTCCGATTCGGTGGAGGTTCAGCGCGGCCCCAATATCAAGGAGTTTCCCTCCTTTCCCGCGCTGCCCCGGGACCTGACCGTCACGGTGGCGCTCAAGGTGGGCGACAACATTTCCACCGACACTATCATGCCTGCGGGAAACAGGGTGCTTCCCTTCCGCAGCAACATTCCGGCCATCAGCGACTTTGTCTACGACGTGATAGACGAGGAGTTTCCCCAGCGGTGCCGCTCCCTCGAGACGTGCGCCGTCGTGGGCGGAGACAATTACGGCCAGGGATCCTCCCGGGAACACGCAGCGCTGGCACCACGCTACCTGGGAGTGCGGGTGAAACTGGCCAAAAGCTTTGCCCGCATTCACAAGAGCAATCTGGTAAACTTTGGTATTGTTCCGCTCGTCTTCAGCGATCCCTCAGACTACGACCGCATAGACCAGGGGGCGGTCATCCACATAGCCGGGATACGCGACCTGGTTGATCAGGGAGCGACGGAGATTCCGATAACCCTGGGCGACGTCGAGATCATGACGCGCCTTGAGCTCTCGGAGCGTCTGCGGGGAATACTCTCCGCGGGAGGCGCACTCAACTACGCCGCAGCGAGTTAGGTAAACGGAAGGGAAACGGGGTCGGTCAGGCCGCGACGGAGAAGCGGTACCGGGCGGTAAAGACGCTGTTCCCATAGTCAAACGAATATTCAGCGTCCAGCCGCCGGGCAAGGGTCTCAATGATCGCAAACCGGTAATCCTGGATGAGGAGAGAATACACATTCTCGACAACGGGGTGAGATATGGCGAGTTCCGCGACGTCATCTGCATATGTAAGGCGACCGTCGGGAACTCCATCAGGTGATTGATCGACGATCGTCGTAACAAGTTCATAGACAAGGGACGCAAGGACCATCGCCCGGTCCTTGTCTATGGTAAAGTCTCCGGTGATGTGAGGCCAGGAGGTATCGGGAACGGCGACCCCGAAGACGTGCAGCATTTCCCGTATGATTGGACATACCTGGGCACGGGCGAATACGGATTTCTTATGGCTGTAGGCGTTGAACGAGCGCAGCATCCAGCTCATTGCGTCGAGGCGCGCGGTAAACTGGGGCATCCAGTCCACTTCGCCCTGGTCAACGCAATACCCCGTCCCGGAATGAAGGTGTATCAGACTTGAGAGAAACTGCAATGTGTTCTGGACGCGGTGTTCCAGCTCCTGTTTCATGCGACGGGTCCGCTCCTGTTCCCGCCGCAACTCGAGGATGGTAATGACATTCTTTGCGAGGCGTCGCAGGACCGACTGCTGAATGGGGTCCAGGTTCCGGGGACGCCTGTCCTGGACGCAGATCATCCCTATATTGTGTCCTCGTGAGGTCCGCAGCGGCATTCCGGCGTAGAAAACGACATTCGGATCTCCGGTGATAAGGGGGTTGCCCCGGAACCGACTATCCTCCCGGGCGTCGGGAACGACCATGAGATCTTCTCCGAGAATCCCGTGGGCACAGAAGGCGACCTCCCGGGATGTCTCCTGAGCCGAAATATTCCTGCGCGACTTGAACCACTGCCGATCGGCGTCAATGAAGGTTATGGTGCCCATGGACGCGCCGGTGACGGCGAGAAGCAGGTCCATGATCGCGTCCATTTCGGAGTCCGGTGGCGTGTCGAGGACCTGAAAGGAATGCAGTTCCGAAAGACGAGCCGATTCGTCTTCAGGGATGGGCGGCTTAATCATTGCCCTCGCCTTTGATGATTATCGAAACAGTCATCTATACCTAATATAGACCATCGCCGGCGACATTCCAAACAGGATGGTTCCTGTTCACTCCGTCCGTTTGTTCCTTTTCTCCCGTACCCGCTACGCCCGGGGCCCTCGGGACGAGGAACAGGCGCTCAGCGCGGTTACGGTGATCAGTATCAGCGCCATACCGATTAACTGCGGTCCCGCAAGGGCGACGTTCAGGACAACCACACCGAAGAGCGCCGCCGTGACGGGCTCCACCATTGCCACGATGGATGCATCCGTCGGCGTAGTATGTCTCAACCCGATGATATACAGCACGAAGGAAAGACCGGCACCAAGCACACCAAGCAGTACAAAGAGGAACACATCCGGAGAGGCGGGGACCGCGATGATCTCGGCGGTATCGGTCGACCAGAGGAGCATCAGCGTAAGCACTGAAAATGCGATGGAGAGAATTGCCTGCGGGCTGCCGTGGGGCGCCGCATAACTGAAGGCGAAAATGAACAGTCCGTAGGACAGTCCGGCAAGCAATCCGGCGGCAACACCGACGACGGTGAGGTCCAGGGCATCGATGTCGTACATTTTCGTCAACAACACGATGCCGACCATCACCACCGCGATCGCCGTCAGCTTGAAGGCCGTGGGCCGTTCCAGTTTCAGAACAAAAGACACGATATATACGAACACCGGCGCGCTGTACATAAGCGTAGCCGCCACGGCGACGTTTCCCTGGGCGATGCTTACAAAATAGAAGGTGAAATTCCCGGCAACACCGAGACCTGCAATGACCGACCAGAACCAGAGGCGGCGATTGGTCAGCCCGCTGCCGCCGGGACGCAGGATGAGCCAGGCGAGCACGAATACCAGTCCAACGGCGCCCCGGTAGAATGAAACCACAAAGGCGTTCCACCCGCCTGATATGAGCATACTGCCGATGCCGCCTGACAAACCCCAGCACAGAGTCGCCAGGACGACGAATGTTATTGTCGAACCCGCCATGTAATCTCGCCCTTTTTTCCCGTTGCGGGGCGGCCCGTTCACCGGTCTATGTAGAATGACGTGTCAGAACGAATCGAGCCGCGTCGTGTATCCTTTCTCGTTGGAGACAAGCTCTCCCGAGAGCGATGTCCCCTCACTTGTGTTTGCCCAGATGTATTTAACCAGCTCACCGGGAACATCACCGGTAATCCACCACTCGTACCGGACTTCGTATGATTCCGTTTCGACGTCATCCTCTTCCGGGACATACACGTCCTCGATCACGATATGTTCCGCCCGAAACGTACCGGCAGGGACCGTCACGTTTTCGGTACCAACAACGTAGTCGCCATAGGCACCGTCGTAGTAACCGACCTGCTCCATATCCTCTGTATCTTCTTCCTCTTCATCCTCGACACCGTCCTGCTCCGGGATCCACTCGCGGATTGCGTCGGTCTCGGGATCCCGGTACCGGAAGACCAGGAGATCATAGGAATCGCTCATGAGCGCCTCGGAAAGAAAATCCTCTTCCCCTTCCGCGGAATAGCGCAGCAGCCACCAGGCGCTTCCGTCGGCATTGCGTTTCAGGAGGGCTCGTTCAACGCGAATGGTTTCGATGCCTTCATCGTCTTTCGACGTAATGTCCCAGACAACCCCTTCCCCTTCATCAAAATCTCCGTACCCGGCGGCGTATCCTCCGGCGAAAAAAACCTGTGTATAGATAAGTGTTGCGAGAACGGCATCCTCCATAGCGCCGATACCGACCGCATCCAGCGCCGCCTGATTCACACGAGCCTGTGTCTTGCCTATCAGATCGCTCGTTCCGGCAACGCCCTCCATGATCGACGAACAGCCGACAAGGCTGACCAGCACCACCGACATCAGGAGGGTGACAAGTTTCTTTCTGAGTGTTTTACGCATAATTGTTCCTTTCCTTTAAAGAACGTAAAAGAGTGTGATCTGTCATAGTACTTCAGTTTTTCATCCTTCGTGAATTAATTTTTATGTGCCGCCTCCGTCATGAGGTCAAAACGGCATGGAATAAAACTTGACTAACTTTCTCATTATTATCACGTTGAAAATATGACGGACGTTGCGCAGACAGTGCGACTTCGATTCAGACCGACAGGAGGTATATTTTGGGTACAACACAAAACCCCGACGGAAAAAATATAAATGTTGTCATCGAATACTGCGTACCATGTGATCTCAGGGAACCTGCACTTTCAGTTTCCTCTGAGCTCCTGAAAGAGCATCAGCAGGATATCGGATCGGTGACGCTGTTGACCGGAAGCGGCGGTGTCTTCGACGTCAAAGTGAACGACCGGCTTGTATTTTCAAAGAACGAGACGGGCCGGCTTCCGGAGGAAGGCGAAGTCCTGCACGCCTTTCAGCAGGTCACCGGAGCGGTCTCTTCAGCGTAGACCGCTCTCAAACTCACTTATCGAAATCTTTTTGCCCTCATCGAGGAGCAGTCCGTAACGAATGAGGCTCTTGCCTTTTCCAATCGTTCCCACCGCCGCAAGGTTTCCATTCCTGAAGTAGCCGATCAGGAAGGTGCCGTCCGTGATATCCCCTTTTATTCGCGTTTCATCAAAATCGGGTGCGTACCCGATATAGGCAAAGGAGGTTTCAAACTGCCGCGTCCAGAAGAAGGGCGCGTAGGAGAGGCCCCTTCCCGTTCCCATAATCGACCGGGCAACTTCCTGCCCGTGGCGCTGTGCTGCAACCCAGTGTTCTACCCGCACTCCGGCAGCCTCTGCGTCGGCCCCGTCCTTCTTCCAGACACTGGCGATGTCCCCCACCGCAAATATACCCGGGGTGGAAGTCTGCAAATGGCCGTCTACGGGCACGACGCCCCCCGACGTGAGCCCGGAGCTTTCAAGATAGTCGACCACAGGGGTCACTCCCACGCCGACAACCACAAGGTCCGCCGGAAGCGTTGTTCCGTCGGAAAGCTCAACACCGTCGGCCTTCCCGTTACCGGTAATGCGGGACACCCCCGTTCCGAGTCTGAACTTGACGCCGCCGTCGGTGTGCATCTTCATAAAACGCCTGCCCACCTCGGCGCCGAAGAGACGCTCAAAGGGCACCGATTCCGGCGCCACGACGGTCACGTCGATACCGCGACCGACCATATAGCCTGCCGTCTCCGTACCGATGAAGCTCGCCCCAATGACGACGGCGCGTTCGGCGCCTGCCGCGGCCTCCCGCAACGCCTCTCCTTCGGCAAAGGAGCGCAGGTAGAAGACGCCTGACCGGTCGGCACCCGGGACTTTCAGCTTCCTGGGAGTCGCGCCCGTCGCGAGAATCACAAAATCCCCGGAGATCTCGGAGCCGTCGTCAAGGACCACGCTCTTTGTTTCCGGTTTGATCGAGGCGGCGCGGCGGCCGGTGACAAGTTCGATTTTCATGTGGTTATAGAAATCTTCGGGGCGCATCGCCAGCGCGTCAAATCCCATGTCCCCGGCAAGATAGAACTTGGAAAGGAGGGTCCGGTTATAAGGCCGCAGCCCTTCCGGTGAGATCATGATGATCCGGCCGGCGAAGCCTTCCCGGCGAAGGGTCTCCGCCGCGGCACTTCCGCCCGCTCCGGCACCCACGATGACCACCGTCCGGTCGTCACTTCCCGCAGGCATCGGGAATGAGGCGAGGCTTACATCCCCCACATACACATCACCGTTCTCCTCCCGGACCTCGTACGCCGGCAGGTCATCAAGGGCGGGGGCGCTCCGCAGAGCTCCGGTGGTGACGTCAAAACGGGCGTTGTGACATCCACAGATGATCTCGTCGCCGTGAACATGGCCCCACGAGAGAGGGCATCCCACATGGGGGCATCCATTGCCCCAGGCAAAGAGAGCATCACCCTTCCGCACGATGAGGACGCTTTCGTCCTCGCTCAAATCGACGGAAAAGGGTTTTCCCTCGGAAATATCCTTACTTTGGGCGACTTTCTTCCAGGAATTGCCTGCCATAACCAGTACCTCCACGTCTAAAGGTAAAAAACGGTGGATGGTAATACAAGTTATGACCTGTATATACAACCGTGTTGCGCCCCCGTGCCGGTAATTCCTTGCCACAACGAAAAAAACGGCAGTACTTTCGACAGGATGAATAGCCACACGTTGCAGCAGAATACGGGACGCTCGGCAGAGGAGTGGATCGAACAATTACGCAGCGATGGTGTCCTTGATGGGAACCACAAGGAAATCGCCGAGCATATCCACCGGGCCTACGATGTCAGCTTCTGGTGGGCCCAGGGAATCACCGTCGAGATTGAACGGTCTCTCGGGCGTCGTGTTGAAGGCCAGACGCAGGACGGTCTGTTTCAGGTCGGCGTTAGCAGGACAATCGGGAGTCCCGCCCCGACACTCTGGCGGATACTGACGGGTCCTTCCGGAGCCGAAATCATTCTCGGGGAAGGAAGCGACATCGACCACTTTGTTCCCGGGATGACCGGCAGCATGGCTGGCGGAGGATCGTTCGCGGTAACGACGTTCCGTGAAGATTCTCACATGCGTATGCGTTTTCAATTGCCCGGGTGGGAACGCCCCTCCATTCTCCAGGTGAGGGTCACCGAAAAAGGTGCAGACGCCGCCACGCTGACCTTTCACCATGAACGCCTTCCGGATTCCCGGCAACGGGAGGAGATGCGGAAGCGATGGCGGAACGCGGCGGATGCAGTTGCCCAGACTATCGAAAAGGTAATGCGGTGATGACGGTCACCCGTACCGAAATTGACGCCATGGAAGGGCGTTTCCGCGCCGCATTTGTGAACTCCCTCCCCGGTTTCAAGCCGGTGAATCTCATCGGAACGATCTCGAAAGAGGGAAGAACCAACGTCGCCATCGTCAGTTCGGTCGTACATATCGGATCAAACCCACCGCTGATCGCCTTTGTCAGCAGGCCGTTGAGCGTCGAGCGACATACCCTTCAAAACATTTACGCAACCGGCCAATACACGATAAACGCGGTCACAACGGATATGGTGAAACAGGCACATCAGACGGCGGCCCGTTACCCCTCGCATGTGAGCGAATTTGACGCGGTCGGATTCACTCCTGCCTACACCGATGGCTGCGACGCCCCCTTTGTCGGGGAAAGTCCCCTCCGGATCGCACTGACCTACCACTCGAGTGTCGAGATGCCCAACGAGACGGTGATGGTGATCGGAGAGGTTGCCTCCGTTCACATCGCCGATAATGCGATTCATACCGACGGGGCCATCGATTTCTCCCGCATCGACGGCGCGTGCGTTACCGGACTGGACAGGTACTTCAGCACCAGACCGATCACCCGCCTTTCATACGCAAAGCCTGATGCACCAGCCGAACCCGTGTGACGGCGTCACACGGTACGGTCCCGGCGGATTCATTTTTATATGAGGGGAGTGAAATGGAAGAGATTCCGGCGACAATGCACGCGGTACTCCTGACGGGACACGGAGGTCTCGATAAACTCGCGATACGTGACGATGTTCCTGTGCCGTCGCCGGGTCCCGCGGAAGTTCTCATACGTGTTGCCGCGGCAGCGGTGAACAATACCGACATCAATACTCGCGAGGCGTGGTACTCCAAAGACGCGGCTTCCGCCGCGGATGCGAGCTGGAGCGGCAATCCCGTCACCTTTCCACGAATCCAGGGTGCCGACGTGTGCGGCTCCATTGTGGCCGTCGGCGATGGGGTATTGCCGGGACGTATCGGTGAGCGGGTGATTATTGAACCGCTGATCAGGGAGACACAGGGGAAGATGCTCACCAATCCGTGGTACTTCGGATCCGAGTGCGACGGCGGATTCGCTGAGTATACAGTTGTTGCCGCACGACACGCCTATGCGGTGCAGAGCGGGTACTCCGACGTGGAACTGGCTTCCTTTCCCTGCTCCTATTCCACCGCCGAGAATCTTCTGTCCCGGGCCGGAGTAGACGGGCGGGATGTGGTACTGGTAACCGGGGCCTCCGGCGGCGTCGGATCGGCGGCTGTTCAGCTGGCACGGGCGCGGGGCGCGCAGGTTCTTGCGGTGACAAGCCGCGAGAAAATGTCACAGCTGCAACGCCTCGGTGCCGACCGCGTCTATCGACGGGACGAGGACCTCCGGACATGCATCGGCAGGAATACCGTCGATGTCGTGATAGATCTCGTCGCGGGAGACAGCTTTCCCGTCCTTCTCGACCTTTTGAAGCCCTTCGGGCGCTACGCCGCAGCCGGGGCAATCGCGGGGCCGATTGTAGAACTCGATGTACGAACGCTCTATCTGAAAGATCTCACGATGGTCGGCTGCACGGTCCTCGACACGGCGGTCTTCCCGCACCTGGTGAAAAGGATTGAAAACCGTGAAATTTCTCCCCTTGTTTCGCGGACTTTCCCGATCACTGAAATCGCCGCAGCGCAGACTGCCTTTGCCGCCCACCGCCATGTCGGCAAGATCGTACTCACCATGGATTTCTGACGAAGCTGTGGCGCACCCTCTCCACGGCGGCTTTTCCACGGTTGCCTCTCCGCCGGAAAAACGGGAGAGTAGAGTGGTCATGCCCGTACGACACGCGTTCATCAATACGACCCTTGCGATCCTCATTCTCGTCGTTTTTATATCACCCGCGGCGGGGCAGGACGCCGTCCGCCTCTCCCTTGACCTCGGCAGTGACGTGGAAATCGTGACCCGCTGGGGATACACGATTCGCGTCGACGGTCGCTACCGGGGACACGTGAGCCGGGAGGCGCTCCTGTTGATCTCGCGGGGTGACGCGGGGTCGCCATCCCGGCCGGCAGACGCCGGGCTATCTGGTTCCGGGGCGTACCACGGCGAACTTCTGGTAAGCGAAGATTCAATACGCGACGGCATGACCGTCGCCCGACGTATCGCCGACCGACGGGACGCCACCGTTGAATACCTCCCCTCCGGTGAGGTGCGCGCTCCTGAGGGACAGCGGGCACCCATCTTCCGCGGTGTACCCAGCTTTCCCGACAAGGCGGTGGCACCGGGCGACACGTGGCAGGCGCCGGGGTCGGTGCAGTTCTACCTGGAAGACGACCGTGCCGTGGTAATCCCCGTCCTGGCTGAATACACATACCAGGGAACGGAGATGTACCAGGACCGGCGCGTTCACCGGGTGACGGCGATCTACGCCGTCCGTGGTCCCCTCTCGCGGGGACAACTCGGGAGCCACCCCGCCCGGGACATCGTGGCGGGACTGCCGCAGCTTCCGTCGGACTACACCCTCCACGGCCGACACGATCTGGACGTGCTGCTTCCCGTTGGGGGCGGGCCGCCGGTCTTTCAACGCACTACCATACGGGAGCAGCTCCGCCTTCCCTCCGGCTCCATGGAGGAGCGCTCCGGCTATATCCTTACCTGGTACCACAGTACCGGCGACTTTGACGGTCCCGGCGAGGCGGCTCGCATTACCGAGCAGATCGCCAGGGAGGGAATCGAGGACGTCGCCGTCCGCGCCACAGAGGACAATCGCGTCTCCCTGGAGATCCGCAATCTCCGCTTCGTCGCCGATCAGGCGGTACTCCTTCCCGGAGAGGAAGATCGCCTCGACGGTATCGCGGAGGTCCTGGCGAGTGTCCCCGACCGGTCGATCATGGTCATCGGCCATACCGCCGACGTGGGAACGGCAATCAGTCAGCTGGAACTCTCATACCAGCGGGCGCGGAAGATCGTCGATGAACTGACCGCCAGGGGTATTGAGGCGGGCCGTCTCTTTTACGACGGCCGGGGTGGACGGGAGCCGGTGGCGCCCAATGACACCGACGAGGGACGCGCCCGGAACCGCCGCGTGGAGATAGAGATCCTTCCGGCGCGAAACTGAAACAGCCCATCGAAGGGATCGCCGTCTATACCAATTTTGTGGACGTCCGTCGATGAGAAATGTTACTCCGCCGGATTCAATTGCCGCACAAGACCGAGCAGAACGCCTTCGCTAAAGGGTTTATTGACAAACACGTCAAATCCGGCATCCATGCAGTCAACTTCGATCTCTGTGCGGGAGTGTCCGGTCAAAGCGATAAGACCGGTACGGGCTCGTTCACGGTTTGACTCACGTTTTCTGATGTGTCTTGCAACATCAATACCGGTCTTTCGAGGCATGGCGATATCAAGTATCGCGACTGGAAAGGTGTATTTTTCGACGGCATCTACCGCCTCCTGTCCGTCCCTGGTCTCATAAACGGAGTACCCGTATTTCTTTAGAAGTTTGACAAGATAGAGACGGTTGATCGCATCGTCCTCCGCTACGAGAATTTGATCTACCGCCTCAACCGGATTTACCACGACAGACTTGCGTTCTACCGGGATACGGGCGGTAAAGACCGTTCCTCCCTCCGGCCGGGATAAAAAGGACAAGTCCCCGCCGAGAAGTGAACATATCTGACGTACCACCCACAACCCGAGTCCGAGCCCCCGGTGTCGTTTCGTATAACCGCGGTCTCCCTGAAAAAAGCGATCGAAGATCCTCTCATACATTTCGGGGGGAATACCAACGCCGGAATCCTCGACAGATATCGTTAGATCAGCGTCGTCCAACTGAAACACGACTCGCACAAATCCCGAGTCGGTAAACTTGACTCCATTTGACAGTAGCGCCGATACAATTTGACTGAGTCGATCCGGATCAACAAACAGCAGCGTTCCGGCGGTCAAGTCTTCTACCGTGAAGGTGAGCCCCTTTTCTCTCGCTTTCTCGTGGTATGTCTCCACAAAGCCGGAAATCACGTCGCGGATTTCACACCAGACGGGCGCCGTATACAGATTCCCGTTCTCAATTTCCCGCGCATCCAGCACCGAGGTAACCAGTTGGGAGAGATCGTTTGCGGACGTACGCAGTCTATGGGAAAGATCATCACGCTCCTCATCACCTGTTGCGTTCTCAAGCAATCTGATTATGCCCAGGATGCCGTTTACGGGTGTTCTGATTTCGTGACTGATGTTTGCAAGAAACTCTTTTTCCGCCTTCTGGGCTTCAATAAGCCGGATATTCGACAAACGAAGTTCAGCTTCACGTTTTCTTGCCTCATGCGTAGCGACTATCAGGGTAACGATACTTCCAATTGATGCGACGATCAGGATCAGAATTATCTTCGTGGTCGTCCAATTGAGCCCGAGAATCTCCCGACGCAGCTCAACAAACGCAATAGCCTCAGCACGGCGGATGCCCGTGTGCATTCGCTGGGCGGCCTGTAACGCACCGCGGATATACGGTGTCAACCGTTCCTCCAATGCGGCGGATGACACTGCCGGGTCTGCTTCACGATTCAAAGAAGATAGCTCTGCAAGGAGCATTTCGGTGTTCGACTCAAACTGGAAGCTATTCTCCAGAAGCTCGGAGACCACGATAGGGTGATCACCGCCGAGAGCCTCTTTAAACTCTTCAAGACTCTTGGACTGGTAGTCCCGGAAGTAGGCCGACAACGTGACCCGGAACTCACTGAGAACGGTTCTGAACGCATCCGGATCATGAGAAGTAAAATCGATAGTGGATAGTTCCGCGATTCTCAGACTCGTCGTGTGCAGGTGAAATGCCTTCTCCATGATGTGTTCCGTATAGACGGAGAACCTATCCTGCATCACCGCCCGTTCGTTCAGCAGGAAAAAGACTCCCGCAGAAGAAAGCGTTGCAACAACGAGTAGTATCGCACTGACCAGTATCGTGAAGCGCTGGTTATTCTGTTTATCGTTCATCGTACTTCGATGTGGGCAAGCCACCAGACATAGTCGAGCTTCAACAGCTCCATCTCAAGTTCAGGATAGTCTTCATGTCTGACGGCAACAGACAATGGGCTTTTATTCCGCTCATCCTCTTGTTCGCTGTAGACTTTGCCGTCTTCTGCATACGTGATCGTGTATCGGTATTTCTTCACATCTTCAAGCGCGATGTCTGCAGTGTAGTCATTGGATGCGGTGAGAATTATCCGCTCTGCCGTGCCCTCAATTCCCATTGCTTCCAGAAAAGAATACAGCTCAAAACCGGTATATGAGGATGTATCGTCGAGCCAAGGATCGTAACTGCTGAACTCTCTCGCGGGAAGGGCCATAAGTTGTTCGAGCGTGAAAAAGGCAGGCTCTTCGTTATTCACCTTTCCTGAAACGGTCAGGACGGTATCATCTGTTACGGACTGAGAGTACGACGGCTTTTGGTCCCACCTATCGGTCGTCTCCATGTCGCGCCCCGCGCAGGAAACGATCGATATCAGAACATACGAAACAAGCGTGATCATTGATATGATTCGAATGCCCGACACCGGCCTCACCCTGAAATTCTACACTTTCCGCAAAGCGAGCTGCAAGTTAAAGGACCATCTCGATTGCAGACATATGTGTGTCGTTATCGAGGTGGCGGAACCGAGCGTCGGGAACTTTTACGGTGTGAATGGATAGTAGACAATGGATACCGTGAGCACGTTCCATGACATCGGCTATCATTCGTCATCCCCACGCCGTCTTCCCCGGCGGAGTGATTTCGCCGACCGCCCATGACTTCATCAATGATTAATGATACTCTCGGAAAATCATTTCAGATTGATCATCTCCGTAATAACCGGGGTGAACCCAGCTATGGAGGATTCTCATTGGAAAAAACCCTGAGCAAGGTCAAGTACATTATCATCGTCGCGATTGCGCTCATGATGACGTATCTCTTTTCGACCCAGTACACGAGTATTCGGGAAGTAGTAGAAGAGAAGTACCGCAATCAGCAACAGCTGGTGGAGAAGAACATCCTCCAGACGGTGAACTACATCAATGACGCCTATGCGATCGCCGAGCAGCAGCTGAATCGGGAGATGCAGGAGTACTCGCAGGAGATGGTACGGGAGTACCGGACCAACCCCGATGTGATGGCGTGGGACCTTGCCGCATTACAGGAGCGATTCCCGGGATACGACATCTATATCGTAGACAGCAATCTGAAAATCATAAGGACGACTTATGAGGAAGACCTGGGCCTCGACTTCTCGACATTCGGCAGTTTTGCGACGATCCTGCGGGAGCGGATGGCGGGAGACGAGTTTGAAGTCGACCGACTTGATCTCTCAACACAGGCGGGGGTGATCAAGAAATACAGCTACATGCCCAGTCCGGACAACCGCTATCTCTTTGAACTGAGTGTAAGTATCGAGGAGCGGTACCCCTCTTTTCAGAGTCTGAATCTCTTTAAGGACGCCACCTCCCTGACGGCGGAGTATGAGCTTGTGGAAGAGATCGGGTTTTACAGCGTGGAGCCGCTGAAGCACGGCGTCGCAAAACTCAGGAACACCAAACGCCCTTTTCTCAATCCCGACGTGCCCGAATTTGAAGAGGAGCTTGCACGACAGGCGGTCATTACCGGCGCAATGCAGGAAAGTACCCGAAGCATCGACGGCGTACAGCGAAGCTACCGATTCTTTCCCGCTCTGGTGAGTGATCGGGAAAACGGTCAGGGTTGGAACTCCTATGTGGTCGGTATTGTTTACAACGATCAGGTGATGCAGCAGGAAATCGCGGAACATCGGTACCTGTTTCTCGTCAACATCATTTCCATCGCCCTCCTGTTCACAACCTTCATCGCCGTCGTCATCTATCTCCTCAAAAAGTTTGAACATCAGGCTCACCACGACAAACTGACGGGGCTGGCCAACAGGAAACATTTCGAGGATCTCTTTCACAAGCTGAAAAAACGAGCTGATGCCGACGGGGGCAGCATCGGCGTCGTCTTCATCGACCTCGATACATTCAAAGAGATCAACGACCGGTACGGACACGATACGGGAGACGCGGTACTGAAAAATATCGCCTCCAGAATGGAAAACCACCTGAAAGAAAAGGATTTGAAAGCGCGCATGGGTGGCGACGAGTTCCTGGCGGCCCTGGCCGACGTCACGTCGGGAGACAACATAACCGACGTCGCACGGCGCCTGATTGCCGAACTTAATCAGCCCCTCTCCATCGACGGGCGGATCATTCCCATCAGCGTCAGCGGCGGATTCAGCTGCTACCCCGACGATGCCCGGGACCTGGAAACGCTCATCAAGCGTGCCGACGAGGCGATGTACGAGGAAAAACGGAAGGTATAACCTCCCTACCACACAAAGGGAATCAGGCGATATCGTACCTTCTGCCGGTACTCCGCATATCCCGCAAGCTCCCTGACGAGAAGGGCCTCTTCATTTCTGATGCGAAAGACCAGCGCAACGGGATAGGCGACAAACAGGAGAAGCGCCCAGAGCGAATTGAGTGCAATCGGTGTCGCCAGGTACATGATGATCGTACCGGTGTACATCGGATGCCGTACCCAGGCGTAGGGCCCCGTGGATATCACCGTCTGTCCCTCCACCACTTCGACCACCCGGGAGGCGTAGGAGTTCTCCCGGAAGACGGCGATCACGAAGACATAACCGGCGAGGACGAGAACGTCCGCCGCCACCACAACGGCATCGGGAAGGCCGGACCAGGAGAATCGATGGTCCAGACCGGCCACCACATACCCCGCAAAGATGATGGGCGTAATGACGAGCTGTATACGTTGCTGCGTACGCTCCCGTTCCTTTGTGCGCATTCTCCGCTCGAGAAACTCAGGATGGCGATTCAATAAATAGAGCACGGCGACACCCAATGCGGCGAGCAACAGTCCACAGTACAGCCACGCCTGCCAGTACCGCGCCGTTCCGGCGGGAAGAAAGAGGACGAGGAAGAAAAAGAGCGGTAAAAGGGCTACCAGGCGGAGTGCCTTTTTTGCGATTCGGGCTTTGTCGGACATGGAGAGCCTCCCCGTTGAGGAAACTTCTTGTCTTCATTATAGGACCGTTTCCGGGATAACAACACATATCATTTGCAGAAGAGAAGGCTCGGCCGCGTCGCGCGCTGAACTTTACCGGAGCGCATCGCCGCGGTCGATGAGGCGATGCGCCAGGTTGATCCCTTCTCTGGCCGCTTCTTCCCTGAGAATGTAGGTGATCCCGTCGTCGGCAAAATACATGGCGGTTTTGCCGGCCCGGTCGATCTACACCGCCACCGCGTACCGCCCGCTCCGCGTTTTCTGAGGTAGAGGGGTTATCGTGCAGCCGCGGTATCGCTCCATATCGACAGTATAGCAGGACGTGCAGTACCCGGAGCAAAGATCTTGACGCAACTCGATCGGGAATATATCGTCACTCTCATCTCACCCACAGGAGGTCGTTAATGTCAGCTATTGTGATGAAGGTGCTCCTGTTCAGGAGTGTGTCTCGGTAACCGTCAGACCGGTTCGTTGATCCGACGTCGGTATTTCCCTTCACACTCGTCAGAGTACTCCCATCGTCCCCCGCAACATATTGCGGTTTCACTCGCCGGAACAGGGCATCCAATCAGGTATTACCATTCGTGACGTGAATCGGGGTATACCGTTATGTCCAACAAGCATTCTCACACCCGCTCCAGAGCGAACACCTTTGTATGTGCCAACTGCCGCCGCACCGTAGAAAAATCGTCATACGGCACGGCCAATCGCAACCATTGTCCCTACTTCCTTCACTCCCTGCATGTGGACGAACAAACGGGCGACCGCCGCTCCGATTGCCGGGGCGTGATGAAACCGATCGCTATTTGGGTCCGCCCCGATGGAGAATGGAGCCTTATTCACCGTTGCGAACGCTGCGGGTTCATTCGAACAAATCGCATTGCCGGAGACGACAGTGAAGCGGCGCTTTTGTCGATGGCGGCGCTGCCGATGGCGAAGCTTCCCTTCCCCATGGAGAGCATTCTCACCACGATCGGTATCATCGGGAAAAAATATTGACCGGTACGGATGTCGGCGCGGACCGACAGCCGCCGTTATCGATTATCGGTCAAGGTGGATCGGAAATTTCTTTATATAGAACGCGAGCGTTCTGCGGAGCCACATCTCCGGTCGTCCGGACACAACCCGCTCCGTCGGGGCGGGTTGTCCGAAGACGATGATTAATACATTTCTACAGAAATAAAACAGTCCGACATCAGCTCCGAATCAGAGGAGGGCCGTATCCTGAACCCAAGAATAAACGCCGGCGTCAAAGAGATGCCGGGAAGGAGATTACAATGTTTCGATCAACTATTCTGCGGGTTACAGCTGGTATTGCCATGGCTTTCCTGGTTGTTACATCAGCGGTTGCGATTCCACCGAAGGCAAAGAATGCCCCGAACTCCATTCGGGTCGTTCCACCTGAAGGGCTGGTAGCCTACTTTGAATCCAACGGTGTAGATATGTCCAAATTTCGGGCGAATGGCACGTTGGACGAAGATACCGCCGAGGCGATGTACTCCCTCTATGTGGCGGAAGATCAACAGGGAGATCGTATTCACAGCGGCCGGATTAACGGCATCGCTCTGGGCGCTCTCGCAAAAACGTATGATCAGGTCCAGTTGCCGGTCTATTTGGAGATCGGATCCCTCTACTGGGGCAGCTGGCGAGAAAAGGACGGCCTTTCAGATTGACGAGGTAATGCTCCCCTGTACGATCCTCATGAAGACGCCGGGTCAGCGCCCGGCGTCTTCTTCCTTTATTAGGGCTCCGCGTGTGTCGAGGAACGCTTTGAACGATCAGATTAGGCACATTTCGCGCGCCATTGGTGAAAGGACCGTCCCCGTGAATTGATAACCATATCCCCGGACAGTCTCAATCCAGGGATATGGTCCGAGCTTCTTTCGAATGTTTTTGATATGAGTGTCAAGGGAACGGAGATAAGCCGTCGGGCTTTCGTATCCCATGCAATGGTCGACTATCGCCTCACGGGAACATATTGCTCCCGCCCGGGAGGCCAAATAATGGAGCACACGCCATTCCGTCTCGGTAAGCTTGACATATATTCCGTTTTTAAAAATCTTATGGAGGTTCTCATCAATCCGTATGACATGTCGACCAAGCTGCCATGCCGCAACTCCGGCTGATCCCGTGTTTACAGGACCACTTATCTCCAGTAGTCCGTGAATTCGTAACGCCAATTCTCGGTTCGAAAGGGAACCGCTGAGAAGTGCACTGATCCCCAATCGAAAAAGGTGGAAGCGGTCGCCTTCGGGTATTTCATTCGCGATAACAATTGGATGGAAAATCCCTCCATTGGTTAACGTCCGGACCTGTTCGAACAAGCCTTCTCTTGTCCATCCAAATGCCCAGACCGCGACGCCGAGAATCGTGTCATGTACCGGTAGTTCCTCTCCATTTTTAGACGATTTTGTCAGCACAAGCACGGTAAAGTCGAGCAGCGTGAGTTCTCGCTTCAACTGAACAACTTCCCCGGCTTCCCGCGCAACCAATAGAATGAACTGTTTCTCCATGCACTATTCCCTCTCTCGGACGAACTTCGGATGATATGTCATCCGTTGACTCACATTCCCAGTCCGATTGAAAAGCTGAATAACCAGACTTCTCTACTCGCTCCATACGCGAGATCAAAGCCGAGAGCCGGCAGTGTTACTCTGCTCAGGTACAATCTGAATCCCGCGCCGGCACCGTTATATGTGTCCTCGCTCCGTACGAGCACGCCTCCTTCGTAAAAGCCAAGCACGGTAATAGTTCCCCAGTCGGGGCGTAGAATCGGCAACTCATACGTCAACCCGGCGGAAATGTATCTCTCGGCAGGAACACTTTCTCGGTCAATAGTGCGCTGGGTTTCCCCGCCGCCAAGTCTCGTCATTCTCCAGTCGGTCCGATTGCTTTCTTCCGCGCGCAAAGCGTAGCGAAGTCGATGATCCCGGAGCAAAGGGAAATCCTGGGAGAACTCCCCCGCGAGTGTCCACTCCCTCTCACGCCCCCCGCCTAGTTCGTACTCACCCTCAAGCTCCAGAACATATCCGGCGTTGAAATATCGCATTGGATTCTGATCACTGAATTGAATAGAAATTCCGTGATAGGCGGCGGTCTCGGTCCCGCCTGCACCGGGGGCACGGCGCCCGTCCACAAATTGTTCCTGCTGGACGACAAGAAAGGTCGTCGAAGTCATACCGTCACCAAAGCGATAGCCAAGTCCCAGCCGCGCTGTGGAATTTGTCGCTTCCCACTCTGCCAATGTCTCGTCCTTCAGAGTGACCGCCTTGTCTTCCGAGCGGCCGTAAGTAACAGCTGTCTCGCCAAGGAAGTCGGATCCAAGAATCGCCGGATCTCGGTAGACCATTATCCCGTTGAATCCGGCGGTTCCGAAAGCACCGCCGGTTATCAACTGCTTGTTGTATCCGAGGAGATTGTTCTCTATCACAAAGAGCCCTCCACTCGTTCCTCCGGAATTTGCGGAAAAAAGCGGCAACGGGACCAGCGTCCAACGCTCCCGTACAATCACCTCTATGATCGCGCGGTTGCCGGAGACCATATCAGGATCCGGTTCTACTCGTACCCGGTCGAACAGGCCGAGACTTCTGAGGTCCCGACGAATCTCCTCTCGCACCTCCTCGGTGTACGCAATCCCGGGCGCGGCGTCCATCGCCTGAAGCAGGACAGACGGATTTGTACGCTGAAGTCCCTCAAATCGGATTTCCCCAATCAATGCCGTTTCGGTCCTGACGCCGTTTTGGGGATACGGCACCGTCGAGGCGGGGTACGTGTCGTGTCCCTCCGACAGCGCCCCAACGGCTGCACTGAAATGAAGAAAACCAACAATAAGGAAGCGATAGTGTAGAGCATTCATACGTCCAAGAATGCGTCGATGACACTATTAATAGCCATTAAGAGAAGTTGAACATTTTATGAACATAAACCTATCGGGGATTACATGACCCTTGCGGAATCTGCCGCCGTACGACGCTCCTATCTTGCCACGTCAGGAGAAACGCAGATTATAAAAGCCGCTCCACCTAGGTTCGACCGTTCTGCACGGATGGTCATCCCCATCAGGTCAAGAATTGATCGAACCGTCGGAAGCCCCAGGCCGAAACCCGGTTGATTGCGGCTTTTACTGCCCCGACGGAACAGTTCAAAGGCCTCTTCGGGTTCCATATCCTGGAAGCCTTTCCCGCTATCTTCCAATCGGATTTCCACCTGTCCTTTCCCGTGGCTCGTTGCAGCAAGCCGTATTTCATCCCCCTCTTCGGTGTGGCGAATTGCATTCTGAAAGAGATTCTCCATCACCCGGTCGAGGAGAGCCCTGTCGGCCGTCACGGATGTTTTCTCGGGAAGGTCTATTTTATACGAGAATCGACGTTTCATGACATGAATGTCCGCCTCCGCCGAGGATGCTGAAACTTTCAAATACTCCGCCAGGCGGAGTTTTTCGTATCGTGCATTCAGATCTCCGGTCTCGAGACGGACAAACTCTATCAGTTCCTGGACACGTGATTGGAGCAGCTGGGCTTTACTTCTAATAGAATGCAGGGATCGTCGGCGGTCTTCCTCATCCTGAAAAAGATCGTCCTCCAATGCTTCGACATAGCCAAGGATAGTCGTCAATGGCGTACCGAGATCGTGGGAAACTCCCATGAGAAGACGACTCCGCTGCTGTTGACTTTCCAGGATAGACCGACGCATGCGATCGAGATCTTCCGCAAGATCACGTATTTCATCCCGAGAGTCCGTAACAACTGGTGACGTCAAGTCTCCGGCGGCAATTCTATGTGTTGCAGATGCAACATCATTCAGCCGACGCTGAAAATCTCTCACAATATGGGTACCCGCTACGCCTCCCGCAAAAAGCATCAATCCGAAGATTACGACAACACCACGAGTCTTTCTGGAATCGGGAAAACTGAAGGACGGTATTCCCGACGGAAGGGCGCTACAACACCCGAAACTCTTTACCGGAGGTATCAGTAACCAGCTCCAACACCACTTGTGACTTTGTCAGGGCTCGCATTACCGGCTCTATATCCTGTTGCTGTGGATTGCCAACCCCGACGGCAATCATTTCAGGGTGTGTGGTGGCAACGACCACGCCCGCGGTGATCTGCAACAACGACAAACCCCCTGGGTTCATCCGAGAGGTCAACGGGTATCCTCCCCTCCTCCAGTGGTTCCCGCACCTTCTGCTCAAACCAGTACCGAAACTCAAAATAATCCTTTACCTCTCCCGTCTCTCTGTTCAGGATTGTCGTGAGAGAAGAGAAGGGTTCCCAGGATGAGAATCGGCATCAGTGACATTCCGAAAACGAGAAGTTGTATCTTTTTTTGCAACCTCATTCGTTCTCCTGCCGATCAAGTTCAACGGCATAACCGTACCCGTGGCGGGTGGTAATAAACCGCGGCTTAGAAGGCTCTTCTTCGAGCTTCCGCCTCAATCGTTGAATGTGAACTGCGACGCTCGATACATCGCCGAACTCGTTCTTCCATACGGATCGGTATATCTCCTCCGGCCCCGCCGGGCGGCCTCCACATTCGATCAGATAACGCAGCACCCCGAATTCCAGCGGAGTCAGTTGTATTTCCGTTCCGTCTCGGAGAACTCTGGCGGTTTCCACATTGACCACAATGTTTCCCTACTTGTACCGGTCTCCCATTTTCGTTGTTGTGTTGAGTCTGGGAACGACCGTCGTTAATCCCGGTACGCCGGAGCAGCGCCCGGACACGGGCGACAAGGACTTTTGGGAGAGAATGGTTTTGTCACATACTCATCGGCTCCGACCCCTAGACCAAAGACTGCGTCCATTTCCTCCTGCCTGGCGGTCACGACGATTACGGGTACGGAACTTACGGACCGAATCTCCCGGAGCACTTCAAACCCGTCCAACTGTGGCAAATTAATATCAAGCAGAATGAGATCCCACGTATCGTCCTGGAGGGCGGCCAATGCCGCCTCTCCTGAGGAAGCGACCCGGGTAGTAAATCCCTCCCGGGTCATGTAGGCATTGATCAAGTTCGAAATGTCCTCGTCATCTTCTACGATGAGGATGGATCCCGTCATAGACGCCTCCTTATGCACTCGCCAGAATATCCTGTTTTCTGACACCGCCCCTGGGGGCAAAAAAGGTATAGAGAACAGGCACGACAAATAGCGTCAATAGCGCGCTGGAGGTTAACCCACCCACGATGGTCATTCCCACCGGTTGCGTCAATTGTCCGCCGTCTCCGGGGAAGAATGCCAACGGCACCATGCCGAGAATTGTCGTGAGGGTGGTCATGAATATCGGCCTGAATCGGGTCTTCCCCGCTTCCATAGCGGCCTCGTAAAGCCCATATCCCCGCGTTCTCAGCTGATTTGTATAGTCTACCAGGACAATGCCGTTATTTACCACGATTCCTGCCAGTGCAACGAGACCAACCAGGGAGAACATCGACAGCGGTTCGCCAATGATAACGTAAATCGCCACCGCTCCGATCAACATGAGGGGAATGGTGAAGAAGATGATAAAGGGCATCCGAAATGACTCAAACTGACTCGCCATGATACCAAAGACGAGGAGAATTGCGACGACAAGAACAAGACCGAGCTGACGCCCCGCATCGGCGATCTCCGAGAGCTCTCCATAGAACTGAACATTGATGTCGCCGGGAATGGAAAGGGCATCCTGTATTCGTGCCTTCAATTCTCGGTTGCACTTCACTGATAAGGGCACCTGGTGCCAGTCCGCCGGTCACATGAATTGTAGGGCTCTCATTTTCCCGGTTTATTTCCGTCGGACCCTGAGCGAGCCGGACCGTAGCCAGAGAGGAAATTGGAACTTTTGTGCCACTTGCGGCGCTGACAAATACGGCTTCCACATCACCAATATCCGCGCGTTGATCTTCGGCAAGAACGACTGAGATGTCCCATTCGGTACCGTCCTTTTCAACCTGGCGGCGGTAGTACCGTGTATCGCCGCGCGTACCTCCCTGCTGATTTGCGAGACCGTTACACCAAGGTCCGCCGCCCGGCTGTGGTCGATATCAACGACCAGCTCGGGACTTGCTTCGCCCAGGTTGGTGGAAGGTTCGGTCACCTCGGGGAACTCCCTATCCAGCAATTCCTTTATTTGCATCGCCACCAACGTGGCTCCGTCCAGGTTATCGGACTGGACCACAATATCTACGGGATCTCCCTCCCGAGAGCCTTCTGCTTTCATTCTGACCAAAGTCAAACTCGATACCCGGCTGTCCGGCGATAAATGAACGAATTTCGTCTTGAATCTCCTCCGTATCATAGGTGACCTCATTGATCGATGGGAGTCCGACCTCTATTCTTGCGCTGTTGCTGCCGTCTCGACCGCTTTGAACGACGATTGTATCCGCGACATCTACGTTTTCACGTATCCAGCGGGCAACGTTGTCTGCGGTCTTCGCAGTGTCGTCGAGCTTTGAACCTTCTCTGAGGGTCATCGATATGGAAATCGTATCCTCCGCGGCGGGCGGAGCAAAAACAAAACCGAGCTGCGGAATGAATGATAGCGCAACGATCAGAAGAGCCACGGCGATGGAAAGGACGAGACCACGACGACCGAGTGCACGTTCGAGAAGCCATCCATAGCCCGCTTCAAGATGGCCGAGGAAACCGGCTATCCCGTCACCGATTCCTGCGAAGAGTCCCCGACGCTTTTCCCCATGCCCCTTGAGAGGGAGATAGGTACTCGACAGGACGGGAACGAGCAGCGCCGCCACTGCAAGGGATGACAGAATGGCTACAATAATGACAAAAGCGAGGTCGGCAAAGAGAACACCAATGATACCAAGACGATCCCGGAATAATAGAAGGGGGATAAAGACACTTATTGTCGTCAAGGCGGAGGCGGTAATGGCGGTAATCATCTCTCCGGTTCCCAATGTCGCCGCATCGTGTAACTCCGCGCCCTCTTTTCGGTGACGGTCGATATTTTCCAGAACCACAATGGACGAGTCCACAATCATACCAATACCGAGAATGAGGCCCGCCATCGAAAGAAGATTGAGAGAAATGCCGCCGAAACTCATCGCAAGGAGTGTAGCCAGAAGAGATACCGGGATGCTCATGCCGATAATAATTGCCGCACGGAAATTGTGAAGGAAGAGAAAGAGAACCAACATCGTCAGTCCCCCTCCGATAAGGAGGGAGTTTGTAACCTGATTAAGAGTGTCCTTCGTTGCCGTACTTGTATCGCTGGTGATCTGGAGGATGACCCCTTCGGGGGTCATATCTTTAAACGGTTCAAGGGCTGCCCGGACGGAATCGGCAACCTCGACGATATTTGTACCGCTCTCGGCTGTAATGGATAGAGTGACGGCGGGCTCGCCATTTACCCGAACAATGGATGCGGCATCCTCATAGCCAAAGGCAACTTCGGCAATCTCTTCCAGGAGTATCGGACGTTGCTGAGGGCCGGAACCTGCATACCCGATAACCGCCTGTTCAAGTTCACGAATAGACTCAAATTCTCCGGTGGAGCGGACGAGAAGCTCCCGATTGTCAACGGTAATTTTTCCTCCGGAGCCGTCACTATTCGCCTGCCCTAAAGCCCCGGCGACCCCGGTGACGGTCAGGCCGTACGCCTGGAGGGCGGCCGCGTCAAGCTTGACACTCACAATCTCTGTCCTTCCACCGCCAATCTCCACACGGGCAACTCCGTCCACCCGTTCCAACGGCGCCTGAAGTACCTCCTCGGCAAAAGTCTTCAGTTCTTCAGGAGTTCTATCACCATTCAGCGCGACCGTCATTATCGGCTGGGCGTTGGGATCGAATCTGAAGATACGGGGATCTTCCGCCTCACGAGGCAATGCACCCACGGCCCGATCAAGCAATTCTCTTACATCATTGGTAGCCTCGGTCAGATCGGTGTCCCAATCGAAGTCGAGAATAATTTGACTGAGCCCTTCCGACGATGTTGAGGTAATCGTATCGAGGCCCAGGACACTTGCCAGCGATGCTTCCAGCGGCTTGGTAACACTCTCCTCCACTTCTTCCGGTCCCGCGGCATACACCGTCGTAACCAACATTCTCGGGAGGTCGACCTGCGGGAAAAAGGCGATAGCCAGATTCTGGTAGGCAAAGACGCCGAAAATTGTCGTCGCCAGGAACAAAACAAGAATCGTTACCGGACGGCGGACTATCTGTTTTACAAAACCCATCAGTTATTCTCCCCGGCGGTACCCGCAATTCGTACGGCTCCATGGTCCTGAACCTTCTGTACGCCGTTCATGACAACTTCCGTGCCGGCATCTATACCGCCGGAGATTGCGACATAGTCTCTTGCGATTAATCCGACCTGTACTTCCCGACGTTCCGCTCTCCCCTCTACGACCGCGTAGACGTATGTCTTTCCCGCTTCCTGCACCAGGGCGCTAAACGGGACAGTGACGGCTCGTCCACTTCTGCGTACCGGCAGGGATATCCGGGTAAACATACCCGGCTGGAGATCCGATGCGTCACCGACTACTTTTAGGCGTACCTCTTTGGAGCGTGTCGCGGGATCGACTACCGGCTCAATTTCCACAACCAAAGCGTCATAGTTCCGATCTCCGAGGGCAAATGTCGTAAAGGTGGCGCCCATACCCGGACGGACTGATGTAACATATCGTTCCGGTACCTGGACGACGATTTTCAGGTCGTCCAGTGTTGCGACGGTGGCAATACCCGCAGTCGGTGATACGGCACTGCCCCGATCAATGTGTACCGACGTAATGTACCCGGAAATGGGAGCCACCACAGGGCTTTCCTCATACTGTGCTCCCGGGCGGGAGGGATCCACGGTTGCCAGGGTTTGGCCTTCCCGGACGTACTGCCCCGGGGTCACAACCATTCTTTTCAAGGTACCCGCGGTATCTGGATAGGCTACGGCGGTAATCTCCGCAAGAATCTCGCCGTTCAGCCGCACCTCTCCCTGAAGCTCTCGCTCAACGGCAACGGCTGTCGTAACGACCGCGGCGCTCGATTCCTCAATAGAGGCGGGATGCGCCGTTACCTCACCGTTTACTTCAGTTCCATCGTCATTCAGAGAACGTTCGCTCAGAATTCCTAAGTTCTGTGTAGCGACAAAAACCGCGCCACCCAGAAGCAGAACACTCAACAGTGCTGCAATAATCGTCTGAATTTTCATCGGTCACTCCTTTATTTGATACCGCGTCCCGCGGTGTATTCGATCTCAATGAGGCTGCTTTTCAGGTTGTACGCTTCCTGAAGGAGAGCAAGTCGCGCCTCTTCGACATCCGTCTGAGCTTCAATAAGAGATACAAAATCGGTCGTACCCCTCTCGTATGCTTCCCGGGTGAGGTTTTCGACTTCACGGGCAATTCCAAGATTCAACCTCCGAGACTCCAGAGCCGTCCGGGATCGTTCTATGTTCCGTCGGAGGGAGTCATATTCCCTCCGTGCCCGATCCAGGGCATCCTGCTTCTCCAGACGCAGCGCTGATAGCCGGGCCGCCGACCGGTCTTCGGAAATACTCGTTTGTGAAAAGGGAAGCATCCCGTCGAGCCGAAAGGTGAGACCGACGCTGAGAGATCCGGAATCTGTCCACTCACCGTGAAGCGTATCGTTATCGGGATTGAAGGGGTCCGCCGTAGACGGTGCGTAGCTTCCCGTAAGAGAAACGGTCGGAAGCCATCGACTCCGGTTCGCTGCGTAGAGCATCGCTTCCTGGGCCTGGATCTGCGCTTCGTATCGCGCAATGTCATTCCTGCTGCCCGCTTCAAAAGGGGGCAGGGATTGATCCGTCCCGTCTTCCGGAAGTGTCCCGTTGAGGCGGATTTCCTGCTGTTCCGCTATTCCGAGAAGGCTTTTGAATATCGCCAGAGAGTCTTCCATGGAAGCTTCGGTCCGCTCGTGTACCAGGCGCGCTTCTGCCAGCCGGAGTTCCGCCTGCTTCAACGTTCTGGAATCTACACGTCCGTTGTCGTAATCACGTCGGGTCTGACGAAAATTCTCTTCCGCGGTAATGACGCTGCTTCTGTTCACCCCAAGCCGCTCCTGGACAAGAATGAGAGAGTAGAAGAGCTTGCGTACCTGCTCGGCTATATTTTCTTCCGCATCCTCGTATGAGAGACGCGCGGCGGCCATATTCCGGCGAACCGCTTCAACCTGTTGCACAATTCCCGGGGGAACCGCAAGTTGCGCGGAAATGGAATACCCCGCGGTTGTATGGTAGGGCTCGGCAGGGAACGGCGCCGGGATCTCTTCGTTTCTCCGCGATAGAGATCCACCTGCACTGACAGTAGGTACAATGATATTCCACGCAAAATCTGCCTGCCGTTCTTCCGTCGCAAGGGTGACCCGTTGCGCCCGGAGGAAAAGATTTTCTTTGAAGGCGCGTTCAATGGCTTCGGTCTCACTGAGTACAAGTTCCTGGGCGCCGACGGAGATAACGGCGCAGACGAGAAGAACAGTAGAAACGAATAAACGACGGTTTGTTTTCTTCATGGGGCGTAAGATGCGCCCACTGAAGTGTTATATCCATAACAGAGAGTTAAACAAAATATGAACAAACAATACGGAGACGTCTCTCTTCCCGATGCCTCAATAGATCAGCATCGGCGTGCATCCAACAAATTGCGACGATTTTGCCTGGGAGAGGATAAAATCCGCGACGTCGGCGCGTGAGATTCTTCCACCATGGATACCCTCAAGATCGGTCAAGACCCGATAGTTCCCCGTCCGTGGACCATTATTCAAAAAGCCTGGTCTGACAATGATCCAACGAGTGAGTGCGCGCTGAATGGTGCGTTCCTGGCGGTCTTTGTCGGCATATATTCTGCGCAGGACAAGGGGAAGAAAAACCCTGTCGTATAGGAAACCACAATGCCCTTTGCTATCGCCTGCGCCAAGACCGGTCACCGTGATAAGGAGTTGATCGGAGGAGAGCACCTTTGTAAGGTGTTCCGCGCAACTCGAAAAGAGGGTCGTCCTCTCCGTCACCCTTGCCGTACCCAGGCAATCACAGACGACGTCCTGTCCATCGACAACTCTTGAGATCGATAGAAAATCCGTTGCATCTCCCGGGATGATTTCCAGATTTCCGTCAGTGACGGGCATCCGTGCGGGGTCGCGGGCGAGGGCCGTAATATTATGGCCTTCTGCCAGGGCCAGTTGTACCAGTTCCAGACCAATACCCCGGGTGGCACCTATTACAGCGATTTTCACGATGAGACCTCCTGTAGGTAAGAGACCTACAGCATGCATCCATTTTCGTAGATGAATATACCCCCCGATAACGTAACCTTCAGATCTCTGCGTGATCTTCCCACCATGAATGGATCGAGCATGACGAGACGGAAGCGCGAACCGAGACTTCGACTTTCATCGACGTTCCCACTTTCCATCACACCACGATAAACGCCACCGAACCGAGGGTGAGGGCGCCGAGGGTCAGCCTGACAGCGCGGGAGGACCCCGGCGAGGTCATCATCGCGCCCAGGAGCGTACCGAAACCTGCCCAGAGGGAGATTGAAATCGGCGTGATCGCGACAAAGACCGCGATGATCACTATCGCCGACGGCACGTATGCCGGTCCCGACAGGGTATACACCGACATGGCGGTAACGGTCATGATGTACGCCTTGGGGTTGAGGTACTGAAATGCCGCGCCTTCAAGAAAGGACATCGGTCGTTCCCGGGAGACCGTTCCCGTCTTCCCGGGTGAGGAAAAGGCGATGCGAAAAGCCAGATAGACGAGATATGCCGACCCGGCGACCTTCAGTATGGTCCGCAGCACCGGCACCGATTCAAACAGCGCCCCGAGTCCGAGTGCGCTCAAGGCGAGGAGGCTCACAAGACCTGCGACGATTCCGCAAATGAAGGGTATCGTGCGGCGGTACCCGTAGGATGCACCCGATGCGGTAAGGAGCATGTTGTTGGGGCCGGGAGTGATGCTCATAGTAATGGCAAAGAGCAGCACCGGTATCAGAATCGTTTCCATACGATCCTCCTTCTTCTCGGTATGCATGGTAGGAGACGAATCACAACCATAACAGACACAGATTGTTGACTTATCGACCATAACAGTTCACCCTTTGCCGGTGGAGGATTCGATACAGGATTCAAAGGGACGGACCCTATTCAAGTACGTCGAAATCGTTGATCACATCTCCCGGGCGATACAATCGGGGGCTATTCCCCGGGGGGACAAGCTGCCGTCACTGCGGACGATGACCCGCCGATACGGGTGCTCCCTGTCGGTGGTGATGCAGGCGTACCGGGAACTGGAACGAATGGGTGTGGTCTACGCCCGGGAGCGGTCGGGATACTTCGCGGCGCCCTCCAGGCGGTTGAGGACACCGACGTTCTATCCCCGTGAAGGTGCCGGGAGCGAAGCACCGTCGGAACCGGTCAAGCCGGTGAGCATCCTCGGCAGAATCGTCAACGCGAGTAACGACACGGATCTCGTGCCCCTCGGTGCGGGAATCCCCGACGCGACCCTCCTGCCCCTGAGCGGACTGAGCCGATCCCTGATAAGGATGAGCCGTGATCGCACCACTCTGCTCCACGAGTACAGCAACGAGGCGGGGAGTAACGCCCTGCGCCGTCGGATCGCGCAACACATGATATCCCGGGGAGTGACGGTCACCCCGGAGGAAATTCTGATTACCAACGGCTGTATCGAGGCGCTGAGTCTGGCGATACAGGCGTGCACCGCTCCCGGGGACGCCGTAGCGGTGGAAAGCCCGGTATTTCTCGGAACGATTCAACTGCTCACCGACCTGCACCGCCGTATCCTTCCCGTCCCCACCTCTCCGGAGCGGGGTATGGATCTGGACAGCCTGGAAGGACTCCTCACAAAGAACGAGGTCAAGGCGATCATCATGACCGCGGTTCACCAGAATCCCCTCGGCTTTGTGATGCCCCCGGAAGCGCGCCGCCGCGCCGTGGATATCGCCGTCCGGCACGGCGTTCCCCTCATAGAAGACGATATTTACAGCGAGACATCCTTCAATCACGAGACACAATGGCCCCTGCGCAGCTTCGACCAGGGAAATACCGTGCTCTATTGTTCGTCCTTCTCCAAGACCCTCGGACCGGGCATGCGGATCGGCTGGTTACTTGACGGGGCGCACCGCGAGCGTACACGGGCGCTCAAGACCGCAACCACTCTCGGAGTGGCGCCGCTCCTGCAGGAGGCGCTGGCGGATTTTCTCTCCACCGCGCGATACACCCACCACATGAAACGTCTGCAGACACAGATTGCCGGCCAGGCGCACACGTTGAAACACGTGATTCTGGACACCTGGCCCGATTCCATCGCCATGACCGATCCCGCCGGCGGGTACTATTTCTGGGTGGAACTGCCGGAAACAATAGACTCCCTCACCCTCTTTGAAGCGGCCCTGAAGCGCGGCATCAGCATTGTTCCCGGCCAGGCCTTCGGCGGTCGCGACCGCTTTCGCAACTTCATCCGCCTCAGCTACGGCTCGCCAGTCACCGACCGGACGCGAACCGCGATAGAGACGTTGGGGGCGATGATCGCGGAAGGCGATAGGTAGCAGCCCCGAAAGACCGTTCCCGCGAGGTCTGCGCCGCTCACACCCGCTTCCACATCCAGATATCGGGCTTATGCGGCCCGTTTGCGTCGGGAATCACCCCGACAATGCGATAGCCGCACGATTCATAGAACTCGTAGGGGTGGTTCCCCACGTTCCGTATCGCCCGAATCTCCTCCAAGATATTGTCTCCGTCAATGTCCGTCAGAGACAGCGACGTCTGAAACCGCTCGTCGTCCGTCCCGAGGACGATACCGATAACGCCCCGCCCCCGTGCAATCCGCTCAATCTCCTCAAGGAGGCGCCGTCCGATTCCTTTCCTCTGATGCCGTGTGTCGACGACCAGGGGATGCATCTCCCACGTCTTTTCATACATGGGACGCAACCCGATCCACCCGCACAACACATCGCCCTCACGCAGGCCGATGCAGACGTTGGGCTTCGCGATGCACTCCTCCACTTCCCGGCGGGCGCTCTCATAATCCGGCCACGTGCGGTTGCCCAGTGCGGTAAAGGTCTCCGTCAGAATACGTGCCGCCTGATCGATCCATCCTTCCGATTCCGCAATCACACAAAACAGATGATCCCCTCTGTCCACGCTCGTTCCCTTTCTTTCAATTGTATATGTTGAACGCCGGCGTTCTGCGTAGCCGCATCGTATGCTGCCGGGCGCCCAACCGGCTCAATGGGCGTGCCCGTCGGCCGGACATCCGTCACTTCAGCTCCTCCGCAAGGCCTATAAGCAGCCCTTCGGGGCCGCAGATGTAGCACAGACGGTACGTATCTTCGTACTGCACCACCTCTCCCAGAAGCTTCACCTCGTACTTTGAAAGACTGCGCAGCGTCTCATCGAGATCATCGACGGTAAACATGATCCGCAGATAACCGAGCGTGTTAACCGGTGCGGTGCGATGGTCGCCGACCACCGGGGGAGTCAGAAACCGGGAAAGCTCGATCCGGCTGTTGCCGTCGGGAGTCACCATCATGGCAATCTCCACCTCCTGATTGTCCAGACCCGTAACGCGGCCGGCCCACTCACCTTCGACGACGGCGCGTCCCACAAGACTCATACCGAGGTCGGTAAAAAAGGCGATGGCGAGGTCCAATGATTCAACCACTACTCCCACATTGTCCATACGTTTGAGGGGCATTTCCATTTATCTCCCTTGAAGGAACGTTCATTTCGTGTTCGTCCCGGGTCGGTCGGTCGGCATTCCAGCCGTATGATACGGTACACCCGCCAACTTACCGCAGCGGCGGAAGGGCGATTTCAAAAAGGACGCTCGACGCGGTAGGCGGCACGGTCGTCAAATACCCGATCCCCAGTTCCAGCTTCCAAACGTCCATTCGGACAAAGGATCCTACCGCCGCATGATAGTCCGAGAACTCATCACCATAGTCCCAGTACGGTCCGCCGATAACGGAGAATGTCGGCCCTCGGGATGTGTCATTTGCGGCACGAATCGTATCGATCAAGGCAAACTGATCATCGATAATGGTCCGATACGACTCTAGAACTCCGGAGATTCCGTTAATCGCCTCCCGGGTAGTTTCTACGTTCTCCCGCAAGGACGCAATGATCACATTCGAGTGTTCGTTCCCGGTCTTCAGGCTTTCCAGAATGGCCCCAAGCTCCGCGTTCAGAACGCGGATTTTTTCCATGCGCTGGTGATAATCGACGAGGAGTGTACCAAGTTCGCCTATCGCCACATCCTGGGCGGTGGAAGCGACATAGGCAAATCGATACGCGTCCGCCAGTTGCTTCTCTTCTTCTGATCTCAGAAACGTTATCGGTTCGTCATCAATGACAAAGCGCTCAACGATGGTGCTGTCCCGTCTGCCCACTTTCGCATACAGCTCCCGATAATGGTCGATGAGGTTATTGATGTCTTGCTGCGTCAACTCATCGTTACCGTAAAAGGTGCCGCGAATGTGTTCCTGAACTTCCGGGCGTATCGAGCTGATCACGGTGTCTTCCGGAAAGACCGGGCCAGTCTGTGTCCAGGCAATGGCGCCCGTCAATATCAGCATTGCTCCCGGAAGAATGTTCCGAAGGCAGCGCATTATTCACCGTTCTCCGAAGCCATTGACCCGGATCCCACGGTAGAAGTGAGCCAGTCGATACGATCCACCAGTTGCTTGCCCCTGAGCAGGAGCGCTTCCTCTTCGTCGTTCAGCCCCTGAATCATTTCGAGACCGCTCATAATTTCACCGGTCTCGTTGCGGAGCGCGTTGAGATACCGCACTTCCGATTCCCGGGCGGCGCGGTACTCTTCTTCCATCCGTGTCAGGGTAACGTCGATAAGGACATTTCTCATTCGCTGGAGTTCGAGGTATTGCACGAGCAACAACACACTCACGATGACGAGAGCCGCGATCAGAACGGCCGTCAGGGGCGTAATTCCACGTTCCATAGATTCCTCCTCCGTTAGTTTTTCTTGTCGGGAAATATCGCTTCGCCTTTGGTAAGCCAGGAAACGCCGAATGCTATGAGGGCGATCGTCTCGCCCCAGAAGATAAACGACGATGTGTCGCCGGGCTCTCTGACCTGGAAATAGATAAAGATGGCAAAGAGCGCGCAGACCATGACGACCCCGCAGGCAATGTATATGCGATTCCTGACACGTTTCCGTGGCGTCCGCTTCTCCGGTGCAACTCCCCGGGTAAAGAGAAAGAGAGAGAAAAAGGAGAGGGTAAGAAAGAAGAGGGTTGCGCTGGCAAGATGGATCGTCCGGACCCAGGGCGGGAATTCACCCACTGCCGGAAATAGGGCAACTCCTATGGCGAATATCGCCGCGGCATTGCCGGTCCAGTCGTCGAGCGGTTCATATCCGGCGTAAAAAAACATGAACAAACCGACCGCACACATGGCACCGACAAATACGTCGCCCATCCGGGAATCGTAATACCCGCTGATTGAGGGTCCGATACCCGGTACGTCGCCGATAATATTGGTTCCGACCACAAGGGCCGCGGGCAGGAGAACGCCGATCCACCCGACGCTCTTTCGCAGCCCCATGTAGGAATACGTATGAATTTTGTACTTCTGATCCATGAATACCTCCTCCCGGTGACCTGATTCACATTGCCGGATACGGAACTCGGGAGAACATCCATGGCCCACAGAACAGAACCTGAAAAGCACTGTTGTGCCAATCCGGCACAAATTTCGCTATATTATAACACCATTGTATGAGATCATTGGTGGTGGAGTCCTATAACTTTTGGAGGCAATCCGGTTCACGATTTTGCGTTCAAGGTTGTCCCGACGTTTCCCGGTGTCCCGCGTCATCAATAGCCGCCACGGCCGTCGCAGTTCAAAGTACTTTGAGTGCCTCGGACAGATCCTTTTGCAGAGTCTCCGGGGCATCCAGTCCGATGTGGAGCCGGATAAGTCGTTCGTTGCCGTCGGCGATCACCCGTTCCGGAGAAAGCCTGGCGGCCATCGGAAATACGAGGCTCTCAAATCCGCCCCAACTCACCCCGATCCGAAAGTGGCGCAGCTCATTGGTAAAGCGCCTGATCGCGACGACGGACGGGTCCGCCAGGGATATGGTGATCAGGCCGTTGCCTCCATGCATCTGCCGGGTAAAGAGTTCATGCTGCGGATGGGATGACAGCGGAGGGTATATGACCCGATCGACCTTTGGATGCCCCTGGAGATAGACGGCGATCTTTGTCGCGCTCTCGTAATGCTGTTTCAGGCGGATCTGCAGGGTCCTGAGTCCGCGCTGTATCAGCCAGGCGTTGGATGGCGTGGCGATATGCCCGAGGGGGAGGAGTTCGCCCCAAAAAATGCGGTCCATCAGCGCCTTGGAGCCGATAACGACACCCGCAACGAGATCGCTGTGCCCACCTATATACTTGCTCACGGAGTGAACGACCAGGTCGATTCCGAGCTCCAGCGGATGCTGGTACAGCGGCGTCGCCCAGGTATTATCGATAACCGTGTGCACGCCTCGTTGTCGTGCCAGCTCACCGACGGTCCGGAGATCCTGAAGCCGAAAGGTCACGCTTGTCGGCGACTCGAGGAATATGAGCCTGGTCTGTGGTGTAAGGGCGGCTTCAAATTCGTCCACCGAAGTACCCGGCACAAAGGTGACACTCATACCAAACCGCGCGAGATAGGTCACAAACAGGTAGCGGGTCCAGGAGTAACAGTCCTCGACGCATACGACGTGGTCACCGGCCTGCAACAGCGACATGGACGCCGCAGCGATCGCCGAAACCCCGGAGGAGAACATTCTCGCATCCTCCCCTCCTTCAAGGGCGGCAAGTTTTGTCTCCAGATCTCGAATGGTGGGGTTGTTTCCCCGGCTGTACAGGTATGACCCGCTCTGGTCGGTGATTGCCTCGCGAAACGCGTCGAAATCGGCGTGGGAGAAGAGGGATGTCTGATAGATCGGTGAGGTGATCGATCCGTGAGGAGTCGCGCCGGGAGGATCTTCCATAAGGATACGCGCCGGATCGTCGGACGCACGGGCGATACCCGCTTCGTTCACTTCGTCCCCTCTCAGCAACCCGGTATCCACACCTTCATCTTGCCGGCACGTCGATTGTCCCAGAGAAAATACGGTATCGCCGTAAGCTCAACGGCTTGTCGGGGCAGAGACGGCTCATAATAAAGCACATCGTCCGAGGACCCGTCCCGGTCGCGCCACCCCTCAATTTTCAGTGCAACGGCAGATTCCGGGAGCTCCGCACTGTGCTCCTCTTCTATCCCTGCAGTCAGAGAGGCGGAAGCCACATCCATGGCGGTTCCGTTGTCCACTTCCTCAAAGCAGTAGACGAGGGGCCCCCTGGCGTAGGCGACCTTGGCGCGGTTCTCCGCCACGCGCGGGTCGGCTCTGAGCACTCGGGGGGCCATCGGGAGGTCCAGGGACAACGAGGCTCTTCCCTCCCACTGCCGTTCTACAATGAGATAGCCCCGCTCCACGCGACGGTCCACCGGCTCCCCATTCAGGGAAAGACGGTACTCTCCGGCCCAGGAGGGCAGTCGCAGCATGAGTTTTCCCGTTACCGGACTCTCCGGCTCTACTTCGATTTCGATCTCTCCCTCCCGGGGATAGTGGTGACGCTGGGTGATTCTCGCAGGTACACCGTTGAGGTCCACCCCGGCGTGCCCGGCAATGTATAGATTGACGTAGCAGCCGTCCCGGTCGGAGGCGTAGATGTATCCACCCAGGGATCCGATAAGCCGGGCGGCATTCGGCGGGCAGCAGGCGCATTCAAACCACGGTTCACGGTGGTGGTCGCCTTCGCTTTCCAGAGGATTGATGTAGAAAAAGCGCTCACCGTCGTGGGAGACCCCTGCAAGAAAGGCGTTGTAGAGCACCCGTTCCGCCAGATCGTAGTATTTTCCTTCACCGGTCAGCCGGAACATCCGGAAGTTCCAGAGAAAAGAGCCTACGGAAGCACAGGTTTCGGAATAGGCCGTGCGGTTGGGCAAGTCGTAGGGGTCCGTGAATCCTTCATTCCCGTGGGAGGAACCGATGCCGCCGGTGACGTACATCTTGCGCCGTGTCATATCCTCCCAGAGCGCTTTTAGCTGATCCCGCATCGCTTCATCTCCCGTCTCCAGCGCCACGTCCGCCATGCCGCAATACTGATACACCGCACGAACGGCGTGGCCGACTACTTCCCGCTGCTTCCGGAGGGGAAGGTGATCCTGGGCGTAGGAGCCGTCGTAGTTACCAAACTCATCGAGGAAAAGAGCCCGCACATGTGCGGCAAAGTCGGGATAGCCCTGGACCCGTTTTCCGGCAATTTGGTCAAGCCGGGCAAACTCCCGGGCAAAGAGAGAAGGCTCTCGACCTCTCCGTTCCAGGAAGAGCCGGGCTAACTCCAGATATCGGGACACACCTGTTTCGCGATAGAGTGAGACCAGGGCTAGTTCCAGCTCCTGATGTCCCGGATAGCCGCTCCTTCCATCGGGACCAAAGACCTCGTAGATATAGTCCACAAAGCGTATCGCCACATTCAGGAGGCGCTCGTCACCGGTGGCCCGTTTGTATACGAGGGCCGCCTCCACCAGATGACCGGCACAGAAGAGCTCATGCATGAAGTTGAGATTGGTCCACCGCTTGTCGGGTTCACTGAGGGTGAAATAGGTGTTGAGGTATCCATCTTCCTGTTGCGCCGCTTCGATGAGATCGATAATGCCATCCAGTTCTTCCTTAAGCTCCTCGTCCGGAAAAAGCAGGAGAGAATGCGAGGCCGCTTCCAGAACCTTGTAGACGTCGGAATCATTGTAGAGCATACCCACAAAGCCACCGCGCTCTCTTCCCGCAGCCCGTGCAAAGTTGCCGATCCGCCCCGTTTCCTTCAGGTTATCCAACAAACGCCGAATCGTGACGTTATGGTTTGTCTGCTGCCGGGGCTGCCAGAAATCGTCCCGTATCGTTACCTGTTCCGGAGAAACGGGGACTCGTGGGGTTATTTCATCTGTGCGGTTTTTCACTGGGAAGCTCTCCTCATACTACGTATGCCCCCGACATAAAGGGCACCGTGATTCGTCGGGTTACCCGATCATCCCGGACAACCCTGAGACGCACGGCGTCACTGTCAACAATCTCCACCTCGCATCCTTCGGTTTCCGTCAGCTTCGGTACCAGTCGCTCAGGCCGACTTAAGTAGAGATCCACCTGTCTTCTGCCCTCCGATTCCAACGTCATGTGGAGCTGCAGTTCTTCCGGGTCAAACCTCAACTCGGTAATTCCCGCCGCACCGGTGAGATGGGCGGAGGAGCCGAGATAGTGTGGGACGGTCACGTCGAGCACACGGGTGATCAGCAGGCCGGCAGCCTCACAGGACTCCAGTCGCACCGTGAAAGACGATTCCTCCCCGGAAAGCAACCGGATCAGCTTCTGATCCCAAAAGGAATAGAGCCAGACGACCCTCCCGTGAGACCCTTCCGGAAAGAGCGTTTCCGCAGGTACGGCAATTTCCCGTGCCCGGTCGGTATCCCAATTGAAGAGAGCGAGAAACTCCCGTTCCCCAAAGGAAAAGTGTCGCCGTTTTGTCCATATCCGCGGCGGGTCACAGGAGGGATAGTCCACGGGCTGCGCCGCGACGCCGTCGGGCGGCATAATAGCGAGAAGCTCATTCAGCCGATCCTCGCCGATTTCCCTCAGGAAGCCGCCCAGCAGCGCCCGATAGCCGAGCGTACCGTACAGCGTCATCGCGGTCCGCGCGCGTCTCCGGCTCTGCCAGCTCCGGTTGGACCAGGCGTCCCAGCAGGCGGGACGGGGAGACGGGTCCATATACTCCAGATCAAAGTCCACCAAGTCTCCGTCGGGGCCGAGGCGGCACGCCACTTCCGACGCGATATTTCCCTCTGCACCCGGCCGCCAGTCCTCCGCCGGCCGGAATCCGTCGACGATACCCAGGACCGGCGCCAGGGGACACATGCACGCTTCAAGGTACACCTCCGGGCCCAGGGCGCTGCGAATCGCCGCAAATCGGGAGCGGATTCCCTCGGCCATGGTCACGCGGTCGTCGGCACTCTCGTAGTCGGTACTTACAAAGTCAAACATGAGATAGTCGAAACCCCACTCTTCCGCGATCCGTCGATAGAGCTCCCCGGCAATACGGTCCTGCTCCCCACTGCCTCCCGCCAGGTTCAGAAAGGGCCGGGAGTCGAGGGCCGGTGTAAACCCGTGACGGCGAACCTCATCCGTTACGGACTGCACGCCCTCGGGATACCGCTCAGCCAGATCGAAGTCCGTAATAAACCCGTGGGTAAGCACCCGGTCCGGAATCGATTCGGCATCCCGGTCGGGCCAGGGACGGTCGCCGGTGGGCGGGAGCTTTCCCGCGGGTCCGCTGCTGTATCGGCTGAACTGCATCTTGAAAAGGTCAAAACCACGTTCTTCCAGCCCCTGTTCGCGCGTCCAGTCCAGAATGTCCCGAAAGAACTCCGGTGTGGCGTCCCGCTGCGGATGGTCCGGCCGCGACGCAATGGAGTAGCCGGAAAAGATTCCGCCGCGGTGCGCCGGAGGTCCCGGTCTCCTGCGGGTCTCCCCGGTCGTCGCGCTCTTCGTCACGCCATCCGTCGCCCCGCTCGTCTTCCCGGTCGTCACTTCATCCGTGGTGCCGTTCGCCTCCCCGATCGTCTCCGCAAGACGGGCAAAATACTCCTCCCGCGCCCCGGTCAGGGTCTCACCGGTGCATATGCGCAGTTCCCGGAGGGCAAATGTACCGCCCGGGGGCAGCCGTAACGGCGTTCCCGACCGGTCGACCGAGAGATCGGCCAGGAGGGCGAGGGATAGTACGCCCAGGTAGGAGCGCGCCCTGATACGGACCTGTCCATTGGCCCAGCTTCCGATCCCGGCGTACAGGGACGGCTCGTCCCGCCCTGTGCTCATGCCGGCGTACCAGTAGGACTCACAACTCCAGAAGTCGAGCTCCCGCCTGGCGCCCGTCACGGGCACAACGCCTCCGCCGCCCATCCATTCGGGCTGTCCGATCATGACGAGGCGTACCTCCCCCCCTTCGGGGGGACCTCCAGGCATGCCTTCCCACTCCACGCCGCCTCCCAGGGGCTCGCCGCACCAGAAGGGAGAGATCCAGGAGAGGAAACGCGCTTCCGTCCCCGTATTGTGCACGGTCAGCCGAGCCGTCACCGCCCGGCGGTCAATCTCAAGGACATGGGTCAGGCGCAGCGACGTATCCGGAAGATCGTAGACGCCGCCGCCCGCGTCCCGCGACGCTTCGTCCAGTGAAGCCGCCCCCGCGGAAACGAAACGGGGGCTCCCCTCCCCGGCAAGCTTGATTGCGATACCGGGCCGCCGGACAGTCAGGTGCCCGCAGGTAAAGGAAAGAGGACTCGATTTACCGCTTGAAGTATCGCTCATATACGTGCGGGTCCCCTTCAAAACACCCATTTGTACGATCCCTTGTTTGTCGGCTCCGGCAACTCCCTGAACTGCGGATCCGCGTCATCGATCGTACGGTGGAGGAGCATCTCCGTGAGTCGCGCCCGTTGTTGTTGCGCCGATGGGCTGTTCCAGAGGTTGTTGAGCTCGTACGGGTCGGCGGCGAGATCGTAGAGCTCCCCGTACTCTTTTCCCTCGTAGAAGACGAGTTTCTCGTTCCGGGTTCGTATCATGCGGATGTAGAAGTGCTCACTTACCGTACAGTCCCGGTGATTCTCCCGCTCGCCCCGGAGAAGGGGAACCAGGCTCTTCCCCTGCATGGGCAGCGGGGCCGTAATTCCTGCCAGATTCAGGAGCGTCGGTATGAGATCGATATTCTCGCACAGCGCGTCGGTACGCCGTGGAGCAAGCTGTGACGGCCATGAAATCAGAAGCGGTACGCGAACGACACTCTCGTAGAAGAAGAACGCCTTATCAAAAAGGCCATGGTCAAAGAGCATCTCGCCGTGATCAGAGCTGAAGACGACGATGGTGTTCTGTCTCCTGCCGGAACGATCCAGGGCGTCCAGAACCCGTGCGATCTGGTCGTCCACCAGCCGTGTACATGCGTAATAGGCGCGCCACGCCTTCTTCCGTTCACTCTCGTCTATATCATTCCAGGCGCGATGCACCTGCTGTTCGGGAGGCTTCTCCTCCCCCTCTCCCTCTCTGTAGCGGTGAGGCGGCACGGGAGCGTCCGCAAACATCCGGTAGTACTCTTCCGGTGGATCCAGCGGATGGTGGGGATTGCAAAAGGAAACCCAGCTTACAAATGGCCGACCGTCGTCTTTGAGGGAGTCCAGAAACTCCACCGCCCTGTCGGCGATGTACTCATCGATCGTCTCCCCTTTCGGCAGCGCGTTGATGAATGCCGTGCTGTAAAAGGGTTTGTCCTTCAGCTCCGGAGCATATCGGGGCCGACTGAAAGGATAGCCCTTCCCGCGTAGAAATGCCGCGTATTCATCGTCTCCCCTGAAATCCTTCCCCTCGATCCGCCGGTTGTACTCCCACTGCAACGAATCGTCCCAGGGCTCCACATGCATTTTCCCGATGCCGGCCGTGCGGTAGCCGCGCTCGCTGAAGTGGGTCCAGAAGGGACGCTCACCGTCTCCGAGGCGGAATCCGTTGGAAATCTGTCCGTGATTGTGCGGGTACCGTCCCGTCATGAGCGAGGCCCGGGCGGGGGCACATACCGGCGCGACGGTGGTACACTGCTCAAAGAGCACCGATTCCTCCGCCAGGCGGTCGATCGTCGGGGTGAGACCATCGGCGACCTGCTGACCGTAGCAGCCGATGGTGTCCACCCTGAGTTGATCCACGGTGATGAAAAGAATATTCGGCTCAGTTCGATTCGTTGCGCTACCCAATGAAAATCCTCTCCTCTGATCGCGGCTCTACCAGATCGCAATCCGCTCCGGCAGCGGGTCGAGGGTATATACACTCCGGTCAAAGGCGATTTTCATCAACCGGTGACGAAGCTCACTATCCCTCTCCCACAGGTTTTCAAACTCATCGGGATCCCGGTCCAGATCGTAGAGCTCTCCCTCTTCCCGTCCGTGATAAATGACAATTTTATGGCTCTCGGTGCGACACATCGTCGCATAGATCGCTTCTCCCTCGTATCGGGTGTGGGTGTTGTAGTACTCGCAGTAGACCGAGTCGCGATGCTCTTCCGTCTCGCCGTTGAGCAGACCCATGAGGGAACGTCCCTGCATTGCGGGATCGGCGGGGAGACCGGCAACGTCCAGCAGGGTGGGGGCCAGGTCTACCAGCTCGACGAGGGCGTCAATGCGCCGTCCTCCCTGAAAGCGCCGGGGCCAGTGCATGAGCAGGGGAACCCGCACCAGCTCCTCGTAGAAATAGGGGCCTTTATAGAAGAGCCCGTGATCACCGAGCATCTCACCGTGGTCGCTCATGTAGATGACGAGGGTGTCCTCCGAGAGCCCCTTCTTCCTGAGCGCGTCAAAGAGTCTGCCCAGCTCCCTGTCGATGAGCTCGACCATTCCATAATATGCGGCGACCGCCTCCTGTCGCGCGTCCTCGGTCATGTCGGCATAGGAGACGTACTTATTCGTTCCCCCTCTCGCACCGTGGTGGTCGATCCGCTGGGGGAGCGGTTTATTATCCAGTTCGCCCGGTCGATATTTCGGTTTCGGTACCTCATCTCTCGCATAGGCGTTAAAGTACTCCGGCGGTGGATCAAAGGGCGGATGAGGATCGTAGAGGTTGAGGCTCAGGAGCCACGGACCTTCAACCTCATCGAGAAAGGCGATCGACTCGTCTATGGCCCAGGGAGTGTGGTGAAACTCCCCGGGGACGCCGGGAAAGACTTCACCGGTGCGATTGTACATCTCCTCGTACTTCACGCCTTTCTTCCGCAGCCACTGATCGTACGCGTCGGCGTGGCGGGTCTCCTCATGCTGCTGGCTCTCGTGGGACCAGCGAAAGAACCGATATCCGTCGTCGGGACGCGGTTCCACCCGACCGCTGCACGCCGATAAATGGAGCTTTCCCACCAGTCCGCACTCATACCCGGCGTCGGCCAGGGTCTTCGTGACGAGTCGTTCCTTGTCGGGAAAACGGTCGTTTCCGTTCTGACGGAGGCCCGTGGTGCGGGGATACCGCCCGGTGAGAAAGCTTCCGCGACTGGGCGAGCAAATCGGGTTCTGGCAATAGGCGTGATTGAAGCTCACGCCCCCCTGCACGAGCCCGTCAAGATTGGGCGTTCGGATTACCTGATTTCCCAGAGCATGTATCGTATCGGCTCGCTGCTGATCGGTACAAATCCAGAGAATGTTGGGTCGTCTGGCCATGCCCTTACCCCTTTACGGCTCCGTGGGTAAGCCCTTCCACCAGCCGCCGCTGGGCGACAAAGAAGAGCACCGCCGCGGGAATCAGCGCCATCGTGGCGGCCGCGGTCATTTGGCCCCAGGCGATGTCATAGCGCTGGATAAATGTCGCCAGTCCCACCGGCAGCGTCTTGAGTCGCTCGCTGTCGATGAAAATGATACCGAGCATCAGCTCGTTCCAGGCGAAAATGAAGGCAAAGGTGAGCGTCGCGGCGATACCCGGGAGGACCAGCGGAATGGTGATGCGCGTCATCGTTTGCGCCAGATTGGCTCCGTCCACCATGGCGCACTCCTCCAGCGAGACCGGTATCCCGTCATAGAAGCTTGCCATCATCATCGTACAAAAGGGAATGTTCAGGGCGGTGTAGGCGAGCATGAGCGAAGCGTGGGTGTTTATGAGGCCCAGCTGGACAAAAATCGTGTACAACGGAATTACGAGCAGTACAAAGGGGAGCATCTGGGTGATCAGAAAGAAGATCAGTATCGCGTTCTTCATGCGAAATCTGTAGCGCGAAAACGCATAACCGCCCAGGATTGCCACCACAACCGTTGCGGCCGCCGCCGTACCGGCGACGAGCAGGCTGTTTACGAAGTACCGGGGAAACATGGTGACATTCCAGACGTCAAAAAAAGTGCACCAGCGTCCAGTCTTTTGGAAGATAGCGTATGGGCACTTCAAATATCTGTCGCGACGGTTTCAGCGCCGTCACCAGCATCCAGTACAGCGGAAGGAGCGTGAACGAGAGAAAGAGCAACAGCGGAATATAGAGGCTGAATGAACGCCTGACCCAGTAGTTCATCGATCGTTTTCGTATCATCCTTACCATACCTTCCTGATTCGACGGGTAACCCAGAAATAGAACACTGCGTACAGGGTCAGCATAAGTATTGCAATCAGTGCCAACGCGGCGGCGTAGCCGAATTCAAGCGATTTGGATGCCTTGAGGTACATGTAGCTCGTCAGGATCTGTGACGAGTTGAAGGGGCCGCCGTTTGTCATAATGAAGATGAGAACGATGAAGTTAAAGATCCAGATCGTCCGAAGGAGACTGGTCGTGACCATCACCGGTGCGAGGAAGGGCAGCGTCACGGAGACAAATTTACGAATCGGCCCCGCGCCGTCCATGTCGGCCGCTTCGTAGAGCTCCTTTGGAATCGTCTGCAGCGCCGAAAGAAACATAATCGCGAAAAAGGGAATTCCCCACCAGATACAGGCGACGATAACCGCGAGGAGTGCGGTATCCGCCTGAGAAAGAAATGAAATGTCCTGCTGTATGAGATTCAGTCTGTTGAGAAGATCGTTAATGATGCCGATCCGCGGCTGGTACATCCATCGCCACATCACGCCGATCAGAAAGCCGGACACCGCCCAGGGAAGAAACAGAACCGATCTGATGATACCGCGAAATTTGAACTTCTGGTTCAGCACAAAGGAGGTCATGAGTCCGATGGTGAACTGGAAGAAGAGCGCGAGCCCTACCCATATAACGGAATTACGCAGGGAAAGCCAGAAAATTTCGTCCTTCATTATGGCGGCGAAGTTTCCCAGCCCGATAAACCTGGTATCCTGGGGAGCGTAGAGCCGATAATTGGTCAGGGACAGTCGCAATGTCTCAAAAATCGGGTACAGCCGTAACGACAGCAACAACAACAGTGCGGGAAACAACAACATGTACGGCTGATATCTTTTTGTAAGTGTGAGGCGCATCTATAGTTCTCCGGGAAAGGTGAGGGACCGAACGTGCCGGTGGTGTGGCTCGTCACCTCACCACCGACACATCGACCCGGGCCGGTTAGTTGGAGTTCTGGTAATCCCGGAGTGCCTGCTCGTGGAACTCCGCCCACTTCTCGGCAATCTCCGTCATAGAGACCTGGCCGCCCAGTACTCTCTGCCAGTCCTGCCACGACATCTCTTCGATAAACGTCGCATTCTCCGGATAGGGATGACCGAGAGGAATACTGTAGACCTCGTCGTTCTCGACCATACTCAATGTGGGCTCAAGCCACTCGGTCTTGTCACCCCAGAGATCGGGACGTCGTTCCAGAGCACCTTCGATCGGCGGAATCTTCAGATCGCCCGCGGCGATATCCAGGAGTGTCTCGGGAGACGCCATGAACTCCAGCAGTTCCTTTCTCGCCTCAAAGTGTGCTTCCGACTCACCCTCCTGCTGAGGCATGATAAAGCCCATACCGCCTACAGTTGTATATCGATTGCCGCTCGGGCCGGCAGGTACCTTGGCGGTCCCGATCTGCTCCGGATCCATCCGTTCCAGGACCGTATTGAGCGTCGGTTGATCGTTCATATAGATCATTGTGCGTCCGGTGTAAAACCCTGTAATCAGCTCGTTGAAACCCCAGTTGATCGATTCCGGAGGCGCAACCTCGTGAACGCGATAGAGATCGGCCAGGAACTCAAAGCCTTCGATCGCTTCCGGCTTGGCCAGATTCCAGTTGCCGTCTTCGTCGAAGAACTCATTGGTTCCAAGTGCACCAAGTGCAAAAATCGGCATCGGAAAGAACGCTCCCCGTGCGCCGCGGAGGGAGTACGCGTAAATATCGTTTTCCGGCTCCGTGAGTGCCAATGAAACTTCAAGGAACTCCTCAAAGGTATCGGGAACTTCCAGTCCCTTTTCTTCGAAGACATCCTTGCGATAAAACATCGTTCGAACGTTGTATCCGAAGGGGATGTGATAGATCGTGTCGTCGTACATCCGCATGATCCGCTTGGAGTAGTCGGTGTACTCGTCGGCAAAATCCCACTCCGAGAAGATCGGGGTCAGATCGACAAGTCCGCCCATCGCCGCCAGCTGCGGTATCCACGTTGCCGAGGCCGCCTGTACATCAGGCGGATTACCCGCGGTAATCTGGGTAATCAGTTTTTGGTGAGCCTGGTCCCAGGGTACTCCCTGATACTCAACCTCGATGTTGGGATGCTGTTCATTGAACCTGGCGATTATCTCCTGGTACATGCGGTCCACCCTCGGTGACGGAACCACATAGACAAAGGACAGGCGCTGAACCTCAGCTTCACCTGCGCCTTCTCGCTGTCCACTTGCAAAGCCATAGGACGTGACCATGACGATCAGAAGCATGATCGTAAATAGACGCTTCATAATGTCCCTCCTTATGTATTTTTGTATCTTCTTTGGCGCAACATTAGATACCTAAAGATACATTTAATAACATTACTGTAGCACAGGATGATTGAGTACACAAGAAAAATAATTGGAAATACCTTCTAACGGTGGTGAGGAGAGCAGGATCCCCGTTCTTCCAGGGTGGCTTCAAAGGAGACGTGCATCACCGGAGCGGAGGTGCCGGCAACGAGTTTTTCGATCCGCTCCACGAGGACTTCGAGGATGTGGTCCAGGGGGAAGCGGAACGTTGAGAGGCCAAAGGGCAGGGTCCGTTCCGGGAGCGCATCGTCAACCCCGAGAACACTGAGATCGTCGGGGATTCTCACGCCCCGCTCAAGAGCGGCGTTTATGGCTCCCAGAGCCATGAAGTCATTGGCACAGAAGAGACCGGAGAACGGCTGCCCTCCGTCCAGCAGTGCCTGCATCGCCCGGTAGCCCGACTCGACGCTCCAGTCTCCGACCATCACTTGCAGCGCACCCCCGGGCAAACCGATCTCCCTGGCCCGTCCCAGAAACCCGCGCTTCCGGTGACGCGCCGGGCGACGCTCCTCCGGACCACCGATGAAGGCGATCCGTTCGTGACCAAGACCGACGAGATAGGAGCAGGCTTTTCTTCCTATGCCTTTATTGTAAAAAGAAATAGAGTCAATCCCGTCGACGTTTACCGACGGTTCTACGAGAATCGTGCCCGCGGAGCCGGCTATAGACAGGTGCTCCGCCAGGACGGGATCGATCAGCTCAGCCAGGACAATAACATTTGCACGGGATGCGAGCCTGTTTATCAAGGGCCGATTTTCATCACCGCGGTTGGGCAGCATTTGGGAGATAAACTGTCCATACCCCCTGCGTCCCAACTCGCTTTGAAGTTTACGCATGAGCGTCTGCCAGACATGGTTTGAATAGAACTTTGTATCGTAAAGATGCTCATTTTCGACAAAGGCGATAGTCGCGTCGCCCAGTGCCGGGGTGTTACGGAAGGTCGCCCTGCTCAGAACAAAAGTGCCTTTCCCGGGGATTCGACTCAGGTACCCGCGTTCAACGAGTCCGGAAATCGCCTTGCGAACGGAGGTGCGGCTCACTCCGAGCTCTTCACACAGCTCAGCCTCCGTCGGCAGCTGATGACCTTCCAGAAGTTCATTGGTATGGATAATGTTGAGCAATCGCTCCCGTATTTGTTGATAAATCGGTCGGCCGTTCTCTTTATCGATCATTCCCCCACCTGAATTGTATTCAAATGTATCTAACTGTAACTCCGAATCTCTGAAATGACAAGTCGGCTTCACCCACAGCCCCTTTGCGGCGAAAAAAGGACACCAAATGGACATTTATTACCGGACGAGTCACCTTAAGGACTTGTATAACCACTTTAGGTCCGGTACTTTGATTGTCCTATGACGATACGAAATACGGACCCGAAGGGTTGTTCAGTATATTTTTCGGACCAATTCATTCACATCACCTGAGCTGATCACATGGCACGACAAAAACTGAACATCGGGCTATTCGGCTTCGGCGTGGTAGGACAGGGACTGTACGACGTCCTCGAGAGAAGTCCGGCACTGGATTCCAAAATCAGCAAGATCTGTGTCAAGAGACGGATCAAGCGCCTTCTGCCTGACGACAGGTTCTGTTTTGACCCTGACGAGATCCTTGAAGACGAGGAAATCAATACCATAGTCGAGCTGATCGACAATGCAGATGATGCCTACTTCATCGTGAAAAAGGCGCTGCAAAAGGGGAAAAACGTCGTCTCGGCCAACAAGAAAATGCTGGCGGAAAATTTTGCCGAAATGGTCTCCCTGGCAAAAGAGAAAAATGTCTCCCTGCTCTATGAAGCCTCGGCGTGCGGCAGCATCCCGGTCATACGGAATCTTGAAGAGTACTATGACAACGACCTTCTGCTTTCCGTAACGGGAATACTCAACGGTTCATCAAACTACATTCTCTCAAAGGTCTTTGACGACCATGAAGAGTACGCAGATGCCCTGAAAAAGGCGCAGGAACTGGGCTTCGCGGAGTCCAACCCCTCATTTGATGTGGACGGATTTGACTCCCTGTACAAGCTGATCATACTGACGATGCACAGCTTTGGCGTCATCGTATCTCCGGACGATGTACTCAACTACGGAATTTCCAATATTTCCGAATTCGACATCAACTACGCCCGCGAAAAAGACTACAAAATAAAACTGGTGGCACAGGTGGAACGCCTGCGGGACAAGAAGATCACCCTCTTTGTCATACCCCGATTCGTCACGCGGGACAAATACATCTATAACGTGGAAGATGAGTTCAACGGAGTGGTGATCAAGGGAGTTGCTTATGACAAGCAGTTCATGTTTGGCAGAGGGCGCCGGCGGCCACCCTACCGGCTCGGCAGTGCTCTCCGACATCACCGCCCTGGGCCACTACTATCGATACGAATACAAAAAGGCCAACTACTTCGGCGGATTTGAATACTTCAAGGAAGGCGCCATTGAGGTATATCTGCGATACAGCGACCCGAGAGTACTGAAGAATTTTCAGTTCCAGTCGATTTCCGAGGAATATCGCGGCCCCCGATTACCGCTACAAAATCGGTTTTATCCGATTGGACAAGCTCATTGCCATCAAGGACAAGCTGCGGGACCTCGATATTTTCCCTCGCCGCCACGGGGAATGCGTTGAATTACTGAATGTTTCAGGCTTCGATCCGGACCTTACCTCTATCGACCGGGCGTACACAACACAATACTCCTTGTCGGGGGCGGTTGCGTCACGACCGAAACATCGCCCGTTGCATGGCTTTGATCTGGGGTGATGCAAAGAGCATGGTGACCAACAGCAGAATCACAGCGATTGCGCTTCCGAGACCGAAATGCCAATACACAATACCTTCTTCATATAGCAGGATCGAGAGGACCTTGGTCGCGGAGACCGGCCCGCCGCCGTTGAAGAGGTAGATCGGACCAAATTGCCGCAGTCCGAAGATAATCCGAAATGTCAATGCCGTCGCGACGGCGGGAGCGATGAGCGGGAGGGTGATGCGCCTGAACGATTGCCAGTACGAGGCGCCGTCGATTTCCGCCGCGTCGTAGAGTTCCCGGGAAATTGAGGTGATGCTCGGATAGAGTATAAGAATTGTAAATGGCGCGTAGCGCCAAATATCAATGATGACGATTGCCGCAAAACTGGCAGTAGCGTTGGAAAACCAGTTTGGACCGGCGATGCTGAGCATTGAAAGGCCGTAGTTTATCAATCCGTAGTCGGTATTGAACATATACTTCCACACAACGACTGCGACAACGTCACTGAGTGCAAACGGTGCGATATATAGGGCGACCCAGAATCGCTGTCCCGGAAATCCTCGAGCAAGCAACAGCGAAAAAGCCCAATGCCAGGAGAAACTCACCACCCACCGCGAGAAGAACAAACAGAAATGTTCGCGCTGTGGTTGCGATAAATCCGCTCGCATCGGTGAAGATCTCGAGGAAGTTGTCTATGCCGATGAATATCCGCGGACCGGTAAGCGAGTATTCATGAAAGCTCAGAACCAATGCCCAGATTGAAGGAACTATGAGTACTGCTACCAGAAAAGACACCACCGGCGTCAACAGTAGCAGACTGTGTAGTCGCTGCGCTTTTTCTGAACTACTCATTCATTTCCCCTTTTCCATGACCCGCTTGTAAAAGCTTCAAAAGTCGAATGATCAGGTTGGCTTCACACATTACATCTCTCCCCACCTGTCATTTCAGTGCGCCAAAAGCAGTGCCTTGCAGCAGGAATCTCTGGATGGCCCAAAGGACGACCAATACCGGTATGAGCTGTACCGTCGTCGCAGCAAAGAGCTGTCCCCATGAAACGCCGAACATCGCACCAAGCATTTCCTGTAATACAACCGGCGCGGTTACGGCGCGGGTACTTGTAAAAAGAAAGGCGAAGAAAAACTCGTTCCACGAGAAAATACCGACAAGCGCGCTTGCCGCAATAAGCCCTGGTGCAACCATAGGTATGGTGATACGCATAAAGGATCCAAACTTGCTGCAACCATCTATCAATGCGCTTTCTTCCAGTTCCGGCGGAATAGAGTCGAGAAATGCCTTCAATATCCAGGTGACGATGCTGACATAAAACACTGCGTAGAGAACAATCAGCGTCATATGCCGGTCTATCAGTCCGACCGACCGGAGAAAGGGAAAGAGAGGAATACTCAAAGCGACCGGCGGAAACATCCGTGCCGCGGTGATGAAGAACCCGCTCGATCTGACCCCCCGGTACCGGGAAAAACGGGAAAACGCGTATGCCGCCGGTAGCGCAATGGCAAGAGTCAAAGCAATGGCAAGGATTGTTATGACAGCGCTGTTGCCCAGGGAGGACCAGAAGTTTGGCCACTCTTCAAATAGTTTTAAATAGTTTTGCGACGTCGGCCTGAAGACAAAATCCGGTGGATACTCGAATATTTTCGACGGCGGCTTGATGGACGATGAGGCAATAAAGAGGATCGGGAACATCGACCAGACTGCTCCCAAAATCAATCCGGCCCACGCCAATGTATTTGAGGACGCGCTTTTCAATTTATATTTATTCAGTAGTTTCATGAATGTCCGTCTCCCCTTTTACGTACAGCCGGGTATGCTCAACGGGCCGTTCCAATTGGACATAGAAAATGGTGAAATACCATTCAATTCTTGGCCCCGGACTTACCGTCCGAGGCCAATCAATGATAATAACCATGCAGGCAATTGCGCTCTGTCAATCGACTTCCGGAGCAAGTTCCTCAAGACGTCGCTGAGCCGTTGCCAGTCCTTCTTCAATTTCCACGTCACCCAAAAGGATTCGCTGGAGCTGTTCGCCCAGAAAATCTCGCGACTCCGGAAAATTGTCAAAACCGGGGAAGAGAATCCGCCCATTCGTAAGAGAGGATAACTTCACCTGCGGGTCATAGGCGAGGCTATCGGTAAAGGTGGAATCATCAAATGTGGACGCACGAACCGGCGAGTTTCCGCTCAACGCCATTTGCAGTGTCGCATTCCGGCTCGACATGAATCGGACAAAGTCCCAGGCAGCATCCTTGTTTCTGGAGCCTTTCGGGATGACAAAAGCCCATTGAAAGACGATAGGATGCGTCACCTCATACCCTTCCGCCGGAGGAATGGGTACCACGCCGATATCGTCACGGGGAATTCCGTCTTCACCAGTCAGCTGCGCTACGTAGTCGGCGCCGGCTCCGATCATGGCTGCGCGGCCGCTCTTGAAGAGGGTGATCCGATCACTGTTTGTCTGAGAACTCCAGTTGGGCCCCAGCGCACCGGCGTCGTACAGTTCCTTGTACTCCCTGAGAGTCTGGACGACCTCGGGTGACGTTGAAACCGTGACCTCGTAATCGAGTGTCATGAAGTCGCCATCTCTCGTCCGGATCCACCGTCCAAAAGAGAAGGGTCCTTCCTGTTTTACACCCATGTCGACAAGGCCGTAGACCTGCTCGCCGCTGGTCCGGGTAAAGGTGAGTTCTTTTGCAAGAGAAACCAGTTCTTCCCAGGTCTCCGGTGGATTATCAATTCCCCGCTCTCTGAAGATCGCCTTGTTGTAAATCAACGCACCATCCGTTCCGGCGCGCATGGGTACACCGTACAGGTTTCCATTAATCTCCAGACTCGCGCGAAGTCCCTCAAAGATATCTTCCCACGCTTCCACCGGCCTGTCGGTCATATAGCCGTCTAGGGGCTTGAATAATTCGGTTACTCGCGGTGATACCCAGGGAGTGTACACATGTCCCACGTCAATGTCGGTATTCGCCAATGAGGCTTCTCTGAAGAGGCGGTCCCGAACACCGGGAGTTGGAGCGGTGATAAACCGTACTCCCGACACACCGGGATGGGAGTCTACAAACTCGTCAACCAGATTCGCGCCACCGTTCTGGCCCATCATGAAGTTTTGATGTATCTGGTGGCCGATCACTACCAATTCAACCGGCTCTGCCCCGGACAGATCCGCTCCCTCGCCTTCTTGAGACCCACCCGCCGAGACGGGAACAACAACGCACAAAAGTCCCACGAGGACTGCAAATAAATAGAATTTGCCTTTCATTCTGAAACCTCCTTGAGGATTGTCTTCGTGTATCGTTGTACAACGGGTAACGTCAAATCGACAGTTATTAATGTAACCGATTCGTACTCTCTTCCCCGGTACTAGGCGTATAAAAGTAAGCCACACAAGTCGGGCATGAGACCAACTTTAGAAGAGCCGTTGGGAGTACAAATTCAGGACATATATAACTGTGGCAACCCTTTTGGGCGCCATATACTGACGGGACACGTCAAGAGATGGGAGATCAACACAAAGGGAGGCATTACCCGTGACAGGATTTACGCCGCTACAGGAATTGATTGTGTATGATGACTTTGATACCGGACTGAATGGATGGGTCAATCTGGCGCCAAATTTTCAAGAGGACAAAATGGACTACTATCCGTCCCTCAAATGGGTATCCGACTGGGGTCCTCCCATGCTGAGCTCCGCCACCTTTGGCTATGCCGGGACACATGGATCTCTGCATGGAACCTATTCAATGAAAATCGGTACGCGGCCCATAGCAGGCAAGGCCAGTGAACCTCCGATTACCGGGAGTATGGGACACGCAATTAAACGCCTCACGTTTTCAAAAAAGCAGCTGATAAAATGCGAAATGTGGTACTCCTACAAACCAGAGCAGGATCGTCAGGGTATCGGGGAGGAGGATGTCCGTGCCTTTGGCTTCTTCTTTGACGTGCAGGACGAAGAAATTCGGTCCCACTATGGGGTCCGCTATTTGAATGCCGCCGACGGAGTTCTCCAACAACGGTGGCAATTGTTTTCCCCCTCCGGCGAGATCGATGGAGGGTGGGGAGACATGCGGGAGACAGCGCCGCCCGGGGCAACCGATGACGACCGGCGGAGGCGCTCGGTTAAGCTGGAAACGGGCATCGACCCACAATGGAACGGAAGGCGCTATGAGAACGGTTCGGGCGACGGCTTTTACGATATCCCGGACAGCACGCAGCGGCTCTGCTATAACGAAACTGCGGATAAAATTAACTGGCACTACTTTTCGGTTACCATCGATGTGGCGACTCGGGAGTACGTCGAACTTCGTTCGGTCAACAAGGTGTTCCACCTTCGCGGTATACAACCGTTTCTCGTACCGGCACATCCGAGAATCAACAATCTACTGAATCCGGCCGTCTGGGTAGAATCCGACAGAGACAGGAGAGCCTTTCTCTATGTTGACTCGATCGCCATATCAACCGGCGAAAGGACAGAGGTATGAGACAATTTTATACCGTTGTGCTTGAGCGTATTCGGCGTTACAAATCAGATTTTCAGACTGAACCCTATGAGGTTGGATGGGCATCCGAAGCGATGTTTTTTATCCGCATGCATGAACTTACCGGTTCGGGGACCGTGATAGAAGCACGAGTACAGGTATCGGTTGACGGAATTCATTGGATCGACGAAGGCACATCGTTTCCCGCCATCAATCACAAAGGCGACAATTTTATCCGGGTTTCACACTTCGGTGGTTGGCTGCGCCTTGCATGTACCCTCGCCGGCAAAGATCCGGAAGTCGAATTGACGGTGCAACTGGCACTGAAGGAGTAGTTAGATAGACACAGGGGAAAGCGCTGTATATCGTGGCGGATGGAAGGCATGGAAGTAGTACATACATCTCAGAGGTTCCCCCGTTGCGCAATCCCGTGTTCACGTCGATGACGTCATTGCAGGCGATACGTACAAGAATACAAGGCTTCGGTACGATTGAGCAGGCGCTTTTCCCCCTCATTGGTTTGGTGGCGTTATTCCACGGCGCAGCGTGGATCGTATTTCTTTACGCACCTCACCACCCCGTATTACCGGTGGCATGGTCGACCGTCGTATCGGGAGGAATAATCCTTTCCTTTTGTCTCAGTATTGTCGCATGGCTGATGCGTACGGAAGCTGTCCAGATCGCTACGATAGTCGCACGTATCGGGATAATTCTGTTGATAGGACGCCCGTTCGGTGAAGAGGTGGCAACGGAACTTCTCCTGATTTCATCGTTGGTGATCGATATCGGTCTTATCCTTCGGCCTATAACCGCGATCTTCCTGATTATCGCCGTTATCTCGATCCTTGCGCTGAGCCAGGGTGAAATGCTGGCGTGGGACGGCACAATACCCGCAATGGAAGGATACGCGCTGGTCCTGCTAGTCTCGGTACCTGCGGCATTTGGTTACTGTTCCCTCTTTGTACGCCGAACAATCCGCCATCTGGCATTAAAACAGGATGAGCTTTCAACCATCGCGCGGGGCAGTATTGAAATGTACAAAGCAAACCTGGAATTGCAGCAGGCAAGTACGGAGGTGGAACGACGGGCTATGCAGGCGGAGCGGTGGCGTATCAGTAGAGAACTCCACGACATCGTCGGATACGCATTCATTAATGAGCGGATGCAACTGGAAGTCGCTCTCAGCCTCCTCTATAAGTCGCCCGATATCGAAGAGCTGGCCAATCTGTTAATGCGGCTCCGGCGGCAGGCGACACAGACACTTGACGAGGCAAGAAAAGCAATACACGCATTGCGCACACCCTCGGAGGAGGCATCGGACGCACTGGAAAGGATCAGAACGCTGGTGGACGCGTTTGAGTCGACAACTATCGACGTAACTGCAAACTTCGGAAATGTCGTGCGCGTCAGCTTTGGCAGAGAAATAGATTCCGTTCTCTACCGGTTTACACAGGAAGGAATCACCAACGCCATCCGTCACGGAGGGGCAAAGAAAATCGATATACTCATGTGGGAATACAAGGATGAGGTGATCATATCTGTGAGGGACAACGGTGTCGGAAATTCGGGAGACGGCATGGGTCTAGGATTGACCGGACTTGAAGAACGTGTGCAACAGCTTGGAGGTGCATTAACGACCGAATCCCTTCCCTATGGATTTCAACTATCGGCAAGATTGCCGCTTACGGCCGCGGAGTGAACAATGGGTGCCATACGACTGCTACTGGCCGATGACCAGGCACTTTTTATTCAAGGACTGCTCAGAGTATTTGAATTGAATGCCGAGGATATTGAAGTAGTCGGCACCGCATTCAATGGCGAGGAAGCGGTCGCGTTGGCAAATCAACATCGCCCCGACTTTATCCTGATGGACGTGCGTATGCCCGTCATGGACGGAGTAGAAGCAACACGAGTCATTCGTTCGGAACACCCGCAAATCGGCGTACTCATGTTGACAACCTTTGACGATGACCAGTATGTGAACAGCGCAATCCAGCACGGCGCAATCGGATATCTATTGAAAGACATTCCGGCACTTGAGCTCATTTCAGTTGTACGAAATCTAAAAAGCATGTCCTCCAACACCGCTTCAACCATGGTGATTTCGCCCGCTGTGGCACGGAAGCTTTCCGCAGAATCATCGGATAGGAAAGCGCTAAGAAAATCCGAGCTGAGACGGCTGGTCAAGGAGTATGCAACTGAAGAGCTCACCCAACGGGAACTGGAAGTCCTCGAGCTGCTCACCCGGGAGTACGATAACCATCTCATCGCGGAGAAGCTCTTTCTTGGCGAGCAGACCGTACGTAATTACGTCTCTACAATCTATGCCAAGCTCAACGTTAGTAACAGACTGGCTCTGATCAGGCTTTTTGATGAGCGATAAGGGCGGTCGGTATGCAGAACAAAGAATAATACTTCAAGCATAAAGCTGCGGCGTCTCTATTACCCCGGCAAATCCATAAGCGACGGGCCGCAATTCAAGGGAGATGCAGGAGTTTACCGGCGTCAGTCCGGAATGACCCGACAACGCGTTGAAGAAGGGGTACACCCATTCCCGTAATCGCCATATAAAAATACCCAATTTGAGGTATTGTACGCCGCCGATCGCGATTTCATGCTCTAAACGAGGGAGTTATCACCCTTTTATCCAAAACGATGGAGGAATCTCGTGAAAAGTTGGAAACGCATTGGTGTTGTACTTGTGTCGATAGTCATATCTCTATTGGTCATCGGGTGTCCCAGCCCGGTTGGAGATGACGGCAGTTCCGGTGGCGGTGGTACGACATCCGGTGACGGATCCGGTGCAACCCAGGCCATCACATTGTCCCTGGACACGTGGGAGACGGCGACGATCGGTCTTGATTCTCAATTATGGTTCTCTGCGTCCGTTTCAGCCGGTTCGGCATATCGAATTTCCTGGGATGACGCCGACGGCACCGGAACGTACGGGGTGGATCTCGTCATTGACGCCTATCATTCCGACGGGACGACAACCTATTTTTCCGATTCCGATTTCGGAGACGGTTCCAATAGCGACGACACGACCTATAAGGATGTGCATATTGCTGCGGGAGAAGATCGTATTTACATTGTCGCCGATTCTGAATACTTCAGTGAAAGCGGAACCTTCCGGGTACGTATTTCAGAAGTAAACCTGACCTATGAGGGATCGGTAGAATCTCCGATACAGCTCACCGCCGGTCAGGCCCATAGCGGAAAAGTTGGAGATTTTACCGGCCTGGAAGATGACTACACAAGTTTCTATACATTCACGACGTCGACAGCCGGTGATTATTCAATCGCCGCGTCGGATGTATCTCCATCAGGCTATGATTTCAGTTACGCCGTGTATACCGGCAGCGATTTCTATACCGGCGAGGTGGCGTACGAAACAAACGACACCGGGATTACCGATCTGACACTGGACGGCACCACTACCTACTATGTGGAGATCATTAACTTTGGATCCAGTGCCGTCACATACACCCTTACCGTCACGGCGCCGTCCGGAGGCGGAACCACCCCATCGGCGACACTGTCCGGCCTTTCCGTGACCGATGCCTCGGACAACCCGATTGCACTGAGCCCCGTCTTTTCCGCGGACACCGGTTCCTATACTGCATCAGTTGCAAACTCGGTAAGTGAGGTAACCGTCGCCGCCACCTCAACGGAGGCTACAGCAACGGTGCAGGTGAATGACAATACCTCCACCATGGCCGGGTATGACGAAGCCACCGTCACTCTTCCCGTCGGTGATACCACGGTAACAGTTTCCGTCGATGATGGTACGGGGACGGGAACCTACACAATCGTGATCACCCGGGCCGAAGCAGGTTCCGTCCAAATCGGTAGCTGGTCGCAGATCGGATCGGGCGCCATCGGCCTCGTCGGGACCACCACTTACAACGATCCATCTCTGGCATTTGACACAAACTTCAATCCATACGTTGCCTACATCGACGGCGACACCAAGGACGTCGGCGTCAAGCGGAGTACCGACGGTTCGACCTGGAGCGCCGTCGGCGGCAGTTCACTGAAGGACTTCTACAACGGATTGACGGGATCAATGGATGTGGACGTCGCGGTAACGGGTTCGGAAACGGCGGGACGTGTCTATGTCACCTCCAATGTGTCGACAACGCTGTTTTACATGCTCGCAACAAACGCGATCAATCTGAGTACCGACAGCTGGGAAGGACCGTACGGCACGACGATGACCGACTATGATGCGTCCTACCTCTCCTGGGGTTACGAGGATAAGGGCCATTTCCAGTTTGTACTCAACGACACCTTCTATCTGGCCTATGATGACTCCGGTTCCAACGACGATCTCAACGACGGATTTGTGCTTCTGAGCAACGACGGTACGTCCGTTGAATTCACCGAGGAACTGAGCAACGCCGGCGTCGACTGGACGTACAACCTGGCCGTGAAGGATCTGAACAATATGGCCGTCGGCGACTACACATGGAACGGAACGGCAGGTCTCTATGACCTCACGGTATATACCGGGAACACGTCGACCGGATTTTCACAGGTCGATACGGCGACGATCAACACGATCGCCACCGGGGACGGCCTCATGGCCCTGGACCTCGCATACAATCCGTCCTCCGGCAATCTGGGGGTTGTGGTCAGCGATGACGGCGGATTAACGCGACTGTATGAGAACAATGGGTCGTCGTGGTCACAGATCGGCGGCGATATCGTTGCCGCAGCCGATGCAACGTCATACTCCTTCGTATGGTTGGCCTACAGCTCAACGGGCACGCCTTCGGTGCTGCTCGGCAATAGCGGCGGAACCTGGACGGGCGGAAAACGGTACAACTCGACATCAAGTTCCTGGGAAGCTCTGACCGATGCACCAAACAGTGCGACAAAGGTGTCCGATGTCGCCTTTGCAAACGGAACCCTCTACGTCTGCGGAGCCTACAATAATGGAACCAACTACGAAGCGCGGGTATGGACCTTCGCCGAGTGACGGGTAGCACCCAGCATACCCGGTGATTGAAATCAGGAGCGCGGGATCATGACCGGATCCTGCGCTCCGTCCCGGTAACGCGCCTAACCACCACCGACGATTTTATCAAAGCGGCTGTCCATGCATACGCTGATGTCGGTAGTGATAAAACGGCCGTCCAGAAAGAGACTGAATATCGTCGCCGGCGAGGGACACGTCTGCGCGTCCGCCCTCGTTTCCAGTTTGATCGTCTTCAGCGGCAGACCCCGCTTCCCGGCAGTTTCGACGAGGGATTCCCTGACGTGGTATTCGGCATAGGGGCAGCCGTTTGAGTAATAGGCGACGAGACCCTTCCCGTCCGGGCATGTGCCGCTGCGCACGGACTCGTTGAAAGCGGGTTTCTCGACGGAAGAGGCGAAGTCCAACGATATGAGGCTGAACCCGGAGGGGATGGTCTCGACGGTCTCAAACCCCTGTTGCAACAACCACTTTGTGTCGCTCATGAAGTGGAATTTCTTTGTACCGACGACGGTTACCACGCCGCTCATTCCCTGATTGATCGCGTCCTCAACCACCCCCGCGAGCAACGCTTTTCCATGCCCCGTCCCTTTGTACTTCCCGGAAACCCAGAAGCACCCGACCATCATGTAATTGGGCGCCGTCACGGGAACCCAGGCATTCTCGGCGGGACCGTATTCAATGAACACCTTCGCCCGTTCATCAAGACGGCGAAAGACATAGCCATTGTCAAATTGTGCGGAGAGCCACTGTTTTTTCAGCTCATAGCTCTCGGCACACTTTTTGTCGGAAAAAGCGCAGCAGATATGCTCGTTCTTTACGGTTTCCTTTGTCAGTGTCACATATGCCATTCACGTCTCCTCTATCCGACCGTTAATCCATCCCCGGCGGAGCGCTTGGATGACCACGTCGTTCCAGACGACACTGGGTATTCCGGTCTTTTTCTTGAACATTTTGACCCACAGTTCGCGCACCTTCATGTGGTTGGCTCTGAGCCACCGACCGAGCTCTTCGGGAGTGGCGAAGGCAACGATCTTGTCCTGATTTGGTTCATCCATAAGACGGCGCCGGCCTTAGTGCGCCTTCTGCCGCCCAAGCCAGTCGAGGAGCTGGCGGGTTGTTTCCTCCGGCTTCTCGTGCTGAATCCAATGTCCGCAGTCGAGGCTGATAACCTCCACATTGGGTACAAAGTCGGCCAGATTGGGAGACTTTCCGACCGTATCGCGGTCTCCATATACCATCAGCGCCGGCTGACGGATAATCGGGTCAGTCTTCCCCAGGATGTGCCAGTTGCGATCGAGGTTCCGGTACCAGTTGATGCTGCTTGTGAATCCGGTGGTCCGAAAGGCGGAGACGTAAACGGCCAGGTCCTCGTCGCTCATGACCGGCTCGCCCAGGGGGCTCTCCGCCCGGGCGAGATTGATGAGCATCATACCCGGTTGCGGCTCGGCGGCGGGTACGTTCTTCCGGTACAGGTTACGGAGGAACCGCTCGGTATATTCATCAAGTATGGCATCGGCGACGCCGGGCCGGCGATTGAAGTGGACAAAGTAATTGTCCTCACCGAAGACTTCTTCCATGAATTCGATCCAGGGCTTTTCTCCACGCGCCTGGTAGGGCAGACTCAGGGCGATGACGTTGTGTACCCGATCCGGATGGAGCAGGGTCAATCCCCAGACGATCATTGCACCCCAGTCATGTCCGACGAAGGTTGCGTTCCGATAGCCGAAATGGTCGAGGAGTGCCACAAGATCGCCCGACAAATGCTCGATGTCGTAGGCGGATACGTCGGTGGGACGGGAAGAATTGCCGTAGCCCCGCTGGTTTGGAACGATTACGTGGTACCCCGCCGCGGCAAGGGCGGGCATTTGATGACGCCATGAATAGGCAAGCTCCGGCCAGCCGTGACAGAGCACGATTGGATTTCCCGCGTTTTCGCGCCCCGCTTCAAACACTTCGAGATCCACGCCGTTTACCGAAATCGTGGTGGCCTCGGGAAAACTGCTCGCTCCGAACGAAATATTCGTTTCCATACCTGATAACCTCCTTGTGTTCCTGTCACCCACAGAATACACTCCATTTAGGACAGGATTCGCCCTGTACTGAAAAAAAGGAGAAATAATGTACTCACCGACAATGCGCCTCCTTGCCGTACTTGAACTCCTTGAAACTTATGGGTCCGTCAGCGGCCCCGACATCGCACGAAGACTGGAAGTTGACCCGCGGACCGTCCGGAGATACATCGTAACCCTCCAGGATATGGGAATACCGATCGCGGCCGAGCGGGGACCCTACGGATCGTACCGGCTCCAGCGGGGAAGCCGCATGCCTCCGCTCATATTCAATGACTCCGAGGCGAGCGCGGTCATTCTCGGCCTGATGGCGATGCGGCACATGCACTTTCCCCTCGACGCCGCCGCCGTTGAGGGAGCCCTCGCAAAGACGGAACGCCTCCTCCCCGAGACGCTTTCGCGGTACGTCAACGACCTGAAAGAGCTCATAAAGATCCACAGCCCGTCTTATTTTCCGGCGGCAAACATCGCCCACGGCGACTTTGTGCAGTTACTCGGCCGGGCAATTCAAAAGCACCGCCGAGCCGTACTTACCTACTCTTCCCGGACCGGCGCAACAACGGCCCGGGAAGTGGATCTCTACGGCCTGGTCCTCGTGGCGGGCACGTGGTACGCCGCGGGGTATTGTCACCTGCGCCGGGACCTGCGGACCTTTCGCGTGGACCGGATTCTTTCGATTGAAACAACGGAAACGGCTTTTGATCGTCCCCCGGACTTCGATATGTTGAACTACGTCCTTGACTCCATCGAGCACTCCCGGACGAACTTTGAGGTGGAAGTGCTCCTGAACATCCCCATGGAGCACGCCCGGGGACTCTTTGCGTCGGAGGCTCACCTCCTTGAAGCGGCCGGCGAAGGTGTGCTCTACCGTCTGTCGACGTCCAGACTGGACTGGGTAGCACTCAGTCTCCTGGCAAAAGACGTCTCCTTTACCATCCGCAACCCTCCGGAACTGTATGAGGAGTTTCGCAGGATTGCTGCAAAGGCGGCGGAGGTCGCGGCCGATGTCGCGTCGCAGGAGAATGAAGGGACGTAAATCGGATGAACGGGGCGCTGAGGTCGCCCCGTCCCGTTACGCCCGTTACCGGTACGCCCCGGTGACGGAGGCGCGCCGGCCGTTCCGGAAGTCTATACGGTCCATGACGGCAACCCGTTCGTTTGTCTCGTCGAAGACAAATCCTTCCGGGAGCGTCAGGGTAATCGACTGATCAACTCCCGGGTCCCAATCGTTTGCGTCAAGGGCGCCTGTAGAAATCTCCCAGTGTCCGGAAGCGTGCGGTTCAATGCGGATTTCTATTTCGCTCCAGCGGCAAAGATGCGTTCGGGATATGCCGTCATCCTCAAAAAGGACGAACGCCGTCGTTTCCGGCCCCGGATAGATATCGACAACGAGATCCGGGAAGAGCGCCGTCGCGAGGGACCGCGCCCCGGGAGCGCGGGGTATGACGGCCCCCTCCCTGACGAAAAAGGGAACGCTCTCATCGGGCACGTTCACGGCAACAGCTGTACCTCCCTCATGTAGCACGCCCTCACGGGGATCATACCAGCGCCGTCCGGCGGGAAGACGATACTGCGCCTTGGTACTCCCGGGCTGCAGGGGAAGGGCAACGAGGATCGCTTCCCCGTAGAGATACATCGGGTCGTCGCTGCGCAGTGCGGGATCGCCTGGAAACTCAACAAAGGGATGGCGCTGAATAGGTATCCCCCGTCGGTGTGCCTGCCACGCGTATGAGTATGTATAGGGCATGAACTCATAGTGCTGCAGCACCAGGGAGCGGAGGGCATCGGCGATCTCCGTGTACGACCACAGCTCGGTGGGTCGGGCGTCGTCGTTCCATGAGTGAATGACAAAGCGGGGTTGAAAGACCGCCGACTGACACCACCGAAGGAACTGTTCCGCCTCCGGCCGGGGACCAAAGAACCCGCCGATGTCGTGTCCAAAGAAGGGCATGCCGCTGAGACCGAAGGAACTGCCCATGAGGGTATTGTAATAGAGACTTTCCCAGGTTGAGGCGTTGTCCCCGCTCCATGTACGGGCGTAACGCTGTACCCCCATCGAACCCGCGCGGGTGATGATCCAGGGGCGGCTGTCGGGATCCATGGCGAGGGATTCTCTCCAGGATGCACGATTCATCAGCAGCGGCATAGTGTGGCGCTGTGAATAGGCAGGCAGGGAGCTGTCCTCCACCTCGTATTCGTTGTTGTCGTTCCAGACACCGTCAAAGCCATTGTCCAGAAGCTGTGTTCTGAGATTGCGCCGCCACTCGGCCCGTCCCGATTCCGATCCGAAATCCCACAGCCCCGCGTCACCGCCCCAGTAATACTCTGTATAGACGCTGCCGTCGGCATTTTTCAGGAGGGCCCCGGCGTTTGAAAAGGCATCGAAGCGAGGATGTGTCGTGAGAATTCCGGGCTTGATGTTACATGCTATGTGGTATCCCCGCGTTCTCAGCCCCTTCAGGAACGTCGCCGGATCGGGAAACTTCTCCCTGTTCCATTCAAAGGTGAAACGGCGGCCGCTTCGGGAGCGGTAGTATCCGCTGGACAGATACAACCCTTCGCAAGGAATTTCGAGACGCTCCACCGTTTCGAGGTACGCTTCAATGCGATCACGGGCGTCGTCGGGTTCGGAATAGTCCATGGAACTGCCGAGAAAGCCGAAGGTGAAGGCCGGCGGAAAGGCGGGACGCCCGCTCAAATAGGTGTACCGCTCCAGCACCTCCCCATAGGTGTCACCAAGAAAGAGGACGTATCGATAGGGACCGTTTCTTACGGTGGCGGAGTAGTAGTACTCACTTTCAACACCGAGATCGACGCTCACGATATCCGGCGCCGCAAAGGCCACGCCGATACACGTCCCGGTGCCGGGATTCTGTTTAATCATGAAGGGAACGGATTTATACAGGGGGTCCGCAAAGCGGGCACGATACCCGAGGGCGTCGCGGTTATGCATGAGAAATCGGCGCCCCCTCCGATCGACACCGCCGCTCTTGTCACCTAGGCCAAAGAACCGGTCCCCGCCTTCCAGGGGGAAGTTGAATGCCGCAGTCACGTGATTGGGGGGCGTCCCGTGAATTCTCACGGGATATCGGGGCAATACCGTATCCTCCGACCCGATGCGTCCGCCGTGCATGAGCGTATCATCCCGATAGAGCGCAACGTTACCGGAGTCAAAGTCGACCTCTATCCGTCGCCCTCCCCAGGCAATCACGTCACGCTGCCCGCCGCCGTCTGCAACTCCCAGCTCTACCGGCGGCAGGTGATCCGGGGTGGCGCGCTCGTCGTCGTAGAGGAGCGCCGCCGCATGCTCCTGCTCCGGAAGAACGGGAAAGGCCGAGAAGTCGTAGCGCACCTCAAGAATGTCCGCCGCCAGCACCGTCAGGGTGAGTTCGCATCCTTCACCGCGATAGCGGAGGGAGAATTGTTCACGCCCCGCCCGTTGTAAGTTCTTCGGTACCTGTTTCACCTTAGTATTTCACTCCTCCCGCTGAAAGGCCTTGAATGAAGTATTTCTGAAAGAAGAGAAACACCAGGATCATCGGAATGATCGCAATGACGGTCATGGAAAGCAGACTCGACCAGTCGACGTTGTACTGTCCGACAAAGTTGGAGAGGGCGAGCTGAAGGGTATATTTCTTCTGTTGACTGATGACGATGAAGGGCCAGAGGAAATCGTTCCACCGCCACATAAAGGAAAAGATGGCGATGGTCGCAACGATCGGTTTTGCCAGGGGCAGAATGATCCGCTGAAAGATGAACCACTCCCCTCCGCCATCGATTCGGGCGGACTCGATCAACGAGTTGGGGATGGTCATTATGTACTGCCGTGCAAGAAAGACTCCCGTCGGTGTCGCCGCCGGGGGGATGATAATGCCCCAAAGGGTATTCAGGAGACCGAGATTCTTTTCGAGGAGAAAGATGGGCACCATGATGACCTGCAGGGGGATCATGAGGGTTGCGATCATGACGTAAAAGATCGTGTCCCTGCCGCGGAAGCGGTACTTGCTCAGGGCATAGCCCGCCATCGTGTTGATCATCACGGTGATGAAGGTGGAGACGACGGCGACAAAGGAGGAGTTGCCGATATAGGTGACAAACCGGCCGCTTTGGAAGGCCCTGACGTAGTTGCTGAGGGTCGGCTCCTCGGGGAAGAAGGTGAGGGGATAGGTAAAGAGCTCCGACTGCGTCTTGAGGGAGCTCAGGAATATCCAGAACACCGGAAAGAGAAAGATAATGAATAAGAGGAAGTACACTACGTAGCGCCCCGGAGTGGCCGTCTTATTCATTTGTGTACTCCCGATTCAGCCGAAACTGAAGGACCGTCAGAATGCCGATGGCGATCATGAGCATAATCGCCATTGAAGAGGCGTATCCCATGCGATCCTCTTCAAAGGCGACCTGATACACATTCTGGACGAGCATCTTCGTGGAGGAACCGGGTCCGCCCTTTGTGAGGGTGTAAATCAATTCAAATGCCTTGAATGCGTTAATCGTCGCAAGGACGAGGACGACAAGCATCGTGGGACGTATGAGGGGCAGTTTAATGTGCCGGAATACCTGATTGCGACTGGCGCCGTCTATCGCCGCCGCGGCAAAGAGATCATCCGGGATCGCCTGTAATCCGCCGATAAACATCACCATGTAAAACCCGGTGAACATCCACACCGAAATGAAGACGAGGCTTGCATTGGCGGTAAAGGGAGTGGTGAGCCAGGGAACCGCCGTTCCGCCGAGAAGTCTTATCCCGTAGTTGAGGATGCCCAATTGGTCCCCGAGAATCCACCGCCAGATGATACCGACGATAATGAGGCTCAGCATCGTCGGCAGGTAGTAGGCTCCGCGGAATATTGCGATCCCCGGATGGTTGTCCGTCGTGAGAAGGGCTACACCGAGAGACGACACCGTCAGGAGGGGAACCACCAACAGGACGTAGCGAAGGGTGTTTCCGAAGGTCCGCCAGAACATCGGGTCCCCCAGGAGCTCCGCGAAGTTTGCAAGGCCGACAAACTCCTTGTCGCCGAGGATACTCCAATCGTACAGGGCGATTCGCAATCCGCCGACGGCGGGGATGACAATGAAAAGACCGAATATGAGAAGATTCGGCGCCAGAAAGAGCATCGGCGCGAGGGTCTGGTCAAAGGACCCCTTCAGCTGTTGTTTCTTCACCGGGAACACCTCATCGGAGCGGAAATCTCAGAAGTATATCCGACGGCTCGCGCCGCCGGATATAAAGGAACCGTCTATCCGTCAATCGTTAAAGAAAGTGTTCCCGCGATTGTGGATGTTCCGGGCAACCTGTTCCATCGTGATGTTTCCAAGGAGCCCTTCCACGATCTGTTCCCTGATGTAGGAATAGATCTGGTTCAATTCCGGGCTTTTCCAGTCTTCGGCGGTGATCGCCGGAGTTACCGCCAGGTCCGCCGCCATAGGACCAAAGTCGTCGGAACGCTGGGCGTATTCAATATCGACGTCGGTGCGGGCCGTCAGATTGAAGGTCTCCCGACAGTACATCGCATTCTGCTCCGCCTCCGAAAAGTGGAGCATTAGGTCGATTGCGGCGGATTCATGCTCCGCCCCTTTAAAGGAGGCGATAAACTTCCCGCCGGCGACGGAACTGCGAATCCTGCGCTGGGGCATGCGTACCGCCGCCCATTCAAAATCCTCAACTTCCGCGGCGTATTTATTAATGACCCAGGACCCACCGATATGACTTGCAACGAGTCCCGCCAGGAAGAGTTCCTGAGGATTCTCGGAACCAAGCCAGACGGACCGGGGAACGAGACCGTCATCATGGAGGCGTTTAAAAAAGGTCAGCGTATCGATCGCCTCAGGGGTATTGAAGTTCATCGCCGACTCATTATCGTTCAGGAACCGGCCGCCCGCTTCATAGAGCAAGGTCGACCAGCGGTGGGGGCTGTAGTCAAAGCCGAGTCCGTAATCGAGTCCCGGATTTTCCTCGACGACCGTTTGCAGGGCGTCATACCACTCGTCCCACGTCCAGTCTTCAGAGAGTTTGAGGATGTCGATACCGGCATTTTCAAAGAGGTCCACGTTGACGATCATGCCGTTCGCGGTGGCCTCCGTGGGAAGGGCGAGAATGTCGCCGTTATCGTGGGTAGCAAATGCGAGGGAAGCCTCATTGAATCCGGAAACGACGTCGTCAAGATTCTCGACGCGGCCATCAAGCGGCAGGAGTTGATCCACAAACATGGCGATGTGGTTATTGGTGACCCTGGCAAGGTCGGGCGGTGTGCCGCCCGCGATCATCAGTTTCAACCGCTGTTCATAGTCCTGAAACGGAACGAGCTGCAAATCGACGGTCACGTTCGGATTCGCTTCCAGGTATCCCTGGATCGTCTCCATAAAAACATCACTTTCATCGGCGTCATTGAACCAGAGAACCGTCAGCGTCACCTCTTCGTCGCCGGCATCTTCAGCCTGTCCCGACGCGAATAACGGCACCGCAAGCATAGCGATGCTCGTAAAGATCAAAAGGATACGTCGTACCATGGATACCTCCTCTATGATTCGTCAAATCGTTTTGACATCGTCAGGGTATGCCCCCTTTTGCGAGATGTCAAGGAAATTTGCAAAACGATTTGATAACTTGCAGTCTCACCGCTTCCCGCCGTACTATACGAGAGTGGCCAAGATTACCGATGTCGCAAAATACGCAGGCGTATCACCATCGACGGTCAGTCACGTATTGAGTGGGAATCGGCCGATCAGCCGGGAAACGCGGGAGCGCGTTCTCGCGGCGATTCACGAGCTTGACTACCACCCCAATCCAAACGCCCGGGCCCTCAAGGCGCGACAAAGCGGCATTATCGGCTTTTATGCGGCGGATATCACAGAACTCTTTGTAACCGAAATCATCCGGGGGGTGGAGTCGGTTATCGTGCCGCGGGACGAACACCTGCTGCTCGTATCGGGGGCGGAGTTCAACGGTGACATCGAACGGGCGCTGGCGTTCCTTGCGTCCCGGAAGGTCGACGGATATATCGTTTCCTACGGAGTAAGCCAGGACGAAACGAGAACCGTTACCGTTCCATCCGACCGGCCGACGATCACCATTAACAGCCATCTCGACGCCACCATCCCGAGTATTCAGCCGGACAACAGACAGGGCGGATGGGATGCGATCGACCATCTCGCCGCGTGCGGCGCAAAACGGATTGCGATACTCGCCGGTCCCCCGGACCGCCCCGCCGGTCGTCTCCGCCTCGAGGGCGCGCTGGGCGCGGCTCGCGCTCTTCCCGCCGACGGCGCAACGGTACCCCCGGAACTCGTCCTTCACGTGGATTTCACCTTTGACGGCGGTTACCGGGGAATGCAGGAACTCCTGAAAAAAAAGGAATCCTTCGACGGCCTTTTCTGCGCCAATGACTACGTCGCGGCCGGAGCGATGACCGCCGCCGGAAAGCGGGGAATCAGGATTCCCGAGGCGCTGATTGTTGCAGGATTTGACGACCGCGAGTTTGCCTCCTTCTGGCCGACGCCGATATCTACCTTCCGTCAACCTCTCGCTCAAATGGGCCGCCTGGCGGCACAGTATCTTGAAGATCACATCCATCACGGGAAGGACATTCCTGGAGAGACATTGCTCTCAAGTGAACTCATTGCGCGGCGGAGTACGGAAGGGCCGTATTCGGCGTACAAGCAGACCGGCGACGTAGGGGGTAACCACGGATGATACTTCCCGGGAAACGACATCCGCCGGTTTGTGTTCGATTGTCATAGGAGGCGCGGTGTGACCAGGATTGTACAGCTGAGAAATGAGGCGGAGTGGCGTGAAGCGTTTCCCGTGATGGGTCAACTGAGAACGCACCTTGATGAATCCGCATATCTCAACCACGTGAGGGATATGACCGCGGAGGGGTATCGGCTCTTCGCTCTGTACGAGGACACCGCGATAGTCGCCCTCGCGGGAGTGATTATCCTCACCAACTTGTACTACGGAAGACACGTCTACGTGTATGACCTGGTGACGGACGCCGCCCGTCGTTCCCGGGGCTACGGGGAGACGCTCTTGAACCACATCCACGATTGGGGCCGGGAACAGGGATGCCGGTGTGTCGCCCTGTCTTCGGGCCTGCAGCGGGAAGGGGCGCACAGATTTTACGAGCAGAAAATGGGATATGACAGGCAAAGCTATGTGTTCAAGAAGGAATTGGCGGGATAGAAGCGAGGCCTCGGCGCCGATAGCATTCAGCCGGCGCACCGCGATCGGGTGTCACACTGACCGATCCGGGGTGCTTTGAGCGGACCAGCGCGAACTCAACCCGCCGTGACTCGAGCCTGACTGCGCTTCCGACCAGCTCGTGCTCAACCGCCTGCGTGATGAACTCCTTGAGCGGCGACTTTTTTCACACGTGGAGACCTTCTCTACCATGAGCTGTTATGAAAATCGAGTTCACCCCGGAACGTCATATCTCCGAACCCTGCCTGACGGAAGTGATGTATCATCAGATACCGGTCGTTTGAAATCTCTACGTTCAGATATCGTAATTGCCGCTCGTGACAGATTCTTCGAAGCCGTTCCACTACATAGTACTCAAAGTTGAATACCCGGTATTGGCCGTCAATTTCGATGTCCTTAATAACCAGCCGTTTATCATAGAAATCGCGGATATCATCGAATACCGTTTCAATTACGGCGATTGTGAAACCGACAACGGATCCATCTTTTCGCAATATGAGCACAAACACATCCGGCTTTTCGACAACCCCGGAGAAGCTGTCCCTGGTCATGAATTCGGGCATATAATCGCGGCTCGCCAACGTGTAGTATTTGTTCCGGACATTTCGTTTGCCTTCGGCAAACGCGACCAGATCATCAAAATCTTCCGTTGTGGCGTCAGAGATACTGACGAAGTTTTCTATCAGCATTGTGTCGTAGAGCGAAATCATCTCATGCAGATTCTTCCTGGTCGTCGTTCGCCTTTCCACGCGCTGTGTCGTCCCATACCAGTTCACGATTTCCAGATAGAGTTGATCCGCTTTCGTTCCGAATCCCTGACTGCTGATGGGTGAGTAAAGACTTATTCTCCTGGTGCCTTTTCCGGATTTTGAAAGTGTATGAATTCTGCGCTCCAATCGAAGGTGGGTAACACCATTCCTGACTATTTGAAAAGCAGAATCGATCAGCATACCGAAAAATCGGGTTAATCGCCGTTCGTCCATGATGATTCTATTCTGACGTGAAACGACATTTGTGAAAATCGACGGCGTACGTCGGAGAAATCGGGGCAGTACGTTGCCGGTGGATTACTCATGCTTCGGATTGTGTTAACCGCTTCCCGCCCATCGACGTGGGTAGACCTGTGTACTAAATAAACACCTGTATGAGCGCTTAACGCGACGGCTTATGTACAATATCCTGTACCACTGGAGACGATATGAATGCAGTGAATTACTCCGATTTAAGACGAAACCTCAAAGACTACATGGATCGCGTCTACAAGGATCAGGAAACGCTCATCGTTACCAGAAAGAACAACGAGAACGTGGTCCTCATTTCGATTGACGAGTACAACAGCCTTCTGGAAACCAACTACCTGCTCTCAAACGAGGCCAATGCCAAACACCTGAAGGAATCTTTACGGCAATCACGAGAGGGCAAAGCCGCAGAACGACAGTTGATTGAAGAATGAGAGTCCCGTTTACGGAAAAGGCCTGGGATGACTACCTCTACTGGCAGAAGAACGACAAACGTGTTCTGAAAAGGATCAACGAACTCATTAAATATACGCAGCGTTCCCCCTTCGCCGGCATAGGAAAACCGGAACCGCTGAAACATCAACTTCAGGGATTGTGGTCTCGACGCATAAATGACGAGCACCGACTCGTCTATGAAGTCGAAGACACCGATTTACGGATCGTCGCCTGTCGGTTTCACTACTAGTTCGACGGCGCGGACTGTTAGTGAGCGGAACGGGAGTCCCGCCGCGCCGGAGATCGGCAGGAGCGGCATGAAGGTCTGTTTTCGTCCCAATCGGAGTCTCTATCAGGCGATTCAAAACCGCCTGTCCATCTCCGTTGAGGACCGGATGGATCCCAAACAGCCGCATATCGCAACGGTGACAAACGTGGATGATCCTTCCTCGGTGTACAGCCGCCACGGTACCAAGATCATCGATGGGAAGGTACCGGAACTGCCGGCCGTTTCTTTCAACCCCCATGAAGGTGCGGACACATACCGAGCGGTCTTTGTGGGTCTCGAGGACCAGTACGTCAGCTCCCAGTCTTCCATCTCCACCGATTCTGTGTCGTGGGTCATTTCGCATGCTGTCAGAAACACAGCCGACGTTTGGCACACAGTTCTAGTCACAAGCGGCATGATGAACCGGAAGTGGTCGATGCAGCCGTTGTTGTAGACTGTTGACGTCGTCGACACGAGCATCCTTGCAGATACAAATCCCCGCCTCCCCAACTCACGGCGTTTCCACCAACCTATCTCAGTGACATAGAAGGCAAATTTTGTACCAGCGATGCCGTCGCCTGCGATAGCGTTGACCTCATACACCGCTTCCTACACCGGCAAGCGCCCTGTACGTGGTTGTTGAACCGTCGGTGAATATCTAACGTTGACGCCTGAACAATCCGTGGTACTATTATCGTATACTCATAGTATACCTTAAGTATTCCCAAAAGGTGATACAGGAGAGCCACACACATGAGAACGTATCAGATCGGCGTTGTCGGGTCGGGATTCATGGGCAAGGCGCACACCTATGCGTATCGTTCCATTCCTTTCTTCTACGGAAGCCTGCCGGTCCAGGCGAAAATGCGCGCGATATGCAGTCTGCCCCGGGAAGCCGCTGAAGCCGCGGCGGGAGAATACGGATACGAATTGGCTACCGACGATCTCACGGAGTTCTTCGAGAGCGGAATAGATATTGTGCACGTCTGCTCACCCAACGACACGCACCGGGAGATAGTCCTGGAGGCAATCCGGCGCGGTATTCACGTCTACTGCGAGAAACCGGTGGCGCCGGATTACCCCACCGCCGCCGAGATTCTACAGGCGCTGAAGAACGCCCCGTCTCCCATCGTCTCACGCGTCGGCTTCCACTCCCGGTTCTATCCCAGCGCCATCCGCGCCAAGGAGATCATCGACGCCGGTCGGCTGGGAGAGATCCTTTCGTTCAAAGTGCGATACTTCACCATGAACCGCCTCGAGGGGAGCGCGAGCCCCAACGCCCTCGTCTCCGGAGCAATACTCGATCTCGCTCCTCACCTCACTGACATGACCCGCTTCCTGGTCGGAGATTTCGACGAGCTCATCGCGGAAACACACTACCGTAAACCCGATGAGCCCCATCCCGATCGGTCGGAAGACGCTTTTTATTCCATTGTGAAAATGAAGAACGGCGCGGAAGGGGTAATAGAGGCAAGCAAGATAGCCCAGGGCGCAAATAACGACTACTTCGCGGAGATCTACGGCGAGAAGGGGGCACTCAAGATCGATATAGAGAATCCCGACTGGCTCTGGTTTTACGACGCAACCGACGCACCGGGGCCGTACGGCGGCGACAGGGGGTTCAAGCGGATTGAATCGTTCAACCGCTATCCGACGCGGGTGTTCCCCTCTCCGCGCCATTCTCCAGGGTGGCTCGGGGGCCACTTACACAGCATTTACACGTTTCTGTGTGAAGTACGGGATGGGACGGCGAATGGTCCCACCCTCAGCGACGGCATTTACATACAGAAGGTTATGGATGCCATGCACCTTTCAGCACTGCAACGACAATGGGTATCAATAGAAGGAGATCTGCCGTGAGTAAATACATCGGATTTCTGCACACCACCCCGTCCACCATCGGGATGGTTAACGATCTGTTGAAGAAGGTGATACCCGAAACCGAGCCGGTTCACGTTTATGACGGTGCCGTGCGAATAGACAACTTTCGGAATCCCGTGGGAGAGACGCCGAAACGGAACCTTGAGCGCTGGGCGACCTTCGGCGGTGAGCTGGAGCGATTCGGCTGTTCCGCCGTCGTTTCCTGCTGCAGCCTCATGCCCCGGGCGACTGCTTTTGGCGCACAGGTCGTGAACATACCCTTTGTGCAGTTGGACGACCCGATTCTTGAACGCGCAGCTCGCAACTATTCCCGAATAGGGGCTATCAATACCACCGAGCATACCGTCCCCTATATCAGGGAGCGCTTTGCCGCCTGGGAAGAAAAACTCGGTAAAACAATCGACGTTGAGTATTCGAACACACTGGGGGCGCTGGAGCTTTTTCACGCCGGTGACCTTGCCGCCCACGACGCTGCAGTCCTGGAAGCGATGCATGACCTGGAGCGCCGGGGTACCGAGTGCATCGTCCTCGCACAGGTTCCTTTTGGACTCTTGGAAGATCAGATAGCGGCGGAATCGTGGTCCGTTCCCGTACTCGTTCCGGGCACGGAAGCCTTCACATGGCTCAGAGAGCTGGCGCGATGAGTGTCACTACACTTTCCTACGGGGCGCCCTTATTCGCCGTTGATTACATCGAGAGCGAGGCAGAACACCGGGTCGGCCCAAAGAGCATCGTCCTCAACCTCAGCGAAGAGCCCCTTTTTATTAATGGTCTGCCCCTTCGGTTCTTCCAGTCGGTCGTTGTGCGGGAGATTGCTCTGACGACGTGCCGCCGTTGTCTGGTCATTCTCGACCACACCCGCCACACAGATAAAGAAGCACTCTTCCGGGCAGCACGGGAAAAGTGGACGCTCGCCTACGATGCTACCGGAGCAGAGCGCCACAGGGGTGTCATGCTCTGGCGGACCGTGAAGGAGAAGCTGGACGACGTTTCAGTGAACCTCTGCTAAGCAGGACGCGTCCCCCTCGTCGTCGGGCTGCATCGGGAGCACTGGGGCGGCCCGCCCATCAGGGAAGTGCACACGCAGCTCGTCGGGTACGGCGTCATGCAGCAATACCGGGAAGAGGATCTGACAACCCTCTACCGGGAGGAACTGATGGCTCCAGGATGTAGCCATTTTCCCATGTACGACGAAAAGATTGAGTATCCCTGGCACCAGTATGAAACAATCACGAAGGGCATCTTCCAGGCGTGTGAAATGGAGGCGGCACGGTAAAATACGTGACAATTGAGGCAGGAAAACCTATCTCGCGTCGTCGTATGGTCGGCCCCATTCCCCTCGTTTCGTATGTCCGTAGAGGCACGGCAGCAAATACGCGTTCAATCACATTGGTTGTCCTGATGTGTTTCCAGTGGGCTGCGGGAAGCCGATACAACGAGAGCTGAAAATCACGGCCCTTCACAGGGGTCGCCACGACCTCTCCATATTTGTCTTTCTAAATAAGATCTTTGAATTCAAGGTGGAGCTCTTTTCAGCTTTCTTCACTCTCCCGGTATCCAATTCTGACAGCGAGTAATTCCTATTCACCGTTCTATTTGGTACCGATGATCACCATAGGACAGCTCAGGTCTATCTCCGCGGCGTGACCGGGAGGATACCGGGCTTTTGATCGAAATCAAGGCGATGACGTATCCCGTGCGAGAACGGGTGCTTCACCTCACCACTGAACAACGCACTGCGGGACGAAGTTCAAAATAAAAAGACGCGTCCGTGTCGGACAATCAACTTCCCGTTGCGCCGGCGGATTACTGGTCGTACTATGTGTTGAATATCGAAATTTGAACGTACATTGAGACACTCCAAACCAGGGAGGATAGCGGTGAGAGCTTCTCTATTGGTTCCGGTCGGTTTCCTTCTTGTCTTGATGGCCTGCCCCAATCCATCTCATTCCACATCGGCGTCGACGGAGTTTTACGTTGCCCCCAACGGCAACGATGCCGCTTCCGGTTCCATCGATGATCCGTGGGCGACTTTTGAACACGCCGTGGATCAACTCAGCCCCGGGGGGACGCTATTTGTCCGTCAGGGAACGTACCGTGAGCGATTGATTCCGACAGTTTCCGGCACGCAGGGCGATCCCGTGGTCATCGCCGCCTATCCCGGCGAAACCGTCGTCATCGACGGTACGACCATCGACGAGGAGGGGGGATGGTTCGGGCTGATACAGCTTGTCGAAGTCGACTACGTCACCATCCGGGGGTTCACCGTGCGCAACGCCGGCGGCCAGGCGATCCAGGCAAATGACTGTGCCCACGTGATCATTGAAGACAACGCCACCGAGAACAGCGTGTCATCGGGCATTATGGCGTGGGGCGATACAGAGGTTATCATCAGGGGGAATACCGTCGGGAATGCCTGCACCGGGGGCGAGGGGTATCAGGAGTGCATATCCGTATCCGATACCGACGGATTTGAGGTCAGCGGGAACATGGTCTACGGCGGAAACATGGAGGGAATTGACGTCAAGGACGGGTGCCGCCATGGCGTCGTGTCGGGCAACACCGTCTATGAACTCACCCGGCTGGGAATCTACATCGACGCGTGGGACTCACTGACTGAAGACATTGATGTCTTTGACAATACCGTCCACGATTGCCGTGAAGGGATTCGGGTCAACTCGGAAAACGGGGGCCTCGCCAGGAATATCCGGGTATTCGGCAATTCGGTATATGACAACGACGAGTGCGGATTCTGGGTAGGCGTCGGCGGCGTTCGTGAGAGTCTGCACCCCGTCAGCGATGTGCTCCTCAACGGAAACATTTCGCGGAACAATGGTTCCGACGGAATCAGAATCTCCGTCCCCGACAATGGATCGACAGACAACATCACCGTTACCAACAATCTGGTCTATTTCAATGCACGATCCGGAGTCATGGTCGCCGACTTCTCCACCGACGGCACCGGCTCGATAGGCGCGGTTGCTATTATAAACAACACGATCCATGGAAACGGAACCGGTCTCGGCTGGGGCGCAGGGGGCATCATGGTGAACTCCGCTTCTCCCGGCCAGCACATTACCGTCGGAAACAACATCGTCAGCGACAATGAGGAGTTCTCCATCACCGTCGCCGCGGAGGCGACGGACACGGTGGTCGTGGAGTGTAATCTGGTTGACGGCTTCCGATCTGCCGCGGAGGAGACCAGGGGAACGCCGTGTGTGGAGGGGGATCCCCTCTTTCTCGACGCGGAAGGCGGCGATTTTCGGGTGTTGACGACTCCCGCCTCTCCGGCAATTGACGCGGGCTCCGCGGAGGGCGCTCCTGCACACGACTTTGCCGGTGCGAGCCGTCCACAGGGAAGCGCCGTCGACATCGGTGCGTACGAGGCGTAGGGAGGGTATCTCACTTCACCACTGGACGATGTATCGGGGAACGAATTTTGATATAGAGTCGACCGATTTGACCAACCCTGGTTAAGATGGTCATGGGAGGCGCGAAATGATTGTAAATGTATCTGAAGCGAAAGCTCAGTTTTCCCGTCTCATTGACCTGGTGTATCACGACGAGTAGGTGACGATTGCCAAGAATAACCTTCCTTCGGTTGATCTGGTCCCCCACAAGGTTCGGACGAAACGGCAGCTGGGAGCACTGAAATGAATGATCGACATATCCGATGACTTTGACGACGTCGACCCGGAAATCAATGAGATGTTTTACGGCGGAACATGCGGCTCATTTACAGTCTCTGCCGTATCATCACCGCGATCCCTTTGACCGCATGATCATTTCTCAGGCGATCCACGAGAGCATTCCCGTCCTGACGGTGGACCCGCAGTTTTCACACTACCCTGTACGGACGGTGTGATGTCCCGTGCTGAGGCGGGTGCTTCATCTCACGACTGAACAACGCACCGCGGAACGAAGTTCAAGATAGAAACGATAAAACCCGCTGAACCACCAGGTCGTAGGACTCACGATGAAAGTCGGGTGAATCCCGATCCAGGAACAGGTGTCCCGAGCCGGGATAGACATACTCATCCCAACGTTGGTCGACCGATTGCACCGCCTCCCGGAGCGCCGCGACATGGTCCTGCTCCACCCACGGATCGTCTTCCGCATAGTGCACCTGCACCGGCACCGCCGGCCACGTCCCGATCCCCATCATCGCCGGAGGTAATGCCGCGTGGTAGAGAATCGCCGCCTGTGCGCCCGGCCGCGTGGCCGCGAGGTACTGGGCCGATGCGGCGCCCATCGAAAAGCCGGCGTATACACATTCATGCGGCAGTGATTCGACCGCCGCCGTTGCCCGACGGGTCAGCTCAGGAATGCCGACGGCGTCGCGCTTGGCGATCCCGTCCGCGAGGTCGACAAAGACCTCCCCGTCAAAGAGATCCGGCGTATATACGATGTGACCTTCGTTTCTCAGCAGGTGCGCAAACTCATGAACGGCGGGGCGAAGACCCAACGCCGAATGAAACACTACGATAGTATGAGACATGACGTCCTCCTATTTGTACACTGTACAGTATTAATTGAACGTTGTCCAGTATTAGGTTAGAATTATGTCCATGAGCAGGAATCCTGCCCCGCGGCGACCGGGCAAACGTGCCGGACTCACCACCGATGCGGTCATATCCGCGGCTATGACCGCATACTCGAGAGATGGCGTTTCGGCGCTTTCGATTCGATCGGTGGCCTCGGAGCTCGGCGTTGCACCAAACGCCCTCTACAGTCACATCAACTCCAAGGATGCGTTGATCGGAGAGGTGATCGATAGAATAATCGGAGAGGTGGACGCACCGTCATTTGACACGGAGTGGCGTCGTGCCCTTCGGCTGATTATGATTCGCTCTCGGGCGGTCCTCCTTCAACACCCCGCGTTAATGCCGGAGTTCCTGTCGCGACCCGCCCGCGGAGCCAATGCCCTCAGGCTCGGGGAGACGATGCTGCAGTTCCTGGAGAAGGGCGGCGTTGCCGGGGCTGCTGCGGTGTCGGCCCTCCGGGTTTTACTCGTGTACACGGTTGGATTTGCCGCCCAGGAAGCGCCGCGCGCCGCCGATCCCGACGGAGAGAGACGGCATGAGGACTCAATGCGCGCGTTCTCGGCGGACAGTCAACGACCGCTCAGCAGAGCGGCGGCGGGACAACTGGCGCAACATCCGGGCGATACGGTATTTGAGACGGGACTTGACTGGTTGCTGAAGGGTATCGCAGACGGCGCGAGCCAATAAACGAACCGACATGCGGCATATATGGAGGTGAACGGTGACGTTGGAATCGGTTTTATCAATGCTGCCGGGACCGGCCCGGAGGGGAGTGGAAACACTCGGGTTTACGAAACTGGAGGAGTTCACCGGCGTTTCCAGAAAGCAGCTTCAGGATATTCACGGGGTGGGACCCAAGGCGATTTCCATACTTGAAGCCGCTCTGGCTGAACAGGGTCTGACGTTGCAGTCGTGGACGGAAGGGAAGTCGGTCCTGACCGATCCTGAGATTTTTCCTGATGATTCAGTTCTTGAGCACCACCTGGCGGGAGTGAAACCGCTTTTTGACCGGATGCTCCAACGGTTCCAGGATTGTGATCCTCCCTTGGTGCTGGAGTGGCGCTACTACGCCGACGGCGGTAGTTGGCTTGGAAAGGTGACGGCGCGGAAAAAGACGATCATCTGGGTAGCCGTCCATCACCACATGGTCAGGGCGTCGTTCTATTTCAAAAAGGACGCAGTTCCCATTATTGAACGAAGCGGCCTCGACGAGCGGTATCGTCCGCAATTGGAAGAGATTCTTCGCACGGGCAGGACGAAGGCGGTGACGATCGATATCGACCGTCCCGAGCATCTTGAACAGATGCAGCTCCTGATCGATATCAAGTTGTCACTGATATAGGTGTGTTCCGTTTCCTTTGGCGCGTTGTCTCGGCGACACGGTCAAATTGTATCAAGGCGCACCGGATGGGCCCCGGCGTCATTTCGCCGGGCGCTATTTCCCCACACTATTTCCCCATGCTGCTTTTCCACGCTACTTCTTCACCGGCGGCTCGACTATCCTCTCCCGGATCAGCGATGCCGCCGTCGCCAGGACCGCGTCGGGCGCTGCGATGAGCGAGCGCCCGAGAAGGGTTTCGGTGGGCGTGGAGTCAAGCTCCCTGCGGACGCCGAGATCCGCCAGGCCGGCGCGCAGGTCGGTATCAAAGAGGGCAAAGATGTGGACCAGCCAGTTGGGCATTTTCCCCCGGGGTATGCCGCGCCGGAATTCCGGATGGGCCTCCCGCAGAACCTGCGCCGCCTCGTTGAGGAAGATTGAACGCTCACCGACGGGATAGCGGTGTCCCCCCGCGTCGGGCGTGGTCATTGCGGCACGGTGCGCGTCCGCAACGTCCCGCACATCCACGACAACAAAGGGCATTTGCGGCGCCGCGGGGATCGAGCCGTTCATGAGGCGTATGACCATCGTTGCGGAGGTCCCCGGGTCGTCATCCAGGAGGGGGCCAAGTATGGCGCTGGGGTTGATCGTCGCCAGATCCCTCTCGCGGCCCGCCTCACGCATCAGCTCCCAGGCGCGCAGCTCGGCGCGCGTCTTTGACTCCACATATGCGTTGACGTCGGGTCCGTCCAGGTCTGTCCAGTCCGCTGCGGTGAAAGGCGCGGTTCTGCCTGTGCCGTGGCCATAGGCGATTGCAGCCATTGAGGAGGTGAGAACGATGCGCTCCACTCCCGCCGCAAGGGCCGCGTTTATCGCCCGTTCGGTACCCTCGACGGCGGGCCTGATCAGCTTTTCTTTATCCTTCGGCATGTCCAGGACAAAGGGCGACGCTACATGCTGGAGGAAGCGGCAGCCTGTCATCGCATCGGCCCACCCGGCGTCGGAGGTCAGGTCCAGTTCCACAAACTCCAGCCGGGTCACGTCGCAGCCGGCGCGTTTGAGGGTTGTCCGTACTTTCTCCGCCTTTTCAAGCGTTCTTACGCTGCCCCGTACGGTATAACCCGCGTCCAGCAATACCCGCGCTACATGCCCGCCGAGAAATCCGGAAACGCCCGTGACCAATACTCTGTCGCTTGCTCGGTCGCTCATGATACCCCCCGTTTTTCCTGAGTTGGTTGTGAACCTGCTCCGGCCAAAACGGTAGGGCAGGATTCCCGAATGTTCAAGGGCAGGACGACCCGTTTCACCCGCCCGCCTTTGACCTCAGCCGCATCTATACCCATGTTTTAAGGGAAGAGGTTGATATGTTTACGTTTCTTGCAGTGGTATGGCTCATCATCGGCGCATTTCCCCTTGGGCGAACCCTGATTCGCTATGAAAAACTTGAAAAATCGGTTTTCAAGAGGCGAGTGGTTCGGGGGGGTGGCGATCCTTGGCACGTTTTTTCTGCTTCTCATCGCCGTGAATGTGGTCTTTTACATAACCACCGAATATCTGTGGTTTGCGTCCCTCGGTTTCTCCAGTCGTTTCTGGATTGAGATCATCACCCGTCTTGCCCTCTTTGCGGCGGGCGGTGCCGTTGCAGGCATCTTCACCTATTTCAATTTGAAGATGGTCCACAAACGACTGCAGGTGTCGGGAATGCAATACCTCTCCCTTGCGGGATCTCTCGGCGTGGCGATCGTCTTTGGCCTCTGGGCCCTGGGCTGGTGGAATGAGGTGCTTCTGTACCTGAATCAGGCACCGTCGCCCGTATCCGACCCCGTCTTCAACAGGGGGACCGCCTTTTATCTCTTTACCCTGCCCCTCTATTCCCGCCTCCATACATGGCTCATGTTTCTTGTCGTCATCGCCGGTGCGGGCGTATTCGGGATGACGGGGCTTCACTCTTCCCTGGCGCAACAGTCGGGACAGAGCGCGACGGAGCGGATTACCCGCTATCGTCCCATCCGCAAACAGCTCTCCCTCCTGGGCGGCCTGGTCCTTCTCCTCCTGGCGTGGGGCTACTACCTCAGGATCTTTCAGCTTCTCCACTCCACCAGCGGCGTCGTAACCGGCGCGGGATGGCTTGATATCCATGTACGCCGGCCCGCCTATATCGCATCGATCGTTATCTTCGTCGTCTCCGCCGCGCTGCTCTTCTGGAGCGCCTTCAGCGCGTCGGTGACGCGGCGACTGTTTTTTCTCAGGGAGAGCGGAGAAGATGGTCTGTATGTGCCAACCGGAAAGACGCTGATTCCCGTGGGGTCCGTGGTGGCTCTGCTCTTTGTCATCAACAGCGTGATACCGGGCCTCTTCACGGCGCTCTATGTCGATCCCAATGAGATCACCCTTGAAGAGCCCTATATCGCCCACAATATTTCCTTTACCCAGCGGGCTTTCGGATTGGAGGAGTCCCATATCGAACGTTCGACGATCCCCGTCAATCCCCGCATTGACGCCGGGACGATTGAACGGAATGAGGAGAGCCTGGAAAATATTAGGCTCTGGGACTGGCGGGCACTGCAGTCCAATTTGAGCCAGCGCCAGGAGATTCGTCTCTATTACCGCTTTCACGATATCGACATCGACCGGTATCGCATCAACGGCGACTATCGGCAAATGATGCTCAGCCTCCGTGAGCTGGACAAGTCGGAGCTGCCAGAGAATGCCCAGACGTGGGTGAGCCGGCAGCTGAAGTATACCCACGGCTACGGCATGGTGATGCTCCCGGCCAACGAGTTTCAGGCCGATGGACAGCCCAATCTGCTGATGCGCAATATTCCGGTGCAGCAGGATGCGGCGCTGCAGGAATCGGGGTTCAACCTGACCCGGCCCGAGATTTACTACGGCGAGCTCACCAACGATCATGTCTATGTTCGCACCACGGAAGAGGAGTTTGATTATCCCGGAGAAGATGAAAACGTATTCGTCACCTATGAAGGTGACGGCGGTGTGCCCATCGACGGCCTGCTCAAGCGCTTCATCTTTGCCTGGAAGTATGACGGCGCCAGACAGTTCTTTTCCGGCTACTTTACCCCGGAATCGCGGATCATGTTTCATCGGGAAATCAGTCGGCGTCTCTCCCGGGTTGCGCCGTTCCTCCTGCAGGACAGCGATCCCTACCCCTTTGTGACCGACGACGGGCGCATCAAGTTCATCGTCGACACCTACATCGTGTCGTCCGATTATCCCTATTCGGAGCGGTATTTCGGCCGCGTTGAGCAGTTCAATGGCGCTAACTATGTACGCAACTCGGTGAAAGCGGTCATTGACGCCTATGACGGCTCGGTGGAACTCTATGTGACCGATCCGGATGACATCATCATCCGGAGTTATCGCGACGCCTTTCCCGGCCTCTTCAGGGACCTTGACGATATGCCGGCGCCGGTGCGCGACCATATCCGCTACCCCGGTGACTATCTCACCGCCCAGGCGGAGGTGTACCGGGTGTACCACATGAACGATCCGAGAACCTTTTATCAGCGCGAGGATGTCTGGGAGTTTGCGACGGAGCGCTACAATGAAGATTTTCAGGACGTGATACCCTACTACATCATGCTCCGGTTTCCCGGGGGAGATCTGGAGTTTGTCCTCATGCTGCCCTTTACACCGCTGGACCGGAATGTCATGAACGCCTGGATGGCGGGGCACGCCGACGCACCGAACTATGGAGACCTGACGGTTTATACCTTCCCGAAGGGTGTTGAAGTCCTCGGTCCGCGGCAGATAGAGGCGCGGGTGGACCAGAATGCCCAAATGTCACAGCAGCTCAGTCTCTGGGATCAGCGCGGTTCAAACATCATCCGGGGCAACCTGCTCACGGTTCCCCTCTTTCGGGGCAATGAACTTTCAATTCTCTTTGCGGAACCGATCTTTCTTGAGGCAACCGGTGCTGAACTTCCGGAGATCAGACGCATCATCCTTGCCGATCAGGACAACGTCTTCTGGTCACCGAATCTGGAAGGGACGCTGAATATGCTCATCGGCAGAGAGGTCCTTGAGGCGCCCGGTGGAGGAGCCGCAGGTGCCGCAGGAAGGTCGGCAGGAGCGGGCGCTCTGCAGCCGCGGCTGCAGGGGCTCATCGACGATGCGGTGGAGGCGTTCAACCGGTACCGGCAGGATCTCGCCGAGGGCAGCTTCCGGTCCGCCGGAGAAGCGCTGGACACCCTGAGCGATCTTATCAACGAGATCGAATCGTCATCGGCGGCGGGGCCCGCGGCGGCGGGAGGCGACAACTGAGGCTGAGCGGCGGCAGGCGCGTAGCGGCCGGGCCCGCATCAACTGACGGGGGCCGGGCCTACGGCGACGGGCCCGCGGCAACATGCGCCGGCCGGCGTTAGATAGACTCCAGAACGGTCCGGACGTCGCGGTGCACGCCGTCGTCCCCTCCAATGAGCTCCAAGAGCTCCCGGGCAAGATGGCGCATTTCCGCTCTGGCCGTATTGGCGTGTCCCGCAAGTGCAATTGCTCCAAAGGGACTTTCAAGGACGTCCGCGAATTTCTTCGTCCCCAGGACGGCGGTAATTCGGGGAAAGAGACGCAGCGGTCGAAGTCGCGCCGGGAGGACGGGATAGCCCCGCCGTTTCACGCCCCGGAGGGCAAAACCGACGGTCTTCATCGCCTTCATGAGATATTCCCGGTCCGCCGCGGCGGCGTTCAGGTCGCCGTCATGGCGATACAGGGCGGCGGCCATGGGCGTGATCAGGGCGACGTGACAGAGATGCCACGCCAGGATGGGGCGATAGGGCACTACCTTCAGTCCGTACGCCGCCATGGATTCCTTGAGGCGGGTCCAGGCACCGGCGGATTCAGGAAACGCCTCGGCACCGATCGGTCTGTCAAAGGGCGCATCGTCGGGAGTGAACCGATCGGCGTAGACGAGGACATCACCATCCCAGGTGCCGCCCACATCGGGAAACCCGCCGATGACGCGGTCCGTACCCAGCAGGCGTCCCGCCTCGTCATAGCCACGGACGGAGTTTCCCAGGAACCACACGATCGGTCGCCCCTGAATTGCCGACACCACGTGCTCCACCGCCGGCCGGTGGATCGCCTGCACGCAGACCATGACGAGGTCACACGATAAAGGTGACCCTTCCCGGACAACGGGGAGGCGCACGGTCCGTTCTGCACCGCTGATGCCGTCCCGCAGCCGCAGCCCCTCCCGCTCCAGGCGATCAGCCTTGTCGCCGCGTGCCAACAGGGAGACGTCGGCGCCCCGGTCAAAGAGACGGGCCGCCGAGTAGCATCCCGTTACGCCGGCGCCTATGACGAGAATTCTGTTCATATCTCATACTCCTGAGGAAAAGACGCGCTTTTCCCTGCATCGTCCCGTTTGCCCGCTCGTTATCCGTCCTGCCCCTCCCCGGGAGGGTTGAACAGCAATCTGTACACGCGGTCCCGTGACGACTCGCGGATACTGCCGTACTTCACGTGAATGGTGGAGCCGCCCCGGGAGGTGCGGACCACCGTCGCGATCAGGTTGAGAGAACGATCGCCGTCGGGATGGAAGGTCAGTTCCACCGTATCTCCCGGGGAAAACCGTTTGTCCGGATTCTCGATACTCGCGCCGCCGCCGCCGATATCGATGAACTGCGACAGCACCGCCTCGTCGTTCCGGCTGGCACTGGATATGTACACCGGCAGGCGTATCTCCCGGCGATAATGGGCGCGCTGTTGCACGCCGTGAATTTCTTCGGAGTGCTGTAACTGCACCTCCTCACCGTTGCGCAGGAGCACCGCCGAGTCAAACTCAAAGACGCCGGCGTCGTTCTGGTAGACCACGTGGACAAAACTGCCTTCGGTGAGGGGTGTATCGGGTCCGTCAAGTCGGACCCGGAGCGCGTCGGTCTGCGCCTGAATCACCTGACCATGAACCGGCGTCCGCCGTGGTTTCTGGATGAGAAGCGCCGCACCTGGAGGTATCTCGACACTTGACTGCGGCCGCAGACCCAGGGGTTTGCCGGTGAAACCGAGCTTCACCCGCAATGACGAGACGTCGCCCGACGATACCTCCCCGTCGTCGAGGGCGAGCGTCGCCGCCTGGTTGAAGGCACCCTGACTCTGGAGCAGAACGTGACGGGCCGTACGCCGACGGAGGTAGCCCGCGAGAATCTCCACAACGCGCTCCTCATAGGGCGTCAGCCCGCTCTGCCGCACCAGCTCCTCGTAGCGCTCCGCGTCCTCCCGGGCGTGGCGTTGCCGCGCCTTGTTTCTTCGTCGTACATAGTACCCGATGAGCAGCGCGACCACGCCGACGAGGATGACAACAAAGACGATGATTTCTATAAGTGGAGTTTCGAAACCGGTGGCGAGCGACGTTCCCATGAAAAGACCCTCCTTCAATCGTATGGAGGGAAGGTGAAAAGGTCAAACCGCGGAGCCTACCAGAAGAGCAGGACCGCGCCTCCCACTGCCAGCACCGTTCCTGCATAGGCGCCGAAGGGCAGTCGCTTTTGAAAGATGAATCGGTCGACCGGGAGAAGGAGAATGGGACTTGTCTGCATGATTGTCGTGACGATGCCCACCGGGGCGAGACGCAGGGCATAGAGAGTAAGGATAATGCCCAGGACCGGCCCCACCAGCGCCCCGGAAGCGGTCAGCAACAGTGCCTTTCGGTCCCGCATTTTCCTGAAATCCCTGATGAAGCCGCCGCCGGCGATACGGAATACGATCAGGCCCGCCAGTCCCGCGGTAATGCGGATCAGATTTGCCGACATGGGATGGACCGCCGCACCGATCCCCTGCTTTGCCAGCACCATTCCCGCCGCCTGCGCGGCGGCGCCCAGGAGGGCAAAGACAAATCCCGTTACCCGGTGACCGGATACTGCCTGCGGGAACGTCCCCGCCGGTCGTGAACCGGCGTCGCCGGGACCGATGGCGAGATCCGCACCGCTCCGGGTCCGTGCACTGCGGGGACTCCGGCGGTTTTCCGCAAATACAACCCACGCAATGCCGAGAATGGTGACTGCAATCCCGGCGAGCTCCAGCAGCTCCAGCCGTTCATGAAGGGAAAACCACGAGAGTGCGGTTGCAAAAATGGGCGAGAGGGTCATGATCACCAGCGTCTCCCGGTGACCGATCTCAACAAACCCGCGAAAAATGAAGAGGTCGGCCACGCAGAATCCGAGAAGCCCCGACAGAGAGAGCGTGATGAACCCGGAGAGCGTCACATGTGTCGGGACGAGGGTGCCGGTAAAAACCGCATGCACAACCACCATCACCGGCAGGGCGATCCACAGGCGGACGTGGGTAACCGGCACCGATCCTACCCGCCTGCCGGCCGTGGAGTAGACGATTGAGTTCTGGGCCCAGCAGGCGGCGGTGGCGAGGGCAAAAAGCTGTCCGAGAACGGTACTCACAGGGGAACACTCCTATTCCACGGGAATCATATCGTGGGCGGAGTGTATCATATTTCAGACTTCTATCCCGCGATCCCGTATCTCCACCGCTGTACCGGAGACGACGATTCCACCGGAAACGGGAACATCTACGGTCAACGTGCTCGGACGCCCCATCGCAACGCCCTGTCGGACGGTAAATGAACACGGCGGCGTGACCAGTTCGGCTTCACGCAGGTACCCGCCCAGGGCGGCAGCGGCGGCTCCGGTGGCGGGGTCCTCAACGACTCCGCCGACGGGGAAAGGGTTCCGGGAATGAACGAGAGTCTCCGATTCCCGGTACATCAGCTGCAGCGTGGTGAGATTTTCCCGTTCCATGATCGTTCGTACTGCTTCAAAGTTGTAGCTCAGGCTGTCGAGTATTTCGGGCCGTTTCACCGCCAGTATCAGATGCCACGCCCCGGCATACCCGATGACCGGCGGTATCGACGGATCAAGGACATGTCGGTCCCAGTTGAGAGGAAGAAGGACCTCATCGATCAGCTCCGGCGATGCTTCACGGGTTTCGGGTTCCACCGATCTCAACGCCGCTTCAAACCGCCCGGCCCGCCGTCGGGTCGTTACGGTAACCGTGCCCGCCGGCGTTTTGAAATCAAATGGTCCCGATTCTCCCAGCTCCGCCAGCACCACTCCGGACGCGATCGTCGCGTGACCGCAGAAGGTGACCTCCTTTTCCGGGCTGAAGTAGCGGACCCTTCGCTGCGACCCCGAAGAGGGGGTGATGAACGCAGTCTCCGAGTAACCAACCTCTTTGGCGATAGCCTGCATCTTCTCATCGTCGGGAAAGCTCTCGCCGATCCAGATTCCCGCGGGATTACCCCCTGCCGGGTCGGTCGTAAATGCGGAATATCTGAATAGTTTTTCCACCGGTTTCTTCCTCCGAATGGTAGAAATTAGCGACCTTTCACCGACAAGACAACGTCTGGTCGCGCGACTATGGCCGCCCGAAGAATACGGTGACTTCCTGCAGGAGACCGTCTTCGATTACAAAGTGCTCAATATTCTGCACCCGTTGCCCATTGACGACATTTGCATACCGGACAAACACGTCACGACCGTCGGCAAGTATCGTGTGGATATTGAATTTCCCCAGGCTCCGGATCGAGTCCCAGCATCGCGTCTTGTAGGTATCGAGACCGATGTGATCGTCGTACTGGCTGGTAAAGGTGAAATTTTCAGACAGGAGCGCCCGTGCGGCGTCCCAATCGCGATCCTCCCACGCCATAAAATAGGTGCGGATAGTCGATTTGCGATCCATAGTTCTTCCCCTTACGTCAATCAGCCCGGGAAGGGCGTTGCGATCTATGCTCTCCCAGCTTCTCCAGCTCCCTCAGGCGACGTTCAAGGAATCTTCGCTCCGGCTCCTGTCGGACGAGCTTCAATGCCTGTCGATAGGCGACTCGGGCGCCGGCGACGTCGCCTTCCCGTCTCATGAGATCAGCCTGTGCCGCGTGGGCGAGGTAGTATCCGGAGAGGTCGCCCCGTTCCAGAATTCCCTTCACCAGAGTAATTCCCGCGGCGGGAGTATCCCTCATAGCAACCGCCACGGCGCGGTTGAGCTCCACCACCGGTGAGGGAGTCACCGTCAGGAGCATATCGTAGAGCGTGACGATCCGCCCCCAGTCGGTATCCTCCGGGCGTCGTGCGAGGGCATGGGTCGCGGCAATCGCCGCCTGCAGGGTGTATCCCCCGAGGCGGCGGGAAGCGAGCGCCTTTTCGACATAGGACAGTCCCTCGTCTATGCATTTCCGGTCCCACCGCGACCGATCCTGCTCTTCCAGGAGCACAATGTCACCGTGTTCGTCGGTGCGGGTACTTCGGCGGGAGTCGTGGAGCAGCATCAGTGCGAGCAATCCCATGGCTTCCGGGTCCGGCAGCAGTTCAACGAGATGTCGCGCCAGACGGATTGCCTCTCCGGTAAGGTCCACCCGCATCACCTGCGGCCCCGCGGAGGTGGAATAGCCCTCATTGAAGACGAGATAGATAACCTGCAGGACGGTATCCATCCGTCCGTGCAGTTCCGCCGCGGGGGGCAACTCGATCGGTAGATTTCGGTCACGAATCCGTGCCTTCGCCCTCACGATACGCTGTGCCACGGTGGAAGTTCTGGTCAGGTAGGCCTGGGCGATTTCCTCAGTGGTCAGCCCGCACACCTCCCGCAGGGTAAGGGCCACCCGACCCTCCACGGGAATGTCGGGATGGCAACAGACAAAGATAAGCCGCAGCTGATCATCGGGAACCTCCTCGAGCATTGCACGCTCTTCCGGTTTCGAACCCTCCGGTGCAGCCAGCGTATCTTCCCGCTCACCAAGGGCCTCAATACGACTGCGACGACGGATTGTATCGATCGCCTTGAAGCGGCCCGCGGAGACCAGCCACGCCCGGGGGTTGTCGGGGACGCCGTCACGGGGCCACTGTTCCACCGCCGCACGGAACGCCTCGTGGAGTGCCTCTTCCGCGAGATCCAGATCGCGGAGCTGCCGTACCAGCGTCGCCAGTATCCGGCGTGACTCTTCCCGGTAGATCCGATCCACCCGGTCCCGGACGATCCTCCCATCGATCATGTCGGGACTCATGTCGGGACCGGCGACCGGTGGACCGCCGGCGTCAGAGTTCTTCATAGTGCTCGATCGGCCGGACTTCCACGGCCCAGCCCAGCTCCTCGCCGATGTTCGCGGCGGGGTGTTTGGAAGCGACCCGGACCGCGTCGTTCAAGTCGCGAGCCTCCACGAGAAAGAAGGAACCCACCTGTTCTTTCGTCTCCACAAAGGGCCCGTCGGTGACGCCGGTCGCACCGTCTCGATGGCGGATGGTCATCACACTCCCGTCAACAAGGGACGCCACGGCGCGGAGCTGTCCGCTGGAGCGGAGCTCCCGATCCAGGGGCCCGCACCGTCGAATGATGGATTCCATCTCCGCAGGCGGATACGCCGCATAGGCCTCGATATCGTAGTAGGCAAGACAGAGGTATTTCATACCGATCGCTCTGATTTCTGCCGTTCAAGTTCTTCCCGAATGCGGTCCTCCCGTTCCCGCAGTTCCGGGGTAAACTCCTCGCCGAAATCTTCGGGACCGTAGAGGGGTCGGATTTCAAGTTCACCTCCGTCATTCATCGGATTGGGACATTTCCTGGCCCACTTCACCGCCTCTTCCATTGACGAGACGTTCCACAGCCAGAAACCCGCTACCAGCTCCTTGGTCTCCGCAAAGGGTCCGTCCACCACGGCCCGCTCCTCTCCGGTAAAGCGAATCCGTTTCCCCTCGGAGCTCGGCTTCAACCCCTCGCCGTCGACGAGGATTCCCGCGTTCACCAGTTCCTCGTTGTAGGCGGTCATCGCCGCGATGAGTTCTTCACGGGGCATGATCCCCGCCTCGGAATCCGGGGTGGCCTTTACAAATACAATCACTTTCATAGTGCCTCCTGCTCCATGGTCGAAACGCGGCGGGTAATTTCGACATAAATCGTCATAATTAATGATACGACCGGTACCGGCAGGGACGCAACGGATCAGGATGCCGGTTCTTTGCGGCGGACCCGTATTTTGCGAAGCATGTGAAAGGCCAGGGAACTTGTCCTCGGGTAGAGCCGGAACGGAATCGCCCGCTTCGGCAGGGCCCGGGAAAAGCGCATACGGAAGAGAACGACGGCGACAAGCACGGACTGCACCAGAGTCATTGAGAAAAAGAGGCCGGTGGGGCCAAACCACCGCATGAACTGGCTCCCCAACAGTGGCCCGACGACACTCCCTATTCCATAGTAAATAACGATTGCCCCCGCGGCACGGACCATTTCGTGTGGTTCAAACTGATCGTTGGCGAGCGCCACCGAAAGGGAATAGAGGGGCATCCCGAATCCTCCGTAGAGAAAGACGAGCACGTAGAGCATGGTACCGTCGGGTCGGAAGAGCGTGATGAGTGCCGCCGCGACGGCGGAACTCCCGGCGCTCCAGAGGATGGCAAGGCGGCGACTCTTCTTGTCGGAGAGCCAGCCCACGGGCCACTGAAGCACGATGGTCCCCACCGACAAGAGAAGCATGAGAACTCCAATGGCCCCATCATCAAGACCGGTCTGCAACCCGTAGAGGGGCAACAGACTCCAGGTGGCACCGGTCATGATTCCCGCGACGATGACCCCCGTTCCGGCGAGGGGAGACTTGAAGAAGGTCCGTACCAGCCGTGGCGGCTCCCGGTCTACGGCGGGCTCTCCGGTCACCCGCATGACGGCAACCGGTATCAGGCAGAACGAAATGAGGACCGTCGTTGCGCCGAAGATCTCGTAGCTCTCCGGCGGGAACAGCGCCAGGAGGGGCTGGCCCGCACCCATGGATACGAGGTAGACGACGCTGTACGCGGTGAGAAGGCGGCCCCGGTTATAGTTGGAGCTCGATGAGTTGAGCCAGCTTTCGGCGACGACAAACATGACAGACAGGGAGAGGCCCGTCAGCGCCCGAAAGATAAACCACGCAACGGGGTCTATCAGGAGTATATGGGATATGGCGGAAACGGATCCGAGAGAGGCGGAGGCGGCAAAGGAACGGACATAGCCGACGTTCCGCACGAGGATCGGTGCTATCAGCGAGCCGACGATGAGCCCCGCGTAGTTGGCGGACATGATGAGCCCCACCGTGGAGTCCAGAAACCCTTCCACACCGGCGCGCAGCGAGACGGCGGAGCCCTGTACCCCCATTCCCGCTCCCATGAGGAATACCGAAAGCAGGATTGCCACAACGGTCGTTTTTGTACCGTCCGGATCGGATGCGGGTGTCACGACAGGATTGTCGGTGAGAGTCGCTCCCATTCGTCAGAATGTAAAACAGAAAGCGCCGGAGTTCCACCCGATACACCGCGTGTCATCTCGTGCCCGCCGCTTGCACGGGCCGTCGTGGTTGCCTATAACTTGAATATAGTGTGTGGAGGTAAAAAAGATGAAATTGACCATCTTCATACTTGTATGTTTCCTGGTAAACGTAACGACCTGGTCCCAGCAACCCCGCTCGGTGGAAGAACTCTATCTCAGCTCCGCCGTTACGATCGAAACTCTATCTGTGCAAATGCTCTCCCGGGAGCGATCGGTCCAGTTTCTGGCGCTCAGCACCCTTGACCACCAGATTGAGACCGGTTTCGTATCCCCCGACAGCGTTGAAGTCCTGAACGCCCTCAGACCCCTCGTTGAGCAGGGGGTGCTGATCGTTTCACGAAGTGCCGCCCCGGCGATCGAGACGTACGATCCCGGGGTTCGCCGTGAGGCGGTTCGCCTGGTAGGCAAGCTCGACGCCTCCCTTGCGCGACAGACCCTCGTTCAGACCGTCCGGTATGACCCGGAACCGACGGTCAGGGCCGAGGCGCTCTTTGGACTTGCCCGCATGAGATCGGACCCGAATGGGGAGGTAACCGGATCGATTGCGCGAATGATCCTGCGGGAGCATGTTAAGCAGTTCGATGAGGGCGTCGTTCTTGCGGCGATTATCGCCATCGGCGAAATTGCCCAGGACGGGAACAATGTCATCGATCCGGCGTGTCGGGAGATGCTGGTGTATGTCGCCTCGGATTACCGGTATCCCCGCAGGCTCAGGGAGCTCTCGCTGGGAGTTCTGTCGACGTTCTGAACGTCCCGGAAGCGTACATATCCGCTGGAATATCCTGTTCTTTCCGCGTGTTGAACGAGCCGACCGGCCGTGCATCTTCGTATGCGCCGGCGGTATCGGATGACGTACGGGAATAAGGCAACTACAATGGTGACATGAAAAATACCCGCCGAACAGATACCGTCAACATTGAGGATTTGCAGGAGCGCAGAGACCAGATCATCGCCGAGATCGACGAGTATAACAAGGAACGCGACCGCATTCGTACAATGCTCGGTAAGGTCGGCGGCCGGAGTTACTCAAAACGGGACATGATCGTCAACATCGTGTTCCTTTTGGCGATCGTTACGTTGTTTCTCGTTGAGATAACGACCAAATTTCTCCCGATTTTCATATCCATTGAAGTGAGTATTCTCTTGGTCTCAATAAAGATCGTGTGGATGATTCACAGCCAGCATCGATTCAACCACTTTCAGTTCTGGGTGCTCAATTCCATAGAGTTTCGGGTTAACGATATGCAAAATCGGGTCGCCCGATTGGAGAAGTCCCTTGCGGCTCACTCCAGGACGGCAACGGACAGCGTATAAACGCAGCCGTCACCGCCGACGCTGTTACTTACCGACGCGCCCCGGACAGCGCTTCCTGGGCAAGAACAAAGTAGGGATTTATTGTTATCGAAACTCCGCTGATCGCATCCACCGCGCTGGAACTGCGGGTGAGTTGTCCGGGATCCTGGACTTTCACCAGATGCGCCGCCGCAAGATCGGCCTGAACATACCATGGAGATTGGGCGCCGCCGTTTTCAAACATGCCGTATTTCCCCTGTACCGAGGTGAGATACTTCGGCATGCCGCCGCCTTCCGCTAGTGCGTCAAAGTGTACGTCCACGATATAGCCGTTCTCGACGACAATACGGACGGATTCCTTCCAGCCGTGGCTGAACTCGTCACCCATGGCGGTGTACGTTCCATCCTTCCACATGCCCTGGGCAAAGACAGCACCGCCAAGGACCATAAAGACGACCAGTAACAATAACATCTTTTTCATCGGAAACCTCCTTGAGTCGTGAGACAGAATTGTCTTCGTTGAACCATTTTTATGTCTGCCGCGTCGAACGTCAAGGGATCGAAAAAATTCGCTCCATAAAATCCGCAATTAAGAGTTTGAACATACTGTGATAGAATCCGTCCATGAACGAGGCGCATCAGGGAGAACCGCCGACGATCGGTGTCTTTGCGGTGGAACTGGACGACGCGTACCAGTCGGTGATATGGCGGGGAATAGAGTATGAAGCGAACCGCAGGGGTCTCGGCGTCATCTCCTTCCTCGGCTCCCGTTCGGATTATCCAATCGTATCCGAGGCGAGTCTCAACGTCGCCTACAATCTGGCGGAACGGAGAAATATCGACGGCCTTATTCTCATTTCCTCCGCCATCGCCACCCTCCATGACTCGGTCGATCTGGAAGTGCTCTTTGCACCGTGGAAGAATCTTCCCCGCGTCTCCGTTGGTATCCGCATTCCCGGCATGTCCAGCATCACCGTCGAGGAAACGAGTGAGGTCTCCTTTATTATCCGCCATCTCGTGGAGGTGCATAAACGTCGCAGGTTTGCCCTCGTCACCGGTCCATTGGGCCACTACGAGTCGATTGCCCGCCGTCGCGCCGTGGAATCGACGCTTCAGGAGTACGGCATGCCCCTGGACCCGCGTCTGGTGGTGTCCGGGTACTTTCGTCAGGCTTCGGGGGAGGATGCGGTGGAACGACTCCTCTCGCGGGATATAGACTTTGACGCCCTTATCTGCCTCAATGACCGCATGGCCCAGGGTGCGCTCAAGGCGCTGGCGGCCCGCGGTATCGATGTCCCCACCGATGTATCCCTCACCGGTTTTGACGGCTCCGAGTTTTCCCGATACGCCTCGCCGCCGCTGACGACGGTCATTCAGCCGCTCTATGAAATGGGCCTTTCCGCAGTGGAGACGCTGGACGGCGTCATAAACGGCGGAGAGGAGCAGCACGTCGTCCTTTCCTGCACAAAAGTCATACGAGAGTCATGCGGATGCACCCCCCATCTCAACCGCGTCGCGCCCTCACATACGCCCTCCTACGCATCACCCCAGGAGATAGACGCGATTGAGGAGCTGGTCACCTGTCTGGAGCGGGGAGATCACGAGCGCTTCATCACCCGTCTCAACGGCGCCCTTGATGCAACAGGCCGCGAGAGCGGTGCCCTCGACCGGTGGAATGAATACCTGTCGGTCATAGAGAATCGTCTCGCCTCCAGAGGAGACGGGGAACTGTCGGTCACGGCGCGGATACTCGTGGGAGATCGCATGGCGCGTTATCAGGCGGCACGGCGTATCACGACGGAAGAGACCTTTGCCAAGCTGCGGCTGATCAGCTCACTACTGGCGGGGGCATTTGAGCTGTCGTCGATGTTCACCAGGCTGGAAAAAGGACTTTCCCTCTTCGGTATTCAGAAGGGGTTTCTCGTGACCTTTGAACCGGGCACCGAAGGACGGCGGGCGCGTCTCCTCCTCGCAATGGACTCCCATCGGTATCCCCTGCCTCCGGAGGGAACGGCGTTTGAGACGGTGGACATCCTCCCGCCCGCTCTGGGTACCGCCTGGCGGAGGTCCAACTGGGTGCTGACGCCGCTCGTCTTTGAAGAAGAACCGCTGGGCTATCTCCTCCTGCCGGGGGGATTTGAATCACCGCTTCTGTACGACATCCTGCAGGAACAGATCGCCAGCAATCTGAAGGGGACCCTTCTCCTTGAGCAGGTACGCACCCATGAACAGACGCTGAAGGATGAGGTGGCGGCCCGGACGCGTGATCTCCGTCGCATCAACGAGGAGCTCTCCCGTGAAGTGGAACGCAGGGCGGAACTGGAACAGGAGGTGATCGACGTATCCAACCGAACGATGGAACGGATCGGTCAGGACCTCCACGACGATCTGTGTCAGCACCTTTCGGGTATTGCCCTCCTCACGTCCATGGTTCGGAACTCAGTTGCTGACGGCGAGGGCACCGACGTGGCCTCCCTTGACCACATTAACAACCTTCTTACCGACTCCATAGTGCGGGTCAAACAGATCGCCCGCGGCCTCGTTCCCACCGGCCTGGAAGCACGGGGACTGGCGTGGAAGGTTGAGTCCCTTGTCATGGAGTTTCGTCGCAGTTCACACAAGGAGATCGATTTTTCCGCAGCGGAAGACTTTGATATACCCGTGACGGACACGGCGCTGCAACTGTATCGTATCGTTCAGGAAGCGCTGGCAAACGCCGTTCAGCACTCCGGCGCCGACCGAATCGCCATATCCCTTTATCGGGATACGTCGGGCCGGTGGATGGTCGCGGAAGTCCGGGACGACGGAACGGGCCTTCCCGATCAAATACCCTCCGGCGGTCTGGGCATGCGAACGATGCGTTATCGCGCAGGTATCATTAAGGCGAAAATCAGTGTGGAGAACACTCATCCGGGCACCCGGGTCCGGTGTTACGTCCCGACAGGGAAGGGAGAGGAAGCGTGAAGCGTGCCGTTACATTTCTGGTAGTGGATGATCACCCGATTTTTCGGCAAGGCCTGGCGGCACTGATCCGGAAGAACCCGCTCTACCAGGATTGCAGGGAGGCGGGAGACGTTGATGAGGCGCTCGCCGTTGCAGCCGAGGCGGAACCGGATATCGCGCTTATCGATATCTCACTGAACGGAAAGAGCGGATTTGACCTCGTCCAGACCTTTCAGACGACCTATCCCGGGATGCGGCAGCTTGTCATATCCATGTACGACGAGGCGGTCTACGCATCCAGCGCGCTGAAGGCGGGGGCCAGGGGCTACGTCATGAAGCACGAGGCGGCGTCGGTGGTGCTTGACGCCATACAGACGGTGATAGACGGCCGGATATACCTCTCCCCGGCGATGCGGGAACGGTTCATCGACGCCATGTTCTCCCAGAGCGGGAAAACGGACCTCCTCCCGATAGAACAGCTCACCGTCAGGGAGGTGGAGATCCTCGTCATGATCGGACAGGGATACGGTGCCTCGGAAATCGCCGAGATGCTTCACATTTCGGTCAAGACGGTAAACGTCCACCGGGAAAAACTGAAACAGAAACTTCAAATATCCGACGCCAACGAGCTGCGCCGATTCGCCATTAAATGGGTGCAAAGCAGAGAACGATAGACATAGGTGAAATGTCCTATATCACAACCCGCCGTTTGTCCTCTTTGCCGATGGGACAGGTCGTGGTGGAATGGTATCACAATAACGAGGAGGTGCTCTATGAAGCATTTGGTACGTAATGTATGCGTCGCCTTTTTCATCGTGAGCGTCGTCGGCGGAGCTTTTGCCGCCGGCGCCCGGGAAGAGGCGGACGGGGAAACGACAATTCAGTTCTGGCATATCGATACGGCCCAGGAAGCCCAGCCGTACTGGCAGGAGCTGGCCGACGAGTTCATGGCACAGAATCCCGGTGTCACCATCGAGATTACCGTCCTTGAAAATGAGGCATTCAAGAGCCGTCTCACCGCAATGATGCAGGCCGGCGATCCCCCGGACATCTATCGCAGCTGGGGTGGCGGCGTCATGGTGGAGCACGCCGAAGCGGGCCTGGTGCGGGATATCACCGAAGAGGTCCATGATACTCCCTTCGGCGATACCATCCCGGAAGGGGCCCTCGGTGTATACGCCTATCAGGGTCGCCAGTACGGCGTTCCCTATGACATGGGAGCGGTAACCTTCTGGTACAACACGGAAATCCTCGCTGAAGCGGGATGGAGCGAATTCCCCGCGTCGTGGAGCGACCTGCTCCGTATGGTACGGGACGTCCGCGATGCGGGATATATCCCCATGGCCCTCGCCGGTGCCGACAAATGGCCAGCCCACTTCTACTGGACCTATCTCGCCATGCGCATGGGCGGAAAAGCGGCGATCGACGGCGTCCTTGAAGGCACCGGAAGCTTCACCGACGACCCCTTTGTCGAAGCGGGCGAACTCCTTCTCCAACTCCGTGACGCCGGAGCCTTTCAGACGGGCTTTCTCGGGGCAACCCAGTCCGATCAGGCTGCTCTCGTCGGAAACGGAGAGGCCGCGATGGAACTCATGGGACAGTGGGCCCCCTACGTGCAGGCCGACGCGTCCCTGGACGGCGGCATCGGTGACGCCCTTGCGGTCGCACCCTTCCCCCTTGTTGAAGGCGGTCCGGGAGCGGGCACCGACGTTCTCGGCGGTGGAAACGGCTTTGAAATCGGTCGCGATGCCCCGGATATCACCATCGACTTCCTGAAGTTCATGATCAACAGGGAAAACAACACCGCCCTGGCACGGACGGGACGGGCCATACCCACCGTCATCGGTGCGGAAGCGGGAATTGAAGATCCCCTGATGCGCCAGGTGGCCGATGTCGTCTCCCAGGCGGAATACTTCCAGCTCTATCTGGACCAGTTCTTTCCGCCCGCCGTCGGTGGAGTTATCAACGACTCGGTCCAGGCACTCCTTGCCGATCAAATGACTCCCGAGGAAGCGGCCCAGGCGATTCAGGACGCGTGGCTGAACAACCAGAACTGATCATTTCTTTTCTATGCCGTTTCGGGCACACATTCCGCGCCCGGACCGGTCACCTGTCCCGATCGCCGCGCCCCGGTGACGGTCGATCGGGACAGCCGTTACACGGAGGTCGACGTGAAAGCAGGAATATTGACACTCCGCCGGCAAACCGTGGGTACGGTGATGATCCTCGTATTGCCGGCGTTCATTATTTACACCCTTTTCGTGGTCTATCCCGTTCTCCAAGCGATGGTATACAGCCTCTACCGGTGGAACGGATTCGGTGCCCTCACCGATTTTCGCGGTCTGGAAAACTTTGCCCGTCTCTTTGAAAACGCCATATTTCACAAGGCGTTGCTGAACAGCTTCATTATCATGATTTTCTCGCTGCTGGTGCAGCTGCCGCTGGCCATGGTGCTGGCGTTGATCGTCCACAAGAGCGATTTTCCTCTGGCGGTTCTCTTTCGCACCGTCTTCTTTCTGCCCTTTGTCATGTCCGAAATCGTGACGGGCGTGCTCTGGCAGTTCATTTACCATCCCCAGTACGGGCTGGTGAATTACATCATTCAACTCGTACGTCCCGGCGCCGATCCGGTGGCCTACCTGGCCAACCCCGATACGGTACTCGGCGCCATCCTGGTCGTTATCCTCTGGAAATACTTCGGTCTGCACATGACCATCTATATAGCCGGACTCCAGGGCATTCCCGACGAGCTCTACGACGCGGCCCGCATAGACGGCGCCGGTGACGTTCAGGTCATACGTCGCATTGTCCTGCCCCTACTGAAGCCGACGATCATGATATCCGTCTTCTTCTCCATCATCGGTTCACTGCAGGTCTTTGACATCATCTGGGCGATGGGCCGGGGCGGACCGGTGAATGCATCGGAAACGATGGTCACCTACATGTACAAGTTCGGTCTGGAACGGTACGCCATCGGGTACGGCAGCGCCGTTGCGGTGACCATATTCGTCATCTGTCTCTCCTTCAGCGTTATCTATCAGCGCTTTCTTGTGCGCGCGGCCACGTAGGGCCGATTTCAGGAGCGAATTGTATGGTTGTAGAAAAAAGACATAAACGACGGGTTCTCGTCTTCAAGTACGGGCTCTCACTTACCGTGGCGTTACTGGTACTGATTCCCCTCTACGTTGCCGTTCTGGGCGGCTTCAAGTCTATGGGCCAGCTCATGTCAAACCCCTTCGGTATCACCTTTCCCCTTCTTCCGGATCAGTACACCGACCTCCTCTCGGGACGGGTGGGATTCTTCTGGAGCGCCCTCTTCAACTCCGTGTGGGTCTCGGTCCTCACCGTCGGGGTGGGAATCGTAATATGTACCGCCGCGGCGTTTGCACTTTCGAGAATTCAGTTTTACCTCAACGGTCCTATACTGGGCTATTTCCTTCTGGGTCTTCTCTTTCCCATCGCCGTGGCGATGCTGCCTCTCTTCCTTCAGATACGGGATCTGGGGCTGATGAACACCTATTTCGGCGTCGCCCTTCCACAGGCGGCGTTCCAGATACCCATGCAGGTGCTGTTGATGTACGCCTTTTTCAAGGCGATCCCCCAGGATCTGGAAGATGCCTGCTCAATAGACGGCCACGGTCCCATCGGTTTTTTTGTCCATATGGTCATCCCCCTTTCCACGCCGATCCTCGCCACAACCGGCGTCATCACCCTCGTTGCGAGCTGGAACAACTTCTTTCTGCCCCTCCTCGTCTTCAATGACCGTTCAAAGTATACCCTCCCGCTGGGAGTCATGGATTTTATGGGACAGCACATGACCAGATGGAATCTGGTACTGGGCTACGTCACGCTCTCCCTCATCCCGGCGGTGATTTTCTTCATTTTCGCCCAGAAATACATAGTCGCGGGCCTTACCGGCGGAGCGGTAAAAGGATGACCACCATGGAACATCGATCACCTGAATACCACCGAAATCGTGCCGACCGTCTCCTCAAGAGGATGACGGTGGACGAAAAGATCGCCCAGCTCTACTCGGCGTGGCTCTCCATCGCACCGGATGGTACCTTTGCGGTGAAAAGCATCATCGGTTCGGGAGGAGATACGCGGGGAGAGGCGGAAACTCTCTTTCGTCACGGCATCGGTCATCTCACCCGGCCTTTCGGAACGCGGCCTATTGATCCCCGCCGCGGCGCCGAGGGGGTGAACCGCCTGCAGCGTTACCTGGTGGAACGCACGAGGCTGGGCATTCCTGCACTTCTCCACGAGGAGTGCCTCAACGGCGTCATGGCAAAGGGGGCGACCCAGTTTCCATCGGCCGTCAATTACGGCGCCACCTGGAATCCCGATATCATTGAAGAGGCCGCCGCCGTTATCGGAGACGAGCTCCACGCCCTCGGCGGCCGCATGGGCCTCGCTCCGGTCCTCGACGTCAGCAGGGACGTCCGCTGGGGGCGTACCGATGAAAGCATCGGTGAAGACCCCTACCTGGTCGGCCTGCTCGCCTCGGCCTATGTCAGGGGCCTTCAGGGCGATGGGCGTCGTATTCTGGCAACGTTGAAGCACTTTCTCGGCCACTCCTTCGGGGAAGGGGGCCGAAACCATGCACCGGTGCGTATCGGCATGCGGGAATTGAACGACGTCTTCGCGCTCCCCTTTGAAATGGCCGTGAAAACCGCCGGCCCGGGGGCGGTCATGCCCGCCTACCACGATATCGACGGCGAGCCGTGTTCGGCCTCTCCCTTTTTCGTCAATGAGCTCCTCCGGAACCGCTGGAGATTCGACGGCCTCGTCGTCGCCGACTATGAAGCGGTGAGCCAGCTCTATCTGGACCATCGTGTCGCCCGTGATATGGCGGAAGCCGCCGCCCTCGCGATCAGGGCGGGCATGGATGTGGAGCTGCCGGGTTTCACCTCCTTTGCGGACGGCGTCAAAGAGGCGCTGGACCGGGGACTCCTCGACCTAACCGACGTCGATACCGCGGTCGAGCGGGGCCTGACGGAGAAGTCACGACTCGGCCTCTTTGAGAATCCCTACATCGAAACGGATGCCATTGAGCTCAATACGGAAGCGCACCGCCGCGTCGCCCGCAGGACCGCGGAGGAGTCCATGGTGCTTTTGAAGAATGACGGCATCCTTCCCCTGAAAGATGGGGCCTCCATCGCCGTGGTGGGGCCCCTTGCTGACGACCCCTACGCCGGCTACTGCGGATACTCCTTTCCCGTTCATCTCATCGGCGCATATCCGCCGGAGGAGACCGCGCCGGAACACGCCCGTACGGTGGTACAGGCGTTGCGGGAGCGTGCGGGGGATACGGATATCGGCTACGCCCGGGGATGCCGCCTCGTCGTTGAGCGCACGGCGCATCCCGTCGTCTTCCCCGGCGATGTGAAGGCCGACCGCTCGATGAACAAGGCGGTTTTGAGCGGTGATCTCGGAGAAATCGAACCTGCCGTCAGGATTGCATCGGAGGCGGATGTCGTCGTTGCCGTACTGGGCGACATGGCGGGACTCTTCCAGAATGGGACGGTCGGAGAAGGTTCCGACGTGACCACCCTCAGACTTCCCGGAGTGCAACAGGAGCTGCTGGACGCACTGCTGGACTGCGGCAAACCGGTTGTGATCGTCCTTTTTAACGGTCGCCCCTATGACCTGGGACGCGGATTTTCCGAGGCGGCGGCAATCCTTGAGGCGTGGTTGCCCGGAGAATCGGGGGGAGATGTCGTCGCCGACGCCCTCCTGGGAAGGATCAACCCCAGCGGCAAGCTTCCCCTCTCCTATGTGTCCAACGCCGGAGCCATGCCCTATTTCTACAACCACAAACTCAAGTCTGCGGGCGTGGCGCCGCAAAGCGAGTTCGGATGTGTCTATCCCTTTGGCTACGGTATGAGCTACACGTCCTTTGTCGTAAAGGACGTCCGTATCGCTCACGATACCGTGCCGTCCGACGGGGAAGTTCGCCTCACCTGCACCGTCGCCAATACGGGTACGATGAAGGGAGCGGAGACGGTACAGCTCTATATCCGTGATCTCTTTTCAAGTGTGGTGCGGCCGGTGAAGGAGCTGAAGGCGTTTCGGCGGGTCGAGCTCGATCCCGGCAGGTCCGCGGAAGTCAGGATCACCCTGCCCGTTGATATGCTGGGGGCCAGTGATCGCGATCTGCGTCGGGTGGTTGAGCCCGGGGATTTTGAAATAATGGTCGGCACCTCTTCGGCGGACATCGTTTCACGGAGTACCGTGACCGTCACCGGAGAACCGAGGTTCGTCCCCGCAGACGGCCCCATGACGGCGCATACCGAAGTGATTCACTGCACGAAATAAGCCGGCGGCAGCCGGCGGGAGTAATCGGCCGGCGCCACCCGCCGTTTTGGACATTGGCCGATCCATTTAGTACCCTTGAAATATGGCCGATTCAGAAGAATATGAAAGCTGGTTTGCCGTAGATATCCATCCATGGGTCTTTTTCACCTCCGCCGCGGTGATTATCGGATCCGTCGCCCTGGCGATCGTTTTTCAAACACAAATAGGAAATGTCTTTCAGACGATACAGGATTCGATTGCCACCGGCGCCGGATGGTTTTTCATCATGACCATGAACATCATTCTCGTCTTTGTCCTGGTCATGCTTGTCAGCCGGTACGGCGACATCAAGCTCGGCGGTTCCGACGCCAGGCCGGAGTTCTCCCGGACGGGATGGTTTGCCATGCTCTTCAGCGCCGGTATGGGGATCGGCCTCCTCTTTTACAGCGTTGCCGAGCCGATGTTCCATTTCATTTCCTCACCCCTTGCCGAACCGGGCACGACGGATGCGGCGCGGCGCGCAATGGACGTGACCTTTCTCCACTGGGGACTCCATCCATGGGCAATTTATACGCTGGTGGGCCTCGCTCTCGCCTTCTTTGCCTTCAACAAGGGACTGCCCCTCTCCATACGCTCCGTCTTCTATCCCGTCCTGGGAGAAAAGATTCACGGCCCCATCGGCAACCTCGTCGACATTCTGGCAACGGTGGCGACCCTCTTCGGCGTCGCCACATCCCTCGGACTTGGCGTGCAGCAGGTCAACGCGGGGCTTGATCACCTCTTCGGCATCGGGCAGAGCAGCACCATTCAGGTGTTGCTCATCATTGGGATTACGGCCCTCGCAACGTGGTCGGTCCTGGCGGGACTCAGCGCCGGAATCCGGCGCCTTTCGGAGATCAACCTCGTTCTGGCGGTTGTGCTCTGTCTCTTTGTCCTCTTTGTGGGACCGACGCTCTTCATATTGAACGCCTTCGGTGAGAACCTGGGCCATTACATCCAGTACCTGCCGGAACTCTCAACGTGGAACGAAACGTATGAAACGAGTACGTGGCAAAACAGTTGGACCGTTTTCTACTGGGGATGGTGGATCGCATGGTCTCCCTTTGTCGGCATGTTCATCGCCCGCGTCTCCTACGGCAGGACGATCCGTGAGTTCATCCTGGGGGTGCTTTTCGTGCCGACCCTCATCACCTTTGCCTGGCTGACGATATTCGGCAACAGCGCCCTTCAGGTCGAAATGGTGGGGGGCGGCGGCATCGCCCGGGCGGTACAGGAAAACATTCCCGTCGCCCTATTCGTCCTGCTTGAAAACTTTCCCCTTCAGAAAATCACCTCCATGCTCACCGTCGTCGTGATCATAACCTTCTTTGTGACCTCATCCGACTCGGGCTCCATGGTCATCGACATCATCACCGCCGGCGGCAATCCCGACCCGCCCAAGCTTCAGCGACTCTTCTGGGCGCTCCTTGAAGGGGCGGTGGCTGCGGCGCTGCTCACCGGCGGGGGGCTGGTAGCCCTGCAGACCGCGGCGATTTCCACGGGACTTCCCTTTGCGCTTGTGCTGCTCTTCATGATCTACAGCCTCCGGAAGGGACTGGCGACCTACACGGAGGGACCGGGATTCTCCATGCCGCCCTATGAACACGGTCACGTATTCAGGACCGCTCTCACCCACCCGGAACCGGAACTTGTTCACGGGCACGTCAGCTGGATCGGTAAACCCCGGCAGCATCCCAAAAAGCCGCAAAAAGGCCGACGGACGGCACAGGTCTCCACACCACCCACAGACGATAGGCCGAAACGTCGCCGGAACATACTCCGGAAAATTGTGAAGCTCTTCCGTGACGGCAACGACGAGGGGGAACACGATGATCGGTAAAAAAATGTCTGCACTGCGGTCCACCGTGTTAGTGACGATGGTACTTGCCGCTTTTTTACTCCTCACCCATTGTACGGAACGGGGGCGTGAGGCTCCGGACGTCTCGACGGCCGCTGCGGAACGTACGGACACGGTGGTTCGACTCGTCTACCCGCCGTGGTCGTCGGAGATCGCCAGCGCCCACCTCTTTCAGGCGGTTATCCAGAGGCGACTGGGCTACCGGGTTGAACTCATTCCCGTGGACGCTGAAGAGATGTGGGCGTCCGTGGCCCGTGGCGAAGCGGATATTCTCACCGGCGCGTGGTTGCCCGAGACACACAGGGGTTACATGTCCACCTACGGAGGGGACGTGGACGATCTCGGACCCAATGTAGAAGGAGCGCGCATCGGGCTCGTTGTCCCCACGATGACGCCGGGACGACAGACCGATGCGACGGGACGTACCGGGCTGCCCCTGGTCACCATATCTTCAATCGAAGAGCTCCCCCCGGCGGCGGACAGATTCGCCGGACGGATCATCGGCATCGAATCGGGGGCGGGTGTCGTTGCCCGGACGAAAGAGGCGCTGGAGACGTACGATCTCTATCCCGATTTTCGCCTCATTGAAAGCGACGAGGAAATCATGGTTGACCGTGTCGGCGAGGCGATATATCGGGGTAACTGGATCGTCTTTACCGGCTGGCGTCCCCACTGGATGTTTGAACGGTACAACCTGCGCTTCCTTGAGGATCCCAGGGGCGTCTACGGCGGGACGGAAGAGATTCACACGATGGTGCGCCGCGACCTCGCCACGGATATGCCCGAACTGTACCGCGTCCTCGACCGCATCACATACAGCCCGGCCGATCTGGAGCGTCTGATGCGATGGATACACGAGGACACCGACGACGACCCCTACGCGCAGGCGCTCCGATGGATTGAATCCCATGAAGATATCGTGGACTCCTGGGTCGGCGGTTCGGAATAGTTTCGGATAGAGGAGGAGAGATGCTGCAGACAATCAGTCAGAAATTTCAGGGAAGCTGCATGATGGTCATGCGCCGCAGCGGAGACGAAGTGGTATTTCTGGGGAGCGCCTTTCTCGTCCATTCCGACGGCTACCTCCTCACCACCTCCCGAATGATCGATACCGACAAGGACATCGTCATTGTCCCTCCCCAGGCGGCTGAGGACTTTGTTCCCGTTACCCGGGAGGAGGTGGCACCGGTGCCGGCGGAAGTGGTCGCGCGGGACGCCATCCGCGACGTAGCCCTTCTCAGACTGAAGCCCGATCTGGAAATCAATATGCCCGAGGAGATCCTCGGTTCCAGTACCGATGATCCCCGAGGCGCACTGCTCATGTCCCTGGGCGTTCCCTTTGGATACTATCGCATGCACGGCGTCGTGGCGGCACAGTCGGTGTTGTCAAGTCGCGTCCAATCCCGTACCGGAACCAACATGGTCATATTCGACCGACGCGTTCAATTCGGCGACATCGGCGGTCCCCTGATAAGCGTCACCACCGGAACGGTCATCGGCGTCGTCGGCGGCGTCTTTGATCCGATGGAACTTGAGGGAACTCCCCTCCCCGAAGGCGCGTCAAAGATCAACTCCGACCTGTCCTACGCCACGGCGATCGAGTATGGCGCGGCCCTCCTGACGGCAGCGCTTGGAACGTAGCAGCCCCCGCCGCGCCATCTTTTTGTTCTTTTACTTGCACCGCCGAACGGGCTTTTCTATCTTTAATGACATACGAGGAGGATCCAATGACTTCAACAATGACGCCCTTCCGATTTCCCCTGTTCATCGCGACGATTTTTCTGGCCTTAACACCTGCCGCGATCGATGCGGGGGGACAGCGTGAAGGCGGCGACGGACCCGTCACGGTAACGCTGGGCTACAACCCCTTCCTTGAAGATTCATTTACCGACGCACCTCCGCCGATCGAGGTGATCAGGGAGGAGCTGGCCCGTCTCTATCCCGATATCCAACTGGAGTACTACACGATGCCCCAGGATATGCTGGAACCCCTCGTAATCTGGATGACCGCACGGGACACGACGATCGACATTTACGGCATTGACGAACCCTGGGTGACCCAGTTCGGGCGCGCCGGATGGGCGGTGCCCCTCAATGACCGCCTGCCGGAACTGGAGGAACGCCTCGAGACGGCGGGACTCGATACCTTTTCATACGAAGGAGAGCGTCTGGGCGTTCCCTTCTGGGGCAGTCTCTCCGGTCTCTTTTACCGTACCGACATCCTTGAAGAGTACGGTTTTCAGCCGCCGGAGACGATTGAAGAGATGGAAACGATCATCACCACCGTACTGGCGGATCGTCCGGAAATGGCGGGACTGCTCTGGCCAGGCGCGCGGAGCGAGGAGTCGCTGAACATGTTTTACGCAACGGTACTGTACGCCTTCGGCGGCCGGTACCGCGGGGACGACGGAGCATTCCTCTTTGACTCACCCGAGAGTATCGCGGCGGTGGAATGGATGCGAAAAACGGTCGACGAAGGATTGTCGCCACCGACGGTACAGAATATGCAGCGACAGGAGTCGCGGCAGCGCTTTGTCGCGGGTGAGGCGATTTTCTCCTGGGACAACGCGGATATCATCACCTGGCTCGATGATCCGGAACGTTCCGGAGTCGCCGGGAAATGGGATTTCATGCCCTTCCCGACACGACCGACGGGAACCCCCGTTTCCGTAACCGGAGGCTTTGCCTTTGCGGTGAATCCCTTCAGCAGAAATGTCGATGCGGCGGTGAAGGTCCTGGACGTCATCTCCCGGGAGGCGGTTCAGAAGGGCTTTGCCCTCGCCTGGGGACCGGTTCAGTACTATCGCGGTCTCTACGAGGATCCGATGGTTCAGGAATACAATCCAAACGTTGAAAAATTGACCCCCTTTGTTTCAATTGCGATCAACCGTCCTTCATCGGAGCACTATGCCGAACTTTCCGGAATGATGCTGGAGGAGATAAACGGCGCGATTACCGGTGTCCGCGATGTTGAGGAGGCGATGGAGAATCTCGCCCGCCGCGCCGCTGCGCTGGAACGCTAACAGGATAATTGTGTCAAAAGGGCTGCATCACTCGGAGTCGCGGGGAGCGTGGGCGCTCATCGCCCCTGCGATGATCGGGCTCGTGGTGTTTTATTACTATCCCGTTCTGCAAAGCGCGCTCTTTTCCCTCCTCTCTCTCGATGCCGGAACCGACTGGTGGGAAGCGCGGTTTGTCGGATTCCGCAATTACGCCGACGTGATGCAGAGCGGCCAGTTCTGGTACACCCTTTTCTTCACCGTCGCATTCACCGCCGCCGTGGTGACCCTCGATATTTCCCTTGGGATGCTTCTTGCCCTCGCAACATTCTACGTGCCCCGCTCCTTTCAGGGCCTTCTTCGGGCGATTATTATCGTTCCCTGGGCGATTCCCAAGGTCATTCAGGCGACGATGTGGCGGTGGATGCTCAACAGTGACGTAGGGCCCATCGGGGACATCCTCGTCCGGTTGCACCTGGTGGATGAACCGCCCCTCTTTCTGGTGGAGCAGTATCTCGCGATCGGCAGTGTCATCGTCGCATACACGTGGAAAGGATCAAGCATTGCCGCATTCTTCCTCATGGGAGGACTCGCACTCATTCCGCGGGACGTTCTCGAGTCGGCGAGGATGGACGGCGCCGGGCCGCTCCGGCGTTTTTTTTCAGTCACCCTGCCGATGGTGATACCTACAGTGTTTGTGGCGCTTCTGTACCGTTCCCAGGACGCACTGCGGGTATTTGACGTCATTTACGGCCTCACCGGCGGCGGGCCGGGACGAGCGACCGATACGCTCAGTTCCTTTGCGTACACCACCTATTTCCGATATGCCCAGTTTGGCCGGGCATCGACGTACGCGATGGTGACTTTTCTCCTCGTCGCCGTTGTGGGAGTTATCTATATCTACAAGGTCAAGGAACGGTTCAACTTTCGGGGGGCGGCATGAACAATCCGCGGCGACACCGGATACGCATCTCCGTCTCGGTCTTTATTACCCTCATTGTTGCCGTATGGAGTCTCACGCCCCTCATGTGGATCGGCCTCACTTCCATCAAGCCGGCGGGCACGGAGTATCGCGTTCCCGTTGAATACTGGCCGGAAGAACCGACACTTGAGAACTACAGAACGGTTCTGGGTGAACGCTTCCGCATTCAACGCTCCGTCCTCAACAGCATGGTCGTCTCGACGGGTGCCATGGCGGGGACGCTGCTCATTTCTACGCTCTCGGCCTACGCCATCGCCCGCCTGCGCTTTCGCTTTCGCTTTCAATCGCTCTACGCGATGCAAATCGCCGGCATGGTACCTCCCATCGTCGTCATCGCGCCGACATTTGTTCTGCTCCGCGCGATGGGTCTCATCAGGACGTACTGGGCGATGATCATTCCCAACATGATCTACGCCGTGCCGCTCTCGTCGTTCCTCATCGCCAGCTACTTCACCAACATCCCCTTTGAATTGGAGGATGCCGCGAAGATTGACGGCGCGGGCACGATACGAACGATCTTCTCGGTGATTTTTCCCGTCGCCGCGCCGGGGATGTTTTCAGCGGGCATTCTCGCTTTTCTGGGCTCCTGGGGGGAGTTTATGCTCGCCGGAACGGTCTCCATCGGTTCCGCCCGGGTGGAAACGGTACCGGTGGCGGTCCTGAGCCTCAGCAGAGCCTTTGAACTTCAGTGGAGCTGGGTCGCCGCGGGCACGGTGGTGACAATTATTCCCATTCTTCTCCTGGTTCTCATCTTTCAACGAACCATCGTCGATGGTCTCACCGCAGGAACGACCCGTTGATGACCGGGGTGAGGACATCGTCGTGATTCGGAACGTTCCCGGGCGCCCTTCCTCCCGCCGTACCACGGCTTCCGTTCTCGCCGCGGCCGGTGTCGCGACGGGAATACTTCTCCTCCTCAACCTCCCCTTGTCCCTCTTTGTCTGGTTTCCGCCGGGGGAATATCAACGTGCCCTCGTACCCGTCCCGGAGAGTATCCTTTTTCTCTGGGTCCTGTACGGATTGGGCCTCGGTACCGGAGGACGGCGAAACAGACCGGCAGGCGCGCTATTCGGGGCACTCTTCGGCGTTCTCCTGGGGCTTTCCGGGGCGGAGGCGTTTTTCAGGTATTTTTACGCCCGTTCCTTTGCCGTCCGGGGCGACCTTCCCATGGTCAGGGGCGCGCTGCTGCTCTTCTTCGGCGAAATAGGGCCGATCGTGGACGTTCTCACGCCGCTCACGATTACCGGGATCATGATGCTCCTGGCCGTGACGGGATGGCTCGTACTGCGGGCGATGTCGTCGGTGCTGGCGATTGTACGTCCCACCTTCGGCGTCATTGCGGCTGTCTCCCTCATCGGGATCGTACCGGCGTTGTTCATCGGCCCGCCCCCATCGATCACCGCAACTGTCGTGTCCGCGGCATACGAGGCGGGTGTCCCGGCCTTTTCACCGCCCTCCGATTCCGGCGATCTATCCGACGGCGAATTCCCCGCCGCCGGAAGTGACGGTCAACGGGAGATTTCCTCCACGGATGATTCTCCCGGTGGAGTTGTCGCCGATGAAGGGTCATACCGGCTTCCCGGCCTGAAGGACCGCGATGTGTATGTATTTCTCGTTGAAGCGTATGGATACGCATCGGTCAGCAGACCGGAGCTGGCGGAACAGATCAATCCAGCGCGCGATCGCCTGGAAGAGGCGTTGTCGGAAGCGGGGTACGGCGTGGTCACCACATACCTGGGTTCACCGGTCGCGGGGGGATACTCATGGCTCGCCGACGCAACGCTGCTTACCGGTCAGTGGATCGACTCGCAGGAGCGTTTCCTCCAGCTCTATGGTGCGGAAGTCCCCTCTCTGGGAGGATTCTTGTATGACGCCGGCTACTACACCTACACCGTCAGGCCCGGAACGGTCCATGAGCCGTGGCCGGAGGGGTGGGATCTCTTCCGATTCGAGGAGTCGTTGATCGCCTACGGCGGTTCCTTCAACTATCGGGGACCGCGATTCTCATACGTTTCCGTACCCGATCAATACGCCATCTGGACCGGCCAGCGGAGGATAGGGGAGCTTACCGCACCGGGCGGTGAAGCCGAAGATCGCCCGTTTTTTGCCTATTTCCAGTTGGTGAGCAGCCATACTCCCTTTACCGCAGTGCCCCCGCTGATATCGTCGTGGGATGATCTGGAAGACGGCGAAATATTCAATCGCCGCTCCGATGAAATCCTCCGCTTTGACAACTCCTGGACCGGCGGAACGGAGCTCATCGAGGGGTACACCGCCGCCATATCCTATGTCTTTTCCGTCCTGGCGGACTATGTGAAAAACGTCATGGACCACAGCCGGGATCCTCTCATCGTCATTGTCGGCGACCACGAGCCGCAGAGACCGATCCGTTCACCCCGATCGGAGCTCTCCGTACCCGTTCACATCGCCACCCGGGATGAGGAAATACTCCGGTGTCTCACCTCCCGCGGCTATGATCGGGGTATACGCCCCACACAGCCGCCGCCTCATCAACGACTGACGACGCTCTTTCCTACGATCGTTGAAATAGCCGATACGTGCCGGTGACCCGCACTTTCCCTTTCACCCCATTCGACGTATCCTGTGACTATGCCGACATCCGCTGAGGAGGCGCGTAAATTTCCCACGATCGATATGCAACCCGTCGCGTTTATCGCACACTATCGACGCTGGAACGTCCAACACGCCGGGATGGTCATTCTTCTCGTTGCCGTTTCGGAGCTTCCCATTTCCTTTTTTCCGGCGACCGCTCTTCTCGCGGTCTGGGTTGCGCTCTCGATGTTCCGCCTGTGGCGGTTGCGTGCGCTCTCGCCGGTCGGTTCGCCCTGGGCTGACGCCCTCACCACCGTTCGGACGGTCGCCACGGTACTGTTGCTGTCGGGGCTCTCCATGACGCCGACGGGTGCCGTCCATGGATTTTTTTCCTCAGGGGGGCGCTGGGTGGTTGTCGGCGCCCTGCTCGCGGTGGAGAGCACCGATTTCTTTGACGGCAGGGTGGCGCGGCGCGGTTTGATCGGCCTCTTCGGACCGGTATGGGACATGGAGACGGACTCCGTCTTCGCTCTCGCCCTCGCCATGGCCAACCGCCACCTCCTCGAGGTGGGGCCCTTTGTACTTGCCATCGGCCTCATGCGCTTTCTCTACGTCCTTTTCTGGCGCGAAGAGGGATCGCAGGCGCCAAAACCGCATATCTTTGTCCTTTACGCCAAAACGACGACGGCAATGCTGGTGGTCGTCATGATTTTCGTCCTTGCGCCCCCGGTGGGTCCCTATCTGAGGCGGGCTGCCCTCCTCATCGTCCTGATGCTGCAGATCATTTCATTCGGCTGGGATATGTACCTGCAGCGGCGGTACGGGCCGGAACCACGCTGAGCGATGGCAAGCACCGTAGCTGTGAATCCCACAAGGGATCTGTACCTCCTCATCGGCGGAAACGCCGTTTCCGCGGCGGGGAATTCGGTCTATCTCATCGCGGTCACCCTCCTCCTGAAAGAGATGACGGGATCGGCATTCATGCTCGGTTTCTTTCAGTTTCTCGCGCTGGCGCCGGGTTTTCTCCTGAGTCCCGTCACGGGCGTCATTGTGGACCGCATGTCACGGCGGACAATCATCGTCGTCAGCGACCTTCTCCGGGGAGTTTTAATGGTACTGGCCGGCGTTGCCCTGACCGTTCCATGGCTCCGCACTGCTCCGCTCGTGCTGGTGGTGGCATTTCTCGGCGGCGTAGGGCACGCCATCTTCGTTCCCGCCGTGCACGCCCTCCTTCCGGTGATCGTACCGCCGGGCAGACTGCAGTCGGCAACGGGTCTGCGGGCGGCGAGCTCTCAGCTCTCCGGCCTTGCCGGCAACGCCGCAGGGGGGGCGCTCTTTACTGTGCTTGGAGGTCCGGTCCTCTTTGTCCTGAACGGTATCACCTTCTTTCTCTCCGCCGTCCAGGAACTCTTCATCAGGGGCGGACGGGAGCCGGTCGGCCGGGACAGCAATCAGTCGATGATCGCCATGGCCCGGGAAGGTTTTCAGGCGGTCATACGGGATCGTCCCCTCCAGTCGCTCATGCTTTCACAGGGCGGGCTCTTTCTCATTTCACCGTTTCTGGTCGTGGCGTTGCCCTTTCTCGTCATGGATGAGCTGGGACTGTCGGAAGCGGCGGTGGGAATGTACCTCGCCGCGGCACTGGCAGGGGGGATCGCCGCATTTTCGGTCCTGCGAAGGGTGAACAGGGAGACTCTTCTGACGGCGGCCTTTCACGGCTACGCCTATCTCGGACTGGGATTCGCCTTTGCCGGCGTCGCCATCGCTCCCGGACCGGCGGTACTCCTGGCGGTCGCCGTCATCTCCGGAGCGGCGGCGGGAACGGTATACCTCGTCACGATTTCGTGGATACAGACCCGTCGCGCCCCCCGCCTTCACGGCCGCCTCTATGCGATTCTGGAAGCGGGCAACTCCGCTCTCGCTCCGGCGGGATATCTCGTGGCGGGAATCCTTCTTGAACTCACCGGTTCCCGCTCACGGCCCCTGATTTTTGCCGCGGTGGCGGCGGCCGCGGTCATTTGGGGCGTGACCGTGGTGGGAAACAGGCGGCGGTATTTCCCGTACCGGATTACTGAAGATGAGTAGGATTCTTTTCCGACAACTTCACTTTCCTGTCCAGTTTTCGGTTGCGCCGCATCTGAATTCGGGGTAGATCGAAGTATGAAGATTACCGATCCCCTCCTGGTGGAGGAGTACTACGGCGCCCTGCTCACTCGGAACAGTGAATATCTCGGTTCATTCGTCGTCGGTGTTCGATCAACGGGTATTTGCTGCCTCCCCACCTGCCACGCCCGCAAGCCGAAACGGGAGCACACGGAGTTCTTTTCAGACGTGGGCGACGCCATTCGCGCGGGATACCGACCGTGCAAAATCTGCCGCCCCACCCGAAAACGGCGGGAGCCCGCCGCCTCAGGTACGCCGCGCCCTGGAGATGGTCTCGCACAACCTGGAGCAGAGAATCACCGACGGTGCGCTCCGGTCGGCGGGAATTTCACCGACGCAGGTGCGCCGCTGGTGCCGCCGGAATCTGGGCTGCACCTTTCACGGGTATCAGCGTATGGTGCGCATGAACGAGGCATACCGCTCCCTCGCCGCGGGCGTCTCCGTCACGGATACCGCCTTTTCCGGCGGGTATGAATCTCTCAGCGGATTCCGCGAGCGCTTTCAGGCGGTGGTGAAGACGACCCCTTCCCTTGCGACGGAACGCCGGGTGGTGCGATACCGCCGCATCGATACGCCCCTTGGCCCGATGATCGTCGGGGCGACGGATGAGGGTGTATGCCTCCTTGAGTTTACCGACCGACGGATGCTTGAGACGCAGATTGCAACGTTGAAACGTCGCCTCAACGCTGAGTTTGTGGCGGGGAATCACGACCTGATCGACCGGTGTCACACCCAACTCGATGAGTACTTCGCCGGGCGTCGTCGTCAGTTCGATATACCGTTGGAGACGCCGGGAACGGATTTCCAGAGAGCGGTGTGGAACATGCTGCGGGAGATTCCCTACGGAGAGACGCGCAGCTACGGCCGGGCAGGCGGAGGCGATCGGCAGACCCGCGGCGGTACGGGCGGTGGCGTCCGCAAACGGCCACAATCGCGTCGCCATCGTGATTCCCTGTCACCGCGTAATCGGTGCGGACGGCAGTCTTACCGGATATGGCGGGGGACTCTCCCGGAAGCGGTGGCTCCTGCGCCACGAAGGCGTGGAAATATAGCGTCTTTGTCGGTACGTCACGGCTCCCCGGGAGACGCCGCGGGGCGTGTACTTCGGTTTTTTTCCCGATAGGGATAGACTGGGAACCATGGAATATCCAGATTTTTCACTCACTGACATGAATGTCGTCATTACCGGAGCGAGCCAGGGAATCGGCCGCGGGCTTGCCCTCGGGACTGGCTCACGCGGGAGCGCGGGTGGCCCTCATCGCCCGTAACGAGGAGCGCCTCGGAGAGGTGGTTTCCGAGGTTGCCGCGGCGGGAGGCACGGCGCGGGCATATGGAGCGGATCTCCGAGATGTTGCGGCGATCCGGTCGGTTTTTTGACCGCATCGTGGAGGATATGGGCGGAATCGATGTGCTCGTCAACAATGCGGGCCTCGGCAAAACCCGTTCCCTCCATCGATGTGGACGAGGAGTACTGGGACCATATGGTCTCCCTCAACCTGAAGGGAGCCTTTTTCTGCAGCCAGGCGGCGGGCAGGGTGATGCTTGAGGCGGGACGGGGGCAGGATCGTCAATATGAGTTCCCAGGCGAGCATTACCGCCATCCCCGAAGAGTCCGTCTA
>CBDESZ010000008.1:0-53164 GCA_965242725.1 Alkalispirochaeta sp.
CGGGCGTGTTCTCCTCTATCAGGAAGATCACATCCAGGTCCCCCAGTACAAAATTACAAGGCAGAACCTCGACGCCGAGAAGGACCGACCTGTCGGCAGCCGTCGACCGGGCCAGCACGGACATCGAAGAGCTGAAGAACAGCTCCGATCAACAGTTGGAAACAGGATGAAGTGCGTCTCCTGGACACCCACCTCATGATGCTCCAGGATCCGACCTTTTTTGAATCGGTTCACCGGAAACTGGAACAGGAGCTGCTTAACGTGGAATGGTTCCTCTACCAGACGGTGGTTGAACTGCTTGAGAAGCTGGGTCAATCAAGCGATACCTACCTGCGGGAGCGAACGGCGGATATCCACGACGTGTCAAAACGTGTCCTGAACCACCTCCTGGAGCGGGACCGCACCGATCTCTCCGATCTGAATGAAGAACGTGTTCTCGCCACCCCACGATCTCATGCCTTCCGACGCCCGTTTCGATGAACAAGAGAATGGTAAAGGCGATCGTCATGGACGCGGGAGGCAAGACCTCCCATACCGCCATCATCGCCCGGAGTTTTGAAATTCCCGCCGTCCTCGGACTCTCCTCGATCACCAGGCTCGTCCAGGGAGATGAACAGATTATCGTCGACGGCAACAGCGGCGTCGTTATCGTCGATCCCGATGAAGAAACACTCGAGAAATATCACCGGATCCTCAATCGCTGGCAGGAACATGAAGTGCGGCTCATGCGCCTCAATACTCTGCCCGCAGAGACGAGGGACGGGAAGCTGATATTCCTCAAGGGAAATATCGAAATTCCCGAAGAGGTCGACGGCGTCATCAACCATGGCGCGTCGGGAATCGGCCTCTACCGGTCGGAGTTTCTCTTCCTGCGGCCATCGGGACTGCCGACTGAGGATGAGCAGTACGAGGCGTACAAGCAGGTGCTGGAGGCGATGGAGAACCGCCCCGTCACGATTCGAACCCTGGATATCGGCGGGGACAAGTTCAGCGAAAAGATCGGAACCCACAACGAGAAGAATCCGATTCTCGGATGGCGGGCGATACGGCTGTGTCTCTCGCGGCTCGACCTCTTCAGGACGCAGTTGCGGGCCCTCCTGCGGGCGAGCATGCACGGCCGCCTCCAGATCATGTTTCCGATGATTTCCGGCGTCCACGAGCTTAACAGGGCACTGGATATCCTTTCGGAAGTCAAGGATGATCTGCGTTCCGAGGAGATTCCCTTCGCCGACGAGATCCCCGTGGGAATCATGATAGAAGTACCCTCGGCGGCGCTTACATCGGATATCCTGGCGCGAAAGGTTGACTTCTTTTCAATCGGAACCAACGACCTCATTCAATATACGATCGCCGTGGACCGGGGAAACGAGCGCGTCGCCTATCTGTATGAGCCCTTTCACCCCGGGGTGATCCGTCTCATAAAGACGATCATTGACAACGCCCATGCGGAAGGACTTTCCGTGGCGATGTGCGGTGAAATGGCCGGTGATCCCCTTGCATCGGTGGTACTTCTTGGACTGGGGCTGGATGAGTTCAGCATGAGTGCCGTCGGCCTGCCGGAAGTCAAACAGATTATCCGGTCGGTGAGCCTCGCCGAAGCAGAAGAGCTGGCCGGTCGGATCATGGAGTTGCGTGACACCGACGACGTCGACCGCGCGGTCAAGGACTATATGCAGCAGCGATTTGATCTGGAAGTGTTTTAACTATGAATCAATTATACAGAATATGCATCGCCGGTCGTCCCAATGTGGGTAAGTCGACCCTTTTCAATAGAATGTACGGGCGGCGTCACGCCATCACCGACAGCATGCCCGGCGTGACCCGCGACGCCGTCGCGGTGGAAGCTGAGCTTCTTGGCCGGCCGGTGCTTCTCGTTGATACCGGCGGGATCGGCGAGGGTGAAGAGCAGCTCAATCGTCAGGTCTACGAGCGAAGTCGCAGCGAGATCGCCCGGGCGGATCTCGTGCTCCTGCTCATGGATGTAACCGATATTACCGGGGAAGACGAGGAACTTATCGATCTCGTCCGACGGTCGGGGCGCCCCGCCGTTCTTGTCGTGAACAAAGTGGACAATGAGAACCGCACCCATCTCCTTGGGGAGTTCATGAGCTACGGCATTCCCGATGTGGTATCCATGTCCGCGGCACACGGGTTCGGAATGGACGACCTGGAGGAGGCGCTGGAACGGTACCTTCCCCCCCTGCGCGACGAGGAGGATGCCCCGGAGGAAGAGGCGGATGAGGAAGCCCCGGTGGAGCGGCACGTTCCCGATAAAGTAGTGCGTCTGGCCATCGTCGGTCAGCCCAATACGGGTAAGTCCAGCCTGTTGAACCGCTTCATTGGAGAGGAGCGGGCGATCGTATCGGAGCTTGCCGGTACGACCCGGGACGTGGTGGAAGCGACCTTCACATACAAGGCGGTTCAATTTGCCGTTGTCGATACGGCGGGAATACGGCGCAAGTCCAGGGTCAGGGAGTCGGTGGAGTACTACGCCGTGCAGCGCGCGCCCTTGATACGATCGAAGCGGCGGAACTGGTGATTCTCCTCATCGACGTCATGAAAGGGCTGAGCGACCAGGACAAGAAGATTGCCGCCAGGATCGCTGAAAAGGGGCGGGGCGTCGTTGTGGCGCTCAACAAGTGGGACCTCCTCACCGACGACGTCGACAATCAGCAGAACGCGATCACCGACCGTATCCGATTTCTCTTTCCCGTCTTTCAGCACGTCCCTATCGTGCCGATCTCCGCGTTGACCGGGGACGGAGTGGAGACGCTGCTCAACCGCCTCGTTCACATACGGGGAGAGCTGCATCGAAGGATAGACACGGGTCCCCTCAACCAGGCGTTGCAACGGTGGCTTGAGGAAACACCGCCTCCCTCGGGGAAAAAGCCGATCAAGATACGGTACATGACGCAGGTTTCCACCAATCCGGTCCGGTTTGTGCTCTTTGTCAATCGAAAAAAAGCGTTTCCCGAGTTTTACCTTCGATATATCATGAATCGAATACGTGACGATTTCGACTATCATCACATACCGTTCTTTGTCGAAGTTCGCTGATGGCCTGGTTCCGTAGTCGTGAATTACTGGATGTCCTTGATGTAAAACCCCATGTTTTGCGGTACTGGGAGCAGCAATTGCCCCTTGTCCGGTCCAGTCGCGACGACACGGGACATCGAGTGTGGAGTTCCGCCCAGGTACGCATGCTCAGACGCGTGCGGCATCTCGTCGTTCGGCGGGGAATGTCGGTTCAGGCTGCGGGAGAATTGATCGTCCGGGAGGCGGAGACGACGCCGGGTAACGTCAAAGGCCGGTTGGAGGCGCTCAGGGATGGTCTGCTGGACGTCCTCGGGCGACTGCGCGCCGGTACGGCATCGGAGACGGGCGGTTCTCCCGCCTCCCGGGGCGATGCTCGGGATGCGGTTCCGGCGGAGGCGGAATCTCCGGAGGATCCCTCCTTCCCGATACCCATGGATTTCCCGGAACGGGCTGCGCGACGTCTTCGCCGGCCGAATGAGGCGCTCATGGGCCCGCGTATGATCGGCTCCTCCGACGACGGGATATCTCCTTCTACCTTTATCCCGTTAGAGGATACACTGCTGGTGGCGTACCGCCACCTCTTTGCCTGCACCACCGGCGACCGGACGATCACACATACGATACCTCGGGTCCTCAGGGATATTCTCTCCCTGCGATTGTCCGGAAAGACGTGTCCCGTCGTCGTGTGTGCCCCATACGAGGAGTATCACGCCTACCGACGGGCGCTCGGCGCCGGAATTCACGTCCTTCCCGTCAGGAGTTTCACCGCCCGTGGGCGAAGATGGTTCTCTCCGACTGCGGCAACCCTTTCAGCCCTCGTTGCGGCAGCGCCGGAGCTTTCGGGTTTCACGGCGGGCGGAATTCGTCGTATCTACCTCTGGGCGCCGGAGAATCCCGATTCACCTCTCGACATCTCCACCATTCCCCGGGACAACCGTCTTGAGGAAACCGCCGTCACGATTCTCGCTCACGCCCATTCCGACGGGTACATCCTCGACGAGAGCTTCATCATCGATTTCCCCGCGGAAGGGGAGGAAGAGAATTTCCCGGGCGGCGTGAAGGGTCTGCTGGAGGTGGGGCGGTGGTCCGTCGGTCCCGTCAGGAGGAACGGAGTCGGGAAAAGAAGAGAAATCGAGTCAGGTATTGATCAACCCTCCGTCGATGCCGATAGTATGGAACAGGGGTGGAGGTACGACGTGTGGATACGTGACTTTCTCACCGGTCGGTATCGGTGGATCGTCGTTCCCCGCAGCAACCGCCCCAAACTTTGGAGAGGATATGACTGGATTCAACAACTTCCCGCGGTTTGGCCGGAGATCGGGCGGCGGGACTGACCGCCATCCATCGCTCGTCTGCCTCGCACTGTTGTGGGGGATATTCTTTTTCTCCGTCCCCGACGACGCCGCGTCGTTTTCCTTTCCCGACACCTCCCATGCGCGACGGTCGGTACTGAACGACCTCTACGCAACATTTCACACGCCGGACGGGGAAGATAACGACCCGGAGCGACAACTCATTTCATCGCCATGGGGTTCACCGGTGCTGTATCGCCGGGAAGAGCAAAACGGGAATCGTTACGACATTTTCATTCCCGCCGGTTCCGACGACCTCCAGATAGCCGCCCCGGGAACGTACGTCCTACGGCGGCGGATCGCCGACAACGCCTTTGACCAGATAAAGATATTCCTTCAGCGCGATGAGGGTTCGTTTCTGCGCCTCCGTCCGGAAGGCAGGACGCTCCGCATGGACGTTCATATCGCCAATACCGTGATGTATCGCAATGTGCCCGTACCGATGAGCATGAATCGCGCCCTGACGGCGCCGGTTGAGTCGCTTATACGGGAGACGACGGGGATCGTCGACTGGTCGCTGCTGGAGGTATATCCCGACGAGAGCGGTTACGCGGAGATCCGTCACATGGTTGAGGAGATCAGACGTGCCCTGCCGGGGCTCCCCAATGCGGAGGACGGCGCGATGGACGCCGAGGGAAATCTCGTGTTTATCGAATCCCTGGTCTCCCAGGAGCGGCTGCCCGGATTCAATTGCTCCGGTTTTGCCAAGTGGGTTGTAGACGGCGTCTACCGCCCCGAGACGGGACGATATCTGCCCATAGAGCCGCTGAAAGAGAAACATCTCGGACTGCGGGGCACGGCGTGGAGCGAGCCCCTTGAGGATGCCCGGGATCCCTATTTCGGACTGGACTGGACGAGAAATCTCGCCGTTCATATGGCCGCAACGCGACGGAATGTGGATCCCGCGATCATCGGGCGGGAATCCCTTGATGTGCGGGATGTCCCGACGGCCGCCTATGTGGAAGACGTGGGCTATCCCGTCGATGCGCTCTCCTCCGTTCTCTATTGGCTCGCCCTGCGTGAACCGGGGACTTTTTATCTCGGGAGCGTCAATCGCCTCTTCGGAGAAGCCCCTGTGTTGCGGCAGCATACTCATGTTGTCGTTCTCTTTCCCTATTTTGACGGCGAGGGCCGGTTTCACACGGCCGTTATGGAGCGTAATGTTGAGACCGATATCCAATCACTGGAACGGCGGTACGGTGACGACTTCATCCACCTCGTTCGCGTCGACGCATCCGCCCGTTTTGAAGCGCCCGGATTCGCTGAAAATTCCCTCTCCTCCCGTTGACGGACCGTCTCCGGGGGCAATTGAATCTGTGCCTTCCGTGGGATAGACTCGCCATATGTATCGAAGAACCCTTGGGTTGCTGGCGTTCATGGTTACGGTGACCCTCGCGATTCCGGCGGATGATCGGGAGCTCTTTGATGAGGCTCAACGGAGATTTGACGCCGGAGCGTATACCCTTGCCCTTGAACAGTTTCAGTCCTTGCTTGATGAGTATCCCGGGTCGAATTTCGCCACCCGGGCGCAGCTCCGCATCGCCCAAAGCCATTTCTACCTTGGCGAGCGTGAACGGGCCCTGGAAGTATTGCAGCGGGCGGCCGTTCGGGCCCGGGGAAGCGGTGCCCTGGGACAGGAAATTCGTCTCTGGATAGGCCTCGTCAGGTTTCAACTCGGACAGTATGAACGGGCGGCGACTGATTTTACCCAGTACATCTTTTCCGGAGGCAGTCAGGAATCCAGGGCGCGTCTCTACCGGGGTATGAGTCGCCTGGAAACTGACGATGCGGCGGGGGCCCGGGAGGATCTGGAACGGGCCGTGGACGGTCTTGACGGCGGCGAGCGCGGATTTGCGGTGGCAACGCTCTTTTCCCTTCAGAACCGTCTCGAAATGTACGATGCGGTGATACGTCGCTTTCCCGGGGAACGGGAACGGGGCATCGCCGGTCAGTACGAAGAACAAATACTTCGCCTCGCCGCCGACGCCTATTACCATGAGGGCGACCGTGATCAGGCGGCGGCTCTGTACCGGGAGCTTGCAAACTTCTCGACGGCGAGCGCCCAGTGGGCATACCAGCAGCTGTACCGCATGGCCGTTCAGGCCGGAGACCGGGGACAGATGGACGCCGTCTTTCGTGACGCGGAACGCCGTCTGTCTGCGGAGCCGGAACGGCTCAGTTCCTTCTGGCTGACCCTCGGTGCCGATGCCGTCGAGGCTGAGCGATACGAACTGGCGGAATTTTACCTCTCCCGCCTTTGGAACATCCGATCTCAGCAGAGCGTATCCGGCCGGGTTCCCCTTCTACTCGCCCGGGCGCTTGAAGCGCAGGGCAGGGCGGAGGAGGCCCTTGAAATTCTTACCACCTCCCTCTCGGACTCAGGCGTACGGCATGACGACGGCAGTGCCAGATACCTCGCGGCAACTCGCCTTCAGTTGCGCCTGAACCGGCCGGACGCGGCGCTGGAGACGATAACCTCCTATTCCCGGTACCGCGATGAAGGTGCGACGCTCTATGCGTGGAGCCACGCCGCGTTTCGCGCCGGGGAGTATGAGACGATCATAACCGCCCTTGAGCGGCCGGTAACGCAGGCGTTCGCCAGGGAGATTCCGGGTCTCTACAGACTTCTGGGACGTTCCCTTCTGGCGCGCGGAAATCCACGGGAAGCGGTACGGGTCTATCGCTCCTACCTCGCGATGGTACCGGATGATCTCAATGCGCGGGTGGAACTTGTCCGGGCCCTCGTCTCGGCGGAACAGTTTGCGGCGGCGCTGCAGGAAATAGAACGAATGGACAGGCCCCGCCTCGACGAGGCGCGAAGGAATGAGCTGTCCTATCTGGAAGGGCTCACACGCTTTCAGAACGGTGAGTATTCTCACGCTCTCGATGCATTCTCGGAGGTTTCGGACAACGCCTATGAGCCCATGCTCTCCTACCACGTGGCGTGGAGTCTCTACCGCACGGGTAGTATCGATGAAGCTGGTCGGCGTATCGCCGCAGTCAGGGAGGCGCTCCCCGGGGATGTCTACATAGACGGATCATATCTGTACGCCTGGACGCTCTACCAGCAGGATCGGACGTCCCGGGCGATCGAGGTGCTCCTGCCCCTCCTTGGAAACGATCCGTCGGCGGAGCAGCGGGTGGCGATCCGTGAGCTTCTGGCCTCGTCGTATCTCGCCGTCGGCGAAGACGAGGACGCACTGCGGGAGTATCGACGTATCGTCGACGAAGCGGAGGGAGACGGACGGCCCGTCTACTGGGGCAGATACGCCTCCGTCCTCGCGTCCCTGGGACGGGAGAGCGAGGCGGTCGGTGAATACGATGAAATTGCGCGGCAGTTTCCCGGCACGGAACCGGGAAGGGAAGCGCTCCTCGAGGCGGGGCAAATTCTCTTTACCGCCGGCAGGTACGGCGACGCGCGCGACCGCTTCCGTGACTATCGAAACCGGTATACCGACGGTTCATCCTATGACAGAGCCCTCTACTGGGGTGGTCAGAGTTCCCTCGCTCTGGAGGAGGGAGAACGGGCGCTCCTCTGGTGGGAGCCGCTCATTCTCGAGTATCCCCGAAGCCCCTTTACGCCCCGGGCGCTCTTCCAGAGTGCGGAGATCCACGAAGACCGCAACAGGACACGGGAGGCGCTGGAACTGTACGACCGGTACGTTGCGGCCTATCCGGACGGACCGGATGTGGACGCGGCGGAACGACGGAGACAGACGTTGCGTCTCGCCCAGGCGGGTCTGACGGAACGGGAAGCGGCGTTGTGGACGGAACTGGATCCCGATGCGGGGGAGGGACCGCCACCGGGCAGCGAACGGTGGTTCCAGCTCGTCCTTGAGCTGGGGCGTATCGCCATACGAGAACAGATCGCCCTGAGTTTCCAGCGGACGAGGATCATTCCCGAGCTCGAACGGGCCGGCGGCTATTCCGGCGAGAGTGCGGCGACGGCAAACATCCTCCTCGCAGAGTACTATCAGCGCCGGGGCGAGACGCGCCGGGCGATTGAAAGCTATATCTCCGCCGCCGCAACGGACGGTGCGTCCGAGGAGTTGCGGGCACAGAGTCTTTTCCGCCTCGCGGAAGTCGCCGATGAGGAGGGAGACCGGACAACGGTGGAAGAGGCGATCAGACAGCTGGAGACGCAGTTCCCCGATACGATCTGGGCGGACCAGGTTGACAGGTTCCGAGGAGGCGTCCAATGAAATCCTTCTGTAAATTGGTATCGCCCCGTGTGGTGCTTCCGGTGATGATGATGGTCCTCTCTCTTTCCGTCCACGGACAGGAAGGGGGACTCGCGGACCTGGCGCCGGAGCGCGCGGAAGGTACGGTTACCCCCATTGCCGCCGCGGTGCGGCACCTTCCGGAACTTCCGGAAATACCCATTGAGGATTCGGTCTTTCTCGTCTCCGTCGGAGAGGTGGAACTTCCTTCAAACGAGGTGCCCCTTCCCGAAATTCCCCGGGATGCCGTAACTCCCGCCGGATTGATCGCCGAGCAGGACCAGGTGTTCTTTAACGCGACCCTCGGCGGTGACAGCGTCAACGGTATACTGGGAAGCATTAACGTCTATCGTCTCGGAGAGGGACCGCAATTCAGAGTGGGCTACGATCACAGCGCCGCCGACGGCTTCAATCTCGAGCGGCCGGGCACCGGCTTTTTCCTCGAGGAAAACCGCCTTGATGCGTGGCTGCGGTTGGGCGGAGATGATCCGTTGCAGCTGGAAGTGGACGGCCGGTACGCGGACCAGAGGTTCGGCCTTCAGCAGCTCTCTCCCTACTATTCTCAGGATACCAGGGAATTTCTCGGAGAAGTGCGGGGACGGTACGTCCCGGAAACGCGATTCGGACTGGAAGGAGTTCTCACGTACCAGGATGAACAACGGGTGCTCTCCACCGGTGACTCGGGACAGTCCCCGGTGAGAAACGCCTACCGGAAAGTTCAGCCACTGCTGACGGCGACACTGGAGTGGCCGCGGTTTCGCGCCGAATTGCGCGGACGGTACAGCGGAGCCTTTCCGTCGGACATGGGACTCTCTTCCACGTCCATCGTTGACGGTCGACTCTCCCTCGAGGGTGTTCCCCTGGAAGGGGTGACCATCGGTGCCCACTCGTCGGTTCTGTACCGTTTTGATGAAGGTCTCTTCTTCCCCGCCGAGGGATACCTCTCATACCGCGGTGACGAACGGTGGAGCATTGATCTCGCCGGGGGATACCGGGTGGAGGAAAACGATCCGACCCGCTATTGGTCATCATATCCCGCTTCCGACTGGGAGCCCGACAAATCGATAGAGGAAGAGCGGGTGCCCGGTACGGAGGTTTTCTTCCTTGACGGTGAGGTAGGCGCGACGGTCATCCCCGGCGTATTCAATCTCCGTGGCAGCCTGGGACAGACATATTACACCCAACGGCTGGTGCCCCTTCCCTTTGACGGCGGGACCCAGAATTACCCCTATCAGCTGCGTTCCTTCACCGCCCTTGACAGTGAGCTGCGCGGGGAATTCACCATAACTGAACGGGTAGGATTCCAGGCCGGATGGTCCGCCTCATGGGAGGATCGTCTCCCCGGCGAGGCAGCGCACACAGCCGACGCGGGACTGTCCGCCGAGATGGGTGACGTATCCGCGGCGGTCAACGCCAGGATTCCCGTCGTGGAAACGGAAGTGTTGCCCCGGGTTGATCTGGAAATCAGGTACGAAATGTTCAGGGATGTGGAAATGCGTTTCTTCGCCAACGATATTCTTGCACCGGGCCTTGAAGAGGGACGTTCGCTGCGAAATGTAACCCCCGGGGCGGAAGATCCTTTTATAGATACGGGTTTTCAGCTTGGCGCTGCCGTCAGGGTAAGTTTCTGATTTTGGTATGTTAAATAGGAGTCATTGCAATGATTGACCTGATACAACGAGGGGGAGTGATATTCGTTATCATTTTGGTACTCTCAGTCGTCGCCGTCGCGATCGTTATCGAACGGCTGCTGTACTTCAAGAAGAACCGTGTCGATGAAGACACGATCATGCGCCGTCTTGAGACGACGCTGACGAAAGGAAACTTCAACGAAGCGCTCGCCGTCTGTGAAGCGATGCCCAGTCCGATTACCAACCTCATGCGAGTCGGTATCGAGCATCGTACCTACTCCCGGGAAGTCATAAAGATGGCCATCAGCGATGCCGCCAATATGGAGATTCCCCGGATGGAGCGGTTCCTTTCATCCCTCGGAACGATTGCCCATGTCACCCCCCTCCTGGGATTGCTCGGTACCGTTACGGGTAATATTCAGGCCTTTGGTGTCCTCGGTGAAACGGGCGTCGGCAGCGGCGATCCCGCCGTCCTCGCCCAGGGCATTTCCGAAGCGCTTCTCACAACCGCGGCGGGTATTATCGTGTCCATACCGGCAATTGCCTTTTACAACTACCTGGTGAACAAGGTGAACCACTCGATCATTCGTCTGGAAAACCGGGTGAATGAACTCGTTCTCTACCTGAAACGGGATTGAAACGATGCAGTTTCGTAAACGTCTTCAACCGATGGTAAATGTCGACCTCGTTCCCATGATCGACGTCGTATTCCAGCTGGTCATTTTCTTTATGCTTTCAAGTACCCTCGTGACCCGTACGGGACTGAACCTCGATTTGCCCAACGCATCGAGTGTTCAGGAGACGGTTACAAGCAGTCTGGTCCTGACCGTTGTCTCCGACAATGAAATAATACTCGGGGAAACGTCCCTGACCATGCGGGAATTTTCGGCCCTCCTTGAGGAGCGGAGCGCCGAGTACGAGGGACGATCAATATCCATAGAGGCCGACTCGTCCCTGCAGTACGGTACGATGGTCCAGGTCCTGGACATTCTTCGTCGCAACGGCTTTCGCGGTGCCAACCTTGTGGCGGAGCAGGTGCCGCCGGAGGACACACGCTGAAACGTCTCGTTGCGACCGTCACATCCCTCATCTCCAACGACCGCAGGCGGATCATAACGGCCACCGTCGTCGCGTTGATTATTCACGGCGTGATCTTCCTCGTCTTTCCCGTCATTCCGGAGCGTACCATTCCCGACTTTCAGGCGCCCCTGTACGTCTCATTTGATCCCCTGGCGGGGACGGCTGCTGAAGAGGAAGAGCCGTCGGAGCCGGTCGAGCCTCCGGCACCTGAGCCTCAAGAGATGCCGACCGAGGAGATCACCGTTCCCGAGGGTGATACCGACGGCGGCGCGGCAGAAGCAGCTGAAGCGCCTCCCGCTGCTTCGGAGCCGCAACGCACGCCGGCAACACCCGCAACGACGCCGGCAACACCTCCCGCCGCGACCGTTCAGCGACAAAGCACCCCGCCAATACGCAGAAGTGTGACACCCCAGCGTTCAAACACACCCACGCAGCCGCGGACGCCGCCGGCGGCGACACCCACACAACCTGCGGTGCCGCAGGAAAGGCAGACGCAGGAACCCCGGGGAAGTGCGTCGGAGACGACTCCCGCCGAGGACGATACGCCGCCCACGGCGCCGACGACGCCTGAGGTCGCGTCCATCCCGCAGGCCGCGCCGGAACCCGCGCCACGGCGGACGCCGCCGCAGCGGGTGGGGCGTCCCACTGCCGCCGGAACGACATCGCAAAGCGCTCCCTCCCAGGTCGCCACGCAGATGGAGGCGATCGCCGACATCCAGGATGAATATATCCAGGCACTGGAGGCGTGGGAAACGGAACAGGCGAGTCGCGCCCGAAGTGCGGAGGGTGAGGACGCACCCGTCGACGACGGATCAGCATCGTCACAACCCCGCTTTGCGGACTTTCAGGATGCCCTGAGCAGAATGATCGCCGGTATCGAATCGGCGGCAAACGTCGTGCGCTCAAACAGCCCCGACGCCGCTCCGGGCCGGGAGAGTACCCGCAACGACGGCGTGGACGGTCCGGGCATACAGGGAGTGGCCATAGGCGAGGGGAGCTCACAGCGGCGCCTTGTGAGAGGAGCGTCACCGGATATATCGGCAGTGGATCTGCCGTCGGCGTTTCCTCCGGAGTACGCGGCGGTGGTCGATTTTTCAGTTGCTCCCGACGGAACGGTAACTTCCGCCCGGTTGCGTCGACCGACACCGGCGCCGCAGCTCGATGCCCGTCTCGTTGCGACTGTGCGCGCATGGCGCTTTGAACCCGCCCCTGGTGGGGGTTCCGGAGCGGTGTCCGGTTCCGTTACCATTATCGTAGATACCCGCAGCGAGAGTTGATACATGAACGGACAGGAACCGGCCATACGAGCCGTCGCATTTGACATCGACGGCACCCTCTATCCCAATTTCCCCATGTACGTCGTTTCCATTCCCGTGGTGGTCCGGAATATGCGCCTCTTCCGCGCCTTCGGTCGGGCCCGCAAGATCGTCCGCAATGAACGCCCCCTTGCGGACCTTTTCGGACGAACCGCGCAGATCGTTGCGGAAGAACTTGGCCGCGACGTGGACGACGTATCCGCCGAGATTACCCGGGTCATTTACGACCAATGGGAGTCGCTCCTCCGCCGGGTGTCACTCTACGACGGTGCGGAAGATCTGGTCAGGAAGGTCCGTCAACGTGGCGTTCCGACGGCGGCGATGTCGGACTTTCCGGTTCGACGCAAGCTGGAGCTCCTCGGAATAGTGGACCTCTGGGACGTCGCGTTTTCCTCGGAGGAAACGGGGTATCTCAAGCCCAATCCCGAACCCTTTCAGCGCCTCATCGATGAACTCCGGTTGCCACCTGAAGAGATACTCTATGTGGGCAACAGTCTCCATTACGATATTTTCGGTGCCCGGAACCTGGGGCTGCGTACGGCCCATATTACCGGTCGCCGCAGCTCCTCTGCGGCGGATTTCTCCTTCCGTCGATATGCGGAGCTATGGGAGTGGCTTGAACCGCGTCTCCCGGAAAGCCAGGACAACCGTCGTGGCGACGGCCCAATTGTATAGATGTCAAAGTGTATAGATGATTCACAGCACGTACAAAAGTGCTATACTATTGGGCAACTGGGAATTGGGAGAGGGAATTATGGGATTTACCATCGGCGATATTGTCGTCCTGTTGGTCGTGGTAGTTATCCTCGCCGTGTACCGACAGACTGATCGCAACAACAGATCCTTGGAAAAGGTAAAACGATTTGTAGAACGTGTACAGGGCGAAATGGATGAGATCGTGGCCGAGAAGGTCACCATGCTGAAAGACATCGGCATAGAAGTAGACGTTCATCAGAAAGCTGCAAAGGAAGTCCTGAAGCGTATTCACGCCATTGAGGAAGATCTCACCTCCCGCACCGGTACTCTGGAAGAGATAGGTACCCGCCTGACCCAGTATGAAAATGTCCTGGACCAGCTCGTTGAAATGACGAGGCGCACCGAGGAAAACATCGGTCGCGTCCGCGACGAGAGTGAATACGTAGACAAGGTCGGAAAGAGAATCAGAGCGACACAGGGGAAGATTGAAGAGCTTGAGCGTTCACTTCCCGGTATCGTTTCCGGATTTGAAAAACAGAACGAAGAGCGCCTCGCCGATCTGGAAGAGCGGATGTTTGCCTCGGGGGAACAGCGCATCGCCACATTGACCGGCCGTGTCGACGGAGGCCGATACGCGGGTGCAGGAGTTCCAGGAAGAGGTTGTACGACTGCAGGGTGAAACCGAGGAATATATTCAGCAGTCACGTCGGGAGCTGGAGAGTCTTCATGCCGCATTGATGGACGAGACGCCAGGGAAGGCGTGGCGGAAGTCGGCTCCGGTGTCGTCCGGGAACTGAACGACAAAGAGCGGGAAATACGGGAAACCATGGAGACCTGGGACGCCCGGACCCGCGATTTTCAGACCGACAGTGAACAGGTGATCAGAACACTCCAGGAGTCCCTCGATCAGTCTGTACAGGAAGCCCGGGACGGTATCGCGGAGCTCGGACGTCGCGGCCGGGCGCTGGAAGAGGAGAGCCTTGCCGCCCTGACGACGTATATACAGCAGCAAAGCGCCTCCGTCAGGGAGGAGCTGGAAGGGCGGATCGGCGATCTTGCATCCCGGGATGCCTCGCTGATTGAGGACGCCCACGCCGCCATGGAGAGCCGCCACCGGGAATCCGGTGAACAGGTGGAACGGCGCCTTGCGGAGATGTCACGGGAGTTTGAACAGCATGTGGAAGAGACGAAGGAACACCTTCGTGGCGAAATATCGACAATCGGAGATACCTTCCAGAGTCTTTCAGGCGAGGTGGACAGTACAACAGCCCGCATCGACGAGACGCTGCAACTCCTGAACTCCAGGGTGGACAATCTCGATCACACAACGTCACAACAGATTTCGGAGATCAAGGAGCGGCTGGAGTCCCACGCCTATGATGTGACCACCGAGATTGAAGGGGAGCGTCAGCGACTGACTGCGGGGCTGGCGGAACTTTCCGACACCTACCGGCGCGACCGGGACGCAATGACCCAGCTTGAACAGGAGCTGCAGGGTGTCATCTCCCGGACGGCGGAGGATCTGTCCGGGGTCGATTCCTCCGTTTCAAAACGGGTTGAAGAACTGGAGACGCGTCTCGCATCCCGAATCGATACCTCCGCGCGAACGATGGAGACGCAGATACTCTCCGATCTGGAAAAGCGACTGACCGACTATGAAAAGGGACTGAACTATCGCTTTACGAAGATCGAGTCGGTCAACCATGACATCGACAATCTCGAAGAGCAAATGCGAAGTACCATGGACCGCATCAGCGAGCGCATACGCGGCGATTTTCTCGCATTCGGCGAGGAGCTGCGTGAACTGCGGGAGGCGGACAGAAAAGAAGGCCAGGATGCGATGGAGCTCCTTCGACAGGAAATGGGCGCCCTCGAGAACGGGCTCAATGAACTGAAAGAACGGGCCTATGAAAATGTCAGCGAGAAGCTGAAGGTCTTTGAAGACGAGTTCTTTGCCGATTTGAAAACACGGTCCAACGAAATGGAGGATCAAATCCACGAGTGGCGGGAGAACGTCCACGCCCGTCTGGCGGCTATGGAAGAGGAGCATTATGAAGCTCGGGACCGACTTGAAGCCTCCTATGATGAGGAACTGCGGTCAAGAATCGGCACATTTCAGGAGCAGATCACCGGTCAGTTGCGAAAGACGGAGCAGCAGATCGAAACCGCCCGGGAGGGTCTGCATACCCGGCTGAACGCCCTGGATGAACAGGTGCTTGGATTTGACGAGACGATCAAGGACGAACTTGAATCGTTGAAGGATCGGTCATTCCAGACATTTCGCGCCGAGTTCTCCCAGGCGAACAATCGTGTCCGTGACGACTTGAAATCTTTCGAGACGGAGGTCGATGAACAGATCGCCGCCATTCGTTCGGGTATCAAGAACGACACGGGAGAACTGGAAAACATGGTTGAAGCGTCCCGCAGCGACGTTGCGGTGTGGCAGACGGAAGTTCTCAACAAGTTGCGATCCGGGAGCGCCGACGTCAACAATCAGCTTGCCGATACAAAGGTGCGCATTTCCGAGAACCTCCAGGAACTGAAGCGTGAGTTCAGCGATGAACGGAACGAGCTGGTGGAGGAGAGCAAAGAGGAGCGGTCGCGGATCCGTGAGGAAATCGGTGAGCTGTCCACCTCTCTTGATACGCTGCAACAGCGTCTCGCGACGGTCTCCCGTGACGCGATGGAGGGAATCCAGGAGCGATACCGGACGATCCGGAAGGATATCGACGAGCATGAGTCGGAGGTGACGGAACGCATCGACGACCGGTCGACGGCGTTCCGGGAGCTTGTAGAAGACACCCATCGCCAGTTCCAGGCGATGCGGGAACGACTGCTCGGCAAGCTTGAGGAAGAGTCCCGCACCCTGGAGACGACCCTTACGGAAATCGACAAGCGGCAGCGTTCCTTTATCGAGCAGACAAAGATATTCGACCGTGCCGATTCCCTGAAAATCGCCCTGGACGAGAATATTGAAGAGTTGAAGGCTGAAATTTCACGTGTCGAGGGTATGCGCGGGGAGATTCGGGATATCGAGGGGCAGTTTGCGAAAATACGGAAGATGTCCGCCGATATGGGTGAGAAAATGGCGCGCTTTTCCGCGGACAAACGTCGGATCGACCTCCTGGAGGAGGATTACAAGCGGCTGATCACGCTGGCCCAGTCGGTTGAACAGAAGATCGACCATGTGGGGAACAGCGACGAGCAATTGCGCGATATCACCGCTCGGCTCAAGAGTCTGGACGAACTGCAGGAAGAGGTGGAAGTGCGCTTCGAACGCCTTGAAAAGCGGCGTTCCCTGATCGATCAGACGGCGGACGGACTCGAGTCCAACAGCCGGGCCCTTGAAACAATAGAAAGCCGAATCGGAGAAATTACCGATCAGATCGAGGCGATGCCCGCATCGGTGAACTCCCTGGCGAGTCAGCTGAAAAAGATACTCGCCGCGAAGAAGGATACCGACACCGCGGTGACGCAGCTTGCCAATCTGGAACAGACCCTCGCCGATGTCGAGTCTCGCATGTCCGAGCTGCAGACGGCGCGGGAGTGGCTCGCGCGGACGGAAACCCGTCTTGAAGAGATTCGCCGGGATGCGGGTGAGCAGGTGAAGCTTCTCGGCTCCATCATGCGGGAGGAAGCTCGGAAAAACCCCTCCGACGGGGGAGCGCCTTCGCTTTCCGCCCGTGAAACGGTGCAGAAACTTGCCCATCAGGGATGGAAGGTGGACGAAATTGCCAGGGCGACGAAAGTCAGCAAGGGCGAAGTGGAACTCATTCTGGAGCTTACGGGTAAAAAATAGAGTTCTCCCGGGGCGGCTGTACCGCCGCGGTGTTCCGTGCCGTCGGATGGTTGACGGACACGGCGGGTGTTTGTATTTTCTTTGCAATCAATAGAAAGCACGCAGAGGAACTATATGGCAAAACAGGATAAAGCGGCGCCGGTTGAAGCCGATGAACGGCAAACCGCAGCCGGCGATTCATCCGGTGGCGACGCAGGTGCACAATCGGCCGGGGACTCTTCCGTTCAGGGCGGTGGAGCGGACACGGAGACGGGTCAGGCTTCGTCGGCGAGCGAGGGTCACGGCGGAGAGGCTCCTTCTACCGTATCCTCCGACGCCGCGGGACAGCAGAATGTGTCAAATGGAAGCGGGAATTCAGGGACTACGGAAGATCCGTCGGAAGCGTTGCGTCTCCGGATTCAGGAACTTGAACACGAGAACACCGAACTCAAGAATCAGTACCTCCGCAAACAGGCGGATATGGAAAACTATCGCAAGCGGATGGTTCGGGACAAAGAAAACGCGGTGCAGTTTTCCAATCAACAACTTCTTCTTGACTTGACCTCCGTCATTGATGATTTTGAACGTGCAATACGTTCCGCGGAGGAGTCACGGGACTACGATTCGTTTCATGATGGAATCGTACTCATAGAAAACCAGTTGACGGGGATGCTGGAACGTAAATGGGGGTTGAAACGCTTTGAGTCTGAAGGGGAAGTCTTTGACCCTCAAAAACATGAAGCGATGACAACGGAACCGCGGGATGATCACACGGAGTCGATCGTCATGGAAGACTACCAGAAAGGGTATATGCTTCACGATCGGGTTCTCAGGCCGGCGAAGGTGAAAGTGTCGATGCCCGGCGGCGATACGGAAGAAACAAAGGAGTAATACGTATGGGTAAGATTATCGGAATTGACTTGGGAACAACCAACTCGTGCGTTGCAGTCATTGAAGGCGGAGAATCGGAAGTACTGCAAAATGCGGAAGGACAGCGAACGACGCCGTCCATGGTGGCTTTCGTAAAAAAAGGTGACAACGTCGAGCGGCTGGTGGGACAGCCTGCAAAGAATCAAATGGTCACCAATCCGGAAAACACAGTATTTTCGATCAAGCGGTTCATGGGGCGTCGCTACAGCGAAGTGAGCGAAGAGATTTCAATGGTGCCCTACAAGGTAACCAAGGACAGCTCCGACGGCGTCCGCGTCGAAATCGGCGGGAAGAAGTACTCACCCCCGGAGATTTCCGCAGCGATTCTCCAGAAGATGAAGGAAACTGCGGAAGACTATCTCGGAGAGAAGGTGACCGATGCGGTCATTACCGTCCCGGCCTATTTTAACGACTCCCAGCGGCAGGCAACGAAAGATGCCGGGCGCATCGCCGGCCTCGATGTGAAACGCATCGTAAACGAGCCCACCGCGGCGGCGCTGGCATACGGATTCGGCGACGACAGCAAGGACGAACGCATCGCCGTTTATGACCTCGGTGGCCGGTACCTTCGACATTTCCATTCTCGAACTCGGCGACGGTGTATTCGAGGTGAAGAGTACCAACGGGGACACCCATCTCGGTGGGGATGATTTTGACCAGAAAGTAATCGACTGGCTTGTTGAGCAGTTCAAGAACGAGCAGGGTATCGATCTCAGCAAGGACCGTATGGCGCTGCAGCGCCTCAAAGAGGCGGCGGAGAAGGCAAAGAAGGAGCTCTCCTCCACGCAGAGTACCGACATTAATCTCCCCTTCATCACCGCCGACTCGAGCGGACCCAAACATCTGCAGTACACCCTCAACCGGGCGACCTTTGAAAAAAATGACCGCCGACCTGGTGGAGCGGACGAAAGGACCCTGTCTGCAGGCGATCAAGGATGCGGGGATCTCCGCCGAGGAGATTGACGAGGTCATTCTGGTGGGTGGTTCCACCCGAATCCCCGCGGTACAGCGGATCGTAAAGGAGATATTCAAGCGGGATCCCCACAAGGGCGTGAATCCCGGACGAAGTTGTCGCCATGGGCGCCGCCATTCAGGGTGGTATCCTGGCGGGCGACGTCAAAGATATGATTCTTCTTGACGTGACGCCCCCTTTCTCTCGGTATTGGAGACCGCTCGGAGGAGTGTTCACCAAGCTGATTGAGCGGAACACGACGATACCCACCAAGAAGAGCCAGATCTTTTCCACCGCAGCGGACAATCAGACCGCCGTTTCCATACACGTCCTCCAGGGTGAGCGGGAAATGGCGAATCAGAACCGCACCCTCGGTCGCTTTGACCTGGTAGGAATTCCGCCTGCGCCGCGGGGAGTGCCCCAGATTGAAGTCACCTTTGATATCGACGCCAACGGTATTCTCCACGTTTCCGCCAAAGACACGGCGACCAATAAGGAACAGAAGATCCGTATCGAGTCGTCCAGCGGTCTCTCGGAAGACGAAATAGAACGAATGGTAAAGGATGCCGAAGACAACGCCGAGCAGGACAAACAGCTGAAGAGCAAGATCGAAGCGCGCAATGAAGCGGACAGCCTTATTTATGCCACCGAAAAGAGCATGAAAGACTACGGCGACAAGATCACCGATGACGACCGGAAAAACATTGAAGGTGCCATTGAAGCGCTGCGAGGTGTAATGGACGGCGACGACGTCGAGACGATCAAGTCAAAGACGGAAGAGCTGAAGCAGGCGTCATACAAGCTGGCTGAAGAGGTGTACAAGACTCAGCAGGGAGCAGGAATCCGGTGCGGCCGGCGCGGCCGGCGGCGACGGTCAGAGCGCCCCCGGCGGCTCGAGCGGCGGCGCTTCCGCTTCCGGCGACAACGTTGAAGATGTAGATTACGAAGTCGTCGACGACGACGAAAAATCCTGACGCTGAGGCGGTTGACCGTTGGCAAAGCGTGACTACTACGAGGTGCTCGGGGTTTCCCGGGACGCCTCGGTGGACGACATAAAAAAGGCGTATCGCAAGATCGCCGTCCAAAACCATCCCGATCGTAATCCCGGAGACTCGGCGGCGGAAGATCGCTTCAAGGAGGCGACGGAAGCCTACGAGGTTCTGGCCAATGCGGACAAGCGCCGCGCCTATGATCAGTACGGCTTCGCCGGACTGGAAGGGATGGGCGGCGGCGCCCAGGGATTTTCTTCATCGGCCTTCAGAGATTTCGAGGATATATTCGGGGACTTTTCCGGAATCTTCGAGTCATTTTTCGGCGGCGGCGGAACGAGGGGACGTACATCCCGTGGTCGCGGCGGACCGCCCCGGGGGTCGGATCTGCGATACGATCTGGAGATATCCTTTACCGATGCCGCCTTCGGGACGAAGGTGGAGATCGCCTACGAGCCGTGAAACGGCGTGCGAGAAGTGCGGCGGCACCGGTGCTGCCCACGGCAGCGGCAGGAAGACCATGCCCAACCTGCGGCGGAGCGGGGCAGGTGCGGCGGAGCAGCGGATTCTTTTCAAGTCGCCTCAGTGTGTCCGACCTGTAACGGGGAAGGGTCGATTGTCGAAAAGCCGTGTGACAGTTGCGGCGGAAACGGCGTTGTTAAGAAACGACAACGCGTCAAGGTTACCATTCCCGCCGGGATTTCACACGGTCAGCGGATTTCCATTCCCCGGCAGGGTGATGCGGCGCGGGGAGGTGGTGAGCCCGGGGATCTGCATGTGATTGTCCATGTCCTGCCCCATAAGCACTTTGAGCGGCAGGGGAAACGATCTCTACTGCGCCGTCCCGATCAGTTATACTCAGGCGGCCCTCGGAACGGATATTCAGGTCCCCCACCCTCGACGGGAAGCGGGTAAAGGTGAAAATCCCCTCGGGAACACAGCACGGAAAGGTGCTGCGGACTGAGAAACGAGGGAATACCCGGTCGTCAACAGCGGACGCAGGGGTGATCTGTACATCAAACTCCAGGTGACGGTTCCGAAACACATTTCGGGAAAGGCCAAGTCCCTCCTCAAGGGAACTTGCCACCCTTGAGGGAGAAGAAAGTTCCCCCCGATCCGATTCCGCTGAAAGAGTTGTGACATTAAATACCACCCCGCCTTCTCGCCGATAAGGTGAGTCTAAGGGGGTGGTGTGTCCATACAAAGAGCTGTACAGGCATTGGTCCTTTTCACGATGACGATGACCTTTCTGGGGGCACAGACGATGGAGACCGGGGAGGAGCGGCAGGAAGATATTCCAAGGATATTTCCCGTCGATGAGTATGATTCCACATGGATCGTGGGCGACACAAACGGCGATGGACGCACAGACTACGCCCTCAAGCGCACCGAAGAAGGGTCTCAAAACGGTTTGAAGTTATTGACTTCAACGGTGACGGTCTGATGGACGACTTCTATTTTTATCGGAATGAAGTTCTCTATCGGGAAGAACTGGATACCAATTACGACGGAAACATCGATTTGTGGATTTACATGTTCGACGGCGTGCGAATTGAACGGTATGAACGGGACACCAATTATGACGGCACCATCGATGTGGTCCGTGAATTCGGCGGAACGTGACGGTGATCTGGATTACACGGCGCCACGCCGTTGAGGCGGCCCTCCACTCCGGGACAAAAGGGGTTCTCTATGTCTCCCGACAGGATCCTCGGGTTTCCGGGCTGGTAGACGCGGCGACGAAACGGGGTCTTCCCGTACGTCACGTCGATACGGAGAGGCTGAAGCGTCTTGCCGGACAGGACGTCCGGGGTTTCGCATTTCAGATGGAAAAACCCTCAGGAGAAGGTGCGGCGACGCCGACGGTGGAGCTCAAAGAATGGCTCACCTCCTTTCGCGGCGATTTTCCTTCACCGATACTCGCCCTTGACCATATTACCGATCCCCACAATCTGGGAGCCATTCTCAGGTCCGCCCATTGGTTCGACGTGCCGCTGGTACTTATTCCGCAGAGACGAAGCGCCGGCACGGGAGATGTCGTTGCCCGTGCCTCCGCCGGTGCGGTGTCATATGTGCCGCTGGCACCGGTTACAAATCTCCGACAGGCGCTTCACCTGTGCCGGGAGGCGGGATACTGGATTTACGCCGCCGACGCGGGTGGCACCTCCATAGGAAAAGCGACGATACCGGGACCGACGGTCCTTGTCCTCGGTGGAGAGGGCACGGGCATATCCCGGGGACTTGAAAAAGTGATCGACGGCGTCGTGAGCATACCCCGCACGGGAGAAGGCGAGTCTACGGTGGATTCCCTCAACGTATCTGTTTCCGCGGGGATTCTGCTCTACGCCTACCGGTACGGTGTCAGTCGTTCCGGCGAAAAAAAAGGGAATCCCTGACGGGATTCCCTCTCATTGCGGTACTCCCGCGCTTCCGCGGGATATTTCAGGAAATACCGAAAAATGTGCAGCTGTTCCGGTACAGCTGTTCCGCCAGCTCCTCGACCGGGATACCCCGCAGCTGGGCAAGGAATTTGGCCGTCTCCGGAAGATAGACCGGACGGTTTCGCTGTCCCCGATGAGAGGCGGGTACCATAAAGGGCGCTTCGCTTTCGATGAGCATGCGATCAAGGGGCATGTTGCGTGCCGTCTCATGGAGATTACGGGCATTCCGGTAGGTTACGTTGCCGGCAAAAGAGATATAGACGGGCAGCTCCAGCGCCTTTTGGGCGTAGGCCCAGTCTTCGGAATAGCAGTGAAGGACGGCTCCCTTTGCGGGTATCTTTTCACGAAGTATTTCAAGAATGTCCGACCCGGCGTCGCGATTGTGAATGACCACGGGCTTGTCGATACGGGACGCCAGTTCGAGCTGTCGAATGAACAGTTCGATCTGAGAATCCTTGTCCCCGAATTTGCGGTAATAGTCGAGACCCGTTTCTCCGATGGCGACGACGCGGGGAAGAGATATCCCCCGTTCCACCTGGCTTTCCCAGTCCTTGCCCGGGTTGGTCACCTCCGAAGGCGAAACCCCGACGGCGAAGTAGACGTTGGATGCCGTCTTCAGGCTTTCATAGAGGTCAAAGAAATCCCGCACGTTATTGCAGATGCTGAGGATTCCGTCGATGTTTTCATGTCGGGCCTCTTGGGCCACTATGAGCTGCTCAATAGGGTCTTCGTCGATCAACCCTATGTGAGCATGAGTATCAAATAGTCTCATACTGATTATACCAAAAAAGGAAATACGTCCGTGTGGACGAGTTAAAAATAGCACCGGGGTCATAATACGTCAAGGTATTCTTTGAAAGAGTGGATAGTTTTTGGTATAATTCTATACAGATTGACGCCGATAATTAGTTGTGGTATCGTGATTAACGAGGAGCATTAGTGGGAGCACCGAAGGTTCGCCGGGAACGCACCGGAACGAAGAAAAATAATATCCAGCGCAAAAAAGGACCATTTCGCACCTTCTGGCGTCTTTTGACGCAGCGCTTTACCATCATGTTTATTCCTCATTCCGACCGCAATGTGGTGAATTTTCACATAAATGCGCTGGTATTGCTCTTTGCGGTGGGACTGTTTGCCGTCGTCCTCGGCGGTTTTATCTATCTCTCGAGCATTCATATCGGAACGACCGCAATTGTCGAACAACAGGAAACAAAGGCGGTTGCCTCCCAGGCCAATCTCGATTCAGTTCTTTCTGAAGTTGGAAATCTCCTCAGCGTTGCACGTTCATTCGATGAAGAGCTTGTCGATACGATCAACAACCTCGGAATTCAGCGCCCCAACGAGACGGCTCCCGCCGCGGTTTCCCGTGGTGATCTGTCGTCCTTCTTCGACATTCAGGCGGTGGAGGACGGCCAGAGTCGGGAGGTCCAGGAGCTGCGCCAACTGGCGTCTACATTGCAGAGCGCCGTCAATCCCCTGCGGGAGATTCGGGCGGTTCTCGATTCGCAGCAGGCATTTCTGACGGATCTTCCCAACTACTGGCCCGTCGCAAACGGCATGGGCAGGGTGACGATGGAGTTCGGTCCCAATATTCACCCCATAACCGGCCAGTGGTATCTGCACAAGGGAATCGATATCGCCGGAGCGCCGGGACTGCCCGTGGTGGCGAGCGCCAACGGGAAAGTGGTTGAAATGGGGTATGACCCGGGATACGGATTGTACGTCTTCCTTCGCCACAAGTACGGTTTCAGGACGCGGTATTCCCACATGCAGAGCATTGCGGTCACCGAGGGACAGGACGTCGTTCAGGGTGAGCGTATCGGCCTTCTCGGTAATACGGGGATTTCAACGGGACCGCATCTCGACTTTATCGTCATGCTTGGTACGGACGTCGTTGACCCGGCGGTATTTCTCAAAATCACCAACTCCTTTGACCGCGGCGGTATCGGAACCCGCTGAGCACCCTTTTACAGGCAATGGCTTCAATAGAGAACACATTAGTAAACTCGATCGTCGGTGCCGGGACGTTCTTCAAGGGCACCATCGTCGTCTCCGGGCTTCTGCGCGTGGACGGTGACTTCAGAGGCGCCATACAGACAGACGGTCGCGTCATCATCGGAAGGGGCGGGCGCGCCGATTGTACTATCGACGCCGCGATCGTCGTCATCGGCGGTGTCTTTCGCGGCACCATTTACGCTCGTGACAAGGTCATTGCCCTTGAAACCGCCATCGTCGCCGGAAACATATACAGCCCCCGCCTCATTGCGGAATCGGGAGTCATTCTCGACGGGGCGTTGCATATCAAGAGTGAACACGCAAAAGGGGACCAGCCGACACCGGACCGCGTGGAAGGAATCGAGTCGTCTCCTGCCGCAATGCCCCGGGCGACGAGAAGACGGTCCGGACGGCGACGGCGTGCGGTGCCGCTGGCGGAACGGGAAGAGGTTGACGAGGGAGAGCGGCGGTAATGGAACCGATACGGAGCGATTCCAAGCGCGGCGTCGATCGACGGCCGCGGTCACGGAGCTCACTCCACGAGACGGCTGGTGAAGGTTTTGCCCGGCGTCTTGAACAGCCGGCGGCTGAATCGGATGCATCGCACCTCGACCCCATCGATCCGTCGGTCCTGGCCGACCTGCCACCCATAGATGCTCCCGTTCAGCGTCTGTACGACGCGGTGCATGAAGCGGGACAGCGTCTTCTCCAGGAGCGGACCTATTCGGCGACACAGCATTACCGTGAGAGCATCCGGCGCTTTCTGCGGAAGGTTCTGCCCGACGCCAACACGATCGTTGTACAGGAATCACACAAGGATATTCTCACGCGGAAGCGATACTATCTGGTCACTTCAATAAACCGGTCCGTTGACAGGCTGGTAACGGGATTATTGCAGACGCAAAGCCAACAACTGGATATACTACATCGTCTTGAAGAAATCGAAGGAATGCTGGTCGACTTAATGCAGTGACCGGACTCACTATCCGGAGTGTATATATGGAAATAATGGTACGAAATGCCCACAGTCGGGAAACCGATATTGGAGAAACGGGTCCGTTGACCGTTTCAAAGGGCGATACGGTTGTATACAGGGGACGATACGGACTGGATCTCGGCGTCATCCTCGGCCCCGTATCGGACGAGGTTCGGGGAAAATACAAACAGGTATACGATATCGATCGGGTCGCCGTTGAATCCGATTTGACGCGATTTGAGGAACAGGAGCGCGAATCCGGTGCGATCCTTCAGACGTGCAAGGAGCGGGTCGAGACGCATAATCTCGACATGCGTATCGTCAGTGCCCACTTTCTGCTTGATAGAAGCAAATTGATCGTCTTCTTTGTTTCGGAACACCGCGTGGACTTCAGGGAGCTCGTACGGGATCTGGTAAATGAATTCCACGTTCGCGTGGAGCTCCGTCAGATCGGCGTCCGCGATGAAACGCGGGTTCTTGGCGGCATCGGAATATGCGGGCGACGGATCTGCTGCAACGGAGTCTCCGATCGCCTCGCACCGGTCTCGATACGGATGGCGAAGGATCAGAATTACTCCCTCAACTCCATGAAGGTCTCAGGTCCCTGCGGCCGCCTGTTATGCTGCCTCTCCTATGAACATTCGTTCTATCAGGAAGAACGGAGAAACTTTCCCCGGGAAGGGGCACTGGTTGATGTCGAGGGGGATACCTTCCGCGTCCAGGAGATCAATATTCTCAGCGGACAGATCCGCATGTCCGGACCCGAGGGGCGGTACATCTCCCTGCCCATTTGCGCCTTTCTGCGACAATCGGCACCGGGCAGGCAGAGCGGAAAAAGACGAAGTGTTGAATGGCTCGTCAAGACTGAGAACTGTCCCGCCGTGCGTACTGCAGTCGATACAGCGTAGCGTAGAGGGAGTTCCGTTTCAGCAACGTCGCGTGGTCTCCCGTTTCAACGGCTTTCCCGTGGGACATCACCACGATGCGGTCCGCGTGCTGTATGGTAGAGAGGCGGTGGGCTACGACGAGGGATGTGCGTCCGCCGGTAACCGTGTCCACCGCGTGCTGCAGTTTTCGTTCCGTTTCACTGTCGATGCTGGAGGTTGCCTCGTCAAGAATCAGCACCGGCGGATTGTGAAGGAGAACCCTGGCAAAGGCGAGCAGCTGCTGTTGCCCCGCCGACAGGTTGGCGCCCCGTTCATGGAGGCGGGTATTCAATCCGTCGGGGAGCGTTGAAATGAAGTCGGCGATCTGTACCGTTTCACAGGCCTTCCATATCTCCTCGTCCGATGCGGTGATACCAAGGGTGAGGTTGTCCCTGATCGTATCGTCGAAGAGAAAGACATCCTGCTGTATCTGCTGAACCGTGCGACGGAGTTCCTTCAGAGAGTATTCCCGCAGATCCACACCGTCCAGCCGTATCGTCCCCCTGTCGATATCCCACAGCCGGGTGAGAAGATTGATGATCGTCGTCTTTCCCGCACCGGTATATCCGACGATTGCGACCATTTCACCGGGGGCGACTTCCAGTGAGAGATCACGAATGACCGGTTCACCCTCCTTGTATGCAAAAGATACGTGGTCGAATGAAATCGCGCCGCCGAACGTGTTTCGATCGATTGTGCGCGTTCCCGTATCGGGTATCCGCCGGTCATCATCGAGAAGTGAAAAGACCCGCTCGCTTCCCGCCATCGCGCTCTGGAGGACGGTAAACTGCTCGGAAATATTCATCACCGGCATGTAAAAACGGCGAATGAGATTGGTAAAGGCGATGAGAACGCCGATGGATACGAGTTCCATTTCCAGAAGGCTGGCGCCGAAGTATATGACCACCGCCGTAGAGAGGGTTGCCATGAAGTCCACGATCGGCCTGAAAACGGCAAAGACGTACATTTCCGACAGATTTGCCTTGAGAAGATCTTCACCGCGCTGGCGAAACTCCGTTCTGCTCCGGTTTTGCTGGACAAACAGCTGTACGATGGACATTCCCGAGATGTACTCGGAAAGATAGGCGTTGACGGCACTTACCGCGTGACGGACCTTCCTGAAAGCTTCCCGGGCCATGCGTCTGAAAACTTCGGTGATGAGAATGACGGGAATCATCGTGGTGAGTACGATCGCCGCAAGCCGGGCGTTGAGGGAAAACATGGTAATGACGACCGCCGCCATGAGTCCGATATTCCTCGCCATTTGGGACATGACGGAGGAGAAAAACTCGTTGATCGTCTCAACGTCATTGGTCACCCGGGTCACCAGCCGTCCCACCGCCTGATTGCCGAGAAATCCCAGGCTTTGATGGATCGTGTGGTGAAAGAGGCTCAGACGGAGCCGTTTCATCACCAGCTGACCGGTGTACGCCGTCAGGTAGACCTGTCCGAAGCTTCCAAGCAATGCCCCGAAGATGATGAGGAGAAATATGAGGCTGTTCTTCCGCACGTCGGAGACGCTATCCTGCCGCAACAGGAGGCGCTGTTCTTTGGACAATTCCGATTGTGCCGTTGCCGGCAGAACGACGTGTTCTCCGTCGGAGGCAATTATCTGTCCCGAAAGGCGGGAAGAGAGATCGGCGTTCCCTTCGACGATTTCACGTCGCACGATGATATACCGTGTGTCGTCGAGACTGCCCGCGGCGATGAGAGCACGCCGCTCGTCCCGTCCGACGTGGCTCAACAGCTCTTCCCTGATGTAGGTTTGTTCCTGAATCGTTCGCCGCGCGGGAGTGACGGGAAAGCGATCGGCCTCCTCAGGTGCGACGGCAACGCGGTAATCGAGGATGGCGTGGTCCACCGTGCGTTGAATCATCACGGGAATGAGCATTTCTCCAACCGTCGCGACGACCAACGACACCATCGCCGCAACGACATACCATTTATAGGGAGCCGCAAAAGAGGCGAGACGTCGAACGATGCGGGGATTGTATTTGGTGATGACCTTTTCGTCCTGCTGATGGTGAATCATGAGACCTCGTCAGCCTCCCGTTGCTGCAACTGATAGATCTCCTGGTAGAGACCCCGTACACCGATAAGCGACTCGTGGGTACCCTCCTGAGTGATCATTCCATTTTCAAGTACGATGATGTGGTCTGCGTGCTGGAGCGTGGCAACGCGGTTTGACACGATAATGGTGGTGCGATCCTGTCGCAGCTCCGTGATTCCGCCGAGAATTTTCTTTTCCGTCTCCGCATCCACCGCGGAGAGGGGATCGTCAAACATCAATATCGGCGGATCTTTGAGAATTGCCCGGGCGATTGCAATGCGCTGGCGCTGGCCGCCGGAGAGGGTGACTCCCCGCTCTCCAACGACTGTATTCCAGCCGTGGGGAAACTCGTCTATGTCATTGTCCAGCGCCGCAAGGCGGCCCGCTCTGACGACTTCTTCGTCCGATGCCGACGGCACGGCGAATCGTATGTTGTCGGCCACCGTCGCGGAAAAAAGAAAGTTCGATTGAGGAACCAGTCCGAAGGCGGAACGCAACGTATCGAGGTGAAAGCGGTGTATGTCGGTGCCGCCTATTGAAATTGTCCCCTCCGGCGGATTGAGCAGGCGGGGCAGCAGGTCCAGGAGCGTGCTCTTTCCGCTTCCGGTTCTCCCGATGATACCAAGGGTCGTTCCTTCAGGTATGGTGACGGAAATGTCTTTCAGCACCTCCGTTGAGTTTTCGGATTGGGAGTCGGAATGGGAAAAGGTGAGGGAGCGAATTTCGATGTCCCCGGATACCCCCGTCGTTATTGCACCTGGAGGCGACACGATATCCGCCGGTGTCGACAGGATTTCGTTGATACGGCTTAACGATGCGGCGCCCCGCTGCAGCATATTTACGGTAAATCCCGCCCCCATCATCGGCCAGATCAGCATCTGGAGATAGCTGAGCGTCGCGACGAAATCACCTGCGGTGATTTCACCCGCGATCAACGCTTCCCCTCCGAACCACAGGAGCATGAGCAGCGTAATACCCGAAAGAAAGGTGACCAGGGGAAAAAAGAGCCCCCAGATGCGGACGAGACGCATGTTCTGACGCTGATAGTGAGTGTTGGCCTCGCCGAATCGTTTCAGGAAATAGTGTTCCTTTACAAAGACCTGGACGACGCGGATCCCGCTGAAAACCTCCTGGGCCTGTTCGCTCAGACGGGAAAATCCCTCCTGCACCGCTTTGAAGAGGTGTCCGATACGGGTGCCGAGGACGATGAGGGAGATCGTTATCACCGGGAGGGGCAGCACGGTAAAGAGCGCGAGCCGCGGATTCTGTCGAAAGAGGATAATAAGAATCGCCAGCGTCATGAAAAGGCCGTCCACAAAGGCGACAAGCGCCATCCCGACGGCGACACGCACGGCATTGAGGTCGTTGGTCCCCCGCGCCATGAGATCTCCCGTCTTTGTGGATTGATAGTAGCTGCGGGACAGCTTCAGAAGGTGATCATAGAGCCTGTTGCGGAGATCGTTTTCTATCCGCCGGCTCGCGCCGTGAATGAAATAGCGCCACCCAAGCCGTCCGGCGCCGATGACCACCGCCGTACCGACCATTTGCACCATCAGGACGAGAATCCGCCCGGTGACGACGCCGCCCCCGGATATGATGTCCACCGCCGTACCGACAAACCACGGAATGAGCAGCTGGGAACCGCTGGTGACGATGAGGGAAAGGATGCCGAATATATATTTCCAGCGATACCGCCGAATATAGGGACTTAGTGTGCGTATTTCCCGTATCACGTCAGGCCGGCCTTTCTCCACTCCTCTATGGCGGTTGCGATCGAATTCTGTGCGTCCGTAAGCTGTGCGATGAGTTCACCTTTTGTCCGTGCCGGGGGGTATTGTCGGGCTACGGCAAATCTGATCTCCTGACCGCGGTTAAGGCGCGTAAGGTCCTGCATGCGCGCAAATCGCCACCCCCCGTCAACGGCAACGGCAACGATGGGCAACCCCTGGGCACCGTGAATCCTGCGTACCGCTCCGCTGTGAAAGGGACGCACCTGTCCGTCCCGGGAGCGGGTGCCTTCCGGAAAAATGACAGCCCCTTCAAGGGGGCGGATCGTACGGCCCAGACGTTCGATCTGGCGCATCGCCGTCCCGAAGTCACCGCGACGGCTGATGAGGGCGTGACGCTGGACTCTCAACACCCGGGATACCGCCGGAAACCATCGTCCCAGTTCCTTTTTTGCGACGAACCTGACCGTATGTCGCTTGAAGGCCGCCATAATAGCGATGATGTCTATGACGCTCTGATGGTTTGATACAACGAGGATTTTTTCCGGCAGCGTATCTTCATCCAGGTCGACCTTCAGTTTGAGATCCACGGTGAAGCGGGCTATTGAAAAGAGCTTCCGCGCCCGGGACGGGACTTCCCGGTCCATGGCCCGTCGCGCCCAGTTCCAGCTTATGGATATTCGGATCTTGTCGATGAGGTCCCACCAGATGAGTCTCGAAAATACGAGTATAAACAGTAGATACGCCCTCATTGTCCGTGTAGACTACCCGAAAGGGTGCGCAATGTTAACCGCGTTCTTCCATCCCGGTCGCGGAACAGCCCTTTTCGTTGACACCAATATCGTTTTTTGCTACCGTCTCGTTTTGATACATACAAAGGTCCAGGAGGATAAATTCTTTGATAGTCAAAGGTTCCGCAGCAAAGCGGTTTCGACAGAGTGAAAAGCAGCGTATCCGGAACAAGTCGGTACGCAGTCAGGTAAGAACCAGCGCCAAGAAAGTACTCGACGCCGTCAACACAAACAACGGTGAAGAAGCGGAGCAGGCATTTCGCGCGTACGTGAAACTTCTTGATACGGCGGCGCAAAAAGGCGTCTATCATCCCAATACGGCGGGCCGCAAAAAGTCCCGGATGGCCCATAAGGTAAACGCGATCCAGGCGTAACGCCTGGGTGGAGGGCACGTGCCTGATTCTAAGCTTACAAAAGCCGAAATTGTTGAACGCATTGGTGAACAGACCGACGTCAGCAGAAAGGACATTCACGCGATTGTGGATGCCTTTTTTGCGGAGGTGAAGGATGCTCTGATGGACGACAAGGTCGTTGAGTTTCGAGGTTTCGGCACCTTTGAAATCAGGACGCGCAAGGGCCGCAAACATGCCCGCAATCCCAAAACGGGTGAGCAGGTCACCGTACAGAACCACGGTGTCGTCGTTTTTCGCCCGGGAAAAGAACTGAAGGAGTCCAGTTGGCACCTTCGCAGCTGATGTTTCGACTCGGAGTATCACCTGGCGCAGGCTGGACAATTCACCCGTACCGCCTGACAGACAATTGTGACTGATTCATTACGTAAACCCGGCGTCGTGCGTCCGGCGGGTACCCTGGCGCTCCTCATTGCGGGAGCGTTGCTGTTTACCCTCGCATTTCCAAACGTCCTCTTTCGGTTCGGGGCGTATCCACTCGCATTTATTGCGCTGATTCCGCCGGTGCTGGCGATACGACGCATGCGGTGGTGGTCGACGCCGTTCTATGGACTTCTCTATGGATTCATCACCTATGCGCTCTTCAACTACTGGCTGCTGAAGTTTCATCCCCTCGCGATTTTCATCGTTCCCGTCATATATGCGGTTTATTTCGCCTTTTTCTTTCCCCTGCTGTGGCTGGGAGCGCGGCTGTTCGGGCGGTGGTCTTTCGCCGTCCAGGCACTGATCTGGCTCGCCTACGAGTGGTTCCGGACACAGGGCTTCCTCGGGTACTCCTACGGTATCATCGGGTACGCCCTCTTTCCCGCACCGCTGTTGATACAGACTGCAGAACTCGGCGGAGTGTGGATCGTTTCATTTCTGACGGTACTGCCGTCGTTTTTTCTCGGTCAGATCATTCACGATCACGAATGGAGTGTACTGCTCCATTGGAGTCGTTTGAAATCGGTGGTGCGATGGCGCCGTCTGGAATTAATCACCTATGGGGTCCTCGTTACCGCGGCCGTCGTGTGGGGTTTTATCTCGCCGGTGGATTACGAGGACAGCCCGGAATGGGAAGTCGCTCTGATTCAACAGAACATCGATCCCTGGCGGGGCGGTTTCCCCACGTATCGACGGAGTCTCGATGTCCTCAGGAGGGAGAGTGAGTCTGCAATCGCCGCCCACGATCCCGACGTGGTCGTCTGGTCCGAAACGTCATTTGTGCCGTCCATCGACTATCACACCCGATATCGAACCGATCAGGAACGATATGAGCTCGTCCGGGAATTGCGGGAGTATCTCAACTCCCGGGATGTACCATTTATCATCGGAAACAGTGACGGACAGCTTCGCCGCAACAGTGCGGGTGAGTTGAATCGGGTAGATTACAATGCGGTTATAACGTTTAATCAGGACGGTTCCCTGCAGGATACGTACCGGAAGCTCCATCTCGTACCCTTTACGGAACACTTTCCCTACGAAACGGTCTTTCCCGGGCTCCACCGCCTTCTTGTGGAAAACGATACGACCTTCTGGGAAGCGGGAACGGAGTGGACGGTTTTTGAACTGGACGGTATCAGATTCTCGACGCCCATATGTTTCGAGGATACCTTCGGGTACCTTTCCCGCGGTTTTGTCAGACGCGGCGCGGAAGTGATCGTAAACCTCACCAACGATCTGTGGGCATTTTCCGAGCCCTCGGCGATGCAGCACCTCGGTATGGCGGTCTTCCGAACCGTTGAAAACAGGCGCAGTATGGTGAGAAGCACCAACGGCGGCATGACCGCAATCATCGATCCCAACGGCAGGATCACCGCCATGTATCCGCCGTTCAAGGAAGGATACCTGTATGGCGAGGTTCCGGTATATACGGAAAAGTCGACGCTCTATACGGCGTGGGGTGACTGGCTTGCCTACACATTTGTCGCCCTGGCGGCGTTCTTCCTCCTGTTCGGCATTGTTCGGGCGTGGGTGCTTCCGTTGATTGACAAAGAAAAGGGCGCATAGGAAAATAACGTATGTCTCAGCAGACTCCCAAGATCTTATTAGTAGACGACGAGCACATAAATGTTGAATTCTTCAACGTGATGCTGACCCGCCTCGGCTACCAGGTCGTTACCGCAAATGACGGTGACACGGCACTGGAAATGATTACGGCGGAGCGACCGGATCTCGTTCTTCTCGACAACATTCTGCCCGGGAAAACGGGGTGGGAAATTACCCGGCTCATTAAACAGGATCCCGAATACAGCGAGTTTTCAGGGACCTCCATTATCATGTTCTCCGCAATGGATGACGTGGAAGACAAGGTTGAGGGTTTTGAGCTGGGTATAGAGGACTACATCACAAAGCCCTTCAATTTTTCCGAGGTTCTCGCACGCATCCAGGCGGTTCTGCGTCAGCGGGAGCTGTCACGCCAGGTGTCCAGAAGGGAGCGGCGCCTCGCCCTGGCGGAGTCGTTGAACAACTCCCTGATGTACTTTACCCGCCATATCAAGAATCCGATTCAGCAGCTGCGTGATATGGCATCCAGTCTTGACGCCGGTGACACGGCGCAGGTAAAAGCGCTGGTGGAGAGTATCCTGAAGGAGACGGGGGAGACCCTCGCGACAATTGAAGGCCTGGAAGAGGAAGTACAGGAGCTTCAGAGCCGTGACGATGAGCTGAAAGCAAATGAGCTCTCCCTGGAAGACCTTGAAAGCAAATTCCGGAAACACGCCGCGGCGACGCTGCACGGCGTTCAGGTAAAACAGGATGATTAGTGAAGAGAAGAAACGCGTTCTTGACCTCTTTGCCCGGGGACGGAAACTGTATAAGCTCATGCAGTTTGAAGACGCCCGCAAGTATTTTCAGCAGGCCGTTGACATCGATCAGCAGGACGGGCCTTCCAGAGTCTATCTTGAACGGTGCAACCACTACATTGAATCTCCACCGCCGGAAGACTGGGACGGAGTATTCGTCATGACCACGAAGTAACAGATGGCCTATCATATAGATCCACGATCGATTGAACAGACCGACAGCAGGCTGGGGCCGGGTACCCGTTTTAACGGTGTCCTTCGTTTTTCAGGCTCCGTTACCGTTGCAGGTGAATATGAAGGGGAGATACAGGCGTCGGGATTTCTCTATATTCGCGACGGAGCCTCAGTGAAGGCAAACGTACGAGCCCAACGGATCATCATCGGGGGGACCGTTCACGGCAATGTTGAAGCGGTGGAGGAAGTGGAAATGCTTCCAGGTTGTACCGTCTACGGTAACGTACGATCCGGACGCGTACGCATTGCCGATGGCGTCATATTCGAAGGTCGGTGTGAAATGTTGCGCAACGCCGAGTCCCTTGATATTTTCTCTGCGCCCCTCGAGCAGTTACGGCGTCAGGCGACACCCGTGCTTGAAACAGAGTGACAGGGACCGGAACGGACGGCTGACGGTCGCTCACCTTTTTCCGGACTGGGCGAATATAACTTGACATCGGTTGTATTTTGGCGTAGGTTGAAAGCCTGCAATCAATGTACATGCCGCAATACTTATTCAATACAGCGGGGGATAACGCTGATCGCCGCCGTATACTGTACCCTCAGACCAAATTGGTAGTTGGAGTAATCCATGTCGGATAATAATGATAATAGCAAACAGACAGTGACACCCCAGGAAGAAGAGAATCGATCCGAAAACGGTCGGAACGGCGCACGAAAAGGCGGTAAAAGAAAACGCGTTCGCGTTGCCGTTGTGAAAGAAAACGACGGCAACGGTGAATCCGGCGGCGGTCGGAAAGGCAAGCGAGCGCCTTCCAAAGTGCCGCCGGAGGTGGTCGATCGCCGCTCCCACGGTGACGACGGAACCGACGGACGCCCCGCAACGGGGCAGCAGGCGTTTTCAATCGATTTCTCCCATTTGAAGGACGACAAGAGCCTCAGCATTAACGAACTGACGTTAATGAACATGAAACTACTCCGCGACCTTGCGTCGGACATGGGAATAGCAGGTGAAAATCTCCTTTCTCTGAAAAAGCAGGAAGTCATCTTCGCCATCCTGAAAGCTCACACCGAGCGGAACGGGACGATTTTTGCCTACGGTTCTCTGGAGATACTGCCCGACGGATACGGCTTTTTGAGAAGTCCCCAGAACTCATACCTCTCCGGTCCGGACGACATCTATATTTCTCCCTCTCAGATCCGCCTCTTCAATCTGAAGACGGGAGACACCGTGTACGGTCAGATCCGTCCGCCCAAGGAAGGGGAGCGCTTTTTTGCCATGCTCCGCGTCGAAAGCGTCAACTTTGACCACCCTTCAGTCGCGCAGACAAGGATTCCCTTTGACAACCTGACGCCTCTCTATCCCGATCAGCGTCTCGATATGGAGACACGTTCCGGCGATCCGTCGACGCGACTGATTAACCTCTTCAGTCCCATTGGAAAGGGGCAGCGGGGTTTGATCGTATCACCGCCGAGGACGGGAAAAACTATCTTTCTGCAAAAGATCGCCAACGCCATAACGGAAAACCATCCGGAAGTATACCTTATCGTGCTTCTCATCGATGAACGGCCGGAAGAGGTGACCGACATGGAACGGAACGTCAAGGCGGAGGTTATCGCCTCCACCTTTGACGAGCAGGCCCAGCGGCACGTTCAGGTTGCGGAAATGGTTCTAGAGAAGAGCCGGCGCCTGGTGGAGCACAAGAAAGACGTGGTGATTCTCCTTGATTCCATCACCCGCCTTGCCCGGGCCTATAACCAGACCGTACCGACCTCGGGCAAGATCCTTTCCGGCGGTGTCGACTCCAACGCGCTGCACAAGCCGAAACGGTTCTTCGGTGCAGCCCGAAACATCGAGGACGGCGGAAGTCTCACCATCGTGGCGACCGCGTTGATCGAGACGGGAAGCCGCATGGACGAGGTGATCTTTGAGGAGTTCAAAGGTACCGGTAATATGGAAATCAACCTGGATCGCCGTCTGTCGGACAGACGAATTTTTCCGGCGATCAACATCAAGAAGTCCGGCACCCGTCGGGAAGACCTTCTCCTCACCGACGAAGAGCTGCGGAAGATGTGGGTCCTCCGGAAGGTGGTGAACCCCATGGACGACGTGGAAGTGATTGAACTGTTGATTGACAAGATGGGCAAAACCAAGAATAATGCCGAGTTCTTGCAGTCTATGAATACAACGGGGTCTGAATGACCGTGGAGGAAGATATGAGAGACATACACCCAGAGTACCGGCCGGTCGTCTTCCGTGATACCGCCAGTGGAACGATGTTTCTGACACGGAGCACCGTGCAGACAAAAGAGACGGTCAAATATGAAGACGGGAACGAATACCCCCTCTTCGATGTGGAAATTTCCAGTGCTTCCCACCCGTTTTATACGGGCAAACAGAAGCTTGTGGATACTGCAGGCCGGGTAGAGCGATTCCGCCGAAAGTACAACATCAAGGAGTAATCTCCGCGCAGGAGGGCGTCTTTCCGGGAGCATCCCGCATCCGGAAGGGCGCCTTTTTTTTATCCGATGATTGTGCGGTCGTTTCGGCGGCGATAGAGACGCCAGACGACGACCATGGTCAGCCCCACCGACAGGATACCGAACCAGTCCCCCCAGCTGCGATAGAGCGTCCACGACTCACCGTAGAGCGGAACCGAGACGACCGAAGAGGTGCCCACAAACATCGGGAGTTCCTCAACCAGCGTCCCTCTCGCATCAATGACACCTGACAGCCCGCTGTTCGTTCCGCGTACAAGGGTCGTGCGCAGCTCAATAGTCCGAAGCCGCGCAGCGGCGAAGTGCTGTGTCTGTGCCGACTCCTGGCGGCTCCAGGAGTTATTTGTCAGATTGACAAGTACTTCAGCTCCGTTCCGTACCATCTCCCTGGGAACCCAACCGAAGGCATCTTCAAAACAGATAGGCGTGCCGATCGTGATCTCCCGACCCCGTGAAAGCGGCAGCGCAAGAACCCGGCTCTCCTTCCCGGGCACCCACGTCCCCGAGAGGCCGACGACGCTCCTGAAAAATTTCTGCACAAGGGGCACGTCCCAGAACGGAATGTTTTCCGCAAATGGGACGAGCTGCTGTTTTCCGTAGCTTCCCGTGATGGTGCCGTCGGGCCGAATGACGACTGCGCTGTTCGTGTAGTCCTGCGTCCCCGGTACGGGTTGAGCCGTTCCCGTGACGAGGGGCGTATCCAGGAGGCGCAGAAAGTAGTGGAAGGGGAGACCGTCAGGTTCGCGGAGGTAATAATCTTCGCCGGGGGAGTAGGGAACCCGGAGACTCGTCTCGCTCCATATGATTGCCTCCGGGCGCGGCGAGTCGCCGTCGGTCATCCCCTCGATTGTGAGCTCCTGCGCCCGTCCGAGGGCGTCGGCAAACCGTCCGGGATGCCAGCTGTCGACGTTCTGTTGGACAAGCAGGAGATTGATGGAACGCTCTGCTTCAATCGCGGGCAGCCGGACGAGACCGAAAAATGCGGCCACGGCGAGAAACGCTGCGCCGGCGAGTATATGCACGGATGCTCCCGGTATCGTTTTCCCCGGGCGATTGACGGTAAACCGCTGTGTCTTCGGGAAAAAAACGATCACTTCCGCGATCGCCGCGTTCATATAGGCGCCGATGAAGGAGAGGCCCCATGGACCGGTGATTTCCGCCAACTGGGCTACCGGTCCGAGGAACGATACGGGGTAGGCTACAAGGCCCCAGGGATAGCCGAGAAATCCGACGGATTTCAAATACTCATATCCCGTCCACGCGACGGCGATGAGAACGGGCCGAAAGGTGGGCGGCGGCTCATCATACAGCTCCGATGCGAGCCTCCCGTGCCGGGACTCCCGATGCATAAGAAAGTGGAGGTAGCCGAAGAGGATGTAATTGAATCCCGTATATGCAACGACGGTGCCGCCGATCGTCCAGATGGAAAACTCCCCAAAGAAGGCGAGCCAGTAATTGGAAATCAACGTGCTTACCCCGCCGAACAGGGCGCCGAGACGGGAAGCCGCTATCCGTGACGACGCACGATGGATCGCGAGGAAGGCGGGAACGAGAGCCGCCAGCCCAAGAACACCGAGGCCGAAGGGGAAGAGCTCGTTCGGCAATGAAAGAGACAGAAGCACCGACGAAAAGAGAACCAGTAATACCTGCACGGGGGGATGATATAGACAATCGCCACCTTTGACACGGGGGTACGGCGGTGCTACAGTCCTCTGTGTGACGATTCTACTAACCAATGACGACGGTATATACAGCCCCGGACTGGAAGCGCTGCTTGATGTCTTTTCCGCCGATCACGACGTATGGGTCCTTGCACCGGACGGAGAGCGAAGCGGCTTTTCCAACAGTATTACCATTTCCGAGCCGATACGGTGTACAAAAATCGACGAGAAGAAGTTTGCCTCCAGTGGAACACCCGCCGATTGCGTCATCCTCGGTACCCGCGGCGCGATTCCGGTGATGCCCGATCTCGTCATTTCCGGCATCAATATCGGTCCCAACCTCGGTTCCGATATCGTCTATTCAGGGACGTGTGCCGGCGCACGGCAGGCGGCATATCGGGAAATTCCCGGCATCGCCATCTCCCTCAACTCATTTGCGCCTCCCTTTTATTTTGAGCCCGTTGCCCGTTATGTCTTTGACAACCTTGACGAGATCGTAGGACTCTGGAACGCAGATCATTTTATCAACGTCAATGCTCCCAACCTTCGGAATCCGAAGGGGGTTGAAATCACCACACCTGCGATGCGGCGGTACGACGACGTCTTGCTGCCCTTTGAACCTCCCCGGGGCGGAACCTATTACTTTGTCGACGGCAAACCGACAAAGACCGTTCTGGAAGCGGGAACGGATTGGCATGCCGTTGAAATGGGAAATATCTCCGTCAGTCCCATCATGTTGAATCCGGTGAACCACGCCGTTGAAGAACACTATCGCACCGCACAGTTGGTGCATTACAAGTAGCGGACCATGAATAAAGGGATTCGTCTTTACCGCCAGAAAAACTACCGGAAAGCTCTTGAGGTCTTCCTCGAGGTCCACGTTGAAGACGCGGAACAGGCGACACTGAGTTACTATATCGGTCTCTGTTACGCCCATCTGGACAAACATGATGAGGCGCTTCTCTATCTGGAGCAGGTGGTCAACTCGGACATCGGATTTCTCCACATTTATCAAAGCCGGATGATTATCGGGTATATTTACGCGGTGAGCGGTCGTTATCGTCTGGCGGAATTTGAATTGAACCGTCTTCTTGAGGACGGATACGAGTCCGCCAAGGTCTACGCGGCGCTGGCGTATGCGGTCTATGCCCAGGGCAAGACGGCCCCTGCCGTCTCTTATCTTGAAAAGGCTCTGGCCATCGATCCCGACAACGCCAACGCCCACAACTCACTTGGCTTCATCCTGGGCGAAAACAACATACAGCTGGACGTCGCACTGCAACACTGCCGCGCCGCTCTGGCGCGATATCCGGACAACGCCGCCTATCTCGACTCTTTTGCCCTTGTTCAGCGACGCATGGGAAACCTCCAGCGCGCCAAGGAGCTGTATGAGCGGGCGGTCCGCCTCTCCAAAGGGAATGCCGAAATTGTCGCCCATTATCGGGAGCTCCTCAGCGCCGCGGGGGTGCAGCAATGAGCGGAACGGTGAATCGGGGCGGCGCAACCGGAGCCGGAGCGGCTGGAATCGTCGTTGTTGCGCTGATTCTGGCGCTTTTCGTCGGTATGCTTCTACCGGCGCAGCAGATCGATATGTCCGTGGCGGAAGCGGCGGAGGAGTTTCGATGGGGGGTGTACGCGTTTCACGCCGGTCGTTATAACGATGCCATCGTCGCCTTCAGCCGCGCCCTGGCGTTGCAGCCCGATGACTATCGCGTCAGGGAGTGGCTGGGGCGCGCCTATTTTCAAAGCGGTTTTGAAGATGCCGCCATCGGCGAGTGGGAAATCATCGCGGACAGCGACGCGGCAAAGGCGTATCTCCTCTCAAAAATCGAGATGCTCCGGTATCGCCGGGGAACGCTGCCCCTTCTGGAAGAGGACCTCGATTTCAGCCGCTCCCAGCGCATACCCGGCGTACGAAACGGCAACACCTTCTTTCGACGGCCCGGGGGGATCGCCGCGGAACCGCGGGGCGACATCTTTGTCGCCTCTCTGGGAACCAATGAAATTGTACGTATCACCCCCAACGGCCGGATCAGAACGCGGTTGCAGGGTGGTCTGGAAGGGCTGGACCGGCCATTTGACGTCGCCTGGGCCGATCAGAGGGTGTACGTTACGGAGTTCGGGCGGGACCGCATATCCGTATTCCACGAGGACGGAGACCGTCTCATGACGATAGGCGGTTCCGGCCTGGGTGAAGGTGAGCTCCTCGGCCCGCAGTACATCGCGGTGGACGGCGGCTTTATATACGTCACGGAGTGGGGGAACCGTCGGGTCAGCAAATTTGACGGCGACGGTAATTTCATTCTGAGTTTCGGTGAGGGCGACACATTCTTTCCCGGATTTTCAAAGCCGACGGGAATCGCCGTCGACGGCGATGATGTATACGTTGTCGACACCGTCGACGAGAGTGCCGTTGTCCACCATTTCGACGGAAGCGGGAATTACATACGTCCCATCGCGCTCCCGTTGAACGGAAGCGATGCGCCGGAACACGGATTAACGGGAAACATCGTCGAAGATCTTGGATGGTATGATGATACCCACCTCATGGTGACCGCCGGCAGACGGATCCTGCTCTTTCATCCCGAACGGGAGGAGGTGGTCGCCTCCTTCAGCGATGAGGAACGGATGCGCATCGGTTCGGCGGTGCGTGATGCCAACAGGCGTGTTGTGGTCAGCGATTTCGACGCAGATGATATCGCCCTCTTTGAGCCGGAAGGATCGCTCTACGCAGGACTGGATGTACGGGTGGAGCGGATAATATCCCGTGAGTTTCCCCAGATTGGGGTGCTTGTCTCCATACATGACCGTGACGGGCGGCCCCTGGTCGGACTGGAAGCGCAGAATTTCATCATTTCCGAGAATTCCCGTCCGGTGAACGATATTCAAATCGAATCCACCGGAACGAGCGTTACCACGCTGAACACCGTAGCCGTCGTCCAGGCGCGTCCGGGACAGCGATATCGTTCAGATGCCGCCCGGGGAGTCCTTGATCTTGCGGAAGCACTGCCGGAGGGAGAGCAGCTCTCCGTATATGTGGCGGCGGAGGAACCGGTGCTGGTAGCCCGGCGACCGGCACAGCCGCGTCTTTTTGCCGAACGAACGAGCCAGGAGCTGACGCGGCACGAAGAGGTATACAACCGAGGCAACGCGGCTCTGGACCGGGCGTTGCGTCTGGCCGCTTCAAGTCTCGTCGAGGGGGGGCTTGCGGCGGAACATCGTCCTTATAGGTGACGGTCGTGTCGCAGATACCGCCTTTGACCGGCACAACCTTGAAGAAGTGGCGGCGTTTCTCGTGAACAACGGCATCCATCTCCACGTGGTTCAACTTGAACAGCGCAGTCCCGATGGAGAGATCCGGTTTCTCGTGGAGCGCACGGGCGGATCGATTCGATACTTGTATGAGCCGGAAGGAATCAATCCTCTGGTCACCGCATTCAGAAATACTCCCGCCGGCCGCTATTGGCTGACCTACCGCTCCACCGCAAATCCCGACTTCGGCCGTGCCTATATCGGCCTCTCGGTGGAAGCGGAGCTCTTTGTCCGCAGTGGTCGGGACGAAATCGGCTTCTTTCCTCCCGCTGAACAGTGACGTTTTCAAAAAAAACGAATAAATTCTAACCGCATGAGTGATTCGAACGTACCAGGTGGTCGTGGACAACTGCAGGAAAAGACGAAACGCAAGGTACAGGAACCGAAGAAGTACAAAGTGGTGTTGCACAACGACGACTATACAACCATGGAATTTGTCGTTGAAGTGTTGAAAAAGATATTTCGGAAGTCGCCCGTTGAGGCCCATGCGATAATGCTCAACGTCCACAAAAAAGGGCGCGGCATCGTCGGGTTGTATCCCTACGATATCGGTGCGACGAAAGTAGAACAGGTGCGGTCAATGGCAAAGAAAAACGGCTATCCATTGAAGTGCACCCTTGAGGAGGCGTCGTAGAATCGATGCATGTAGAAAGAGAATTACAGGCGCTGCTGAGTGCGGCGTATCAGGAAGCAAAAGAGCGGTCCCATGAGTTTCTTACTCCGGAACACGTTCTTTTTGCGGCGCTCTATTTTGATTTTCCCCGTGCGGTCCTGAATGCGTGTCACGTGGATTCCGACGCGATAAAGAAGGAGCTGGAACACTACCTGGATACGGAGATTCCGAAGGTCGACGGCGACGACGATCCGAGTCAGTCCCTGGGATTTCAGAATGTGATCGAGCGTGCGGTTTTTTCATACCGAGGCGGCCGGCAAGGAATCGGTGGGAATTGGAGACATCCTTGTATCAATCTTTGACGAAGCGTCTTCCTTCGGAAGTTACTATCTCCGCAAGGAAGGCCTGGACCGGGTGGACCTCCTTGAGGTCATCAGCCACGGTGTTCCCGAGTGGGACGATGATGAGCCCGACTTTGATCTGTCGGGCGACGGATCACACGCACCGGATGAACAGGTAGAAGCGGAAGACGAAGACGATGAAGAAGACGAGGTCGAAGGAAAGGGGCGGCGGAAGCGGAAACGCGCTCTGGATCAGTTTACCCAGGAACTGGTGGGTGAGGCGTCGGCGGGCAAACTGGAGCCGCTCATCGGTCGGGACGATATCCTCGAGCGGACGATACAGGTACTCTGCCGCCGCATGAAAAACAACCCCATGCTCATCGGGGAACCGGGAGTGGGGAAGACGGCGATCGCCCACGGTCTTGCGGAACGTATCGCCGACGGTACCGTGCCGGATATTCTCAAACATCACAAAGTGTACGCCCTCGATATGGGTGCCATGATCGCCGGAACGAGATATCGCGGCGATTTTGAGGAACGCATGAAGGCGGTCATGAAGGAACTGGAAAAGGAGCCGAAGGTCATCCTCTTCATCGACGAGATTCACACGATCGTCGGTGCCGGTGCGGTATCCGGCGGCGCGATGGACGCGGGAAATATGCTGAAACCCGCACTCGCGTCCGGTGCGATACGGTGCATCGGTTCAACGACGTTCGGGGAGTACAAGAGGTTTTTTGAGCGCGACCGCGCTCTGGCCCGGCGTTTTCAGCGCATCGACATCGACGAGCCGACGGAAGATGAAGCCGTGGCGATTCTCAAGGGATTACAGGGGCGGTACGAAGAACATCACAACGTACGGTACACCGACGACGCCATCAGAAGCGCCGTCAGGCTGGCGGCGCAGTATATCAATGAACGTTTTCTGCCCGACAAGGCGATAGACGTCATCGATGAAGCCGGTGCCTATATGCGTATGAAACATTTCCGTGAGACGCCGCCCCCGGGAGAGGAGCGGGAAGACGATGGAACGCCTGCTTCCGACGGGACGGGCAAAGCCGATGAAAAAAAACCTTCCCCGGCCGAAAGCGACGCCGCGGGAGGGAAGAACCACCGGATCCGGTGACCATCGATGAAGGGGAAATTGAAATGGTGGTCTCGAAGATTGCGAAGATCCCGGTGAAGAATGTCACCACCACGGAAAAAGAGCATCTTCAGCACCTGGCGACGCACCTGCGGGAGCATCTCTTTGGACAGGATCAGGCGATTGACGACGTCGTCGGTGCGGTAAAACGCTCCCGCGCAGGATTCAGGAACGCCGATAAACCGGTGGCGAGTTTTCTCTTCGTCGGACCCACGGGCGTCGGAAAGACGGAACTGGCCCGGCAGCTTGCGGACCATATGGGTGTTTCTCTCCATCGTTTCGACATGAGCGAGTATCAGGAAAAACATACGGTCTCCCGTCTTATCGGAAGTCCTCCCGGATACGTGGGCTATGAAGAAGGAGGATTGCTGACCGATGCGATTCGCAGGACGCCCCACGCCGTCGTTCTCCTGGACGAAATAGAAAAGGCCCATCGCGACATTTACAACATCCTCCTGCAGGTCATGGACTACGCAACCCTGACGGACAACTCGGGGAAAAAGGCGGATTTTCGCAACGTCATTCTCATCATGACATCCAATGCCGGCGCCCGGGAGATCGGAAAGCCGATGATCGGGTTCGGCGATCGCAACGTCACGGAGTCCGCCGTCCACGACGCCGTTGAGAATACCTTTTCGCCGGAGTTTCGCAATCGTCTGGACAAGGTGATACTCTTTCAGCGCCTTGATGAGGAGATCGTCAAGGACATCGTCCGCAAGGAAATTCTCGCCTTCAATGAACAGCTGGCGGAACGGAACGTGCGGGTGGAAGTACGTGACGACGCGGTCACGTGGCTGGCGCGAAAGGGATATTCGCCGGAGTTCGGTGCGCGCAATATTGCCCGTCTGATCGAGTCGGAAGTGAAGGAGTTCTTCGTGGACGCCGTACTCTTTGGAGAGCTTGCAGAGGGGGGTGTTGCAGAAGCGGTTGTCGAAGACGATACCATCGTCATTCGCACGCTGTCGGAATAGACACGGAGCGGATGGAATACGTCAGCAGCTCCCAGCGCATTCGATTTCCCGATCCCCGCGACGCGAATCCCTGGGGTGTCGTTGCGATGGGCGGCAATCTGTCCCCGGGGGTGCTCCTTTCCGCGTATGAGCAGGGAGTTTTTCCGTGGTACGAGACGGCGCCGATCATGTGGTACTCTCCCGATCCCCGTTTTGTCCTGGAATTGGACCGGTTCCGCCTGGGTAAACGCGTGACCCGGACGCTCAAAAAGGTGCTCTCATCCGGTGAGTGGGGCGTCACCATGGACCGCGCCTTTGACGAGGTTATCCGTGGGTGCCGGGACATCCGCCGGAACGGCACCGGGAAGGGGACGTGGATAACCGAGGACATGGTGAAAGGGTACAGTGAGCTGCACCGTCTCGGATATACCCACTCGGTGGAAGTGTGGCTGCAGGGCGAGCTTGTCGGTGGTCTCTACGGCGTCGGACTGGGCGGATACTTTGCCGGGGAATCGATGTTTTCAGCCGTCAGGGATGCAAGCAAAATCGCCTTTACCGCACTGGTCGGTCTTCTCGATAGCGTCGCGGTCACAATGATCGACTGTCAAACCTACACGGACTATCTGGCATCATTCGGAGCACTCGAAATCCGCAGGGACGGGTTTCTCCGGCGTCTGCCGGCGTTGCTGAAGGAGGAGCGGATACCCCGGCAGTGGTCGGACCGGGACGGCAGGGAAATGGCAGCCCGGGGCGTGCGCCGGGCTGAACGGAACAACGGCCTCCTTCAGTAGTGGAAGCCGCTGTCGCCGATAAATTCCCGCAGAATTGACTCCGACGGCACAAGTTTCTCCGGAATCGTTGAGAAATTGCGGAGGAAGGTCTGGAGACGGACCGCTTCGTGAAATACGTCATGCCACGGCTTGACCTGGCGGAGAAGGGGCTCGGCGTAGTTCCTCAGGACGCCCAGTTCATAATCCAGAGCGGTATTGAACGTCGCGTCCGCCGAATCCTGGTAGGGGAATATATAGGTGTCCTCACCGCGCCGCACAGACGGCCACATCTCCAGCGTCGCCGTTGCACTGTGGCCGCGAAACTGGTGGTCCCGGACCATCCGTCGAATGAGTCGGTTGTCGGTGGTGCTGATCCGGTTGTGGTCGTCCAGATTGAGCTGGGTGAGGGCGGAGACGTAAATACGAAACTTCCGTTCCGGTGAAATGCGCGGGGTAAGTGCGTCGTTAAGGCCGTGAATCCCTTCCATCAGGAGGACGCCCCGGGGCGGCAGTTTTATCGTACGGCCACGGTACTCGGGCAGTCCCGTCTTGAAGTTGAAAAAGGGAATCTCCACTTCTTCACCTTCGAAAATTCTGGTGAGGTGCTGATTGAGCTGGGCAATGTCGATGGCGTCGATGCTTTCAAAATCGTAGTTGCCCTCTTCGTCACGGGGCGTCTTGTCGCGGGGTACAAAGTAATCGTCCAGAGAGATCATGATCGGTTTCAGACCTATCGCCTGGAGATGAACAGCCAGCTTTTTCGTGAAGGTTGTCTTTCCCGAGGATGACGGCCCGGCAATGAGAACGATCTTCTCTTTTTCGCCTGTGGCGTCCACCGCGTCGGCGATGGTACCGATCTTTTTCTCATGAAGCGTTTCATTGACGCGAATGAAATCCTTCACCGTCGATGTTTCAGTCAGACGGTTGAGCTGACCGACCGAGGAAATGCCGAGGACGCGGCCCCACTCTTTGTACTCCTGGTAGATCTGAAAAAGAGTGGTGCTCCGTCGGCCCGGGGAAACGACCGTGTACTCCCGGGCGGTCGGAAAGACGAGGAGAAACCCGTTTTCGTAGGGCTCGATGCTCCAGGTGGTGAGCATGCCTGTTGACGGTGCGAGAGGGCCGTAGGAAAGATCCATGTAGTCGTCGCACCGGTAAACGGCGATTTCGCTGTAATTGTGACGTTCCACGAGAAGCGCCGCGTCGCGCATGTTCCGCTCATTGAAATACTCAACGGCGTCGGCATAGGCAGACACGCCCCTGCGGATCGGCAGATCCCGTTCCACGATATGGGTGAGGCCGTCGCGCAGCTTGTCGATAGAGTTCCTGTCCGCGTCGCGTTTGTCCAGGGAGTAGTAATAGGCGTTGCCGAGGGAGTGACCGATCAACAGCCGCGTGTTGGGAAGGACCTTGTACGCCGCAATGGCAAGGGCGTAACAGACGCTCCGGCGGTAGACACGCTGCCCCTCGGTCGTATTCAGAAAAATGGGGCGTATATGGGCGTTGATGCCGAGACGATAGCTCAGGGCGCGGACTTCGTTGTTTACGAATGCAGCAATGACGGGCGCGGTTTCATCTATCCCGCTGCATTGTGACAGCGCTTCTCCGACGGTTACGCCCCGCGTAAAGGTGGTGGTTCCTTCACCGCAGATTTCGATTGTAATTGACTGCATTGTATCCCTTTCGACTACATCGCCGCTTTCAGTCGTGTGGTATCTTCACCGGTGAGTACGCCGGTAACGGCAAACTGACTGGTGTCGGTGTTTACGACCGGCTGTTCGGTAACGATGTTGCCCTGTTTGTCGGTGATCAGTCGCACAACGGGACTGCGTGGCTTGCTCGGTACGATATCAACGACGATTGCCTGATTCCCCGAGGCGAGACGGACAAAGGTGCCGTAGGGGAAGAGGGAGAACGTGCCGACCATCGCCTGCAGGATTTCCTTGTCGTACTTGCTGTTCTGCCCCGTCAATAGCGTCTTCATGATTGTATGACCGTCGATGGGAGGACGGTAGGGTCGACCGGACGCCATTGCGGCAAAGGTGCTTGAAGGATTGATGATCTTGGCGTACTGGGACATTTTGTCCCCCGTAATGCCTCGGGGATAGCCGGTACCGTCAAGAAGCTCCCGCGATTCCAGAACTGCAAGGCACACCTGCATGGGGTAGTTGAACTGCCGGAGAACCTTGAAGCCGAGTACCGGGGAAGTGGTAATCGCCTTCTTTTCCGCAGGTGAAAGGTCACGATCGGACATGTACAGCCTGCTCGGCAGCCGGATCATGCCGATTTCGTGCAGCAGTGACGCGGTTCCTATGTCGATTAGTCTGTGTGGCGGCAGCTTCATCGTCGAAGCCGTTGCCACCGCGACGATTGCCGTTTTGACGGCGTGGTCTACGATGTAGTTTGTATTACCCGGATCAAGCTCCGGGATTCTGAGGAGAAATCGACGCTGATCCCTGAGTTTTGCCTGTATCAGCTTGATCTGCTCGTGGATGGGCTCAATCGGCAACTGATTGTTCTGCAGATAGTTTCCGAAAAGCTGTTCCGAAAAGTGGAGCAGGTCGGTGTACTCACGGTGCGCCTTTTTCAGCTGCTCCGCGTCCTGCCGGCCCTGGTCAATCGCCGCGAGGGGCGCCTCATCGGCGGAAGAAACGACTCCGCTCACGGCAGGGGCGTCTTCAGTCACGGAACCTTCCGAGAGGACATGGTCAAAGTTCCACCGTTTGAGACGCTCGATGAGCGCCTCGCTCACCGGGATCTCCGGGGAGAGGAGGATGTACTTCTCATCCAGGAAGGTCTCCGAAGTCAGAAAATGGCCATCCAGAAGCTCTGAGCGCGCAATTTTATTCATCTATTATTCACCATTGACCCAGTACTAGCTGCATATTAGACTGCCGCTAATCATTATAACGGAATTTCATTGTGAAACTTAAGACGATATTCATAATCTTCAATATTTTAATCGCAATTTCATTTCTCGTCGTATTTCTCATGCCCGCCATCTTTCTGGGATGGGAATACGCCGGTCTTTTCTGGAATGACAACTGGTATCTCGTTCTCCTTTTTTTTGCCGTCCTCTTCCTGCTGAACGCGTATTTTCTTGTCAACAAGCGGTTGTTTACCGCCCTGGAGCGGGAAGACTGGGACGCGGTAATTTCGGTCCTGGAGGATCGGGTCTTTCAGAAGAAGCGCTACAATCAGGGTACGATACGGCTGCTGGTCAACGCCTACGTCATCCGCTCAAAGAGCGATCGCATTCGGGATCTCGAGAATGCGGTGCGGGAACACCGACCGAAGCTTCTACCGCGATACGCGCTGCTCTTCGGGGTTCCCCATCTGCTCTCCAACAACGGGCCGGAAATTACCGGGTATTATGAGCCATTTCTCGATACCGTCTCCGGCGCGGACGGCAACTGGATCCGCTGGAGTTACGCGTTCGGTCTCATGCTTCAGGAACGTTCCGGTGAGGCCCGGGAAACTCTTGAGGAACTGTGCCGCACGGGCAAAGACCCCATCGTACGGGCATTGAGTTCCTATCTCATGGAGGCCTACGCCGAATCGGACGATTCCGTGCGGGCCCAAATCGATGAGTGCCGGGCGTCCATAACCGCAAAGTACAGCATTGCCGAATGGCGTCACCTCGTTGAAAAGAAACGGGGTGAATTGTACGTTCTGATATTGAGTAAACTCCTCAACGATGTCGCCGACTGGCTGTATAAGGAAGATTGATGAAAGGTGATGCCCACTACACCAAATCGGATAAACTCCGGGACGTCTGTTACGACATTCGCGGACCCGTCCTTGAAGAAGCGCAACGGCTGGAAGAGGAGGGGTACCGCATAACCAAGCTGAATATCGGAAATCCCGCTCCCTTCGGCTTCGATGCTCCCGACGAGCTTCTTCATGACGTGATCGTGAATCTTCGCGCCGCCCAGGGATATGTGGACAGCAAAGGCATTTTCGCGGGACGCAAGGCGGTGATGCAGCACTATCAGGCGCGGGGATTGCTGGATGTCCAAACGGAGGACATCTACATCGGCAACGGTGTAAGTGAGCTCATCGTCATGAGTATGCAAGGCCTTCTCAACAACGGTGACGAGGTTCTCGTTCCTTCACCGGATTATCCTCTCTGGACCGCCGCTGTTCATCTCAGCGGTGGAAAACCGGTCCACTATATCTGCGACGAGAGTTCGGACTGGAATCCGGATATCAACGATATCCGCAGCAAGGTGAATGACCGTACCAAGGGCATCGTCGTCATTAACCCCAACAATCCAACCGGCGCAGTATACCCCCGGGAGGTCATTGAGGAGATACACGATCTGGCGGCGGAAAACGGGCTGCTCGTATTTGCCGACGAGATATACGACAAGATTCTCTACGATGACGCGGAACACGTGTCGATAGCGACCTATTGCCGGGACATTCCGTGCATTACCTTCAACGGTCTTTCCAAGGCATACCGCGCGGCAGGTTTCAGAGCGGGGTGGATGGTCCTGAGCGGCAAACTTTCGATGATCCGCGACTATCGGGAAGGTCTCGATATTCTTTCGAATATGCGTCTCTGCAGTAACGCGCCCGCCCAATTCGCCATCCAGGCGGCACTGGGAGGATATCAGAGCATTCGGGACCTCGTGCTTCCCGGCGGAAGGCTCAGGGAGCAGCGGGATGTGGCGTGGGAGCTGGTAAACGATATTCCCGGCTTGAGCGCGGTGAAGCCAAAGGGGGCGCTCTATCTCTTCCCGAGGATCGACACGAAGCGCTACAACATCACCAACGACCAGAAATTTGTCTACGATCTGCTTGTTGAAAAACATATCCTCCTCGTTCAGGGTACGGGTTTCAACTGGAATCGACCCGACCATTTCAGAATCGTCTTTCTCCCTGACCGGGAACAGCTGCGCGATGCAATCCACGACATCGGTGATTTTCTGACCTATTATCGACAGGAGTGACGCGGTCGCGGGTAACTTGAAGTCATGAGGACAGGCTCTATATAATCCGCGGTACGATATGGGACAAAAAATACGAGTACGATACGCTCCGTCGCCGACGGGAATGCAACACATCGGGGGAATCAGAACGGCCCTCTTCAACTACTTTTTTGCCCGCTCCCGGGGAGGAGCGTTTATTCTTCGTGTTGAAGATACCGACCAGACGCGTTTTCATCCCGATGCGCTGCAGGACATTTATGACACCTTTGAATGGCTGGGGATTCACGCCGACGAAAGTCCCGCCTCGGACGGTCCCTTTGGACCCTACGTTCAGTCTCAACGGGTAGAGCTCTACCGGGAATATGCAAAACGCCTGGTGGACGAAGGACACGCCTATCTCGACTACAGCACCAAGGGCGCGAGAGAAGAGGGCCACGGTGAAGGAGACCATACGAAGGGAGGCGGATACAACTATGAAGGCCGTTCCCTTACCGCTGAAGAGATAGAGACAAAAAAGGCGGAGGGGGTAACCCCGGTCGTCAGGTTGCTCGTCCCGCTTGAAGGCAGCACGGAATTTCATGATCTCGTTCTCGGAAAGATCAAAAGCAGGAATAAGGATATTCCCGCCGACCCGATACTCCTGAAGTCCGACGGCTATCCCACCTACCACCTGGCAAACGTCATCGACGACCATTTAATGGAAATTTCCCACGTCATGCGGGCCCAGGAGTGGATACCCTCCACACCGATTCACGTCCTCTTGTATCGCGCCTTTGGATGGGAGCCGCCGCATTTTGCCCATCTGCCGATGGTCATGGGCAAAGACGGCAGCAAGTTGTCAAAGCGACATGGAGCGACGAGTGTCATAGAGTTCCGACGTCAGGGCTATCTTCCTGAAGCGATCGTAAATTACGTTACCATGCTGGGATGGTCCTACGACGACTCACGGGAGTTCTTTACCCGGGAGGAGCTGGAACGCTTCTTTTCGGTGGAAAAGATAAACAAAGCACCGGCGGTCTTCGATTACAAGAAACTCGACTGGTACAACGGTCAGTATATTCGGCAATGCAGCGACGACCGCCTCCTGACGCTGCTGCTTCCCTACCTCCAGGACGCCGGATGGGTCACGGAATCGGACGAACGGGACGTTCCAACGGGTGAGCGTGAACGCCTTCAATCCCTGTTGCCTCTCGTGAAGGAGCGTCTCAGGACACTATCCGACGTGGTGCCGCTCCTGCGCTTTGTCTATGATGAGGTGGAGAGCTGGGATCTGGAGGAGCTCATTCCCAAAAAGGCAACGCCTTCGGAAGCGCTTGTGTGGCTGGAACGGGCGGAGGCGGTCCTGCGGAGCCGCGGCACCGACGGCTCCGCCATAGGCGCCACCGACACGGGCGCCACAACCTCCTTAAACGAAGAGGAACTGGACAACGCCTTTCGTGCTGCCGCGGAAGAGGCGGGCACAAAACTCGGCAACCTGATGATGCCCCTCCGTGTGGCGGTAACGGGAAGCAGGATATCTCCGCCGCTTCTCGGATCGATCGCGGTTCTGGGACTTGATGAGGCTTTCAGACGGATAGACGGCGCAAAAGAGACGCTGCGTGCGGCGGCGAATCACGAACAATGATACCTGAAAACGGACACAAGATGCCGATTCACCGGTAATGCTGGACGGCACGACGAAAAAGGAGCAGAAATATGAGCGGTGACCCCAAATCGGTTGACCCCAAAACAATGGACAAGATCGTCAGTCTGTCAAAACGACGGGGATTCATATTCCCGTCCTCTGAAATCTATGGCGGACTCGCGTCGGCATGGGATTACGGTCCCCTGGGTGTCGAGCTGAAGAGCAACATTCAGCGATTCTGGTGGAAAGAGATGACCCAGCTCCACGACAACATCGTGGGCCTCGACGCGGCGATTCTCATGCATCCCACCGTCTGGAAGGCGTCGGGTCACGTTGATAATTTCTCCGACATGATGGTGGAAGACACCGTCACCAACGAGCGGTATCGATGGGATCACCTCACCGAAGAACAGCGCAGCACAAAGACGAGCCCCAACGGAAATCCCCTTTCAGAGCCGCGGCAGTTCAACCTCATGTTTGAAACGCATCTCGGTCCCGCCACCGACTCGGGGAGCAAGGTCTATTTGCGACCCGAGACGGCACAGGGAATCTATGTCAACTTCAAGAACGTCGTCCAGACGTCCCGGGTAAAGATTCCCTTCGGGATCGCCCAGGTGGGAAAGGCGTTCCGGAATGAGATCGTCACCAAGAACTTCATCTTCCGAACCGTTGAATTCGAACAGATGGAAATGCAGTACTTCGTAAAGCCCGGAGAGGACGACAAGTGGTTCGACTTCTGGAAAGCTGAACGGATGAAGTACTACGACAAGCTGGGAATACGCCTGGACCGGCTGCGCTACGAGGAGCACGGGCCGGACGAGCTCGCACACTACGCGAAGGCCGCCTTTGACATTCAGTACCTCTTCCCCTTCGGATGGCAGGAGCTGGAAGGTATTCACAACCGCACCGACTACGATCTCTCCCGGCACAGTGAGTTCTGCGGGAAGGAGATCAACTACCTCGAGGAAGAGACGAAGGAACGGTACATTCCCTACATCGTAGAGACCTCGGCGGGACTGACCCGGAGTGTGCTCATGGTCCTCTGTGACGCCTATGAGGAGGAAGA
>CBDESZ010000009.1:0-76095 GCA_965242725.1 Alkalispirochaeta sp.
CCGGCGAAACGGGCGAGGAGAGTCTCCCCATTGAGACCGTTCCTGAATGGAACGCCGCGACGCGTCTTGAGTACGAACGGGAACTTCTGGGCTTTTACTTTTCAGGTCATCCCCTGGATGATTACAAGACGGAGTGGAAGGAACGGACGACGGTCAATCTCGGTCGGCTCGATACCGCCCCGGTGGGAGAGGCGGTACAGGTGGTCCGGCCTTCTCAGGACGCTCCGGACCGTTGTGACGAAAAAGGGCGAACGCATGGCCTTTGGATACATAGAAGACTACCGCGGTGAGATTGAAATGGTCGCCTTTCCGGATACATACTCCACCAACGTGGAGACGTTGCAGGTAAACCGGGTGCTGGGATGCCTCGGCAAACTGGAACGACGGAAGGACACCATTCAGCTGGTCCTTGACGAGATCAAGCCCCTGGACGAGCTGGAAGAGCGGGACGCCCGGGCAGTGCACATACGGTTGTGTCACGACGCTCTCTCCGAAGAGGACCTCTACGCCCTTCGGGGAGATCTGGGTGACTACCGGGGGAACTCCGACATTTTTCTTCACCTGCCGAGAGAAGCCGGTGAGACTGTGGTACGGGCGGGTTCACAACTGCGGGTTTCATCAAAACGGGAGAGCCTTGACGGAATAGCGAGGCTCCCCAACGTGAGTGAGGTATGGAAGGCATGATTCAACAGGTTTTCAGATTTTTCGGAACGATTATTTCTCTCTATATGATGGTCATATTCATCCGGATCATATTTACGTGGTTTCGGGGAATACACGCCGGCAAGGCGGAGCAGTTTCTCGCTTCCGTTACCGATCCCTATTTGAACTGGTTTCGTCATAATTTTCCCGTACGCCTCGGCGTCCTCGATTTTTCGCCGGTGGTGGGGATTCTCTTTCTCGGCCTCCTCAACACCGTTGCAAATCAACTCGCCTACGCGGGCTCAATCACCCTCGGATTCGTGATTGCCGTCATCGTGTCGGCGGTCTGGTCGGCGGTGTCGTTTTTTCTCACCCTCTTTCTGATCGTCGCGGTGATCCGCCTCGTCGGCATGGTGGCGAATCTCGATCACGGCGGTCGCTTCTGGATCGTCGTTGAGCAGATCGTCAACCCCGCATTGCAGGCGACGGTGCGCCCCTTCCTGCGCGGCAGGTTTACCAACTACCGGGATTCCCTGCTCATTTTCATCGGAGTCCTCGTCGCCGTCCTCATCGGCGGACGACTGGCGGTCGGTTTTCTCTCCGGCCTGATCAGCACCATTCCGATTTGACCGAACCTTCGGTACGCGGCCGGTCATGGTACCCGCTGAGGTAACGGAATCCGTCCAGGCGCTGCCGGGCGTCGGACCACGGCGGGCGAAGCTCTTCGCGCGAATCGGCGTCAATACCGTCGCCGACCTCCTCTATCTCCTGCCCCTCCGCTATGAAGACCGCTCCACGATTCGCACCCTCATAGAAGCGGTACAGAACGAAGAGGGGCTGGTACACGTCCGTGTCATCGCTCATGATCACTTTCCCCGGGGCCACAAGAAGGTGCTGAAAATCCGCATTGCCGACGAGAGCGCTTCGGCGGAGCTCGTATGCTTCGGACGCAACTTTCTGAATCGCACCTTTCCCGTGGGGAGTGATCTTCTCGTCTTCGGTCGATTCACCTACCGGTACGGAGAGATTCAGTCGTCAGTCTTCGATGCCCGGAAGAGTGAAGGAGAGCCCCGCCCGGAAGGATTTCTCCCCATATACCCCCTCACGGAGGGCCTCAGCCAGGGGCACGTACGCAACGCCGTTACCGGGGCACTGAAAAAGTACGGTCCCCTTCTGACCGACCCGCTTCCGGATGATATTCGCATTGCCGAAGGATTCCCCTCCATCGGCGAGGCTCTGCAGTCGGTTCATCGCCCCCGGAGGGAAGAGGAGATCGAGCCGGCACTGCAGCGCCTTCGTTTTGAAGAGCTCTTTTACTATCAGCTCGCCATTACCCGCCGTACCCTCGCGGTGAGACGGGAAACGCGCCGGATTCGGCCGGAACGGACGCGGCGCCTCATGGAAGCGGTCCGGAACGCCCTGCCCTTCAGTCTCACCGGGGATCAGGAGACGGTCCTGCAGGAAATTACCTCCGATCTCGCAAAACCGTCGCCGATGAACCGCCTTCTCCACGGCGACGTGGGGTCCGGCAAGACGCTCGTCGCCCTCCTCGCCGCGGTATACACCATAGAACGGGGAGAACAGGCGGCACTCATGGTGCCTACGGAATTACTGGCTCGTCAGCATGCGTGGAATGCCTCCCGCATTCTTGCCCCTGCCGGCGTCACCGTCGCCCTCGTTCTGGGCGGTATACGGGCACCTGTAAAACACGCCCTGACCGAGGCGGTTTCCGCGGGAGCAGTCGATCTTATCATAGGGACTCATGCTCTTTTCAGCAGAGACATGGTATACGCCAACCTGGGATTGGTGATCATCGATGAGCAGCACCGCTTCGGCGTCGATCAGCGTGACGCGATAATCTCCCGGGGAACTACGCCGGACCTGCTGCTCATGAGCGCGACACCTATTCCCCGCTCATTGGCGCTGACTGCATTCGGGGAAAGTGATATCAGTACAATCACCACATTGCCGCCGGGCAGGAAGGCGGTGGAAACCCACCTGGTCAGAATGGGCAATGAACGGCGGGTCTATGAATTTGTCGGGCGGGAGCTCGATGCGGGAAAACAGGCTTATTTCGTCTATCCCGCAATCGATGAGGGAAGCGTAAGGGATCTCCGCAGCGCGACAAAGATGGCAAAGTTTCTTGAAAACCGCTTCCCCGGCTATACAACGGGTCTGGTCCACTCCAGAATGGACGCCGACGAGCGCGCCGCCACCATGAAGCGCTTCAAGGACGGGGACGTTCACGTGCTCGTCGCCACCAGTGTCGTTGAGGTGGGTGTCGATGTTCCCGACGCGACGTGCATGGTCATTGAACACGCTGAACTTTTCGGACTCGCCGCGCTCCACCAATTACGGGGACGGGTCGGACGCGGAAACGCCCAGGCATACTGTATTCTCGTCTATCAGGATCCTCTCACGGTGGATGCAAAGGAACGTTTGCGGGTACTCTACAAAAGTCATGACGGGTTTTTCATTGCCGAAGAGGATTTACGTATCCGCGGTCCCGGCGACCTCCTGGGTACGCGACAGGCGGGGTTTCTTCCCCTCAGGATTGCCGATATTCGGCGGGATATGGAACTCATGATCAAGGGACGCTCACACATCGCTGCTCTTCTCCGGGATGATCCCGATCTCCGTTCCCCCCGCAACAGGGCGGTCGACGATACCCTCCGTGCCGTGACGGCCGTCAGGGAGAGAGAAGAAGGGGACGCCACCTATGTCGACACCTCTTCGATGTCGGCGACACGGAAGGCGCCGGAATGAGAATCAGCGGCGGTTCTCTGCGCGGCAAGAGCATCACCTGTCCTCCCGGCGTCATTCGGCCCGCCATGGACCGTATGAGGGAATCCATGTTTTCCATACTGGGACCGCTCCACGGGACTTCTTTTCTCGATCTGTTCAGCGGATCGGGACTGGTGGGAATCGAAGCGTGGTCCCGCGATGCCCGTCCCGTCGTACTGGTCGAGCGTGACCGGGGCAAGAAGACGACGATCCAGCGAAATACCGAGGATATGGAACCGCGCCCACTGCTGCGAATTGAGCCGGTGGAGCGTTTCATACAGCGGAACCGCCAGCCCTACGATATTGTCTATCTCGATCCCCCTTTTGACTACGCCTATAAGAATGATCTCCTCCGCCGCCTCGCCAGGAGTCGCACCGTCCATGAAGGAACGCTCCTGATCATCCACGCCCCCGCCGCGGAAGAGCTCGCTCCTCCGGGTGACTTTGTCCTCAAGGATCAACGGACATACGGCGGATCGCAGCTTTCTTTCTACCGCCGGCCATGACAGACGGACCATAACCTGCTACCATCGTTCGATCATGAAGCAACGGCAGATGCATCGAAGGATGAGTCTCCCCACCGGCACCGAGACGCTTCGCCTGCGGGAATCGGGTCGTCAGCGGAGAATCGCCCGGCGCCTTGACGATCTCTTTGAATCGTGGGGATACGTACCTGTAGAAACTCCGCTGGTTGACTATTTTGAAGTCTACCGGAGGCTCCTGACGGAACGGGACATACGACAGATTTATCGCGCCGTGGACCGCCAGGGCGAAATTCTTGCGCTCCGCTCGGACACCACCATATTTCTGGCAAAGCAGCTCGGTCTGTACCTCTCCCCGGACGAGCTGCCGGTCCGCGTTCACTACCACGAGCAAATCGTCCGCGCCGAAGAACAGCACGACATTTCAAGCAACGAGTACCAGCAGGCGGGGGTAGAGCTTGTAGGCGTGCCCGGAAGTGAAGGCGACGGAGAAATCATCATTCTTGCAACTGAAGCGCTGCGTTCCCTCGGTGTTACCGATGCGGCGGTCCACATCGGATCTCACGGGGTACTCAACGCCATTGTGGAGTCACTCTCCATGCCTGAGGAGGAACGGGAGTCCCTCCGGCGGACCCTGCCGTCACTTCTCCAGTCACGCATGTTTGAGGACCCCCTCTTTTCGACGATTCCCCGCGGCCAGCGTCGTGTTCTGGGCTTTATCGGAACACCCCAGGAGTTTGAGGCGCTCATTGCGGAGGAGCGGGACCTGCCCCGTCCGGTACTGTCGGCCCTCGGCGACCTTCAGCGTACGGTGCGGCTGGTGGAGCCCCATTTCCCGGAGATTCGCCTCGATTTCTCCGAGCTGGGCGCCCACGGGTACTACACGGGTATCGCCTTTTCCGTATACCTCCCGCACAGCAACGCGGCGGTCCTGCGGGGAGGACGATATGACCGGCTTCTTGTCTCATTCGGCATCGATGCGCCCTCGGTCGGCTTCTCCATGTTTCCCCGCAAGCTGCCGGCCCAGACCCTCGCCCTTCCCGGAGAGACGGGCCGCGATGAAGCGGCTCTCTCCGACCGCATTGCCGCGGGTCGCCGCCTGATCGACCGCCCCGAAAGGAACTCGACAGTATGAGCACACCCATGACGATCGCCCTTCCAAAGGGGCGTCTTTTCGACAAGACGCGGAAACTCCTTGAACAGTGCGGATATCACCTGGAGCTGGGAGAACGGCAGCTTGTTGCCCGTGAAAAAAACGACTCGCTCCAGGCAATTCTGGTGAAAAACTCGGACCTTCCCACCTACATTCATCACGGTATTGCCGGTCTCGGGATATGCGGGAGTGATGTGATCTACGAAAGCGGGTATGAGTTTTTTGAACTCCTCTCCCTGCCGTTCGGCAAGACCAATATCTGCCTCGCCGGAAGAGTTGACGACGGAAACGACCATCGCGCCGCAGCGTCCCTCACCGTGGCGAGCAAGTTTACCCGTTTTACCGGGGATTACTTTCACGGTCGGGGTATTCCCGTATCGGTAATCAAACTCAACGGCTCCGTGGAGCTTGCTCCCGTCCTCGGATTGGCCCCCTACATCGTCGATCTGGTGGAAACCGGCGGTACTCTGCGCGCCCACAACCTGGAAGTGAAGGAAATTCTCGGTGAAACCGAGGTGAAATTAATTGCAAATCGAGCTTTTTACAAGTATTACTACAAAACAGTGGATGCTTTTGTCGAGGAATTGCGAAGGGTGCTATAATAGGAGACTATGGAAGCAGACGACCCGGTAAAGGTATCCTCCGCCGGTTTTTTAAAGACAGGCCCGGGGGATCCCGATACCATGGACCGTTCTCAGCGGGCAGCTCTCATCAGAAAGGGAAACGAGCTGTTCAATGACGGTCAATACGCGACGGCGCAACGAATATTTCTGACCGTACGATATTCGGACGGTCTGATTCGACTGGGAAATCACCATATGAAACATGGGCGTCCCCTGGATGCATTTCGGCTCTTCTGGATTGCCGGCGACAGGCGACGCGTCGAAGAAATGACTGAAAAAATGGCGATGATAGTTCGCCGGTGGTTACAAGCAGATGAGTGAAGAACATCATACGGAAGATCATACATTCGACGACGAAACGAAAGAACGCCTTGCCGTTCTTTCCCAACAGGGATACCAGCTCCTGAAGGAAAAGATGTACGCCGAGGCGCGTACAAAGTTCGAAGAAATTCTGGCGGAAGACAAAGAAAACAACTACGCATTGGTCGGTCTTGGTGACCTGGAACGGAAACAGCGTCACTTTGAAGTCGCCGCCGAATATTACAGACGCTGTCTGGATTTCTACCCGGACAACAACTACGCCATATTCGGCCTTGCCGAAAGCTACCGCGAACTCAAGCAGTACAACAGGGCCGTTCAATACTGGGAACAGTATCTCCAGCACGACAACGAGAACGTCACCGTCCTGACCCGTGTTGCCGACGCGTATCGAAAAGCGCGTAACTTTGAACGGTCCCGGGACCTCTACCTCCGCGTCCTGTCGCTGGAGGAAGACAATGCCTACGCCCTCATAGGAATGGGTCACCTCTACTACGATTTCAAGCACTATGACCAGGCGCGTCACTACTGGGAAACGATGTACGCCATCAGCGGCGAACGGGTGGACATCCGCGTCCTGACCTCACTCGGCAACTGCCATAGAAAACTCAAGACCTATGAGTCGGGTGTTCCCTATTTCCTGAAAGCGATAGAGCGGGACCCTAAAAATTTCTACGCCCTCTACGGCCTTGCCGACTGCTATCGCGGTATGCATCAGCCTGCACAATCTCTCGAGTATTGGCTGCGTCTGCTTGAGCTGGACAGGAACAACAAAGTCATTTTGACGCGTGCCGGCGACGCCTATCGTAATCTGGGTGATCTGGAAACGGCTGAGGACTTCTATCGTCGGGCGCTGAATATTGCCTTCGATTCCTACGCCGTACTGGGATTGGCAATCATTCACCGTATCAGGAAGGACTATACGTCGGCTATAGCCACACTTGAAGACATCGTCAACGGCGACCCGACAAATGTGCGGGCAACCCTGGAGCTTGCCGCCTGTTATGAAGAGCAGAAACGCATCCCCGAAGCACTCGCCGTCCTCTCCCGTCACACCCAGGTTGTCCGCCATCCCGCCAAGGTGATACTGCGACGAATCGATGATCTCAGGTCGGTGAGCTGACCCGCAGCGACCTCAGGTGGCGCTGCGCAGGCTGCAGAAGCCGGCGCAGCGCCATTCCCCTACCGCTTCAGTACCGCCTTAATCCGGCGTACGCCCTGGGATGAAGACTGCTCCTTCACGATCCTGAAACTTCCCAATTGACCGGTATGGTCCACATGCGGCCCGCCGCACACTTCCTTTGAGTAGTCACCGATGGAGTACATCTTCACTACCTCGTCGTATCGATCACCAAAGAAGGCAAGAGCGCCTTCCTTCCGGGCATCCTCAAGGGTCGTCGTCTTCATCGACACGGGGAGGTCCTGTGAAATTTTCTCGTTTACGATCTCTTCCACCTGCCTGATCTGCTCAGGCGTCATTTTTTCGGGATGGGAAAAGTCGAAGCGCAAGCGCTCGGGGGTGATGTTACTTCCCTTCTGTGAGACGTGGTCGCCGAGGACGTCCCGGAGCGCCTGATGCATCAAGTGGGTGGCCGTGTGAAGGGCCGTTGTCATTTCGGAGTGGTCCGCCAGACCGCCCTTGAACGTTTGATTGGCGTCGAGTTTGGATTTTTCCCGGTGCTTCTCAAAGGCTTTCTCAAAGCCGTCCACATCGACGGAGAGCTCGTGTTCCCTCGCAAGTTCCTGGGTTATCTCAAGTGGGAAGCCGTAGGTGTCATACAGCTTGAAGGCCAGTCGCCCGGGTATTTCCCGCTTGTTTCCCTTGAGAAGGTTGGGGAGCATCTTTTCAAACTCCCGCTCTCCGTTCTGCAGGGTCTTGAGAAAGCGTTCCTCTTCCTTGGCGAGCTCTTCAAGGATGAAGTCTCCCTGCCTGGCAAGAATTGGATATGCTTCTGAATAGGTGTCGATGACGACTCTGGCAGGCTTGACGAGGAACTCTCCCTCCAGCCCGAGCTTTCGACCGTGGCGCATCGCACGCCTGATCAGACGACGCAGGACGTATCCCTGAGCCATGTTTGACGGCGTGACGGGGTTTTCGTCGCCGAGTATGAACGTCGCGGTCCGTACGTGATCGGCAATGATCCGCATGGAACGATCGGCATCTTCATCGGTGCCGTAGGTTCCGCCCGTAAGCTCTTCGATCGTGTGAATGATCGGCTGGAAGACTTCCGTGTCGTACACGGACTTCTTGCCCTGCAGGATCGCGATCGTGCGCTCCACGCCCATCCCGGTATCGACGCATTTCCGCTTCATCGGTGTGTAATTGCCGTCTGCGTCCTTGTTGTACTGCATGAAGACGTCGTTCCACACTTCCAGGTACTTTCCGTCGGAAACGCCCGGTCTGCTCTCGGGCGTTCCGGGAATCCCGGTGTCGATGAACATTTCCGAGTCGGGTCCGCAGGGTCCGGTCTGTCCCGCCGGCCCCCACCAGTTGTCCTTGCGGCCGAGGTAGTAGATACGCTCTCTGGGAACACCGACACGTTCCCATATGGAGGCGCTTTCATCGTCCCTGGGAACATCGTCGTCACCGGCGAAGACGGTTACCGAGATACGGTCGGGATCGATGCCGAGCCACTCCTTCCCGGTAAGAAACTTCCAGCTCATTTCGATCGCGCCTTCCTTGAAATAGTCACCGAGCGACCAGTTTCCGAGCATTTCAAAAAAGGTGAGGTGGCTGGTGTCACCGACCTCGTCGATATCTCCGGTGCGTATGCACTTCTGCACGTCCACCAGTCTCTCCCCCGCCGGGTGGGGTTCACCGAGAATATAGGGAACCAGGGGATGCATTCCCGCAGTCGTGAAAAGAACGGTCGGGTCATTCTCGGGGATGAGAGACTTCCCGGAAATCTCCGCATGGTCGTGTTGTTTAAAATACTCGATATACTTCCGGCGTAATTCGTTGGCTGTCATAGCTGGCTATGATAGAAAAACAACGTCGTCAGGTCAACGAATCAAGTTCTTCCTCACCCTTTTTGTCGAGAAACTCCGGAAAGACGTAGACCATGAGCCCCTCGCGGCTCACCCGTACGTCGGCAAATCCCTGCTCAACAAGTTTATCCAGCCCGTCCCGAGCCTTCTCGGCGCTCACTTCCGCGGAAAGGGCGACACGGGCGGGGGTGACGATTCCGTGGCGTTCTTCAGCAAGGGTGAGTATGGCGTGCTCCAGTGTTCTGGAGCGCTGTCCCGTGTTGCCCGGCGGCGGCTGCAGAGGATCGCCGTAATACGGCTCGTCGTCAAGCAATCGATCGAGGTGGTCTTCCAGTCGCGCACGGCGTACGATTCTCGGCATCATCAGGGCGTCATAAAAAGTACCGAATCCAAAAAGCCCCATGGTAATGAGATACAGAAACCCCGTCAGCGGCTTTCCGAGATAAAACCTATGCAACCCGGCGATTCCCGTCAGCGACGGCAACCAGAACAGATACGCCAATCCCAAATCCGCTCGTTTCATGTGACCCACTCATCCTCTCCGGGCAGCTGCACCACAATTTCACCTTTCAGGGCCATATCGCGAAGGAGTTTCATGAAATCCGTTGTCACCCGGTCGACGTCACTCCTCTTCATTGGCCCGAGGCTCTCCCGCTGCATGAGGATCAACTCCCAGCGACGCTGACTTACCCCGCCCTGCAGACGCTTCACAAACTGTTCGCTCTTGCCTTTGATGATCGTTGCAAGATCCACGTCGTCGACACGCTGCAGCACTTTCTGCACGTCCCTGTCGGGAACGTACAATATATCCTCGGGAGTACTGAGTCGACTCCTGATGTGCTCGGCAAGTTCCGCGCTCACCTCTCCCAGGCTGTGGAGAATCCTGTCGCTGGAGGGGAGATCCATATAGCGGAGAATTTCGGCAAGTCGCTCCTCTCCGTCGATTTCATCTCCTTCGGGCCGCTGTATCGCTTCCAGCCGCTTCCTCAGCGTCTTTTCCACCGCATCCAGCACCTCCGGGGCTACGGGGCCCATATTGGCGATACGCTGCACCACGGCGCCTTTCTTTTCCCGTTCCAGGGCGCCAAGCAGTCGCGCCGCCGCATGTCTCGGCATGTTGGCGCACATGATCGCAATCGCGGGGACACTTTCATTCCTGAGAAGGAAGGAGAGCTGCTTCCCGTCGGCCTCCTCGAGAAAGGCGAATCGATAGGGTTTCTCCTCGGGCAGTATCTCGTAGAATCGGCGTTCTCCCCATTCCGGCCCGAAGGCGCGCACGAGAATCTCCCGCGCCGTTTCCGGTCCCGAGCGCGTTTCTCCCGTCGCGGCGATGGTCCGCATCGTTCGATCGGCAGCACCAAAACGGGTGAGAATTCTCATGGCGTCGTGCCTGGAAATCGGCTCCAGATGAGCCATCGTGTCCACCACGCGGCGGGCGTCTTCCTCGGGCAGACGCTTCAGGATCGCCGCCGCCTCGTCACGACCTACAAGTGTGAGAAAACCGGCGACATCACGGAGCTTCGTCTCGTCCGACACATCCGACGGGCGTACCGTTGCGCCGATCAAACCGTCCTTTCCAGCCGTCCGGCCGGAAGAAGGTGGTGTGCTCCGGGCGACCTCCTTCAGGAGACCCTGCACTTTTTTGTATGCTCCCGCTGCGCGACGTTGTGCCTCGTCCATCTCCCCCATGATGCGGTACCCGTCCACCTCAGGTCAACATACCGCGGCGTATCGGATGTACTCTCTGCAGAAGGGACGGGCAGCCGGTTGACACATCGCCGTCGTATCTGGTACAAACTCTCTCATTCAACGTGCCGCTGTAGCTCAGTCGGTAGAGCAGAGGACTGAAAATCCTCGTGTCAACGGTTCGATTCCGTTCGGCGGCACATTGCCTTCCTTTTCACAAGGGAGGCATTTTTTTTACCCTTTCGGTCTGCTCATATTTCCGCTACATATTTCCATTCATGACAAAAAAAAGGACCGCCCACGAGAGGCGGTCCCCTGAGTGTCCTGAGACACTCGATGTTCTATCGCCGATTACAGGCGAAAGATTACGCGCTGTCAGCGGTTGGCAAGCACCGCCTGTGCCGCGGCCAATCGTGCGATGGGAACGCGGAAGGGTGAGCAGCTCACGTAGTTAAGTCCGGTGCGGTAGCAGAACTCCACCGACTTGGGCTCACCACCGTGCTCGCCGCAGATACCGACCTTGAGGTCCTTCTTGGTACTCCGGCCCTTTTCAGTGCCCATCTTCACGAGCTGACCGACACCGTCCTGGTCCAGGACGGCAAAAGGATCGTACTCGAGAATACCGTCCTCGACATACTGGGGAAGGAAGCTTCCCACGTCGTCCCGGCTGTATCCAAAGCTCATTTGCGTCAGGTCGTTGGTACCGAAGCTGAAGAAGTCGGCGTGAGCCGCAACCTCGTCCGCCGTCAGCGCCGCCCGGGGAATCTCAATCATCGTACCGATCTTGTACTCGATCTTCTGGCCCGACTCGGATACGACCTTCTCGGCAACCTTCTCGGCATTTGCGCGGAGAATTGCAAGTTCCTTGTAGGTCCCGATGAGAGGAATCATGATTTCCGGATAAACCTTCCCGCCCTTCTTCGCCACGGTAGCAGCGGCCTTCATGATCGCCTCTACCTGCATGTCGTAGATTTCGGGGTAGGTGATACCAAGGCGACAACCGCGATGTCCCAGCATGGGGTTGAGCTCATGGAGTGAGTCTATCTTCGCCTTCAACTGCTCAACGGTGATGCCCCCGATCTTGGCAAGTTCCTTGATTTGAGCCTCTTCATGGGGAACAAACTCATGCAGCGGGGGATCGAGGAGACGTACCGTGACGGGAAGTCCTTCCATCACCTTGAAGATCCCCTCAAAGTCCTTCTGCTGAAGGGGCAGCAGCTTTGCAAGCGCCTTTTCACGGGCAGCCTTGTCTTCCGCAACGATCATCTCACGGAAACTGCGGATCTTGTCCTCTTCAAAGAACATATGCTCCGTCCGACACAGACCGATTCCCTCGGCGCCGTACTTGCGGGCAACCTCCGCATCGTGGGGGGTATCTGCGTTGGTGCGAATGTTGAACACCTGGTTGGAAAGTCCCGGCCGCTGTGCCGTCGCCCGGACCGTGTCGGTCCATGAGAGGAAGCGGTCGAGCTCTTCGCTTACTTTCGGTTCGATCACCGGCATTTCTCCGGCAAAGACTTCACCGGTGGAGCCGTCGATGGTGATGAAATCCCCTTCCTTGTACTGCGTCCCACCGACATTCATGACTTTGTTGCCTACCTCGACTGCCTTACAACCGGCGACACAGGGCGTACCCATACCGCGGGCGACAACGGCGGCGTGACTGGTCATACCACCGGTGGAGGTGAGAATACCTTCGGCTGCATGCATACCGCCGATATCCTCAGGGCTCGTCTCCCGGCGAACGAGGAGCACTTTCTTGCCCTTCTTCACCCACTCTTCCGCGTCATCGGCGGTAAAGACGATCTGACCCGCCGCGGATCCGGGCGAGGCGTTGAGGCCTTTTGCGATGGCCTTGTTCTTTTTCTTGGCCAGCGGATCGATCATGGGATGAAAGACCTGGTCCAGCTGCTGCGGAGTTACCCGGGTGACCGCCTTTTCCTCATTGATCACCCCTTCGTCCACCATGTCCACGGCGATCTTAATGGCCGCCGCACCGGTGCGTTTTCCGTTCCGGGTCTGGAGGATGTAGAGCGAACCCTGCTGAATGGTGAACTCCATGTCCTGCATGTCCTGGTAATGCGCTTCCAGCTTGGCACGAACGTCGTCGAGTTGCTGGTAGATTTCAGGACTCTGGTCGGCAAGGGTGGACAGCGTCTTCGGTGTTCTGATACCGGCGACAACGTCTTCACCCTGGGCGTTCATGAGGTACTCACCGTAGAAGACTTTTTCGCCCGTAGAGGGATCCCGGGAGAAACAGACTCCCGTACCTGAATCATCGCCCAGGTTGCCGTATACCATGGAAACGATGTTGACGGCGGTCCCGATCAGTCCCTTGATATCGTTGATCTTGCGGTAGGTGACCGCCTTGGGGTTGTTCCAGCTGCCGAAAACGGCGCCGATGGAGTCCCACATCTGCTTCACCGGATCCTGGGGAAAATCCTCACCGGCGGCTTTCCTGTAGATTTTCTTGTATTCCTCGGTCAATTTGGCGAGGTCCGACGCATCAAGGTCGGTATCTTCCTCCACGCCCTTCGCCTTCTTCGCCGCTTCCAGGGCGTGCTCATAGGGCTCAATGGAAGTACCCTTTACGACGTCGCTGAACATCTGGATAAAGCGACGATAGGCGTCCCAGGCAAAGCGCTGGTTTCCGGAAACTTCAGCAAGTCCCTTTACCGCCTCGTCGTTCATACCAAGGTTGAGAACGGTGTCCATCATGCCCGGCAGTGACTCCGCCGCGCCGGACCGGACCGATACAAGAAGGGGGTCCTTGGCGTCTCCAAGTTTCTTCCCCATGAGTTTCTCCAGTCTTCCGAGATGGTCCATGACCTCTTTCTCGAGACCCTGGGGATACTCATTTCCATTCTTGAAATATTCATCACACGTCTCCGTCGTGATGGTGAAACCAGGAGGAACGGGAACGCCGATGCTCGACATCTCGTGCAGGTTTGCACCCTTTCCGCCCAAGAGCTGTTTCATCTTGGCCGAACCCTCAGCTTTTCCGTCTCCAAAGAAATAGACGCGCTTAGTTGCCATCGTAAGATAACCCCCGATACTGTATTGATTTGTTGATTGTGATAGGTAGTTTCACTTTGAAGCCCAAACTATAGAAAAAAAGCCCCGCTGTCAACGTTCAATTGACCGCGGGGCTCGTGTGGACGCCGTCAGGCGATATATGCTTCCAGATATTGCGCCCGATTGGGGTGCTGCAACCGCCGGAGCGCCTTTTTCTCGATCTGTCGGATACGCTCTTTTGTGAGACTGTAGCGGTCGCCGATCTCCTTGAGTGAAAGGGGACTCCGCCCGTTCAGTCCGAAGCGGAACTGTATGATTTCGGCTTCCTTCTCGGTGAGTGTGGCGAGCACTTCGTTGATATCGTCCTTCAGTGATCGTTCAATGGTGAGCGTTTCCGGCTGGACGTAATGCCGGTCTTCAATAAAATCACCAAGTACTGACGAGTCCTTTTCGTTGTACACCGGTGTCTCGAGGGAAACGAGATCCCTGGAAATGTTGACCAGATCGGCAACGTGTTCAGGTGTCATTTCAAGGGTCCGCGCGATTTCCCGGATTTCAGCCTCTTCGCCTTTGGAACCGGTAATTTCTTTCCGTACCTTCTCGATCTGGACCAGTTCGTTGGCGCGATTCAGGGGCAGTCTGATCATGCGTGATTTTTCGCAAATCGCCTTCAGGATCGCCTGTCTGATCCACCACACCGCGTAGGAAATAAAATGGTATCCCTTGTCCACGTCAAATCGCTCAATGGCATTCATCAATCCGATGTTGCCTTCGCTGATGAGGTCGGACAACGGCAGTCCCTGATTCTGATACTTCTTTGCGACATTCACGACAAACCGAAGATTCGCCTGGATGAGCGCATCCTTCGACTCCTGGATCCCTTTGGCTGCTCGACGGGCGTGATAGTCTTCCTCATCTCTCGTCAAAAGGGGTACCTTGTTGATTTCTTTGAGGTACATCGAGAGCACATTCTCATCGTCACTCCGGTGAGTTGATGTGCGTACGGGACGAGATTTTGTTGCAGTTGCGGCCATTGGTTACCTCCACACATAATAAAGCAATGACCGTGCCAACCTTTTCGCCGACAGTATTTTCTCGATATTTATTTATACAGTAATGATTTAACAGTCCTTTGCAGTTTAATGCGATTGGTGGTGCGACCTCCGATTGAGTCATTCCGACACGAATTAGTAATCATTCCGAAAAAGAGGGCGAAAATGCCCCATATTTCCCGTCGATGCCGCATCTGCGGGTCACAACGATGAAAGGACGACACATTTCAACGTTTTTCTTGACCGCAGGAGACGTGATCGGTATATTTGCCGCGGATTATCTCCACAAACAACACACAGTGAAATTCATATTAGGAGGACAGCATGACTGTTAAACCGCTAGGTGATCGTGTACTTGTAAAAATGGAGCAGGAAGAGGAAAAGACAAAGGGTGGCCTGTTTATTCCGGAAACTGCTCAGGAAAAGACCCAAATCGCTTCGGTAATCGCCGTGGGAGACGATGAAGAGGAGATCAAGGTGAAGCCGGGCGACCGCGTTATGTTTGATAAATATGCGGGAACGACCGTAAAGATCGACGGTGACGATCATCTCATTCTCTCAATGGGCGACATTCTCGCGGTGATTTCCGACTGAGACCACGCCGTTAATCCGGAAAAGACCGCCTTTCGGCGGTCTTTTTTTTCAGCAGGCCCTTTGCTTACCTGCGGTTTCACCGCAGCCGCTCCATTCTTCCGATATGCTCCCGTACCTCTTCTTCGATCTCTTCACCCGATGCGATGAGCGGACGCGCCGGAGGGAGACTGTTCCAGAAAACCCGGCCGTAGCTCTTCTTGACCATACGGGGATCGGTGACGACGACCACCCCGTAGTCGTCCCAGCGCCGCATGAGCCGTCCGAAACCCTGCTTCAGTCGTGTCACCGCCTGGGGCAGGCTGAATGATGAAAAGGCGTTCCCCCCTCGCCGCTCCACCGCTTCTGCCCGCGCCTGCTGTACCGGATCGGTGGGAACCCGGAAGGGCAATCGACAGACTATTACCAGTCTCAGCGTCTCCCCGGGTGCATCAACTCCCTCCCAGAAACTGTCCGTCGCAAAGAGGACGCCCCCGAGTTCACGCTGGAACCGGTCGAGCAGACGCCCCCGATCATCGGTTCCCTGTCGATAGCAGGGATATCCCCGCGATTCCAGGAGGGGTGCGGTTTCCTCGAAAAGTTCGATCATTTGACGATAGGAGGTGAAAAGAATAAGGGCGCCGCCCCGGGAGGCGTTGACCAGTCGCTGAATCAACGTTGAGAGATACCGATCGTATCCCTCTTCATTGGGAAAGGGCGCGTCCAGAGGTACAGAAAGGAGCACACGCGAGGCGTAGTCAAAGGGAGAGGGGTACTGATGCGCGTCGGTGCGTTCATCATCAAGGGGTACTCCGATGCGGTCTGCCCAGAACGTAAATGATCCGTTGACGGCGAGAGTGGCGCTGGTAAGGACGACCGTCGCATACCGCTGAAACAGCGCTTCTTCCATGAGCGCGCTCAGGTCAAGAGGCGTGATGACGACGGAAACCCATCCACGCCCCCTCTGATCGCGACGTTCTTCGAACCAGAAGACCGACTCTTCGTCGTGTTCGCCGTCACGAAAGCGGAGGAGAACTGCGGCGATACGCTCTATGCGATGGGTGACGGCCACCCATTGTAGAAAATTGGGATCCTCCCGATAGACGTCATCCACTTCCCTGGAAACTTTCGTCATTCGGGCGGCCAACATCATGAGCGCACCGTGCATCTCCGTCATAAGATCGACAAGACTGTTCCTGAAGGCAGCCGCCGTATCGTCCGTCAATCGCCACGAACCGGTTCCCGCAATAAACCCGACCAGACGTTCATTGAAGGTTTCTCCCTCTTTTCTGGTTCTCTCTATTTCCGTCTCAACCTGACGCAGTGCGTCGGGGGAGACGTTCAATCCGGGCATTCGTTCCACAAGTCCAAATCGTCGGGTCCCCCGCCTGCGAAGAAGGCGACCCAGTTGGCGGTTTATGGCGTGGTAACTCATCGTCTCGGAGAAAAAAGACGTCGCGGCACGCTCGAGATTGTGGGCCTCGTCAAAAATGATCCGTTGAAACGCCGGCAGGACCGCCGTGCCCTCCCACCCTGCTCCGGCATTCCGTATCGCCAGATCGCTGAAAACGAGATGGTGGTTTGCCACAAGAATCTGTGCGGCTGCCGCTTCCCTCCGCGCCTTCAACACAAAGCATCGTTCCCTGTTTGGACACCGGGCTACGGAACAGCTGTCGACCTCGCTGTTGATTTTCCCCCACAGGTCATCGGTGACAAAGACGGGAGCGTCGCTCCGGCTTCCGCTCGACGTCGTTTGTGCCCAGTCACCTATTGCCCGTATCGTTTCGTCGTCGTCAAAGAGGGAGGTCTCCTCCTGGAGCTCCTGCAGACGCCTTGGACACAGGTAATTGCCCCGTCCCTTTACGAGAGCCGTTTTCACCGTTGTACCGAGAAGGCGCTGTACCGTTTTCAAATCCTTGTCGATGAGCTGCTGCTGAAGATTGATAGTTGCCGTGGCTATGACAATTCGCTCTCTGTTGCGGGATGCCCAGGCCACCGCCGGGATAAGGTACGCATACGACTTCCCCACTCCCGTTCCCGCCTCGGCAGCGACGATCCTGTCTTCATTCAATCCGGTTGCGACGGTCCGCAGCATGGCGACCTGGCTTGGGCGTTCCCTGAACTCCGGAAGAAGTTCCCCGATTTTCCCGCCCTCCTGCAAAAATGCAGCGAGTTCATCGCCGTCTATCTTCTCAATGACTGCAGGCGGAAGGGGTTCCACAAGGACATATACATACTCAACGTCGTTGTCCACGACGGCTGAGCCGATGCCGGTCTGCGCGAGATACGCTGAAACTTCCACATCCGCGTCGCTCGGTGTCAGCTTTCCGCTCGGATGGTTGTGTATAATGATGTCGCCCCGTTCGCAGAACTCCATCGGTGCGGCCACGGACGTTTCGTTACCCCGGGCAAATACGTCGACGGCGACGACCATTCCGTCCCGGTCCAGGCGCCCTACAAAGAGGATTTCCTGACCGCGGGCATCTTCAATTTCCCGCCGCATTTCTGCGATAACGTCCTGCGTAAAGAGGCTGGATGTTGATGTCACCCGCTGAGTGTACCATCACGACGGTGGATGCAAAACGGTAGGCAGGACCCTTTCTTTCCGGTACCATAGTATCATCGTGTGGGAACAATTAGAGACTCTGGTCAAATCATGGATTAATTCTCGATTTGAGAACCAGGAGGTGGACAATGAAGCGTGGAATGAACTGGAAGACTATCTACGGCGTGCACCTGATCCCGGCAATTCCGGCCCCTCACGATACGCCCCCGCGGCTCGATCCGCCTCCGACATCCCGCAGAAAATTCGACAGGCCTATTTTGACCTGGAACTCACACCGGGCGCGCCCCACGAAGAAATCAGGACGGCGTACCGCAGACTGTTACGGGCGTACCATCCCGACCGCTTTCACAACGACCCGGAACGTGCTAAAAAGGCCACGGAGATTATCCATAGGGTGACACTGGCATATAAGCAGTTGAACGATTACTATCGAACGTAGAGGAGGCACCTATTTCAACTCGCATCGTCGTCATTTGCCTTGCCGCCGTTGTAATAAACGTACTCGTCATTCCCATCATTATGCGCTTTGCCCATAAGTATCGATGGTACGATGAAAAGGGACAGCGCAAAATCCATACCGTCGATACTCCGCGCCTCGGAGGCGTCGGGATTTTCGTTTCCTTTTTTGTTGCGGCGATGATTGGATTCTACTTTGTTGCAGGTCCGGAACATATAGCGCTTTGGACCAAGGAACGGATCGCGCTGCTGATTATCGGTATGGCCGTCATGCACGGTCTTGGCATATATGACGACTTCGTCAATCTCCGTGCTCCCCTCAAGTTCCTCATACAGATCATCTCGGCGGTAATCGTCGTCTTCTCCGGTGCGTTGATCCAGTCAATCGCCTTTCCCCTCATAGGCGTCGTCCACCTTCCAACGTGGCTTGCCGTCCCGGCTACGGTTATCTGGATCGTTTCAATTGCCAACGCGGTCAACCTCATTGACGGCGCCGACGGCCTTGCGGCGGGATACAGCGGGATCGCAGCTTTTTTTATGGGAGTCATCGCATTCGGTGAGGGAAATCTGCTCACGGCGATACTCGCGTTCGCCCTGGTAGGCAGCCTCATCGGATTTCTGATATTCAATTTTCCACCGGCGAAGATTTTCATGGGCGACGGCGGCTCGCTCTTTCTCGGGTTTTTCCTGGCGGTCCTTCCCGTCGTTGGATTGAACGGACGGAACGTCGAGAATCAGGCGATTTTCCTCGTCGTACCGACGTTGAGCCTTCTCTATCTGCCAATCATGGATACCATTCTGGCCATTATTCGTCGATCGTTGCGGGGACTCCCCGTACATTCACCAGACAGGGAACACATACACCATCGGCTGATTGACAGGGGTTTCATCGGCAGGAGACTGATCGCCGTGATCTACAGCGGGAGTATCCTCTTTGGCCTGGCAGGCATGAGCTGGTTTACTCTGCCCGGTCCGTACGGATCGTTGCTGAACGTTGGACTGTGGATTCTGGTGACGGTGATTCTCGTGAGAATCGGAAAGACAAAAAGCGTAAATCCCTGACTACTCTTCCAGTCCGTATTCCGCAATTTTACGGTGCAGCGTCTTCCGGCCGATCCCGAGTACTTCAGCGGTCCGCGTTTTATTGCCGTTCTGCAACGCAAGGGTGCTGCGGATGATCTCCCGTTCCGCCTCGTCGAGGCGGCTGCCAAGGGCGATTTGTATCGTGTCGTCACCGTCCCCTTCCCGATTGATCGTCGGAGGGAGGTCATCAAGGGTGATGATCGGTCCCTTCGCCATGACGACGGCACTTTCAATGCTGTTTCGTAATTCCCGGATATTTCCCGGCCAGTCGTAATTGTTCAGAGCCGCCCGTGCCCGTGGTTCAATCCCCTCCACCTGCTTGCCGTTCTCATTTGCAAACTCCTTGATAAATGCGGCACACAGGAGCGGGATATCTTCTTTTCGTTCCCGCAGAGCGGGCACATGGATATTCACCACGTTCAGACGATAGTAGAGATCTTCCCTGAACGTCCCTTTGTCTATTTCCGAGCGCAGGTCACGATTGGTGGCGGCGATGATGCGTACATCCACCTTCACCGTCTCTTCGCCACCGACACGTTCAAATTGCTTTTCCTGCAGGACTCTCAGAATTTTTATCTGGACACTCTGGTTTATCTCTCCGATTTCATCCAGAAAAATCGAACCGGTATTGGCCAGTTCAAAACGCCCGCGTTTGCGGCCGATTGCACCGGTGAATGCGCCTTTTTCATGACCGAACAATTCGCTCTCCAGAAGGGACTCCGTCAATGCCGCGCAATGCACTTTTATGAACGGATTGTCTCCCCTGTCGGAAAGACGGTGGATCGCGTCCGCAATGAGTTCCTTCCCGACGCCGCTTTCTCCCGTTATGAGCACCGACGCCTTTGTCGGAGCAACCTGGCGCACCACATCCATGACGTGTTGAAGGGCGGAGCTTGTTCCCACGATTGAAAAGCGACCGCGCTGGTTTTCAAGTTCATGTTGCAGGCGACGATGCTGGAGCACCAGCTCCCGATTGGACAACGCCCGCTTCGCAAGGAGGGAGAGGCGGTCAAGGGAGACGGGCTTTGTGAGAAAGTCGTAGGCTCCGTCCCGCATCGCCTGTACGGCCGTTTCAATCGTTCCGTGCCCGGTCAGGATGATTACCGGCACGGTGGGATAGTGGTCGACCACGTGACGCAGGAGCTCCTCACCGGAAACCCGCGGCATTTTGAGATCGGCGATGACCAGATCTACCTCTTCATTCTGAATGACATCGAGCGCTTCCTGTCCGTCCGCCGCCAGGAACGTGTTGTACCCGTCCAGCTCGAGGGCGCGGCCCAGACCGGCACGAATGTTTTTCTCGTCATCGACAATCAGTACATTAAACGTCACCGCCGGTACCCTTCCTTCTCATCATGACCTTCCCACGTAATGAGAGGGGTTTCCTTTTGCGGAATGGGGAGTGAGATTGTAAATGTCGTTCCATGACCTTCCTTGGATGTCACCGAAATATCGCCCATATGTTCCTTAATGACTTTGTATACAAGGGTGAGTCCGATCCCGCTTCCAAAATCCTTGGTCGTAAAATAGGGCTCAAAAATCTTGTCACGAACATCGTCACTCATGCCGATTCCGTTGTCGCTGATGAACAACATCGCCTGATCGCCCCGCTGCTCAGTATTGACCCGTAACATGCCGCCCTTCGGCATCGCTGAAATGGCATTCTTAATGATATTCAGAAGAGCCTGTTTGAAGTACTTCGGATCCAGCTGAAGTCGCGGCAGCTCTTCATCCAGTTCTTTCACAAGTTCGATATTGCCCTGGGCGAGCTCATATCGTACGAATGAAAGCATGTCGCTCACCAGACCATTGAGGTCATGCTCCTGAAGATCGGTATCCATTGGACGAACGGCAAAGAGAAAGTCCACAACGATCTTATTGAGGCGCTCAATCTCTTCTTCAATCACTCCGAGATAATTTATCACGGTCTCCCGATTCTCCACCTCCGCCCGGGCTATCATTTTGCGCAGGAGCTGGGCGTGAATGCCGATGGATCCGAGGGGATTTTTGATCTCGTGGGCGACACCCGCCGCCAGAGTCGTCAGACTGGCGAGACTCTCGGCCCTGCGCAATCGCGCCTCTCTTCCCCGTTTCTCCGAGATATCGACAAGTTGCAGGATATTGCCTCGTATATGTCCCGCCTGGACCAGGGGGATGATACTGCAGCTCAGAATCCTGGTTTTTCCGCTTTGGTCGAGAGTGAACTCCCTGTCGGACACGGATTCGTCATTTTCAAGCGTATGCTGGACGAATGCGGAAATATCCGCATCGCCGATCACGTGCCAGACGGACCGATCACCGATGATCTTGCCCGGAATAAACGGAATCAGGCGTTCCGCCGCCTTGTTAACGAGCATGAGACGGTGAGTCTCATCGGTGACACATACTCCGTCGTTCATGGAATCGAGAACCACCGCCAGCCGCTCGTTCTCTTCTCCAAGGTCGTGAAAGAGGTGTTCAATCTGTTCCGTATCCAGCTTCGGGAGCTTTTCCAAAGCCCTCCGGACAAAACCTCTCATGATTCAACCTTCTCCACTGTCTTTTTCAATGCAAGGATAAGCGCGGGTAATACCGACTGGGGGCTCATGTTTCTTGTATCGATTCTGCTCCAGTAGCGACGAACGAGGGCACTCCAGTTGAAAAGCACCCGTCGGGTCACCACACCTCCTGCGTTTTCCCGCAGACGAAGACGAATTTCCTCTTCAAGTGAATCGAGAAAGTACTCCGCTCCGTGCCGCGGCGACGTTGCAGCGATGCGATCTTTCAATCGTCGTTCAATACTATGGGTCGGTCTTCCCTCTTCAATATGATCGACAAGCTCCCGGCTTATCGTCGGCCAGCTGTCCCCATCAACACCCGTCTGGTCGCGGAAAAACTCGCGTAGTCGCTCCGCCGGTGTCTCCAGACGAAAGATGCGGCGTTGCACCGCCTGTTGATCTTCCTCCCGCCGTTCCGGTAATTCATATGCCCGCAGTCGGGACCGAATCGTCGGGATGAGGGCCGTCTTCCGGGACGAAGTAAGAATGAATGTGGTATTGACCGGCGGCTCCTCAAGGATCTTGAGCATGCCGTTGCGGGCGCCTTCCTGAAGGGTGTGGGCCTCTTCTATGATGACAACCTGCCGTCCCCCCGACGACATCAGGTGTGACCACCCCGACACGGCGCGTATGACGTCGACGGGGACGGAATCGTGGGGGAGGAGCTGCTCCAGCCGGATCGATTCTTTTTCTATCTTCCCGAGTATCGACGGGAGAGAGGATGCGTCCTCTTCGGCGGCGGCGTCAAAATCGGCAAGCGTCGACTCCAGATTCTCGGCGACGGGCAAGGCACTCTTGATCCTGTTTTCTGGCCATACAAGCGGTTCAAAGCGGCGTATGAGCTTTCGCACACTCCGAACGACGAGGAATCGGGTACCCGAGCGGTTTTCCCTGCGGAAGGCAGCGAGGGCGGCCGCAATTTCCTGGGAAAAATAGCGGGGTCCAAGCATGAGTGTGTTTGGATGCTGCAGCGCCCGATGCATTGAACATGATCGGCACGTGCAGTTCCACAGACCTTTTTCGGTGCATGTGATCACCCGGGCCGTTTCCAGCGCTACCGAAGACTTGCCGCCGTAACGGGGACCCGAAATAAGGATGGAACCGGGAAGTGTACCGGTTGTTATGTCCCGCCGGAGGTCGTCGCACACCCGGGATAAGCCGATGATATTCTCAAACATTATGTACCGATCGAAATAATCTGCTGTGCATAGGGCAACAGCGGCTGCAGCACTGCGGCAAAGACACTTTCAGCCAATAAGGTCTGGGCGTCAAAGAGTGGTTGAAGCTGCAGCAGTAGTACCGCAACAAACACGACAAGAATCCCTTCACAGATGCCGAGAAAAAAACCGAGAGCCCTGTCGAGGCTTTCCAGATGAATCTTTTCCACAAGACGGTCGAGAGCCGTCTCAAAAAGTTTCACGACGATGTATGTGATGAGAAAGAGGCCGAGGAATGCGACAACCTGCGCCCAGGGCCCGTCACCGATGTAAGGCCGAATATACCCGGAGGTGACACCGGAGAAAAATACCGCCACCGCAATACCGAGAATCAGGGCGGCCATGGACATGAATTCTTTTACAAATCCCTTTATCCCCACCCGAACGGTGAAAAAAACGATAATAACGATAAATACGATATCCAACCCCGATAAGCTCATGTCCATACATCAGTATTGTAAACAGAAAAGGAGCATCAAACAATGACCGTCCGGTTCAGGGGCTGATCATCCCGGCGATCGTTGCAGCGGCGTTTCCATGGCTCCAGCGCCGCGCCGCGGCAGCCATGGCGCTCCTTCGCGCTCCGTCGTGTATCAGATTGAGGAGTACCGCAAGGAGATCCGCACCTGTCGAACGGGGATCATCTATCACCTCGGCACACCCCGATTCCCGGTACCGCTCCGCGTTCCTGAGCTGATCCCCCCGGGAGGTTCCCGTGGAGAGGGGAATAAGGACCGCGGGAACAGCGACGGCGGAGAGCTCCCAGATCGTTCCCGCGCCGGCCCGGGCAACGACAATATCCGCCCGTCGCAGAAGCGCGGGGAACTCGTCGTGAAAGGTGGCTGCGCCGTAGTAGCGGCCGGCAGGCGCGAGTCCGCGGATTGTTGTAATGCGCCCCTCTTCCTTATCACCCGTCTGGTGAACGACGACGGCGTGGCGGCACAGCTCACCGATGATTGACTCGATCCAGTCGTTCACCTGCCGCGCCCCCAGGGATCCGCCGGTTACCAGAATCACCGGGTCCGCACTCTCCTCAAGTCCCAGACGCTGAAGGACTCCTTCAGTCTCGGCGGAATAAAAGGCGGCTCGCACGGGATTTCCCGTTACCACAACCCGTTGTCGTATGGATTCAGAGAAGAAGGTAGCAGTTTCGCGATACGGCACACAGACGGTACGGGCAAATGGGGCGGTCAGTCGCGTTGCAAGCCCCGGATCAGCATCGGATTCATGGATCACCACCGGTATTTTAAGCAGCCGCGCCGCAAATACGACGGGGACGGCGACAAAACCGCCTTTTGAGAAGACGATCTCCCCCTCAAGCTGCCGGAGAAGGACAACGGCCTGGACAATACCAATGACGACACGGAATGCGTCGATGACATTTTCCAGATCGAAGTAACGACGGAGCTTTCCGGTCTGTACGCTCCGATAGGGAATGCCGTGGGAGCGTATGATACGCTCTTCCATCCCTGATCTGGACCCGACCCACATGACCTTGCGGCGGAGTTCAGGACTGAGTGCATCGTATACTGCCAGGCCGGGATAGACGTGCCCTCCCGTACCGCCGCCGGTAAAAATTATCGTGCCCATATTGTTAGAATGTCCTCACCGTTGTACGTTACCGTACCATGTACAGATATCGACCCGCAATTGCGCTCCTTCTGGGACTCGTTTCTTTTGTCCCGATTCTATCCGCCCAGCGTGCAGCGGATGACCGCCTTCCCGGCGGCATGTCCAACTTTTATACAGACTCAGTGGATACATCTCTCGCTCCCCCTTCATCACTTGTTTCTTCAATTGAGTCAGGCCTGGAGGCGCTGGATCCCAGGGTCGGGATAGAGATCATCGTTCCCATACCCGTTGGGGACGCGGCGTTTTCTGACGGTGGAACATTGCGCATATACAATATTCTCCGGAGTATCAGCACCATGGAAGGTCTGGAGTACTACTCGGCGAGCCGGGAACGGATGCGTATTTTTTACGAAGAGAGCTACGTCGTTGATGGGCCGGAACGGCGCAATCGCATATCCGATCCGTTCGTTACCGAAGTCCCCCGGGAAGACCGGATTTATGCGTTTCAAAAGGACAGTTCCTTTGGAGAGAACGTTCAGAAAATTGATTATCTGCGGTCCGACGGGGAGATCCTCCTCTCCATGGAAAACACGACCACCATGGTCTACAAGTTTGTTCCCCTTGTCACTCCGGGCAATCTCAAGACCTTTATCCTGATTCGACCGGATTCCGATGAGGGAGTCATCGAGTTTTACGGGAATCTCGGTATTCGGGTACCGGCGCTCTTCGGTCTGCAGGAGCGTGCCCGGGACAGTTTCTACAACCGCGTCGTCGCGCTGTATGGGTGGTTTGTCCGGGAACTTACCGCGGAAGGACTCACACCGTAGCCTAACATGAACCTAACACTACCTTCATAGTCTATGACCGTCTCACGTCGATGCTGTTCATGAGGTACAACGGGTTATGACGCAGGAAACGATTCTGATCGTCGATGATGAACCGGATATTCAGGAATTGATTCGATACAATCTCAAGAAAGAAGGATTTCACGTCCTGACGGCGGGAAGTGCCACCGAAGCGTTTGCCGCGGTGAACCGACGTCATCCCGATGCGATTATTCTCGATCTCATGCTTCCCGATATGAGCGGAACAATTGTGTGCCGACGTCTCAAGGCCGACGATCGCACGAGGCATATTCCCGTTATCATGCTGACCGCAAAATCGGAGGAGATGGATGTCGTCGCGGGACTTGAGACGGGAGCCGACGATTACGTCACAAAACCCTTCAGCCCCAGGATCCTCGTTGCACGCCTGCGGGCGGCTTTGAGAAAAGGTGGTGAATCCGCACCGGCACCCGGACCGGAGTACTTGTCGGCCCACGGAATCCGTTTGGATGTCGGCCGGCACGAAGTTTTCGTGAATGAGCGCAAGATCGCCCTCTCGTCAACCGAGTTTGCCCTTCTTGAGTTCTTTCTGGAGAATCCGGGGATGGTCTTTTCCCGAACCAGGATTATCGACGCCGTTCGTGGAAAGGACTATCCCGTCACGGAACGTGCGGTGGATGTTCAAATCCTGGGACTGCGAAAAAAACTCGGCAATCACGGGGTCTTCATAGAAACTGTTCGTGGTGTCGGATATCGCATGAAAGGGTAGCACCTCTCCCGTCGCGTCACAGCCCGACGGCACGCAGGACGAGCTGAACCGTTCCGATCGCCGCACCGAGCAATGCACCGAAGAGGTTTATCCAGCGGAGATGGCGGCGGATAATCCCCAGAAGCAGCCCTTCAACCTGCCGGATTTCGAGATCATTTATTCGATCGACGACGACCTGGTAGATATTCAGATGGGCGACAAATTTCGGTGCGATATTCGCAAGGAGAGGTGAAAGGCGGGATGTGACGATGCGTGACAGGTATCCTTTTCGCGCGTCCACAAAGGGGAGAATGTGTTTCAAAGGGACCGACGCATGCTCGTCAAGGAAACGCGAGAGCGTCCGCTTCATCGTCACAAAGAGGTGGTGGATCGAGTCATCACCGCCAAGCAATTCGATACCTCTCGTAACGATCCGATCGACCCGGTCACGATCGGAAAGTATTTCCGCGATTGACCGTTCCACCATGGACCGACCGGCGGGAGAAATGAGTTCCGAAAAGGGTTGAGAACGGCGGGCAGCTACCCATTCCTGCACCCTGCGTGCGACGGTTTCACCCGTTTCGGGACGATGCAGAAATGCACCCAGTTCCGCGGTAATACGGGAAGTGATGGTGGGGACCCTCGCAAGAAGCTGGCGATCGTACTGACCCGCCGTTACCACCAGCCGCTGAAAGCTGTTCAACTGATCAAGGGTGTAGGAGAGAACGCGGCGGAGAATTCCCTGAAACTGCCGCTGCGTCTCCGGATCGTGCAACGCCCGTTCCGCAGTTTCCCGCACATGAGGCCACAACTCGGAGACGAGCCGTTCAATATGATCGTCCGACAGCGCCCGAAGCACCGGCGCCCCCGCAAGGGCTTTGTCCACGCCGACTGAAATCGAATCCGCATGGGAGACGACGTAGTCGACGGCATTTGCCTGTATAGCCCGCCGCACGTCGACGGTATTCTGCAGTGTCGTCAGAACCAGCGTCTCCGCAACATTCACCAGAGAGACGGGATCGATGACCGCCCGCGCGTCTCTGACGGGAGTGTCGCCCACGCTTTCAAGGAGGCGATGGATTCCCCGCCGCAACGTCAGCCGAAACGACTCGTTCCTGAAGCGCTCCGTGAATACATCGGTCGTCAGGAGGTCCCGGGATACCATTCGACCGATACTTTCGGCGAGCTCCTCCCGCCGGCGGGGGATTACACCCGGTGTGAAGGGAACGGGAATAGGGCCGATACGGATGCGGGAGAGCGGTCGAAAGAGCATCCGTATCGCCAGTGCGTTGGTGACGTATCCGATGAGGGCGCCGAGGAGTGGCGGAAGCACCCACGGTATCAGTTGTACAAACATATCGATATCAATCATCTGCAAGATTCATCATTCCCAGTGCATTGAGCGCCATCTCCCGGGAGGGGAAAAGGCGTATCTTCGCCCCTTCGATCCAGCCCTCGGCAGGAATAAGGCGCACTTCAATCCAATCACCATCGGACATACTGCCCACGACGGACAGGATGTCACCCTTGCGCACCACACCGGTAATATCGGCGCTTCTCTGAGGTGTAACATACATGCGCGCATAGTGGTCAACCACGAGGGCGTACCGATCCTGTACCCCAAGGACGGGAGTCTCCGGAAGGGTCATGCCCTCTTCGTCACGGGAACATGCGGTAAAAACGGCGACGCAGAAGATGACGAGAACCACCTTTGTCGCGCGCCGGAGCGGGGGGAACTGTCGAGCCGTCCATTTCGGGAACATCACATCCCCTTGAGCTTTTCGATTTCGTCGCGAAGCACCGCCGCCTGTTCAAATTCCAGGTTCTTGGCGTGCTCCAGCATTTCCTTTTCCAGAAGCTTGACAAGCTTCGCCCGCTGGGTGGGGACAAGTACATTGAAACTCTTTTTCATGATTTCAAGCTGTTTCTCTTCATCCGCCCGCTTATCGTCTTTTTCCCTCTTTATGATGTCGTAGACGGATTTCCGTATCGATTGGGGTGTGATCCCGTGCTGTTCGTTGTATTCACTTTGTATACGCCGACGGCGCTCGGTCTCCTCAATGGCGGTCTTCATCGCCGGGGAGTGCTTGTCGGCATACATGATGACCGTGCCGTTGACGTTGCGGGCGGCCCGTCCGATCGTCTGAATGAGGGACGTCGCGGATCGAAGGAAGCCGATCTTGTCCGCATCAAGGATCGCGACCAGGCTGACCTCGGGAAGATCCAACCCTTCCCGCAACAGATTGATCCCCACAAGGACGTCAAAGTTACCCGCCCGCAGATCGGTAAGAATTTCGACACGTTCTATCGTCTCGATCTCCGAGTGGAGATAGCGAACCTTTACCCCGAGATTGGCGAAGTACTCCGTCAGATCTTCCGCCATCTTTTTTGTAAGCGTCGTCACGAGAACCCGCTCGCCCGCTTCCACGCGCTTCACGATCTCCCCGTGGAGGTCTTCGATTTGCCCCTCCGTAGGTCGAACGTCGAGTCGGGGATCGAGAAGTCCCGTCGGTCTGATGATCTGCTCCACAACCCGCACCGAACGGCGCTGCTCTTCTTCCGTCGGTGTAGCGCTTACAAAGACGCACCGGTCGATGAGCGATTCAAACTCTTCAAAGACGAGGGGGCGGTTGTCCAGGGCGGAGGGAAGACGAAAACCGTAATTCACCAGGGATTCCTTCCGCGAGCGGTCCCCTGCGTACATACCCCTTACCTGAGGAACCGTCACATGGGACTCATCGATGAGGGTGAGGTACCGGGAGGGGAAATAGTCTATCAGGGTGGCCGGGCGCTCTCCCGCCGATCGCCCGCTGAGATGCCGGGAATAATTCTCGATACCCGGGCAGTACCCCATCTCTTCCATCATTTCCAGGTCGTATTCGGTGCGGCTCTTCAGCCGCTGAGCCTCAACAAGCTTGTTTTCGCTGACAAGATCGGCGTACCTGGCTTCAAGTTCCTCCCTGATCGCCCCGAGGGCGCCGCGCATCTGGTCTTCAGGCATGACGAAATGCTTGGCAGGATAGACGAAGAGCGTTTCCATCTCCTCCAGGGTATTTCCCGTGAGCGGATCGATCCTCTTTATCGATTCCACTTCGTCCCAGTCCAGGGATATGCGATACGCCTCTTCCATGTAGGCGGGATATATTTCAAGAATGTCTCCCCGGTGACGGAAGGATCCGCGGTCGAGTATCGCGTCATTACGGTCATACTGCAGTTCTATGAGCTTCCGTCGTAACAGGGAAATATCGAGTTCCCGTCCCCTGTCTATACGAATCCGCATATCCCGATAGTCCCTCGGACTTCCGAGCCCGTATATACAACTCACCGTGGCGACGACGATAACGTCGGGCCGTTCCAGCAGGTTCGTCGTTGCGGCGAGGCGCAGGCGATCGATTTCATCATTTATCGAGGCGTCTTTCTCTATGTAGAGGTCCCGTGACGCGACGTACGCTTCCGGTTGATAGTAGTCGTAATACGATACAAAGTACTCGACGGCGTTATCGGGGAAATACTCCTTGAACTCCCGATAGAGCTGGGCCGCAAGGGTCTTGTTGTGGCTCACGACGAGCGTCGGCAGCTGCACCTCTTCAATAACCTTCGCCATGGTGAAGGTCTTCCCCGATCCGGTCACTCCTTTGAGCGTCTGAAACCGGTCGCCTTCCCTGATTCCGTTGCTGAGTGCCTTTATCGCCTCTCCCTGGTCACCCGACGGCGTATATGTCGAAGCGACGCGAAATCGTGACATTCCTTCTCCCCTTCCTGCGGCGCCGTCAATCCCATTGAAAGCGGGTCGGCCGCTCACTCAGGGTGATTTCGGCTTCCATTGTACGGCGCCCGCGGACAAACTCGACACTCACCGATTCTCCCGGACGGTTGTCTTCAAGAGCTTCGTAGAGGTTCGCGATCGACGAGACTTCCATACCGTCCACCGCCGTGATGATATCGCCCCCGAGATAAATTACCGTTCTCCCGTACCGGACGGCGGAGTCAGGATCACCGCCGCGTATACCCGCCTCCTGGGCGTTGCCCCCGGGTACGACTTCGCTCACCAGAAGCCCCTTTTCAACGGGCAATCGCGCATACTGTACCAGTTGGGGGAACAGCTGACGCGGCACGACATCAATCCAGCCGCGACGGACGACGCCGTATTCTATGAGGTCCGGGACGACCCTGCGCGCCGTATTGACGGGTACGGCAAATCCGATTCCTATGGAACCTCCGGTGGGAGAAAAGATCATAGTGTTGATTCCGATCATTTCTCCGCGGGAATTGAGGAGCGGACCGCCCGAATTGCCCGGGTTGATTGAGGCGTCGGTCTGTATCATGTCCCTGATCACCAGGTCGTTTCGTGCCTTCAGCGGTCGACCCAGGCCGCTGACGATACCGGTCGTCAACGTCCGATCGAGACCAAAGGGGTTTCCGATTGCCAGGACCTTCTGGCCCACTTTCAGGGCGTCCGAATCTCCCATCGGTATCGGTTCCAGATTCCTGTCTCCCGGATCAAACCGAATGACGGCGAGATCGTTTTCCGCGTCGGTCCCGATGACGCTGCCCTCAAGGCGCGTCCCGTCGGCGAGGGTCACAAAAACCCTGTTGGCGCTTTGTACGACGTGGTAATTTGTAAGCACATATCCCCGACTGTCTATAATCGATCCCGAACCTGAGCTGCCCTCCCGGGGGACCGGTTCCAGGAACCAGTTGTAGGCGACCGTTTCGGTATTGATGTTGACCACCGCCTGATTTCGCTCTTCATAGACGCGAATTGTCACATCTTCATCGTCCGACACCGCCGCCGCCGAAAGGTCAACGGGGGCCGGTGTAAAGGACTCAGCGACGACACGTTCCGGTGGAGGCGGGGAGACCGATAGGCGTCCAGCGATCCACCCGCCGAACGCTGTTACCAAGACAACGAGGATCAGAATAATTCTTCCGCGCCATTGCATATCAGAGAAGAGTATACGGGCGTCAGAACGTCTATGCCAACCGTTCCGGACCGGGAAGTCGCATGCCTACCGCTTCCTCGATATCCTGCACTTCCATTGATTTTCTCCCGTCCATATCCGCAATGGTGCGTGCGAGACCGCGAACTGCCATTGCGGCGCGATCGGAGAGACCGAGTTTCTGCATTTCCTCATTGAAATACCCGACAAGTCCGTCGGGAAGATGCAGCAGACGACCTGCCGTCGCCGGTGTGGCCCGGCCGTTCCTGTACCCCCCGCCGCCGCGGGACTGTTGTCGTTCGATCGCCTTTTCCACCTGCTGCCGCAGCGTGTCGTTGGTTATTGTTCCGGAGTCGCGCCGGGAATACCCGCTACGTACGCGAATATCGATCCGATCGAGGAGAGCCGCGCCGAGGCGTTTCCAGTAGCGCGCCACCTCGTGAACACTGCACATGCACAATTCGCCGTCCTGACCGAGTTTTCCACAGGGACACAGATTGCTGGTCAGCGCGACGAGAAACCGTGAAGGATACTCTTCCGCCCGTCCGGCGCGACTCAGCGTGATTTTTCCCGCCTCAACCGGTTCCCGCAATGCCTGAATGACGTGAGGTCGAAATTCAGTCGCTTCGTCGAGGACGAGAACGCCCCGATGGGCAAGACTGACCTCGCCGGGAAGGTTCATTCTTCCACCTCCGAGGATTCCCTCAAGACTGGCGCTGTGGTGCGGCATACGAAGGGGCGGCCGGGCCCCCGGCGAAATACCTTCAATTCCACGCATCGAGTAAATACGTGCCACTTCCCGGGCGTCATGGGGCGAGAGGTCCGGCAGAAGGGACACAAGGCGCCGGGCAGCCATCGTCTTTCCGCTGCCCGGAGGACCCATATACAGAATATTGTGGGATCCCGCCGCCGCGATCGCAGAGGCCCATTTCATCGTCCCCTGCCCCTGCATGTCGTCGAAATTCACGCCGCGAATGCTACGGCGACTGTTCCGAGACGGAATGAACGAGGTCAAATCATTGTGCGCAAGTTGTCGCAGTTCCGTCAGCATTACGACGTCCTTCGGCCCGACCGAAATTCCGGTCAGGTGCTTCTGAACACGTGCGGAAACGACCGCCGGGCGTACGGCAAACTCCTGGGCGGTCAACACCGCCGACAACGTCCCCCGCACGGGGATGACCGCCCCACCGACGGAAAGCTCACCCGTTGCAAGAAGGGGTTCATTCATCCTGATTTGGCTGCTTCGAATGAGAATTGCGATTGCGATGGGAAGGTCGAAACCGGAACCTACCTTTGGAATTTCCGCCGGTGAGAGATTGATCAGTATTCTGTCCGCTGGATAGGAGAAGCCGGAGTTCTTTATCGCGACACGCACGCGTTCACGCGCTTCTTTCACTTCACTGCTGGGCAGCCCGACGATATCCGTTCCGGGAAGGCCGCGCCGTATGTCGACTTCAACACGGACAAGCCGTCCCACCACGCCGATCGGGGAGAATCCGTAAACCATAGCGCCTCCACCCTCCCCAATGCCGTTTTATCGGCGCCGCTTGTGCAACAGGAGGCAGCCGCCGTTACGTCCTCCCCCGGGCAATCGTTTCCTGGACGAGCCGGTCACACGCTTCATTGTGCATATCGCCATTGTGACCTTTCACCCACTGCCACGTCGGACCGACCGCAGCGTTCATTTCGTCCAGGGTCCTCCAGAGTTCGATGTTTTTTACCGGTTTTTTCGCCGTCGTCATCCACCCGTTGGTTCGCCACTTCGTGATCCAGCTCGTGATGCCCTGCCGTACATATTGGCTGTCCGTTATGACGGTGATGGACTCGCCCCGATTCCGGACATATGTCAATCCTTCAATGACCGCCGTCAGTTCCATGCGGTTGTTCGTCGTGTGGGCTGAAAAACCGGAACTCTCGGCAATCACCTCCCGGTCGTCGCCGACCAACCGCCACGCCCAAGCGCCGGGCCCCGGATTTCCGTGACATCCACCATCGGTATACAGAAAGAACTTACTCATTTGCGATAAAACTCCATGAAAATTTATGTTGACGAAATGATTTCGTTCTTGCTCGTGAGTTCAAGAAGATCTTCAAAACTCCGGGCAAAGCCGACCATGAGGTACGCACCTGAAGCCGCACTCAACGGCAAAAAAAGCCAGCTGGAAAGTGCGTTCAATCCTTTGGCGTGGCAGGAATTCTCGAAACCGCGAAACGCGGACAGGCGTTTCTTCAATAGTGCGACCCGACGAAAGGTGATGACGTTCTGGACAAGGTCACTATGCAGGGGAATCTCAAACGGCTCGGCGCATTGCGGAGGAAAACCGAGGGAAAAGGAGCCGACAACGACGCCGTTCTTTCGCCGCTCCAGGATCACCGCCGATCGTGCATCCCACCGTCGCGTCAGACCGACAAGTTCCCGATAGACCTGTCGAACGCCGGCGTCTTCAGACGCATCGATATAGGGAAGCTCAAACCCGCCGGATGCAACGCGAAGGGGCAGTTCCGTCGACCCGGAAAATGAACGATGCTGCGGGGCGGTATCTGTTTCGAGAAACTCATCAAAAGCGGAATCATCAAAAGCGCCACCCATAATATCGTCGATGCTGCCGAATGTGCGATGGTGAATAATCTGCTCCGCCAGATTCTGAATCGGAACATTGGAACCTGGTGAATCATTGAAATACGCCGAGGCCTCAATCTGTACCAATCCGTTTCTCTCGTCGATAACCGTCCTTTTTTTCCCCGCAAACGTCACAAAATCATCCAGTTCAACGACCTGGTAGGAGATATTGTTTTCTAGTCCTCGAATGATGATGCTGTCGTTTTTCCTTGTCTCCCGACGATCCGTCGCGTCGTCATCGGGAGAGGAAAGGTCTGCACCATTTCCCGGACCGCCCGTTTCCGCCGCCATTCCGCCTCCGAAAGACATGGATGAACTGAGAAAGAGTGCCGTCGAGGGCGGCAGTTCAATGGCCGCGACATCGGGGGAGTCCCGGTCGTCGTCTTCCGCCGGCTCAAGCTCATCAACCACGTCCGATCCTTCAATGCCCTCGGAACCGTCTTCCGCCTCCGGAACCTCTCCATCTCGGTCGGATTCGTCCGTTGCGATAAAATACTCAGGATCACCGAGCTCTTCGAGCTCGTCCACTTCGACAACTTCACCAGGCTTGACGGATTCGACGTCAGCTATCTCCTCGAGATCGTCAACATGTTCAAACTCGACGGGTTCAAGATATGCTGCGTCCTCGAGCTCGTCGACTTCTTCGATCTCGTCCGGTTCGTCAACCTCCCCGACCTCTTCAACTTCCTCGACGTCGACGGGTTCGAGATCAGCTATCTCCTCCAGCTCGTCCACTTCGCCAGGCTCGACGGGTTCAAGATCTGCTGCGTCCTCGAGCTCGTCGACTTCTTCGATCTCGTCCGGTTCGTCGACCTCCCCGACCTCTTCAATCTCCTCGACTTCTTCAACTTCCTCAACGTCGACGGGTTCGAGATCGGCCACATCCTCCAGCTCGTCAACCTCCTCCACCTCGTTGACTTCCTCAACATCGACGGGTTCGAGATCAGCCGCCTCTTCAACCTCCTCGACCTCGTCGACTTCTTCAACGTCGACGGGTTCGAGGTCGGCCACATCCTCCAGCTCGTCAACCTCCTCCACCTCGTTGACTTCCTCAACATCGACGGGTTCGAAATCAGCCGCTTCTTCAACCTCCTCGACGTCAACAGGCTCAAGATCGGTAACGTCCTCCAGCTCGTTGACTTCCTCAACGTCGACGGGTTCGAGATCAGCCGCTTCTTCAACCTCCTCGACGTCGACGGGTTCAAGGTCGGCCACATCCTCCAGCTCGTCAACCTCCTCCACCTCGTTGACTTCCTCAACATCGACGGGTTCGAAATCAGCCGCTTCTTCAACCTCCTCGACGTCAACAGGCTCAAGATCGGTAACGTCCTCCAGCTCGTTGACTTCCTCAACGTCGACGGGTTCGAGATCAGCCGCTTCTTCAACCTCCTCGACGTCGACGAGTTCAAGGTCGGCCACATCCTCCAGCTCGTCAACCTCCTCCACCTCGTTGACTTCCTCAACATCGACGGGTTCGAGGTCGGCCACATCCTCCAGCTCCTCAACCTCTTCGCTCTCGTCGACTTCCTCAACGTCGACGGGTTCAAGATCAGCCGCTTCTTCAACCTCCTCGACGTCAACAGGCTCAAGATCGGTAACGTTCTCCAGCTCGTTGACTTCCTCAACGTCGACGGGTTCGAGGTCGGCCACATCCTCCAGCTCGTCAACCTCTTCGCTCTCGTCGACTTCCTCAACGTCGACCGGTTCGAGGTCGGCGACGTCCTCCAACTCGTCAACCTCCTCGACCTCGTCGACTTCTTCAACGTCGACGGGTTCGAGGTCGGCAACCTCCTCCGCCTCGTCCAGGTCTTCCACATCGGATGTGTCGGGCGTAGCTGCGGCGGCGTTCGGGGCCGGCAGATTCTGCGCTGTCCGGGGGGCCGGCGGTACACTGCTTCCGGCAGATGAGCCGCTTATTCCGTGGCCACCGTATCGAGCCAGGGTGCGCTCGATGATCGCCTCTATCTGCTGAAGACTTACCGGCTCAAGCTCGGTGCGGGATGCCGTTCGCTCTCCCATGAGACGGTACAACTCGTCCCAATTGCGTTGCATGTGCTCTTCCAGCCTCTCCCGCTTGTCCGTCTTCAGCCGGCCAAGGCCGCGCTGCATTTTTTCTTCTATTTTTGTTTTTCTGCTATCCAGCTCCCGTTGCCATACCTCGGGAGATATCGCACGGCCTTCCCGTATGTAATCCTTGACGATCGTTTGCTGGAACCGGCGAAATCGTTCAGCGATGACCACCTCAGGATCCTGTCGAATGTTGAGCACCAGGTAGGCTACAAGGAATGCGATGAAGAAAACGACGACAAACAGAATTCGACGAAGGGGTTCAGCCATGCTGAGATCTGATTCGTGAATGAGAAAAACTGCCGACGGGAGACCGTCCGCCGCGGGAAGGTGTTCTATCGCATATCGAACACCGGTGTCGCTCTCCAGGAGCCCGCTTTGGTGCCCGGTGATATGTTCGTCCAATAATGCGAGTTGGGCGTCCTCGAAATCACGCGGAGCGTTATATACAAGTGTTCCGCCCTCGGTAAGGCGCAGGCGGGCGGAGGGACCAAGTATTCCCGCCGAGACCAGCTGGGTGAAGAGGCCGTTCAGGTTGGCCCATGTGACGACGAGCCCCTGGGGAATACCGAAGGAGTCGATTATCGGTGCGATCACCTGGATGCCGCCGCGTTCGGGAATCCATCGAACACCGCGGTCTTCCGCGGGTGGCGGCAATGAGAGCGGTGGAGAGAGCTCGGATACGGGTTTGTATTCGACACGAAAATCCGAGCTGCGGAGCAAGTCTTCTTCGAGTGTGCTGAACCAGAGGTTCCCCCGGTTTGAGTCGACAATGCGCAGGTAGCTGAGTTCCGGATAGTTCTGAAACAGGACACCGACAGCTCGTTGCTGAGCCTCCGTATCCTGACGGCTCTGATTCGTAAAAAATACGTTTTTTACCGCCGGAACTTCCGCGAATGCGGCGACCGAACGCTCAAGTTTTTTCTGGTACTCCCCGGTTTCCCGGCGCGCCTCTTCAAGTATCAACCCCGTCATCTCTCGCACGCGTTCGTTATAAAAACGCTGGTCGATGACCTGGAAGAGTCCGGAGTACCCGGCTACGGCAAAGGCGGTAAATATAATCGTCGCGATCAGCAGGCTGACCAATACTTTTTGTACTAACTTCATGACGACAACGTGTATCCGGACAGGATCTTCCCTTTCATAACATCCGCGGATCTACGATCCTTCACCCCACACGGTGACGGCGATGCGGCGGGTACCGCCTCGGTTTCGGAATTCGCAGAAATAGATACCCTGCCACGTCCCGAGAACAAAACGACCATCCCGCAGGGGGAGCAGAACACTGGACCCGACAAGGGAGCTTTTCACGTGAGCGGGCATGTCGTCGGGACCTTCCAATGTATGAACGTAGCGCGGATCTCCCTCGGGAACCATCGAATTCATGATTGTAGAAAAATCTGCCCGTACATCGGGATCGGCATTCTCGTTCAGGGTGATTCCTGCACTCGTATGGAGGACCATAATGTGTGCCATCCCCGTCCTGTAGTCACTCAGCTCCGGAACGGACCGGGCGATTTCATCGGTTATGAGGTGGAATCCCCGGGGACGAGGCGACAGTTGTATGATCTCTTGTGTCCACTTCATTGATTGCGACCGTCCCGGAGGGTTTCGACAATGGTGTCGACAATTTCCTCCGGCGTATACCTTGTTGTATCGACGATGAGATCGGCAAATTGATAGGACTCGACGTCGATATTGTAGAGTCGCAGATAGCGGGCGCGATCGCGGCGATCCCGTTCTTCCGTCGCTGCATGTACGGTCTCCAGATCACCCCCTTCCCGCTGCTGGATACGTGCGGCACGTATCTCCGGAGGTGCAGTGAGATAGACCTTGAGATCGGCCTCTTCGAGCAGCCAGATCGCCAGCCTGGACCCGAGAACGCAACTCTCCAAGCGCGCCCGTCGGACCTGTTCGGCATCCAGATATCGGTCCCAGCGATCGTCCGTTTCCGCGCGACGACACATTTCATCAAATGTTATGCCCTGCTCGTCGGCCATTGTGTGGAAGGTATAGTTGATCAGGGCTATATCGAGACGTCGCGCCACCAATCTGCTGACCGTCGTATTTCCACATCCGCTCTTTCCGGAAATTGCGATCCGGACTTCTTTCATAATCCCGCTTCTCCTACTCTATGTTTCTTACCTGCTCGCGAATCGATTCTACGGCGTCTTTCGCCTCAACGACCGCCGATTGTACTTCCGCAAATATCGTCTTGCTACCCGTGGTATTCACTTCCCTGTTGATTTCCTGGCAGATGAAGTCGAGCCGCTTCCCGACGCTTCCGCCGTTTCCAAGCAGCCCTTTCATGCCGTCCACGTGGCTCCGAAGACGTGCCATCTCTTCATTTGTACCATGTTTCAGCGCCAGTGATGCCGCTTCCGCCAGAACACGCTGTTCTTCCACGTCGTTTCCCAGAACATCACGGAACTTCTCCCTCACTGCATTGACGACGACCGCCTCCGTTTCCGCCGCTTTTTCCTGAAAGACCTTCACCGCCCGTTCTATGCGACTGAGGTGGCGCTGTATATCCTCGGCGGTCGCCGCCCCTTCGGCCAGTCGCGTATCATCCCACTGACGAAGTGCTTCTACGAGGAGAGGAAAGAGAACATCCCGATAGGCATCGAGGTCCCGTTTTCGTTCAACCTGTACCACACCCTCAAAGGCGAGAATATCCTCAATTCGCGGCGGACCCTGAATCCCCCCCGATTCAGCGATCCTGTCCAGGGCGTGACGCGCCGCCGCGACCGCACCCTGATCCACATGGATGACGGGTGTGTTTGTAAACTCCCGTATTCGAATTGAAATTTCAACCTTACCCCGTGAAGCGCGGTCCTGGACGATGCCGCGAATTTCGGGCTCCAGGGGCGAGAGGAAACTCGGCAGGGACGGATAAATTTCGAGGTACCTGTTGTTGAAACTGCGTATTTCTATGGCGATTCCCCGATCGTCGTCGTTTTTCTCGAGGAAAGCGTATCCCGTCATGCTCCTGATCATTCGTCGGCTCCCCGTCCGGACAGTATCTCGGCAACCATTGTACCGATGCGAAAATTATCGCCCGCTCCCATCGTGACAAATATGTCCCCCCGACGAAGTTCCTTTCCGATCTCCTCGGCCGCCTCGGTAAACGACGGGATATACCGCACATCGCCGTGGTGATCTGCCACCGCACGGGCAAGGCTTTCGCCGGTGATACCGCCGTGGTTGTGTTCCCGGGCAGACGCATAAATGTCGTTCAGGAAAACCACATCGGCGCTTCCAAAAGCCCGGGCAAACCGGTCGAGAAGCGCCGCCGTTCTCGAGTAGGTGTGGGACATGAAATCGACGATGATCCGTCGGTCGGGCCAGAATTCCCTGAATCCCCGAAGGGTAGTGTCAATTGCGGTCGGGTGATGGGCATAGTCGTCAAGGATGAGTACCCCCGCAGTGTCTGCCACAATTTCACTCCTGCGGCGGGTTCCCGAGAAATCGGCGAGGGCTTCCCGCCATCGCGTCACCGCGGTATCGTCGCGTGTCGGTTCCAATACATGTAACGCCGTGATCGCCGCGGCTGCATCCAGGACCATATGGCGACCGGGTACCCCGATTTCCCAGCGGATCCCTTCATCGCGGTGAAGGGCACGGTCCAGGCCGGCCATGCGAAAGATCTGCTTTCCCGGCACGACCCGATAGTCCGATATCTCACCTTCTCCGGCGGCGGTAAAGCCGTAGGGGATGAACCGAATGTCACGCCGCTCTTTTCCCGCCCGTTCGGCAACGATCGAGGCCCCTTCGTCGTCCGCACAATAGACGACGGCTCCCCCCGTCGGGAGGCGCAGCGTCAGCTCGGTGAAGGCATCCATGACGTCCGCGGCATCACGAAAATAATCGAGGTGATCCGCTTCCACACTGGTGATGACGACGACATCCGGATGAAAATGGAGAAAGTGGCGGCGGTATTCACACGTCTCGGCGATAAAAAGCTCTTCGCCGTGAATGAGCGTTGCCGTACCCCCGAATCCGGAGACGGCACTTCCCACGACGACCGTCGCCGGGAGTTCCCACCGGTCCACCATCATACCGATCATGGCGGTCGTCGTCGTCTTTCCGTGGACACCACTGATCGCGAGGGATCGGACATCCCTGGAGAGGATTCCCAGGAGCTCATTGTAGCTGTATTGCGGTATTCCCCGTCGGAGTGCCTCGGCCCGCTCCGGGTTGTCCTCGTCGTATGCCGCTGAATAGACGAGAAGTTCAACGTCCATGCCGACGTGATCCGCAGAAAACCCGACAAATGGAGAAATCCCGAGTTTCCGGAGAATTGTATCGGTATAAAACGTGTCGGCCACGTCACTTCCGGTTATCGCGGCTCCCCGATGGTGGAGTACTTCCGCGAGAGCGGCCATACCGGTTCCCTTGATCCCCGTCATATGGACGCGGAGTCCCTGGAAGTGCGTATCCCTGGCTCCTCTCTGCATAGGGGCAGTGTAGCTTCTTTCCCGCCGACGGTCCACCGAGACGGACCGTCCAGACAGTTGCGTCCTACGGTGCGGATCGGCAGACGGTCGGCCACAACGCGGCGGCAAGGGGAATGACGAGGCCATGGACCGCCGTTTCCGTACGATATATCGACGGCCCAAGGGATACGCCGTCATACCTATAGGCATCCAGCATGCCCGTCTCCTCCCCGGTCAGTCCACGCTCCGGTCCGACACAGATCGTCACGTGCTGTTTGTGCGTTCCGGCTGTATTTGTGACGTCTGAAAGGAGCGTATGGAGGGAGATTGAGGGGAGTCCTCCAAGTGCGCCAAAGATCCTGTACTCACCGGGCCCCTTCTCTCTGCCGTGAACCCTCTGAAGGGCTTCTTCAATGTTCCGGTACCGCCATACTGCGGGAACGATGGTATGGCCACCCTGACTCGCCCCTTCCAGGAGGCGCTCGTCCATATTCTCCCATATGGAACTGTCCATATAGGTTCGTTCACCCAGGCGTCCGGCAAAAACATGAATGGCCCGTATGCGCGCCGTCGACAGATCGCGCCACAACCGCTGCAGGACCGGCGGCCGGGGGTGTCCGACAAGTACATCGATCGGCAGCGGCGACATGACGGTGTCACCCCATACAGCGGATATCGTGGTGCCCACTTTTCCCGTTTCTACGATTGTGCCCGTTCCCGTCGGCCCGTTGACGACACCGATACGGACCGTATCGCCCGCTACCGCACGGAGCACCGAGACGATATGGCGATGCCGCCGGTCAACACGATCGAGGTGATAGCGATCCCGATGATGCTTAAAAAGTATGAGATTCACGAAAGAGACTGGAGATTGCCGGGCGTCGACGGGAGGGAGCTTTGAAAAAAGGCCGCCACGGAATCGACGGATACCCCGTCAACTCCGATGAGTCGCTGCAGAATCATTCCGTCGATTGTACAGAGAAGTACCTGCGCCATGGCGGTATAATCGTCGCGTCCGCGATAAATCCGACCAAGTCCTTCGTAAATGAGTTCCCGCCAGCGATGGTATTCCTTTACAAATCGTTTTCGCAGATTGGGGTTTTCCGTGAGCGCTTCCTGAATAAGGTAGATATGGATGAGCCCGCGGCTCGGCGAGTGCATGACCGTGTTCAAGACCATTCGAAATACCGTACGCGGTGATTGCTCGGTCCCGCTCGACTCGAGCCATCGGAAGAGCCGATTTGTCATGTTTGACATGTGACGTTCTGCCACGTCAAATATGAGATCACCTTTGGTGGCGTAGTAGTAGTACAGGGTTCCTTTGCTGATCTCCGCGGCGACGGCGATATCGGCAAGGGTGGTATTGTCTATGCCCCGTTCCCGTATCAGTTTTGCCGCGACCTGTATGATTCGTTCCCGATTTGCCGGCGTCGTTTTCCGCTGCCCCATGTCGGGAGAATACCCCATCATGACGTGCTGGTCAATTTTTTCGGCCCAAGACCGAACTTTTGACGCCTGCAGGCGTTCGTCGGTATCCGCCGTCTGCCCCGGGACTTGCACAGGCGGAGTTGAGACCAATAGAATACCGGCATGAGTAATTTTCGACCGCCGGAACGCCGATTGTATCGGAGTCGTGTCGACCGCAAGATTGCCGGCGTCTGCGGCGGCATTGCGGAGTTTTTCGGCATCGATTCATCGCTGGTACGAATCGGATTTGTCGTGCTCTTTGTCCTGGGCGGCGGCGGGGCGCTGATATACCTTATCGCCGCGCTGATTCTCGACAACAATCCCTGGCAGTAGGTTCGGAAAAAGGGAATCCCCTACTCTACGATACCGCGCATAAATGAGACGAGCACCTCAAGGGCCTTCTGGTTCTGTCCGCCTTCCGGGACGATGAGGTCTGCGTAAGCCTTGGTGGGTTCTATAAACTCATAGTGACCGGGACGCACCGTTTCAAGGTACTGGTCCACCACCGACTGAACGGTCCTGCCCCGTTCGTCGATGTCCCGGGACATGCGCCGTATAAAACGGATGTCATCCGGGGTATCAACGTATATCTTGAGATCGATCAAATCGCGGATTCTCGATTCAAAGAAAATCATTATTCCTTCAAGGATCACGAGTTTGCCCGGCTCTAGGAGGATGGTCTTCTCTTCACGACGATGGTGTACAAAGTCGTATTGCGGCATTTCCACAGCCTTGCCTGCCCGAAGTTCGGCGAGATGGATCTCCAGTAAATCCGTGTCAAATGCCGCGGGATGGTCAAAATTAAAGGCGTTGATGTTTGTATTGCTCACGTACTCCGCGGAACGGTAGTAGTTGTCCTGGGGAATGAATGCAAAATCTCCCACGATTTCCGAAATTTTTCGTACGATTGTCGTCTTGCCGGAACCGGAGCCCCCGGAAATGCCAATGATTCGAGCCATAGGGTACTGACTATAGGAGGCCGAAGGATGCTGTGCAAGGTGTACGGCGCCAACTCATGCGTAATGGCGATTTGTCCCGACCGCCGTCGTCAGGGCGTCCCGCATTTCCCTCCGGCCGTAGGGTTTCCGCAGCACGTACTGAAAATCGGCATCCCGAAAATAGGGTTCGCTCTTGCGATGCAGCGCCCCGGAACTCAGTACCGCCGGCAGTTCCGGTATAAATTCCCGCACCCGCTGCAGAAGCTGTACGCCGTCGACCTGACCGGGCATCGCCAGATCCGTCACGAGAATATCGAAGGGCGCCGTTCCATCTGCAAGGGATTTCCTGACCACTTCAATGGCGCGCTCGCCGCTCGGAACTGCGGTCACCTCGCATCCCAGATGGGATATGATCTGTTCCACCGAACTTCGTACCAAAGGGTCATCTTCCACAAGGAGGACCCGGAGTCCCTTCAGCTCCGCGGGAGTGTCGTGGACGAGCCGGGAGTTTTCGTCGGTGACCGGACGGGGCGTATCACCCCGCTCCGTCGCGACAGGGAGATGTATCGTCACGTCGGTTCCAAACCCCGGATCGGTCTGTATCGCAATACGCCCGCCGTGTTGCTGCAGAATCGACATTGAGATGGAAAGCCCCATTCCGGCGCGGTCTTCCTTGGTCGTGAAATAGGGGCGAAACACCTCCCCGGCGATACGGGGGTCCATTCCGGTACCGTTGTCACGTATGATAATACCGATAGCCCCGTCGCGATTACAGACTTCCACGCGAAGTATACCGGTGTCGTCCATCGCCTCGACGGCGTTGACCACAACATTGAATAGGGCGTGACTCAATGCGTGGGGCGGCAGTGCCGCGGCGGGAATCACTCCGTCCATAAAGAACGTCGTCTTCACCGGCGCTCCACCGGCGGCGAGGGTGACCGTATCGTGAACGATCTCGGCGACGTCCTCCGTCACTGAAAACTCTCCTTCAGCGTCTCCGCCGTCGACGATGCGATCCATAAACCGATCCAACTGGACGCCCAACCGGTAGACTTTGTGCGCCACCCCGTGTATGCGGTGTGTCGCCTTGATCCAGTCCGCCGATCCGTCGTGGGAGGCACTTCGTTCAATTGACTCGACGTCGCTCATCAACGCCGTGGAGCAATCGAGTAACACGTTCGACAACCCCTCCATGGCGACGTGCAGGTTTTCTGCACGCTGCAGTTTCTGCAGTTCCATCCACAGACGACGCTGTTCTCCTATCCATTCCACCGCCACGACGGCAACGGGAGTTTCGGCACCGGTGGCACCCTCTGACTCGATGGGATGGACGACGACCTTGATCTCCTCCGGAACCAAATCGGGAGCATGGAGAATCAGTCCGGACTGGTACTCCCGCACACGGTGTAACCGCATGACACCGGAAACAAGATCATCAACCTCGATCAGCGCCCCGTCGTGTTCGACGACGAGGACCTCGTGGAGGGGCCGATGAAGGAGACCGTCCAACTCGCCGGAACGGCTGAACTGACGACACGCAAGGCGATTTGCGTGTATGACACGGTATGCTTCATTCAGCACGAATATTGCGGCGTTTCCGATATTCATGAGGGTCGTCAATACGGACGAAGAAGAATCACGGAAACTGCGTTCAAGTCCACTCACCCTTGAAATTCTTTGACAGGTCGGCTGCAATTGCAAGGGTGTATGACATAATTGGTGATATTCATGGCCACGCGACGCTCCTCAAACGACTTCTCACCCGATTGGGGTACCATCGGAGCGGTGTTTCCTGGCGCTACCCCGGCGGATCGCGCCGCGTTGTATTTGTAGGGGACTACATCGATCGGGGCCCGGAGATCCGGGAGACCCTCCGCATCGTCCGGGCCATGGTGGACAACGACGGCGGGCACGCGCTTATGGGGAACCACGAGTTCAACGCCGTCGGGTGGCATACAACGGATCCTCTGGGCAGACCCTATCGACCCCACTCACCAACCCATTTGAAACAGCATAGGCGCACCCTTGAAGAGTACGCCGGGGATACGGAGGCGCTGCAATCGGACATCGCATGGATGCGGACGCTTCCCCTTTTTTTTGAAGACGAGTCCATACGGGTGGTCCACGCCGCGTGGGACCAGGGCATTGTCGAGTGGTTGCGCAAGCGGGAGGCTGCACACGGCGCCTCCACCCCCCTCACGGGCGACACCTTTCTCCATGACGCCTTTCAAATGGGAACGAGGGAGTATGAAGCGGTGGAAACGCTCCTGAAGGGGTACGAAACAGCGCTTCCCCAGGGATACTCATACAGGGACAAAGACGGGGCACGGCGGTTTTCAACCCGTATACAATGGTGGAGCGACCGTATCGACGGACGGAATGGCGTCGTCTCTCTCGGTGAAATCGCCACCCCTCCGGCGGACAGACTGCTGGAACATGTGACTATCCCCCGGTCCCTGGTCGACGTTGCGCCGTACACCGATACGATTCCCGTGTTTTTCGGTCACTACTGGCTTACCGGCACGCCCGCACCGCTCTCCCCCGTGACGGCGTGCCTTGACTACAGCGTCGCAAAGGGAGGGCCCCTGTGCGCATATCGATACGACGGAGAGTTTCCCCTCCGTCGTGACAATTTTATCTGCGTTTCCTGATACGAACCTGACGACCTCCGGTCATCCTTTCCTGGCGAGTCGGAAGGCGGATTCCAGATCGGCAATGATATCATCGGGATGCTCAAGCCCGATTGAAAGGCGAATCAGTTCCGGCGGAAGCTTGGCGGCCCGCTGCTGTTCCTCGGAAAGCTGGCTGTGGGTCGTACTTGCAGGGTGGATCGCCAGGCTCTTTGCGTCACCCACGTTCGCGACGTGACTGAAAAGCTCAAGAGAATTGATGAACCGTTCTCCCGCATTGCGACCTCCCCGGATGCCGAAGGTAACCATACCGCCATATCCCTTTTTCAGGTACTTTTTCGCGTTTTCGTGGCCGGGGCTGCCGGGAAGACCGGGGTACCACACCCATTCGACGTCCTTGTGGCTGGAAAGGAAGTCCGCCACCGCCGCGGCATTTGAACTGTGCCGCTCCATTCGCAGCGGTAACGTCTCCAGTCCCTGGAGGAATATCCACGCGTTGTCGGGGCTGATCGCGGCACCGAGATTTCGCAGCGGAACGAGGCGCATCCGCAGAATGTACGCCAACGGGCCAAGATCTCCGAGGTCGTAGGCGTACCGCAAGTTGTGGTAACTGCCGTCGGGTTCGACGAGGTTTGCAAACTTCGGATCGTCCCAGTTGAATCGTCCGCTGTCCACGACGGCGCCGCCGATTGCGGAGCCGTGTCCTCCCAGCCATTTTGTAAGGCTGTGGACGACGATATCGACACCGTGTTCCATCGGTTGAAAGAGATAGGGCGTCGTAAAGGTTGCGTCGGCGATGATCGGCAGCCGGTGACGACGCGCCACTTCGGCGAGGGCGTCAAAGTCGGGAACCAGAAGCGCGGGATTTCCGATCGTCTCGATGAATATCGCCCGCGTCTTGTCGTTGATCGCCCCTTTCACCTCGTCCAGGTTGAGGGGGTCCACAAAGCGGACGGTAATTCCATACTGGGGAAGGATATCATTGAACATCGTGTAGGTACCGCCGTAAAGGTACTTCGATGAAACGATCTCATCCCCCGCCCGTGCCAGGTTGATGATCGAATAATAGACGGCGCTCGTGCCGGAAGCCAGCGCCAGCGATGCGGCACCACCGTCAAGGGCGGCGAGACGTTCCTCAAGGACATTCTGCGTCGGGTTCTGCAGCCGGGTATAGATATATCCCAGCTCCTTGAGACCGAAGAGATTTGCCGCATGTTCAGCGTCACGAAAGTTGTATGCCGTCGTCCGATGGACCGCGACGCCCCTGCTCGGTGAAGCCTCGTCTTTTGTCTGCCCGGCGTGCAGTGCCAGTGTTTCAAAATGGTAACTCACGATTGTTCCTCCTCGTATAACCAGGTGCTCAAATACCGTTCTCCGGTATCGCACACGACGGTTACGATATTCTTTCCTGCATAACGCGGATCCGACGCCATTCGTAACGCCGCCGCAACATTTGCCCCCGCGGATATTCCGGCAAAGATCCCCTCTTCAGTCGCCAGTCGACGGGCGGTGGACTTCGCTTCCTCTGCCTCCACGGTCACCACCCCGGACAACAGGGATACGTCGAGAACCTCCGGTATAAACCCGGCACCGATACCCTGTATCCGGTGAGGACCGGCGTTTCCGCCGGACAATACCGGCGAATCATGGGGTTCCACGGCGATCAGCTCCACCGTCGGTGATTTGCCCCTGAGAAATCGCCCGGTACCGGTGATCGTTCCGCCGGTACCGACGCCGGCGATAAAAAGATCCACCTTTTCCCCCGACTGTCGCCATATCTCAGGTCCGGTGGTCTCCTCGTGGACACGGGGATTGGCGGGGTTAGAGAACTGACGCATCAGCACCGCCCCATTTGTCTCCCTCTCGATCTGCTCAGCCCGTTCCGACGCCGCCTTCATTCCCCCGCTGCCGGGAGTGAGTTCCAGCCGCGCACCGAGGGCAGTCAGGAGCCTGCGACGCTCGAGACTCATCGTCTCAGGCATCGTAAGAACCACATGGTATCCCCGTTGCGCCCCAATCCAGGCAAGGCCGATTCCGGTATTCCCGCTGGTAGCCTCTACAATCGTCGATCCCGGTTGCAGTTCGCCTCGTGCCTCAGCCGCCTCAACCATGGACCGGGCGATTCTGTCCTTGACGCTTCCCAGTGGATTACGGTTTTCCAGCTTCAGAAGAACCGTACCGGGAAGCTCTGCATCCATTCGAGACATCGGAACCAAAGGTGTCTCGCCAACGGTATCAATATACTGTCGCACCTTTCTGCAACCTCCTTTCCATATGGCGCACCCGATCGATGCGTCAAATTATCCTATATTCCTACCGGTATTTAGGTTACAAATTCGAAAACATAAGGTCAATATTATTCATTGGTTTTGTCATAATTATCACCCTGGACGTGGGGAACAAAGGTACGTATGTTAACGCCATGAGACACAACCGCCTTTTTCATATCATTCTCGTTGCACTTCTTCTTGTTTCCGCCGTCACAACGGCGGAAGGGATCAAGGAAACCCCGCAGAACGATCCGAGCTCTTCTTCCACCTCACGGAGCGACCGCCTCCTGCCCTTTCGCGACACCATTCGGCACGGGCGGCTTCCCAACGGAATGGAGTATTATCTGCAGCAGCACCCCCATCCTGAGGACACGGTGACGATTCGGTTGATCGTTGACGCCGGCAGTGTCCTTGAAACTGAAGAACAGCGGGGGCTTGCGCATTTTGTCGAGCATATGGCCTTTAACGGCACCCGGGATTTTGACGAAAACGAGCTTGTCGCCTACCTTGAGCGGCTCGGCATACAATTCGGCCCCGATGTGAATGCGTACACATCCTTTGATGAGACTGTCTATCGCCTGGATCTACCCGCCCGGGACGACGGGACGCTTACGACCGGTTTTCGCGTCATGAGTCAATGGGCCGGCGCAATTTCTTTTGAGAGCGACGCCATCGAGCGGGAACGGGGCGTCATCGTTGAAGAGTGGAGAGGCGGACAGAACGCCGCCCAGCGCATGTTGCGCCAACACATGCCGGTCCTCCTTGCCGAGTCGCGGTACGCCCGGCGTCTCCCCATAGGCGAAATGGAGGTTGTCCGAAACGCTCCCCGATCGGAATTTCTTGATTTCTATCGTCGCTGGTACCGTCCGGACAACATGGCCGTCGTAGTGGCGGGAGATATTTCAACGGACACCATGGAACGTCTCGTCAGGGAGTATTTCAGCGGGATTCCGCGACCGGCGACCTCCCTGGACCGACCCTATTATCACGTCCCTATTCAGGAGGAGGTACGGGCGAGTATCGCCACCGACGAGGAAGCACAGCGAAGCACCGTTGCCATCTACCGCCTGCAGCCGCCTCAATCGTTCGAGACGGAAGGCGACTACCGGCGCATCCTCGTCCGATCCCTCTTTGCCTCTACCTTCAACGAGCGAATACGGGACATAAGCCGTGAACCGGATGCCCCCATCGTCCAGGGAGGAGTCGGGTGGAATCGATTTCTCAGGGATACGGAAATCGCCGTTGCCAGCGTCGTCGTCCGGGATGACCGTATTACCGATGCACTCACACTCCTCGCGACCGAGCTCTATCGCGTTGAACAACACGGTTTTCTGCCTGACGAGGTCGATCGCGCGCGACGACGCCTTCTGCAATCTATCGATGAAGCATTGGTGAACAGAGAGAGCCGGAACGCCTCCGCTCTTGCGGATGAGCTTGTCCGACACTGGACCGAGGGAGAAGCGGTTCCGGGCATAGAGGAAGAGCACCGCCTCTACCGCCGGTTCGTCCCTGAAATCACCGTTGCGGAAGTAAACGACGTCATCCGGGAGTTCCTGGACGATCGGGGACGGGTCATTCTGGGGGGAGTTCGGGTCACCGAAGACGGAACACTGCCCGGCGGCGGTCCGGTACCTGAGGAGCAGGAGCTCATTGAAATCGTCGAGAATGCCGGAACGGCGCACCTGGACCGGTGGGAAAGCGCCCAGGTCGGAGAGACGCTCCTTCCCAACCCTCCCGTCCCCGGTGCCGTTGAGTCCGAAATCTATCACGAAGCGGTGGACACGACGGAACTCCGCCTGTCCAATGGAATGCGGGTATTTCTCAAACCGACCGACTACAAGGAAGATGAAATACTCTTCAGCGCGTACAGCCCCGGCGGTCTCGCCCTCGTCGAGGATGAACTCGTGGCGACGGCGCAGCTTGCCTCCGCGGTGGCCGATGCAAGCGGTATCGGCGAAATTGACGCTCCGACACTTGAAAAAATCCTTGCCGGGAGTTCCGTCACTCTCTCGACGTCGATTTCACGTGTCGCCGAGACGATTTCCGGAAGCAGCCGGTCGGAGGATCTCGAAACACTTCTGCAACTTGCGCACCTCGTTTATACCCGACCCCGATTTGACGCGAATCAGCTAGAAAATCTTCGGCGACAGACGATTCAACGAATCGAAGGCTCCCTGGCGTCACCGACGGGACAATTCGGGCGTCGCCTTGAAGAACTCTTTGCGTCGGGAAATCCGCGGCTGCGATCGCCGCAGGTGGATGAGGTATCTTCAATTACCATCGAAAATACGGAGCAGGTCTTTCGGGAACGCTTCTCCCGTCCCGAGGATTTCGCACTCTTTTTCGTCGGCACCTTTGAAATCGAGGAGATGCGTCGCCTTGCGGCAACCTACCTCGCTTCTATACCACCCGGCGGAGAAATCGGGGACGATACCGTCCAATACGGTTTTGTCGAATCCATTCCCGATTCTTTCCCCCTCCCTCCCCGGGGAATCGTTGAAGAGACCGTCCGTGCCGGAAGTGAGCCGGTTGGCCGTACGGTGATACTCGTGCACGGTCCCTACGAATGGTCCCGGGAAGAGAACCACCGATTCAACTCTCTTGCCGATCTTCTCGATATCAGGCTCCGGGAGGCGATACGGGAAGAGGTCGGAGGCAGCTACTCCGTCGGCGCGGCGGGATGGCGCTGGCGACGCCCCGAGCCGTGGTCCTTCATGCAGCTCGCCTACGGAATGGATCCGGAGCGTTCGGATGAACTTGTCGACATCGTCTACTCCATCGTCGATGAGGTACGGCGGGAAGCGCCGTCCCGGGACTACCTGGAACGGATAACCGCTCAGCAGCGTGAACGCTACCGGATCGCCGTCCAGGACAACGGATACTGGCTTTCAAACCTGCAGTTTTCCGTTCAGCACGGGCGGGATCCGGCGGATATCCCCGATTTTCCGAAACTCATCGATTCTCTGACGCCGGAGGACATACGGAGCAGCGCAGAGCGATTCCTCGATCCCGCACGGAGAATACAACTGATACTTCTTCCTGAAGGGGAATGAATGCGGCTATCGGAGAAAGAGGACCGATAGATCCCGGCCGACGGCCGCGGCAATTTGCACGGCATTGAGAAAGAGCTCCGCCTCCACCTGCCAACGCTCGTTCTCCCGGACGGTCAGGTCCAGGGCGACCTCTTCAACACGCAACGATGTGGTTACGCCCGCATCAAGCAGGTCCTCTTCATTCTCCAGTTGCCGTCGCTGGTAGTCGACCTCCACGTCGAGAAGGGCGATCTGTTCCTGCAAAATGCTCCGCTGCATCTGCTGTACCCGCAAGGCGTTTGTGGTGCCTACTCGGGCGTCTTCAAGGTCGGCGACTGCACCCTCCCGTGCAATCCGGTCAATCCGTTCCCGTGCCGCCCGCTCTGAAGCGGTCAGCAGGGGAATACGCATCGTCACGGAGACCATTGTCTGAACATCGCCGTCACCGGAGAAGTAGTCACCGACGGACGCGGCAAGATCGTCGGCGTTTTCACGCTGATAGGGATAGAGCGGCGCCAGGGACATGGCGACATCCAGCCGGGGCGTGTCCGTCAGATCGTTGCGTACGCCCTGGGCGTAGCTCCGTTCCACTTCGATGCGCGCTTGTTGGAGGGATAGATTACCGTCCGCGTCGGGTTCGGTCACCTCCGTCATTACCTCGGAAAGCGTATCGTCGAAGGACGAAAGATCGTCGTCAAGCGCCCAACCTTCCAGATCCGGCAGTCCGAGGACCCGCGCAAGATCCTGCTCCAACCGCATCGCTTCAAGCTGGAGTGAAAGAAGAGTCTGCCGCTGCTCGTTCCGTGAAATCCGCAGGGTAAGGACGGCGTTGTCCGACAGGGTTCCCTCTCCCCGATCGAGCTCCGCCGCTTCGATCTGTCTGTCCAGCACCTCAATGAAACGACCTGTCACCTCTATCCCGCGTCGGGCCGAGGCGTACTGTATGAATTGCCCGAGGGCCAGTTGTATCCGCTCGTTCTGCCGTTCCGTAATCGACAGCGTTGCCTGTTCAAGAGCCAATTCCGCGTCACGCCGGGCGGCGCGAAAGACCTCCGTCCCGATGAAGGTACCGCCGGCGAAAAGGGGTTGTGTAAACGAAAGGGTTCCCTCAGGAAGTTGCTCATACTCGACACCGCTGCCGTCATCGGTCGTGGTGAAGTTGTTGGTAATACCGACGGAGAGGAGACCGCTTGTAGGAAGTGGTTGCCTGAGAGAGGCACCGAGACCAAGGGTGTATGATTCCAGAATCGACGAAGGGTCCCCGGATCCACCCCCGGCGCCGTCGAATGTTCGCCGCCGAAAATACTCGAGCGGTTTTATGTCAAGTTGCACCTCCGGCAGCGTCGAGAGCTGTACCAGTGCATACCGTTCCGCCGCCTCCTGTGCACGCCGATCGGCCTGCAGTACGAGGGGGTCCGATTCAACCACTCCGCGAACCACCTCTTTGCCGGATAATACGTGATCCGGCGATTGCGCCGGTACGGCGACGGCAATACCCATGAGCGCCCCGATCATCGCAGCGCCGACGCCACCTCTTACACCAAAGTTGTCGCTAAACTGAAACACCACGAGTCTCGTCCTTTCCTGTTCTGCCGGGAAAATCATAAAACGTACCGAAGAAACTCGGAACGATAACCAGCGTCGTAAGAGTCGAAAAAATGAGGCCGAATATGATCGTGCTCGCCATCGGCCCCCACACGACGGATGTCCCGCCCAGTCCGATGGCGGTGGGTATCAAACCGGCGATTGTCGTCACCGATGTGAGGACAATCGGTCGCAGTCGCGTTGTCGCGGCGTCGATAATGGCGTCGGAAGCGCTCATTCCGCCGTTTCGCCTGTTCTCATTGGCAAAGGTGACCAGAACGATCGTGTCGTTTACGGCGATTCCCGCGAGGGCGACGCCTGCGTAAATGACGGTCGTCGACAGGGGCGTTCCCGACACGAAGAGGTAGAGAACCACTCCCACGAAGGCAAAGGGAACCGTTATGAGAATGAGCAACGGCTGGGTGTAGGAGTTGAACTGCGTCGCCAGGATAAGGTAAATGAGAAATATGCCGATGACGAACACGCGCAGGATCTCCTGAAGGGTCTCGGCAATTTCGGCAAACTCACCCCCCACCTCCAGGACTACTCCCGGGTATTCATTGCGAAGCTCGCTGTTGTAGAGCTCATAGATTTCTTCATTGATCGCGGGAACCCTCGCGGTATCATACGCCTCGGCGGTCACGGTTGCTTCCCGTTTCCCGTCTATGCGCCGGATGGAGGAAAGGATCTCGCCGCTCTCGAGGGACGCCACGGTACTGAAGGGAATGCGCCGGCCGTCCGCCGTGGGTATCTGGACCTGCTGTATGCGATCTATCGAAATAGGACCGCCATAGCCGTACCGAACTTCGACGTCGGTCTCTTCGTTTTCCTGAAAAACGGTACCCGTCGGCACACCGTCAAAACGGCCGCGAATATACTGACCAATCGCCCGTGAGTTGAGTCCGTACTCCGCGGCGCGTCGCTCATCGACCTCGATGCGCAACTCCGGTGTTCCCGCTTCCATGTTGTCGCCGATATTGAGCAGCTCCGGATAGTCCGCGAGTCGCTCGCGGACACGCTCCGTTACCGCCATGAGGTCGTCAAAATCGTCACCGAAAAAACGGAAGACCACCGGCGGATCCGTGGGCGGACCATTCTGCTGTTTCCGGAAGACAACCGAGTCTGTCCCGGGAATGTCCGCCGTTGCATCCCGCGCTTCTCCCATGATCTGCGTGATTGAACGACTTCGACCGGCGTCCTGCTCGGCGAGATCAACGACGATCTGGGCGACGTTCGACCGGCGGACGTTTTCGTTCTCTCCCCCGACAAATCCGATAAATGAATTGAGGGCGACAACTTCACCGTTTCCGACAAGGGGAAGGAGGCGCTCCTCGTACCTGCTGACAAACTCCGCCGTCCGTTCGATGGGTGTACCGGGAGCCATTTCGATTTCGATGTAGTACAGTGACGCGTCTTCCGCATCAAAGAGGTTCTGCTGTATCCGTCCGACCTGCGAAAAGACAACCACCATCAGCACCACCGTAGCGATGACGACACCGATCCGTTTGGCGTACAGATAGCCGAGTACGCCCTGAAAGCGACGCTGCAGTGCGGCGAGCTTTTCTCCACGGCGCTCGTCCGACTTCCGCCCTTTTCGTCTGCCCTTTCCACCGGGCCAGTCTGCATAGTGGGACGGTATGAATACCGCAGCCTCGAAGGTAGACGCGATGAGGGCGATACTCACCGTCAGCGGAACGACACGCAGAAATTTTCCGATGATTCCCGGAAGGAAAGTCAGGGGGAGGAAGGCCGCAACCGTTGTAAGCGTCGCCGCAATAACGGGAATGATGACTTGATTGACGCCGTTGATCGCGGCGTCGTGCCTGCTCATGCCCTGCTGATACTGAAGACGGTAGCTGTTCTCCACGATAACGATGGCGTGATCGACGATCAGACCGAGAACGAGGACAAGACCGAACAGGGTATTGCTGTTCAGCGTTTCTCCGAATGCGTCAAGGACGACAAAGGTCAACGCAAAGGTCAGGGGAATGCCGAGAGCGGTCATCAGGGCGTTGCGCAATCCGATGAACAGAAGAAGGATCACCACCAGCAGGCCCAATCCCCACAGTGCGTTTGAAACGAGGACGTTCAGGCTGTCCCGTATTGCAACCGTGGAATCATTGAAATAGGCGACCTCGATTCCCGCAGGGAGCTGTCCCGACAGTCCGTCGACGCGGCGGCGGACCTCTTCAAGTATTCCCACTGAACTGCCGCCGGGTACCTTGGTTATTTGGAGACTGATCGCCTGTTTCCCGTTAAAGCGAGCCGCCGTTCCGTCCTGGTCATATCCGAGAATGACCGACCCCAGGTCTGAAATGTGAATCGCACCGGATTGGCCCGGACCGCCCTCCCTGACAACCACCGATTCAAACTGTCGTTCCGACTCAAGGGAGCCGACGGTTCGCAGGAGAAACTCCCGGGAGTTTGTCTTCAAGGTGCCGGCGGGAATTACGACATTCTCATTCTGTACAGCCGAGACGACCTCATTGAGGGAAACGTTGGACGCCTCCATGCGGCCGGCGTCGAGGGCGATTGTGATTTGCCGCTCCCGTGACCCGATGAGGTTGACTTCCGACAGGTCCGGTACTGTTTGCAGCTGATCGGCCACATTTCGGGCCGCTTCATTCAGCTGAGCATATGGAAGATCGCCGTACAGTACAACTTCCACGACGGGAAGAAAGTCATTGGTGGAGAAATCATCTATCGTTGCCTGCAGGGTATCATCGGGAAGATCGATATTGGTAAACCTGTTCTGCACCTCCTGAAAACGGGATTCAAACTCGTCGTTCGAGAGCCCCTGGTCAAACTGGAGGGTCACCCGCGCGAGCCCTTCGGAGGTGATTGACTGGATTTCATTGATATCCTGGAGGCCGCCCATCTCGTTTTCGATCCTGACGGTGACGCTCTGTTCGATATCCTCCGCGGATACACCCGGATATGGAACGGTAATGTTCACGTAGTAAAAGGGAATTTCCGCAAACTGCTCCTGCGACAGCCTCTGCAAACTGAAGAGGCCGGCAACAAGGATGAGAATTGTCAGGATATTTATCAACACCGGGTTACGGACGGAAAATGAACCGAGCGTCACAGAATGTCTCCAGTGGATCCGCGGACAACGGCGTTGACCCGCCGTCCGTCGGTCAATGAGGAAATGGCCGTGACGGCGATGACATCGCCCTCTTCAAGGCCCGCCAGGACTTCCACCCTGTCGCCCATACGCCGACCGGTCTCTATAATCTGCTTTTTCACCGTCTCACCGCTGACCACCCAGACAAAAAGACCGTCGCCGCCGTCACCGATCGCGGAACCGGGTACGAGTAACGCCGCAAGGTCATTTTGAACGGAAATGGAGGCCACCGCGCTCATTCCCGAGCGCAGCTTGTCGCAACGGTTTTCCCATCGGATCACGACGGCGAAACTGCCCGTCCTGGCATCGGCCCCCGCCGCTATGGCGTGCACCACCGCGGGTGTCGTGTCGGTTCCACACGCCGGCATCGCGATCTCCACCTGCGCCCCCGGTTCCACCATTCCGATCTCAGCTTCTCCGAGACCCACCTCGAGTTCCACCGTCTCGAGGTTGACAATGTGGGCAACGACGGCTCCCCGGGTTATGTAGTTTCCCCGACCGATCCCCCCTTCCCGCACGGCGATCCGTCCTGAAATCGGCGCCCTGATGAAATGATCCTGGTACTCCTTCTCGGCGGCACGCTGTCTCGTCCGGGCACCGTCCGCCGCGCTGCGGGCGCGTATCAGTTCCGACTGGGAGGCACTTCCGTTTTCATAGCGTCGTTGGACAGCCGCGAGATCTATTTCGGCACTTTCAAGGAGCTTCCGCGCCTCTTCCAGCCGGAGTGCCGCCAGGGTCGGATCAACCTCCAGCAGAATTGACCCCTCGCCGATCGTCTCGCCAAGTTCAAAGGGCGCCGAACGAATCGTCCCTTCAACTTCGGATACGACGCGCACCTCCTGTGCGCCCCGGACACGTCCGGAAGCTTCCACCGACCCGACGAGCCGTCCCCGGGTCACCGTCACTGCGTCAACGGCAAGTGCCGGCCGCTGAGTTTCCATCCCTCTCGCGGATTCCTCCGGTCCGGAAGAGGCTCCGTCACTCCCCGCTTCCGCCGCGGCGTCCCAGGGGCCCGAAGCCGCGCTCGTTCCATCGTCGTTCCCGGTACACGAGACGAGCAGGAGTCCGACCACCGATATCACCACGGCTGCACGCAAATGAACCATCAATACCTCCGCATGGGAAAGTACGAACCCCCGGGAGGAGAGTCAATAATTTACCGACCGGTCGTTAGTTTTTTTGAGGTCTGCTGCAGAAGCACGTTTCGGAATCGGTCACGACGATCTGAACGGAACGGTCCTCCGGTCCCGCGGGTACGGATGGATGGAATTGAACTGCGTAACATACACCGACCACCGCGAGGGCGTTTGTATTTCCGGACAGATAGCGATCGTAGTAGGCTCCCCCGCGACCGACGCGGCGCCCGGCGCGGTCAAATGCCCGTCCGGGAACGATGAGTATCGCTCCGGAAAGATCCTCAATCACCGGCTCATCATCCAGAGGCTGGAGGAATCCGAGGGGATGGCTTTCCAGCGCCCGGGGATAGCGGGAGGCGCGACGCATGACCATCCGCCCATCGTGAATGTACGGGAGGGCGATCGTTTTTCCCGCCCGGGATGCGGCTCTCAGAACGGCCTGAACGTCGACCTCATCGTCCATCGCCATATATCCGACTACGATACTCGCGTCGTCCCAGTAGGAAAGGTGAGTGACCTGCGTCGCGATATGTGCGTCGGCAACGATTCGCTCTTCCGCCGTCATGTTGCCGATGTTTCGCTCCGCTTCCTGTCGAAGTTTCTTTTTCTCGTTCACCATCATATTTCAAATAAAAAAAGGGACCCCGTCAATGACGGCGTCCCCTGAGATTCAGATTTCTTCCCGGTATCAGTTGTTCACGTTACCCGCGCGGGTCGGGCTGTTCTGCATTTGACTGTCCAGCATATCCAGCGCCTGTTGTGCCTTGAACTCCGCAAATGCCGCGTCCTCGTTCCGTTGAAATGCCTGCGCCGAAGCTTCAAGGAAATTGTTCTTCGGGAAACTTACCAGGACATAGACCGTACCGTCCTGGGCGACATAGGCATTCTCCTGTCGCGTTCCCTGCAGCGTCGTTTCCGTGGTCTGCCGCGAAATGGTTTCGACAAAACTGATGACCTGATTATTGTCGTCCACCCCCGCCTCCTGGGCGTAATCGATGATGGCCGCTTCAATCTGGGCATTCATTTGAAAGGCGATGTCATTGCGGGCCCGTGACGTTGCGACGTTCCGCGACCTGGCGAGGTCGGACATTTTTGCCGTACCGATGCCGTAAATCGCGTCATCAGCCTGCGGTGGATTCAGGAACCAATCGGGAGCGTCGATGGACGCACCGGTATCGGGTTTCGGAGCGGGAGCCGGTTCCGGCTGCGACGCACATCCAACAATGAAGAATACGACCAATACCGCCAGGGCGATGTGTCGTATAGTTTTAACGTTCATACTTCCTCCTCAAACGAGTGATCATTGTCTCAGGAGAGTATAAACCGCCGTCCCCACCTTTTCCACATAGTGTGAAAAATTTTCGTCGTGATATTTTGACCTATTTTTATATTTACAATAAAAGATTTATTCACTTTTATAATCATATACCGGAACAAAAAGCCTCTTTCTTTGTGGGAAAGGGTGTACTATCATGTCCCTATGCGTGATTTTGACGGGGTTGCACTGCTCCATGCCGTCTCGGACCTTTCCCAGCTGCTGGGTCGGGGCAACACGATCGATGAGTTCCTCGCCAACGTCGTACATGCCCTCAAGGAACACATGAACGCCGACGTCTGCTCGGTCTACCTCTACGACGTGGAACAGGATGAACTCGTGTTGCGCGCCACCGAAGGCCTCAACCGCCACATGGTGGGGACTCTCCGTCTTGCCGCCGGAGAGGGACTGACGGGATACGCCTTTCAGCAGAACCAGCCGGTCATCACGCAGGACTCGACGACGGCGCCGCAGAACAAGTCGATTCCCGACTCGGGTGAAGAACAGTTTCCCGCATTCATAGGCGTCCCCATTAAACGGAACGATCTGGGAATCGGCGTTCTCACCGTCCAATATCGGGACCCCCGCCAACTTGACGACACGGTCATTCGCTCCCTCCGTACCCTTGCGTCCCACCTCGCGACGACCCTTGAAAACGCCGCCGCCCTGTACGAACTGCACGAACGGGAACAGCCGTTATTCACGGCGCCGTCGGGCCATTTTGACCACGGGCTGATTCAGGGAACAAGCGCTTCCCGGGGTATCGCCGTGGGTCGCCTTGAATACATCGATACCCGGCGGGGCAACAGCGGCGGCGAGGCTATACGCACCCTGCCGGAGGCGATCGCCCTGAGTACGCAGCAGCTTCAGGAGTTGCAGCGCCAGGTTGACCAGACGCTCTCAGACGTGGCGGCGATGATTTTCAGCTCACACCTCCTCATGTTGAGCGATGAAAGCTTTGTAGGAGAAATGGTGGCGCGCAACAACGCGGGAGTTCCTCCGATTCAGGCGGTTCAGGAGGTGGTGGACTTTTTTTCGCAACGTTTTCTCTCCATTCCGGACCCGCGGTTTCAGGAAAAGGCCCAGGACGTTCAGGACCTGGGCAACAGGATCATTCATAACATTGAAGAGTTTGACGCCCATGAAGGTGATTATCAGGGGCGAATCGTCGCTGCCCATGAGATCTTTCCCTCGGAACTGGTGAAACTGCACCTTCAACGTGTTGAAGGTATCGTTTTTTCCGGCGGCGGAACGACGAGCCACGTCGCCATACTCGCCCAGAGTCTGGACCTGCCCCTGGTGACGACGGGCGATCCCCGGCTCTTTTCCATTCCCATCGGCACGGAAATCGTCGTCGACGCGGAGGAAGGCAAGGTCATCGTCGGTCCTCCCGAGGATGTAAAATCGGTATACACACGACGGATATACGCAAAACGGGCGCATGTCGTCGAGGAGGAATACCGCATTCCCGAGTCCCTTCGCACCGCCGACGACGTGACCATTGATCTCATGGCAAACGTCAATCTCGTGAAGGACGCCGTGACGGCGGGACAGACCGGTGTACACGGAATCGGATTGTACCGCAGCGAGATCCCCTTTCTCATCCGCAACGGTTTTCCGACGGAAGAGGAACAGCTGGCGATCTATTCCCGCATCGTCGACGCCGTCCCGTCACGACCCGTCCGTTTCAGAACGCTGGACCTGGGAGGAGACAAGCTGTTGAGTTCGCAGGTGGGGCGGGAGGACAACCCCTTCCTCGGCTATCGGGGAACCCGCTTCCTTCTCGGCCATCGGAATATCATGCGGGACCAGGTGCGGGCGATGCTCCGCGCAGGGGCACATCACCAAATTGGCATCCAGTTTCCCATGATCGGGAGTCTCGACGAGTTTCTTACGGCCCGTGAGGTCGTTGCATCGTGCATCGACGAACTCCGTTCAGAGGGAATTCCCTGCAATACCCGTCCCGCCCTCGGCGTGATGATCGAGTTGCCGTCGGCGATAGAAATCGCACCGGAACTGGCCGCCGAGGCTGACTTTTTTTCAATCGGTACAAACGATCTCATTATGTACCTGCTCGCGGCCGACCGGACCAATCACCGCGTCGCCGACATCTATCGCCCCATCCACCCATCGTTGCTTCGCGGAGTGCATCGAGTCGTCCGCGCGGCGAACGGGGCGGGTATACCCGTATCCGTCTGTGGAGCGACGGCGGCCGATCCGGTGATGATCACCTTCTATCTCGGTATCGGCATCACGAAATTCAGTGTCGATATAGAACATGTCCGGGACGTTTCCCGCTATGTGAGTCTCCAATCGGTGGCAAAAGCGCAGGAAACGGCGAGCCGCATGCTCGCCACCGCCTCAAGGGACCACCTTGCGGAAATCAGCAGGACGATCGTCGCGCCACGGGAGAGCGTATAGGCCGTCCCCGCTCCGACTCTTTCAGGACGCCATGCCGGGGGAAGGCGTTTGCGCCGCATAGGCGGCAAGGGCGATGGAGAGCGCCTTTGCGTCCCGGGAATCGGCGCGACTCGTCAGGACGATCGGGGCTCGCGCTCCCACGATGACACCGGCGTTCCGGGAAGGCGACAGAAACGCCAGCGCCTTGTAGAGGATATTGCCGCTCTCGATCTGCGGTACCAGAAGGATGTCCGCCTCACCCGCAACGGGTGACTCGATCCCTTTGGTCCGGGCCGCCTCACGTGAAACGGCATTATCCAGGGCAAAGGGACCGTCGACGATGCAGCCCGTCACCTCACCCCGACGCGCTTCATCCCGCAGTGCCGCCGCATCAACAGTGGCAGGCATCTTTTCATTGACCTTTTCCTTTGCCGCCAGGACGGCAACCTTCGGTTCGGCATATCCGATGCGGTGAAAAAAGGAGACGGCGTTGCGTAATATCTCCCGCTTCGTCGCAAGGTCGGGAGCGATATTCATCGCCGCGTCGGTGACCGCTATCGGGCGCGGAAACCCTTCAATCTCAAAAATGGCGAGATGGCTCAGGACCCCCTCTCCCCGCAAACCATGGTCCCTGTCCAGGACGGCCCGCAGGAGCACCGATGTGTCGACGAGCCCTTTCATGACCATCGCGGCATCGCCGTCTGCAACCATGGCAACGGCGGTACGCGCCGCTCTCTCCGCATCGGGTACATCGATGATTTCCGCCGTGGACAGATCCAGCCCGAGCCGTTCCGCGCATGCACGGATTGAGTCCGCATTTCCGACAAGCCTGGGTATCACCGTCCCCTTTTCTGCGGCGGACATAACCGCGCTGAGGACATCTTCCTCCTCGGCTGCAGCGACCGCCATGGGAACCGGCGCGGTAAAGGGCCTTTCGAGATTCTGAAATGAAAACGCCATCTTCCGAAACTCCTATGAGATGCGCTGTGCGACGGTTTCGTATCCACGCATGAGGGCGTTGCGGTTGATGTCGAAAAAGGCCGCCTTCCTGGCACCGAAAACCTTCTTCAGCGCTTCAACGACGCTCTCCGGCCGAAAAAGATCGGACATCCCGAGATATGCACCGAGCATCACCATGTTGGCCGCCTTGGCGTTACCCACTTCCTGGGCAATTCCATTTGCCGGGACCTTCATGATACGGAGATCGTCCCGCTTCGCTTCATCGGTGATAAGGGACTCGTTCACCACAAGCACACCCTGAGGAAGCAGCTCATACTCGAATTTGTGCAGGGAAGGGAGATTCATAACGATCGCCGCAGTGGCGTCCCTGGCGATGATGGGCGATCCGATGGGGTGGTCACTGACGATGACGCTGCAGTTTGCAGTTCCGCCTCTCATTTCCGGTCCGTAGCTCGGCATCCACGATACTTCGAGTCCCTCCAGCATCCCCGTATAGGCGATGAGCCGTCCCATGGACATGACACCCTGACCGCCGAAACCGGCACAGATGATCTTTTGTTCCGCCATCGTTTCCCCCTATTCCCTTCCCCTGAAATTGCCCAGGGGGTAGTAAGGAATCATATTCTCTTCCAGCCAGCCCAATGCATCCCGCGGCGTCATACCCCAGTTTGTGGGACAGGTGGAGAGGACTTCCACCATTGAAAATCCGAGTCCTTTCTGTTGCGTCGTAAAGGCGTCCTTTATGGCGCGTCGCGTGTTGCGTATGGCCTTGGGGTTGTGAACGGAAGTCCGCTCTATGAACTTCGCGCCGTCGATGGTGGCAAGCATCTCCGAAATTCTCAACGGACTGCCGGCGTGACCCTCCTCGCGCCCGAAGGGGCTGGTCGTCGTTTTCTGGCCGACAAGCGTCGTCGGCGCCATTTGCCCGCCCGTCATGCCGTAAATTGCGTTGTTCACAAAAATGACCGTTATCTTCTCGCCCCGATGGGCGGCGTGCACAATTTCAGCCGTTCCGATCGACGCAAGGTCACCGTCACCCTGATAGGCAAAGACCGTACGATCCGGCAGTACCCGTTTTATGCCTGTCGCCACCGCCGGCGCTCTTCCGTGAGCCGCCTCATGCATGTCGCAATTGAAATAGTCGTATGCGAGAACGGAGCATCCCACCGGGGCAACTCCGACGGATTTTCCCAGCAGATCCATCTCCTCAAGCACTTCCGCAACGAGACGATGAATGATGCCGTGGGTGCAACCGGGACAGTAATGGGTCTCCTTGTCGGTCAGACCCTTGGTCTTTTCAAATACGATCGCCATTACCGCACCTCCTTGAGGAACTTTTTTGCCGCGGCGGAGATCCCATGCTGGTCCGGCACCATACCTCCGCTCCTGCCGTGGAATCCGACGGGCCACCTCCCCGCCGCCGCGATTTTCACGTCGTCGATCATCTGTCCCATGCTCATTTCCACCGACATGAGCGCCTTCACCGACGTTCCGAGTTCATCAAAGGCGGAAAAGGGAAAGGGCCAGAGTGTTATAGGACGGATGAGACCCGCCGCAACCCCCTCCTCCCGGAGCATTTCGACGGCGTTACGGACGATACGGGATGAAGTGCCGTAGCTGACGAAGACGATCTCCGCATCCTCGGTCAGATACGTCTGCCACCTCACTTCGTTCTCCTCGATGAGGCGGTGTTTTTCCGCAAGCTTGATGTTGTGGGCTTCCAGCTCTTCCGGCTTGAGAAAGAGGGAGTTGATGATATTGGGTTTTCGTCGTCCCTCGGTCCCCGTGGCCGCCCAATCCTTGGGAGGCAGCTCCCGTTTCGGGGGATCCCGGAACTCCACCGCTTCCATCATCTGTCCGATCATTCCGTCTCCCAGGACGAGCACGGGGATGCGATAGAGGTCCGCGATATCAAAGGCTTCCGTCATGATGTCCGCCGTTTCCTGAACGCTTGCAGGGGCGTAGACTATGTGACGGTAATCCCCGTTTCCGCCTCCCCGGGTTGACTGGAAATAGTCCGCCTGTCCGGGCTGAATGCCGCCAAGTCCGGGGCCGCCGCGCATCATATTGACGATGACGCAGGGCAGCTCGGCGCCGGCGATATAGCTGATTCCCTCCTGCTTGAGGGCAATACCGGGGCTTGAGGAGGACGTCATCACCCGGGCGCCGCTGCCCGCCGCACCATAGACCATGTTGATTGCCGCGATTTCGCTCTCCGCCTGGAGAAAGACTCCGCCGACTTTCGGGAGTTCCCTGGACATGTACTCAGGTATTTCATTCTGCGGTGTAATGGGGTACCCGAAAAAATACCGGCAGCCCCCGCGGATCGCCGCCGCACCGACGACTTCGTTTCCCTTCATGAGTACTTTTTCCATCAGGCACTCTCCTTTTCAAGTCGTTCAACGCGGATAACCACGTCAGGGCACATCATTGCGCAGAATCCGCAGGCGATACACGCGTCCATATCGGTCACATAGGCGGGGTTGTATCCCTTGGCATTGATTCTGCCCATATCCAGCGCCACGATGTCTTTCGGGCAGACATCGACACACAGTCCGCACCCCTTGCATCGGCTTTCCTCAAAGGTCACATATCCTCTCGGCATAGAATTACCTCCTTCCTCCGTTCAGCTCATCCATGACTGCCGCAACAGGCCGTCTATATAAAGCGGTGCACCCGCCATCGGGTGGGTGCACCGTTCCAGAAGCTCTTTTCGTCCGCTGTAAAAAAAGATGGGAATGTTCACGGTTTGACTCAGCGCCCGCGCCGCCTCGTCGCCCCGTTTCAGGTGCTCACAGGACGTTTCGCCGAGGAGGTGTGTATTGTTCACGATCCCTCCGCAGCGCAGGCCCGTAACGTCCTCTATCCCTCTCATGACCGACTCCGCCTCCCCTGCATCCGCGTTCTGCAGGCGAAATACGTTGAAGACATAGAGCAGTGCCGTATCTTCCGTCGGTATATATGGCCGAAACTGCCGCAACGCACGTCCTCCGACGGGATCTCCGCCGAGGTCCACAATCACCGTTCGGTCGGGGTTCCGCAACGTCGGTGCGACGGATCCGGGTATGGCGGGCAGGTCCACTCCGGCGTCGATGCCCAGGCTGTTCCCGATCACGGTGATGCCCTTCTCTTCAAGGGCGTGTCGTGCCTCCCTGCTTCTGAAGTAGGGGTTCACCACATCGAGGTCGATCAGGGTAACCGCTTTCCCGGGAAGATCCCTCTTCAGGGTCAACGCCAGGGCGACGGAAAACTCGCTCTTTCCGACACCGTAGGGACCGGAAACGACGATCAGACGAGGAAGAGACCTCCCTTCGTCACCGCGACGGTCATCCATTTTCCACCCCGCCACGATAGGTAAGTGCCTGTTCCGTTCCGGTGAGGACGCGCATCGCCCCTTCGGCCAGGGCCGTCATCTCGTCCTCTCCTGGATACCGGAGGACCTCGGCGATCCACGCCACCTGCTCCGTAATCCACCCGCACAGGAGATCGTCGTGGGCAAGACCTCCCGTAAGAACGATGGCATCGGGTTTTCTGCCCAGCGCGGCGGCGCTTGAACCGATCTGCTTCGCCACCTGCCATGCCATGGAGCGGTATACGAGCCGCGCCTTCTCATCACCCGACCGGATGCGCCGCACCACTTCCCTGGCGTCATTGGTACCGAGGTGCGCAACCAGGCCGCCCCGTCCCTTCACCTTTTTCCTCAACTCGTCCCTGCTATAGTCACCGGAGAAGCACAGTTCGATCAGTTTCAGTGCCGCAACGCCGCCGCTGCGTTCCGGGGTAAATGGACCTTCGCCGTTCAGACCGTCGTTCACCTCAATGACGGCACCGTTGCTGTGAGCGCCGACGGTAATGCCGCCGCCGAGGTGGGCTACCACGAGGGCAAGGTCCCGGTACGCCCTGTTGCGGTCCCGGGCGACGCGTCTGGCGACGGCTTTCTGGTTCAGGGCGTGAAAAATGCTGACCCGCGGTATTTCCGGAATACCGCTGAGTCGGGCCACGTCGGCCAGTTCATCGACGACTACGGGATCGACAATATAGGCCGGCACTCCCCGTGTCGTCGCATCTGAAATTTCCTTTGCAAGTATGCCGCCCAGATTGGACGCGTGCTCTCCCAGTACGCCGACGGTCAGGTCCGCAATCATACGATCATTGACGAGATATGTTCCCCCCGATAACGGATGAAGAAGCCCTCCCCGGCCGACAACGGCGTCGATTGAAGTGAGCGGCTGTTCCGCCGCCTTCAATGCGCGGAATATTTCATCACGGCGGAGGGGCAACTGATCCACCATCGTGGGATACTGCGCGAGTGTATCGGAGTCGTGGGAGATGCTTTCCTCAAAGAGGCGTTTTTGACCATGAAAGAAGGCGATTTTTGTGGATGTGCTTCCCGGATTGATCGCCAGCACGCGGTACCGTTGTTCCATCAATTCCTCCCCGAGAGGAATTGAAATCTCCGTGCCAAAAAACCGATGTATAAACAAGCTGAATAATTGAAATAATGCTAATTTTAATTCTATTTATTGAGTTATAATAGCGCTAATTTTTGCACAGCGCAAATAATTGCGCGCAATATTCTGCGTGTCGCCTATCACTGAATGCCATAGCGCTTCAGTTTATAGTGGAGGGTCCGGAGACTTACCCCCAGCTGGCGGGCGCATTTCGTTCGGTTTCCCTCACAGTTGCGAAGAACCGTGGTGATGTGGTCCGATTCAAAGGAGGCGACGGCTTCAGTCAAGGGAAGGACAGTCGTACCGGGGGCGGCGGGAAGGAGGTCATTCGATCCTTTCGGAACGGTGCTTTCCGCGGATTCAGCGGAATCAGCTGGATAATCCTCAATGCACCCATCCTGTCCGCCCTCTGCCTCCAGGGGCGGTAAATGGTGGCGGAGCATGACAACCTCTTCGAAATTCATTGAAATTACCGCCCGGCGGAGGACGTTTTCCAGCTCCCGCACATTACCGGGCCAGCGATACCGAATCAGTACCGCCACGGCGTCATCGTCAACACTGCGAACGGCCCGCCCGTACTCTCCGTTTATGCGATGCAGGAGTTTTTCCGTCAGGAGGGGTATGTCCTCCACGCGATCACGGAGGGGAGGTATCTCCACGGGTACGACGTGGAGGCGGTAGAACAGATCCTCCCGGAATGCGCCGCGGCGGACTTCCTCATGAAGGTTGAGATTTGTCGCGGCGATCACGCGGACGTTAATGGGAATGGATTCATTACCTCCCACCCTTCGCACCTCATGTTCCTGGAGGACCCGAAGCAGCTTGGCCTGTGTCTCGATACTCATGAGCCCGATTTCGTCCAGGAGGATCGTACCGGCATGGGCTTCTTCGAAGAGGCCCCTGCTCCCGCCCTTTCTCGCCCCGGTGAACGCTCCTTCCACATATCCGAAGAGTTCACTTTCCAGGACATGTTCCGAAAGGGCTGCGCAATTCACCCTGACAAAGCGGGCGTTACGCCGTTCACTTGCGTTGTGAATCGCATGGGCAAAGAGCTCTTTCCCCGTACCGCTTTCACCCCGGAGCAGAACCGTCGCCGGTGTGACGGCAGCGACTTTCGCGCGCTCCACCGCCGTTCTGAACGACGGCGCCTCTCCAATCACGTCGTCGAAGGTGTAGCGGGCTTCCAGTTTTCGAATCGTTTCCCTGGCGTTCTCCAGCTGGTCGTGGAGCTTCATGAGCTCACTCACGTCCTTGATCACCGCCACCGATCCTCGTATGGCGCCGTTTACGATAATCGGATTGGCGTCAACGATTACGTCCCGTTTGAAGGGTCCCACCCTCAGCCGGGCATTTCGCACCGGTTTGCCCCGGCGCAGCACTTCCATATGGATGCTCTTCCCGCTTGCGATATCGACTGTACACGGTTTTCCGATCACGTCCTCCTGGGAGAGACCGGTCACGCGGGAGTATGCTGGATTTACCATCACTCCCAGCCCGTTCTCATCGACGACGGAGATTGCGTCCCAGGTGCTCTGAAAAATGGCATCGTTCAGGAGGCGTACCTCGGAAAGGTTGGTAATTTCTTCGGCCAGTTTCCTGACTTCGGTAATATCCCTGAAGACCGCCGCAGCCCCGAGAATTTTTCCATCGCCGTCGCGTATGGGATAGCGGCTCGTCACGATCGTCACGTCCTGCCACTTCAGTCGACGATCGAGCTCGGGAACGCCCGATGCCGTCACCTCCGGAAGTCGGGTGACGGGAAGTACCGATTGTATCGGCCGCCCAAGGGCGGACGATCCGTCTATTGAAAGAATCTTTGACGCGGCGCGATTGAAGAGGGTAATTGTCCCCGAACGGTCGACGGCAATGATGCCTTCACTGGTGGTATTGAGAAAAAGTGATACTTCACGGCTTTCCACGACGTCAGTTCATCGACGGATTGTAGCCCGTCTCGGCGATGATGCGATAAAAACTGCCCTTCTTGCTCATGGCGGCTTTCCATCCCTCCTGGGCATCCTTTTCAAAAACGACATCCGCCTGTGCGGGATGTATGAACCATGCGTCGTCTTCAAGTTCCCGTTCCAGCTGACCCGGCCCCCAGCCGGAGTATCCGGCAAAGACGTGTATGACCGGCTGCCGCCCCTCCGGCGGTTCCTGATAGTCCTCGGACCGTGCGAAATCGAGGACGTGCTGAAAGGAGGGTTCAAAAAAGACGCCGGGAGAGACCTCTTCACAAAACTCGCTGCGATAGCGTGAAGGGATTCCGTTGTGGAGGACGAACACGTAGTTCTGCTGGACCGGGCCTCCCACAAAAACGGGAAGTTCCGAGATAGGCGTCGCTTCAGCGGGCTCTATGACTCCCCCGACCTGCACGTCGCTTACCCTGTTGACCACCAGACCAAAGGCCCCCTCTTCGTTGTGCTGAATGACGATCACCACCGTGCGAAAGAAGTTGGGATCCTGAAGCTCCGTCTCGGCAATCAGAAAATGGCCGGTAAGGTTGTGCCGTCCGTCCCGTTCCTTGGACATATGTATAGTATAACCGTTTCCCCGGGGGTAAAAAAGCCCCGGGAAGAAGCGTTCGGCGGTGCGCTCGTCCCCGGCGGGAGCGGCGGGGGCAGCGGGTGCGGCCGCCCGGGACCGCTCCCGCGGGAACCCGGCATCAAAGATTTGCGAGAATCTCCTCAACGGCACTGCGTTGCCTGTAGTTCGGGTTGGTCTCGAGCAGCCGCTCCAATACCGTGCGGGCCGCGTCGGGCTCCTGCCGCGCAACATACACCTCGCCCAAACGGTGATAGGCAGGCCAGAAGCGTGCATCCAGCTTTACCAGGTCGTTCAGCGTCGTTTCCGCCCGATTGTATTGCTCCGCTTCTATATAGGCCAGCGCCAGGTTATAGAGCGCCTGCGCTTCATCGGGCCGCAGTGAAACGGCAGTACTTAAGTGGTCAATCGCCCGTCCGTACATCTCAAGGCGCAAATAGACGGTGCCGAGATTGTTGTTGATTTCAAATCCGTCGGGTTCCCGTTGGTACGCCGTGGTGAGTACCTGCAGCGCCTGCTCATGTGACCCTTCATTGCTCAACAGTCGACCGAGCTCAATGAATGAGCGCGTATAGCTTCCGTCCCGCTGCATCGCCGTCATGTGGGCATCGATCGCCTCTCCGGGTTTACCCAGAGCTTCCTGAATCTTGCCGAGGGTGTAGTAGAACTCCGGCCGGGATTGATCGATTTGTATCGCCCGGCGGATAAGACCGAGGGCTTCGTTGTTTTTTCCCTGTTCGCTCTTTACCAGCGCGGCGTTGTAGTTGTGAAGACCGCTGCCGGGTTCCAGTGCAACCGCCCGGTCAAACTCCGTCTCCGCCCGGGACAGATTGCCTTGCCGGTAGTACGCAGTCGCAAGGCGCGAATGGTACCGCGAATCTCCGTCGTTCAGTTCTATGGCGCGGCGGAACGCCTCTGCGGCGCCCGACAGATCGTCCTGACCGAGAAGAATAGTTCCGATGCGATAATGGGCGTCGTCATTTTTCGGAAAGAGTTCCACCACGTAGCGAAACGCTTCCAGCGCCGCCGCCTGGTCCCGGAGCTGAAGATTCGTGATTCCAAGATTGTAGTACGCGTTGGGATAGTCCGGTTGAATACGAACGGCACCCTGATAGCTTGAGCGTGCCGCCCGATATTCACCCGCCCGATATTGCGCACGGGCCAGTTCATACAGGATACGTGCACTGTCGGGATTCAGACGGACCGCCGCAGAATAGGCATCGATGGAATCACGAAAGCGCTCGGTTTCATAATAGACCCGTCCAAGGCTGTAATGGGCTTCCCACACACCGTCGTCCCGCCGCAATGCATCGTTTGCATAGGAAATTGCCTGCGAACGGTTGCGGCTGCTGGTAGGGTCCTCTTCGACGTAGCTTTGCGCCATCAGGGCGAGCGCCTGGGCGTGGAAGCGGTCTTCACTGCGATTGTCGGCGAGATCTATCTCGAGTGCCGACTGGAGGGTAGCTCTCGCCCTGACGAAGTCGCTGCCGTCGATCATCCTCCGCGCCCTCGCAAGGGCGTCCTGCAGGGATTCCGTCTTCTGCCGTTCCTCCGCGTTGAGGCGTTCAAGCTCCTGCCGCCGTTCCGCCGCAGCCTGCGCCTCCGCTTCGCGTCTTCGCCGTTCCTCCGCCGCCCGCTGTTCCGCAAGCTGCTGCTGAATCTGCAGCTCCGCTTCACGCCTTCGCGCTTCCGCCTCCTGGGCGCGCGCTTCCGCCTCCCGGGCGCGTGCCTCCGCTTCTGCACGCTCAAGGGCGAGGGCACGTTCCTCGTCCGACTGGCCGCCCTCTTCCCCGGATTCCGCCTCCTGTCGTTGCCGCTCGATCTCCGCCCGCTGAGCAGAGAGAGCATTGGAACGGAGGGCTCGGGCCCGTTCATTGGTGACGTCATCTATCAGCACTTCATCGATCAGATCCAGGGCGCGTTCGTACTCCCCGCTCTCGATATATTCCTCGGCGAGTATGAGCTTGTTCTGCAGGCGCCGTGCCTCGGCGCTCATTTCAGCGGTATCTGCAGTGCCGCCATCCTCCATATCTGAAGGTGCATCACCGGCACGCGCCTGTCCGCCCGCTGCATCATCCGATGGAGACTGTGAACGCAGGAACCATGCGGTTCCCCCGCCCAGCACGGCAAGCGCGAGCAACCCCGCACCTATGGCAATATAAGTTTTTCTTCGTTCTCCCATTTCCCGGTCATCCTATTCATACCGTTTCGTTTCATCTACGACGTGCTAATCAAGAATATCGATCTCCTCGTCGTATTCTCTGATTTCCTCATTCTCAAGACTGTAACTCTCCGTTTCCGTCTGGGCGCTGCCGAGGGACTCCAGCACGGAGTCGATCATCCGCCGGCGACGCGCTTCCGCCGCCCTGCGTTCTTCCTCCGCCCGACGTTGTCGTTCCTCCTCGGCAACGCGGCGTGCCTCCTCTTCCGCCGCCCGACGGCGCTCTTCTTCGGCGCGCCGGATCTCCTCCGCTTCGATCTCTTCCTGCAACAGGGCGATCATACGCTCGATTTCGGGCCGTTGCTGCGCCCGGGGCCGCACGGCGAGATAGAGCTCGTAATCCCGGACCGCCGCGTCAAAAGCGCGCTGATTTACCCGCAGATTTCCCCGGTTCAGGTAGACCGCAGCGATTCCCGCATCCTCCTGCAGGGCACGGCTATACATGGCCTCGGCCTCCTCATAGTTGCCCTGCCGGCCGAGATGCACCGCCAGGTCAAAGGCGATACGACCACGGTCTTTCGCGGCAAGGGAGGGGTCATTCAATGCATCACGAAGGACCCGTTCACCTTCGGTGCTCTCTTCTTCCTGAATCAGCGCGTGGGCGAGGAGGCGATACGCCTCTCCCCGTTCGGGAGTATTCCGTTCAAGCACGGCCCGCAAGAGCGGGATCGCTTCCTCGTGACGACGGTACTGCATCGCTTCAACCCGCTCGCTCCCATACGCTCGCCGGGGAGGACGCAGAGCCGCTCCCGGACTGCCCGTAAACTGCCACGCCGGGCAGAAGCACTAGGAAGATGAATCCAATCATCATGGCGGACGCGATGGGAGCAATCCCTTGCCTATTGTGTATCCGGTAATCATAATACGTACAGATGGGTTTAATAATCGTCATAGTCGTGCTTGGCCTCGGCATCGGGTTTACTACGTTCTATATCGTCAGAAACATGGTCGCCCCGAAGAAAATAGCCCGGGTTGAGCAACTTCTCAAGCAAAACAAGAATGCAGCAGCGATCAAACTGGCCAAACAGCTTCTCGCCAGGGAGCAACGGAATCCTGAACTCTATTACCTCCTCGGGAAAGCATACAGTCAGGACGGTAAGCCGGAACTCGCCCTCATGGAGTACAAAACGGTCAATCAGATCGGGATTTTTTGACGGAACGGTGCCGGAGATCCCCTTTCGCCGGGAGATTGCCGGTCTCTTCATGCGTTTCAATCAGCCCGATGAGGCGCTCAAGGAGTATCTCCTCCTTCTGCAGAAGGATCCCAACACTGCAGAAAACTACTTCCAGGTAGGGATGCTCTTCGAGTCCCGGAACAAGGCGGCAAAGGCGGTTGGATATTATCGCAAGGCGATTCAGCTCCAGCGGGGGCACGGCCGTGCCTACTTGCGACTTGGCCTCCTCCTGTATCGCGCGAAGAAGCCGACTGAGGCAAAGCAATTCCTGGAAAAGGCGCTCCGCTACGTTCCCGACGCCTATGAGGCGTACTACTACCTCGGCCGGATTGAAAAGGAAAACAAGGATTACAACGCCGCACTGCAGGCATTTGAATGGGCAACCAAATCGGCGGAGTTCAAGTCAAAAGCGCTCATCGAACGCGGTACCAGTTACATGGAAATGAACGACATCGAGCGTGCGGTCGGCGAGCTTGAGCGGGCGATATCCCACGTTAAAGCTCCTGATGCCGGGGACGCCCTCTGGGCGCACTATTTTCTCGCCTCCTGCTATGAACGGCTTCGCAAGATCGAACGGGCCATTGAACACTGGGAAGCGGTGTACAAGGCAAAACCGGGATTCCAGGACGTTGCGGAAAAGCTCTCCCAGTACCAGGATCTGCGACAGGACGACGTGGTGAAGGATTTCCTCACGGCGTCACAGAACGACTTCAGATCGATGTGCGAGCGCGCCGTCACCGCCATGGGATTTACCGTGCAGTCAATGGCCGATGAACCGGATGGCGCCAAGATCATTGCCGTGGAAACAAAAACGAACTGGCGCAACACAAAGGCGATGCCCCGGCTCATTCGTTTTGTCCGGGTCGCGGAATTGATTGATGAGGGCGACGGTACGGGAAACTCAGGAAGAGATGAAAAGTCAGAATATAAACCGCGCCGCATTGTGGCGAGCACGAATTTCTCACGCATGGCCATCGACTACGCCGAATCCCGGCCGATCGAGCTGCTGAATAAGGATGTGCTCCAGAAGCTTCTGAAGGCGTAATTGTGAAACTTCTTTGTGTCGCAGACCACATCGACCCGCTCGTCTACAGTGCGGCGGTGAAAAACCGTTTCCACGATGTCGATGTCGTCCTGAGCGCCGGAGATCTCCCGATGGAATACCTGGGGTTTATCGCGTCAAGCCTCAACCGTCCCGTCGGATTTGTCTTTGGAAATCACAACCTGAAGACACTTTCCCTTTCAGAAAGGGGCACGGTCAGCTCCTGGATCCGACGAGCATTCAATCCCAGATTCGCAACTACTACGGTGCAACCTACCTCGAAGACCGTGTCCGGAATGTGGCGGGTCTCCTCATTTGCGGCCTCGGCGGCAGCATGCGATACAACGACGGGGAACACCAGTTTACGGAGTTCCAAATGTACCTCCGCATGTTCAGGCTCATACCGCGGCTGCTGTGGAATCGCCTGGTACACCGACGCTACCTGGACATTCTGTTGACCCATGCGCCCCCGAGGGGAATCCATGACAAACCGGACCTGTGCCATACCGGATTTAAAAGTCTGCTCTGGTTTATGAAGATATTCAAACCGAGATATCTTCTTCATGGACACATTCACCTGTACGATCTCAATGCCAGGAGAAGCACCCGATATCGGGATACGGAAGTCATCAATGTGTACGACCACTTCGTACTTCACGTGGAAGGGAACCATGAAAGGGATTCTGGAATCTGAAGCCCGGGACGATTTCAACAAAGCGCGGGCCGGAGCGTTCTTCTCCGAGCTGTTTCACCTCTTTACACCGGCAAGACAGCACCTCCTCTCCCTACACGAGGTAAAGGAGGTTCTGAAACCGCGGGGGGAGACGTACCGGGGTATGCAGACGGTCCCGATAGACCGCATCGTCGGCAGTGAAGGACGGTATCGGGACTTCAATAAGAGTTTTCTCCCCCGTCATGAGTACCTGCGAAATCGATGGCAGCGGGTGGATATGGCTCATCTGACGGACGTGATCCTCCCACCTATAAAGCTCTACGAAATCGGCGGTGTCTATTTCGTCAGGGACGGCAACCACCGCGTCTCCGTCGCCAAAGCGCAGGGGGTACTCGCCATCGACGCCGAGGTGGTCACCCTTGATACGGAAATTCCCCTCCGTGAAGCGATGACGCGACGGGATCTTGAGAACGCGGTTATCGAACATGAGCGAGATCGGTTTTTTGAGCGCTTTCAGATAGCCCGGATTCTCCGGGAGAAGACTTTCCCGTCACCTCGCCGGGACGGTACGACGAGCTGGCGCAGCATATTTTCGGACACAAATATTTTCTGAATGAATACCGCACGGTGGAAATTCCGCTGGAGGAGGCGATTCAGAGCTGGTATCGAAACGTATACCGCCCTATTGTCGACGCCATTACCCAACGCCGAATCATGGGCCGTTTTTCCGGACGTACGACAACGGACCTCTACCTCTGGATCGTGAAACACTGGGACGAGCTAAAATCACGCTACGGTCAGGATTTCTCGGTACATGACGCCGTTGCGGACTACACGTCCCGATACGGCAAGGGTTTTTTCGTCCGAATGTGGGAGCGACTGCGGCGTCTCTTCCGCTGACGGCCCATTACCACGGTCCCGACACCCGCCAGAGGTAGCGATTGTGCTGCGTCAGAAGCCACAGCGGTCGATCCGTCCCGGTCAGTTCCGCCGGTGATTCTCCCGATCCCGACGGGACAAAGCGATACAGTTCGGCCTCGCCCGCGGCCCGCGGGGCGGCCCCGTTTCCCGCCGCCCCGGATTCACCGAAAAAGAAGAATACCTCCTCAACTCCTTCGCCGGACGGAGGCACGATACTGCGAGTACTGTCCCCACCCTCCATTTCGATACGGACAAATTGGTCCCGACGGGATGGTGATATCGTCATGGGTACCGACACCGTCTGTATTCCCGCTCGTCCGGAAAGATCTTCCACCTCGATGTGATAGGCGCCGCGGGGTACGACCGAACGACCGTCCAGGGGGAGAAGGTCAAATCCGAACCAGCGCTGACCGTCACGGTCGCTACGGCGGGCATTCGCCGCATTGAGTTCCCAGGAGAAAGCCGGAATTTTCATGGGTGACCGATATCCGTGATATTTCCTCATTCCCGTCGGCATCGAACACGTCGACCCGCAGCTGGAGGTACTCCGAGATGTGCCCCGTTTCCGGCGCATAGGAAGCGATTACTCGCATGTCGGTCTGCATGATTTCCGGCTCCGCCGTACTGCATCCGCCGAGCAGGATTGTCCACGGAGCGGACAAAAGGAGAAGGACCGTAGAAAGTACGTGGTGAAAGGTCACGACGCTCCCTGAAGACAAAAAAAACGCCCGTTTCCGGGCGTATTTCATGGTGGCGAACCACCGCTCAGTAAGATTTTGACGCATTTGCCTTGCGGATCTTCTTTTGAATCTTCCGCTGCAGCGCTTTCTTTTTCCGATTCTTGATCGTCGACGGCTTTTCAAAGTACTCCCGCTTCTTCCACTCGCGGATAATACCTTCTTTCTCTACAAGCCGCTTAAAACGTTTGATCGATCGCTCGAGGTTTTCCCCGTCGTCGACTTTTACAAAGGCGATAAAATCACCCCCTTCCGTGTTTAAGGTGACTGCAATAATGACCCGCGGATCACGGATATGTCAAGGTGGGGAGCCCGTATCACCTGCTCGGGATCGACGGCAACACCGGAAACTCGCAGCTCCCAGTGTAAATGGGGCCCTGTTGAAAGACCCGTAGACCCGACCGTCCCGATCCGCTCTCCCTGCTCCACGATGTCATTGACGGCCACATCCACCGTGTCGAGGTGGTAATAGAGGGAATAGACCGCCGGCAGGTGTTCAATGACCACCGTTCCGCCGGTGACGATACGATTGGTTGCCATGACGACGCGACCGCGGCCGGCGGCACCGACGGGTGTCCCTGTCGGCGCGGCCAAATCGACACCGTTGTGAAGGCCCCGCTCGGTATCGCCGTCGGCGTAGGCAAAAATCCGCCGGTCGCCGTATCGGGAGGTATATCTGAAACTGGAAAGGGGTGGAAATGAATCGACCCGTATGGTATCGCCCTTCCAGGTCGGTGGTGTGAATGAGATTCCACAGAATTCGCGACTCCTCCACCTTTTGCGCGTCTTCTTCCGTACGAAGGTCACTCATGGCACCGTTCAGCGGGATCGTCTCGGATATGAACGTCCGGCGGGCTACGGTAAAGGATCCGTAATATTTACGGGTCTCCCCGATACCCCCTCCGGAAACCGTGGCCACCCGGGGGTGAACGGTGACCCGTATTGCTCCTTCTCCCGTTGAGGCGGTACTAGGAATGCCGAAGAGAAGGAGCCACAGCTGTCCGGGACCGCCTCCCACCTGCCACCCATGGGCGGTATACACGCTTCCGTCGGGCAATTCCACCTCTCCCTGTACCGATGCAGTTCCGGGAACGCG
>CBDESZ010000010.1:0-37014 GCA_965242725.1 Alkalispirochaeta sp.
GAGCGTCGCTTCGATTTCCGGCATGGCAAGAAAGCGATCGTCTTTGCCCGCGACGACGACGCGCGCCTCCATCAGCGGTGGGACGACACGCTCCGGGAAGAGTGCCCGTGAGAGTTCGGCGCCCTCCGGTATGTGGACAAACGCCTCGTCGAGGCGGATCGCCGCGGATTGGTGATGGTGAAACGACGCGTCCCTGATGGCGGCTCGTCCCGTTTTTCCCGCGTCGATGCGTCCGTTTATGCGTGCCATCGACCGGGATAATTCAAAATTTCCGAATCCTTCGTTCACCATAACGTCAAAGGGGGTGGGAACTCCGGAGACGGCGATCGTTCCGACCGCCTGATGGACCTCCCCGCTTCGTGCCTGTTGAACAGTCCGCCAGAACGCAGCAAGGGGAGGGCCCTCACCCTCATAGGTGATTGTCCCGGTTGCCGTAGCCTGTTGAAAACGCAGGGCACGTCAAAGGGAGGAAATATGGAAAGCGTCGCCGTCGTTGCCGACCGGGTCAACGCTGCTCCTCCCGTGACGCCGGGACCACCGATAAGCACTTCCGCCTGCCCGTTGCCGGCAGGACCGTCAGGGTCACCGAATATGGAGGGAAGTCGGCGGTGACATGGAGCCGTTGGGAGGCAACGGAAAGATGGAATCCCTCCACATTCTCAGGCAGTCGGGCGCTTTTGACATCCAGGGGCAGTGAAATCGTCGCGTCATCCGGCAGAGACCGAGTGCGGTGATGAGCCGCATTTCGATCCGTTTGATTCGTCGTCGTCGCTGAAGGAAGTTGTCCGGAGCCCGATAGGGGCGTTCCCGTCGGAGGGTTTTCCGTCTCAGTGTCCTGTACCGGCAGTGTAACTTCCACCCCTTCCGCAAATATGTGATGCAGTCCGAGAGGGGATTCTCCTCGAGTGCACGGTTGACGTTGTACCTGATTGAAAGGCCGTGAACGATGATGCCGAGGGTATTGCCGGTCTCGTCTGTTGCCTCCCCGGCGTCATCGGTGCGTTCCGGATCGTCCCGCTTTCGGACTGATATGCGCTCCGCTTTCACGCGCCCGGCAACGGTGACGGTGAGTGCCGTGATATTCACATCATAGAGATCGCCTGTGGCGTTTTCCATGATGCGCTCCCCCACAGCTTCCACCACCGGAGTGAGGAATCGTGGTACGAGCAGGGCAACACCCAGGAGGATCGCGATCGCCATGAAGACGGGTGCTGAGTCCAATCGACGGTAGAAGGTCACCGTTACAATGTAGCGAGAAATGGTATTTCGGTCGAACGAAGTCTTCTGCCGCGGCGGTTGCGGTCGGCGGCAGATCTTGGTATTTTATCGGTCGTGGACCGACGATGGATAAAAATTGCACTGGGTATCACCGCAAATATCTGTCTCGGGACGGTCTATTCCTGGTCCGTCTTCCGTGAACCCCTGATGCACACCTACGGATTCACCGTGGGACAGTCGGGTATTCCCTATTCGGTGTTTCTCGGCGCCTTTGCCTTCAGTATGCCCTTCGGCGGGCGTCTCCTGACGCGCAGAAGTCCACGATTTGCAATGACCCTCGGAGCAGTTCTCGTTGGACTGGGGTGGATCAGCGCGGGATTTGTCACTTCTCTGCCTGCACTCATCGTAACCTATGGCATCATCGGTGGTATCGGGGTGGGTATGACCTACGGTGTTCCCCTCGCCGTGGCGGGGTCGTGGTATCCCGACCGGAGGGGTTTTGCCGTGGGACTCACCCTTTCGGGTTCGGCCTCTCTCCGTTCATAACTGCGCCGCTTGCGGAGATACTCATTCAGTGGCAGGGTGTTGCCCGAACCTTCGTCATACTGGGAGCCTCATTTACCGTCGTCCTGCTGGCGATTTCGCCTTTCATGCGCCGTGCACACGGTACGGTCGAACGCGGCGGCTACGCCGACACTCCCGGAGACGTACCGCCGGGACGGATGGTGAAGAGGCGGGAGTTTTTCGGATTGTGGATCGCCTTTGCCCTCGCCACATTCGGCGGATTGACGACGATCGGTCTGAGTGCCGCGTACGGCATCGAGATCGTTGGAATCCGTCCCGGTGCCGCCGCGACGGCGGTGGCGGGATTCGGTATCTGTAACGGACTCGGACGCCCCCTCTTTGGATGGATTACGGACCACCTGGGTGCGCGACGCACCTCAGTTCTCGCCTTTGCCGTGATCATCCTGGGGTCTGTCATCATTCTCGTTGGAGGAACCGGCCGGGTGGCGAGCTATCTCGCGGGCTTTGCCCTCCTGTGGCTGCTTCTCGGCGGATGGCTGGCGATCGCACCGGCGGCGACCGTCGATTTCTTCGGAACCCACCACTACGCGTCCAATTACGGCATCATGTACACCGCCTACGGTGTTGGCGCCCTGGCGGGCGGGTCCGTTTCAGGCCTGTTGACGTCACTGACGGGGACCCTCCTCACCACCTTCTGGGCGACAATCGCCGCCGCCGTCGTCGGAATTGTCGTGACCGTTACCCTTCTTCCTTCCCCTTCCGCGGATCGGTAAAGGGTCCCGGATAGAGACTGAATCCCCGTGCCAGAAGGCGTCGTCTGAGCTCCTCAAGGGATGAATAAAAGTGGGGACGGGAGGCGGCGGGGCGTCCGTGCCACAGCCCTTCCGCGATTGCCGCGAGCCGGGTGTACGCCATGTACTCCACATTGCGGTGGTACGGCACCGCCTCCGTCCAGAGATTTGCCTGTCCGCCGAGAATTCGTCCTCCCTGCCCGGTACCTTCTATATGATCCTGAACGTAGTGAGCGGGCGCGAAGGACGCGCTGTCCATAACGGTACATGTACCCAGCCGTCCCGGCTCCAGGGGGGTATCGATGTGTTTGTGGTCGAGGTAGCACGCCTGTCGCTGCGGCGCAAGAACGAGGTCGTATCCCCGACGGAGCGCCGCCACGGCGTCCTCGGGCTCCCGCCAGTTCACAATAATCGTGGACGACGGAAGGTCGAGGTTGGACGCCTCGTCCCACGCTACGGGACGGCGGCCGAGTCGCACAAACCGCATCGGCCATGGAACGGACGATCGTCTGAAAAGGATCGTTGAGGCTGCGGCAATCGGGGCAGCCGTTCCAGGTGGTATCGGGCACTTCATCACCGCCGATATGGATATAGGGTCCTGAAAAGGTCTCCCCCACCGTGGTGAAGACGGCGTCGATAAAGTCGTAGCTTTCTCTTCGGGACGCGCAGAGGACACCGTCAAAAATGCCCCACCGTGTCTCCACCCCCCGGGACGTGCGGCTGCACGTCAAATCTGGATAGGCCGTTATTGCCGCCGAAGCGTGTCCGGGTAGATCGATTTCCGGGACCACCGTTATTCCCAACAGAGTCGCGTCGTGATCGAGTCGGCGCAGACGGTTGAGCTCATAATATCCGCCGTAGGTGCCGCCTTCGCTCGTCCGGTCGTCCCTGACGGCCGCCACCGATGCGAGACGGGGATAGGAGGCGACGGGGAAACGCCATCCCTGATCGTCGGTGAGATGAAGGTGAAAGCGGTTGAGTCGCAGCAGCCAGACTATATCGACCATTCGATCCAGCGAAGATGGCGGAAAGAAATGGCGCGCCGTATCGATCATAAAACCCCGCCATTCAGTGGCAGGCTCATCGTGGACGGTCGCCGCCGGCAGGGTGACGGAAGATGCATCCGGAGTGAGATCTCCATCGAGAAGGATCGCCTGCGTCAGCGTCGCCAGCGCAGCGGCGAGGGACGATCCGTCGGTGTAGCCGATGACGATCTCCCCGGTACCGACACGCAGATCGTATCCTTCCCCTTCTCCCGGAACGTATTCACATCGTACCGTCGATTCAGCGGTACCCCGTTCCGCCGGTGGAGAGGCGAAAGAGACGGTCCAGACCGGTAATCCGCAGTGCCGCCGTATTGACGCGATCCAGGAGCGGCGTGACCGCCGCAGCCTTTGCGGCTCCTTCGGTACCACCGGAAAAGACGACGGAGAAGGGCAGGGAACCCCGCCACACACCCGTACCTGACGTAACATCGCGAAGGGAGGGGATAAGGCGCTCCCATATCGGCCTTGAGTCCTGAAAAGTCATTCTTTTATCGCTCCCGCGGCAAATCCGCGTTTTACCTGCTCATGAAAAATTAAATAGAAGATGATCATCGGTGCGGTGGCGATGACCAGCGCCGCAAAGAGCAATCCGTAGTCCCGGGACATGCCGCCGGCAAAGGCGTTGACGCCCACCGGCAGACTCCGCAGCTCCTGTTTACTCGTCAGGACAAAGACAAAGACAAACTCATTCCAGTTATTCACAAAGGAGAAGATCGTCATCGTCGCCACTACCGGTGCGCTGATAGGGCGGATAATCTGCCAGAAAATGGTGAGATACCCCGCCCCATCAATGCGGGCTACCTCCTTCAAGGGAGGTGGGTATCCCGCGGATATAGGACGTCGCCAGGTAGACCATGAAGGGAAGTCCGAACGCCACATAGGGCAGGAGGACGCCGAGGCGAGTGTCGTCGATACCGATTCTCGTTTCAAGCACGAAGAGGGGTACCAGCACCGAGTGGGCGGTCACAAGCAGACCCATGATGAAAAAGGTGTAGAAGTACCGGGTTATGCGGAAGTTGAACTTTCCAAAACCGTATCCCGCGGCGAGGGCGAGAAAGACGGTGATCAGTGTCGCCGAGGTCGTGTAAATGACGCTGTTGATCGTATAGAGGCCGAGGCTGCCGATTTCCCACGCCCCGGGTATAGTTGCGGCTGTAAATGCCCGTCGGAAGTGAAAATACGTTCCGTACAATTTCCGGATGGGGCTTGAGGGAGCTGTAGAAGAGCCAAATCAGCGGCGCCAGGGTGAGAATGGTAAAGAAGACGATAAAGACCCATGCAAAGATCTTCCACGCCGTCATGTCGGGGCCGGTGGACAAAGACCGGGTGGTGTCACTCATATCGAGCCTCCAGTTTTTTGAATACCTGTTGAATCGCCGTGATGAGGCCCAGACTCAGAAATACGATCATCATGGAAACGGGCGCTTCCGAATCCGTAGTTGTAGTATTTGAAGGTGTTGAGATACATATAGATCGCAATGACCTCCGTATAATGGGCGGGGCCGCCGCCGGTCATGGCAAAGATCAGATCAAAGCTCTTCAGGCTTCCCGCGATGGCAAAGACCGCGGTGGTAAAGACGATGTTGGTCATCTGGGGCAGGACGACGCGCAGGAGTATCTGGTCTTCCCGGGCGCCGTCAATAATCGCCGCCTCAATCACCCCCGGATCGATGCGCTGCAGGTTGGCCAGGAATATAACCATGTATATACCCGTATACATCCATAAAATGACAAAGAGAATCGGGACGATCGCATATGTTCGATCTTCAAAAATGGAGAAGACGTAACGGGGATCGTCACGGATAAGACGCATCAAATGGGTAAAGAGCCCCGCCGGGGCAAAAATCTGATTCCACAGTTTGGCGACGACGATCGCCGAAATGGTGATGGGAAGAAAGATCATCGTCTCAAAAAAAGCCGTATCCCCGAACCATCCTGCGGTAAATGAGGTAGGCCAGGACGAATCCGAGGGGAATCTGTCCAAAAATGGAAACGGCGACGATGAGGAGATTGTTTCTGAGACCGAGCATGAAAACGGGGTCGGCAAGCATGCGCTGGTAGTTGTCCAGACCGACAAACTGGGGAGCGGAAAGACCGTTCCACTCGGTAAAACCGGCGCCGAAACTGAAGAGGATAGGGAATATTATTACCGCCGCGTAAAATCAGCACCGCCGGACCGACGAGCACCGTATAGGCAACCCTTTTTTCTCGTGTGATTGTCATATTTATACTCTAATTGATGGAAGCGGACGCTGCGCGCCTGAGGCGCGCAGCGGGTGCCCGCGGTAACGTGATGAGTCTTATTTACGCCCCGAGTCGTTGGCTGCAACCCACGCCTCGTAACGCTGTCCTACTTGCTGGGGAGTCACCTGTCCAAACATCATCTCCTGGAGGAGGGGATGGAGGACACCCATGCCTTCCGCGTCCATGACGGCGTCGACGACATATCCACCGGGCGTGGAGTTGAGGAAGTCGGCGAGCTTCAGTGTCAGAACGGGGGAGTCGGCGGGGAGATCGATCTTGACGGCGGGGGAGCCATCCCTGCTGCGCCTTGATCGCGGACCCCTCGGGACCGGCGAAGAAGTAGATCCATTCCCACGCTGCGTCGGCTTTGGCGCCTTCCAGGTCGGCGTTCATGCCGAATCCCGTACCTGCGACGATGGCGGTGGAACCGGCCTGGCCGCGTTCATTGGGGAGCTCGGGAAAGACGTTGTAGGAGACGTACTCAAACTGGTCTTCCGTCATCTCTCCGGTAAGGTTGCTCGTTCTCCAGCCGCCGTCAATGAAGTATACCGCCTTCTCGGTGACGAAATCGGTAAGAGCCTGTCCGTATGCGGCCTGGTTGATTCCGGGGCTGAACATGTCGTTGTCATGGAGCGTCTTGATCACTTGCAGCGCTTCCACAAACTCCCGATCCGCAAAGCTCGCGTCGCCGACGCGTGCCCTGTTGAACCAGTCACGACCGGCGGTGCGCTCAACGAGGGCGCTGAGAAGGCAGCTCTGCATTTGCCATCCGTCACCGTTGTCCATGGCGATGGGGATGTAACCGGCATCGCGGATAACCTCACCCTGTGCGATGAGTTTCTTCCAGCGTCTCGGGAAACTCGAGACCAAGCTCGTCCAGCAGACGGTCGTTGGTGAACATGACGTGGGTCGCCGTAACCTGTTCCGGGCAGTTCCCAGATCTCGCCGTTGGGTCCCTGTGGGGCCAGGGCGGCGGGGGCAAATTCGGCGTCCATCTCTTCAATCCAGGGACGGAGATCCTTGATGGCTCCGCTGCCCGTCACATCGCCGGTCCGCTTGCCGGGCCAGAGGAAGACGGCGTCGGGAAGCTGTCCCGCCATGGCGGTGGACTGCAGCTTGTTGTGGTAGGGTTCGTTGAAGAGGTAGTCAAACTCCAATTCGATATCGGGGTGTGACTCGTGGAACGCCGCGACAAGCTCCTCAAAGTTGCCGGACGAGGTGTTATCCGCCAGATCGAGATAGTGAAGGACCTCCAGAGTGATCGGACCTTCTTCTTCCATTGCGGCTTCTCTCTGTCCACCGGCAAAGAGGAGTGACCCCGCCAATACCAGGATGGTGCATACCATCATGATCCTTTTGTGTAGCATATCGCTACCTCCTTTGTTACGGCCTCACATGGCCGAAATGTGTTTGTCGCCGCCGCCGACTAACGGCGGCGGCGCTTGCCTGCCGCCGAGATACGGCGTCGGTATCAGGAGCTCCCGGAGGGCTCCAAATTGAAACCACGTTCATTGAGGTGGGACGTGACCCGTTGCCGCTCGTGGCGGTTGCGGATGTCCCCCAGGGGAAAAATCTGGTCCGTAAAGAGGCGATCCAGCATCATCGCCGCCGCCCCGGCGACGACGGCGTTTTCCCCGTAACTGGAGTACCGTATTTCGCATTCCACATCCGACTCGTACGGCCAGTTTTTGCCCAGCTCCTCCCTGATGAGGGGAGTCAGTTCATCGCGGTATTTCAGGATATCGCCGCCGATGAAGATGTGGTCCAGATTGAGCACATTGACGATGAGGGAGACGTTCTTTGCCAGCTCCCTGAAGAGGCGGCGCCGAATCGTCTCATCGTTCTTGACGAGGGCCGCCTCAGCCTCGGTGAGGGCAAACTGCCCCGTATTCTGGCCGTCCCAGAAGGCGCTGCGGAACTCACCGGCGGTGAATCGGGAGCCGGGATAGAGCGTGCCGTTGACGGCAACGCCCAGACCGACGCCGATTCCGCCGTAGCGGTGGTTGCCCGGTGAAGCGCCGCGGATTTGGACGAGGACGTAGAGAAAGTCGTGGACCGGTTTTCCCCGATGAAAGGTGAGCTCCCCCCATGCACAGGCGTTTGCGTCGTTCTCGGCGATGACGGGAATTCCGATCGTCTCGGCAATGCGGCGCTGAAAATCGTATTCATCTGCAATTTCCATGGGAATGGAGCCGTAAATGACGTTACGAATGGAGTTGACGAGACCACCCATCGCCACGCCGATTGAAATGAGGCGATCCCGGCGGTTGCCGATCACCTCGAGGAGTTCGTAGAGCAGATCGAGGACATACGGCTCAAAATCGACGCCTTTCCGTGGTCTCTCGGCGGACCATGAATCGAGTATCGTGCCGGTGAGATCGGTCAGCACGGCGCGGAAGAAATCGGGCTGGAGCTCCACACCCAGGACGTAACCGTACTCGGCGTTGAGTTCAAGCTGTACACGCCGCCGGCCGCCCTGGGGAGACGCATCGGCGTGGGTTCCCTCCCGGACCAGGCCCGATTCAAGGAGCTCCCCGACGATGGACGAGACGGTGGACTTGTCCAGTCCCAGGACGTTGGCAATATCGACACGGCTCGTGCCGGGGTGGTGCCAGATAACCCGGAGGATTCGTGATCTGTTCATCATGCGATTTCGCTTGCCCGCCGTCGCCACCTGTGGTACACTCCTGTTGGTTGGTTTTAAAACCAACTATAGTCTTGCACGCTTCAGTCACAGCGTCAACAATAAATTTCAGGAGTTGGTCATGATAGATCTTGGGGGAGAGTGGAACGTTGTTGACGATCGCGGCGGGCACGCATGCACGGGCACCTTTCCCGGTGATATCCATACGGCGCTCCTCGCGGCGGGGCACATTCCTGATCCCTTTCCCGGCCGCAATGAGGATGAGGTGCAGTGGGTCGGCCGGCGGGGGTGGACGATCAGCCGGAGCTTTACCGTGTTTCCGGAGGAGCTTCCTTCGGGGAGATGAACGGCTCCTGCTTGAAATCGATGTTGTCGACACCGTTGCAGAGATCGTCGTAAACGATACGGTCGTTGCAACGTCGCGCAACATGTTTGTCCCCCTTCGCGCCGATGTCGCATCCGTCGTCGTCGAGGGGTTCCAACACGGTTGAAATACGTTTTCGCTCCCCCGAATCGGAAGCCGCCGCGCGTGCGACGAGCCTGTCCTACCCGGTGCCCCATCAGATCTATCCAAGCCAGTCGATGCACCGCAACCTCCTGCGCAAGGTGCAGTGTCATTCTAGCTGGGACTGGGGTATCGCCCTCATGGTGAGCGGCATCTATGGTTCGATCCGGATTCGCAAGGTTGAACGCGAGGCGTTGCACGCCGCCTGGACTCTTCCCCGTCCCGCACCGTCCGGCCGCTGGGAGATTCCGGTACACATCGAATGGGACCGTCTCAACGCCGCGGTGGGATCGTGTGAACTTCCCGTCGGCCCGCCGGAGGCGCCCGTTACCGTCACCCTCACCGACGGCGACGGCCGCACCGTCGCCGCCTGGGATTCCCGGGACGGGAAAGAACGGGGTCGCATGGCGGTAATAGGGCGGGGCCACATGGTGGTGACCCTGGATGTTGAAGATCCCGATCCGTGGTGGCCCGCCGGATACGGCGACCAGCCGCGTTATACCCTCACCGTCACCATGGGAACGACGGGGGGACAGGCGGAGCTTCACCACCGCTTTCCGGACGGTGGAGGTTGTCAACGAAGAGGACGAGAGCGGCCGCTCCATGTTTTTCCGCGTCAACGGTCCGCGACGTCTGGGCCAAGGGCGCCAACTGGATCCCTCCGGACGCATTTCCGTCCCGGCAGACGCCGGAGCGGTACCGTCGTCTCCTGGAGGACGCCGTCGCCGCAAACATGAACATGATCCGCGTCTGGGGGGGGCGGGCAGTACGAACAGGAGGTCTTTTATGATCTCTGTGATGAGCTGGGCATTATGGTGTGGCAGGATTTCATGTTTTCCTGCTCCCTCTATCCGTCTGCGGAGTGGTTTCTCTCGGAGGTTGAGGAGGAGGTGGCGGCCCAGACGCGGCGGCTCCTCTCCCACCCCTCCATCGCGCTTTGGTGCGGAAACAACGAGAATATCGGCGCCCTTGGATGGTTTGAGGAGTCCCGTGCCAATCCGGGGCGCTATCTCGTCGACTTTGACCGCCTCAACCACGGTGTGGTGGGCCGTACCGTCACCGCCATAGATGACAGCCGCGTCTTCTGGCCCAGCTCACCTGCGGCGGGGGAGGGCGATTTCTCCGACAACTGGCACGACGACACCTCCGGGGACATGCACTACTGGAGCGTCTGGCATGAAGGCAAACCCTTTTCCTCCTACTACGACGTGACCCCCCCGTTTCTGTTCGGAGTTCGGCTTTCAGTCATTTCCCAGTGTGCACACCCTCCGCAGCGTCGTCAGTGAAGAGGAGCTCAATCCAACCTCTCCGGAAATGGAGCACCATCAGCGAAATCCACGGGGCAACACGATCATCCTGGAGACGATGTCCAGGTACTTCCGTTTTCCCCTTTGATTTTGAGAACTTTGTCTATCTGAGCCAGGTGCAGCAGGCGATGGCAATCGGTATGGCCGTGGATTACTGGCGGAGCCAGAAGCCGGTATCCATGGGCGCACTCTACTGGCAGCTCAATGATCTGTGGCCGGTCGTTTCCTGGTCAAGCATAGAGTACGACGGGCGGTGGAAGCTCCTCCACTATGAGGCGCGCCGCTTCTTTGCCCCCCGCCGCGTTATCACCCTGGTGAAGGACGGCCGGGTGCATGTCTCGGTCGTCAATGACACCCTTGAGGAGCTCTCGGGGGATATCGTCATTCGCGGTATAGACTGGTCGGGCAATGTGCTCTGGGAGGAGACGGAAGCGGTGTCGGTACCGCCCGACGGCGTTGCAGACGCCTGGCGCAGGAAGGTGGCCGCCCTCTCCCATGGACCGACGGAAGGGTTTGTGACCGCCACTTTGTCTCCCGATGGAGAGTCGGCGCTCCGGGACTACACCCTTCTCACCGAGTACAAGGGGGTTCCCCTCATCCGGCCGACCGTGGAGGTTATCCCGGTGGAGGACACGGCACGGGAAGACGGTCCGCAAGAGGCCCGGCCGCGGGAGGTTCTGGTGACGTGTGCCGACGCGCCCGCATTTTTTCTCACCCTGGAAGCGGAGGATCCCGCCTTTGAGCCGGACGATAACGGATTCTTCATGCTTCCCGGTGAGACGAGACGGATCACCTTTACCGGGCGGAGGGGTGGTGCCGACGATGAAGGGGATGCCGACGCGATGCGACGCCGGGCGTTCAATATACACATAAAAACGATAGCTCAAGTATAGAAAGGACGATCAATGAACGAACGAAGTTTTCCTGACGATTTTGTATGGGGTGTTGCAACGGCGAGCTACCAGGTTGAGGGTGCCGTGGATGCGGACGGCCGGGGAAGGAGTATCTGGGATACCTTTTCCCATACGCCCGGAAAGGTGGTACACGGGCAGACGGGAGATGTGTCGGTTGATCAGTACCACCGTTATCCAGAAGACATCGCGCTGATCCGGGACGCCGGTCTGCAGGCGTACCGCTTTTCAATTGCCTGGCCGCGGATTCAACCGGACGGGAAGGGTGCGCTGAATCCGGCGGGATTTGACTATTATAAACGGCTCTGCGACGGCCTGCATGAGGAGGGGATCAAGTCCGTTGCCACCCTCTACCACTGGGATCTCCCTCAGGCGCTGGAGGATGACGGCGGCTGGCCGGTGCGGGATACGGCGATGCGTTTTGTCGACTATGCCCGGGCGTGCTTTGCCGAGCTCGATTCCCATGTGGATATGTGGATAACCCTGAACGAGCCGTGGTGCAGTTCCGTGCTCGGGTATTATGTCGGTGTTCACGCGCCGGGACGGACGGATCTCGGCGATGCGTGGGCGGCGGGGCACCATCTGCTGCTTGGCCACGGTCTCGCCCTTGAGGCGTACCGTGAGATCGGCGGCACGCGGCCCATCGGCATCACCCTGAATCTGGAAACTCCCCGCCCGGCGACGCGGAGTGATGACGACCGCCTCGCCGCCGACCGCGCGATGGATCTGCGGACGCGATTCTTTCTCGACCCCGTTATCGGCAGGGGATATCCTGAGCGGCATTTTGCGGCGTATCCCGACGTAGCCCGCCCGCCGGTGCAGAAGGGCGATATGGAGCTGATCGCGGGGAAGATCGATTTTCTCGGGCTGAATTTCTACCATGAGCCGGTGATCGCCGCGGATCGTCGCGATGCCGCAGATGGTGAAAGGAATCGCCCGGCGCCGGCGCGCCATCCGGAAGGTTTCAGGGAAGTTCCGTCACACCACGAGACGACGGAGATGGGATGGCCGGTGACGCCCCGCGGCTTGTACCGCCACCTGCGCCGCATCCGGGATCACGTGGAGGGACGCTTTCCCTTCTACATCACCGAGAACGGTTGCGCCATGCCCGACGAGTTGAGTGCCGACGGGATGCGCTGTCACGATCCCCGGCGGATATCCTATCTGCGGGAGCATTTCAAGGCGGCCCTTGATGCAATCGAGGACGGAGTTGATTTGCGTGGGTATTTTGTCTGGAGTCTTGTTGACAACTTCGAATGGTCTTTTGGATATACGAAGCGATTCGGTATCGTCTACGCTGACTATATCAACGCCCGGAGAGTTCCGAAGGACAGTTACTACTTCCTCCGGGAAGTCGTCTCCGGGGCGGAAGATCTGTGACCCCTTACGTGCGTTCCTGAAAAAACTCTATCTCTTCTCCGTCCGGACCTGCGACAAAAGAAATCGTTACGGGAAACGACGGAGTCGAGGGGATATCCACATCCTGGGGCGGACGGATTTCCGCACCACCCGCGGCGAGTGCGATCTCGTGGGCTGCGCGGCAGTCGGGCACCTTCAGGGCAAAATGAAGGAGCTGGCCCTGCGCCAGGGTGTGACCGGGCCGCTCAAAGACTTCAATTCTGCCGCCGTTGCCGGCGTCAAACATGACCGCCCGGTTGCCCTCTTCTCCCCAGGCGAGGACCTCCGGAAAACCGAGGCCGTCACGGTAAAAAGCGGTGCTCCGTTCAAAGTCGTTCGCTCCAATGGCGATGTGATGGAAACCCTCTGTCGTAATCATACTCAACGAAATACTCCTTCCAGCAATGCTGCACAATAGAACAATCTCTCATCCCTGCCGAACATTCCCGCAATCTGCACTCCCAGGGGGAGCCCGGCGGCACCGCGGCCGTGAGGAAGGTGGTGTACGGGCAGCGACACCGTGGGAACGCCGGCATAGGTCCACGGCAGATTCATGATGGGATTCCCGGTGGCGTCGATGCCTTCAGGCGCTTCGCCCACCGTCGCCGGAGCAATCCACACCGATGCACCGTGACGATCAAGCGCCCGATCGAGACGTCGACGCAACTCCTCCCGGCCCGCAACCGCCGTCGCGTACCGCTCGTCAGGGACATCTTCACCCCGTTTTATCAGGGCCTGACTGCGTTCATGGTAGAGCGAGCCGTAATCGGGCAGCCAGAAACGGTGTACCTCCGCAAACTCCCGGGCGATCATTTCCTGATGCGCCCCGTTGATAGCTTCAATGTCGTCCATGATCGACACCCGCGTCACGTGGACGCCCAGACCGACGAGACGTTCAATCACCGATTCAAGGCCCGCCCTGCCGTAGCCATCCGCCTGGGCGAGATAGGCATCATCGGGAATGAGAACGGTACCGATGTGCCTGCGAACGATGTCACCCAGTCCCGGCGGTACCGCCGAGATGCCCTGTTGAGCGGGTTTTGCCCGCGCCGCTGCGGCAAGTACCTCCTTCACCGCCGAAATATCCGCCTCGTCGCCGTTCCAGCGGTCGGCGAGAACCTCCGCACCTCGTGTTGCGGTTGCCACATCGGCGGCGATGATGCCGACGTGATCGGCGGAGGGTGAAAATGGAATGACGCCGCGGTCGGATATACGGCCGAAACTCGGTTTGTAGCCCGTAACTCCGCAAAAGGTTGCGGGGCGGCTGATGCTCCCGATCGTCTGCGTTCCCAGTGCGAGATGACAGTATCCCGCGGCCACCGCCGCTGCGGAACCGCTTGAAGATCCTCCCGGGGTGTGATGCGGGTTGAGGGGGTTGGTGGTCGGTCCCGGGGCAAAGTAGGCAAATTCGGTAGAGACCGTTTTCCCGAGAAGGATTGCGCCGGCCCGGCGGAGGCGGGCCACCGCTTCCGCGTCTCCTGCACGGGAACCGGCGGCCTGGTCGGCGTCGGGAGCGCCCGACGATGACGGAGAGTTCCGCACGCCGCCGTCACGGCCGTCACCGGGATGACCCGGTGCCCCTGCCGCCGTAAATGCTTCCGCCGGAAGCCGGGAGCCGCCGCGGGTGGGAAAATCCGCCGTGTGAAAAAGATCCTTCACGCCGACGACGAGACCCGGTACCGACGGCTCCTCGTTGGATTCCCGTCGACTGCGGGTGAGTTCCCTGAGCCGACGGGCCATCCGTTTGCGCCGTTCATCTGCCGATTCGTCGGGAAGAAGGGCGCGTACCGTCTTTTCTTTTTCTCCGATTGTCGACAGCAGCGTCTCCAGCATCTCTTCCGAAAGGGGACTCTCCGGATTGTAGGGTACCGGCATCGGTTCTGCCGTCCTGTCGGACGCCATCACACCACTCCCTGGTTGCGCATGGCGCCGATCTGATCATCGTCGTATCCAAGCGCCCGAAGGACGGCCTCCGTGTGTTCCCCCAGCTCCGGGATGGGCGGGCGGGTCGGGGAGTCTTCCATGGCGCTCATCTTGATCGGATTTCCGGCGACGTTGATCGTTCCCGCCTCCTTGTCCTCAACGGTGACGATCATGTTCCGTGCCCGAACCTGGCGATTCTGCATGACCTGCTCGATCTTGTTGATCCTGCTGTGGGGAATACCGAATTTCGTGAAGATGGATATCCACTCCCCGACGCTGTGAGTTCTGAAGAGCGGTTCCAGTATCGCGTTGAGCTCGTCCAGGTGCTGCGTCCTCTTGGGGTTTGTGGCAAAGCGTCCGTCCGCGGCGAGGTCATTGCGCTGCACGGCTTCGCAGAATTTGAGCCAGAGTGCGTCATTTCCAACGGCGACGACGATCCAGTCGTCGGCCGCCTGATACGCCTGAAAGGGGCTGATCGTCGGGTGGCGGTTCCCCAGCGGCTCCGGGCTCGTTCCGTCCACCTGATAACGGGCGAGGGCGTTCTCCAGAATTGCAACCTGGGCGTCCAGCATGGCGACGTCCACTTTCTGTCCCTCGCCGGTTGCGTTTCTGTGGTTGAGGGCCGCGAGAATACCCACCGTATTGAAGAGTGCCGCGCCGATATCGCCGATAGAGCACCCGACACGGGTCGGAGCCTGATTCGGCCATCCGGTGACGCTCATGAGCCCCCCCTCGGCCTGGGCAAGGATGTCGTATGCCGGTTTTGTGCTGTCGGGACCTGAGTGGCCGTATCCCGATGAAACGGCATAGATCAACCCGGGATTTATCTTCTTCAGTTCCTCGTATCCGAGTCCCAGTTTGTCCATGACGCCGGGGCGAAAATTTTCGACGAGAATATCGTGTTCCTCCACCAGCTTCCGGAGAATCGCCTTGCCCTCGTCTGTCTTGAGATTGAGGGTCATGCTCCGTTTTCCCCTGTTGATGCTGATGAAATAGAGACTTCTTTCATTCTTGAACGGGCCAAAGTGGCGGGAGTCGTCCCCGATGCCCGGCATTTCTACCTTCAGTACGTCGGCACCGAGATCGGAAAGGAGCATTGTTGTAAAGGGACCGGCGAGAACGCGGGTCAGATCAAGGACTTTTATCCCTGAAAGCGGTTTGTTGGGATGTGGTGTCTGTGTGGTCATTGGGAGATTGTACACCGGATTTGGACTTCTGCGAATATAAAATGGGCCGCCCCGCTCGAGCGGGGCGGCCCATACGTTTCATCTCAAAATGATTGTGGAGCTCGTTACTTGGCGTTCTTTGCCCGTTTCCGGCCTTCTTCGACGAGCCAGGGGTTTTCCGCACGGGCGACGTCACCAAACTTCGTCAGTTTCGCCTTGGCCTTTTGCGCCATCTTCTCTTCATAGGTCTTGTCGTCCACAAAGGCGACGATACGGGAAATCGATGATTCACCGTCAACAAAGCGCCAGGGAAAACAGCCGATCGTGACCCGCTCATTGAGGAGGAGGTCAATATCGCCGCCTACACATTCGGCGTGGATGATACCGTGGGGAAACATCTCGATATGCATGAGCTGATACTTGTCATCGGTGAAGACCTCGGTCAGACCCTTGCCGTACTTCTTCTGGAAGTGAGCGTCACATTCCGCGGCCTGACGGGGCATCCAGTCCCGGATTTTTGTGTTCATGGGATGGTCCGCACTTCCGCAATCGACGCCGATCCAGCGAAGTTTTTTCTTCTTTGCCCATTCCGCAAACTCGCGGTCCGGTCCGGGGTGCTTCACCATGTAGGTGACCTCGTCGCCGGTGGGCTGGTCCCAACCGTACTGATGGTATCCGGTGGAGATGATGAGGATGTCCCCTTCCTTCACTTCCACCCGTTCTTCAATCATCTTGGACGTGTACACGTCATACTCACCGGCGACGTCGGACAAGTCGACAATCACGCCGTCATGGACAAGGAAATCCATATCGAGACTTGCGATATCCTTTCCGGGTGTGTGGAAATGGATCTCTCCGTCCAGATGCGTTCCCAGGTGGTTGGAGTGCGTCACCAGCTGACCGTTTGCGCCATTGGGGGCGAGGCGCTTGAAGTATTTGACCTGCAGCGGTTCATATGTAGGCCAGGGAGGCGTCCCGATTCCCAGAGGCATCGTAAGATCGATAATCTTCATATTGTTCATCAAATTGCTCCTTCTGTTGATGTTCCATTCCATTATAACGCCGAAACGCGATTGATGCACCTCGTCTGCCGGCCTGTACGGACCTATGGAAATCGCATAGGATTACCTCATGCAGACAGCGAACGACCGGGACTTGACTCCCACCGATTACGGCCTGGATTTTCCACATACCGATCACGACCATCGTCAGCGAATAATCAATTACATCAATTTCAAGCTTGCCACCCACGGGTTGGCCGCCGTGCCCGGCAACGACGAATCAATGCTTCAACTTGCCGACGGCGTTGTACGGAATTTTCGTGAAAAAAATCGCCTCCTGGAGGAATATTTACCTCCATCGGATATGCGAATCCAGCAGTTTCTCGACGCCTATCTTGGCGAAATCGACGGATCGGTGCCGCGCCTTCCCGGCAATTCATTTGTTCTGGACCGGTATGGGCTGGCGAGAGAGCTGTCACTTCCCCCGTCAAAGCACGGTTTTCACACGGATATCATCAATTCCTATCGGTTGAAGCAGGGTATACTCCACAACCCGAAACACGATCGAAGGACGACGAAGGGGGTGTTTCACGTTGCCGAGGGGGGGCTGCCGATACCTCCCGACAAGAAAGCCGTCCCGAAAATCGTCTTTCTCAATCTCCTGCGGGAGGCGCTGAATCCCCCGGATGACCTGGCGACCATTCCATTTACGATGGATGCGGAAACCCCCTCAAGCCGCTTTGTCAGCCTGATGTTGAAGCCGATCGTCCAACCCGAGATTCGCGGCGTCATAGAGAAACGCTATACCGAGATCCGCTTCTTTGCGCCGGGTAATCTGGTTGCGAACCTGGATTTTGTGGAGTCCATCTTCGGAAATGCCGGCGATCCCTACCTCCCGGAGAATGACAGCGCCCTCGATCCCCAGCACTGGACCGGCCACAGCGGGTGTATCATTCTTGCGACCCATCTGGTCTCCATGAAAAAGAAAGACCTCGGGCTGCCCCACATTTCAAAGGCGACGGAGCGACAAAAGAAGGATGGAATGTGCTGGGAGGACCCGGGTGACCTCTACAATGACGGAACGCCGTTTAAAATCACCGCCCGTGATGAGCGGGGAATCATGGTCACCCTCATTGCGGACAACTACTTCGGATATTCAAAAAAAGAGGTGAAGACGCAGATCAGCTATTCGGCCAACCTCTTCGGTCTGGTTGAGGAGGAGCATGCCGGCGGTGCCCTCGCGTTTCCCAGTTACAACCTGGGTATGAAATTTGTCCCCGACAGCAATCTTCGGGCGCAAAAACACAGATTTGCCGATCTGCCCGCGCTCCTTGGAGATGAAATAGAAATCCGTCCAGAAGGCTACGGCGTGAACACCACGTATCGGGATATCATTTTTCTCCATGAAGATTCAGTTATCGATCTGGAACTGCAGGAGGTTCGGTGGACCGATGACGAAGGCCGGGACCAGTCCCTGCGGATTCTCCCCGAGCGGACATATATCCACCCAACCGGTTTCAAGGTGCATATGGAGCAGCATCCCGTCTCGGGGGCGTGGCGTCTGGTAGGAACCTCCGCCGAGGGGACGCTGTGCCATAAGCCGTGCACCGTTTCCGGCGGCGGAAAGTCGGAGATTTCCAAAGCGCTGAACGATGCGATGCACTACACACCACTTATCATTGCGGACTACAAGAACGACATGGATCTGGTGGAGGAGATCATCAACCGTGACTACAGCGACCGCTTCATCGATCCTCCGGACGGGGAAAACCATGTGAGCCGCAAAATCCTCTCCCGGGCCAGAAGTCTCGGTTCGGTCATAAAGCTGCTGACTCCTTCTTCGGCAAATACGGAAGAGTTCAACGACTGGCTGAAGTCGATACCCCATCGGATCAAGGCGCTCGTCTTTCTGGTAAAGCGATTTTATCATGAGGACTGGGGTAACAACTGGCGGGACAAGTTCAGTGTCGATGTCGTGAACGGCGCGAGCGGTAACGTCCTGAAATATATGGGCCGGCCCATCATCGGAAGTTACCTTCGGGTGGGGATGCAGGAGGACGGGACGGGGTGGACGCACAAGCTTCGCCAGGACTTCATGCCCTCCCACAAGGTTCAATGGGAGGACGACATCTCCGCGAGCGTCGTCGTTCCCGCGGGATGGCTGAAAGGGCTCAACGAGGACTACACAAACCCAAGCGTCAAGTTTACCCAGAACTGTGAGTACCGTTTTTTTCAGCGTCCCGACGACGCCATTCACCGGGGATATGACAAACAGGCGGAAAAAGATATTTCCACGCCACCGGTCTTCCTCTCCAACTTCAATCCCTTCCCCCGGGAAGAGGCGCAGGAGTTCATCGATCGCACTCTGGACTTCACCGATTACACCCGGCCGGTTCAGGACTTGATACGCTCGGTCATCGCCGACAAGGAAACACGTTTCTTTGCGGTACCTTCGCACCCCCGCATCGTCGACGGTGCTCCCTCAAAGAATCCGCGGTACCTCCAGACCGATCCGACACTCCTGAAACCCAGGGACAGGTATATCGCCGATCTGGGATCGCGTCTGTACCGCAAGATTCCGGCGGAACAACCGGTATACCACCCGGTAAATGCAATACTCCCAGGGCGCCGCAACAACCCGCCCGACCACGCGGCGGGGATTCGGCCGCTCGCGGTGTACGGACCGATCCACTATCAGGAACTACCGGAGCTCTTCATGGATTTCATTTCGAGCCTTACCGGTAAATCTCCCTCTACGACGGGGGCGGGATCGGAAGGAGCGTTGACCAAAGGGCCCTTTAACGCGCTTGTTCCGACGACGGATCTCAATAACGCCCTTCTTTCCTACATCCTGACCGGTTACAACGGATTCAGTTCCGCAGCGGGATACATCGGGCCGAATTTCAAGGTTCAGCATGACATCAGTCTTCTGATACCGGAAATGTGGTCACGGCTGCAGCCCTTTGAACGGGAACCTTCGGTTCTCATGAAAAACGGCTCCCTGGAGAAGGTGGAGGATTTCAAACACAAGGGAAAAGCGGTTCTCGCCAGCCGTCTGGGATACAGGATCACAAAGGAATTCGCCGTCAATTACTTCGGACGCGTCTTTGATTCTCCCGCGCTGGTCTTCAGTGACGAGATGCTCAAGCCGGAATTGCAGAATCTGGATGACTTTGTAGACGGAGTGAACAACATCGTGGAAACACAGCAGAAGGTCGCCCGGACATACATCGAAGACGGAAGTGTGGAAGGCGCAATCCCGCCGCTCAAGGCGCTGCTGTACATCATGGCCGAGGGATCGTACGAAGGGAAGACTGCGGCGGACCCGGAAATCCGCGGGCTCTTTGACAGAGAGTATGTGCTCAATTCCGAGTGGTACCGAAAACGCCTGGAGGCGTACCGTGACCGGGAGATCGCGTACCTTGATCGTGAGATCGAGTACCTCGAAAAGGCACTTGAGAGCGGTTACGCCCAGAGTTCTGTGGTTCACGACTCTCTCTCGTGGTGTCGCCGTGAAGCGATACGCATCGACCGTCCGGATTACCTCGACGTTCTGGTAGGGACACTCGGACGGGACGTTCTGTTCAAAGGCTGAGACGCCGGGGACGCCTTTTTCCCGAGTTTCAGTAAATATCCACCCCCCCATGCCGATATTCAAGGCGTGAGGGGGTCTTATGAAATGCTATGAGATCAAGACAACGCCTGGCCAACGGGCGCATATGCGGATTGTCGCGGATCGACCTGACGGTCTTCACGTCGAAATTATCCGACATTTTGACGGGTATTCCACAACGGAACCGGACATCATGCCCCGCGAGCTCTTTGATGTGTGTCTCCGTACCGGCTATCTTGTCGTCATGCCCGATGCGGACGAACAGGGTATCCTTGCAGCGGTTGCCTCCTGAGGGAGTGAGCACTCAATCCTCCCGTTCGCTGCCGCGCAGGGCTCGGTAGCGTCGCTCTATTTCGCCGTGGAGGCGTCTGCCGACTTCGGTTGTCAGACGGGGCCGACTCGTCTCAAAGAACTCGTCCAGCCCTTCAAAGGAGATCGGACGGGAATCAGGGGGCGCATTTTCCGTCACGGCGGGGTACCGGCGCTGTCCTTCATACAGCAGCGCCTGCAGACACATTTCACATAAGTTCATATCTCTGACAAAGCGCGCCGTAGGTGTGCGTTTCTTTTCATACTCCTCCCAGAGCGCATCAAGTTCCTCCCGTCCATTGTCGGCCGGCACCATCTCCATGAGGCGGTCCATTGCGTTTCGTTCCCGCCGGCGCTTCTCGTCCGGGAGTACCGTCTGATCGTGCCTGTGTATCCGTGTGGCGATGTCTCCCGTTTCCGCCTCGGCCAGATCGTGGATGAGGGCCATTTGCATCGCCCGTTTCACGTCAGGGGCATGATCCGGTGTGTTTGACGACGGTGCGTACAGCCAGCAGAGGAGGGCCGTTCCCCAACTGTGATCGGCGACCGACTCGGGCCGCCGGACATTCATAATATTCCAGCCGGCGCGTTCCTCGTCCTTCAATCGGAACGCCGCAATCAGAAAATCAATCACCGTTGACTCCTCCCGATTCTAGGTATAGTGTAGTTACGTGTCGTTGACACACAATACACCATATATATGGAGGGGTACTATGAGAGAGAGAACTGCTCTTCACCAAGTTACCACGATTGAGGAATTTGAGGCGCAATGGGATGCCATCGTCGGTTCCACCGGTGCGGCGTTTCGTATGGACGAGGAGGAGACCACCTGGCTCCGGACCAAACCGATCGCCCGGGTGATTGCGGCGATTCCGTTTCTGGCGGGCTGCCGCAACGCTGCGCGGACCGCGGTAACCCATCTGGGTACATACCTCCTGTCGATCAAAGAGACCAAGCCTTTCTTCAACGCCTCTCACGAGGACGACGGGAATATCCTCGATCGTCTGCAATTGATCAGTTCCTTTGACGGCGGGGATCAACGGATCATCGATAGGGGTATGGCCCTTATCGCCTTGAGCATGATCGAGGACTATAAGCGGGATATACAGATTGACGCCGCCCTGGGTAAACACAATCCCGTGGCAACCGGCGCCTTTGACTACGATCAGATCCATGACGAGCTGCAGCGCCGCGTTGAAGCGGTCGACTGTCCCGCCATGGACGCGTTCCTCGCCCTTGAGGACGTGGGTACGATGGGGTACTGGTCAAACCGGTAACGTGAAGGTACGATATAGATCGGTCCAGAACCGGTCTATATCGCCATGAATGATCAGCCCGCATATCCTTTTCATACAGTATGGTTGCAGAGAGCCTTTGGTATTGTCATTGCCAGCGGGAGTTTTTTAGCTGCGTCCATTGCGTATTTCGAACTCATTTTCATTCTTGATTACAACTTCTGGGATGCAATTCGGCAGACATCAGTATGGTTGTCGCTCTTTTTTGTACCCGCAGCCGCATTAACTGCGCTGTTTATCGGCTCGACCGCTCAATGGGCACAAATTGTGTTTTGTTTTGTAGCGGGTATCGCATCCGCATTCACTTCAGGACTTGCAGATCTGACCAGTTTGATTTTTGTCGGATTAGGTTATTCACTCGCATTGCGGTACAACAAGATACGGGGTCATGTATGGCTTTTCTTTGTTCCCGCAACGGGGCTATATCTGTCAGTCTGGGTATTATCCAACATACGATTTATAGATGGTCCGGTCATGCAGATCCTGTTGAGCGCCGTCGGCGGGGGCATGCTCCTCCTCTTGACGATTTCAATCGTTCGGTCGGCGGAAATGGAGCAGCAACAGCAGCAGGATCATCTGGAGGAGATGGTACGGGACCGAACATCGGACCTGGAAGAGGCGCTGCATCGGCAGGAGCAGCTTCGGCACCATAATGAACTCCTTCTCAAGGAGCTGCACCATCGCACCAAGAACAATCTCCAGATCGTCGCGAGTCTTCTTTCGATACAGCGCAGCAGGACCGATAACGCCAGGAAACAGGCAACTGCCGTACTGGAACAGGCGGAACAGCGGATACAGACCCTTGCCGCGACGCATGAAGTGTTTCACCAGACCGACAGACTCTCCAGTGTCGAGCTTTCGGAATACATTCGGACGATACTTGCGTCATTTTCACATTCCAAGGGAGCGATTGAACCGCATTTTGCCGCCCCCCGGAACGGACTGGACGTACACATCGGTATGGACCAGGCGGTACTTATCGGACTCATCCTCAATGAAGTTGTTACCAATATCGTTGAGCATGCCTATCCGGGCATCATGGTAAAAGAAGTCTGGATCAATTTTCGTGCCACCGATGACGCGCTGGTCATCGAGTTAATGGACAAAGGTGTCGGTGTTCCGCCGGAAATCTCACTGGAACGTCCCAAGACGGCCGGTATGGAGGTTGTCAACGCCCTTGTTGAGCAGCTGGAGGGGACGATCCGCCTCATCAGAACGCCGCACACGGTGTTTCATCTGGAACTACCGTTTACGCCTGTTTCTGAGTAAACCTGACCGCCGTGCCGTACACCATCACCTCCGCAGCCCCCTGCATTACCGCGCTCGTAGCGTATCGGACATTAATGATTCCGTCGGCACCGAGACCGGTGGCCTGTTCCACCATGCGTTTCGTCGCGATTGCCCGCGCTTCGTTTATCATATCCGAGTAACCACGCAGTTCTCCTCCCACCAGCGTCTTTAATCCGGCCATAATGTCATTTCCGACATGTTTGGATTGGATCATTGATCCCCGGACGAGCTGAATAGTCTCCACTTCCTGTCCGGTGATAAAATCAGTATTTACGATAATCATCTGGATTCTCCTTGTCGATTTCCCGCATTCGCTGCCACACCGCATAGGTCAGTCCCGCAAGTGCTGCAACCGTGCCCGCTATGATCAGAATACCGGCAATTCTCCCGCCGGGGACGAACGCAAATATGCGATAGTATACGGTCCCCGCGGCGGCGATAACCGCCCCCCCGACGATACCGATAATGAGGGGGATAACACGTCTGTCAGCCATGGTCGGCTCCTCTTAATCCGAACGGGACGATTCGCTCGGATACACGACGCCGATTTGACGGCGTATCTCGTCCATCGTTTCCATGATCGAAACCGATTCGGAAAGTGGCATAGTCGGGCTTTCTTTGAGTCCCTTTGCGATGCACCGCTCCACTTCCAGTGCCTGATATTGCATTCCCCGACCCTTTATGGAATCGGTATACCGCTCTTCAACCCGACCGCTTCGATCGTACCGTGTAAAGGTCGTCTGGTTATACCACACCGTATCGATATCGATCCGTCCACTCGTGCCGACCACTGATGCGACGTTGGGTCCGGGGGTGAGAAAGCCCGTGTGAAGGGACGCCTGCGCACCGGACTCATACTCACAGATCATTGCCGTCATTTCATCGACGCCCTGTTCCGTCAGCACCGCCCGTGCCGTAATTTCTTTTGGTGTCCCGAACAGAGCCGAGGCAAAGGAAAGGGGATAGATTCCGAGATCCAGGAGCGCGCCGCCGCCCAACTCGGGATCGTGAAGACGTACCGCCTTGCTGCGGGGGATGTACTGGTTGTGATCGGCAAGCAACACCCGGGGTGTCCCGATCTTGCCGGCATCGATTCTTTTCATTACGGCGATCATCATGGGAAGGAATCGGGTCCACATCGCTTCCATCACAAAGACACCTTTCTCCGCGGCGGCATTCATGATTTCGCGGGCCTCCCCGGCATTTATCGTAAAGGGCTTTTCCACAAGGACGTGCTTCCCCGCCTCTATCGCCATGAGGGCGTTGGCTGCGTGCATCGGGGGCGGCGTCGCAACGTAGACCACGTCTACCGAAGGATCGGAGACCAGTTTCTGGTAACTGCCGTGGTGGTTTGGTATCGAGAACGTTGTTGCAAACTTCTCGGACTTCTTTTTCGTTCTGCTTCCGACGGCCGCGACGTGCAGGCCCGTGGTCAGGAGATCCTGTACCTGAAGTGCCGCGATCCCACCGGTTCCGATGATTCCCCATCCAATTTTCTTACTCATAGATTGATTGTATCGTACAATCGAGTGTTGCTCCAAACTCTTTCATTTGATAGGAATTACGTATGTGGCCACAACGGGTGCGATACGCCCTACGGGCGTTAATAGCCCTATCCCTTCGGCCGTCCGAGCGAATCTCCGCCGGTGAGATCGCCCGTCGGTATGATATACCCCCGAAATATCTCGAATCGATCCTCCTGGAGCTTCGACAGGCGGGTATCGTGGAAAGTACCAAAGGCAAGTCCGGCGGCTATCGGCTGACCAGAGAGCCGGCGGCCCTGCGCCTCCTGACCGTCGTCCAGGCACTGGAACCCGACTGGTTCTCCCCCGGCGTCGGCGGACCTGCACAGAATGCACCGGAGCGTTCCGTTCTCGCGTCGATTACCGAGGATACCCGTGCCGCTCTGGAGAAACTGACCCTTGCCGATGCGCTCACCCGCTGGCAGGATTCGTCGGATACGTTGACCTACGTCATTTAGTATCTATGAGCTGACTCGACGCCCGCGCTTGAATTCTTTTTATTAAATAATAAATACAAATAATATCTATTACTCCGCATACTTGGATCGGTGACTTGCCCGTGATCCTCCGGGGATCTTCAAAATCCATCATTTCCTAACCGGGATTATTGAATTCTGGGCCGCCATCAAAAAAATTGGGCGTTTACATATCCAATGAGCAGATCGGAGAATTACCTGCTCTACTACACAAGAAATACAAGGCGGTTTATTACCCGATATTTGAATGCCTACCGCCGCAGGAGGTATTTGCGTGGCCCGACCAATGATTTCGATCGGGAAAACAACGGCGCTTGCCGGATTATTCGTGTTCATCCTCGTTGTGCCTGCGGTCGCCCAAATCACGATCACCGGTGATACAACCGCATTTTTCGCATACGGAATTGCAGAGACTGAAAACATTCTGCCCGACACCTTTGGTGTGGGCGTATATGACGAGATCAGGAACGGCTACTACATTAACAATGAGATCAGACTGTCCGGGGGCTTTGAACAACGTTACGACTATTATGCACAAATTACGACGACCTCCCGCACCGGTTCTCCATATCTGCCGTTGCAGTTGGAGGATCAGGGAGAGGGAGATTTTTCGGTCCGTCTCGACAATCTCTGGATGCGGATTCACCTCAGCCGTCTTCTCTTCCCGCATCTCAGCATAGGCGGAGGTGAGGTCACATTTCAGACGAGGATGGGGAAGTACCGTATCAGTGCACCTGATACGACGGTATCGGACTTTGGCCTTGAGTCGGTTCAGGGAATGATCAAGACCGCCAACGCCTCGGCCCTGTCGTTGGAAGCCTCATACCGCTTTTCCGATCCAGGTCAAAGCTATTTCGGTACCCGTTCGACTATCGATCTGGAACTCGGTACAGCAGGAGTGTTTGACGACGCGATACAGCGCCTTTACGACGAAGACGGTGGAATGGGCAATCACGGACAACCGGTGGTCGGCGAGTATGCTCCACAGCTGATTGCCCGACTGGGCTTGAATAACTATGTGCTGCCTTTCGGACGTACCTCCATCGGCCTCGCGTATGCCGTCAACGGTGCGGGAATTTACTCCGGGCACTCTTTCGGCGGTTCGGCCGTTCTCGACATCGACGTCATGCCCAACACGATCACCGTCCCGATCAGTGCAGGCGCCGCATATTACGAGAAAAACATTGATGCCCTTGCCGGGTTTGCAGGATTGGATACCGGGGCCAACACAACCGGAATCAGGGACACCCTTCGCGTCGGTTCCGCGATAGGGATTCGGCATATTCGCAGTGGAGGCGCTTTTCTGCGGGGACCGATGGTTCTCGCGGAGGCAACCGTGTCGGGATCATATTCCCGGGTGAGCCATATTTACCGGGATCCGGTCGAGGTGATGAATCTCGGTATCGACGGTCGATACAACCTGCCCTCCAATCTGTTTGTCGGAGGCGGTCTCATGGTTGGTACGCTGACCGACGCCGTGTGGCGCACAAGCGAAGGGGTGGTTGAGGAAAGCTTCTATCGTGAATATTCCCCTGCGGACCACCTCGGATATGAGCTGTACGGCGGCGTGGATATCGTCGGTTCCGCCAGATTCATCGTCGGATATGCACACATGAAAGGTCTCTCAATGAATTACGGTCTCGAGTCCATTCCGGGCGGGATGGTGAAATACCGCCAGAGCGGCACTGCTGTAGCGGACATGCTCTGGGAGACCAGGAGTATATATGTGTTGACCACAATCACGCTGTAAGTCGAGCTCCTCTATCCAACTGTACCAAGGAGGAAGGATTTGAAAGGGACATGGCGTTGCAGGAACTGGAAGATTTTTCATCAGAGTGGCGGTGCGATTCTTGTCATCACGCTCTTCGTTCTCATGTCGAGCTGCGGCAATCCCTTCGGCGGCTATGAGGAGTACAACCCGGTAACCAGTACGGCGGTAGACTTTTTCGGCGACTTCAGAAAGGCCTCGTTCGGAGAGAGTGCCCGCAGGTCAAACGACGGCAACTGGGCGGAAATCGATCACGACAACCGCACAATCCACATCACGTCCTATCGGCCTCCTGCAGCGGAAGAGTTCAATGCCGGGAAAATCGCCAACTCCCTGGACGGAATCATGTATGTTTTTCGGGAGGTACCCGCCGACCGCAATTTTAAACTTTCTGCGACCGTTGAGGTACTGAGGTTTGGCGGCGTCGGATCCACCGGCGAGACGACGTCAAACGGTCAGGAAGGGTTCGGTTTGATGGCCCGGGACTTTGTACCCCTCTATCCGGGCTACACAATGGCGGATCTCGGGGCGGCGGCGGACCTCGGGATCGTTGACCCCTACGATCAGTATTTCATCTCCTCCAGTGCCCACAGCGGAAGGAGTAATATGATTTTCGCCGGAGGCGTGAAACGGGGCGTGCGTTACGGCTACCGCTACGGTGTGGTCGGCGATATTGAGGCAGTATCCGATCCTGATGTGCAATCCGACGGATCGAACGCCGGCTTTATCTACAGGCCGGACGAACTTGCGTCATACGTACAGTGGCCGACTCTGGACGAGCGTCCGGACTTTCCGCTGATAAACGGTCGTTATCGCTTGACCCTTGAAAAAACCAACAGTGGATTTCTTGTCTCCATGGTTCCTCCTGCGGAGAAGGGCACTCCCTGGGAAGAATTCATCTGGGAACCGGATCTTCTGACCGCAGTCGATCCCGACCACTATTATGTCGGTTTTTTCGCGGCCCGGGCGGCGGAGATCATGGTACGCGACATCGTCTACTCCGAGTCGGACTCCCGGAGAAGTGCTCCCCGTATGGAACCGGAACCGCTGGAGGTTTCACCTGAGCTGGTCATTCTCTCACCGACGACAAACTCCCATCCCCAGGGCCGCTTCTATCGTATTATCGCCATGGCAAACGTCCCGGGTTATTTGAGCGTCCGCCAGGACGGTATTCCCGTGCCGGGAGGCGAATGGGTGAGCGCCGAGTGGTTGAGCGGTGACTCCAATTACGGCAATATCGCACGTCCCGCGTATTTCGACATTCCCGTTCGTGACCTGCGGGTAGGAGAGAACGTTTTTCAGATCGCCTTTTATCCCGCATCGGAACACCCCGAGGAGGGGTATGTCATTACCGGTACGACGCCGCTCACGCGCACCTTTCTCGTGGAACGGCGAATGTATTTTGACGCTGCAACGGATATCTATGCGGCACCGAGCGGGCGTCCCTCAAACAGAGGCACCGCCACGAGTCCCCTGGATCTTCAAACGGCCATCGATTTTGTACAACCCGGTCAGACGGTCATCCTGAAGAACGGCGTGTACGAGATGCTTTCCTTTCGGATACCCCGCTACAACAGCGGCCGATTCGGCGCTCCCAAGCGGATGGAAGCCGAGAGTCCGGGGGAGGCCGTCATCGATTTCAAGAAGAATCCATATGCCACGGGAGCGGTGGTGGAAGGCAGTTACTGGGAGATATCGGGAATTCACTTCAGGAACACCCCGGACAAGGTAAAGGGATTTGTTGTGATGGGTAACAACAACGTGATCGAATGGGTGAACACCTACGACAACGGCGACACCGGTTTTCAGATAAGCGGCAGCAGCACGCTCCCTGCTACGATGTGGCCCTGGAATAACACCGTGCGTTACAGCGAGTCCTTCAACAACCGCGACGCCGCGGAGATTGATGCCGACGGCTTTGCAGCCAAACTCACCGTCGGTTCGGGCAACCGTTTTGAGTGGTGTCTCTCCCACAACAACGCCGATGACGGCTGGGACCTCTACAGCAAGGTGGAGACCGGTTTCATTGGAGAGGTCGTTATTGAAAACAGCATCTCCTACCGCAACGGCTTCCTCCTTGACGGAAGGACGTCCACCGGCGGCAAAAACGGGTTCAAGCTCGGCGGGGAGGGGATGCCGATACGCCATCGCGTCTACAACGCCCTTGCCTTTGAAAACGGTGCAAACGGATTCACAGGGAACTCCAATCCCGACATCGTACTGGACCGGGTCACCGCCTTCAATAATGGGACGTCAAATCACCGGAATTATACGATTTACGATTCCGCAGGTGATATCAGTGTGAGTGCAGACCTCACCGGTATTCTCTCCCTCTATTCCCCGGAGGAGGGTGCAGATCGGAGTGACGACCGCGTCACCCTCCACCTTCCTGCCAGTGGTTACGCATGGGTAGACGGTTCTCCCCGAAACGCCAACGACAACACTATAGACATTACCGAGGACATCCGGTCTGTCGTGCCGCCGCTGTGGAATCGAAGTTATACCTCTCAGGTTGCTCCGGGAGAGGAAGGGTTTATCCGGCGTAATCCGGACGGAACCTTTGCCCTCGGGGACTTCCTTGACCTCATTCCGGCGCTTTCGGTTGGAGCGTCGTTTTGAAATTCCCTTTGGCACGGATTTCGTGAACCTGCAGCCTACGCGGCAGGTACATCGAGAATATAGAGGAGGAGATGTAATGAAACGCAGGCATGTATTGATCGGGACTATCGCGGTGGTCGGTATATTGTTGCTGGCCGCCTGCCCGAATCCCACCAACTCCGACGGCGGCGGATCGATCACAATTGAGGTGACCGGTCTGACCCTCAACCGGAGTGTCCCCTTGGCGCTGGCCGTCGGAGACCAGACGCAGCTTCAGGCTATCATGTCGCCGACGAATGCAAACACGGGGATCACATGGAGCTCCGGAAGTACCAGCGTGGCAACGGTCAGCACAAACGGTCTTGTCACGGCGGTAGCGCTTGGTTCCACGACGATTTCCGTAGCGTCCGAGCTCGATGCAAACATCAATGACTCGGTGACGGTAAACGTTGTTGATTCCATCGCGGATCTCCAGGGTTTTGCCATTCTGAACCAGGACAAGGCGGATGAGGCGGTGGTGGATCCAGGGAACACCACTACGGTTCCCGGTCTTGTGGACGGGAAGGTGTCGATTGTGAACAACCACACCGAAACCGGAGAAGCCGGATTGAACTCAAGCGGTATCGCCGGCTACACCATCCTCTACTACGATCAGCCCTTTGAAGGTAATTTCCGAATCAGTGCCAGGCTTCGGTTCTACGACGGCGCAGCGGGGACATCCCGGGGTATCGCTCTCGGCGCGTTCGGCGTGCCCGACGGCGGGTCCTTTGGCGATACCGATACGCCGGTGGCGGTCATGTATCACCGTGACAACGGAACGGAAGTCCGCTCCTTCTGGACAAAGGATCCCGGCGGAAACGGTGTCGGCGATCCGCGTATCGACCCGGCAATATTTGAGTATATCTTTGAAGTCGAACGGACTGAAAGCGCCTACGTCTTCCGCGTCTACAACAGCCAGACCGAAGCGTTGATAAGCGAGAATACCGTTTCCAACGCACCCGAGGGCAGCAACGCAGGCCTCGTTTCACAGCTTCATTACGGTGAGCCGGTCTATCTCGGATTTGCCGCCGGTGGTGCCTCTATGGAAATCTCAAATATCAAGATCTTCGAGCTCGGCAGTACACCGGTCTTTGAGACCGAGGAGGTAGCGGGGAGCGCCGTACCGGTAACGGATGTCACCCTTTCCGGGCCCGAGCTCAATGCGGATGATACCTATGACTATCAGACTTCCCTATCGGTAGCCGAGGCCGACACGATAACTCTCACGGCGACGGTGATACCCGCGGAAGCGGACGATACGTCGGTAACGTGGTCGTCAAGCAATACTGATGTCGCGACGGTGACGGCATCTGTGGACAACGAGCAAGAGGCGACGGTCACCGTTGTCGGAGCGGGGCAGGCGACGATCACGGTGACGACCGTCGACGGAGATTGGACCGATACCTATGCCCTGAATATTTCCGCCGGATCGGTTCCCGTCTCGACAATATCGATCGACGGAGCTGCAACAGTCATGGTCGGTCTGACGACTCCCCTGACGGCGACGGTGGCGCCGACAAATGCGACTGTTCAGGATCTCACATGGAGCTCCAGCAATGAGACGGTTGCCACGGTAGACCAGGACGGCCTCGTCACCGGAGTTGGGACGGGCAATGCAGTCATCACCGCCGAGGCGACCGACGGAAGCGGTATAGAAGGGACCCACAATATCAACGTTAGTGACGCGGAAAGCGTCATCTGGAGCTGGACCGCCGGTCCTGACGCCGCCACATTTGTGATAGACAGCTCCAGCCCTGAAACGGTGGTCGACGGGATCACGCTGCGCCGTTGGGGCGGGACGGTCACGGCCACGGCAGAGGGAATCACCATGAGCAATGCCCGGTTTGTCATTGGCAGTGCGTCCACCACCGCTACCACTTCCGAAATTTACGACGAAAACGGGCAGTTGAATCTCAGTACCTCTGCACGATTGACGGTACAGTTTGAAGCGTGGGACGGTCCGGACGCTCCAACGGGAGTGACCAATCCGCGGCTTTCTCACGCCTACCTGAACAACAACACCACCGGTCAGGATAATTCGGTCCTTGGAGCCGTATCGCGGTTGACCATTGCGAGTACGACAACCTCACCGGTCGTCATCGATCTCAATCCCGCCGATTTCGGCGACCACGTATCACTCTCCACGGCGTTCCTGCACCTCCGGGCGGACAGCGGCAGTGCAGTGCGAATTACAGGCATTGTGCTGGAGTACGTGGATTAACAGGTAGTTGTTACGGGGTCGGGCCTTGGCCCGACCCTTCATTTTTCTCGGAAGAAAACACGAAAAGAGGTGTATAATTTCCGATTATGACGATCAGCATTAACTGGATTGCCGTCGTATTGGCGGCGGTGGCGGCGTTTGCGTTGGGGAGTATCTGGTACGGTCCGCTTTTCAGCAAGGCGTGGCTGAGGGAAAACGGGTTCACGGCAGAGGGAGTGTCCGGGCGCAGGATGGCGCCTCTGTTCATCGGTTCCTTCGGGCTGACCGCTTTCGCCGCGGCGTTTCTTGCCGCTTTTGTGGGACCCGATGCAACCGCCGGTTTCGGCGCCATTGCGGGCGGTGCGGCCGGCATCGGCTGGGTGGCGACCTTCACGGGTATTCACTATCTCTATGAGGGCAAGAGTCTCAAGCTTTTTCTCATCAACGCGGGATACAGCGTCTCGTCACTCATCGTCATGGGCGCGATTATTGGCGCCATGTGACGCGTGCCGGTCACTCCCCGTCGGGAAAGACGACGTCCACCGACAGTCCGTTATCTGACGTCTTGAATGAGACGGTTCCTTTCAAGTCGTCCACGGCCTCGCGGATCAGGGCGAATCCGAGGGACGGCGTATGTTCCGGGTCCATTCCGCCGGGAAGGCCCACCCCGTCGTCACGGTACTCCAGACGAACGGTATGACCGGTTCGGCTCGCGGAAAATGAAACGGTTCCCCGTTCACGGCCGGAGAAGGCGTGTTTCTGGGCATTCATCAGCAGCTCTATGAGTATCACGCCGAGACGGGACCCGAAAGACTGCGGCAGGTTGATTGATTCCGACTCGACGCGGTAGAGGATTTTGCCTCCACCGACCCAGGGGTCATCGTTGACTCCGTGTATGATCTGCATGATGAACTTTCTCAAAGGAATGAGGCCGGCCACGGGAGCGTGATGTATCTGGTCCTGTACCGTCGCCATCGCGTCGAGACGAGCCACGAGTTTTGTCTTCAGCTGCGGAAAATCTCCCTCCTCCCCCTGGAGGGAGACGATACTTGACAGAAAGGCGATATGGTTTTTCATGCGGAGGTGGCTCTCCCGGAGGTATATATTCTGACGGTGAATGATATTTCCGATATCGACCTTTTTAAAGTGAATAACGAAGCCCATGAACGCCGGAATCGCATAGACAAGCGGATAGATTGCGATGAGAGATTGGACGACCTCTTCCGGCGGTCGGCCAATGATGCTGAAGACGGCGGTGAAAATGACGGCGACGACGTTTATCGTCACCAGCGGTCCGATGCCGGCGGAAAGAAGTCCGACGATAATCAGGTAAATCGGCTGAAAGATGAAGTAGGTATCCAGCCCGAAGGGCAGGGAAAGGGAAATACCCTGAAAGTGGGAGAGAAGCAGCCATCCCGCGGTAGAGATGAGATTGCCGACACCCGCGATGTACATCGCGGCGTTCCACCTGCCCCGCATTGCAAGCACCGCGCCGACCAGTATGGCCGTCGAGTGAAAGAGGTTCACCGTCATCTCTTCATAGTTGCGCAATGTGAGATGGTAAACGGCGAGCAGGACCAGCGTTCCGATGACAATTACTGCCAGGATCACGAGAATACACGTCTCTATTGCAGCGAGGGGTTTGCCGGGATCGCTCACGACCTTGTCTGTACAGAATGAGTTGAGCCTTGAAAAGACGCGCTTTCCGGGGATTCTCCGTTGTATACCCATGTTGGGGGAAAATAATAGGGTGTCCGGAGTGCGCTGTCAATTTTTATGCGGGTAGAGGCCCGTATTACCGGTATCTCTTCCCGTCGCCGTAGCCGGAGAGGTGGCGTTTGGGTGTCACGCCTCCGCGGTCTTCCGCGGCGGCCGACTCCGCGTCGGTGAGAGCGTTGGCGCGCTCGATCTCCCGATACAGCCGCTCCCGGTACAATCGTTGTCGCATGTCCGCCGTGCTCTCCCTGTCGGACTGTTCTTCCGCCGCCGCAACGGGCGGGTGTGCAACCATTTGTCTCATGGTCTGCCTCCTTGCCTTGTTTCCTGACGCCAAAGATAGATCCGCGGAGGATGGTGAACCATGACATTTGTCCTGCTTTGCCCGGTGATCGGGTATACAATCGTTTCATGCATACCGAGGACGCCCGGCGGAACCGTGAGGTTCAGTCTTACATAGAGAAATACGAAATGGATGCCTTTCTGAACCGGAATCTCCTTGCGGCACTGCGGCTATTCCGCTTCCCGAAACATGCGTCGATCTTCATCGAACAGGCGGAACCGACCTATCTCTATTTTCTGGTGCAGGGACAGCTGCAGTGCACCCATTTTCACATGAACGGGAAACCCGCGGTGATTGCCCTGACCGAGCCCTTTGCCGCAATCGGCGATCTGGAGATTATGAACAACGTGCCGGTATACAGTAGCGTGATTGCCACCCGTCCGGTGGAACTCCTGGGGATTGCCGCGCCGGTGGTGAACCGGTACGGCGCCGAGGACGCACGGTTTCTTCGGTTCCTTGTCGATCAGCTGCGGGAGAAACTGTACAGGTCAAATTCAATCCAGGCGACGCAGGTGCTTCCCGTCAGCGCAAGGCTGGCGACGTATATTCTCTCCCTTCCCGGGGACGGCGATATTCCGCTCCCGGATAAGGAGAGCCTAGCGTCCATGCTCGGGACGACGGCGCGCCATCTCAACCGTGTGCTCAGGGAGCTGATTGACGCAGGGGCTCTGGAAGGGGGGTATCGTACGTTACGGGTGGCCGACCGAATAATGTTGCAGGAGGCGGCGGAACTAGATTGAGCTTCGGCATTGAAGGCGGCCGCGTCAGGGGGTGTTCCAGTTCCGCTGATCCAGAAACTCCTCTACCGGCTGGGGACGGCCGAAGAGGTATCCCTGGACGTAATCCGCCCCGGCGTTCTTCACCCATTCCAGCTCTCCCTCCCGTTCAATTCCCTCCGCGATCGTCCTTATATCGAGGTCCCGTGCGAGGGTAAGGAGATTTCGTACAATGGAGCCTTTAAACGGATCTCGATCGACGTCCCGTACAAGATCCATATCCAGCTTCATGTAGTCCGGGCGTAATTGGTACAGCGATGTGAGGGAGTTGTATCCCGATCCGAGGTCGTCGAGGGCGACCTGGAACCCCCGCTCCCGGTAGAAATCCAGCAGCGATGCGAGGTGGTCTGTATCCTCCACGTGGTCACTTTCCACAACTTCAAAGATGACGTCCGACGTTTCCAAGCCGACATCTTCAAGCACCGCCAGCGTCGTCCGGAGGCAGTACTCCGGACGATAGATGGCGGTAGGATTGAAGTTGACGAAGAGTTTGGACCGTCCCTTGAGGGGAGCTCCCGAGCGAATGGCGGTTATCCGGCTCTCCCGATCGAGATAGAAGAGGAGCCCCGCGCGTCGTGCCGTGCCGAAGAGCTTTCCCGGCGGTACCAGACTCTGTTCTCCGTCGATTCCGCGGGTCAGGCATTCTGCGGCGAAGATTGATGAGGGGTTATCGGCCTGCACGATCGGGTGTACGTAGGTTACGAGACGTTTTCCTTCCAGGAGATCGAGAACCAGTTCTCCTTCCACCTTTGCGATGAAGGAGTCCAGTGATTCCATATGGATGAAATCGGCGAGGGAAGGGGTGCGACCCCGCCCGGTGACGAGGATACGCGTGTCGGTTCGTTCGCCGCGGCCGAATACCGCCGAGAGGGCGTCGGTCAAATCGCGAATGTGTTCGGCATCGGCGGCGACGCGAATGATGTCGTCCACGAAATCAAAGCTGAAGCCGGCGCCCGCGATCGCGTCAACAAGGATGTCCCGCGTCCCCATGATGGGGGCACTCAAATAGATGTCAAAATCCCCGGTCAGCCGGGGCGGGAGCACTTCACAGCGTTCACAGGGGGAGCCGGCATTGGTCATGACCGGATTCTACCACACGCCCTATGGAGAATCACGTCCACTTCTTTCCTGTCCGTCAGGAGAGATGTTCCGTACACTGCCGAGCTCTTTATCCGGATCGGCCATGACGTGTTCCGCCGAAAATCGTGACTCCCCGGATTCCTTCAGTGACTCGACGACGGGAAACTGCAGGTCGACCTCCTGCCGGGTAACGACGGGAAAGCCGTAGATCCTGTTTTCATAACCCGGTGCCTTTCCGCGCCGAGTCCGGTAGTCAGTGATAAACGCGCGATGTGCCGCGAGGCGTTCATGAACAAATGTTCCGGCGATCGCCGCGGATTCGGTGATCGTCCGGTCTATGATCGGTGCAAAACCGTCGAGCACCTCAAAGCCGACGCTGTTCCGACCGTTGAGGAGCGACGCCGCAGCGGTAGTACCGGTTCCAAGGAACGGGTCGAGGACGCGGTCGCCCTGCATGCTGTACATGCATATCAACCGATGTGCGAGTTCCAGCGGGAAGGCGGCGCTTCTCGATCGTTTCTCCCTTGACGGCAGAACCTGGCGGGCCCCTTTGAAATCCCACACATCCGAGAACCAGGTGTTGCGTTCCTCCCAGAAGAAGGCACTCCGTCTCCGCCGTTTGGCGTCGGAGGTGGAAAATGATCTCTTCCCACCTTTGCGCAAAATCAGGACATACTCATGTTCCAATGTCGGGTATGCGCCTGAAGGCAGCATCCCCGATCCCATGAATTTGTTCGGTCCGTTTGTAGGTTTGCGCCAAAGGATGATCGGCAACGACTGGAAACCGATCGATTCACAGCGGGAAATGATACGGGAGTGGTTGCTGTAGAGGCGGAAGTTGTCTGCAACCTTGCGGGTGGCATCACCGACATTGATACAGAGATACCCGCCCGGTCTCAGCACGCGCAGTGACTCGGTCCAGACCGGATCGAGCTGTCGGTGCATGAGCTCGAACGCTGTTCTCCCGTCGCCCGATTCAAGTGCGGACGAGATGCCCCGGTCGGTCTGTGCAAATGGTTTGTCCCACATTTCGATCATCGGATAGGGCGGAGAGGTCACGATCAGATCGATCTCCCCGTCCCGGATAATGCTCATGTCCCGGGAAGACTGGAAGTAAACGGTGTGGTCGGTCTGCACGGTAATAGAGTACTTGAAAAGAGGCAGAGTCGAAATACGGGGAAACAGGCTGACCCGGCGGCCTGTGCGTCAGATACCGATGCTCGTCTTCAACCCGAAGGAAAAGGCGCCGCCGTTGGCGATGTCGTATACTCCCCCATCGCTGGCAAACCAGTTGAAGTACAGCCCCAGG
>CBDESZ010000011.1:0-63140 GCA_965242725.1 Alkalispirochaeta sp.
TAGAGCAATCCCAGCCCCAGCAGCAGGGGAAAGACGGAATACATGGCTTCGTCACTCCCCGCTTGAACGATCTGCCCGATCATCAGGACGGCCAGAACCGTTCCCAGGCCGGTCAGAATCACTCCCACGAGACCGTTCCCCCTGTACGTTCCGGAATAGAGAATATTCGGCATGGGAATTCTCGGGGGCTGCCACGTCCGGAGTTGCCGCTCCCGGAGCGTATTCAGCAGTTCTCTCTTCTTTCTGTCCTGAATCCGGGGTGAGAAAAATCCAAAGAGAAACAGGACGATACCCATGGCGGACGCCGCAATGCCGACGATCAGGGCATCCCGCTTTTCACCGGCCGCTTCGGCGGGGAAATAGTTCAGAGGGACATCTTCCTCTCCGCTGACCAGATAGAGGGAAATGGAATCGCCCGCTTCCCAGCCGATATTCTCGTCCCAGGATACGATCTGCCCCTCCATTTCGTCCCCCTGCCACGTGTATCGCACCGTCCCGTAGGTGTTTACATTCAAGGGGATGTGGGCGTGTTCCGGGTCGGTTGAATCGACGGGAATGTCTTCATACCCAAAGGGTCTCGACTTCTCCACCCTCAGATCCGTTAATACCCCCTCCACCTCGTACACCTCGGGAGCGTTGGCGTACATAAGCGTACCCAGATAGAGTCCTCCAAAGAGAAACAGTGCTCCAATCACGCGAAAGACACGATCCACGGAACTTGCAGTGCTTTTTCCGGTCATACTTGAATTGTACACCATTGCATGGCGTTTCAGGCACAGGCCGCCTGACAGAAGTGTGACTGTATCGCAGCCACCGGATTTACCGTCGCTTATGTCGATCGGCTGGAATCCCCCGTGTCACACCGAAACATCACCCGAGCGGCACCCTGTGCAGAAGATAGGGAACACACGCCGCCCCCCAGGCCTGGGGACGACACGCCACGGGGTACGTTACCGGTGGCGCGCCGGGCACGCGGGAGTAACCGGAAATGAGCTCAGGCACCCCCTTGCTGCCCTGATTCACGGCAAGGTCGATAATTGCGTCCCGGATTAAGCACGCTTCCTGATGATAGCCGTATTTCTCCAGTCCCGCGGCAATCAGTGCGTTATCATGGGGCCACACCGAACCGTTGTGGTAGCTTACCGGGTTGTATCGCTTTTCCCCGGCACCGAGGGTTCGTATTCCCCAACCGGACCAGAGTTCGGGAGAGAAGAGGTTCCTTACCAGAATCGGCAGGGCCCGGTCGTCGACGATCTCCGAGATAAGAAGTTGCCCGGCGTTTGAGTTCTTCACCCGCAACGGCTTCTTGTCGCCGTCAAGAGCCATTGCATACATACCAAGATCTTCCTGCCAGAAGGCATCGTGAAAGGCGCGTTTCAGAGATACCGCCTCCCGTTCCCAGGTTTCGGCACGTTCCTTGTCTCCCAGGGCTTCATAAAAACGCGCCGCCGCCCGGTACGCCCAGTATGCGTATCCCTGAAACTCGCAGGGCGCAACCGGTCCATGCGCCAGGGAGCCCACGGAGTGACTCATGGAATCGGATGAATCTTTCCACGACTGGGGAACAAGTTCGCCGTCCCGGGTTGCCCCGTACTCCAGAAATCCGTCCCCGTCCAGGTCCCCCTCGGTGCGAATCCAGTGGAGTGCGGCCTCCCACGTCTGCTTCAGTTCCCGGACGAGAGAGAGGTCACCGGTGGCCGCAAAGAGTTCGTCCAGCAGAATCACAAAGAGCGGTGTGGCATCGATACTCCCGTAAAAGGGGTAATGCGGCGCGGTACCTATGCGGCTGAGCTCGCCAAATCGCATCTCGTGGATAATCTTTCCGGGCTCCTCGTTTCGGTATGTGTCTTTTTTCACGCCCTGATATGCGGCGAGGTATCTGAGAGTTCCCAGGGCGACATCATTCCTGAAGGGGATCATCATAAACGCGGCGAGAATGGCATCCCGACCGAATACCGCCCCGTACCAGGGGACACCCGCAGCCGGGACCGGTCCGTGAGGAGTAAAAAGCAGCAGGGAGCGGAGGTCATCCAACGCTCGTGTCACAGCGGCTTCGGGATAGGTGTTCCTGGATCCCTTTGCGGCCACCGTGAAGGACGATCGCCATTCCTGATACGAAATCGGGTCATCCCCGCTCTCACCAAGAAAGGGAGAGTCGATGCGAACCCGGCTGGTCAATGTCCGTCTTTCGCCGGGGGACAAATCCAGATCCACGACGATCCGACCCTCGGCAATCGTGTCGGGCTGAGGGGTTACGAAAATCTCAGCGGCGAAGTCCAGCTGATCGGCGGCGTGATATCTGTATATCAGTCCGCTTTCGGTCTCGAGACGTTCAGGAGAATTCGTCGCCGACGGGGAAAACAATCCCCTGATGACAAAGACATCCGAGAAGTCCGCTTCCGTCAGAAGTGCGAGGGAGACCTTTTCCGGTTCCAGGGAGGTGTTCTCCACCGTAATTGTGTCCTCAAGTCCGGCAGGCTTCACGATAATACGTCTTTCAATGGCAACCGATTGTGCGTCCCCCCGCATACGCGCGTGGTGGGTTACATAGCTGCTGCCGTCGGGGGACGCGGCGAAGAGCCGTTGGAAACCGTCTCCGTACTCCCAGCGGTAACGACTGAGATATCGTGTATCCTGGCTGTACAGGCCGTGTTCCCGGGCGTGGGTGTACCCATCGGCATCGGAAACCAGAAACGTATAGTCCTCTTTCAGGACGATGCTGTTTTCAAGATTCATAAAAGGTAATTCTCACTTTCTTCGGCGGGCGGTCGTCTGTCGCGCAATGAGATGTACCGGAAGTTTCACATGCCGCACGGGATCTCCTACCAGAGCCTCCTGAAGCAGCTCAATCGTTGCCTTTCCAATACCGCCGATATCCTGGCGAATCGTTGTCAGGTTTGCTCCGATTTCCGGCAGGTCGTCAAATCCGATCACGGAAATGTCCGACGGCACATGCAAACCCGCGTCATTGATTGCACCAATCGCTCCAAGGGCCATCTCATCAGACATGGCGGCCACAGCTGAGAACTCCATGCCCCGTTCCAGCGCCTTCCGTACCGCCCGGTAGCCGCCAAGAGCGGTAAACTCTCCGTCAAGAATGTAGTCGGTGGAGTGCTCAACTCCGGCTTCATCCATCGCTAACCGAAATCCGTTGTAACGATCGTGGTACGCCTGATTATGCATAAAACCGGTGAGATGGATGATCCGGGTATGTCCCAGTCTCAGGAGATGGCTCCCGGACTGGTATCCTCCATCATAGTCATCCGACATGATCCAGCGAACGCCGTCACAATGGCCCAGAAGAACAAAGGGTATATCCCCCTCGATAAGGTACGGTATCCGCGGATCGTCGTCGTGGGCGCCCATGAGGATCATGGCATCTGCCGTCCACTCGGGAAGACCGGTCGGGGCGGTCGGTATCTCAATGAACTTGAGTCCCCGCTCCTGAATATCCCGGTTCAAATAATTCAAAAGCAGAACAAAGCCGAATGAGGTGATCCTGGGACTGCCGCTTCCGACGTTCAATCCGATGGTGGAACCCTGTCCGACTGCGAGCTCCCGGAAGACCATATCGGGTAAATAACCGACGGAGCGCATAGCCTGGAGGACCTTCTGCTTCGTGTCTTTATGGACGCCTGGACGGTTATTGGCGACGCGGCTTACCGTTCCGATTGACACACCGGCGACGCGGGCAACTTCATCCATTGTTGCTTTTCGTTCTTCCTGGGGTTCATCCTGGGGTAGCATGTTCCTGTCCGCGTCGTTGTCAGTCATAATCGCTCCGATGGGTTACCCTTTGATCGAACCGGCAAGGAGCCCCCGGGCAAAGTACTTCTGTAGACCAAAGAATACCCCAAGGGGCAGGATCATTGATATGAAAGCTGCCGCCGTTAACAGCTCCCAGTCCTGTCCCCGGGAACCAACCAGGTTGGCAATCTTCAGTGTAATTGGCCCCACATCCGGTGATCCGCCTAAAAATATAAGGGCGACGATCAAATCGTTCCATACCCAGAGGAACTGAAAGATAACGACCGAGGCGAAGGCCGGAATGGAGAGGGGCACAACGAGTCGAAAGAAGATCTGCCCGCTTGTAGCACCGTCGATCGCCGCCGAGTCAAAGAGGTCGCTCGGCATACCGGCGATGAAATTGTGCAGGATATAGATCATGAGGGGGAGGCCAAACCCGGTGTGGGCAATCCATATCCCGAGAAAGGTACCGCTTATACCCAACTGGGTAAATATCCGATAGATCGGGATGAAAGCCATCTGGATCGGTACGACAAGCAGGCCCACCATGATGAGGAAGAGAAAATCCCTGCCGTAAAAGTCCATCCAGGCAAATGCATACGCGGCAAAACCTGCAATGAGAACTGGAATCACGGTAGCCGGAACGGATATAAAGAGGCTGTTAATAAAGGCCCGGCCAAGGCCCTGCCGGGTCATGACGGACACATAATTACTCATGGTGTACTGACTGAAGTCAAAAGGCGTCTGAAATACGGTCCACCAACCGGATTGCACAACATCTCCGGGAAGCCGGAATGAGGTAACAAACAGGCCCAATGTCGGTAACAGCCACGCAATCGTTACACCTATGATCACGATGTGAAGGGGACCTCGTCGGAGGAATAGTCTCAGTTGCTGCATTATCGTTCCTCCCGTTGTCGCTGAAATCGCTTCACATTGGCAATCATGATCGGCAGCGTCAGAAACAGCAGTATCACCGCCAGGGAGCTGGCTCTGCCGAAGTGTTGAAACTTGAACATCTCTTTATACATGCGGTTTGCGATCACTTCTGTATCGTAGTTCCCATTGGTCATCACATAGACGAAGTCGAAGATCTTCAACACAAACACGATCATCGTCGTTGAAACAACGGCGATCGTAGATCTCAGCAGGGGAAGAATAATCCGCCAGAAGATCTTCCACTCCGTTGCTCCCTCAACCCGGGCAGACTCTATAAACTGGGCCGGAATATTTTTGTACGCTCCTGAAATGACCACCAGGCAGAAGCCGGTCCATATCCACGCGCCCACAAAAATAATGAAGAACGTGTTTATTCCCTGGATTGTGAGCCACGGTTGCGGCTCGCCTCCCAACATTTGAACAAACTTGTTCAGAAGACCGATCTGGGGACTCCCGGCGGGCTTCCAGGCGTATACAAACTTCCAAATGACCGATGCACCCACCATAGAAATCGCCATAGGCATAAAAAGAATCGACTTTGCCACCCATTCGTACCGCACACGGTCCATCAGCACCGCCATGATCAGACCGATAACGACCGTAAGCATTGTAAAAAACACCACCCAGAGGGCCATGTTTCGGAAGGAAATAAGCATCTTGCTGTCGGTGAATGCGTATCGGTAGTTAGCCAATCCGACGAAATTTTCGGAGCTCGCATCAAACAGGGAGAGTATGATCGTCTGTATGGCGGGGTAAACCAGCATAAACGTCAGCAACAATGCGGCCGGCGCTATGTACAACCACGGGGTGGTCTTATTGGTCATAATCATATCGTCTGGTCCTTCCGGTGGTAGACAACCACGCGGGCCGCCGGGGCCCGCGGATTGTCCCGCATCTAGTACGCCTCGTCGGCGCTCTGTTCGATCATTTCCAGGACGTCGTCGAGATCCTGGCCGTTTACGTAATCCATTATCCCCGTCCAGAACGAACCGGAACCCACGGCGCTGGGCATCATGTCCGATCCGTCGAAGCGAAATACCTCGGCCTCAGAGAGAATTTCCGCGGCTTTGCGCGTGATGGGATCGGGATAGATATCGAGAGAAACATTGGTATTTACCGCGAGCTTGCCGAGTTTCTGCGCCCAGATCTCCTGTGCTTCCGCGGAAGCGAGGAATTCTACCAGGGCCATCGCCTCGGGCGTGTCGTTGAACACACTTACCAGGTCTCCTGCGCCAAGCAAGGGAGCACTGTCCTGTCCAGGTCCCGGCGGCAGCGTAAAGACCTGATAGTCCTCGGCTGCTTCCAAATCGGGATTCTGGTTCTTGATGAAGCTCTGGATGAATGTGGCCTGACGGTGCATCAACGCCTGGGGCGGGTCCATAAACAACGCCGCCGGAGAATCGCCGAAGTTGGTTGTCAGCGCGCCTTTCGCGCCACCGTAGACCATATCCTCACGGCGTACTATGGCACCGAATACCTCCCACGCGTTTCGTACGGCATCGCTGGTCCATTCGATTTCGTGATTGACCCACTGGTCGTACACATCGGGACCGGCGGTCCTGAGCATGATGTCCTCGATCCAGTCCGTCCCGGGCCAGCCGCTGGCGGAGCCGGACTCGAGTCCAACCGCCCACGGCGTGTAACCGTCGCGAACCATTTGACGGCTCAGGTTCGTCAGCTCCTGCATCGTCTCGGGTACGTCGTATCCGTTTTCTTCAAATACCTTCGGATCGTACCAGACAAGAGACTTCAGGTCCGCCGAAAGGAAGAGTCCGTAGACATTTCCGTTTACACTGGCGAGATCCACGAACGCCTGGGGATGATCTGCCACGATGGAATCGTTCAAGCTGACCAAAGCTCCCTTCTCGGCAAATTCCTGCATTTGTCCCGGATTCGGGAGTGCGGAAACGTCCGGGGGATTGCCGGCCGCCACACGAGTGGTCAGGATCGTGGAAATGTCCCGTCCGATCGACTCAACCTGGACATCGATACCCGATTGTTCTTCAAACACCGCGATCGTATCCTCAAACGCCTGAAGCTCATCACCACTCCAGGTAACCGCCACTGAAACGGTTCCACCTTCTTCCTTGGCGCCGGTTGCAAACACCATGGGCGTCACAAGAAGCAATGCAATGAAAATAACGGGTAGTCTTTTCATTCTCTCTTCCTCCTTTACAGATATATGGAAAATCTTGCAAATTATTGTAACACCTCGCAACGGGAATGCAAGTGAGAATTTGACCAATTTCGGCCGGAGTTTCATTTACGGCGACGCTCACGGGATATCCGTTTCCGATTCCCTTCCCGATCGCGCTGAGATCGGGGTCAATGTCGTAATGCTGATATCCGAACCACTTCCCAGTCCGTCCCGTACCGGTCGTCACCTCGTTGACGAGAGCCTTGCCGCCGTCTTCCCGTACGATTGCAACGACATTCTGAATCATCGCCTTTGGAGCAAAACGAACGTACCCGGAAGCGCTCCCCGGTTCAAAAATGAACTCCGATACTCCTGACGGTATCTGTTTCAACATGTCGCATGTATTCCTGCACCGCTCCTGCTCCCCGCAGGAACGGCACGCCGTCCAGTCAAGCTGGAACCATCCCCTTCTTCTATCACTGACGGAGCTATAGGCACCGAGATAGGAGTCGGACAGAGTCATCGAGATTTCGTTTCCCGTAATTTGTTTCGCGATCTGCCGTCCAATCTCAATCGCATCACTTCCGGAACAGAGAAATACACATTTCCCATCCTTCATTCCGACGATATCCAGGACACGCCTTGCGGCCAGATCCACAATGGGACTTGAGTAGCAGAATCCCGCCTGGACGACGGCGTCAGTCTGCTCGCGTATGGCGCTGTTTATTCATTCGTACCCGTGTCCAATTGTAGACGTATTCCATACACGGGAGTGTACACGGTGATTGGCATGGCACCGATTGTTATCGTACGTACTGGTCGGCCGATGCTATCCGGGCATAACGGCGAAACTCGTTCGGGTGGTGACACCGTCAGGTAATCCGCGTCTGCAGCCGCCCCGACGCAACCATAGTGACGTATCCGGAGACGATGACGCTTTTCATACTGGATCTGCTTCCCTGTACTCTGACCGACATTTCACTCGGTCGACCCACGAAAGATCCCTGTCGTATCGTCGTCTCTGTCTCAACTTCCAGGTAGGAATGGTGGCACAAGTATGCGGCCGTCGGTCCGGCGGCGCTGCCGGTCGCGATATCCTCAACCGTTCCGGCGTTGTCCCACGTTCGACCTTCCCTTTCGTCCACGTCATAGACGTAGACAAACTTCGCACCGAACTGAGACAGAAACTCCTCAAAACCGGGAATGGCGATCGCGCTCCTGTCGAGCCCCGTTTTAAGAGGAACAATCAAGTACGGAAGTCCCGTGGAGACAACCTGCATTGGAAGATCAGGATGCAGGTCGGCTTCCGTAAGGGAGAGACTTCCGGCGATCTCTTTATACCGGGTCCGGTCGATTACGGGACCGAGCACAGGTCGGGGCTGTTCCATTGAGCTGCGGAACCTTCCCGGCCCGACCTTCTCGGTTACCACGGAAATCCGCCCGGCAGGGACGTTCAGCCTCCAGGTTTCCCTGTCTCCAGTCGAGTGGAGATCATGCAGGACCGCCGCGCCGCCCAGCAACGGATGTCCCGCAAAATCGAGTTCTTCTTCCATCGTGAAAATCCGTGCCTCGTATTGATTGTGTCCACGGAGACTCGACAGAAACAGCGACTCGAACTGCCGTGTTTCCACGGCAATGCTTTGCATCAGTTCCCGCATGCAGTAACTGTAGCGTATTTTGGAATCTTCGGCACGGACTTCGGATACACAAGGGACCCCGTAATCATTCCTGCCGCGTCAGCACTACCGGGTGGAACCAATGTCGCCGCACACATCGCTTACACGCCCGCCGGCTTTGTAAATACCGCCGCGCGGAAAGGTCCTTCGGAGAATGACGGCTGTTCCGCCGGCTCGAATCCGGCAGACACGACGGCGGCGGTCCATTCCTCGGGAGATTTCAGATTGAGATACCGCACAAACGTCTTACCCTCAACCTCCATTTCATGCAGCCCGTTGTAGGTACCGCTCATGAACACTGAAAGGAAGGCTCCACCGGGTCGGAGGATTCGAAGCAAGTTCTTGAATATCGATACGAGCTCTTTGTCGGTAAAATGGAACAGGACCGCCGCTTCAACGATTCCGTCAAATGATTCTTCCGGGAAGTCGAGTTTCCGAATATCCATATTGAGAAATGTCGCCCACGGTACATACTCTCTCGCAATGTCCAGGGAAGCTGTGCTGAGGTCGATACCGGTCACTGTCGCGCCGAGGTTGACCAGTCTTTTTGATTCGGTACCCGGACCGCATCCGAGGTCAAGAACGGCGGGGTTACCCGGCAAGCGCCGTAATAAGTTTTGGAGGAGCGGAAGCAGCAGATCATTTGTCTTCCACTCATCAAAATAGGCTCGCACATGTGAGTCGTAGAACTCGATTGTCTTTTCGGTATTCATCATGCACCCCGTTCGTGCGATCCCGTTGCCGCCGCCGAGGATCAACCCGCCTTTTTTTTTCAGTCTATCATATTCCCGCAATAGGATCGTTTTGATATTCTACCCGGTGATACATCCTGCCGTTATCAATCAGCATTCAAAAGCGGTGCTCCAGGCGATCGTGGTTACCCTTCTCTGGTCGTCGTCCTGGATACTGGTCAAGTATGGTCTCGATGCAATCCCTCCGTTGACGTTTGCGGGATTACGTTACTCAATCGCGTTCCTCGTTCTGATCCCATTTGCCATGCGGTCCCCTTCCCGGACGGGGTTGAAGAAGCTCGGGGCCAAAGGCTGGGGAATCCTGGTCGTTCTCGGGATCGTATTCTACTCATTCACCCAGGGAGCGCAGTTCGTCGCGCTTTCCTATCTTCCGGCACAGGTCACGAGTCTTTTTCTGAGTTTCACGCCGATTGCCGTTGCGATCGGTTCCGGCATTTTTCTGAATGAGAAACCCCGCCTGGTTCAGTTCGCCGGGACGTGCGGGTATCTTGTCGGCGCTTTCCTGTTTCTCCTGCCCCTGTCCGGTTCATCGGGCCGGATTGTCGGTTTTGTCGTGGCGGGGATCGCCGTTCTGTCAAATGCGACCGCTTCGATTCTCGGTCGATATGTAAACCGCTCCCTTGGACTGTCCCCGATTATTGTGACCACAACGACGATGGGCATAGGCGGCATCATCCTGCTGGTCGGAGGCATTTCGGCACAGGGTTTCCCCGCTCTTTCCCGGGAGCACTATCTCATCATTCTGTGGCTGTCGATTATCAACACCGCCTTCGCCTTTACCATGTGGAATGCATCACTTGTTCATCTCTCCGCGCTTGAATCAAGTCTCATTAACAACACGATGTTAATTCAAATAGCGATTCTCGCATGGGTATTTCTGGGCGAATCCCTGAACGGCCGCCGGATTCTCGCCCTTGGAATTGCGGCGATATCTATCGCCGTTGTCCAGCTGTTTTCTCCGCGACGATCATGCCGATACTGAAGGTGATGACGGGATTGCGCGTTCGGGCCTCTGTCCCGTTTCCGGCTGTGATTCTTCTCTTTGCAGGCGCCGTTGGCGGATTTTCCACCGATCATGCGGCGGTTCAAACGGCGGAACCGGACGCAGGCGCAGCCGGCAATGGTACCGTCGCTGCTCGCGAGGTACTCGAAGCGTTTGCAGATCCCGAGGCGGTGTGGGGAGCGGGCATTGAGGCGGAGATCGAACGGGCTTACCGTGAAACCTTCAGAACCTACATGATAGACCGCAGAATCATGACCCTTCGCATGCCCTTTGCCCAGAACTTCGAGCGACAGGAACTCGCCGGTACGGAGCTTGTCATTGAAGGAGACGGCAAGGCTGATCCGCACTTCCTCTGGACGCGCATAGACTCGATCCTTGAATCCCCGGACTTCCGGGGCTATCTCGAAGCGTTGCGCGACGGCAGGGAGAAAGTCGTGATTTTCGACTTGCCAACCCAGACGTGGCGCGTTTCACGGGAGCTTTTCGACATAGCCGGGATGAAGACCGGGGCGTATCGTGGTCTTCCCCATCGTCCCTATGTCTATGTCACCGGGAACGGCGCCGACGCGACGGACATCTACAACTATCTCTACAGCGTGGGCCGTGTCGGCATGGATTGTTCCGGCTTTGTCTGGCACATCCTTTCTTCCGTGGCCGAATCCCGGGGCGTCGACCTCGGCAGAATACTCGCCCGTACCCTCGGGGTGCGGGACGGGAAAAACGCGTCATTTTACGCGGGCACTCAGTTCTTCGACTCCGAAAGCCGGCAGCTCATCCAGGTGGCCGACGAGATTCGCAATCTCCGACCCGGGGACGTCATGCTCTTTCGAAGTCGCGACGGCCGGGCGGGCCACTCCGCGGTCATTCAATCCATTGACTTTGAACGCGGCGTGGTCCGCTACCTGCAGAGCACGGACGAGGCCCCCCAGGAGACGCGGGGGGTTCATGAGTCATTTATCTACTTCGATCCCGACCACCCGGAGACGCGATTGAACGATCCTTCCCTTCAGTGGAGCCAGATGCGGTTCGCCCCGTTTCCCGGCGAGTACGCCTCGGCGTTCTCAAACGACGGCGAGCGGTACCGGGCCGACTTTGGAGCAGGGGGCGGAAAGGTAGTTCGACTCACGGCGATGGAAGGTCTCTTTCGGTAGTGCAATAGAAGGGGTAACGCGCCTCGTTACCCGGCAGAATCAGCCTCCCCTGCTCTTCAAAGTGCCACTGTTCTGCTGCGTCCGAGAGCGCGGAGACCAACTCGGCGCCGATGAGCAGCTGCCGCCGGTACTTGCGCGTGAGGCCGCAGAGCCGGCGCGCATAGGTGACGGGGGAGCCGGTTGCCCGATATCCATCGATCGGCGAGAGATAGAAGATAAGCTCGCCGATGTCGACACCGCAATGCACGGAAACCCCCTCACCGGAGCATGCCAAAAGGAGCTCCTCAAGCGCCAGATATGCGTGCCGGGCCAGTCGTGCATCGACCGACCATTGCCGGTGCTCCGGGCTCTCGCCTCCTGCCGGGGGAGTCTCAAAACAGGCAATGACTGTATTCCCCTCTTCACCCAGCACCGTGCCGCCGAGAGTCCGTATCCGGCGGGAGATCGCCCGGTGAAACGACTCCGTCTCGGTCGCCTCGCCGCCATCGGGCCCCGTATCAGGCTCCATGACGACAACCACGGCGCGCCGGCGACCTCTCGTTCCCTTCGGAATGCCTCCCCGTCGGAGTGTCCGCTTCAGAAGCGGCCGGGGGAGACGATCTGCGGCACGACCCGTGAGCGCACGCTCGACGCTCCATTGCGAGAGGAGCGCCCCAAGGATCACGGCGACCGCCGAGCCGATGAGCACGGTCGCAATCGAGGCGGGATCGATCCATATATCCGCCGACAGGAACAGGGCGGGGAAGATCCCCGCTCCCGCCAGCAGGGCCGCCGGCAAAACGGCAATCGCCGTGGCGGCGTGAAAGGGCGCAAGGATGAGCGCCACGAGGAGGCCCGCGGCGGTAAGGAGAAGAACCCGTTTCCAACCGATCGGTGCCATCAAATAGGTATCCACAAGGACGCTGTTGAGAGCGACTGCACGTCCGTCACCGACGGCGTCTTCGAAAATCACAAAGGAGCCGCCGACGGCCCCGGCAATTTCGTTCCGCAACGCCATGACCGACACGTAGTCTTCCCGTAACGCGGCAAAGGCGGTTGAGAGCTCCTGCGTCATCGCACCGATCTGAGCGGTGCGTTCTTCCTGGAGCTCCCCTCCATCCGCGGTGCCGGGCTGTCGGACCAGCTGTTCGACCAGCCGCGCCTCCCGCTCTTCGCTGAGGAGCGTCGCCACCGCCGTAAAGTAACCATCCGCCGTTTCCCTCCACGCCGTCGCACGGTCCTCGGTGGGACGACGGTAGAATGCTTCTCGGAGCGACTCGACATGATCCCCCATGATCCCGGGGCGGCTCCGCGGGTCGATGTCCTCAAAGTAGCCCGCCTCATCGAGCGCCGACAGTCCCGTCTCCAATCGATTTACAAGGAATATGTAGCGTGTCAGCGACGCGTACGGAAGGCGGCGGAACGGGAGCTCTCGCCCATCCCCGGGACCGAGCGGGACGGCCAAGGCGGAGGAGAACTCCGGCAGGGAGATCCCCATGCGGGACAGCTCCGTTCCGAGACGATCGCCGCTGAACACTTCAATCATCCTCTCAACGGACAGAGCGGCACTATCGGAGCTCCGCTGCAGCTCCTCCCGGATTCGCGCCTCGCTGTCCGCAACGAGCCGGCGCAGTTGCGCGACAAAACGATCGGCATCCTCCGGTCTGATGGAGCCCAGGCGGATAGCCTCGAAAAGCTCTGCGACGTTTTCATCGATGAGGTTAAACTCCTCATCCAGTCGCGAGTCGACCCCGGAGGGGATTGCGGAGTCGCGGGTTGCGGGCTCGGGGCCCGCTGCCTCGGGGCTCGCCGAACCGTCCCGACCAAGCCACGCCGACGGGAGCAGCGCCCGCTCCGCGCCCAACTCCGCCAGAGTCCAGATGACTTCGATCGGCGGAGGAAGCGACGGGTCGCGCTCTGGAGACTCTATCAGCAGGAGCTCCCGCGCCACCGGCGGCGCCTCTCTCACCCTCATCAGCGCATCGAAGTAGACACCCTCCGGCGAGGGCGTGTCCCCGCCTGGCAGGAGGGACAGGGCGACGGAGACGACGAGTGCGAAAAGTATGCGCAACAGCTGGTTCATACGAATCACGAAGATAAGGATACACCATGTCGGTGAATGGCGGGTGCAACATGGGTGTAACTCACGACCCATGGCGTAAGGTCTTTGAAATGCGGCGAAGATACCGAAAATGAATTATTATGTAGATGAGATTATCCGGACGTGGGTGGGAGAACAGTATGAAACAAAAAGCGATCCAGGTACTGATTCTTGTTGCTTTGATTCCGTTCGTCATGACTTCACTCACGGGGTGCCAGAAGCCCCCGGAGGAAGAGATGTCCGCCGCACGTCAGGCGGTGGAAGACGCCGGGGCACAACCCGACGTCCGTCGATACGCCCTGCAGTCTCTCGAGAGGGCGCGGCAGCTGCTGTCGGAAATGACCTCCGCCGCGGAGAATCGGGAGTACGATTCCGCCCGGTCCCTCGCTCTTGAGGCCACCGACGCAGCCGGAAAGGCCGTTCAGGATGCGGCAAACGCCAGGGAACGGGCCCGGAACGCCGCTGAAGAGGCCGTTACCGCCGCCGCCGCCGCCCTCGAGGAAGCGCGCAGCGTCCTTGATAACGCCCGTAATGTGCGAGGCATACGTTTTGACTTCAACGTTGCCCGCAGAGAAATCGAGGCGGGCGCCGAGGCAATAGCATCCGCCGGGGCGGACATGCAAAACGAGTCGTTCCCGGAGGCCCAGAAAAAAGCCGAGGACGCTCGGGCGTCCATTTCCGATGTCATCCGTCGAATCTCCGAGGCGGTGCAGGCGGCGTCCCGCAAATAGGCAAGAGCAGCCCGTGCCCGCGCTATGGGGCGCGGGCAACTTCGCACCGGCATTTTGTACAGTCTCGCAGGTCGAAATGGATAATTATTTTCCCAAGGAGTACTCCATGGAAATCGTTGATCTTACTCCCGAGTACGAAGGGTCGTACTTTTCCTGCCTGGAAGAGTGGTCCCCGGAGATGCAGGAAGCCGGCGATCACAAGGAGAACTGGTACCGGCGCATGAAACCCCGGGGCCTTCGGGTCAAGCTCGCAATTGATGGAACGACGCCGGCCGGAATGATCCAGTACACGCCGATCGGGAACGCCCTAATCGAGGGCGAAAACCTGTACTACACCTACTGTATCTGGGTGCATGGGCATAAAGAGGGACAGGGCAACTACCAGAAACGGGGTATCGGAACCGCGCTGTTGCGCGCAGCCGAGGGGGATGTCAAACAACTTGGCGGCAACGGACTGGTCGTCTGGGGATTGTCCATTCCCGTCTTCATGCGCGCGTCCTGGTTCCGCAAACAGGGGTACACAAAAGTCGACCGCATGGGGCCGATGGAATTGCTCTGGAAACCCTTTTCCGACGATGCCGTACCACCCCGATTCATACACAACAGGCGGACTCCGGAGTCGGTGACCGACAGAGCCGTCGTGACATGCCTTATATCCGGTTGGTGCCCCGCCGCCAACATCGTCTTCGAGCGAGCTCGACGGGCGGCGGAGGAGCTTGGCCCGGGTGTCGAGTATCGAACCGTCGATACCACCGACCGCTCAGTCGCGCTGGAATGGGGCGATACCGATGCCGTCTTTGTGGATCAGAAACGGGTCTCCACGGGTCCGCCGGCGAGCTATAAAAAGGTACGGAAGACGATCGAAAAGCGGTTGAAACGCATCGGTTCCGCAGGTTGAGTGACGCGGGACGGGTCGCGCCGGAAATTCTGTTGACCTTTACGGTGACGGCCTTATACTGGAGAATATGAGTCAGATACTTCCCTTTTCCTTTGACATACGGAGTGCAGCTTTTCTTGTCGTTGACATGCAAAACGATTTTGTTCGCTCAAATGCTCCCCTGGGCGTTCCGGATGCTCTGGGGACGGTGGACCCGATTAACCGTGTGCGACGGAAGTTTCGTTCCCAGAACCGACCGGTGATTTTCACACGTTTCGTCGCGGGACCCGAGGAAAGTCTACTGTGGACATGGTCACCCGAGATCAGGGAACCGACCAATTGCTGCAAGCTGGGATTCACCCGTTACTATGAGGATATCCGGGCGGAGCGGGAAGTGGTGGCGATCATCGACGAGCTCGAAAAAGGACAGTCAGGACATCGAAATTGACAAGTACTGGTATGGAGCATTTCACCGCACCAATCTGGAAGACGTCCTCGCTTCATACGGGGTCGACACGGTCGTCGTCGCCGGAACGGTGACCCAGATCTGTGTGGAGGAAACCGCACGGCAGGCGTTTCATCACGGGTACAAGACGATAGTCCTTTCCGATTGCGTCTCGTCCTTCGATCCGCAACTCCACGACGCGACTCTGAAAAATCTGAACATGAAATTCGGCGCCGTCATGAGTTCCAGGGACTTTACGGAGCTGACGGGGTAGATTTTCGGCGGAAATGCCCCCGACAATCGTCGGGCGGCTCTACAATCCCAGATATGCTTTCCGCACGAGATCGGAACCGAGAAGCTCGGTACCACTCCCCTCGCTCACAATTCTACCGGTTTGCAGCACGTATGCGTGGTCTGCCACATACAGAGAACGCTCCACGTTCTGTTCGACCAGGAGTATGGTTGTACCTTCGGCACTCAATCGCTGGAGGACATCAAAAATGAGGTTTACGTAAACCGGCATTACCCCCAGAGATGGTTCATCAAGCATGAGGACCTTTGGTTCCGACATGAGTCCTCTTGCTATCGCAAGGACTTGCTGCTCGCCCCCGCTCATGGTGCCGCTAATCTGTTTCCGTCGCTCCTTCAGGAGTGGAAACGTATCGAATATCCTGGCGAGCCGGTGATTGACCACTTCCTTGCCCTTTGTACCGAACGCGCCGAGTCGAAGGTTTTCCTCAACGGTCAATCGAGTAAAAAGACGGCGTCCTTCGGGGACGAGGGAGATTCCTCTTCGGGATACTTCATGGGCCGGCAATCCGGCGATATCCGAACCTTCAAAAAGGATTGATCCACCGCTCGGTGCCTGATGCCCCATTACGGTCCTCAGCAATGATGACTTGCCGGCTCCGTTGCTGCCGACTATTGAGGTGATCGTGCTCTCCTGAAGCGCCACCGAGACATCGTCTATTGCCACCGCGGCGCCGTAGCGGACCTGAAGATTCTGCACCTTAAGCATCGTACGCTTCTCCTCCCAGGTACGCCTTGATCACCACGGGATCATTGACCACGGCATCAGGGCTTCCCTCAGAGATGAGACGCCCCTGGTCAAGGACAATGACCTTTCCGGAGACCGACATGACCGCCTCAAGAACGTGTTCTATCAGTACGACGGTAATCCCCTTGCGGTTAATCTCACGAACGAGCTCCACCGACTCTTTTACTTCCGCCGGTGTGAGACCTGCCATCGTCTCATCCAGCATGAGGACCTCCGGTCTTGTCGCGAGGGCTCGGCCGATTTCAAGGCGCTTCCGTTCAGCGAGGGTCAAATCGGTCAGAGGTACATCCCGTCGATGGGCAAGTCCCATTTGCTGAAGCAGCAATTCCGCCCGGCTCACCGCATCGTGATATGAATGATCCCGAACCAACGCGCCGATTGCCACGTTATCGATCGCCGTCAGACCTTTGAGGGGCTCCGTCTCCTGAAATACGAGCGCGAGTCCCAGTTTACAGATCCGGTGAGCCGGAAGCGCGGTAATATCCTTGCCTCTGAGAAATATCCGTCCGGAGTCGGGTTGACGACGACTACCTTCGGGACGAACCCCGCAGATCATCTTGAAAAGCGTCGATTTGCCGGCCCCATTGGGTCCGATAATCGAGACGATTTCGCCGGAATGGACATCAAAGGAGATGTTCTCGTTTGCGACAATCCCCCCGAAGTGCTTACTGACCTCCCGGACCTGCAACAAAGACTCGCTCATGACATACCCTCGTGACGCAGTCTCAGTCGCGCGCGTATTTTTGTCAGCATACGCCTGGATGAAGGAAGAATTCCCTCGGGCAGAAAGATGACGAGCAGTACTATGACGACACCAAGTGCCGCCCGATGGACAAACGGAAACCGACTCCACAGCGTTTCCGCAAGAATCATGAAGACCACCGGTCCAACAACTGGTCCCATGACGGTGGCAAGACCTCCGAATACCGTCATCATGATAATATTCAAAGTAATTCCGATATCGAACGCTGTTCTGGGATCGATGAACGCCACATTCAGCACATAAATACCACCCGCCAGCGCCGGAAAAATCGCAGAAAGGATAAATGCCTGGGTTTTCTTCCAGGTGGTCCGAATACCGAGGGACTCGGCCGCCAACTCATTGTTGTTGATGGCAATCAATGATTTCATGAATCGGGTTTCACGGAAGATTCTCATTCCGGCAACAACAAAGAACGCCAATAACGCCATCATCAGATATGCGCTGTCCACGCGAACCAGCGGTCTCAGGTATATGCCGCCACCGCCGCCGGTGATGCCGCGAAAGTACCCAACCAGGACACGGACCGTTTCCGCCAGGGCCAGCATCGAAATTGCGAAGTATACTTCCGAGAGTTTAAGAACCGGATAACTGATGATCGCGCAGAACAGCGCGGTACCCACCCCCGCACCGAGAAGCGCCAGGGGCCAGGGGACGTTAAGACGCACGATAAGAACCGCCGTTATATACGCGCCCAGACCCCAGAATACTACGTGGCCAAACGAGACATATCCGGTAATGCCGGAAATGATATTCCAGCTGGAGCAGAGAACGACATACATCGCGATTGCCATAAGGAGAGACTGATAATAGGGAGAGCCGATAAAGTAGTAGAGAATGATAGCGACAAAGGCTGCGCCAAAGCCGATCCTGTTCCAGATATCCAGAGCTCGGAAGTTAATCAAAAGGTCTTTCCACATTACGAACCTCCGAGTATCCCTTTAGGCCTGAAAAGCAGTGTCCCGATAATCGCGATAAACGCGACGGCGGCAGATATCTGAGAATCAAAGAGGTAGGCTATGATCTGTTCCAGTTCGCCTATGATCAGCCCGCCAAGAAGAGCACCAAGGAAATTGCCCATCCCGCCGAGTACGGTCACCGCAAAGGCTTTTAGAATGAATTGTTGCCCTACCAGGGGATTGAATGGAAAGATCGTGCTTGCCAGGTTGCCCGCGGTAGCCGCCAGGGCAGTCCCCAGACCGAACACTATAAGGTAAATACGACTGGAGTTGATTGCACACTGCTCGGCCATCTCCTTGTCAAACGCTACCGCCCGAATAGCCATTCCGATCCGGGTCTTCTGCAGAAAAAGGAACATTCCCATTGAAATTGTCAGTGCCACGATGCCCGCTATTGCTCTGGGTCTCGAAACAAAAACACCGCCGAACTCAAAGCTTCCGCTGAGGTACTCTACGATCCGCATTTCGCCGGACCAGACCAGAACTGAAACGTTGATGATAAAGATGGACACGCCGAACGCGAGAAGCAGCGACATGAGCTCCGGTGCATTGACAACGTGTTTGATTACGACAAGGTATATCAGCGCGCCCAGGAGAAAGAATCCCGGAGCAATAACAAGGATTCCCAGAATGGGAGGTCCGCCGAAGAGAGGGAAAAAATAGTACGTGGCAAAGGCGCCAAGCATCAGAAACTCGCCGTGGGCGAGATTGACGATTCGCATTACCCCCCAAATGAGAGTAAGCCCGCCGGCAAGAAGTGCATAAATGGAGCCGGTTATGAATCCGCTGATAAGTATGCTAAGTAGATCCTGCATCTGATTTCCTTTTTTCAAGCCAGGAAACTCCGGCGGATGACCTGCAGGCTACCCGCCGGACGATATCACGTTAGCGTCGATTCCAGGGCGGCGTTGGAAAGATGAGCTCTCCTTCTGCATCCGCTTCCGGCCAGACGACAACACGACGACCGTTCTGGATCTGGATTACAAACATCTCCTTGCCTTTTTGTGCCCCAGTCTCCGGGTCGACATTGTACGTACCGAAGACTGTCGTCGTCTCAAGGGTACGCAACGCCTCGGCAATGGCGTCGTCGTCGATCCTGCCAACCTGCTCTATTGCAGCCTGGACGACCTGACACAGTCCGTAGGCGGTAGCTACGTCCTCGACGGGCTCCTCACCATATTCCGCAACGTAATCGTCATAGAATCGGTTGAATCCCGGCAGGTAGGTCATCGTCGGTTCCCATTCCGTGGTACCTAAGATGTACTCCGCATCCGCTCCCAGGACCCGCACAAATTCCGGATCTACAGGAGCGATAGTGAAGTAGAAGGCCTTGGGGTTCAGACCAACCTCTTTGGATTGCCGGATCAACTGGATGGCGTCCTCGCCGCCGGTACCTCCCACAATCATATCCGGTTGTGACGCGCGGAATCGGGTAAGAAGGGCGGTAAAGTCTGCCGTATCGGCGTCATACGCTTCGTGACCAACGACTTCGATCCCAAGTTCCTCAGCATTCTGGACGGCAGCGTCGCCAAATCCTGTCGTATACGTCATATTTGCAAATGGTATGGCAACAGAAGAAACCTGGTCGGCCAGAAGTCTCATTGCAATACCCACATAGTCATAACTCGAGGGGAGCAACCCGTTTACATACTGGTACCCCCGACCCCAGATCGCGTCGAGTGTTGCACCTCCGGTCACGATCGGTTTTCCGTACCGCTCCGCTACGGTGGTAGCCGGCATTGTCATGTCGTCGCTCCAGGGAGCCAGAAGCGCGTCAACTTCATCCTGGTTTATCAGCCGCTCGTACAGCCGGGCCGTTGTCGTCGGATCGGACTGATCGTCGTAGATTTTCAGCTCCACCGGTCGGCCAAGGATACCGCCATCCTCGTTTACATGCTTTGCCCACAAAAGGTATCCCCGGTTGTTGTACTCGCCCGCATCGGATCCCCATCCGGTAAGCGGCAAGGCGCCGCCGAATACGATCGGCCCCTCATCCTCCATTTCCCCACTTCCGGTAGCAAATGCGCCGGTTGCAAGGAAAGCCAACATGACAATGAGAAGAAGTGTTGTCTTCATGATTCTCATATGCGCCTCCTCTTAACGGTTTTTCTTCGGAGCGAACCGCCCCGATTTCAGCCGGAACTCAGGCATCTCAACAGCTCATCGCTCGAGATCAGTCGACCGTATTTCATTCCGATACGTCGCAGGCTGCTGTCTAGAAATTCCCTGTCGAAATATCCAACGGCATCGGTAACCAGGAATACCTTGTATTGTCTGTCAAATGCACCGGTGACCGTGTCGTCCACACAGAATGGCACTGCACATCCGAGGATAATCAAATGAGAAATCCCGCGCGCCCGGAGAATGCTTTCCAGGTTGGTCTCGTAAAAGCCGCCGTAGCTGTACTTCTCAACAATCTCTTCACCCTGGACCGGATATATTTCGTCGATTACGTCGTGACCTTCGGCTTCTCGCTGGATTTCCTCGTAATACCGCCGCTCGCCTTTCCAACACGCCCGCGTGTCGGGATGCAACGGTTTTGACCACGTCCATATCAGAGTTTCTTCCGGACCCGCGGTAAATTTAAGAAAGACAACAGGAACCGACGCCGTGCGGCATCCCTCAACTATCTTCCTGGCCTGGGGGATAACCTCGTTACAGCCGGGCAAATAAAAAGGAGCTCCCTTTCGTACAAAATCATTCTGCATGTCCACCACAATGAGAGCTGCCCGGGAACGGTCGAGATTGAAAGGACTACTTTTTTCACTCATAGTTACCGTCCTTCACATCTATATCCTACCCCCTTGCCGGGTATCCCTCTTTGCAGATTTGGAGAAGGAGGCTTTGCAAAATCGGCAGGTCACACAGGCGGGGGCGGTGGTTTGATTGGTCTCCCGTCGTGGTCAAGCACCCATTGTCGGGGAGTTCGTCCGCAGAGTTTCTTGAACGTACGGTAAAACGTAGAGAGATCCTCAAAACCGCTTGAGAATGCCGCGCCGACTATGGAGGATTGTCCGGAGGCCAATAACTTGCACGCGTGCCTGATGCGTCTCTTCTGCAGCCACGGAACAAAGGTCATCCCCGTAATCTCTCGAAACAACTCGGAGAAACGACGAACCGATAGTGCACTTTCCCTCGCAGCTTGCTGTACCGACCAGTGTTCATATATCCGGCTTTCGATTTCGGCTATTACCGAGCGTATGCGCGATGATGCGGTCTGCCCCGTTTCCGTGGTCAGGAGATCATGGATAGCCAGGAGGGTCTCATCGACCTGCGCAAACAGGGCAAGGCGATTTCTCGGCAGCTCTGCGAGTTGCTGGAGACTCATAAGTTTTCGCCAGTGATGATTCAGGTCATCGATTTCGTGTTTAGTCTGCGGTTGGACAACCCAGGGGCAGTTGGCCACGATACTCTCCCAGACGGAACGTCGGTCAATTGAAGAGGAAAGAAAGGTCTGCGACAGACAGAGAAGAAGAATCGTCGAGCCAGTCTCATCCCGAACCTGGTGTCTGATGTTCGCCGGAACGCAACTGTATGCACCTTCCGAAACGGTAAGACGTTCTCCCGAGTCTCCCAGAACCAGGTCAATCCGGCCACGAACTACGTGAAATATTTCATTGTACGGATCCAGACTCGGGACCATGTGAAATTCGGGACTATGAAGGCTTTCGGTCACGAGAACACCGGAAGACGGCAGCACGATTCGGACCGGTGATGATGACGACACCAACAACCTCCTTTTTCTGCCAAAATCACTATAGTATAACTGTGAACCGCCATCGGTTTCACGGGTATATGAAAATTAGAGAGGATGGTACTACCGGGACGGCCCGCGGGACGGGGTGTACATGCGCTGATCGGCGGATCACCGTCCGGGAAGCACGTACGTTTTCAGGGGAGGAAAGCCGTTGAAGCTCACCGAGCTGTAGCTGTAGGTATAGGCGCCGGTGGTGAAGACGTAGACGCGATCACCCGTGGCGAGGGTGTCGGGCAATTCGTACTTGTAGTCCTGGTAGAGGACGTCCATGCTGTCGCAGGTCGGGCCGGCGAGTATCACGGGCTGCGCGATTCCCGTGCGCTCGGTGTATATGGGGTACTTGATGAGCTCTCCCATCGTCTCAAGCATTCCGCCGAAGAGTCCGACGTCCAGATAGACCCACCGAAAGGGCGACACCTCGGACTTGCGGGAGGTCATCACCACCTCCGAGACGATCACCCCCGCATCGCCGACGATGGCGCGGCCTGGTTCGACGATGATCTGCGGCACCTCGTTCCCGAAACTGGACCGGAGGTATTCGGCGATGGCCCGGGCGTACACCTCGATGTCGGGGGTGGGCTCGAGATAGTTGGCAGGGAATCCCCCTCCGAGATTGATCAACCCGAGGTTGATGGCGTGGTCGCGTTTCAGCGTCTCAAAGAGGTATGCGCATTTGGAGATCGCGTCGCCCCACTGGCCGATATCGCGTTGCTGGGAGCCGACGTGAAAGGAGAGCCCCCAGGGTGTCAGACCAAGGTCGCGCGCGAGAAGCGCGAGGCCCACCGTCACTTCAAGATGGGATCCAAACTTTCGTGAGAGCGGCCAGTCCGCCCCTTTGCCTTCAGTCAGCAGTCTGAAGCACACGCGGCAGCCCGGCGCACTCGCAGCCAGTTTGCGGAGATCCTCCTCGCAGTCGGTAACGTACAGGTCGACGCCGCGGTCGTGGAAATAGGCGACGTCGCGCTCCTTCTTGATCGTATTGCCGTAACTGATTCTCGCGGCGGGTACTCCCAGTGACAGGACCTGGTCGAGCTCGTACGGCGTTGCCACGTCGAAACTGGACCCGAGCTCTTTCAGGAGCAGAAGCACCTGGTCCATTGGATTGGCCTTGACCGCATAGTGCACCGTGGCAAAGGGCAGCCGGGACCTGAAGGTGTTGAACGCACGCTCCACAACTTCGAGATCCACGACGAGGAACGGCGTCTCGAGATTGGCAGAGAATGTCGCGATTCGCCTCAGGCGCTCGGCCGGCATGAATCGCTCTACCGGGAAACTATACTGCTTAAGGACCTCGTTCATGTACGCGGTCGTCCGGTGCGGCACCGGACTGTCCACCACAAAATTTATACAGCGGATCGTGCAAAATCAAGCGGCGTCGATCCCGCCTTCACTAGCCCCGAGACGATACAACCCGCTATCGTTCTGCCTTCTTACCTACCGCGACGGCGAGGATGATAATGATTCCCCGAATGATCATCTGCTGGCTTACCGTGAGACCAGCTATAATGAGCCCGTTGTTTATCACCCCCATGAGAAGTGATCCCATAATGGCGCCTACTACCGAGCCGGCTCCGCCGGAGAGCGAAGTGCCTCCAATGATAACCGCCGCAATTACCGAGAGCTCGTCCCCTTCTCCAAAAGTGAACCGGCCCGCCTGCATGCGCCCGGCGTAGAGAATCCCGGCGAGACTCGCGGCAATTCCAGAGATCGTGATCACCAGGAGTTTGATATTTCTGGTATTTACACCTGTATACGTAGCAGCCTGCTCGTTACCTCCGGTCGCGAGTACTCGTTTGCCGTAGGGTGTATGATTTAGCGTGTAATGGCCGATCGCACCGATCACGATAGTCCAGAACAGGAGAATCGGTACGCCGAGGATATCACCCGAACCAAAGATGAAGTTGAAGCCTGGACTCAGGATCGGCACCGCAGCAGTGTTGGTGATCCACATGGCAAAACCCCGAGCGATGCTCATCATGCCGAGAGTGACAAGGAACGACGGTATACGTAAGCGAGTTATTATTAAGCCATTGGTGCCGCCTACGATTGTGCCGACACCGAGACCGACAATCAGGCTCACCAGAATGCTGCCGGTCGCGTTGACCGTGAGGGCGGTGACAAGGGCGGCCACAGCCGTGGTCGAGCCCACCGAGAGATCGATCTGCCCCGTTGCGATCACAAAGGTCATTGCAACCGCCATGATCGAAATCATCGCGGTCTGGCGGGCGATGTTGAGGACGTTTGGAAGAGTCGAAAACCCCCGCTCCCGCAGTACGACCGCGAAGAAGATGAACACGACAACAAAGGCAACGTAGACGATGTACTTCTGCCAGTCGAACTGACGCAGGATTGTTCTGAACCCGACTGTGTCAGGCTTCGTGCTGGATTTCATGTTGTATCCTTTCCTCATCCAGATCTTCGGTGTTTCGGATAACCTTGGTGATACGACCGTTATGCATAACGAGTATGCGGTCGCACATCGCGATAAGTTCGGGGATCTCTGAGCTTACAACAAGCACGCCATGACCCGCGTCCGAATAGGCGCGAATGAACTCCAATACCTGAACCTTTGCCCCGATGTCTACTCCGGCTGTCGGTTCGTCAAGCAGCAGGAGTTCCGGTTCTCGGGTGAGCCATTTCGCGATTACCACTTTCTGCTGATTCCCGCCGGAAAGCAACGAAATTTTCCTGTCGATACCCTCTGTCTTTACGTTGTAGCGACTTATCGCCTCTCGAGTAAATCTCCGGGCAGCGCGATGCACGACCTTACCCATCCGTGTGAAGCGACTGATGTTGGGTAACGTCAGGTTTTCAAGTACCGAGTGACGGAGCACGAGACCCTTGAGTCTACGGTCGTCCGGAACGAGGGCAATACCGGCTTCCATTGCATCGGCAACGGATCCGATTGTCCTGTCGACACCATTGATGGTCACACTGTTAGTGCCAGGCGTGAGTCCGAAGAGCGTCTCCAGTATCTCAGTCCGGCCACTCCCCATGAGTCCGGCAATGCCAACGACCTCTCCGCGGTGCACTGTTATATCTGCCGGTTCTACGGGGACCGGGGTATCGACCTGGAGCCCCGTAACCGAAAAGAGAACCTCGGGATTGGTGTCCCGATGCCGGTAGCGATATCCCTCCCCCGCTTCCCGGCCGATCATGTCGGTTATGACCTGCCTGATATCGGTCTCACCGGCGGCGCGTGTTGATACTATCTTGCCGTCCTTGAGGACGGTAATACTGTCTGCGATCCGGAATATCTCTCCCATGCGGTGTGAGATATATACGATGGAAACGCCGTTTTCCTTGAGCCTGCGGATCAATTCAAACAACGTGTAGGTCTCCTTATCCGAGAGGGACGCGGTCGGCTCATCCATAATCAGTATTCGCGCGTTTGTTGCGAGAGCTTTCGCGATCTCGACGAGCTGGGAATCCCCGACCGTCAGATGCGAAACCTTCTCGTCCGGAGAGAGTTTGAGACCCAGAGACTCCAGTAGCTTGCTGGCACGTCGACGTTGCTCGCGGTCATCCACGTGAATACCGCCACGGGTAAGTTCACAGCTCAGGAAAATATTCTCCGCTATCGTCATGGTCGGAATGAGACTGAGCTCCTGGAATATCATTCCGATCCCCGCCTCCCGAGCGTCTCCAAATCCTTTGAAATGGACCGCCTCGCCATGAACCCGCACTTCGCCGCCGTCGATGGTGTAGACCCCGGTGAGAATCTTCATCAAGGTCGACTTGCCCGCTCCATTGCCGCCCACGAGGGCTCGGACCTCACCTTCCTCCAGGGAAAAGTCGACGTCCTCGAGAACGGTTACGCCGCTGAACTGCTTAAACACCCCCGACATGTAAACAGCTTGTTTCATATGCTGCCTTCCGGAATACCGGCGGGCGCGGGTTGAACCCGCGCCACCGGCGTATCCGGCGTGCCTAGACGGCCACCCAGGATGCTTCGTCGTTCAGGCGCGTCACCGCGTCACAAATGCGCGCGATCGCATAGCCGTCCTCAAAGTTGGGGGACGGTTCGCTATCTTCGACGATTGCCTTCATGAAATCGTGGCACTCCACGATCTTGGTGTCCGAGTAGCCGATCCCAAGAGCAGGGATGGGCCAGAGCGCATGGCCTTCGGGATGCGCAGCGCCGGTATAGATCGTTCGGAAACCACGACGGTCCCCGGGATCATCGGCATAGCACACCTGAAGCTCGTCTCGCCGCTCGTAGTTAAACGCTATGCTTCCCTTCTCTCCATGGATCTCGAGGGTAATGTAGTTGTTTCTGCCCCAGGCGTTCCGGGTCGCCTCGATACTTCCCACCGCTCCCGAAGCGAACTTGCAGAGGAAAGACGCCTCGTCATCCACGTCCACCTTGCCGAGTCGCGTCCGGTCCTGAACTTGCACGGTACCGAGTTTGTCAGTGCCCCCGCTTTGTAGCGGCCGCTCGTGGATGTAGGTCTTCAGAAAGCCCGTCACGTGGGTTATATCACCCGCAAGGAAGCGGGCAATGTCTATCACGTGCGTCGCTATGTCTCCCAGCGCCCCGGACCCGGCCACGTCTTTCCTGAACCTCCACGAAAGCGGAGACGACGGAGAGGCAGACCAATCCTGGAGATAGGTGGCCCGGAAGTTCCGGATGGCGCCGATCTCTCCCTTTTCGATAATCTCCTTTGCGAGGAGAATCGCCGGAGTACGTCGATAGTTAAAGGCGAGCATGTGCTTCTTCCCGCTCGCCGCCGCCGCCTCGTGCATCGTTTTAGCTTCGTCCGCCGTTCGTGCGATCGGCTTTTCCGAGAACACGTGTTTACCCTGGCGGAACGCTTCTACAGCAATCGCGAGATGGAGATCGTTCGGCGTCGAGATATCGACAATGTCTATGTCCGGGTCGCCAACGGCAGCTTTCCAGTCGGTTCCGTAACGGCGGAACCCAAAGCGGGAAGCCGCGTCCCTTGCCGTACTCTCATCCACATCGACCAGCAACTCTCGGACGGGCATTGCCGGCGCGGGCCAATAGCACATGGGCATTGTGGCATACGCCATTGAGTGCGCCTTGCCCATGAAACCTGCGCCGATCAGGGCGATCTTCAATTCTCTCATATTCATTTCTCCCGTTGCTAGGTGCATCAGTCCTTATACGCTTCCCGCACGACGTCGGGCGCTTCCACGCTGTAAACCTCGATATAGGCGTCGAGCACATTCTGGTGCGTTACCGCCAGGGCCGGCACGGCCACATAGTCCGGCGCCTCTTTGCCAAGAAGAGCGTAGGCGGCGAGGATCGCTTCAGAAACACCCTGGTGATAGGGAAGCTGTGCTCCCAGCCCCTTGATGAGACCCTGAGCCGCGATTTCCCGGGCTGCGTTGTTGCCCAGGTCAATGGTCGTGATCACCAGATCATTTCGTCCGGCGTTGCGCGCCGAAGCGACCACAGATTCTGCGGGGACGTCCCAGACCGCAAAGATGCCGTCAATATCCGGATAGCGAGTCAGCATGGCGTCGGCAACCTCGCTCACCCGATTGGGATCGTTGAATCCGGCACGGTCCACAATCGTGATACCGGGATACTCAGATGCAATCGTGGCCTCGAAAGCCTCCACTCGTTGGTTGGTCACGAAGAAATCCGCGTCAAAGTACACCACACCTATGTTACCGCGCCCGCCAAGCTCCTCCGCCATGATGTGAGCAGCCGCCACGCCGTTACCGTAGTTGTCCGCGGAGACTACGCTCACGTAGTCTTTGCCGGGGCTCATGCCTGCGGCTACATTGTCCATAAAGACGATATGGACACCCGCATTTGCCGCACGACGGAACGCCGGGGCCGTAGACACCGGATCGACCGGGATACTGATGATAATGTCGGGAGAAAGCGCCATAATTGTCTCGATATCGGAAACCTGTTTCTCAGCGGAAAACTGCGCGTCCGTCACTGCGCGCACATTGATGTTTAGTCGCGCAAACGTGTCCTCCAGACCTCGTAGTTGGGCGGAGGACCAGTCGTTCCCGGCGTAGTGAAAGGCGATCGCCGCTGTAGCATTCATCTCCTGTACCTGAGCAACCTCGGTCGCGGTAAGACTGAGCTCCGAAGCAGGCGTTGCCTCTTCGCCGTTCGGACCGGTGCTCTGTATCTCCCCCACCGTTCGAACCTCTACCGAGATTGCCTCCGCCGGTGCGATCGGGACTTCCTCCTGGGCGCCACCGGCAAATGCGAAAGCCAGGCCGAACAACGTCAGCATCGTTACGATTACCAATAACCTTGTGTTCATAAGAACCTCCTTACTATTCTTTGCCGCCATGCGGCCGAGTGCCGTTATTGAACGAGCTTGCGCACCTGGGTGTACGCCTTTATGACACCCAGCTCGGGTTGGCCCGAGTACCCGTCGATTTCCACTGCGAGATCGCGGTGCTTTCCGTCGGACCCGAGCACCTCCAGGAGTGCCGGAAAGTCGATCTCACCATCGCCGGGCGGACAGAAGCGCCCTTCCGCAACGTCCTTGAGATGGACGTAGGGGACCCGATCCAGATGTCGCCGAACCACGTCGACTACATCGCTTCCGCCCGCATGGATGTGGCCGGTATCAGGACAGAGTTTTATACGCGAGTTCTCCATGATTGCATCGATCTCGTCCGATGTCTCAACGATTGACCCCAGATGCGGATGGTAGAGCGCCGTAAGCCCATGATCCGTGGCAATTCGATCAGCCTCGTCGAGGACGGAAGCCATTTTGGAAATAAGTTGGATTCGATCTGTCTCCATCACGGCGCCCCCGCCTATAACCAGGTACGTCGCACCGTGGGTACTAGCGACCTGGCATACCGTTTCGATCTTTTTCAGGTCCTCGGACACCACCTCCGAAAAGACAAAGGTTCCGCCGGTGTAGACCGCGCCCAGGGTGATATCGTGCGCGTCAAGCAGATCGGAGAGTTCTTGCGGCTTGTTACGGTATTCCATAACCGTTCCATCAAACATTTCGAGATAGTCATAACCGGCTGCCTTTGCAAACGCCACCACCGACGGCAGGTCGCAGGGGGTCAGGTAATAGGACTCCCGTACAGACGTCGCGGCTGCCGGATGTGCCACTACGTCGCCCCACACATTGATCATCAGTCCCAGTTTCATAGAATCCTCCCCGGTTTGATCGTCGCGCCACCATGCCAGGTGAACCGGCGCCAGTTACCTATTAGCGACTACCGTGCCAAGTTCAATGAAATTCGCGGACTCTGGTGTCATACCGCACCTGCATGCTTTACAACGAACTGGATAAGTAGTTATCTCAAAACTAATTACCTGCAATGACGATCTATGGGGATTTATCAACATGGCGAGACATCGTGGTGCAAACAAGGCCGCCGTACACGGTGCAGAATGAGCGGTTCCGTCTGAAAGTGTCCAGTTTTCGGACACTCGCCGGTTGACAACTGATCGATCTGAGATATCATCGTTGGACATTATGGATGGCCTCCATGACCGGACGAATTCTTATAGTTGACGACAATACAAAGCTCTGCGAGACACTCGCCGCCACGATTCGCTTTCGCGGCTACAAGGCAGACTGGGTCCATACCGTCGAAGACGCAAAGGAAGTGCTGCTTCACACCGAGGTAGATGTGATGCTCCTCGACGTCAGGCTCGGAGATGAGAGCGGACTGCCCCTTCTCGAGTATTGCACAAAGAGCAAACACGCCGTCAGCGTGGTGATGATCACAGCTTTCGGCACGATTGAGCTCGCTATGGATTCCATGCGTAAGGGCGCCTTCGATTTCATTCAGAAGCCGATCAAGACTCCCCAGATGATGGAGGTGATCGAGAGAGCGCTAAAGCGTCGACGGCTGAATGACGTCTCCCACTCCCGAGGTGAGGGCCCGCTCATCGTCACGCGTAATCACGAAATGCGAAATCTTATCGAAAAGATAGAGGCAATAGCGGCAACCGAACTCCCGGTACTCATCTGTGGCGAAACGGGCGTCGGTAAAGAGCTCATCGCCGAACATATTCACCGCTCCTCAGCGAGACGAAGCAAAGTCCTCTCCAAAGTCAACTGCGCGGCGCTCTCGGAAAGCCTGCTCGACAACGAGCTTTTCGGTCACGAGAAGGGAGCGTACACCGGGGCCGATAGACTCTATCAGGGCATATTCGAGCAGGCCAACGGCTCCACGGTGTTTCTTGATGAGTTGGGTGACATGTCGCTTGCCATTCAGGCCAAAATCCTGCGGACCATACAGAATCGTGAAATCCGTCGGCTCGGTGGCAACGGCGTCATTCATGTGAACGTTCGTTTCCTCGGAGCAACGAACAAGAGCCTTGAGCAACTTATGGAGAGTGGAGAGTTTCGCCGGGACCTCTACTTTCGGCTTAGCGCCGGGATGTTCAATATTCCCTCCCTCCGCGAGCGCAGGGAAGACATCGCGCCTCTCGCTCAGTCGTTTGTGGATTCCTATAACCGGGCAAACGATACGGAGTTTGTGCTCGGGGATAGCATAAAGGCGTTCTTCCAGACGTATCACTGGCCCGGAAACGTCCGGGAGCTGCAAAATGTAGTGAGCTTCGCGTGCGCTCTCTCCCGGACGCAAGAACTCGAGCCGCGAGACCTTCCTCCCTATCTCCACAAAAGCGGCAGGGGCAATACTTCTCTTCTGGAAAAGAGCGAACGGCAGACGATAGCGGCGACCTTGCGCGAGTACAACTACAATAAGGCTAAAGCTGCCAAGGCGCTTGGTATTAGCAGAACCACGCTCTACGCCAAGATGGAAAAGTATGGAATCGTCATCAAAGCTCGGCTTGAGTGAAAACTCGTTGCTCGCCGTTGAGGATGTCTCCTTGATCTTCAACGCCCGGGCGGGGCTGCACCATGTGGACCTGCACCTTGAAAGAGGCCGGATCTACGCGCTCTTCGGGGAGCACGGATCGGGCAAGACCACCCTGTGTGAGGTGCTCGCCGGCCTTGCGCAACCACAATCGGGGTCGGTTCGAATACACGGGAAGCCGACCCAGGGCTACACCTACGCCCGCGCTACCACGGCGGGTGTGCTGTTTGTTGATCAGGACGTGCTCCTCAACGAGAACATCACCGTCAACGATTTCTTCAACCTTCAGAATGCAGGTTACTTTCGTCACTTGTTCAGTTATCGCGGGCGGAACGCCAGGAAGGTAGGCAGGTTTCTCGACGATTACGGAATCGATATCTCTCCCACTGCTCTCATACGCAAGCTACCGATTCAGCAGCGCGTGCTCATATCCATCTTCCAGCGAATCTATCATGAACCGCTTGTGCTGATTCTGGATGAGAGCATCGACAAGCTTACCCTCGACAACAAGCGACTCGTCTATCGCGCGCTCCTGCGACTCCGGAAAGAGGGAAAGGCGGTCCTGCTGGCGACCCACGACACCCGGGATGTGTATGGTCTTGCCGATACCGTAGTCATCATGCGGGCCGGGGAAATTGTCCTGCGCGAGTCGGTGAACCACATAGACGAGCTGAGTATCATTCGGATCGCCTATACCCAGGCCATGCAGGATAGCCGCGCCGGACGCTCAAACGCCGATTTCTACAGCCTGCTCAAGTTCAACCAGGCGATTCTCGAGCGCCTGCCGGTGGGGCTACTCATCCTCGACTACCGGGGTGTAGTTAAAAACGCCAACGCATCGTGTGAGCAGTTCTTTGGGGAGGACTCACTCAACGATAGAACCGTGGACGACCTCTTTGCCGGCAATCCGGCACTTCTCGACCGCCTTCGGAAGGGATTTGAAAGTCGCACCGGCGTCTCTCTCATTGGCGTAACCTTTCAGATGGGAAGCGGCTACCTGACCCTCAACGTCGTCACCTACCCGGTGGTAGATGGAGATCACCTGCTCGGGCACGTCCTGATCCTCAGTGACGTCACCGAGCAGGAATTCCTCCGACAGAAGATCATCGTTTCAGAAAAGATGGCCGGCGTCGGGCTCCTTGCCGCCGGTGTCGCCCACGAGATTAACAATCCTCTGGAGGTTGTCATGAGCAGCTTGGACGCGATTAGACTCACCTCCTCGGAGGAGGACAAAGCCAAGTACCTTTCCTATATAGAGGAAGAGATTGACCGGATATCCAGGATCGTCGCCAATCTGGTCTCCTATGGCCGTACGGAACGCGACAATGGTGCCGTTGACACGATTTCCGTTGTACGGGAGGTCATCGCTTTGGTCGAACCCTACGCCCAGGCGCACTCAACGGAAGTCACGGTGGAGCTCCCGGATACCCCCCTTCCCCTCGTCGCCGTTAACGCTGCGGAGCTCAAGCAGGTTCTGCTTAACGTCCTCAAGAACTCCGTTCACGCCATCACCCATGAGAGGGGTCACATCCGAGTAATAGTCGCCCCCTCGAATGGACTTGATCGTATCCAAATCACTGTCGACGATAACGGGACGGGCATCGCTGAGGAGGCGCTGCAACAAGTTTTCATGCCCTTCTACAGCGCCGGACCACATGGCGGGTCGGGACTCGGCCTCTATATCTGTTACCAGATTCTCGAGAAACACGGCGGCTCGATCGAGTTCGTGAATAAGCGTTTGGGAGCGCGGTGCGTCATCGAGTTGCCCGCGGCGACTCTCACGGCGCGCCATGACAACTCATCCTCTATGTGAGAACATAGCGGACTGGACGGTGCACCCTGACGGACCGTTCGGACGCCTACCGTAACCGCCCCTCCAGGGAGTACTCCGCCGCGGAATCATGGAGATACAGCGGCCGTACCTGGATAAAGTATTCTCCCGGTTCAAGATATTCTTCGATCTTGGCGTTCATGCCGTACCCGTCATCATCGCTGGAACGGATTTCCATCATGGACGCGTCGAAAAGCGTCATATAGGTGTCCACGTCCCCATAGGTTTCCACCGTCACCAGCTGACGCGCCGGTACATCGACCGTCTCGCCCGCGGGACCGGGAACCATGACGTGCGCCCAGTCGACGTCGGACTCCGACGAGAAGGTATGCCGCTGGGGAGGATCGTTGAACGTCAACGGTGATGCGGTTTCGGCGGTGTTGTCCGGTTCGAAATCATCGTGCTGCAGCACAATCTGCTGGAGATGCAATGCGTAATCCCCCTCGGACCCGCCTCCGAAGCTGCCGACCTTGAGAAATCCGCCGGCCCCGTCGAGGGTGACTACCAGTCTGGCGTTCCCTCCTTCGCCGCCGTCGTCGTTGTAGGCGATCTCCGTTCCCGCATCATCATAGAGGGTCATCGTCGTATCGAGATTCCCCGTCGTGTAGGCGACCACGGCACCGGTTTCGGCGGCATCGGCGGCATCGTCGCCGTCGCTCGGGGGAGAAAGTTCGGCGATCAATTCGGCGGAAATTCGATACCAGTCGCTGTCGCCGTTCGGTCGAATACTCCCGTATATCGGAAAGGAGTCGCCTGTAAGGAGCGTCGCGGTGTATCGGTCGTTATTGGGTTCCATGGAATCGACGGCCAATCGGGAACGCTGGATGTACAGTTCGTAGGAACCCCGGGTGGAGGAGGAAAAGCCGCGGACCTTCACCCAATACCGTCCGCCGGCGGTGACGGGAATGGAAACCGAGGCGTTCATGCTGTCTGCGTCGTCATTTTCGGTGATGAGGAGCCCTGGATCGTCCGGTCCGTATACCTCGATGTACGTATCGGTCGAACCGGCGGTATAGATCCGCACCGCATCGATCATCTCACCGTCGCCACCGGAGATGACCGGCGCTCCACCGGCAGCTTCCGCCAGGAAGGTGAACCAGTCCTCGTCACCGTCGGTCTCGAAGGACAAGTTCTGATGATGCGAGTCCAGCGCCACTGCCCGCGCCTGGGACGCCGTATTCGGTACATCACCGTCGCCATCAAAGGCGGCGCCCCCGGACTGGACGGCGACCGCGGCGGATTGCCGAAGCGCGCCCGTCACATCGGTGGTCAACGGTGCCGAGACGCGCCCACCGACGAGAATACGCCCTGCGCCGTCGTGGATCTGCAGGGAAAACAACACCCTTTCCGCACCGAAACCGGCGCGGACCCGTACCGTCAGGAGGGAGTTGGCGGCCGCGCCTATTTCGCCCTGTCCGATATTCCCGATGGAAGCACGGTCGCTCAGAACCGCCACGTCCACCCGACTGCGCAATGATTCGGCGGCAATGAGCAGTTCTTCTTCAATAATGCTCTCCATGAGATCGGCGATTCGCGGTGTCGTTCCGTCGACGGAAATTTCACCTACGTGAACGGCGATTCCCCCGGGAGGGAGCGGCTGGTCCAATTGGGCCACCGCGTCCGGAAAAAGGCGACCGGCGGTCGCCCCGATATTCTCGACGAAATCGATAACCGGGTCCGCGGTCTCCTGCGCACTCACCGGCGCGGCGTACACTGCCATCACCAGCAAACCAATAAGGATTTTTCCATGAATAGATGTCGGGTTCATGTCATTGAGTATAGACCAAAATGGCTGTTCTTTACCGACATATGCGACTGTTACAGGGGGTCATTTTTTACAGCGAATCAAATGTTCTTTTGATATACCCCACTTTGTCTATCACATGCTTATGCTGCATGAGATCCATAGACGACCGGAGTCTCGTAGCCTGGCGGCGTATTGAACGCCCCTACCGGAACGGAAGAGCTCTCCGCGATGCATCTTCTTGCGAGGTCATGGTATAGGTATTACATCCCGTGATACACGTCCTGGCGGTGCCCGATCCGCACCACCATAACTCGTAATTGATCGTCTTCAATGGTATACAACACACGGTAATTACCGACTCGAATCCGCCAGATATCCGTAGTTTCGCCTTTGAGTTTCTTCACCCCATTCGGTCGTGGTTCGGTGGCGAGTGCTTCAATTGCCCGGAACACTCGCCTTCGGTCACGAGTATCGTGTTTACGGAATTCTTTCTCGGCCCGTCGTTCAAAACGAACGTTAAAAACCGAGATTTGCCTTCACTTCATCGAGTGAAACGAACTCAGGGTCCTTCAGTCGCCGCTCTACCTCGAGGACATCTTCCGCTTCCTCAATCAGATCCGCGATGCGCTCATATGCCTCAATTGTCAGTACTACGTGCGTCGGGTTCCCCTTCGCGTCGGTGAGAATCTGGCGGTCGTTTATCGATGCATTCGCTTTCGCCTTACCCATTAGTATGAGTATACTCTCCCTTCCGCTTCCCATGAACTGTTCTCCGATATCTTTGTCGTGAAGGCGAATAAGAGTCAATTTCACCGCTGCCTTCCCGACCTGTTGTTCCTTCGCCGTCCGCTCCGGGCGGTTACACGCCTGCCGCCGCCAGCGCCGCGTTTATACCGTCCACTGCAGAGCTCATGATTCCTCCCGCGGCGCCGCTGCCCTCACCGGCGATCCAGACTCCCGGAATGGAAGCGACCTCGCCGGAGGCTTCCCGGACGACCCGCACCGCAGCGGAGGTGGTTGTCTCCATTCCCAGGATCAGTCCCGTCTCATAGCCGCGCAGTTTGCGTGAGAACTCGGAGAGTCCCTCGGAAAGCGCCTGCAACAGCCACTGAGGGTACAGAAGGCGGTAGTCGCTGGGGACCACCTCGAAGGGGTGGCTGGAACGAGGCAGCGTATCGGGAATCGCGCCGGTCCCGAGGCAGGAAGGAAGCGTCGCCGGCACCCGATGGGTGCCCACCAGATCACACGCGCGAGCTTCCAGCTCTTCCAGGCGCCCAAGTACTTCAAGAGGGGTGCGCGCCTCCGGAAAGATCTCCTCCGGTTGAAGAGCGGCCACCACTGCGGCATTTGACCACCCTCCGTCCCGGCGGTAGTTGGATACACCATTTACCATATTGAGCCCGGGACGCCAGGCGGCGGGGATCACCGAGCCGCCGGGACACATACAGAACGAGTAGACACCCCGTCCTGTCGACGTTTTGGCGGTAAGGCGGTACTCCGCCGCTTTCAGGCCGGGGATCTCGCTGCGGCCCCACTGGGCCGTATTGATCACCTCCCGGGGGTGCTCCACCCGCACACCGAGGGCAAATCCTTTCGTTTCAAGGAGTGCACCCTGGGCGGCGAGGCTGCGCAACAGGGGCAGGGCGCTGTGCCCCGGAGCGAGAATGGTTCGTTCCGCCGGAACCTCGCCGTCCCCGAACCGGACTCCCACGCACCTGCGATTCCGTATGATGAGCTCCCTGACCTCCGTGTGGAAACGGATTTCCACACCCCGCGACTGGAGATCCTTCCGGGCGGCAATCACGAGATGGTAGAGGTTGTCACTGCCGATGTGGGGATGGGCAAGCCACTGGATCTCCGGCGGAGCTCCATACTGCACGTACCGCGCCGTGACATACTCCCGCTCCCGGGAGATCTGTTTGGACCGGCTGGTAAGCTTGCCGTCGGAGAAGGTACCCGCCCCGCCCTCTCCAAATGCGTAATTGGATCGGGGAGCGAGGGGACCACCGGTCTCAAAGTTCGCGATATCCCGCTTTCGCTCTTCCACCGGTGGACCCTGTTCCAGAAGTGTAACCCTCCAGCCCGCCCGGTTGAGGATGTCCGCGGCAAAAAAACCCGCGGGACCGGAACCGACCACGACCGCCCGTCCCGCGTCGCCTTTTCGGACGACCGGCAGCACCCGTTCCGGTTCCAGAGGCGCCGGCGGTGTTCCAAGGGCGATCCGATAGTTCCAGCGGATATCGGGCTTGTATCGTGCGTCCAGGCTCTGCCGGATGATGCGAAACGGTCCGCCGCCGCCGCTTTTCCGGGCGACCGCCCGCTTTAATTCTTCCGGGGATGCCTCTGCCGGGAGGGTAATTTCGATTTGGCTCCCGATGGAGCTGATTCTTTTCATGGTGTCGAGAAGGGAATCTCGATACCTCCTTTTGCCTCGTCTTATACGACGAAAAAGCATCGTTGGATAGTATCCCGTCGCGTCGCCGCTGTTGTTATGCCGCGTTCCTTCGCAGTTATTCAATAGCTTCATCAGTGGACGGTTGATGCAGATAGTTTTCTTCCAAGACGTCGGAAACGCGGATTCACGGGGACCGGGTGGTACCGAAAGGAACGGCGATGCACATCGTGGGGAGGACGCCTCAGGAGCTTCACTCCAACAATAGGACCAGGGTAGCGGATTGAGGCCCAGTCTAATTCACCGCTAAACCTATATTGACAAAGGGGGCCACTTCAACGGTACGAGCCGGTCAGGCGGGCGCTGTTAGCGTGTTTGGCGGTGCTTTGTGACAGCCTCATTATACGGCGGCGTTGCCACTATGTGATAAGACCGATTACCGCAGGAAGAACTATTAAACCTGGGATGATGAACAATATTAAACGCGCCCACCCGCGCCAGAAATGTATTCTCCAACGTGACTTACCGTACTCGATCTCCGTTTTAGGAGACACCATCGATATGAACGCAAGCAGAATCAAAGTGAGTCTGACCAAGGCCAGTGTTCGCAACGATGCATTCTCTCCGTCATCCGAAGTGTCGGCGTCATATCTAGCATGTAGGCGAGCCATTAAGACAATCAACTGACGTGAGTCAGAGTCCGTGATCTCATCCTGCGAGAGAATAGAACGCATGTCTTCCCGGATTAGTGCACGATCACCCCCTCCATCGACCAATTCGAGTGTCATCAAAAGAACGGTCGGAATCATGAAAGCTGCATAAAACCAATAACGAAGTCGCTGCCATCCGCTAACCAACAGCGACTCTCGATACTCACCGATCCACGAGTTGATTTTGTCCATACAGAATCGCTTTTCGTCTTCGCCCACGCCGTAGAAGTCGATTTTGAGTCCACCACCGCGATAGGAATAGAACGCAACCGTAACACTCGTACTTCGAAACGAAGCAGTACATGACAATGACTCCGCCTTCGAATCTTGAAGAGACAAATCTGACAATACTTCGCTAAGTGTTGCGCCTGTGATCTTCTTGCCGCCGGAAAGGTTGAGGATGCTTTCAAGTTGGTATCGCTCGCGTTCTTCCTTCAAGCCAGCTGAGATGTGCGCTTCGATTTCATCCTGCTCGTCGTTGTAGCGTTGCCAATAGTCTGCGAGCTCGACGCGTCGTTTCTCGTGCTCCTTGTCCCCAATTGTCTCAAATATCGCTGCCATTATCTCGTCGAGCACACGAGCCGAGCCTCTTGTTACGTAAAAGGGGCCATATTCATGATAATGGTTTGGCGTCTGAATCATAAGGACAACATGTTACTACGAAACAGAAGGTGACGCACGGGGTAGTCGCCGTCTAACGATGAGTTCTCCCGCCGACTCCGGCCCGGAGTGAAGCGGTGGGATTGGGGTGTTGATTGCACGAGTCAGAACTCCGGATTCTGGATCAAACATCCCGAATTTCTGCAATCAAACGTGATAAAGGAACGTACGGTGAAACGACCGCATTATATGGATGGTTTTCATCGTGGCAGTTTCGCTGGCGTGTAATTCGTAAAACTGTATCGTTGTAGCCCGTTATGGCTAATGTCGAAATACTTTCCGGTAAACTCCTTGTCGAGACTTGGGATCTTCCGGCCGAAGTTATTTCGGTCTTGCACCTTGAACGCACCTGCGGGTAAAGAAAACAGGACGTAGTCATCTGCAACCAACCGAATACCACGGACCGTACGCGCAAAGTCTAGGTTAGTTTCGAAATAGATCATCGTGTTTTCTATGGCTGAAATACTCGGAAAAGGTCCGTCGTCAAATACGCGTGCAAGGAGCTGGATGCTCTGCAGGTTGGTGACAGGAGCCGACAAGTGGAAAACCGGTTGGTCGATAAGCGCCTCATACCTGAAGTCACCGATTGGACCTACGCGAGACGTCTGATGGATGATTCTGTTTCCCGGTTCGGCCCAGACGGTGGTCGTAATGTTAATGAAATTTTGCTTAGTACTCCCGGACATGTGCACTGGACTACCAGGAGTGCCCGCAATCGACAACGATGGGTTACCACCGTCAACTCTCCGACGAACATCTACGATTCTCATGATAAAAAAGAAATCGGAAAGATCGGTTTGGGACATCGGTCGGAGAAAATCAATCTGAAGTAGAAGTGCATTGAGGGCTTTTTGGCTCTCGGCGATAAACTCTATTCGGTTGATGCGGGAATCGAGTGACTTTAAGCCCGATGAAACGACCTGTTGGATTTCGGTTCCAAAACTGGCAAAAAACGCAAGTTGCTCTTCATCTCGCATCGTTATTCTGAGGTACTGAAGACGTATTGCGAATCCAGCAGGAGAACCATCAAGAAGTTGCCGAATTCTTTCGCGATAAAAAATGTCAGCAGAGGTAATTCCACTCGAATGGGCGTTGGCGATGAGACTTGCCACCTCATTCGGAGTCAGGTCGACGTTAGTAAGAAAAACAAACGCTTCGAGATCTGGATTTGCTTCGAGAGCGCGTTTAAGGTCATCTTCGAATTTCCTCTTGATGTATGTTTTATCATCCGATCCGTCATTCGGAGAATTCCGGAAACCGACCGCTGCGTAACAAACATGTCCATCGAACCGGCACTCGATATCGCGACCACCATCGGGTCCACCTCGTGGGCGCCGTGGTTTGACTTCAGTAAATCTTGGATCCAACGTAAGCACGGCAGCGGAGAGACGTTCCCGATCGGTTTGATTACCATCTAGGTAAGTCCTTAGTCTTTCGTCGGTCAGTTTTGGATCGCTCATCTATCTACCTAGAACAATCTAATTGAATGGTTTTAATTTCGTCAGTACATCCATATAACATCTTCCACTCCCCACTCTTCAGTATAATACCCCGTATCATGTCCAATCCCGCCGTACCATTTTCGTCTCTTTGTCATAGTCTGAAGTTCCACTCACAAAATCCACACCCCATACACCCGCCGCCACACAAACCCGCCCCACACCGCCGCGAGGCGCCGGTCCCCGGGGCAGATCGACTGACGGATCACTGGCCCGAATTGCGGCCCCCGCGCAAACCCGCCCCACACCGCCGCGAGATGCGGCCCCGCCCGCACTTCTCACAATCGCGACGCCCCCTCCCCCGCCACCACCTCCACAAGAAACGGCATCGCCCCTACCTTGGGCGGTTTATCAGGTCGGCGGACGTAGCGGCGGCTGGAGACGAGGATGCGGTAGCGTCCCGGGAAGAGGGATGGGGGAACGCGGCAGTGGACGTGGTTGCTGCCGGTCCTCGTGTAGAGCTCGGCCCGGACCGCGGTTTTTGGAATCGTAAAGGAACCGGTCGCCGTCTCCGGCGGCGCAAACCAGACGCCTTCATCGGCGCCGGCCGCGTTGAAGGTTAGGTTCATACCGGTGACGCCCACGATATGTCCCGCCGTGACGACATGGAGCTCCTGCTTTGCCTCCAGGTCGGTCACGCCGTATACGGCGGGTGCACCGCGGTGTACGGTCGGCTGCGTGTCGATATGAAGTTGCCGGCGAATCTTCTCCTGGATGGACCGGGAGGGGAGAAACTTCAAAAAGGCGCGATCCGCGGAAATCTCCGGTTCACGGCGCCCGGCGCGGTGCATTCCCTTCACGTGTACGGCAAATGATCCAAAGGGAGTCCTCACGCGCATGCCGTCCGCGGCAAAGTAAATGAGCATCGCCTCAAAGCGCGCCATCACCGCCCGCATGTCCGTCTCGGAGAGGGCGGTATCCATCGCCATAAACTGCAGCAGTTCCGGATATTCCACGACCCGCCGATGTACAACCCGCGGCCGGAGCGTCCTGCCGCCGTCAAAGGTATTGTTCTGCAATGCAACCTGCAACGCCATACACGCCTCCTTGCCGGTCTCCGGGAATGCACGCGCATCGGTGATACATATTTATTATTATTCTATACTGAACTTCGTTCTGTGGAGAATAAATTTATTTTCTTCCAAAGACTAAGAACCTGCACGTAGCGCGTGCCAATCCGGCACAAATAACGCGCTGGCCCGGCACATTACTTGTGCCGTCTTCGCACACGCAATGTGCCAAAACAAAATCACCGGAAGAATTTAAATTTCCTCGCAGGGAATCAAACAATCCACCGACAGGAAATGAAAAATTCCCCGCCGCAATGGGCTACCCCTCTCCCGGTCCACGATCTGCCGCACGGCGTTCCAAAAAAGCGTTGTTGTCTCCCCGATACACGGCCGATACAATCACCTCATGGCTCACCATGAACGTCCTCCGGAGGGCGCTTCAGCCCGCGTCGACGCACATGCCCTGCGCACCGCCCTGAAGGAGCACGCCTCCGCGGAACACGCTGAGCACCACGCCCGCTTTTTCAAGACGGGACCCGGCGGCTACGGCGAGGGCGATAAATTTCTCGGAATCCGCGTGCCCGAGCTGCGCGCGGTGGCACGGCAATTCCGGACGCTGAGCCTTGCCGATACAGAGGAGCTCCTCCGCGATCCCTGTCACGAGTGCCGCCTGACGGCACTGTTCATCCTCATCGACAGATACAAACGGGGCGACGCCGCGCAAAAGAACGAGGTGGTGACGCTCTACCTCAACAACCTCGATTGGGTAAACAACTGGGACCTCGTGGACGAGTCGGCGCCGAAGATCCTCGGAGCGGCATTGCTGGCGGAATACAGCGGAACGGGCGTACCCGAGGTGCTGTGGGAGCTCGCACGGTCGGGATCACTCTGGCGGGAACGCATTGCAATGCTCGCCACCCTCGCCTTTATCCGCTCGGGGATATACACGCCCACCCTGGAACTCGCCGACCGCCACCTCCATCACCCCCACGACCTCATGCACAAGGCGGTGGGATGGATGCTCAGGGAGGTGGACAAGCGCGACGGTGAAGCGGAACGGAGCTTTCTGCTGAAGCCGGGCACGGCCGGGGCCGGCGATGCCCCCCGCTACAAAACGATGCCCCGGACGACGCTGCGCTACGCCATCGAGCGCTTTCCCGAGGAGGAACGCAAACGCTACCTCACCGGGACGGCGTGATACCAGCAGACCGGCAGCTATCCCCGGTGAGTCAACATGTTGATTGACATATTCGGCGTCGCAGGTATAATTATAGATTATCGATAATGTATAATTTGAAGTGCCAATGTGATCAGGGAGAACAGAAATGAAACTTGAAGGAATAAACCACGTCGCAATTATCGGAACGGGGATGATCGGTTCGAGCCAGGCGGCACTCTTTACGGGTAACGGGTACAAGACCACGATGTATGCGCGGAGCGACGAGAGTGCGGCACGAGGCATACAGCGATATGAAGGTTTCTTTGATGTTCTCCTTGAAAAGGAACTCGTTTCCAAAGAAGAGGCGAAACGGTGCAGACGGTACCTGCATACGACACAGGATTACAAGGATATCGCGGACGCGGATTTCATTATTGAATGCGTTCCCGAGGATCTGGAGTTAAAGTACCGCGTCTACGGTGAAATTGAGAAACATTGTACAAACTTCAAGGCCGTGATATCCACGACGTCCGCAAAATCGGCCGATGACCTGGCCAAAGGATTTACCCGTCACAAGGACAAGATCATGGTCGCCCACCCCTTTTATCCGCCCCACCTTATTCTATTTGTGGAAATCGTAAAGGGGACGGAAACCTCGGCCGAGGCGGTACAGTTTGCCTACGACATACTTGAATCATGCGGACGAAAACCCATCATCGCAAATAAAAGTGTCCCCGGTTTTGTTGCCAACCGGTTACAGCACGCCCTCGTACGGGAAGCGGCGTATATGGTTGATCAGGGTATCGCTTCCGCCGCGGACGTCGATAAGGCGCTGATGCACAGCTTTGCTCCGCGATATTCCGTTGTGGGACTCTTTGAACACCAGGACGCGGCCGGTCTCGACATGGTGAAGAGTATTCAGGACTATCTCGTACCCAGCCTGTGTTCCTCCACAAAGACGCCGGATCTCATCACCGGACACGTGAAAAAGGGCGAGCTCGGAATGAAGACCGGAAAGGGAATCCACGACTGGACGCCGGAAAAACAGAAAGCCTTTCATGAGAAAGCCGCGGCGCCGTATTTCAAGTTTTTCAACTGGGATATTCCCGCCGAATAATACCGCCTCATCGCCGCATCAGCGTCCGGTCGTAGTACGGTTTGCCCGTGGCGTCGTACAGACCGACGCCACAGACCCGTTCACGCCGGCGTCTACCTTAATCCGGGTTTGGTACGACGTAGTCGCGGATCATTGAAACCAGCTCATCATAGCTGGCGGTGAAAGAACGCAATGTCCGTGCCGTCGCCCCGTAGGAGTCAAACTCGCGTGTCGTCATACCATCCGGCTCCCAGGCGCGCTGGAAATCGGGGAACTTCGATAGAAGTCGATCGAGAAAACGGGGCGGGACCGGTCTGTCAATCAGATCCTGTACGGGGACGTCCGATTCATTGAACCGCACCGCCCACTTATACGGTATGGTCACAACCAGATCTCCACCGATGAACTCCGACCAGTGATAGTGGTTACGGTACGCTGCAGCCATAAGGCGAGAGCGATATTTTCGTTCACGGAAGATTCGGTATGCCCGTTTCATCACCGCAACGCCCGCCCATTCCAGGCATTCCGGGTCCACGATGATGTCGTCTCTGGAGGCGACAACCTTCAGCCAGTCGTCTACACGCCCGACCATCACCACACAGTTGGCAGATATGTTGTCGATCGATTTCCCCTCGCGCAGGCGACGATCCAGTCCTCGTTCAACCGCCTCTGCAGCGGCGATTACCTGGGATACGCTGAACGAGACGGTGGCGGTTATACTCACCCCGTGATAGGTCGCTTCTTCAGCGGCGGCGATCCCCGCCGCCGTCGCCGGCAGCTTGACGGTAATGTTGTCGGCCAGCCCATGGAAATGGACCGCCTGTTTCACCATTGTGTCACTGTCGCGGAAATCACGCGGGTCCACCTGGATCGCGATGCGCCCTTTTTTACCGTTGTGGGCGTCGTAGACCGGTTTGAGCATTGCCGCTCCCCCTTGCGCAACCCGCTCAATCATTTCCCAGGCAATCGCCGTTTCCGAGGCGGTTGGCTTCTGTGCCGCCGCCTGATGAATGGGCCTGTCCCACACGTCTATTTGCTCGCGTAATACGGCGTGCACTATCGTTGGGTTGGTCGTCGCTCCGGTCGCGCCGTGTTCCAGTGCGTACGTGAGATGGTCGGTGTTACAGGTATCGCTCCAATAGTCGGTTGCGGTGGTTTCGACCATCGTTAACAATGCGCTCTTTCCTTTTTTCATGGTTCTTTCAGCCCTTTAATATGTGGTGAACACGATCGCAGATGCCTTGCGGATCGAGTCCGAATCGCTTGATCAGTTGGTCATAGGTTGCCGAGTGAATGTACTGGTACCGACCGTCCTCTGTAGAAGTGTCGATTGTCACGATCTGACTGGAATCGAACGATCCGGTACGTCGGAGCAGCATGTGCGCAAGCTGACTGCGAATAAACCCGTTGTTTTGTTCGGCGATGACGATGAGGCCGGACCCGGCGAGGCGTTCCAGGAGAAAGTCCTCATCAAACGAGGCCATGTCTACCACCTCCGCCGAGATTCCCCGGTCGGCCAGAAGCTGTGCGGCCGCCACGATCTCATGGACGCCACGACCGCTGGAAACGAGGCACACGTCGCTTGATGAATCGCCGGAGAGGACGTCCGCGCGACCAAACTCAAATTCGTACCCCCGTTTATGGAGTACCGCCGAGCCTGAACGCATGATACGTACGTATGTAAGGCCACGGTCACCGGCCATGATCCAGCGCATGACACCAACCAGCTGGTTGGGGCAGGAAACATCGATCATCTTCAGACCTGCGATACCCCCGAAGATGATCACATCGTCATTCCCCATATGGGTCGCGCCGTTAACCCTGGTCTCAAAGTTGGACGCCGTTGCCAGAAAGGTCAGGTCCAACCCATGGCCGTCGGAGAGCCAGCCGTCGGCGGCGGCGATTGCTTCTAGGCGTTCCTGTTGGCCGACGGCAATCCGGCGGAGCACCTTCCAGTCAAAAAACGGGCAGAATGTGCTCACCCACGCGTTATACCCCAGGGCAGCATACGCTTCGCCGACGCACATCATATTGGATTCCGCGACGCCCACGTTGAGGCCGCGCTCCTGGTCGACGGCGCCGACGCCGCCGGCGAGTCCGCTGGTAGATCCCAGGTCGGCGTCTACGGATACCACGCGCTCGTCCCGGGCAAATATGTTCATGCACGCTGCTATGACGTCACCGGCGGCGGCGCTCGTCCCGACGTCATAAGAGGGAAGTGCCGATGGGTCGTACCGGATCGATTTATTCCGGGGCGGTACTCGCTTCGTGCGGGTTTTTGGTTCAACTGCGTCGACGACTGATCCCTTCACCCGGAGGTTCATCGCCTCAGCCCTTCGGTACAATTCATCGGCCACAACCGTATGACCGCGCTCTTTCAAATCCGAGAGAAAGGACGTAAAGGCGGTAACACGGGCATCACGGCGATGTTCCTGAAGTGTGTACTCCGTTTCAAAGGTCGCCTTACCGAGAGTGACCTTGTGTTTATTCAATCCGGCGGCAAATGCGCCGTGGCCCTTCCGGGTATTGCAGACGATGGCGGTAGGCCGTCCGTCTCGTGGATCCTGAAGAAAACTCTCAAGCGCATTGGTGACGGCGCTGTAGCTCGTCCCGTCGATGGACAGGACACGCCATCCAAAGGACTCGATTTCCCGCGGGAGATTATCCATGGAAAAGAGCAGTTGGGCGGAGTCATCGAGTTGTCCTTCATTCTTGTCGATCAGTACGCAGAAGTTATCGAGCCGTTTTTGCGGCGCATACATGATCGCCTCCCACGCGACACCTTCCTGCAATTCTCCATCGCCGGTCACACAAAACACGTTAAAGGCGGGGTCACGTCGACCTGCAATCGCAAGGCCCTGAGCGACGGCCAGACCCTGTGCGAGCGGTCCCGTCGCTATTTGAACCCCTGGTAATAACGGTCCCGGGTGGCCGTTCAGTATGCTCTCAACGGATCTCGAGTTTTCCAGAATGGCCGGATCAATATAGCCAAGATCCGCGTAAATCGATGCCAATGCGGCTACCGCGTGCCCTTTGCTCAAAACAAACACGTCCTGACCGATCCGTGTCGGATCCTCGATATCCAGCTCCATAAACCCGCCGTAAAACAGGCTCACCATCGGAATCGTCGCCGAGAATGCGCCGCCGATATGGATACCCTGATCCACGGCGGTAAATCCCTGTTTCAGGACCGAAAGACGAATATCGGAGTCCTTGATTTTCAGCAGGTGCTCCACGCCTTGTACGAGTAGTTGTGTGTCGTTATGTTCCATTTTCGGCGAACCTCCGTATGAGACTTGGTGTTGTTTTATCCATGCAACGCTTCCCAAATGCGCTGCGGTGTAAGGGGAAGATCTCTTATTACGGCCCCGGTAGCCGCATACACGGCAGACGCTATCGCGGGTGATACGACGAGAATACCGCCCTCGGCAGCGCCCTTGGCGCCGTATGGTCCGGGACCGTCACCGTTTTCCACGTGGAGCGATATTAATTCACGGGGGATATCCTTGGTGGTGGGTATACGGTAGTCCAATGCTCCAAGGTTTCGGACACGTCCCATCTCATCCATGATGTACTGTTCCATGACGGTGTGTCCGATGCCCTGGACCGCTCCGCCGTCATCCTGCATCGCCACGTGTTGAGCGTTGAGTGCCCGCCCGATATCGGCAACCGTAACCAGCTTGTGCAACACCATCACGCCCGTTTCACGGTCAACTTCAACTTCCACGGCGGTACATGTGACTTCGTAAAAGGCTGGGGTTCCGTTCAGCGCGTGGGACTCATCAAACTCTTTCCGGGCGGAACCGGTGCCGATAACCTCACCCTTTATCCGGTGGAAGCGTTCACCTACAACCTCGCCGAAGGTCTTTCGTTCACCGTCGACCTCAATAGTACCCGGCTCGACGATTGTCGCCGTCTTCCCATAGTACTCAGTCGCGATTTCCGCTACCTGTCGCGCGACATCGCGTGACGCCCTCAGGATTGCATTGCCCATGAAAACCGCCGACCGGCTGGCAGACGTCTGCAAATCAAAGGGCACACCCTGGGTATCACCCATGACGACCGTCACGCGGTCCGGCGAAATACCCAGCTCGTACGCCACAATCTGGGCGTAAATAGTCCGCGCTCCCTGACCCATGTCGGAGGTTCCCGCGTGTACCGTTGCGCTCCCGTCGTAGTGCAGACGGACTATAGAATAGGAGGCACCGGTTGTCGGCCCGAATTTCAGTCCCAACGCCAATCCGCGCCCGCGCCCCGGCACAAGCGGTTCTCCCCAGCCGATCGCTTCCGCTCCCTTGCGAAGGGTCTGTTCCCAACGACCGTCGGCAGGTGGATCGTTGGGCATGAAGAGCTCTCCGTATTCGGGTAAATTCTTCAAGCGCAGTTCAACCGGATCGATACCCAGTTCGCGGGCGCCGGCGTCGATTTGGCATTCCACGGGCCAACTCATTTGGGGAAGGCCGAATCCGCGCATGGCGGTGCTTGGCACCGTATTGGAAAAGACCCCGCGTGCGAGGACACGCAGGTTTGGTACCCGGTAGGGACCGCCGGCACCGGCGTAACTTCCTTTGACGATGAGACGACCGGCGATGTCCTCGTACGCGCCGATCAGGTAGTTGATCTCCACGTCCTGGAAAACAAGCATGCCGTCTCGTCGGAAGCCGGTGGTGATATGAGCTTCCGCAGACGTACGACGTGCCGCCTGAAAGCTCTCCTCCAGGGTAAGCTCCAATCGAAGAGGTCGGCCGATTTTTAACGATAAATAGGCGAGTAACGGTTCATACTTGGCGTGCTGTTTACCCCCGAATCCTCCACCAGGATCGGGAGCAATCACCCGTACGCGGGAGAGCGGCATATCGAGAAACTCCGCAATAACCCGTTGCAGGTAGTTGGGGTGCTGAATCGCGCTATAGACGGTTATTCCGTCTCGCGTGGGTTCTACCGCGTAGGCAAACGGCTCAATCGCAAACTGGGTCATCATCGGGAACGTATAGTCGTTCTCCAGAATCACGTCCGCTTCCGCCGCGTCGACGTTTCCCCATCCGTAGTGCCACTCGTTCAGGATATTGGAGTTTTTGAATGGGCTATCCCGTCGAAGCGAGGGATCCTGCACCAAAGGGGCATCAGGTGACAGGGCGTCCGCCACCGTATACACCCCGGGCAGCTCCTCATAGTCCACCTTCACCGCAGCCGCTCCCTGCGCAGCCGTCCAGACGGTATCGGCGGCAACGATCGCTACCGGTTCACCGTGAAAGGCTGTTTCGTCGACGGCCAGAATCGGTCGATCCTTATGTGCCGGACCAAACCGTTGTACCGTTGCCGGGAGATCCTTGCCGGTCAATACGGCACGTACACCGGGAATCTGCAACGCGGCACTCACGTCAACACGGTTGATCCGGGCTCTTCCACAGTTCAGATGGACCAACTTTGTATGGAGTATATTCGGTATTTTGATATCGCCGACGTACCGGTATGCGCCGGCTACACGCTCCCAGCCACCGACGCGGTTTATCGGGCTTCCGATTCCACCGGCACCCGCTTCAACGCTACTCATCGGTAACGGCTCCTCTGACCGCGTCAACAATACGGGCGTAACCGGTGCAGCGACACAAGTTACCTGACAACCCTTCGCGAATCTCGTCCGGCGTCGGATCGGGATTGTTCAACAACAGATAGTGAGCTGCCACAACCATTCCCGGCGTACAGAAGCCGCATTGTACCGCCCCCGCATCAAGAAAGGACTGCTGTAATCGTGCGCCCGCCGGAGTCGCTGAGACACCCTCTATGGTGGTTACGTCCCAGCCATCCGCTTCCGCCGCAAGAATAAGACAGGTATTTACCGCGTCGCCGTTTACAATGGCAGAGCAGGCACCGCATTCTCCCTCGCCACAGCAGCGCTTGCTGCCGATCAGATCGAGGGTATCCCGCAGAAAGGAAAGCAGTGTGAGATGGGGTGGGACCTCCCGATGGAATGTCTCACCGTTGACGGTAAGTGTGATCGGTATGAGCTGGTCGGCCATTACACTTCCCCGTCCGTAAAATCGGCAAGACGTTGATGAGCGGACGCGAGGACCCGCCGACCGATTGCCAACAGCATCGCCGTCCGATACGCCGCACTCGCACGGACGTCGTCTATCGGACTGGTTTCAGCAATCAGCGACGCCAGCGCCGCATCGCGCCGTTCAGGGGATACCGCTGGATCAGCCAATGCGCCGCTCGTGTCGCGGACAGTTATCGGTGTCGGCCCGACCGCGCCAAAGGCAAATGTCACCGTACCGTCGCTTTGTATCAGACACGCCATGTTGATTGAGGCGAGATCGACTCCGTGCCGGCGGGTAAGGCGCCCGAACGCCGCGCCGTGTGGAGTTTTCTGTAATGGCAGGGTAATCGAAACGATCAATTCATACGGTTTGCGGATGGTCTTTCCCGGCCCCAGAAAAAACTCGTCCAACCGGACATCCCGTGATCCCTTCGGTCCGACAAGTGTTACGACGGCTCCGTGAACGAGCATAGGAGGGACGGTGTCGGCTGCGGGGGAGGCGTTACCGATATTTCCCGCCAGAGTCGCACGATTTCGAATTTGAATGGAACCGACGGTAGAAGTCGCGTCAACGAGCGCCGGAAACCGTTGTTGAATTTTCCGGTCACGGAGAAGCCGCGCAAGGACAACGCGGCCGCCGATTGTAACGTGGTCCTCTTTCCAGGTAACGGCGTCGCTAATATCACATACACCCTTAATATCGATGATCGCCGCGGGGACAATCTGCATTTTCTGAAACCGTACCAACAGGTCGGTACCACCGTTCAGAACTCGTGCGTCCGAGCCGTAACGTTCCAGTATCGCTATGGCCTCCGAAAGGGACTCCGGCCGCTCAAAGTGTAGCTCGTTCAAGTCTTCTCTCCCGGGCCGTTCATTCAAACGTTGATCATTCTGCACTGCAGAAAAGGATCACCCCACCTCGCAGGCCCGTATTATCGATTATCGATAGATTACCACCGATTATGTGGTGTGTCAACAGAGACTTGAGTAGGAGATAAAAAGCGGATACCGTATATTCCTTGAAAGAGGTGCCAATGAATCAGGAGACAGTCTACGCAACGTTGGATACCATGCTCGCACAACCCCGCCTCCGGAATCTCCTTACAACGGTCCGCTCTGCGTTTGAAGCTCAGGGAAGTATCGGTCACGGCTGGGAGCACGTGCGTCGTGTTATTGTAAACGCCGCGTGGATCGGTCCGCTGGAACATGCCGATATGGATATCGTGATGCCTGCGATAATTCTTCATGATATCGGTTTCATCACGAATCCTGATGAACCCAAAAAGCATCCGGAACACGGCGCGCGGGAGTGTCGCCGTTTTCTTGACGGGTGGACCGAGGATCAACAGGAACAGATTTCACAATGTATTCTCAAACACAAAGCGGCGTATCCCGGTTACGGCGGCCTTGAACCGGCGACACGTGAAGAAAAGGTCGTCTGCGACGCCGATCAATTGGATAAGTTCGGTTGGATCGGCGTCACTCAGATGGTAAAGGTATACGTAGAGTATGGCATCAATGGATTGGAGCGTTACAAGCACCTTTCCGGTATCGTAGAAGGCTTACGTCATTTGAGTGAGATCCGCCTTTACACGGAAACCGGCAGACGTATTGCCGCGGAACGATCCGAACCTGACCATTTAGCCACCGCCCGCGCCCTGGAGAATGAACTGGCACTCTCGGAAAACTGGCGCGAACCGGTTTAAGAATATACCTATTCGTCCTCGTTTTTTTCGGGATCGTCGGAATCCTTTGATTCGAGACTCTCGACGATCGGTTTACCCACACTCTCTATATGTTGCCTGATCGCTTCTGCCGCCTTATCAGGATCACGGGTCTGCAACACCTCTAACAGCTCAAGATGCCGCTCCGCGATTTCTACCGGGTCCATCTTGGAAATACTTCCAGTCATCAACGAATAGCTGCCGAATTGCAGGTTGTCGTAAATGCGCAGGATCAGCTTATTACCGGACTCTCGGATCAGCGTCTTGTGGAACTCGATATTGAGCATGGTTCGGTGGGGAATATTTCCCTGCCGACCCGCTTCTACCATTTCATCTACAATCTGCTTCAGTTCTTCTATCTGCTCGTCGGTAATCTTGGGCGCAAGCTGCCGGATCGAAAGAGATTCGAGGGCCGCACGCACGGTGTAGACTTCCCAGAGATCCTGTTTGGTAAACGATCGTACCGAAATCCCCTTGAACGGCTCACTTTCAAGGAAGCCCATCGCAATGAGGCTGCGCAGCGCCTCTCGTATCGTCGTCTGGCTGACGTTGAGCTCTTTGGCAAGAGTGCTTTCCACAATCTTGTCGCCGGGCTTGTAACGACGATAGAAAATATCTTCGATGAGCTGTTCTTTGATTTGCTCGCTTATTACAACTCTGAAGTTATTCTTTTTATTCGATCGGGGCATAAACCCGCCTTTTTCCATGTTTGATGGAAATATCATTACGTAAACCCGACTGTTTTTCAATAGATCGGGTTCCTGGTCATATCGGCCTCATGAAAAAACACCGACGCCCGCGGACGGACGCCGGTGCCCGACAAATGAAACTTCCGTTATTGACCCGCGAAGTATCAGTCAATACTACTTGAGGATCGTAACAACCCCATTGTCACCATCGACCCGGATTTTATCGCCGGTCTTGATTTCCCGTGTGGCACTTCCGGTACCCACAACCCCCGGAATCATGAACTCCCGTGCTACCACCGCGGAATGCGAAAGCACACCACCCGAATCGGTAACTACCGCTTTGATCTTGCTGAAGACCACGACCCAGGCAGGATTGGTCATAATACAGACCATGATCTCGTCCTGCTTGACCTCGTCGAATTGAGCCGGGCTGGTCACGATACGCGCGATACCCTCGACGACGCCGGGGGATGCACCCAGACCCTTTACCTCGCCTTTTATTGCCGCGGGGCCGGACTCCCGTTCAAACTTTTCGGGATACCCCCAAAGCGTATGGTATGGTTCCTGGTACATGTTCCATTCGGTGACCGTACCTACCCAGTCTTTCGGCTGTAGTTTTTTGGCCTTCTCGATTGCTGCCTTGGCATCGGCGATGGTCTTTCGACCGGGGTAGTTTTTGGGGTCTCCCACATATCGTCGCAATTGCTCGTATTCGAGCATCATGATGTCTTCAGGATCGTCCAGCATGCCCTCTTTCACCATTTTGCGCGCAACCCGAAGCAATACCAGGCGCATTCGGGCAAAGGTGCCTTGATCCATATAAAAGTGATGGTCCGGTGTAAGCGGGAACATACGGAGGTGCAGATCAAGCGCATCTTCAAACTCTTTCTTTTCTTCCGCCGAGCGATTGGCAAGCTGTTTGCGCATCCAGGCAATCGCGTCGTCCTGTTCTTTAATCGATTTGTCGTATACCGCGTTGTAGTCAAAATCGGATGCGAGGTAGTTGTTGATCTGGTCGTATATCTGCGTCTGGTCCTCAACGTACAACGGGAACACGTACTCGTGGGTATAAATTGCTTTGTAGCCGAACTCTTTCGCATACGCCCGTACCGCCGCGATGAAATCCTTGCCTTTGGCCGTTTTTTCCAACTCCGGCTCGATGTCCGACGGTTTTTTTGCTTTGTCAAATACCGCTTTGAGCTCAGGATCCCGTTTCGCCTTCTCTTTGAGCTGCCATAATCCCTTAAGACTATCCCAGTTGCGATCAGCGCGGCTCACATTGACCTTGCCGAGCGTATCGGGGTTGACGTCCGGAATGAGTTTGTTGACAACTCCCACAAAACCCATAGAGGCGGTAAACTGCGCCCAGTTCAGTATCCAGTGGAGTCGAAAATGACGTTCCTGGATATCGATGGCCTCTTCCAGATATATCATCAGCTCTTGCAGCGTCGCATGTTCCGCATCAAAGTTGTCTATGTACTCGAAATTGCGGAGAATTTCCGGCAGATAGCGTTCCTTCCACCACGTCATGAAATTTGTGGCGTACGTCGGCATGATCCAGCCGTAGTACTTTCCGGCTTCATCAACGTCCTTCTGCGCGCGGGGCACGATCGCGGTATAGAGATAACCGTTGATTCGCTTACCAAGCCACTTCTGGCCTGAATCTACATCGAAACGTTTAAACAGGTATTCACACGTGGGCCCCCACCATCCGTCAAGACTGAAATACATCGGTGACACGGGAAACGGAACGTGGTTGTCATCATAGAACCAGAACAGTTTCTTTTCGTCTTCGTTCTCCCATTTCACCGGGAATTTATCGTCGCCGTGAAAAGTCGCCAGTACCTTGCTGGAATCATGAATCGCCATACTGCCTCCTGATATGAATAATAATCGATAATCGATATTTGAATGATCACCTGCGAATCACGTTCTGTCAAGAAAAAACACCCCGATCACGTGTTCTCGGCGTATGGCCGGAACAGGACGTGGGAAGGTCCCGTCGCATCGACATCACGAGAAGGGAGAGATATGGCTGTCTGAATACTATGGAGAAGGAAAGAGTGTCGGTACCGGTCAGGTATGTTTCGAATGGTTTCGAGGGCTGAGTCGATGAGCTTCAGGCACTTTGTCACCGATAGCCCCCCCGGAACTATAGGGGGTCGGAAGACCACAACCCGTTTTACTGCAGGATGCGTAGTACTGGAAACACAGTATAGGTGCAGCTATACCGGCAGTCATCCCGCAGTAACAATTCCCGCGTCGGACGACGAACGTCCGCGCATCCGTCTCTCTTCAAAGGTCTTCCGCCCCGCCTACGTCCACGTTCTTTTGGTGGTCAGGCCGGTGGTCAGACCAACCCTTCGCTTTGCAGAATCTTCTCTACCTCGTCCCACAGCAGCTGCGGGTCCCGGGCGCGCACCATGTAGTACGGTTTATCTTTGGCAAAACGGCTCACAAAATCTCCCCGTGCGGCCCGAAGTTCGTCGGTATCAACGATTGGCATCACAATCCCACCGGGGGAAAGTAACTGGTTAAGACCAAAGTAGTTCATCACGCTGTGATACGTCTGGTATTCCCGTTCAAACTCTTTCATGGGAATCACCTTTGTATCAAAATGTCCGTCCATACCGGGCATGATAACGAGGTCCACCGGGGCTTCACCTTCAAATGGAATAAACTCCGGCTCCTTGTCAAAAAACTTGCGGACGCCTTCATCCTGACTCGGCAGGTCTGCGCGCTCCGTCCCCTTGGATCGAGGTCCTACATATACGTTCTTTGAGCCCGCGATAACCAGGCCGTCATCATCGGTTACCGTAGTCTCCGTTGATATGAGCAGGGCACCGCGACGACACCCCTCTATCTGGCCCATACTTTTTCCGTGGTTGTTTTCGCCACCGAGAAAGAGGATTGTCTTGTCTTTAAAACGCACCGAGGAAGAATGGAACGGATGTATGCCCTCCATATCCATTCGCGAGGCAAGCATCGTCACGACAATCTTATTGAGCTCACCCTGTTCCCATGCTCCTGACATTAACAGCTGGTTATTCTCGTATTTAATACCCTTTTTTTTACTCCCGCGATCCCAGATAACGTCCGGTTTTGTTTTCTGTACGTCCGAACGCACACTCACCGATGCCAATCGGTAATTGACAAAGTGCATGTCCTGTAAGACATGATCCATATCGCCGGGTGACGTCACGTCGATTCTCAAAACTGCGTTACCACTGAGGATCTCTTCACTCAGAATACCCATCGTTGTTCTCCTTCTTATTGTTCCAAATTCGGTTTGACCGCTATCTTCAGAGATTTTTCTTTGCGTTTTTCAAATATATCAAGTGCCTTGGCAAACTCATTCAAAGGGAACCTGTGCGTTAACAGTGATTCGATACCAAGGTCATTCTCTTCAACCATTCGTATTGCCTGTTCGAGGGTGTTCGGGTTTGCCCGGCATCCAACCAGATCGATTTCTTCGAGAACCAGTTTTTTAACCGGCAGGACCGCATCGCCCTCGGGGGGAATACCCACCATTGCAATACGCCCTCCTTTTGCAACGGCATCACAGGCGGTCCGAGTACCGGCGGGCGTCCCTGTGCATTCCAGCACACGGGGAGCTCCGCGCCCTCCGGTAAGTTCCAGAACGCGCTCCAGCACCGGCTCGGTGCGGTAATTGATCGGTATGGCCCCGAGCTTCTCGGCTATCTCCAACCGGAAACCACTGCCGGTGGCGATGACCTTTCCCGCTCCCATGTGCCGCGCCAATACGATACCGAAAAGGCCCTGTGGCCCGGTGCCGTTGATCAGAATATCCTCACCCGCCTTGAGCCCGGACCGTTGCACCATGTGGAGTGCAATGCTCAGGGGATCCATCATCGCGGCGAGATCAAAGCTCATGTTGTCGGGAATGTGAGCAACGCTTTTTATGGTTGTACTGATGTACTGCGCGTACGCTCCCTGGGTTGTATGCCCGTACTGGCGGTGATTGAGATCGTGATTACCGTAGTTGCGACAGAGTGTGAATCGGCCGGATAGACACATGTCGCAGTATCCGCACCCGGAATGACTGATCCCGCACACCCGGTCACCGGCAGAAAACCCAAACCCGCCGGCAAGGGGATCGGCTTCAACGACCACACCGGCCCACTCGTGACCCGGTATAAACGGATACCCCGGTGGCCAAAAACCGGGAAAATCACCGTTGATGATGTGCGGATCGGTACCACAAATCGTGACACTTTCCACCCGGCACAGGAGCTCATACGGCCCCGGTTTCGGTGTTGCCACCTCTACCAGTGAGAAATCGCGCGGGCCGCTGAGTTGAATCGCCTTCATCGTTTTCGGAATCATCGTGTCTCCTTTTCGTTCCAATGGACCATCGGTAAACCAGGTACCGGGGCGCGGAAGTACGGAATACGTGTGCCCTTGAGGGATCCGATATAGACCGTTCCCAGATCGGGACCACCAAACGTCACGCTTGCCATCCACGGGGCAATGCCGCGTCCCGTCTTGAAGAGCAACTCAGAGGTGACGGATTTCTGGAAAAAGGCCTCGTCGAGCTGTCTGACCAGATCCGGATCACCCTCGTCAAGCAGGGTGATGTGTTCGCCGTCCGGTGTGATCACCCACAACTTGTCGGAATACACATGTGTTCCCCATAGATTTCCGTAATCGTCAAAGGCAATCCCGTCCGGAAACGCTCCCGGACCAAGCCGGGACGGGCCGTATACCTCGCGGTCTCTCAGGTCGCCGTTTTTATCAACACGGTACCGCAACACGTTTCCACCCGTAGTCTGAACGACATACAGGTACTCTTCGTTGCGATCCATGCGTACCTCGTTTGTAAAATGCAGACCGTCGGCAACGATGTGGATTCCCCGTTGGTCGAAGCGAGCGATGTACCCATCGTCCAGATCAGGGACCAGGGCATCTATCCAATTCTTTACTTTCGTTGTAATGGTGATCCAGATCCGGTCTTTGGAGTCTCGTAAAACAAAATTGACTTTACCGATCGGTGTACCATCGATGGTATCAAAGAGCACCGTTGTCTCACCGGTGCGCGACATCTGCTCCAATCTATCTGTTCCGAAATTGGAAATAAGGATGTCACCGTTACGGGCAAAGGCAAGACCGTTCGGCAGCGTTCCGGCGGTGAAGCGAGACACTTCGTCAGCACTTGCGGTGAAATTCTCAGAAAGCTTCTGGGTCACTATTGACTGCGATCCGTCAGGTGATATCCGCATCACCCCGCCGCGCGCGTCCGCCGACCACAGCGTTCCATCGGGTTCCGCGAGAATACACTCCGGACGTTGCAGGTTTGAACCGATATAACCTACCTGGTCCGGCGAAATCTCGAAATCCTTGATCGGGTTTCTTGCCTTGCTCATTCTCACTACCTCTGGAATGAATCGGTTTCCTCAAAGGGCACGTTCTCGTACATTTTGTAGTTATCAAGACCCGTCGGCGGGGCAAAAAAGCAGGCCACTTTCATTTCTTCCTCACCGGTATTTCGGATCATATGTACCTGCGCCTGTTCAAAGAGCACCGCCGTTCCCGTTTTCATCGACCGAATTTCGCCCTCCACCCACGCTTCGCCTTCACCGGAAACGATATAAATGAGCTCTTCCCCCTCGGGATGGGAGTGAGCCGGTTGGACCGTCTCCCCGGGCATCACCCGGATCACGCAGCTGGAAAGAAAACGCGGCTGCAACGTTTTTTCGTCGGCAATCCACCGGATGAATCGTCCGGGTATGCGTTTTTCTTCGACCTCGGACTCATGAACAAGTTTCATTTCCGCACCTCTATTATCGATAATCGATAATTAAATGTATCATTGAGGGGACCGCCTGTCAATAAATACCGACGACGCATGACGCAGGATCCACTATTTCTTCATCGAAGCGGTCATCCGCTGATACAGGGCGTTAACGTTGTTCTCGATAACGTGGTCGAGCATGTATTCCTGTCCGATGTCGACGTTGAAGCGTTTTCCGAAATCGGCATTTGCTTTGGCGAGACATTCTTCCTTTGTCCAGCCTTTTGCCACACCCACGGCGATAGCCGTTTTCCCATTCCATGAGAAAAGCTCTCTGTACGTAGAGTTGCTCTTTACCGCACACGTCTCCATGACCGGGAATCACGATATCCGCGTCGAGACCCATTAATCGTTCCAGCGACTCAATCCACTGACGAATGTCGGAGACGTACAACCACGTCTGGCACCCATTAAAAACGGTGTCCGACGCAAAAACGACGCGTTCTTCCGGCACATAGACTGCCAGCTCACCCGGTGTGTGTCCCGGGGTACTGAGCAGCTCAAAGGTGGTTTCACCAACCTTCAGGGTCGTATCACCGGTGATAATCGTGTCCGGTCGATTGGGGTCTTCAAAATAGGTCTTCTCGTCCGGAAAAATGGAAATACCGTCCGGATCGTCCGTAGGCATCGCTTCCTTTGCATATTCAAAAGGGTTGATTTCCGGCGACACCGTCATGAAATTGTCGGCGGTAACCTGGTGAGCTATCACATGTTCCGCCGACTTGAAATAGTAGTTACCAAAAATATGGTCAATGTGATATTCCGTATTAATCAGATACCGGATCGGTCCGTGCTTTTCCGCTTCTTCACGCATTTTCACTGCGTGCGTTGGTAGTTGTGGTGTATCGATCACTACCACACCGTCGCTCGTGACGACGTATCCCGGATTACATCCGCGGATTTTTGTTTCTGCAAATACATTCTTCGTTACTTGTTGCATCGTCTATACTCCTCGAAAAATCTGTTCCTATCGATAATCGATTATTATCCAGGACGTAACAATTGTCAACCTGTCGAACATCGTCTCACCGGTTCCATTACGATTCTCCGACGGCGAGTTTCTTCTTGACATTATCCACAACCGGGCTGAATATGGTTTATATCGATTATCGATTACCGATAATCAATTTACTATTGGTCTTTGGTTCAATCGTGGTTGCATTCGTAAATAGCTGAAAAAGGAGGTTTTCGGGAGGTCTAGGACGTATTCACCGCAAGAATCGAGGTCAGTTTCAGATTTATTCAGGGAGGTGTATATGAAATCAATCAGAAAATCTATTTTGGTTGGGTTGGGTGTCCTTTTGATGACGGCCGTGGTATTTGCCGGTGGTCAGGGGGAATCAGGTGATCAGGCGGCTGGACCGATCAAAGTCGGTCACTTGACGTATCATACCGGCGCTTTTGCGGATGTAGGCCCGTGGTTTGACGGTATCACTGAAGTTACCATTCAGATGATAAACGAAGACCCTCCGCTCGGTCGACCTCTGACCGCAATTCATCAGGATATTGGTACAGTTGGTGAAGCTCAGGCTGCGCGAAAACTGGTCGAACGAGACCGTGTACAGGTCCTGCTTAACCCGGCACACGAGTACATTTCTTATCGGGACTGGATGCTCCTGTGGCAAAAAGACAATAACGGCCCCTTAATGCCCTCAGTCCACGGTGGTGGTATCCGGGGTGATATCGGCGGATCCCCTGATGAACCGATTATGCGGGGAGCCCCGATGGATTCCGGACAAGCCGTGGCAGCAGTTATCAAGGCGAAAGACGAAGGTTCACAGCGAGTGGTCATCGTGGCGAGTGAAATCGAAGGTAGCCAGATGCAGCTTGCGGCGGCACTTCATGCCGCAGATGAGATCGGATTGAATGTAATCGACTCATTCAGTTTTCAACCGGAGCTCGCCTCCTATAGATCAGAAGTAGCGAGAATTGCCCAGTCCAACCCCGATACGGTATTGGTTTTCAGCCAGGCGCAGGATGGCGGTACGATCGTCAAACAAGCGGCTGAATCGGGTCTCTCAGTCCTTATCATAGGGACAACCGAGTGGCTTGGTGAAGCGTTTCCCGACACCGCGACCTATGACGCGATGGCGCAACACAAGAACGTCTGGATTTCCGGTTTCAGTTATGTTGAAGGTCCCGCGTACGATTTCTACGAACCGTATTGGACGGAATCTGAATATGCTGATCTTCAACCGGCATCCAACTCCTACAACATCCAGTACTGGGACGTCCTGACGGTCACGGCTCTGGCAATCGAGTTGGCCGGCTCCCTGGATGCCAACGATTGGGTCCCGGCGGTTCGTTCGGTCCTCAATGCCTCCTGGTCGCAAAGTCTACACCTATCCGGAAGCATTGGCGGCAATCCGGGCGGGAGAAGAGATCGATTACGATGGTCCCCACAGGGCGTATTTGAGTACGGTCCTACCGGCATGGTTTCCGGTCTCTACGGCGTTTTTTGAATGGCGCCCGGGACACGAACTGGCGGAAGTGGCGCGAGTCGACGGACAACGCGTACTCCAACTGGACCAGGGGTGTATATTAATACTCCTTCGTAACGTAATCGTCAGTTTCTATAATGACGTGCAAGGTAGCCTCCGTTGGAGGCTACCTTTTTTTGCGTCTATCCGGTGAGCAATTGTAGATGGGATGTGTGGGATGTGTGGAATCGAATAAGACGTATTAGATACGGTATCCTTCTATAACCGTTTCCAATGAGCAGTTGGTGGCGTCATCAATCATGAAGATCTTCCCCAGACTCAGTATCATCACACGGTCGGATATCTCAAGGGCTTTGGCGGCATTTTGCTCTGCAAGCATGACGCTTACGTTTTTCTTTTCGTGAATTTCCTTGATTTTCTCAAAAAAATTATCGACGTACAGCGGTGACAACCCGGAGGTGGGCTCGTCCAGAAGCAGCAGCGCCGGGTCCTGCATCAGCGCCCGACCGACGGCAACCATTTGCGCTTCTCCCCCGCTGAGGGTGCCGGCTTTTTGATTCAGGCGCGCTACAATATCAGGAAACAGTTCATAGACCTCTTCCAGTCGTTCCTGTTTCGGTCGTTTTCCTACAAGGCTTCCGATCGAAAGGTTTTCGGAAACGGAGAGATCGGGGAAAATGTGATATTCCTGCGGAACCATCGCCAGGACCCCTGGCCGCGAGCATATGCGATTCGACATTTGTTACATCTTCGCCACGAAAATGGATTTCGCCGCTTTTCAACGGCAGTAATCGGGCGATCGTTTTCATAAGCGTACTCTTCCCGGCGCCGTTTGCACCAAGTACGGCGTAAATCTCGTGCTTAACCTCAAATGTCAAATTATGAAGAACAGTCACTTCACCGTAGCCGCTGGAAATTTCGTTTACACTAAACATGGCTCTTACCTATATATTTTTCTACTACCGTCTCGTGACTTCGAATTTCATCCACCGTCCCTTGTATCTGAATTTCGCCCTCCGCCATAAAATGGACATACTCGGAAAACATTCCAGATCAAGTCCAGATCGTGTTCGACAATGAGAATAGACATTCCTTCTTTGGCCTTCTGCTTCATCAACTCCATCACCTTTTCCGTCTGGTCAATCGGCAATCCGACGGTCGGTTCATCCATGAGAAGAAATTTCGGCTTCAGGAGAAGACAACGGATGATATCGAGTAATTTTTTCTCTCCTGCTGAAAGGGCATTACCTTGTGGGTCCTCAAATCGGAAATAGTCGAGGTAATACGCTATCTCATCCTTCACTTCCCCGCGCAGTCGGTCGTCTGCTTTGCCGAGTCTCCAGAAGTGCTCGTACTTCTCAGACGCCAGAGATAGGAGCATGGAATCCATAATACTCAGATTGACAAAATCCTGAATTATCTGGGTTGTCCGTATTACGCCGAGTCGTGCTATCTCGTCCAGGCTGTACGCCGAAACATCGATATCTTCACCATTTTCACAGAAGATGACCTGTCCGGTATCGGGAGTGAGTTTACGCGTAATGACGCTCATCAACGTCGTCTTTCCCGCCCCGTTTGGTCCTATGAGTCCTTCGATACCGTGCCGACCCAACGTCAGCTCAGGAATGTTGACAACCTTCCTGCCGCTGAAACTCTTGGTGACATTCTTTATTTGGAGTTTTCCATCGCTTTTCAATTATGCACCCCTCTCAATCAGGACTCGGTCTGTTGTCGCGACCGATGCGTACCACCAAGAATACCCATTGGTCTGAACATAAAGACCAGGATCAGCAGCAGCCCATACAGCATCAATTTTACGACCGGAACGAGCTGTGCCGCCTCCGGTGGTATAGGAACAAAAGTCTCTATGAGAATGTCAAAGATGCCGACCGTAACGACCGCGCCGATCATCCCGCCCAGGACATGCCGCCGTCCACCAAGCACCAGCGCGATCCAGACGGTAAAGGTCACACCCGGACCAACCATGCGGGGTACGAGAAAATGGACGCCGCCGGCATTAAGGGCACCGAGAAGACCGATGACCGTAGACGTAGCGGTGAAGAACACCAATTTCTCGCGTACGGTATACTTGCCGAGTCCCCGTGCCATAACCTCGTTATTCTGAATCGCCAACAGAAGCCGGCCGTAGGGTGAGCGTTCCAATCGATGGGCATACCAGATCAAAGCACCGGTGGACGATGATCAAAATGAGTAAATACACGATATCGGAATACCGTCCGACTTCAACAGGAAACGGAACAGAAACCGATCCCCACAACACCCTTGGTCAGCCATTTTCTCTGTGGTGATGAGGTACTGAATGATCGTCGCAAAACGCAAGCGTCGAAACGAGAATTGATTGCGGGTCGAGCTCCAGAATCATCTTTCCCAGCAGCCACGCCAGGACGCCGGTCATAATGGTCGCGGCGAGCAATGCCGGAAGATACGGCACATTGTACTGCAGGAGTAACACCGCGAAGGGCGTACATACCAAAGCCCCAGAATCCCACGAAACCGAAGTTCACAATACCGACCACACCAAACTGAAGGTGAAGTACCGTTGCCATCGCGACGTACATAACCAGAATACTTATCGAAAATATGAAATAGGACATACGTCAGCTCCGCACCTTCTTGTACTTCAAGATCACCATGAAGACGGCAAGGACGATGATCTGGCCGTACAACGGCTCGGTGATGAGCGTCATTCCCGCGACAACAATGCCTGCGGCAACACCGGTTGCCAGGGCGCCGCGAACGTTTCCCACGCCACCGACTATGGATATCATGATAATTATCAGGATCTGTCGCCATCCAAGGAGATAGTTCACAAACGAAAAACACGCCGAAGAAGACGCCCGCGAGGCCGCCCGAAACTCCCGCGATGAACCAGATCAGGATAGACACCTTGGTGGGATTGATTCCACTCACACGGGCGAGTTCCTCGTTGTTCGCGAGGGCACGCATCATCTCCCCGTAATTTGTATGATAGATGAACAGATAGAGAGCTACCGCCGTCACCGCGACCAGTACGAGCGCGACGACTTGCACGCTGGTTACACCGACTCCCAGAATATGGAGATACCGGGGAGCGGCACCTTCAAACTGGTAGAGCCGACTGCCGAAGAACAGTCGCGATCCATACCGAAGAAAGAAGGACAGTCCAACCGAGAGAATAATCATTTCCGTCGGACCGACGCCACGTCTGAGAGAGGGCCGGTATACCAGTAAATAGGTAATAACGCTGAGACAGCCGGTGAGCAGTGCCGCCGGTATGATTGAAGAATAGAACCCAAGCCCCAGGACCGTGTTAATCAGGACGGCAAAATACGCACCAAAGGTCAGATTTTCCGCAAACGCTACGTTTATAAAACCATTTAAATAATAGACAAGCGTGAATCCGGCCGCCGCGAGAATAAGCGGCGCCGCTTCGAAAAGTCCCAGAATCAAAGCATTTGAAATGAAC
>CBDESZ010000012.1:0-129246 GCA_965242725.1 Alkalispirochaeta sp.
TGACGAAGGGCGTTTTCCAGGAGGTTGGTGAGCGTCCGCTCGATAAGGGAAATATCCGCCTCCACCGGAAAGAGCTCCGGCGGCGCATCCATCGTGACGGTAATGCCTCGCTCCTCGGCGGCGAGGGCGGACTGCATCACCACATCGTGACACAGCTCCGCCAGAGGAAAGACCTCCCGCTCCACCACGTTTCCGTCATGTTCCAGACGGGAAAGTTCAAAGAGATCGTCCACGAGTCGTCCCAGAGCCTCACTTGAGGAGAGTGCGATGCGCAGATAGGAGCGACGGTCCGCGGCGGGCAGCTCCTCATCCTTGTGGAGAACCGTCTCAACGTACCCCCGTATCGCGGAGAGAGGCGTCCTGAGATCGTGAGAGATGTTGGCCACCAGGTCCCGCCGCTCCCGTTCAACACGCTCCAGCGTCTCCACGCCGGAGGCGATGCGCCGGGCCATTTCGTTGAAGCTTTCCGCGAGTTCGCCCACCTCGTCGGCGGAGGATATCTGTGCTCGGGCGTCATAGTCTCCCGCCCCAAAGGCGCGCACCGCGGCGGTGAGTCGTCGCAGCCTGAGGGTGAGCAGAAAGAAGACGAGCAGCCCCAGGAGCGCCACCAGCGGCATGGACAAAAGAAGGGAATCACGAAAGGCGGTACGGAAGAACTCGTCCTCGATCTCCGCCTGGGCAGAATCGTAGAGACTGCTCCGAAGGACCACGTACATATACCCGGTACCGCCGTAGAGCGTCGGCATCGGTGCGGCGGAAAAAGTAGTCGGTTCACCGGGACGACGCGGATCGTCACCAAAGATGGGGAAATCCCCTTCCCCGGAGACAAAGGCGCGCACCGGCTCGAGATCGATTCGTTCCATTTGAACCTCTGCCGGGGTATCCGCAAAGTACGCCTCCACGGTGCCGGTATCGGAAATGAGATAGATCTCTATGAGGGGGTTCAGAACCATCATGTAGTGAATCGCAGATCCCAGCGCTTCCCGGGCGGCCACACCGTCCTCGCCGACATACGGTTCAATTTCCGCCGCCATATCGGCTGCGAGCATCGCATTGGCCCGCTGATTGATCTCGGCGCGCTGCCGGTCAAACACGTTTGATCCAACCTGTCCCTGAATCACCGCGAGGAGGACAATAAGGGCGAGGAAGACAAGGGACAGACGGATATAGAAGCTCCTCAACACGGTCACAGGTCCGTCCTCCCTTCCACGTTCTCGCCGGCACGCTCATCCCCGTCCGCACGGAGGCGGTACCCGTAGCCCCATACCGTCTCGATGTACCGCGGCGTCGTCGAGTCCTCTTCCAGTTTGGCCCGCAGGCGGTTGATATGACTGTTGACGGTGTGGTTGTAGCCGTCGTATCGGTACCCCCCACACCATATCGAGCAGTTCCGCCCGGCTGAAGGCTTTTCCCGGATGCTCCGCAAGGACCGAGAGGAGGGTGAACTCCTTTGAGGTGAGTTCAACGACCCGTCCGTCCACCGTCACCCGTCGATCACCCATATCGATGTGAATCGGCCCCGCCACGCGGATATCGTCGTTCCCGTCGGGACCGTCACGTTCGCCGTAACCGCCTGCACGCCGCAGGAGCGCCCGCACCCGCGCAACGAGCTCCCGTACACTGAAAGGTTTTGTCAGATAATCGTCGGCGCCGACTTCCAGCCCGACGATCTTGTCCACTTCCGCCGAGCGTGCGGTCAACATCAGGACGGGGACTGAAATCTCCCGCTCCCTGATGCGCCGACAAATGGACAGCCCGTCCGCGACGGGCAGCATAATGTCGAGAATTACCAGATCCGATTCCGCCGCCCGATCCGCAATCTCCCCTTCGTCACCCTCGCTCACGACGGTGGACGCGTATCCCTGGTCATCCAGGTGCAACCGTATGAGATCAACGATTGCCGGATCATCTTCCACGATCAGGATCTGTCGGCGCCGGCCGGAATCGGTCATATCATAAACATAACCATAATCTGAGTAAATTTATAATTTTTTATATCGAACCATCCGGTTCCGTCGCGATTCCAACGCAGGCGGCGGGCTCGCTCCCGCATCGTCAGGACGATCTGAAGGATTCAACCATGACCGATGATCCTTCCTCAAAGGACGTCGTCGGAACATCAGGAAAGCGTCTTCGAAATGCGCCGTCATCCACGATGTAGGGATCGTCAAACTGGTAAAGCATCTCCATGAGTTCCCCCACGGGGGTGACAAAGAGCCCCATGGCTTTCAGAAAGAGCCGGGGAGCCTGGCGGTACGAAAAGTCTGTATTCAGAAGCGTGTTGAAACGGCCGCAGACCTCCTCCATCGTGACCGCCTCGCTCACCGGCAGGTGCCACGCCGCGCCCCAGGCGTCATCGGCCCCTGCCAACGCAACAAGGGCAGGTCCTATATCGGGTACGTAGGTATAGGTGTGGGGCACCTCCGGAGGAGCCAGACCCATCGGCGCTTTGCCGGCAACCATCCGCTCCAGAAAAGAAATATAGAGGGCGCTGTTCTGCACCCCGGGCCCGTAAAAGTCCGCCGCCCGCCCGATGACGGCGCGCACCCGTCCCTGCCGGTGTGCATCGAGGGCCATGGCCGCGATCTCTTTGCGGACCTCCCCCTTCCGGGAAGGTGGTTCCTGGGGGTGGGATTCGTCAAAGGGGCGGGAGAGCGGCCGGGGCCCGTACATGTACACGTTATCCAGGAAGACCAGGAGCGCCCCGGCCGCCTCGCACCCGGCTATGACGTTTCCCATCACGAGCGGCCACTCCCGCCGCCAGACTTTCACGTCATAGGGAAGACCGACACAGAGATAGACGTGGGTACAGTCCGCAACTCCCCGGGTTGTCGCCTCCCGGTCGCGCAAATCGATCCGGCGGTAGGTAACCGCCTCGCCCCATTCGCCCGCATCCCGCCGTCCGGCGGTGACGATTTCGGCGTCCAGGCCGGACGCCACCTTCTCCTGCAACGCCGCAACTACCGATCTCCCCGCCGGCCCGGCGGCGCCAAGTACGATATGTCGTTCCTTCATTGTATCTCTCCATTGGTATCGAGTTCGGCAAGAATCCTGCGTACGTCCCCGTCAAAACGGGAGGTGTCGTCCACCGCACCACGTACCAGCTCCATAAAGGCGCGTTCCAGGACCTCTCCCAGTGCCTGTATCCGTTCAATTCCCGCCTGAGTGATCGAGACGAGCCGCCGCCGCCCGTGGTTCGGATCGTTCTCGATTTCTACATATCCGGCGGCGGCGAGCTCCACAAGCATGCGGCTCACCACGGGGTCGGACACGCCCATCGCCTGCGCGAGGCCATGCTGCGTCTGCCGCCCCACCTGCCTGAGGGTATCCAGCAGCTGAAAGCGACTGAAGGTGAGGTCGGTGGTGCGGCGTATATAGGCATCGGCGGACTTGTTCATCCGTTGCACCACTCTGTTTATGACGCTTGAGAGCGGTTCATCTCGACACGTTCTATCGCTTCCTGTCATGGTGTTGTTTTATCATGCTAATATTAGCATGTCAACATCTTTGACGTATTCACAAGATTGTTGATATTCGGCGACAATGTGTTTCCTGGACTGCACTTTGTTTCCCGAGGAAGGGCCACTTGATGCAATTCCCCGTGATGTCGGTATTTGCAGTGAAAAAACAACAGGCTTCTGAATACTACAAAGGGATCGCCGATGCAGAAAACTGAACAGAACAGACAGCGCCTACTTGAAGGGCCGGTGGGAAAAACCCTCTTCCGCCTCGCCGTACCGATGGTATTCGGAATCCTCAGCATGGTTGCCTACAACCTCGCCGACACCTTTTTCGTCGGACAATTGGGACGCGACCAGCTTGCTGCATTGAGCTTCACCTTTCCGGTAGTCCTGACGATCGGAAGCATCGCCCAGGGTATCGGAATGGGTACGTCTGCGGCAGTCTCCCGGGCGGTGGGAGCCGGCGACTACGATCGTGTCCGACGCCTCACCGAGGACAGCCTCGTCCTGGGACTGCTGGTGGTCGTCCTCTTCGCCGCGGCGGGACTCGCCACGATCAGGCCCCTCTTCTCCCTCCTGGGCGCGAGAGGAATCATCCTTGAGTATATATACGAGTACATGTCGGTCTGGTATGTCGGAATGATATTTGTCGTGGTGCCCATGGTGGGAAACAACATCATTCGCGCCACCGGAGACTCCCGGACGCCCGGTGCGGTGATGATGATCGGCGCCCTTGTCAACGTCGTCCTCGATCCGATCCTCATCTTCGGCCTCGGGCCCGTCCCCGCCTTCGGTATTCGGGGCGCGGCGACGGCAACGCTTATGGGACGGGGATTCACCTTCATTGTCGCCATGTACGTCCTGATCGTCAGGGAGAAACTCCTCGTCATTCGGCGCCGCCCCGTTCCCGCCGTTATCGCTTCATGGGCGGAAATCCTCCACGTCGGTGTACCGACCGCCGCCGCCCGCATGATCATACCCGTCGGACAGGGCTTCATCACCCATGTCGTTGCAACATATGGAGCCGCCGCCGTCGCCGGCTATGGCGTCGCCACGCGGGTCGAATTTTTTTCTCTCGCGGCGATGAACGCCCTCTCTTCAGTAATTCCCGCATTTATCGGCCAGAATCTCGGGGCGGGTCAGCTTGACCGCGTCGAAAAGGGATTTACCGCGAGCAGACGATTCGCCTTTGTCGTTGGCGGTATCTTCTGTGCGATATTTCTCCTCCTGGCCCCACATGTCGCGGCGCTCTTTAACGATGATCCCCGCGTTGTGAGTACCGCCGCGTTGTACCTGCGGGTCGTCTCAGTCTCCTATGGAGCCCAGGGCCTCTATCTGGTGATAAGCGCCGGTCTTAACGTTCTCAAACGCCCCCTCACCGCCGCCGGACTGGGTATGACGGAGATCTTTGTCCTGATCGTTCCCCTCGTATTTCTCGGCTCCCGCCTGTTCGGGCTCGTCGGGGTCGTCATCGCCATCGCCTTCAGTTACGCCGCTACCGGCGGGGCGTCGTGGTTCACGGTTAAAAGAGTTCTTGACAATAGACGCCGGGACGGGAAAACAGATGCGAAACCTGATGCGGTGTTGCATAAAAATACAAACACATAGGAATGACCTTTTTCATGCATCACCCCTCATAACGCCGCCTCGGCCGGTCACCCGGCCCGAGGAGGGGTACGGTCTCCCGAAACCGGTAACCCGCACAGCTATTACTGCTGCAGCCCGCCATATTCAAGCAGCGCCGTTGCGGTTGCCTGTCCTTCCACTGTATCGCCGTTCGACAGCGTGAGGTCCCAGCTCACCGTGTAGCTTCCGCTTCCCTGATCGGTGATGGCGACCGTACCGGTTGTTGCCTGATAATAGGTATCGTACGTCCCGCTTCCTGCTTCCAGGTCCTGGAGTGGGTTTTCAGTAATCAGGACACTGAAATCCGGAGGGCTGCTATGGACGGCGTCGGACCCCATATAGATCGCACCCATTCTCGGGCCGTCGCCGGTGCTTCCTCCCGTGTCCAGTTGGTAGTTGCCGTCAGGAGGCACCGGCGATGGGTTTGTGTGCCAGACGCCAAAGGTAATATACAGCTCCGCCGTGGGGGGTGTCGCGTTGGTGTCGGCGCCCTGAGTGATAATAATTTCGGTGTCATATTCGAAGTTGGGGTCGGTTCCCTGCTGGTCAATATTTTCAAAGGTGATACTCGGCGAAACGAGCTTCACCGTGTCGTCGACGATGAGCCATTGCAGCCCCGTCGGCACGCTGTCGTCGACGTAGGTGATGTCGTAAACCTGCCCGAAGAGTCCCGAACCGAGTTCCCCGTTGACCACAATATCGTTCCACCCGGCTTCAAGAGAGACAGTAGAGAACTGTGCGCTTCCTTCGCCGTCGGTGCTTGAACCGGATAGCGTCGTCGCCTCCGACGCATAGATGTACTGGACGTAGGTAATCGTTCCGTTGCTTTCCCTGTTTGCAAGGGAGAGACTCAGTCCGTCATCCTCGGACGTTCCCGCTCCGAAATAGGCGAGTTCAAATCGCGCATCGCCGTTGCTGGAGGATATTCCTGCACCGAATGCATCCGTTGCGGTGAGAAGCTCCGATGCGTCCGGAACCGGAAGTGTAAATGAAAAATCGTCATCGCTGTCTACGAGATTCTGCTCCGTCGACGGAAGCCAGGTGGCACTTTCGCTCTCCGATTCAACGCCAACATAATAGGTGCCCGCCGGTTGTCCTTGAATGGAATCGGGGGAATAGGTCGCAACATCACCGGTATAGGGATCGACGATTCCCTGAACGGAGCCGCTCACATCAATGGCCGTACCACCGCCGGTGGTACTGTCGTTGTTCGGGTCGTCGTTTGTTTCGTCACCGCCATCGGGATTATTCTGCTCACCCGTCGTCTCATCGGCCAATGCGATATTCTCACATCCCACTGCGAGCACGGACAGTAATACCAATCCGATCATTGCGAGCATCTGCCCGACACCGTTCCAGCGACCACGTTTCTTTTTTTTCACCTGATACCTCCTGTTTGTACGGGAACGAAATGCTCCCGATCGGTTTCGGCTCGTTGTCAGGCAATGGACCGATTACACAGTGAACATAAACCTTTAATAGATTACTAATTTTATCATGTATTGAAAAGTCTCCCAAATTGGAGCAGCAGTTGATTTGCGGAAGAATAACTCCGATTACACAACAACGAGTGTTCCATACCTTCCATACCGGATCGCGTACGCGAAAATCGGCTCGTTAACACGAATATTGACAAAAAGAACAGAGAACCGTACGATATGGGTAACAACAAAGCAGGAAATGTTGCAAGTTGTTACGTAATAAGCATTTGGGGAATTAGCTCAGTTGGCTAGAGCGGTTGGTTCGCAATCAACAGGTCACCGGTTCGAATCCGGTATTCTCCATCGCCCTGGAAGGTCATACGCCTCCAGGGCTTTTTTTTGCCGGTGTCGTCCGATGTCCGGGAACCGTGGTGCGATACTGAAGACCCTCGCGATTGTTGCGTCCGCCGAAGGACGTTCAGGATATCCGGCGGATCTCGCCTGCCACGGCGTCTGCCAGGAGGGGTAACTGGTCTGCATCAAAATGAATTCCGTCGACGTCGCTTGAACGTATGACCGTGGCGGTATCCAGAAATCGGCAGGAGCGTTCTTCCGCGACGAGGCGGTAGGCTTCACCAATCCCCTGTGATTTGTCCTCCGCACCGGCGAAGATTTCGGCAAACTCAGTCAGCTTGGCCACCGGCGGCGGCGCGAGAAGCAGGACCTCAGGCGAAGCGCCGCCGGGACCGTACTCGCTTGTCTGTATGGTCTGTATCAGCCGACCCACCGAGCGGGCGATTTCCTCGGCCCCCTCGCCGAAGCGTCGCTTGAGGTTGTTCGTACCCAGCATGAGGACGACGATATCAACAGGTTTGTGGCTTTCCAGACAGGGGACGAGATAGGTCATACCGTTCTTCTGCCCTTCCACCGGGTCATCGTGGACGGTGGTTCTGCCGTTCTGACCCTCTTCTATGACCTCGTACCCGTCACCCAGGTTGTGTTGGAGCAGTCGTGTCCACCGTTCGGTACGGTTATACCGCTCCTTTGTGTTCGGGTTGTATCCCCAGGTATTGGAGTCGCCGTAGCACAGGACCGTTTTCATATTACATCCCTCCTCGAAGCAGTTGGCGATACAGGTTTTGTCGCCGGTATAGGGTGTCATAGGGCGCCTTGAAGGCGTTTTCCAGACTCCTTCGTTCCAGAAGCGTATCGGCAGATCCCGATTCTACGACGCCGTCCTGATGCATGAGAATCACTGCGTCGGCGTACCGCCGGGCGAGCTCCACATCGTGGACACTGACATATATATCCATGGATCGACGCCGACAGTACTCCCTGAGCCATTGAAAGAGCCGCTCCGTTCGTGCCGGTTCCACGGCAAAGACCGGTTCGTCCATCATCACTACAGGCGACCCATAAAGGACGCTCATGGCAACAATTGCCCGCTGCATCTCCCCTTTGCTCAGTTCATGCATCGGGGAGGTGAGGCGATCTGAAAGCTCCGCCGCTTCGATGATACCGCGATCCGCTCCGTCCCTCGCTATCAGATCAAAGACGGTACCGATCGCCTCGTCAGTCTCAAATTCCATATTCTGATAGATGAACGAAATCAGGCTGTTCCGCCGTTCTTCAACCTCGGAATCAAAGCCTGCGTCCATAAACCGGCGGGAGTCGTCACCGCCGATGGTCACCGATCCGCTCTGCGGGAAGACACGCGCTGCCGCGAGGAGCATGAGGGTGCTCTTGCCGATACCGTTGGGTCCGACGAGGAAGGTGAATCCTCCCGGGAGCCTTAGATTCAATGCGGAAAAGACCGCCGGCCCGGCGCCCTCGGACGTCTCCTCGCCCGTCGCATCTTCATCGACCTCACCGGGATACGCAAACGAGACGTCGCGAAATGTTATGTCAGTCATGCTATTCCTTTCCGCCGGGAGAGATATGCGTCGATTGTATTCATCGGTGGCCGTTCCTCTTCCACGATCCGGTGTTCCACCGTCTCAAAGACCTGGTCGCTCACCTGAAACTGCCGCAGGACGGTGGACATGTCGGGAAGCTCACCAATGATACCGAGCTTTTCAGCCCGGGAAAGAAAGGTCTGGAGGATTCCAAATGCCATCTTTCCCAGGCTGCGGGTCGGTTGATTGCGGTGAACCCGCTGGTCCAGGTCGGTCTGGCCGAAGGCTTTCATTCCATAGAGGGTGTATACATCGATGAGGTGGCTCGTCTCCACCCCATATCCTATGGGGAAGGGAATCTGTTCAAGGACCGTTCTGCGGACGGCATACTCACCTGACAATGGTTGAATGATCGCGGTGAGCTCGGGAAAGAAGAGCGAGAAGAGAGGTCTGATGAGAATTTCCGTCACCCTTCCGCCGCCGCTGGGACGCATCCCGTGGCTGAAGGCGAGGGGCCGGTCATAGAACGCCTTCACGTACTGCATTTCCCGGTTGTAAATAAGGGGGGCGACGAGGCCGTAGACAAATCGGGGGTGGATGTTTTTGATATCGGCGTCGATGTAGACGATAATATCCCCGGTCAACTGATAAATCGCCTTCCAGAGATTTTCCCCTTTTCCCCGTTTCGGTTCGACTTCCGGCAGAATTTCCTCGGCGAGATAGGTGTCGGCGCCGAAGCTGGCGGCGATTTCAAGCGTCTTGTCTGTGCTTCCCGAGTCAATGACGGCAAGTTCGTCCACGAGGGGGTAGCGCTTCATCAGCTCGCTGCGAAAAATGACAACCTCTTTGCCGATCGTCTTTTCCTCGTTGAGGGTGGGAATGCAGAGGGATATTCTGAGCCCTTCCTTCTCCTTGGCCTCAACCAGGCTGCGGAGATCCCGGAACGCCGAATGATGAAAGGTATGGGTCTTGAGCCACTGGTTAAGTTCCATTCACATACCCCCCGTCTATGGCGGTAAGCAGTCCGATGAGCTGGGCCAGTCCGAGATAGACCGGTTCTATGAGGAGGCGCTCGTTTTCTTCGTTGTAGTGTTCCCCTTCGGTGAGACCGATCGTCACCGCCGGGATGCCCTTATCGATGAAGGCCGACAGCTCGGAGGTGCTCGGGGAAATACGGGGGTGCACCCCCAGGGCGTTGATGATTGACCGCGCGTGCACCGCGAGGGGATGGGAAAAGCCGATTCCCCCCGGCTGCCGCCGGGCGAGCACGTTGTAACTCACGTCCGCGCCGGTCTCGGAACTCGTCTCCGCGGCGATGTCCCCGATATGTTCCCCCAGGGTTCGCACCAGGTCACCCGATTCACTGCGTATTTCAAATTGCAGACGCGCCTGCCTGGGTATGGTGTTGAAGGATGCACCGGCCTCGACGTTATTGAGGACGATCGACGTACGGGGACGGCGGGGCAAAGGAATTTCCAGAATCTTGTTAATGACGTCGTTGATGTTGACGATTGCACCGCCGGCGCCAAAGCGTGTCCAGTCGTACTCCTCGGGGACACGGTAGGTAATTTCGCCACGAAGCATACCGATGGATGCGTAGCTCAACCTGCCCAATTTTACCCCTTCCACGCAGATTCCGGTGGCGATCTCCACTTCCTTGTTGTCAAGAAAAAAACGGATGCCCTCTATGTCACCCCGTCCGAGGCTGCGGGCGCTCCCCATGAGGATTATGTTGGCATCAAGCTCGAGGTTGAGACGCTGCAGCAGAACCGGCAGGGTCATGACCGCCGCCAGTCCGAGGCTGTTGTCGCCAATCCCGGCACCGGAAATACTCTCGGGCTCGATCGAAACGGTGTGATCGATCTTTGCCGAGAAGGCGGTGTCCATATGGGCGACCACGAGAATATTCCGTTCTCCCGTCCGTCCGGGAAGGATTCCCAGTGCATTCCCCGCCTCGTCGGTGGAAGTGTTTTGCAGTTCGTATTCGTTGAATCGTTCCAGAACAAACTCCGTCCGCTGCTGTTCCCCGAAGGTGGGGGCGGGTATTTCCGACGCCATGACGGTGTTTGTCAGTAGAATTTCCTCGATATCACGTGCCGCCGCCTGGTAATCGGGCAGAGTATCGACGAGGCGGGCAAAATCACGATCCATGGTATCTATTGTACGGGTATGGTCTTTACCAGTCCAGAAGTTTTCCCGTACCGCTTCGCGGCACCCGCTCCCCCACGGTGATCGCCCCGGGAAGGGCCGGCGCCGGCAACACGGCATGAAGAATACGCCGGATTTCGTCGGGCGGCGGTAGTGTCTCTCCCGGCCGGGGCACGATGAACGCCTTTACCCGTCCGTTGGCATCAAGGCGTACGGCACAGTCCGCCGCCCTCTCGAGAACGGATAGAATCTTCTCCTGCAGCGTCGGGAGGTCGACGTTTTCTCCCCCCACCTGAACCACTTCGTCCCTTCGTCCCGCGGGACGGACCCGCCGACGGTCCACGACCTTCACCCGATCGGGGAGGTCATAGGAGACGGGCGCGTCGGAATCACCGACACGGCGCCAAAGGACCGCCGTCTCGTCGGCGACGTCGGTCCCGACGCCTCTCTTCTCCCCTTCGGGAAGCGACCAATAGGGAAAGAGGGTAAACGCCTCCTCACCGGCGCAGTGGTCGCGCAGTCCGATTCCGCCTGTTTCGCTTGAGCCGTAGACTTCAGTGAGCCGGTCCACACCGCCACAGAGCCCGGTACCTGTGGAGGGATCGAGAGGCGCGGTAGAACTCACTCCCCAGACGTTTCCGGGCCATGTGGTACTCCCCGGGAGAAATCGTTCCCACAAAAAGGGAACGGAAACGACAAGATCTCCCGGTTGCGGCGCCCGTGTTCCGGTCAACAGCGAAAAACGGGCGTCCACAGCGGGTACTTCCAATGCCCGCGGCAGCAGCACCCCGAAGAGAAAGCCGTAAATGTGGTGCACCGGTACGGTGACGACCACACGTTTCCGTCCGGAAAAGACCGTCCGGAGATATTCGATTTCCTGGATAAGCCGCGCCGAGAGGTGGCGCTGCGGCCGCGGGGAACCGGTGGTACCACCTGTGTAAAAGGCGAGTTCTTCCGCGTCGTGGGAGAGACCCGCGTGAATCACCTCGACTGTGTCACCAAGAGTGCGGGCCCGGAGAAGATTGTCCTCTACGCCGCTTTTGAAGAGTGCGAAGGTTTCATTGAACCGGCCCGCAAGGGTGAATCGCTCAAGAGAATCGAGGGTGAGACCTCCCTCCCGGAGCGAGGTCCCTGAGTCCCACGTTGCCGCGACCGCCCGGTCAAAGGACGCCCCCCTGCTCCGCAGGAGCTCATCTTCCACCACGTCCCGTACGATACGAAAAAGGTCATCGTCTGTGAGACCCGCTATGAGGCCGGTCACACGGAACGGGCCACCCGTTTCACAAAGACCCAGTATGAATCTCCCTGCAACGCCTTTTTCATGTGAACCTGGACTTTGGTGGGTGTCATTTTGTAGTCAAAGACGTACTCAAAGAGGTTGTTCAGGTTGCCCGACTCAACGCCTTCCCGGAATTTCCCGAAGAACTCATCGGTGTTGGTACAGGGCGCAACCTGGGTGAAGAAATTCTTGCCCATCACTTCTTCGGGGGAACGTCCGGTTATCTCGCTTTCCGCGGCGTTATAGGAGAGGATGTTTCCCTCCTTGTCCAGCTGAACTGCGCCGAAGGCGAGGGAGTCCAGCTCTCCCGCATCCATTTTGCTCAGGACGTTTTCAATATCATCGCTGCCGAATCGTACAATTTCCATTCCAAATCTCCTTCAGACCCCCTTCATTGACGGCGGCCGGTGGTGGTACTACAATACCAACAAACTTGTCCAATAGCCAATTCTGAAGGAGCAACAAATGGCCAACTTGCAATCCAAGTATTTAGGGATTCCGTTAAAAAATCCATTCATTGTGGGGGCATGCAGCATGACCGCCCATATGGACGCAATTAAACGTATCGAAGACGCCGGCGCCGCGGCGATCGTCATTCAGAGTCTGTTTGAAGAGCAGATTCAGCTGCAGAAAATGCGCCTCGAAGAAGAGCTGACGATAAACGATAACCTCGACGCGGAAATACAGGATCTCTTTCCCGATATCGAGCACGGTGGTCCGGACGAACATCTCATGTGGGTGAGAAAGACCAAGGAAGCGGTGGATATTCCCGTTATCGGCAGTCTGAACTGTACCAATCCCGACACCTGGGCCGACTGGGCGGTGAAAATGGTGGAGACCGGCGTCGACGCCCTTGAGCTCAACTTTTTCGCCATCCCGACCGACAGCAATAAAAGCGCAGCGGAAATAGAAGCGGAGCAGATTGATGCCATCAAGAAGGTGAAATCCAAGGTCAAGGTTCCAGTTTCCGTAAAGCTCAGCCCCTTTTATACAAGCCCACTTGAAATCATCTCAAAGATGGACTCCACCGGGGTTGACGGGTTTGTCCTCTTCAACCGGCTCTTTCATCCAAGTTTCAATATCGAGAAGGAAACGGGTCAGTATCCCTTTAATCTGAGCACCTCCAACGACCATCGCCTCGCCCTCCGCTTTGCCGGTCTGCTCCACGGAAAAGTCAAAGGTTCGATCTGCGCCTCAAACGGTATTCACACCGGAGAGGATGCCATTGAAGTTCTCCTCGCCGGAGCGGACGTCTTTCAGGCGGTAAGTACCCTCTACCGCAACCGCATCGACGTCATCGGTACGGTACTCAAGGATGTGGAAGCGTGGATGGACCGGAAAGGGTACAAGGACCTCGATGCCTTCCGCGGAAAACTCAGTGTGGAAAAGACACCCGACAAGTGGACCTATCGCCGCGCCCAGTACGTGAAAATGCTGTTGAAGGCCGACGACTACGTTGCACGCCCTCCGGTGTGATCCATGGCAGTCACAGTCAGCACATCACCCTTCGGCCGCCTGCCTGATGGTACGGCGGTCGAGCTGTACACCCTCCGCTGCACAAACGGTTTTGAAGTAACCGTCTCCACATACGGTGGGATACTCACCAGCGTCAGGACCCCCGACCGGGATGGCGCCATGGGTGAGGTAACGCTTGCCCGCAACACCCTTGAAGAGTTTGTCGGAAAAAGCCCCTATTACGGCGCCTTCATCGGCAGGGTATGTAACCGCATATCCCGGGGCGGCTTTGAACTGGACGGGAAATTCTATTCACTGGCATCAAACTCCGGAGACCTCCACCTTCACGGTGGAAACCTGGGTTTCGACAAGCGTGTATACGATGCGGAAACTGAATCAGACGCCCACTCCGCCACCGTCTATTTGACCCGGACGAGTCCCGACGGAGAAGAAGGCTATCCCGGCGCGCTGAAGGTGAAACACGGCATTACCGTCCACGACGACATGCGGATCACCTTCACCTTTGAGGCCGAGACGGACGCCCCGACGATCGTCAACCTGACCAATCATACCTACTGGAACCTGTCCGGAGAAGAAAAGATCCTCAACCACGAGGTCCGACTTCCGGGAAAAGCCTATGCGGCAACCAGGGAGAAAATTCCCACGGGCGACCTCGTTCCGGTGAGCGGCACGCCCTACGATTTCACCGCGTGGAAACGGATCGGCAAGGAAATTGCCGCCCTGGATGGTACCGACATGGGTGGGTATGACCACTCGTGGGTCGTCGACGGATGGAAGGAGGATCGACAGGAGTTGCGGATGGCTGCGGAACTGCGGGCACCCGATACGGGCCGCGTCATGGAAGTACGAACGACCTACCCCGCCGTCCACTTCTACAGCGGAAACAACCTGCCCGGCCAGATCGGACGGGACGGGTCGACGTTGACAGGAAGGGAAGCACTCTGTTTTGAGTGTCAGTTCTTCCCGGATACGCCGCACAGACCGGAGTTTCCCCCGATTATCCTCCGCCCGGGCGAGCGATTCCACCACCTGACGGAACATCGCTTTTTCACGTACTGATCCTGCCGTGTCGGTACATGCCGGGATCGGTACGGTTTATCCTTCCATCCCCCCGGCGACTGCCGACAGCACGGCCGACCGGTTGTGTTCCACCGAGAGCACGATCGGCCGGCCTCCCTCTTGTGCCACCAGTGTAATCCGCCCCGGCCGCTTGCCGAGGAGAACCGTCTTGATACTGGTCCGTTCCTGTTCCTCTTCCACGTGGGTATACCCCGACAGCGGCCACTCCAGCGTAACATCCCGGGTGCGGGCACTGCGCCCTTCATCGCCGATTCCCGAGTTCTTTCCGCCCAGAAATGAGGAAAACCAGCTTTCCTGGGGAAAGTGACGGAAAAAGAGTCTCGTCGAGGTGACATACACAAGCCCCCATAACGGTCCTTCTTCTTCACCTCCCGAGTGATACTGGGCGAGCCCCTGCGCGAGAACGGCTTCACCGATCGATTCCTCCGTCTCGCGCCAGAACTTTTCTACGCCGGGATCGGGGGTGTGTTGTTTATCAAAAATACTCATTCTGCTTCGGTCACTCCCGTTTCAATTACTTTCTCGGATTGCGCCGTCGCAGGTTCACCCGAAGGGGGGGCGCCGTCGTCAGGGGCGGCGCCGTCATCGCCGAGTTCCGGTGCCTCCACGCGAAAGCGACCGATCAGCTCGGCGAGATGCTCCATGCGCTCCCGGTTTTCGTCGGAGAGGCGGGAAATGTCGGTGACGGCGGAGAGTATCTCCCTGGCGCCGGTGTCGATCTCCCGTATCCCGTTGGCGATCGTTGCGGACATGCCCGCTGCGTCTGTCATGGCGGTGTTGATCTGGTTGGTGTTGGCGGCGATCGTCTCGGTGGACTGGGTCACCAGCGACGTAATTTCCGAAAGGCTTTGCGTCGTCTCCACGATCGACCGGCTGCCCCGGGCGAGAGTCTGCATGTTGTCGTTGATGTCATCCATCGCCTCCCGGAAGAGAGTGACGTCCCGGCTGATCGTCTCATACGTCTCCGCTCCGACGCGACTCGCCGTGAGGGCGTCCCGGATTTTTCCGGTGATCGACTTCAACAACCTGTCGATCTGTGAAGCGTTGTCGGAGGTGCTTTCCGCCAGCTTCCGGATTTCCTCGGCGACGACGGCGAAGCCCTTTCCCGCCTCGCCGGCGTGGGCACTCTCAATGGCGGCGTTCATGGAGAGGAGATTGGTCTGCTCGGCGACCGCATTGATGATTTCAATAATCTCCAGAATATCGTCCACCTCCGCCGTCACGGAGTCGATGATTGCGTTGGTGGCGTGTATCTTCTCCCCGCCGTCGAGTATGATCTGCACCAGTGCCTCCGCGGCCTTGCGCTTGTCCGCAGAGAGCTGTGTGACCTGTTGTATGGCGCTGTCCATCTCTTCCACGGATACGGCGCTGTTGGAGATGATTTTGCTCTGATTGGTAATGTTTTCGCTGAGGTTGCCGACCTTTTCGTCGATATCACGAACTGCCGTCGAGCTCTGCTCCACACTCCCGTTGAGCCGGTCAAACTCCGTCCGTATGGAGTCTATGTTGTGGCTGATCTGATTGACCGCCGACGCGCTCTCGGCCGAGCCGGAGGAGAGGCCGTCCTTGAGCTCTTCCGCGTCATTGACCGCCCGTTTCACCGAGAGTACAAAGGCCGCGATGACATCGAGGGTTGCGTCGATGTACCGTCCCAGGTCGGCGATCTCGTCCTTTCCTGAGGTATGCAGGCGTACCGTCAGGTCCCGCTGCGCCACCAGGCCCATTCCCTGCTCCATGCCGCCCACGCGCCCGGAGAGCTTTCTGCCGAAGATCATGACAAAGACAATCGCCCCGACGGCGACGACGACACTCAGTATCAGAACAAGTATCATTCCGAAGGAACGGATTTCGTCGGACTGGACGGCAACCGCCTTGTTCACCTCTTCAAGGTTGGCCACCACCAGGTCCCGTGCCGCCACGTCAAATGAGCGAAGGTCGCTGTTCAGCTGGGAAATCTGAAAGAGGAGGGTCGCGGAGAGATTTGACTCGGCAAGGTAGTTTCGCAGTTCGTACAGGCCGGTCTTGCGGAAATCGGGAAGACGATCATCGTTCATGAGCTCCTCAAAGGAAGCCGCCGCGCCCTCGAATCGCCGCCGGGAGAGGGCCCAGACGGAATCGCTCCGCTGGATCATTTCAACGAGGTCGTCGGAGAGATAGCGCATGCTGGGATGGCCGGCGAGGACGCTGATTGAGGCGTCTAGATCCTCGATGATTTCCTGCCACCTTTCCAGAGATTGCGATAGGGGCATGGTGGTTACCATAAGCTCCTTGTTTGCGTCGGTGAGGCGATAGACGTTTTTCAGCGCCGTAGCCACCTTCAATTCCAGGTCTTTCACCTGCCTGGCGATTTCGTCGGCGACAAAAAGCCCACCTCCGATAAGTGCAAGGGACACAATGAGGACAAGGACTAGTAAATTTATCTGCGATCGTACTTTCACGTTATTTACTCCAAAAAAGAATGGCAGTTCATTGTACTGTCGAAACGAAGAGTTCTCAAGTAGTATTTACTGTCCACAAGCGTGCGGGTGGCAAACACGCTGGATCAGAGAAATCTGAACGGTTTTACGCGACGTCGGACCGCACATCCTCAACCGCATCGAGAGCTCTCTTGAGAATCTCCCGGCCGGGGATTGCCGGCAGACGTCCGCTGAGCGCCTGCTTCCACTTGCGGGCGCCGGGTTGTCCGGCGAAAATTCCAAGCAAATGGTTGATCATCCGCCGGGGCGGTATACCTTCCGCGTCGAGATTGTCCATGTAGGGAAAGAGTGACTCCACCACGTCGTGACGGGTCATACGGAAGGGATCGTCACCGAAAAAACGGGCATCCAGAGCGGTGAGGAACCAGGGCTGCTCGTACGCCTTGCGGCCGATCATGACCGCATCGGCGCGCCTGAGGTGCGTCTCTATGTCTTCCACTTCCCTGACCTGTCCGTTGACTGATATTTCCAGATCGGGACGTTCATCTTTGAGTCGGTAAACGTCCTCATAACGTATCGGCGGAATCGTGCGGTTCTGTTTGGGGGTCAGCCCGTCGAGGATGGCGATACGGGCGTGAACGGTAAAGCGCTCTACACCCTCCGTCGCGACGATATCGACAAACCGGCGCATGTCTTCATAGCGGTCGAGATTGTCGATGCCGATACGGTGTTTCACGCTCACCGGTCGATCGGTAACACCCCGCATCGCCCGTACGATGCGGGCAACCTTTTCCGGTGTCGCCATGAGACACGCCCCGAACTGCCCTTCCTGTACCTTGTCGCTGGGACATCCCACGTTGAGGTTGTATTCATCGTAGCCGTAGGGCTCGGCAATTTCTATCGCCCGGGCGACGGCGTCGGGTTCGTCGCCGCCAATCTGAAGGGTCAGCGGCCGTTCCGCCTCGTGAAAGGCGAGAAAGCGGTCGCGATCACCGTACAGAATCGCCCCGGTGGTGACCATCTCGGTGTAGAACATCACCCGCCGGCTGAGTTTCCGCGCAAAATAGCGATAGTGCCGATCCGTCCAGTCCATCATCGGAGCGATACTGATCCGGGGGGTACCGCGTGAGGTGTAGCCGGTCATTGCTCCTCCCCGCCGGTCGGATCGCCGGGCAGAATCTTGCCTGCACCGAGGCAGTAGGGCGGATCGTAGAGCACTGCAAACTGCCCCGGAGCGACCCCTTTGTCGACGTCACTCATCGTGATTTTGAGACGATCCGCCGTTGCCACCGTTCCGCCGTCTACCGCGGAAACGGTACAGTCCGTCAGTGCGGGACCGTGCCGGATCTTGAGTTTCAGTCTGACCCGCTCCGCCTCGAGGGCCGGCGGAGGCGGCGCGACCCAGGTGATGTGGCCGATGTGGAAGGAATCCCGGGCGCGCTCGGCCACCGCCGTCCCGTGGGCGACGGTGATGACGTTCTCGTCGATGTTGCGGCCCGTGACGTACCACGGTCCGTTTCCGAGACCCAGGCCCTGACGTTGACCGATTGTGTAAAACCAGGCACCCTGATGGCTCCCGAGCGTCCGGCCGGAGCCGTCCTCCACGATCTTTCCCTCCCTGGTTCCCAGGTAATGCTTTACAAACTCGGTATATTTGATCCGCCCGAGAAAGCAGATGCCCTGGCTGTCTGGTCTGTCCTTGTTCTCCAGGTTGTACTCCCCGGCGAGGGCACGAACCTCTCCCTTGGTCATCGTTCCGATGGGAAACTCCGCCCGCCGCAGCTGCTCCTGGGAGAGATGGGAGAGGAAATAGGTCTGGTCCTTGACCGGATCAGGAGCCATGACGAGGCGGGCTGTATCCGAGGCATCCCGGGCCGGAGCTCCGCGGAACGAAGTTCGTTCTATATCCGCATAATGACCCGTTGCAATACGATCGGCCCCCGCACCGATTGCATCGTAAAAGGCGCCGAATTTGATGCGCTGATTGCAGAAGATGTCCGGGGAGGGGGTGAATCCGTTGCGGAGTTCTTCAAGTGTATATGAGACGACCCGGTCGTAGTACTCCCGCTGCAGGGGGATGACCTCAAGGGGGACGTCCGCAGCGGCGCAGACCGCCCGGGCGTAGGAGAGATCTTCCTCCCAGGGGCAATTTCCGAGAAACGAGAGGTCATCCTCAAGCCAGATTTTCAGATAGTACGCCCGGAGACGATCCCCGCCCCGGCGTTTCAAGGTGTGCAGCGCCACGGCGGAATCAACGCCTCCGGAGACCAGTACGGCGTAATCCATGGGCGGGACATAGTGTCAAATTTCCCGCGTCTGGACAAGGCTGCGTGCGCGCCCGGCGGTATATGTAAATTTGTCATTTTCACCGCCTTTGATGTACTCTTACACGCGATAGCGATATTTTTACTGCCGGTCCGCCGCCCGATACACCATATTTCATGTTCCGGCGGCTCCGGGGACCAATCGTGAACGTCCGACAAGGGGTTTGGTAGAATGGAAAAAGGTTCAGTTGGAATAAGCGACATGAGCATCTATATTCCGCCGGCAAAGATCACGCTGGAGGAAATTCTCGCTCGCCGCGCCGAGGAGGATCCGTCATTTGAACGTCGTCTCAGACGGGCGATCGAATCGACGAATCAGGTGGCGATGCGCTTTACCCGTCGTTGGGAGGATCCCGTCACCCTCGCCGCCCAGGCGTCAAGGGAACTCTTTCTGCGCTCATCGGCGGCACCGTCGGCGGCGCCTTCGGTGCGATATTTTGCCGTAGGTACAGAGTCATCGGTGGATATGTCCAAACCGATATCTGCCTACGCCCACGGATTGCTGCAGCGCACCGGCATTCCCCTTCCCCGGGAGCTTTCCACCTTTCAGGTACAGCACGCCTGTGCAGGCGGCACCATCGCCATGATGGGTGTTGCGGGAATGCTGCAGTCCATCGGGCGGGGCGATGAGAGCGGCCTGGTGGTATGCACCGACGTTGCCCGGTATCTGACGCCATCAACGGCGGAAATCACCCAGGGGGCTGGTGCGGTTGCGCTGCTTGTGGAGGAGAATCCCCGGCTTCTCGAAATTGATCTGGGGACCGTCGGCCTCGCCTCGAGCGACGAGGATGATTTTTTTCGTCCCCTTCCGTCCATTACGGCGCGCGTCCAGGGTCGCTACTCCGTGGAGTGCTATAACGATGCCCTGGATACGGCGTTTATGGATCATGCCCGCCGCCGCGGCGAGGATCCGCGGGAACTTCTGGAAGGAACGGATCTCTTTGTTGTCCACGTACCCTTTTACAAGATGGCGATCACCGGCATGACCAGACTCCTTGAAAAGCGTGCCGGTCTCGGCCCTTCGGAGGCGCAGCAGTTTCTTATGGACCACCACTTTGATGAGGGTATCGAGGCGGCGCGCCACGTCGGGAATATCTACTCCGGTTCCGCCTACATGTCACTCATGTATGCCCTCTGGAATCGTTGGCGCGCCGAGGGCGATTCCGTGGTCGGGAAAAAAGTCCTCATCGCGTCCTACGGGTCGGGCAATACCATGAGCGTCATCTCCGGAACGGTTGCATCCGACGCGCCCGCCGTCCTTGCGACGTGGGACCTTGAAGCCGTCCTGGACGCGGGCCGGAACGTTTCAATGGATGTGTATAACGAGTTTATCGCCAAGGAAATGTATTCCTGGGAAACGGGAGAGGTCAGTGACGGGAGCGATGTCGATCCCGATCGGTACTTTCTGAAGAGTATTCGCGAGGACGGATACCGGGAATACGATTACACGGCACCATGACCGGGGCAGCGGGAAGCGGCGACCTTGGTGAGCGGAAAACTCAGCACCTCACCATTTGCGCCGACACGGATCAGTACAGGGTAGAGACGTCTGCGACTCGTCTCGGTGAGGTCCATCTCGTTCACCACGCGCTGCCGGAACTGGACGCCGCCGAGGTGAACACGACCTCTTCATTTCTCGATGTTCCCGTTTCCATGCCTCTTTTTATATCCTCCATGACCGGCGGTTCAGCCGGCACCTATCAGGTGAACAAGGACCTCGCCGCGGCAGCGGAAGAGCTCGGGATTCCCGTGGGTATGGGTTCTATCCGCATACTTCTGAAGAAGCCGGAGGTGATGGACCACTTTCGGTTGAAGAAATACGCCCCTTCGGTGCCGGTATTTGCCAATATCGGCGGGGTACAGCTGCCCGACGGAGACCACGACGACATATACCGTCTGATTGATGAACTGAAGGTTGACGCAATTGCGGTACACCTCAATCCCGGGCAGGAGCTGGTGCAGCCGGAAGGGGACCACGACTTTACGGGTATCCTCGATGCGATCGGTGAGTTTACCCGGCGGTCGCCGGTGCCGGTGATCGTCAAGGAGACCGGCTTCGGCATCCATCCCGCCGACGTCCGTCGTATCCTGGAGACGGGTGTCCGCTACGTCGACGTTGCCGGTGCGGGCGGGACCAACTGGAACCGGGTGGAGTCGTACCGGCTCGATGACGCCGCGGCTGCGGCGGCGGCACGGGAGTTTGATGAATGGGGTATCCCCACCGGGCTGATCCTCGCCGCGATGGGGCGGAATTTACGGGGAGTTCTCGCATCGGGGGGAATCCGGAGCGGAATGGACGTCCTCGCCGCCCTCGCCCTCGGCGCCGAAAGCGTCGGCCTGGCCCTCCCCTTTGTACGCGCCGTCGTCGACGGCGGTGTCGCCGCGGCGGTGGCCGTCGGGCGACAACTGCAGTATGTTATCCAAATCGGTATGGTTTTATCAGGCTGTACCCGTACGGAAACGCTGCGGACCGCCCCGCTGTGGATGGACGCAGCGTTTGAAAAAGACGCGCATTCGTTACTGGAGGCGTGGCAGGGCAAGGAGCGATATGGCTGATACGGCATATACACCTCTCGAGGGGAATATTGAGCTACCACGGAACTTCCGGAAGCTTCCCGCACGGGAAAAGCGGGATCTGCTTTTCCAGCTTCTCGACACCGATCCGGGGACCTATCACTCGTCGGCACCCTCGGACGCCCTGATCGATCTCGCTGATGTCATGGTTGAATCTGCCGTGGGTGTCATGCCGGTTCCCCTTGGAATCGCCGGGGGGATACAGGTGGACGGAGAGCTCTTCAACATTCCCATGGCAACGGAGGAACCTTCGGTCATCGCGGCGGCCACCTATGCCGGCGGATTGATCACACGCCATGGCGGCGGTTTTTTTTACAACCTCCACCGGCCAGATTATGACCGCCCAGATCGCCATTGAACACGCCCGCCCGGGAGCGCGGGACCGGATCATCGCCGCGGAACGGGATCTCCACCGGCGCCTCGTGACGCTTCTGGGGCCGATGACGCGCCGGGGAGGCGGATATCGCGGCATCGAGGTAACCCACCATACCGAGAGCGAGCTCCTCGTCGTCTATCTCCATGTGGATACCCGGGATGCCATGGGGGCCAATATCATCAACAGCGCCGCCGAGGCGCTGCGGGAACCGCTGGAGAGCCTCACCGGCGGAACCGTCCTCATGGCGATCCTTACAAACGCAGCGCCACGGCGGCGCGCCCGGGCAACATTTTCCATACCCGTCGACCGTCTCGGTCGCGGCCGGTTTGACGGTCCTACCATGGCCCGGCGTATCGTGAAGGGCAATGAGTTTGCCGATACCGATACGTACCGTGCGGTTACCCACAACAAGGGCATCATGAACGGCGTATCCGCCCTTGCCCTGGCAACGGGCAATGACACCCGGGCAATAGAGGCTGCCGCACACGCCTACGCGGTCAAGGACGGACGGTATCGCGCCTTGACTGAGTACGCCGTCGACGGTGAAGTGCTCACCGGTTCTCTTGAAATACCTATTGCCCTCGGAACGGTGGGAGGAGCCGTCGGGTTTCATCCCGTCACCACCCTGGCGCTGAAAATACTTTTTCTCTCTCCGGAGATTGAAGTCTCAGCCGATCGGCTTAGCCGTATCGCCGTTTCGCTTGGTCTCGCCCAGAACTTTGCCGCACTGTCCGCCCTCGTGGGAGAGGGCATTCAACAGGGACACATGAAACAGCATTCCCGCCGTCTTGCATGGCTCGCAGGGGCCCGGGACAGTGAGCTTCAGGAGCTGGCGCGTCGCGTCTGGGACAACGGGGTGTTCAATATTGAAGCGGCTCGTTCACTTCTTTCGGAACTTCGGCAGCCGGAAAACGGCGGGTGATGATGGCCGGTTATCGGGGTGAGCTGACCGCGACTGCCGTCGCCCATCCGTCTCTTGCCCTCGTCAAGTACTGGGGAAAGCGTCGCAGAGGTGTCAACATTCCCGCCACCTCGAGCGTCGGCATTTCCCTCGCCGCCCTGACAACGACAACGACCGTCTCCATCGCTTCCCGTGACCGTGTTGTGATCAACGACAGGGAAGAAGATACGAAACCTTTTCGCCCGCTCTTTTCCGCCCTCAAACGGACGATCGCACGCAGCTCCGTGGTGCACACAGGCTCCACGGCGGGCGCAAGCCCTGCGAAGACGGACAACGGCACCATTTCCCGGGGCGACCGCCCCGCCCTGCCGCGGCGATACGGCTTTTCCGTTACGTCCGGAAACGATTTTCCCACGGCAGCGGGGCTGGCAAGCTCCGCTTCAGGTTTTGCCGCACTGGTAACGGCAGCCCTCGCCGCAGCGGGAGCTTCCGACGTATCCGAAGAGGAACGCTCCGCTCTTGCCCGCATTGGTTCGGGCTCGGCGGCGCGGAGCATCTTCGGAGGATTTGTTGTGTGGGAGGCGGGGGCTTCTGCGGCCCGACAGATATACGATGAGCGGTGGTGGCCGGAACTCCGTGTTGTCGTTTTACCGCTGTCGGCTGAATCAAAACCGCTTTCCTCGCGATCAGCGATGAACGCCACCCGCGATACATCTCCATTTTTTCGCTCCTGGGTACAGGACGCCCCCCTTTTGAACCGGCAATGTCTCTATGCCGTGGCGGAACGCGATCTGACCGCCCTCGGAGAGGCGATGCGGAAGAGTTATCTCCGTATGTTTGCGACAATGATGGCGGCGGACCCGCCGGTTCTTTATTGGAGTTCGCGGACGGTGGATGTCCTCCACACGGTGGACATGATGCGCCGCGAAGGAATGCCCGTATGGGAAACGATGGACGCAGGACCTCAGGTAAAAGTTATCGTTCCCGAGACGCATGTTTCGGCCGTCCTGGAGCGGTGCGAGGGGTTTTGCGCCCTTCCGCCGGTCGTCTCTTCCATCGGCGGCGCCGCCAGGGTGGTGTCATGAAGCTCTACGCGGAATGGTCGGCCCCGGCAAATATGCTCGTTGCAGGTGAGTATGCGATCACCCGCCCCGGCGGTCTCGGACTTTCAGTTGCAACGTCACCGCGCGGGCGTCTCCGCCTGTATCGTCTTGACGGGAACGCCGCCGGCGCGGGGAGCGATACGTCGAAAGCAATTGAAGTGGTCGCCGATATGGAGGGGAAGCAGGTCGTACACAGCGACAGAAACCCCCTTGCCATCGTGACGGCGGTCGCTGATACCGTCCTCGGGACGCCGCCGGTGACGGTTTCCGGGCGCTGGCGAATAGAAATTGACACACGCCCCTTTTTTGAACGTGCGTCGGGCACAAAACTCGGCCTCGGATCGAGCGCGGTGGCGGCGTTGCTTCTCACCGCGGCATTTCAGGAAATAGCCGACACAAATACGCGGGGCAGGCAGTTCCGGGACGACCGGGTGTACCGGAACTCCGGTCTGGAAAAGACGATCACCGCTGCGCTGGACGCCCACCGACGGTCACACGGCGGTCGGGGCAGCGGATACGATGTCGTAACCAGCGCCGTCGGCGGGGCGATTCGATTTACCGGCGGAGCGAGACCACTGTGGACGTCGGTCTATTTTCTCGAACGATTTGTCTCCCACGGCGGTTCCCTCTTCACGTGGAACAGAGGGCGCCCGGTCTCTTCCCGCACGGCGGTGGGCTGTTTTGAAGAACAGATCCCTCCGGGGAGTGACAGGGAAACGACATTTCTTCAGGAGAACAATGCAATCGTTGAGGATATTGAACGAACCAACGGCTGGACCGAGCTTTTTGGAGCACTCCACAAGGCGGCACATTTCGGCGCCGCCCTTGGCGAGGAAATCGGCGTTTCCGCCCAGCTCCCCTTTGTGAGCTCCCATATGGACGACGGCTGGATCGCAAAGGCGAGCGGCGCCGGGAACGAAGGGAGCATTATTTTTGCGACTCACTCGCCGCGTCGCCCCCTCCCGCGGGGATGCGCGCCCACCGCGATCGAGACTGAAGGGCTGCTGTGCCGCTACCACACCGGGTAGTCGGTATGGCGGGAGAAATGATGTATTCGGCACCGGGGAAACTCCTCCTTTTTGGTGAACACGCCGCGGTTTTCGGTTTTCCCGCCATTGGATTGAGCATACCCCGGAAGCTTCACCTCACCGTCACCCCCGCTCCCGGGTTGACGATCTCATTTCCCGACCTGGACATCCCGGAGGAGCAGGCCCGGGCGTTCCTTGATCATATCGAGCAGACCGCCGCCGCCATGCACTGTCCTCCCCTCGGCGGGGTTCATCTCACCGTGCGGTCCGAGCTTCCCGTCAGCAGCGGTTTCGGTTCAAGCGCCGCATTGTCCACCGTTCTCGCCCGCTGGATGCTTCATTCCGGCGATATCGTTCCGCCGGCCGCAACGGAGGCGGAAGCGACCCGCATCTGGTCGGTGGCGCACCGGCTGGAACACTTTTTCCACGGCACCCCGAGCGGTATCGACACAGGCCTCACCACACTGGAGGGGGCGCGATCCTTTGAGTTTCCGGAGCCCGACACGGATAACGGCGGCAGCAGCGCCGACGCCCCGCGGCGCCGGAGTATACTTCCCCGCACCGCCCCGGTACGTCTCCCGGACGCGACGCTGTTGGCAGGCTCCGTGCCGCGGGAGAAAACAACCAGGGAACTGGTCGCCTCCGTACGGGCGCGACGGGACGCATCGCCGCGGCGCGTCGACGACATCCTCACCCGCCTCGGCGCGTTCAGTGTGGAAACGATAAATCATCCGGATACAACGGTGGAGGAATTCGGCGGACGGGCGCTGGCGGCGCACGAACTGTTGCGGGAACTCGGAGTTTCGACTCCCCTCCTGGACGAAATACTGCAAACTGCCCTGGCCGCGGGCGCCGCCGGCGGAAAACTCAGCGGTGCCGGGGGCGGCGGTGCGTTCTACCTTGTGTGCTCCGACGACGACACGGCTACGGCAGTAGCAGACGCGATCAGGTCGTCCGTTGCGGAGTTGCAAGCCCTAATTCGGGTGCCCCTTGGCGGGGTGTAATTGGGAGTATACACAATCGTGTTGCAGTCCTGCCGCAACAACATTCTATATACCGACAAAAAAAGCGGGAGCAATGAGCCCCCGCTTCTTAGTCGTCGAAACAGTCAAATCAAATACCGAGATCGAACTGCTGGAATGAACGCAGATCCTTGAACGCCTGTACAAGCCGGGCGGCCATGCCCTTCTCGCCTGCCACGAGCCACGCCCGGGGATCGATCGTCTTCTTGTTGGGCTTATCGTCGCCGTCGGGGTTTCCGATCTGGGCCATCAGGTAGTCGTGATGGTCGTCCATGTACTTTCGCACGGGTTCACAGAACGCCCATTGCGTATCGGTGTCGATATTCATCTTGACCACTCCGTACTCAAGGGCCTCGTGAATCTTTTCAAGCTCGGAACCGGAGCCGCCGTGGAAGACGAGATCCAGCGGCTTCTTCTCGGAGAGACCACGTTCCTTCCGGACCATCTCCTGGGAGTGTTTCAGGATTTCCGGTCGAAGCTTTACATTACCGGGCTTGTAGACGCCGTGGGTATTCCCAAACGCCGCGGCGACGGTAAAGCGGCCGATCGGCTTGAGCACATCGTAGGCTTTCAGCACGTCTTCAGGCTGGGTGTAGAGTTTTGAATTATCGACGGCGGTATTGTCGACGCCGTCCTCTTCACCGCCGGTAACGCCAAGCTCGATCTCAAGGGTCATATCGATCTTTGCCATTCGGGCGAGGTATTCAGCGCTGGTCGCGATATTCTCATCCAGATCCTCTTCCGAGAGGTCCAGCATGTGGGAGCTGTAAAGGGGAACGCCCTTTTCCTTGTAGTACGCCTCTCCCTCACTCAGGAGGCCGTCAATCCAGGGCAGGAGCTTCCGGGCGCAGTGGTCGGTATGGAGCACGACGGGAACGCCATAGAGCTCGGCCATTTTCCAGACGTGCAGAGCTCCGGCAACGGAACCGGCGATGGCGGCGCGCTGGTTGGTATTGTCCAGATATTTCCCCGCATTGAACTGACCGCCCCCGTTTGAAAACTGTATCATAATGGGGCTGGACGCCTCGCGGGCCGCCTGGAGCGACGCGTTTATACTGCTTGAACCGATAACGTTTACCGCCGGGAGGGCGCACTTTTCTTCCTTCAGGTATGCAAACATCTCCTGCAGCGCCGTTCCGGTAACGACACCGGGTTTCATTTTCATTTTTGCCATGTTATCTCTCCTTCAATAGGGAACTGCATGTATTGTAGACGAATGGAGTGACCCATTCAAGACGATCGTCGTTGCTGCAATCGACCGATGATTTTCCTGCTCCAGCTGCGGGGCAGGCGGGGACCGATAACCGCCCACACCCGGGCCGCCATTCCGATGGGCGCGACGACGCGCCTGCGGGAAATCGCCCTGACGACGCCCTCGGCGACGGACCGGGCAGATGCTGCGGAACCGACGCGACGGGGGTCGATGCCCGCGGTGGCGTGAAAGCCGCTTTCAAAGGGGCCGGGACAACAGGTGACCACCGCGATGCCGTCGTCCTTCACCTCTTCCGCAAGGGACTCGCCAAAGGAGAGCATCCACGCCTTTGCGGCGTAGTAGGACGCCATGAGGGGACCCGGCGTGAAAGCAGCAACGGAGGCGACGTTGCAAATCACCCCGCCCCGCGACATTGCCGACACCGCCCATCGGATGATGCGTGCCGGTGCTTCAATATTGAGGCGAATCGCCGTGGACATGGACCGGGGATCTTCCCGAACGACGGGGCCAAAAGAGGCGCTTCCCGCATTGTTCACCACCAGGGTGATCTCCTCCCGCGATATCCCGCACTCCTCCAGCAATTCTTCAAGGCGTGAAAGGAACCGATCCAGATCGGTCAGGTCAGCGGGTATGGGTACGGCACAACCGCCGTGTGCCTCGATTTCCGCACCGAGATCGTTCAGCACCTCTTCCCTCCGACCGACGAGGAGAAGGGCATACCCTTCTTCGGCAAGAAGGCGCGCCAGTTCCCGACCCAGTGCTCCGGTTGCACCGGTAAGCAGCGCCCACCGTCGGGAAGGGGTGCTCACGCTACACGCCCAGTTCGTACGTGGAGATCCCGTCTCCGGAAACGCTCTTTTCGAGTTCTTCCAGCCCGGACCGTCCGCCAAGTATCGCCACGTGCCCCCGGGAATAGCGTTCCAGGAGCAGCGCGGCAGCTTTCTGAATCTCTCCTGCCGTCACGTCCCGGAGTCGATCCCGCATCTCCTGTCGCAATTCGTCGGTGACGTCGTGGAGGCGACGACGAAAATCGACGAATCCCGCATCCCGGGGCGGAAGGGGCCGCAATTCACGACCAAGCATGCTTACCTTTGCCAGTGCGATCGCCTCATCGGGCAGCGGGTTGTCCGCCAGCTCCTGAAGAGCGGCCCTGAAGGCGTCCAGGGTCAGGGCGGAATGGGGATCGCGATAACTGGCAAAGGTGAAGTACCCTTCCGTACTCTTGCTGGAGGCAAATGCGCCGTAGGCGCCGCCGCGCATGCGGATCTTTTCCCAGAGGAGACCGGTGCGAAGGATATGGGCAAGTACATCCTGCGCCAGGGCGAGAGGCTCTCCGTGGAGAATCGCCGGAAAGGCCGTGGCGACATAGGCCACGGTGGATGATCCGAGGAGGTATTCCACCTTCGGCCGCCCGGTATCGGCGGCGGGAGTGATCCCGCGCCCGCCGCCGCCGTCGCGTCCGCTGTCGTTGCTATCTCCGTTCTCGCGCCCGGCGTCACTCCTGCTCGCCAGCACACCCCGGAGGCGCGGCAGCCACGCCTCGACCGCTTCGATATCTGTCTCCGTACCGGTCACATTGACCGAGAGGTTCCGCGCGTCGGTGAGCACATGAAAGAGGCGGCGCATTTCGTCGCCCAACCCTTCATCACCGGAAAAGGCATCGAGGTATTCCACCTGGGTGACGCCGTTCATCTCCTCCTCAAGCCTCGCAAGGCCGTGGACGGCGGCTCCCGCCCGCAGACCCGCAAAGTAGTGCCCCCCGGGTATGAGGGAACTGCGCATCTCTTCCCGGAGCTCATCAATGATCTGCCCCAGACGGTGCCCGTCGGAGAAGTCAATTTCATCGATGATGCGCGTCAGCAGATCCAGCCCTTCCGCCAGATTCCGCTCCAGAACGCGCAGGCGAATGACAAAGAGCCGGCGCACCAGAGAAAGGTCGCCGAATCGCGTCTGCTGTCCGACGGAGGCGGAAATTCCTCCCGTCTTGAGGTTGATTTCATGGTTGAGGGCGTCAAAGGAGAGCCCCGGCAGCCCCACCTCGGTAAAGGCGGCACCGAGGAGATTCAGCAGCGACTCGTGGCGCGCCGAGAGTTCGCCAAAATCAAAGGCCAGCTCCAGATAGACAATGCCGTTGGTAAACTCGTGGTGGCGATAGACGGGAACACCCTCCCGCTCCACAACCTCGCAGGGAATGGTACGGATTTCCCGGGGAATATCATCGAGCTGGAGAAAGGGAATCGCCGCGAGGGCGGCGGGGTCGTCAGGCTCTTCCTGCATCCGTGCCAGGGCGTCACTCTCCTCGGCGATGCGGCGTCGCGCATTATCGTCGAGAGACCGTTCCAGCGCCTCCAGTTCCCGCCGCTGTGCGTCTTCTTCCCGCGACCCTTGTTCCGGATCGGGGCGGATGATGACGGTGGTGCGGTGGGCGTTGTCGAGAAGGAGCTCGCCGATGAGGCGTTCAAAGTAGCCGGGCTCGCTCTGCAGACGAGAGCGCAACGCCGCGATATCGGCGTTGAAGTGAAGGGCGTCGGCGGGGCCGGCGCCGTACATCCACGTGCGCAGGACGCGGCGCATGACGCGCATGCCGTTGGGACCGCTCTTGAGCTCGCGGTTGTAAAACTCCACCCGCCGCAGCGCACCCTCAACGAGATCGCGAGGGATGCCTTCATCCCGCAGGCGGCGGAGGGTGTCAAAAATCACTGTTTCGATCTTCTCCGCCAGCTCGCCGTCGGTGCCCCGGAGGCCCGCGGAAAAGACCGCGTCCTTCAGGTCGGCGTCGAGGCCGTAGAGGGGCGAGACGTCCTGTCCCAGTCCCGAGTCGATGAGTGCCTTGGTCAGAGGCGAACCGCTGTGGCCCATGAGGATCTCCGCCAGAACGGACGTCGCCAGAAGGCGGCGCTGTTCCGTTACGGGAAAGAGGAGCCAGTTCACCGTTACCGACGAGCGGCGGCTGAGATCCTCCACGCCGTCCAGGGGATAGGTCCCTTCCACGGTCCGCGGTTTCTCCCAGCGCGGCTGGTCGTCGATGGGGGGAGCGCTCTCACCGGCGTCAAAGCGGGAGAGAAACTCCGTATGGAGAAACTCGAGGTACTCTTCCGTCGGAATGTTTCCGTAGAGGAGGATGCGCACATTTGCGGGGTGGTAGTAGCGGCGATGGAAATCGGTAAACCCTTCATAGGTCAACTGCGGAATCGCCGAGGGCTCGCCCCCCGAGTCAAAGCGATAGAGCGTATCGGGAAAGAGAGACTGAATGCATTTCTCCGCCGCGATGGAATCGTGACTCGAGTAGTTTCCCTTCATCTCGTTAAACACGACGCCGGTCCGCTCCAGCGTGCCGTCCTCGCGGAACTGCAGGCGGTGTCCCTCCTGACGGAAGAGTTCCGGCCGGAGGAGGGGGAAGAAGACGGCGTCGCCGTAGACCTTCATCATGTTAAAGACGTCCTGCGCCACGGGGCTCGCCGCGGGATAGACCGTCTTGTCCGGATAGGTCATGGCGTTGAGAAAGGTATTCACCGACCCCTTCAACAGCTGCAGAAAGGGATCCTTCAGGGGAAAGCGCTCGGAGCCGCTCAGGACGGTATGTTCGAGAATGTGGGCCACCCCGGTGGAATCCTCCGGAAGGGTGGCAAAGGAAAAGGCAAACATGTTTTCCGGGTCAGCATTGCGGACGTGGAAAATGTGGGCGCCGCTCTGTTCGTGACGGAAAAGGACACCGTCGCCGTTGTAGTCGGGAAGGTCCCAACTGTCGAGTTTCTTGTACGCATCGTGTACGGAATGAGACATACTATCCTTAAATCTAATCGTTGACCCGTTCGACGTACTCGCCGGACTCGGTGTTCACCCGGATGCGGTCGCCGGACTTGATAAAAATGGGAACCTGCACGGAGAGCCCCGTCTCCACGACGACGGTCTTGGTCGCGCCGGTGACGGTGTCGCCCTTTACCGCGTCGGGAGCATCGGTGACGGTGAACACCATCTTCATGGGAATCACCACATCAATCGGCTCCGCCTCCCACATGATAATGCGGTACTGATCGCCTTCCTTCAGGTAGGGTCCCTTCTCTCCCAGGACGGACGAAGAGATCTCAAACTGATCGTACGTCTCGATATCCATAAAGTGAAAGCTCTCACCGTCCACATAGAGGTACTGACCATCCCGGTCATAGACGTTTGCCTCTTCCACGTTATCGCTCGTCTTGATCGTCTCCTTCAGGACCGATCCGTTCTTGGCGTTCTTCAGCTTGCACCGGGTAAAGGCCGCGCCCTTCCCGGGATTTACGAATTCACGCTCCGCAACCAGATAGGGGTCACCCTTAAAGAGGATATACATCCCCTTCTCTATCGCTCCACCTTTAATCATCTATTCCTTCCTTTATCAAAATACTCATGTAATAGTTTCGCATGCCCCGTTGCGGCACACGAAATTACCAAAAATATCCGGCTAACGTCGTCTATTTTCGTAATAAGGGCGCCATCTTACCGTAAAAGGGTAAATGAAAGAACCCTCTCAATGTCCGTTACCCCAAGAAGATACATAACCAGGCGGTCCACGCCCATGGCAACGCCGGACGAGCGCGGCAGCGGTTCTCCCGCGCCAAGGTACGCGCCTTCCACAGGGTGGTGAATACGACAGTTCCGCCGCTTCTCCGCCTCCTGAACGGCAAAGAAGGCGCCGATCCGCTCCGGAGAGGTCTCCTCGCCAAAGCAATTCGCAACCTCCATGCCTCCCATATAGAGCTCCCACCGGTCGGCCCATATCGTCCCGGGTATCGTCCGCGCCAGGGTGGGCACCGCCGCGGGATAGCGGGTCAGAAAGACCGGTTTATCCGCCGGCAGCTCCGGTTCCACCTGCGTCAGGAACATTCGCTGGAAATACTCATCTTTTTCAATAATTGAACCATCCGGTTCCGTCCGGTCTTCTTCAAGGATACGGGCAAGCTCCACCCCTGCGTAGCGGTCAAAGGCCTCCTCCATGGCGAGGATGAGGGGCTCCCCGGTGATGCCCAGCTCCCGCAGGAGCTCCACAGTGATCGCCAGTGAGTCGTCTCCGTCGGCGTCCACGGTATAGTACTCGAGCATGGTGAACTCCGGACAGTGCTGGGGACCCACGCTCTCGGCGTTGCGAAAACTGTGGGTGATCTCATAGAGGCTCCCGCTGCCGGCGGCGAGGAGTTTCTTGAGGTAATACTCCGGTGAAGGGAGCAAATAGAGGGGCACCGGCTCGGCGCCGCGATAGTCCGGCGGGAGGTAGCGCGTCTCAAAGAGCTCGATATGCGCCTCGGGAATGGGACGCTGTGCCAGCTGCGGCGTCTCCGCGGCGAGGTACCCACGTTCATCAAAAAAGGCCCGTACGCTCCGTACGATATCTGCGCGGCGGCGCAGCGCTTCCATATGGGTCATAGACGGAATCTATGCGGTATTGGTTGGCAGGGTAAACCCGGGAGAGTATGCTGGTATCCATGAGCGACCAGGAAGATCGGGAATGGCAGAAACGTTTCGGCGAATCCTACATAGACTACGACCACCACGGCGAGACGCTGGAGGACCACCACCTGGACCGGCTGGAGGCGGATTTTCACCGCGACAACCACCACACCACCCGTCTTCCCGGGCGCAGGTCCACCGGTTCCATCAAGTGGGACCTCGCCTCGCCAGACGAAATTCCCCTCTGGGTCGCGGACATGGACTTTCCCGTTCCCTCGGCGGTGACGGCGGCCCTCTCCCGGAGGCTGGAACACCCCATATTCGGGTACAGCGTCGTCCCCGACGCCTACCCCGGGGCGGTGCAGGCGTGGCAGAAGGAGCGCAACGGCTGGGACTTCCCGACCCGGGACGTGGTGGTCGTTCCCAGCGTGATGCAGGCGATTGCCGTCGTCATAGAGGAGTTTACCACTCCCGGGGAGCGCATCGGCGTCTTCTCGCCCGTGTACTTTCCCTTTTACGACGTGGTGGAGGAGCTTGGTCGCACCGTTGTCCGCATTCCGCTGATGATCGAAGAGACGGAGGGGGCGGACCCGCGGTACCGGTTTGATACGGAGGCGCTTCAGGAGACGGTGGGGAACCTTTCCATGATCCTCCTCTGTTCGCCCCACAATCCCGGCGGGCGCGTCTGGTCCGCAGGAGAGCTGAACGCGGTCCGGAAGATCGCGGGCGAGGCGGGTGTGCGGGTGGTCAGTGATGAAATACACGGCGATCTCGTCTTTCCGGACAGCACCTTTGTTCCGTGGCTGAAGGACGGCGGTGACTCGGGAGACATCGCCCTTTTTGCGCCCAGCAAGACCTTCAACATTCCCGGACTGCCCACGGCGGTCGCCGTCGTCCACGACGAGGAGACACGGAAGCGCCTCAGGAATGCACTTCATGCACGGATGCACAAGATTTCCAACCTCCTGACCATGGAAGGCGCCCTTGCGGCATATCGTCACGGCGCCCCGTGGCTTGACGGACTGCGCCCCCTCTTGCGGGAGCGTTACGGCGATGTCCTCAGGCGATGTTCCGCCCTTGAAGGAGTGCGCGTCTTTGCGATGGAAGGGACCTTTATCGCGTGGATAGACCTGCGGGAGCGGTGGGGACTCCCCCGGGACGCCCGCTTTCCTGCAGCCGAAGGGCGCGGCGCCGGGAAAGGGGTATCGACGCGCTTTACCGCCCACGCCCGGACCCACGGCGTCTGGCTCTCCGACGGCTCCCACTTCGGCGGCGAGGGTGACGGCTTCATGCGTCTCAACTTCGCCACCTCTTCAGAACTCCTTGACGAGGGACTCACGCGCTTTGAACGGAGCGTCCGTACCTTTGAGCCGTGAATCCCGGACCGCCGCCGGTTCCGCGATGCGGCGGGAGGTGGATGTTGCCGTTGTGACGGCCCTCGCCGCGGAAATGCCGTCACGCCTTTCCGTCACAGGCCGCAGAGACGCGGCGGAAGGGGAGGTCGCCGTTATCCGCCTTACCGTGGATTCCCCCGGCGGGAAGGACGGGCGAGCGAAGACGGTGGCCTATACCGTCACCGGCGCGGGGAAGGTCTCTGCCGCGCTCGGCATGGAACGACTGTTGCGGACAGTACGCCCCCGGGCAATCATCTGCGGCGGCATCGCCGGTTCCCTGCGGCTGGAGCTACCCCCGCTGACGGTAACCCTCGCGGAGAGAGTCTCTTATTACGACCGGGACGCGACGGCCGTCGGCTTTCCCCTCGGTGCGGTCGAGCCGGGGCAGCCTGCCGCGTACCACCTCCCCCGGGCACGGGAGCTTGCCGCGCTGATGGACGTCCCGACGGTGCGGATCGCCACCGGCGACAGCGTGGTCACTCCGTCGCTGTTGGAGAACCTGCCGCCCCGGTGGCGGGAGCACCTTGAGAACGATGCGGAACTGGTGGATATGGAAAGTGCCGTGTGGGTCGAGGTTGCCCGCCGGTGGGGTGAAGAGCCGGTAATCTGCCGGACCGTCTACGATCTGGTGACCATGGCACCGGATGTGAAGAAGACGACCTTTCCTCTGGCGTGCCGCACTGCAGCGGACGCCCTCGAGCGGCTTATTGCCCTCGTTTGATGTCGACCGCCAGCTCCCGGGCAATCTCCGGCCACAGGCCGTCGCGATACCACGACGCCATCTCCCGCAGGAGTGCGGCGTAGAGGTTGAAGTACTCCTTTGCCGCCTGTTTGTCCGTCTCTTTCCGGGACCGGAGCTCGAGGAAGTCGGGATGCGCCGACACCCACTCTTTTACGCGACCGTGGGCCGCCTCGGGCCGCTCCACCCACCGGACAAGTTCTTCTTCACCCTGGATCAGGGACACCACGGGGATGTGGTCCGTTCCCTGCGCCACGTACCACCCTTTCAGGTCGGTGAATACGCTCTGCCTGAAGATGCGAATCTCCACCCCCGCCGACTCACACAATTTGGTCACATAGGGAAGGGTGACGGCGCTGTCGCCGCACCAGTCCTCGGTGACGACGACGGCGCGAACCGGCGCAGCTTCCGCGCCGGTTCCGCGATGCGCGAGGGCATCGGCAAGAAGATCCCTCTCGGCAGGGGCAACCGCCGCGGTATCCACGAGATCGAGCACCATGTGACGATAGTTCTTCAATGAAGAAAAATAGTCGGCAGGGAGGAGACCATCGGACCAGACAGCGTCAATGCGGGGAAAAAACATCGATCAGAACCTCCACGTCGCGCCGGCCTGGAACGCCACGTAGGGTTCGCCGTCTGCGAGGTCGTAGTAGAGATGGTCCAGATAGCCGCCGACGATACCGATGAGGGTGATACCGGGGCCGGCGTCGCCAAAGAGGTCGGGGGCGTTCCAGATACCCATGAGGGAGAGGCGCTGCCACTCCGGATCGTCAAGGTTGACGGTCATGAGGGAGTAGTCCACGCCGACAAGGACCTGGCGGGGGCCGCGGGAGCGCGGTCCCGGGGTGTCCCACAAGACGGCGACGCTGTTTCCCACCTGCCAGTCGCCGTTTTCCTGGGCCACATCACCAAGGGGTTCGTAGAACCAGCCGGAATCGTCGTTTTTCTCAGTCATTTCAACGCGGCGGAAGGTCATCTGGTCAAAGGCGACGATGCCGCCGCCTGCGATTTTCAGGCGCGGGGATATTTCCGCCATCGTTCCCGCGCGGGTATAGCGGTCAAGGTCCGCCGACGGGCCGTAGTCCGCATCGGGACCGGAAATCGGCGTGTATCCGTTGCCCAGGGCGTCAAACATCTGACGAAAGACAAAGCGGGCGCGCACATCGGCAACGGCGATGGGCTCCACGTAGAGCTCCACACCTACGTCGTCAAAGCGGGGGTGATACGGTTAATGACCCCGATTTCAACCTTGGCGGGATCCCACAATACGCCCTCGAGATTCCGGTACATCGGAACGGCAAGGGAAAGACGGCTGGAGAGACTCAGCCCCAGAGGGTGAACGCTCGTGCCAAACTGCTCGCTGTGAACGATGGAGCGCTCCTCCCAGTCAAAGGCGGAAAGGGACGCTACCGTGCCGACTACCAGAAAACCGACCGCCAGAAGGCGCATGAATGGGCGTAGTGTTTTCATAACGCCATAACGGTACACCGGAGGTGCAAATATGTCGAGTGAAGAGGGGCCGCGGCGGGGCGGGAAACGCGCCGCCGACGCGCGCCCCCCGTCGGGGACGCGCCCCCTCTCGGGGACGCGGCGCTCGGACATGCTGCGGGCACCGTCCCGGCGCCGTCTACACGGTAAGCTCAATCGCCCGGTCCAGATTGAAACGGACAATCACAATGGTGATGAGCATAAACGCCGCCCCCAGTCCATAGAGACCGATAAGTATCGTGTTTGTATATTTTTTCATTCCGTTCCTCCTTTGCCGTCCTCCCACCGCCGTCGCGCCTGCGCGAACTCCTCGACGGTGTAGGGTAAATCGTCCATCAGTTCAAAGACCTCAGGCAGCACCTCCGTCTCAAGGTGGACGCGCCGGAGACGGCGCGACCGCTCCTGCGCACCGGGAGCGACAAAGTAGCCCACCCCCCGCTGATTGTAGATCAATTCCTCGTCCTGAAGGGTGCTGTAACTGCGCTGCACCGTGTTGGGGTTCACGCCCAGCTCCACCGCAAGCTCCCGAACGGCGGGGAGGCGCGCCTCTTCTCCCCACACACCCCGCAGAATCTGTATTTGAACGTACTCCACAATCTGCTGATAAATGGAACGTCCGTCGTCAAATCGCATATCACGCCTCCGTTTCCCGAAGTCTGAGCACGGCGAGACTCCAGAAGATCAGGACAATGGCAATAGAGGCGGTGGTCTGAAGTGCTTCCGGATTCTGCAGGTACCACGGCGCGATCTCCTGCCACAAATATCCGTCCATATCCTCAAACATCAAGGGTCCTTCAAATTCGCCGAGACGACGGGCACCGCTGTGGGGTACCTCTCCGGTGATATACCGATTAAAAATAATCCGGACCGACAGAACGGCAAGAAATACATAGCTCGCAATCCACAACACCACCGACAGGAGCGTCTTGGCGACGGTGTTGCGCCTGAAGTAGACGGCACCGAAAAAGAAGATGCTGTGAACGGGGAGGTAATCCACAAAGGTCTCCCCGGTAATGATGATCCACCGACCACCGGAAAGCGCATCGGCAATGACCTGCCCCACCGACGTTCCGCCGCCGAGGATCAGGTAGACAACGACACCGAGAACGGTGGCGATGAGAAAAGCCAGCGTCGCCGCCAGCCACACAACGATGGTGGAAACGATGAGCTTCGCCCCCACCTTCTCCAGATCGTCGCAGGCCGCAACAGGTATTCGATCCGCATACCCGGCGTGCGGAGTTCGGAAAAGACCCGGGAGGTAAAAAGGACGCCGAGCAGTATCATGACCGGACCGTACAGGGGCCAGAGGTTGATCACCTCCAGACCGCCCACCCAGCTGAGCATGCCGAAGAGGAGAATCGTTCCTGCCACCGCTCCGGCGCTGACGGCGATCATTCTGAGCTGCTGATAGACTTCGTGTCTGAGAACGTGAATAAACCGTGTCATGCCACACCTCCACAGAGCGCGGAAATATCCGCGGGATGGTCGATGGCCGCCTGGAAAAGGGAGTTCCACATCCATGTCGCCGGTAAGGTGTTCACCCGTACCGCCCCCGTTCTGCCGCGGCACGATCGCCACGGAGCTGCCCAGCCGCGTATCCATCGCCAGTGCACCGGCTTCCATCGCATCGGCGGGGGAATCAAAACGGCGCATTTCAAGCGCCTTGACGATCGTGGCCATGTCGGCGGAGAAGACCACCGCCCCTGGTCGAGAACGACGATGGGATCGATGAGATTCTCCACGTCACGCACCTGATGGGTGGAAATAATGACCGCCCGCCGGTCGCCCGATGCTTCCGCGATGAGGCGACGGAAGACCTGCTTGGAGGGAATGTCGAGGACCGTTTGTCGGCTCGTCCAGGATGACCAGCTCCGCCATGCCCGCCAGGGCAAAGGAGAGGAGCACCTTCTTTTGCTGCCCGAAGGAAAGTTCCGTCAGCTTGTCGTTCCCGGTGATCTCAAACCGCTGGAGGTAGCGCTCCATGAGCTCATGGTCAAAGCGGGGATAGTACGCGGCGTGATAGGCGACGTAGTCCCGCAGGGGAATGGGAGGGACCTCAAACTGCTCCGGAACGTAGGCGATCCGGGAGAGGACGGCGGGATCGCGCCGCGGGGCGGGTTTGCCAAAGAGATCCGCCACGCCCCCCTGGGCAAAGAGGAGGCCCGAGGCGATCTTGAGGAGGGAGGTCTTCCCCGCGCCGTTCTTCCCCAGCAGGCCGATCACCCCGCCGGGTTCGACGGAAAATGAGAGGTCCTCAAAAAGGGGCCTCCCCTTCGGTAGGCAAAGCTGATATTCCGCATATGCACCATATGTGTATCCTTTCATTAGTGTGTTAGTACCTTAGTACACTGATATAATAATCATACGACGCACCGCCTGTCAAGAAAAGAGTAAAAAAAAGTCGGGGCTTTAAAACAAGGGTGTCCTGGGGGCGATCGTTCCGACCATTGATGCCTCAACGGCACTGACGCATAATTTGATTCGTGGTAATGAAGGAGATACTATTTTACTTCCGGCAGTTCTCTGTTGAAACTCAGGGGAATTTCAGATTACGACGATTGCGTCGGGTCAAATACGCATCCAGATCTGTGCGAACACGTATTCTCCCGGTCTCGGCATTGTCTTTCCGGAACAAATCTCCGTCAAACGTTCTTGAGCAATTTGGACCCATATACTCGAGCTGCATCATTCCGACCCGTCCAATCCAGATACGAAAGGATCCACCCAACTCATAGCGCCGGCGACCTGATCGAGGACGCAGATTTTTCCTACTGCCACCCTGATTTTGGGTCCCATACGTGAGGATGATCCGGATCGGGCACCCATAGGGCGTTGGAGAACTCCGATATCCGTTCTATCACCTCTGAGAGTTCAAGTCTTGAGTGTTCGTTCCGCAGTTTGCGCACGAAAGCTTTCCATTGCGTTTGCTTGACGTAGTCTTGGGAAACCTGTTCGGTAAATACGACGGGTGTCTCGGTTGGCAGAGCGGTCTTGCGGCGCGCGAAAGTCTGACGGACGGCTTCCGAGACGTCCTCGAATCCAAGAGTGAAGGACCGGCTGATCATGTATAAATCGTAGAAGTCCTTCATTCTGCTGGTGAGCAGACTAAGTGCGATGATCGCCTCGAGCTTCTCGGCGATCACGGTTTCGATCGGGTAGGACTCGATATTCGGCCCGTCCAACTCAAGCAGGGATGGTATCGTTGTGCTGATCGGGCGTGGATAAATGGAGTCCCCGATCCCATGTCAATCTGCAATACCACCCGAGCTTTGCCGATGTGCGCCCGGATCTTCGCTCTCTGTCCCTGGTAGGCGTTGTGTTCGCGAATGTCCTGGATTGAGATGGAGTCCAGATCGAATTCAACGGCGTCCGTGGGATAGGAGATGGAACATATATTTCTGAGATTCCTGGATGAATTGAGCGTCGGCGTCGCCGGTCTTCAGAAATCGATATCCTTGGTCGTCCGATACGTCTGATCTTCAAGTGTAATGGAGAGGAGGTACGCTCCTTTCAAGAGGTAGGTGTCTCGGTACGACGACCTTCCGAGTCTGAATAGGAATCGTTCGCCGACATAGCGAATGAGCAGAGACTGATAGTCTTCCCTGTTGGCTCGACTGTGATTGAGCAATCGAGCCAGGACCGACGCCGAGTGATTCGTTTCAAAGGCGTTCATACAATGCTTTCCATGTAGGGCCTCATGATTTCGCGAACCCTGCACACCTCGGCAAAGTGGATAAGATCGTCGATCGAGGAACGTTTGGCCCGGATGACATCTTTCAGGGCTTCGATTGCGACATCCAGACCGATTTTATTGCGGTACTTGAAGCAATCGGCGACGGTCTTCGGGATAGAGTAAACGGCTACTTCTACACCGTCTATGGTGCGACGCTCTATGCCGTCGCTATAGGCATCGCCTGAGAATCTCACAATTTGAATGGGATATTCCTGTACCCTGGGCATACGAGCTCTTCGTGGGATCGCGAGCCAGACCTCAGAGGGATTCTGCATTCCGATCTCATGGAATGAAAGGGCTGATAGGAGGCAGACGATACCGTGGTCAACGAGCTTGCTTGCTTCTATCAGCGAGTGGTATGCACCCGGGGTGTAGTCGACCAACGTATAGAGTCCCCGGGCGGTACGCAGTATCTCACCGCCCCGCACCATACGGGTGAGTGTCTTGGAGTCTATCCCTTCCGCTGTGATTTCTCTGGAACTCATCATCGGAGAGTGCTGCAGCAGTTCCCGAACTCTTGACCGTTCCGCCTTCATGCCGTAAATTGTGCTCATATATCGACAAATGTCAACGTTTAGCGGCATATGTGAATCACGAACAACATCGGGCAGCTACGAATACGTGTACGTATTCTGATTCGAATTTCCATAGGAAAACGGGATATTGACGGTAAAATCATCGCCGTCACCGGGCTGGTCGTAATAGACCAGGTGACCTGCCGCGTCCCAGCGGTAGAGATGGCTCTTCCCGGCGCTGTCGGTGACGACCACCTCTCTGCTGTCAGGAGACCAGTCGTAGGTGGTGCTCCGTTCACCCGTCGGCTTCACCGCTATCAGCCGCCCGGCGGCGGCATAGGTCATTTCCGTCCCGCCCGTGGCGGGGCTGTCGATGACCGACAGATTGCCCCACTGGTCGTAGCCCAGGCTGGTCGTTTCTCCCGCTCCATTGGCGACGTGACGGGGGAGGCCCAACGGACCGTATCCGGCATAGTACCGGGTGCGTTCATCCGGGTCGGCGGCGGCGGTGAGATTCCCGCGCTCGTCATAGGTGTAGACCCACGCACCGGAAATCCCGTCGATCTGGACGCGCCGCAGCTGGTTGTACGCCTCACCCCACTCATAGCGCCGGGTCACCTGGTCGGGGCCGGTGGAGCGGTCCTGGATCATGAATATCGAACTTGCGTTCTGTCACGATTTTTCACCGTGCCGAGAGAACTACCCGGATCGACCGGTGTTTCTTTGTAGGTTCAAACAGACCCACAGTGCCGGTTTCGCGAACCGGTTCCAATCGCGCATGTTTCTCTCTCATCAACCGCGAATAAGGAACAAAGGTAACCCCGTCAGGTGTTTAATTTGGCGCCGGGTGGTATTTTCTGCGCCCGGCACAATCTTTATCTCAACGCGGATTTGGGAACAGAACGAAATCAACGAATAAATTCGTTGATACCCCACTACGTTCCCATGAAAATTCGGATAGTGTCTATTTTGTTGTCGGAATCAAATGTGAGCTTCAACTCCAAAACATCGAAATCTTCGTTGAAATAGTAGAATGCCCCTTTAAACACCGTATCGGGTTGTCCGAGTAGTCGGAGAACATCGCCTCGGGGACTACCAATTGTAAGTCCATTGATTACGGAATATCGATCTGACAAAAGAGAAATCCCGTATATCCTGTTCTTACCGTCCTCGGATTCGGTATTTGATGTAGAAATTGCTACGTTGTCATATCGATACACTCGAAGTGTAATACTACCGTAATCCCGAATTTCGTAATCCGTCATTCCTAGAACGTCTATTGCTCTTGAGAACTCATCTCCTAACACAATTTTGAGTTATCTATACAAATGTAGAAATCATCTATTTCAAAATCCGCGTACAGAAATGTGCTGCCCAGCAAAAGGAGTGTGCCAAAAATAAATCTTTTCATTGCGATACCTCTCATTCTTGTTTTGGAAGCAGTGTCTCAGGGTCTATTGGACGACCATCCTTTCGAATTTCGAAATGTAGATGGGGATCGGTATCTTTCCTCGTTCCCGTTGTTCCAAGAAAATCCCCCTGCCGGACTTGATCGCCGGCTTCTACGGCATGAGTGTCCATGTGTACATATCGTTGCTCATATCCATCGTCATCCTGGATTATCAAATAGGAGCTACGACTCGCTGATCTCGAGTACTCCAAGTCTGCAACAGTAACCCTTCCTCCACCGGACGCATAAACTGGAGTTCCCATTGTTGCTCTCAAATCAATTCCATCATGCCGTGCCGGTATAGCATCGTCTCTCATTCCGAAGGGCGATGTAACATGGTTTTCTTTCAACGGCCATTCGAATCTTGGTTCGTTAACCTCCCCATTCCCCGGCACCGCCAGGGCTTCGGGCTCTCTTCCAACCCCCACAAATCCACAAAGTTCACCGGATCTCCGCCCACGTAGGCGTACCAGTTCCAGCCGTCCTGTATGGGATCTCTGCTCAGGAACTTGCCGTCTCCGCATCGTACCACCGGGCACCGAAGTAGGTAAGACCCGTCGCCTGGTCGTAAAGGTGGCCGGTGAACCCCACGCTGTTGTAGGGCTCAAAGATGCCGGCCATGGCCCTCCCGTAGGCGTCCCAGGCGTAGCGGGCGACCGGTTCGCCGTGGCGGTCGGTGATCGCCACGGGACTGCCCAGCCGGTCGGTGTGGTAGTACATCACCCCGCCTTTGGTATGCAGAAAGCCCTCCGGGCCCGGCTCTCGTCTGCCGTGAAAGCCGTACATCTTCACCGCCACGAGACGCCCCGCGACGTGGAAGTACTCCTTGTATGGATTCGCCTCCTCGCCCTCGCTCACATCGTACTCCGCAAGGAGGGTCCGCTCGTGCCAGAGGTAGGCGCTGCGATCGGTACTGCGTGGCGTCATTCGTTCATCGGTGGTTTCAATGCGTGATACCATTCGTCCAAAGGCGTCATAGCCGTAGCGTACGGTAACGCCTTCGGCCGTGCGCGCTTCAATGAGTTCGCCCCGGCTGTTCCAGCTCAAGGTTGTCGTGCCGTCGGGGGTTCGTTTCTCCCGGACCTCCCCGGCGCGGGTGTACTTGTAGTCGATAGACCCCGCTTCCACCAGGCGGTTAAGACCTTCGTAGGTGAATTGGTCCCAGGAGCCGTCGCGGGTGCGGCGCTCGATGTTGGCCGCATCGTCGTAGTCCCAGGTCTCACGTTCCACGAGGGGTGGGAAGGTTACCTCGCTGTCCCACGCTTCACCGCCGGGATCCCCGAGGCCGGGCGGTCCCTGATCATCCGCTCTCCCCTGCCCGGGATGGGTCGCCTCAGGAACACCGGTGTAAATGGCACCGTACCCAACCGCGTGACCCGGCGGAAACTGTCCGTTCTGCCAGGAGCGGATGTTTGCTGTGAGCTCACTTGGGTATGAGATGTCGTCAAGCCGTCCCGCCTCGTCGTAATCATAACTCCAGCGATACTGGGCTTCCCGCATTTCCTTGAGTCGCTGGTCGGGGTAGTAGGCAAAGCTGCGCTCCAGAAGGGTGCCGGTTGGGCCGTTCCAGCTATAGCCTTAACCGGGCGAGATAATTTCAATCGTTGGGCGGATTCCTGATCGCTTTCTTAACAACCATGCCTATACTCGCAACGGTTACGCCGGTTGCAATTATTACTGATACAACCATCATGAAAACATCCGTTGATATATGTTGGACTCTTTCGACGTATATGCTCCAGACGGTCACTATCGCGAACATTAACAGTAGGGAGTATCCAATCAGATTTTTCATTTTACTAATCAATTTTCTCTGAATCTGTGAATCGGTTGCTTCGAGGCGACGCCTAACAAACGGCAAACTGAAACGACCAAGAATACCGATAAAGAGTACGTATCCGATAAGAAAATACTCCACTTTCACATCAATTCTCCCTTCGTGAAAAAGAACAGACTATTCATTCATCCGCCGAATTGTCCGGTCAGCAAATTTGCGAATTGTCTCAACGGTGATATCGATCCGATTGATCGTTTTATCAATATTTCCATGTCTCGCGAGGTCTGATCCGACGCTGAATGTCACCAGACCACCAATCGCGATTGGAACATTTCCCGAAATCACACCCGCTGTCGTCAAAGTCGCTCCCAAAGTCATGGCGTTCGCGCCGGCGACGCGCTCCCACCCAGTCGGCGTGTCTGGTGGCGGCGAATATGCCGCGTGTTGCTCCATCTCCCGAGCATCCTGGTATGGATTCCTTACAGTTCCACTCGTCGGCATCGCCGCAGAATTGCTCGGTGGTGTTGCGTATACTCCTCTGGCAACCTGTATACGTCCCGGCCCTGGTTCATAGGCGATGGTATTCCCCGGCACCGCCAGGGCCTCGGGCTCTCTTTCCAACCCCCACAAATCCACGAAGTTCGCCGGATCACCGCCCACGTAGGCGTACCAATTCCAGCCGTCCTGTATGGGGTCTCTGCTCAGGAACTTGCCCGTCTCCGCATCGTACCACCGGGCACCGAAGTAGGTAAGACCGGTCGCCTGGTCGTAGAGGTGACCGGTGAAGCCTACGCTGTTGTAGGGCTCAAAGATGCCGGCCATGGCCCTCCCGTAGGCGTCCCAGGCGTAGCGGGCGACCGGTTCGCCGTGGCGGTCGGTGATCGCCACGGGACTGCCCAGCCGGTCGGTGTGGTAGTACATCACCCCGCCTTTGGTATGCAGAAAGCCCTCCGGGCCCGGCTCTCGTCTGCCGTGAAAGCCGTACATCTTCACTGCAATGAGGCGCCCGGCAACGTGGAAGTATTCCTTGTACGGATTCGCCTCCCCGCCCTCGCTCACATCGTATTCCGATAGGAGGGTCCGCTCGTGCCAGAGGTAGGCGCTGCGATCGGTGCTGCGTGGGGTCATTCGTTCTTCGGTGGTTTCAACGCGTGATACCATTCGTCCAAAGGCGTCATAACCGTAGCGTACGGTAACGCCTTCGGCCGTGCGCGCTTCGATCAGCTCTCCCCGGCTGTTCCAGCTCAAGGTTGTCGTGCCGTCGGGGGTTCGTTTCTCCCGGACCTCCCCGGCGCGGGTGTACTTGTAGTCGATGGACCCCGCTTCCACCAGGCGGTTGAGGACTTCGTAGTCAAACTGATCCCACGAACCGTCGCGGGTGCGGCGCTCGATGTTGGCCGCATCGTCGTACTTCCAGGTCTCACGTTCCACGAGGGGCGGAAAGGTAATTTCGTTGTCCCACGCCTCGCCGCCACCGGTGTTGCCACGGCCGGGTGGTCCCTGGCCATTCGGCCCACCCTGCCCGGGATGGGTCGTCTCAGGAACGCCGGTGTAAATGGCACCATACCCAACCGCGTGACCCGGCGGAAACTGTCCGTTCTGCCAGGAGCGGATGTTTGCTGTGAGCTCACTTGGGTATGAGATGTCGTCAAGCCGTCCCGCCTCGTCGTAATCATAACTCCAGCGGTACTGGGCTTCCCGCATCTCCTTGAGTCGCTGGTCCGGGTAGTAGGCAAAGCTGCGCTCCAGAAGGGTTCCGGTTGGGCCGTTCCAGCTATAGGTTTTCAGGAGATTGTCGGGATCGTAAGTGAGGTGGGCGGCCGTGCCGTTTGCGTAGTCCAGCCGCGTCATGCGTCCGCGATCGTCCCAATCCAGGACGGCGCCGATGCCGTGGGGTGCGCTGAATCGTTCGGTCCAGCCCGCCGGGTTGCGCTCGTAGGTGACCACCTCTCCCTCGGGAGTTGTCATGGTCGCAAGGTTTCCGAGCTCGTCGTAACCGTAGAGGATCCGTTTCCCGATATCCTCATAGGTTACCGCCGAGAGACGTCCCGCTTCGTTGTACGCAAAGCGCTCCCGCATGTCAGGATCGTCCGCTACCATCAGGCGCCCCGCCGCGTCGTAATCAAAGCTCACCGTCTCGTCGGGATAGACCACCGATTCTAAGAGTCCCCGGCTGTTCCGGCGGTAGACCACCGTGCCCGCCACGGAATCACGCTTCTCTTTCACCCGGCCGGCCTCGTCATAGACATACTCCACCCGTCGCTCCGCGTCGACCATGCTCTCCAGGAGGCCCGAGCCGTTGTAGTTCCACTGGAAGACGCGGTTCTCCGGGCCGGTCATGCGGCGCACATATCCCCGGGGGTCGTACTCCAGATACTCCGAGACGATACCCCCCGGCTCCTCTACCCGATCCAATCTGCCGGCGCTGTCGTAGTGGTAGTTCGTGGTGCCCTCGGGACCCGCGATGCGTTCAATCCTCCCCGCCGGATCATAGACGTACTCCCGGCTCCCTTTCTGTCGTGGATTAGTAAAATGGATCATGAATATTGAACTTGCGTTCTGCGAAGTTCATCACCATGCCGCATGCGTTACCCGGATCGATGGAAGTGTTCATCAAGCGATCTCTTCGGGCGGAGGAAAGTGAAGCGGTCGGCGCACATTTTCATAGGTCCATGCAGCGAAAGTCAGCCTATTATTTATCTATGACGATGAAGGCAAGCCGGTTGATAGGCAACACCAAGACTCCCTCTCACAATACTGGAAGCATAAACACAGCCGCTGTGACCAGTACTCCGGAAAGGGCGCCTATCAGCCTTCCGGGACGTTGCAGTCCGTCAGCATTACTCTCCTTCTCTGCAGAACTTGGCTGACTAAAAACAACTGCATGCCCGACCAACGCAAAGAGAAGCCACAAACGTGCGCTTTCCCCTTGCTGGTCTCCGAGAACTGCACTTCCGGATAAATAGCCGATTGTGCTCATTCCAAAATAGTTTATCAGTTGAAGCACAAACTGGCCTGCACGCCCTTGTCTCCAAAACGAGACCTTGGTCTGGACAAAAAGAGTGACAGTCGTGACAAACGGAATCGCCACTAATTCTGCCACGAATGCTACAAGTATTCCAACGATAATAATTAGCACTCACACCTCCTGAATTTCCCTCTAACTCACTGCCGACCCACTACCTTCATCCAGCCAAATCCACTGATCGCGTTCTTCTTCTTCAGAATTCCTTAACCACGAGAACCTACCAAGGAAATTGAACATGCGCACCCGTTTGCATCACTAGTCACCACCCAATACTTGCTTCACTACTGGAACGATCACTTCTTTTGCCATGTTGATGATTTTTCCGATGAATTCGCCAGCTTCGCGTCCCAGCTGAGACGCGTCATCTGGCGGGGCTTCTGGTGGTGACTCCGCTCCGGTAGGCTTCACCGCGTCGGCGGCTCCGATCACGACGTTTACCCTGTAACGAATCTGGGCCGCAGGATCTGGCGTAGCCAGCATGCGACCATGCTCCAGGATTTTGTTTCGCACACGAACGACAGTGTCCGCTATGCGACCAATCAGGCCTTTAGACTCAGCGTCATTTCCATCCCCTTTCGTCGCTTCCAACCCCCACAAATCCACAAAGTTCACTGGGTCACCGCCCACGTAGGCGTACCAGTTCCAGCCGTCCTGAATGGGATCTCTGCTCAGGAACTTGCCCGTGTCCGCATCGTACCACCGGGCTCCAAAGTAGGTAAGACCCGTTGCCTGGTCGTAAAGGTGGCCGGTGAAGCCCACGCTGTTGTAGGGCTCAAAGATGCCGGCCATGGCCCTCCCGTAGGCGTCCCAGGCGTAGCGGGCGACCGGTTCGCCGTGGCGGTCGGTGATCGCTATGGGGCTGCCCAACCGGTCGGTGTGGTAGTACATCACCCCGCCTTTGGTGTGGAGAAATCCCTCCGGGCCCGGCTCTCGTCTGCCGTGAAAGCCGTACATCTTTACCGCAATGAGGCGCCCGGCAACGTGGAAGTACTCCTTGTACGGATTCGCCTCCCCGCCCTCGCTCACATCGTATTCCGCTAACAGGGTCCGCTCGTGCCAGAGGTAGGCGCTGCGATCGGTGCTGCGTGGGGTCATTCGTTCTTCGGTGGTTTCCACCCGGGATACCATTCGTCCAAAGGCGTCATAACCGTAGCGTACGGTGACCCCGTCGGCGGTGCGCGCTTCGATCAGCTCTCCCCGGCTGTTCCAGCTCAAGGTTGTCGTGCCGCCGGGGGTACGCTTCTCCCGGACCTCCCCGGCACGGGTGTATTCGTAGTCGATGGATCCCGCGTCCACCAGGCGGTTGAGGCCTTCGTATTCAAACTGATCCCACGAGCCGTCGCGGGTACGGCGCTCGATGTTGGCCGCGTCGTCGTAGTCCCAGGTCTCATGTTCCACGAGGGGCGGAAAGGTTACCTCCCTGTCCCACGCCTCGCCGCCGGGATCCCCCAGGCCGGGCGGTCCCTGATCATCCGCTCTCCCCTGCCCGGGATGGGTCGCCTCAGGAACACCGCTGTAGATGGCACCATACCCAATCGCGTGTCCCGGCGGAAACTGTCCGTCCTGCCAGGAGCGGATGTTTGCCGTGAGTTCACGCGGGTATGACGCTTCCTCGAGCCGTCCCGCCTCGTCGTAGCGGTAACTCCAGCGGTACTGGGCTTCCCGCATCTCCTTGAGTCGCTGGTCGGGGTAGTAGGCAAAGCTGCGCTCCAGAAGAGTTCCGGTTGGGCCGTTCCAGCTATAGGTTTTGAGGAGGTTGTCGGGATCGTAAGTGAGATGGGCGGCCGTGCCGTTTGCGTAGTCCAGCTGCGTCAGGCGGCCGCGATCGTCCCAGTCCAGGACGGCGCCGATGCCATGGGGTGCGCTCAACCGTTCGGTCCTGCCCGCCGGATCACGCTCGTAGGTGACCACCTCTCCTTCGGGGGTTGTCATGGTCGCGAGGTTTCCGAGCTCGTCGTAGCCGTAGAGGATCCGTTTCCCGATATCCTCGTAGGTAACCGCAGAAAGGCGGCCCGCCTCGTTGTACGCAAAGCGCTCCCGCATGTCCGGATCGTCCGCTACAGTCAGGCGGCCCGCCGCGTCGTAGGCAAAGCTCACCGTCTCATCGGGATAGACCACCGATTCCAGAAGCCCCCGGCTGTTCCGGCGGTAGACCACCGTGCCCGCCACGGAATCACGTTTCTCTTTCACCCGGCCGGCCTCGTCATAGACATACTCCACCCGCCGCTCCGCATCGACCATGCTCGCCACGAGGCCCGAACCATTGTAGTTCCACTGGAAAACGCGGTTCTCAGGACCTACCATGCGGCGCACAAATCCCCGGGGGTCGTACTCCAGGTACTCCGAGACGATACCGCCCGGCTCCTCCACCCGATCCAATCTCCCGGCATTGTCGTAGTGGTAGTTTGTGGTTCCCTCCGGTCCAGCGGCGCGTTCAATCCTCCCCGCCAGGTCGTAGACGTACTCCCGGATCCCCCGGCCGGGGATGGTTTCGGTGCGGATCTGTCCGTTGGGGTGGTAGGTATACTCCCACACACCCGCCTCCGGCGGATTGTAGGCGGTCACATCTCCGGCAAGGTTGACCGTCCATTCGTAATGCGCCTCCGTGGCGTCGGTGTAGAACTCCAGGTGCCCCAGGGGGTTGTAGCTCCAGGAGTGGGCGCCGCTGCCCGGCTGGTCGTAGTAGACCAGGTTGCCCGCCGCGTCCCAGCGGTAGAGATGGGTCTCCCCGGCGCTGTCGGTGACGACCACTTCCCTGCTGTCGGGTGACCAGTCGTAGGTGGTACTCCGCTCTCCCGTCGGCTTCTCCGCGATCAGCCTCCCCGCGGCGTCATAGGTCATTTCCGTCCTGCCCGTGGCGGGGCTGTCGATAACCGACAGATTGCCCCACTGGTCGTAGCCCAGGCTCGTCGTTTCTCCCTCGCCATTGGCAACGCTGCGGGGGAGTCCCAACGGACCGTACCCGGAATAGTACCGGGTGCGTTCATCCGGATCGGCGGCGGCGGTGAGATTTCCGCGCTCGTCATAGGAGTAGACCCATGCACCGGAGATCCCGTCGATCTGGACGCGCCGCAGCTGGTTGTACTCATCACCCCATTCATATTGCCGGCTCACCTGGTCGGGGCCGGTGGAGCGCACCACGTTCTTTCGTTCATCATACACAAAGGTCCATCGGCGCCCCGTCTCATCGATCACGGCGGTGCGGTTGTAGCGATTGCCCGGGTCGGTGTATCGGTCCTGGATCATGAATATCGAACGTGCGTTCTGTCACGATTTTTCACCGTGCCGAGAGCGCTACCCGGATCGGTGGGCGTGTCGGTTAGATTTTATTTTTCACCGAAAGCCCCCTATACCTAAGCGAACCTATCAGATCGCCTGCGTGCATCTTTGAGGCCGTAAGTAATGGGCTCAGTGTGAAAACGGTTACTCCTTGACTTTTCGCCCGTTTGCCCTGGACTATTTTGGACGAGAAAAATTATTGCAATCAGTAAGCGAAAAAAGAGACTATTACCACAAGTCCTGCAATTCCGTATAACGCCCAAAATAAAAGTCCTTCCCACGGAATTCTACGCTTTTCCCTACAAATCCTGAAGTAGTTACCTAGAGCACTACTACCCAAATGAGTTCTTAACCAACGTCGGTCAAATGTCATATATTGCGCTAAGAACGGCAAAATCCTAAAGTAATAAAGAAGTAGAGCACCCGCAATTGATACAATCAATATCCACAACATACTATCGTAAAGTCCTTGCATTGCGTGTATATGAGCCACCGCTATATCGTACGCGCGAGGCTGCTTCGCCGGCAGCGCGAAAACCAGGGTTGTCCACTGTATATGTCAGGGACGCCGATACTGAAACGGGTAATAACGACGATCCTCCACTCGAATTCGCTGTCAATTGTGAGGATCGCCCCGTAGACGTTCTTGTCCCACTCAACGTCACTTGCGGTGTTACCGTAATTGGAGCTCCGAAAGTTGCACTCCCACTAATTGAAGCGCCATACATATCATGCATCGTCGCACCCGGATAATTCGAAACACGCCTTCCAAAATCGATACCTATATCTGTTTCTACAATAGCAGAAACTTCAAATAGCCGTTTGGTTTCGACCGGCACACCACCCTGGTACTCTGTAGCTGTGCTTGTAGCAACTCCCAAACCAATCCCTGCATAAGTCTCTATATACCTAGAGTCCACTGATACTCCTGTAAAATCCGGTTCCGGCGGTTTCCCATTCCCCGGCACCGCCAGGGCCTCGGGCTCTCTTTCCAACCCCCACATATCCACGAAGTTCACCGGGTCACCGCCCACGTAGGCATACCAGTTCCAGCCGTCCTGTATGGGATCTCTACTCAGGAACTTGCCCGTCTCCGCATCGTACCACCGGGCTCCAAAGTAGGTAAGACCCGTCGCCTGGTCGTAGAGGTGGCCGGTGAAGCCTACGCTGTTGTAGGGCTCAAAGATGCCGGCCATCGCCCTCCCGTAGGCGTCCCAGGCGTAGCGGGCGACCGGTTCGCCGTGGCGGTCGGTGATCGCCACGGGGCTGCCCAGCCGGTCGAGGTGGTAGTACATCACCCCGCCCTTGGTGTGGAGAAATCCCTCCGGGCCTGGCTCCCGTCTGCCGTGAAAGCCATGCATCTTCACCGCAATGAGGCGCCCGGCAACGTGGAAGTACTCTTTGTACGGACTCGCCTCCCCGCCCTCGCTCACATCGTATTCCGCAAGGAGGGTCCGCTCGTGCCAGAGGTAGGCGCTGCGCTCGGCGGTCGGGGGGATCTCGCCGTCGGCGGGTGTGGCTGTGCGGCTCACCATTCGCCCAAAGGCGTCATAACCGTAGCGTACGGTGACCCCGTCTGCCGTACTCGCTTCGATCAGCTCTCCCCGGCTGTTCCAGCTCAAGGTTGTCGTGCCGTCGGGGGAGCGCTTCTCCCGGACCTCACCCGCACGGGTGTACTCGTAGTCGATGGACCCCGCTGCCACCAGGCGGTTGAGCCCTTCGTAGGTAAACTCATCCCACGAGCCGTCGCGGGTGCGGCCCTCGATGTTGGCCGCATCGTCGTAGTCCCAGGTCTCACGTTCCACCAACGGAGGGAAGGTAATTTCGTTGTCCCACGCCTCGCCTCGTCCCACGTTCTCCGCTCTCCCCTGTCCCGGGTGTGTCGTCTCGGGAACGCCGGTGTAAATGGCACCGTATCGCGTGTCCCGGGGGAAACTGTCCGTTCTGCCACGATCTGATGTTCCCGGTGAGCTCGCTTGGATATGAGGCGTCATCAAGCCGTCCCGCCTCGTCGTAATCATAACTCCAGCGATACTGGGCTTCCCGCATCTCTTTGAGTCGCTGGTCGGGGTAGTAGGCAAAGCTGCGCTCCAGAAGGGTTCCGGTTGTGCCGTTCCAGCTATAGTTTTTCAGAAGATTGTCGGGATCGTAAGTGATATGAGCGGCCGTCCCGTTTGCGTAGTCCAACCGTGAGAGGCGCCCGCGATCATCCCAATCCAGGACCGCGCCGATACCGTGGGGTGCGCTGAACCGTTCGGTCCGTCCCGCCGGGTCGCGCTCGTAGGTGACCACCTCTCCTTCGGGGGTTGTCATGGTCGAGAGGTTTCCGAGCTCGTCGTTGCCGTAGAGGATCCGTTTCCCGATATCCTCGTAGGTTGCCGTAGTGACACGTTCCTCAAATTCCACCGATACTGTGCCCACCCCCCAGGAGAAAGCGCCGTCTGCTTTTGACCAGCGTCGTCATCCTAGCTCACGTACCGGATACCAGATCGTCGACCCAATGACACGGACTGCTTCGACGGCCGAGAAATCGAGGCGATTACCAGTCTTGTTATCCGCAGTACAATTCAACCGAATTTCAGTCAGATTCCCCATTACTGCATTTCCTCCAGAGAATACCCTGAGCTGCGGTCCTTGGTACTCATCGATATTTTCACTAACGCGTCTGCAAGGTGGGATATTTCGATCACTTCAAGTACGACAAAAAAAGCTGTTAGGAAAGATAGTCCGGCGCCGACCATTCGGAGCGATAGGGACCCGTCAAACCAGATCGCGCCAAGTGGGCGGGATAGAGTGATGACCAGAAAAACTACAACACCCGCAACCAATAGCCTCTTGGCTTTTCGTAATCGCCTATTGAGTTCTTCGATGTTCGATATTTTTGATATTACATTCTTTCCGACGACTATTGCCTGAATACCGGTCCCTAAAAAGGACAACCCGAATATTGCAAGGATTATCAGCATAATTTCTTTCATGGTACCTCCAATATTTTTCCGGTTCGCAATTTCGGCTGGAGCCGAGGCCACTGATATATATCTTTCACCATTGTTGAATCCGGTCGATCAAGGCGTTCACTGCGCGACGGGTGCGATCAAGGCCACTCCCCTCCGCGAGATCGTAGCCCAAATATGCCGTACCCGCTGCCGCTACAAGAAAGGGTGCGGCCGCTCCGGCACCAGATGCTGCGGCAGCAGCATATGAAGCACCGGCTAATACGCCAGCCTTAACGACGCTCGTCGCTAACGCGGAACCGACGGAAGCAAACGTACCCGCAGCTCCAAATGCTGCGGTAGCCGCTTCGATTTCGATTTTTGACGCTTCTCGTGGTTGATTCTGTTCAGCCGCAAGTGTTTCCATCTGACGCACATCAGCATACGGATTTCTCTCTATGCTATTCCCCGGCACCGCCAGGGCCTCGGGCTCTCTTTCCAACCCCCACATATCCACGAAGTTCACCGGGTCACCGCCCACGTAGGCATACCAGTTCCAGCCGTCCTGTATGGGATCTCTACTCAGGAACTTGCCCGTCTCCGCATCGTACCACCGGGCTCCAAAGTAGGTAAGACCCGTCGCCTGGTCGTAGAGGTGGCCGGTGAAGCCTACGCTGTTGTAGGGCTCAAAGATGCCGGCCATCGCCCTCCCGTAGGCGTCCCAGGCGTAGCGGGCGACCGGTTCGCCGTGGCGGTCGGTGATCGCCACGGGGCTGCCCAGCCGGTCGAGGTGGTAGTACATCACCCCGCCCTTGGTGTGAAGAAAACCGTCAGGGCCCGGCTCCCGTCTGCCGTGAAAGCCGTACATCTTCACCGCAATGAGGCGCCCGGCAACGTGGAAGTACTCTTTGTACGGACTCGCCTCCCCGCCCTCGCTCACATCGTATTCCGCAAGGAGGGTCCGCTCGTGCCAGAGGTAGGCGCTGCGCTCGGCGGTCGGGGGGATCTCGCCGTCGGCGGGTGTGGCTGTGCGGCTCACCATTCGTCCAAAGGCGTCATACCCGTAGCGTACGGTTACGCCGTCGGCGGTGCGCGCTTCAACCAGCTCTCCCCGGCTGTTCCAGCCCAAGGTTGTCGTACCGTCGGGGGAGCGCTTCTCTTTGACCTCCCCGGCCCGGGTGTATTCGTACTCAATCATCCCCGCTTTCACCAGACGGTTGAGCCCTTCGTAGGTGAACTGGTCCCACGAACCGTCGCGGGTGCGGCGCTCGATGTTGGCCGCGTCGTCGTACTTCCAGGTCTCACGTTCCACCAACGGCGGGAAGGTAATTTCGTTGTCCCGCGCCTCGCCGCCGGGATCCCCGAGGCCGGGCGGTCCCTGATCATCCGCTCTCCCCTGCCCGGGATGGGTCGCCTCAGGAACACCGGTGTAAATGGCACCATACCCAACCGCGTGTCCCGGCGGAAACTGTCCGTCCTGCCACGATCTGATGTTCCCGGTGAGCTCGCTTGGATATGAGGCGTCATCGAGCCGTCCCGCCTCGTCGTAGTCATAACTCCAGCGATACTGGGCTTCCCGCATCTCTTTGAGTCGTTGGTCGGGGTAGTAGGCAAAGCTGCGGTCCAGAAGGGTTCCGGCCGGTCCGTTCCAGCTATAGGTTTTCAGGAGGTTGTCGGGATCGTAGGTAAGGTGGGCGCTTGTCCCGTTTGCGTAGTCCAGCCGCGTCAGGCGACCGCGATCATCCCAGTCCAGAACGGCGCCGATGCCGTGGGGTGCGCTGAACCGTTCGGGCCGGCCCGCCGGATCACGCTCGTAGGTGATCACCTCTCCTTCGGGGGTTGTCATGGTCGCGAGGTTTCCGAGCTCGTCGTAGCCGTAGAGGATCCGTTTCCCGATATCCTCATAGGTAACCGCAGAAAGGCGGCCCGCCTCGTTGTACGCAAAGCGCTCCCGCATGTCCGGATCGTCCGCAACGGTCAGGCGGCCCGCCGCATCGTAGGCAAAGCTCACCGTCTCATCGGGATAGACCACCGATTCCAGAAGCCCCCGGCTGTTCCGGCGGTAGACCACCGTGCCCGCCACGGAATCACGTTTCTCTTTCACCCGGCCGGCCTCGTCATAGACATACTCCACCCGCCGCTCCGCATCGACCATGCTCGCCACGAGGCCCGAGCCGTTGTAGTTCCACTGGAAGACGCGGTTCTCAGGATCGGTCATGCGGCGCACATATCCCCGGGGATCGTACTCCAGATACTCCGAGACGATGCCGCCCGGCTCCTCCACCCGATCCAATCTGCCGGCGCTGTCGTAGTGGTAGTTCGTGGTGCCCTCGGGGCCCGCGACTCGTTCAATCCTCCCCGCCGGGTCGTAGACGTACTCCCGGCTCCCCCGTCCGGGGATGGTCTCGGTACGGATCTGTCCGTTGGGGTGGTAGGTATACTGCCACACACCCGCCTCCGGCGGATTGTAAGCGGTCACATCTCCGGCAAGGTTGACCGTCCATTCGTAATGCGCTTCCGTCGCGTCGGTGTAGAACTCCAGGTGCCCCAGGGGGTTGTAGCTCCAGGAGTGGGCGCCGCTGCCCGGTTGATCGTAGTAGACCAGGTGACCTGCCGCGTCCCAGCGATAGAGATGGGTCTCCCCGGCGCTGTCGGTGACGGCCACCTCTCTGCTGTCGGGCGACCAGTCGTAGGTGGTGCTCCGTTCACCCGTCGGCCTCACCGCAATCAGCCGCCCGGCAGCGTCATAGGTCATTACCGTCCTGCCCGTGGCGGGACTGTCGATAACCGACAGATTGCCCCACTGGTCGTAGCCCAGGCTGGTCGTTTCTCCCTCGCCATTGGCGACTGTGTGGGGGAGGCCCAACGGACCGTATCCTGCATAGTACCGGGTGCGTTCGTCCGGGTCGGCGGCGGCGGTGAGATTCCCGCGCTCGTCATAGGAGTAGACCCACGCACCGGAGATCCCGTCGATCTGGACGCGCCGCAGCTGGTTGTACTCCTCACCCCACTCATATTGCCGGCTCACCTGGTCGGGGCCGGTGGAGCGCACCACGTTCTTTCGTTCATCATACACAAAGGTCCATCGGCGCCCGGTCTCAGCGATCACGGCGGTGCGGTTGTAGCGATTGCCCGGGTCGGTGTATTCGTACCGTACCGGTGGGCGTCCGACAATCCCCTTTGACTTCAAACGTCCCAGCTCGTCGTAGACATATTGCCAGTCGGTTCCCCGGGGATCGGTGAACACGGTCCTTCGCTCATTGGGACTGAAATCGTAGGTGAACCGGTTGTACTGGCGGCCGTCGACATGGACCGTCACCAGACGGTCTTCCCCATCGTATGCGTACTGATAGACCTGTCCGGAGGGAGCCACCAACCGGTCAATCCTCCCCTCCTGATCGTAGAAATACTCCCGCACCTCGTCCTTCAGGCCGACCACCCGTTGAAGCCTTCCCAGCCCGTCATAGATGTAACGCACGTCCATGCCCAGGGGAGCGCCGACTCTAACGAGTTTGTCTCCCGTGTATTCAAAGATGTAATTCCTGCCGACGGCATCCTCGATTCGCGCAATACGACCTTCACCGTCATAGGTAAATGACAACCCGTGTCCCGTCCGGTCCACAATCGACAGAAGGCGCCCTGCGGTGACCTCGTTCTCTTTCCAGCGTGCCCAGTACCCGGCGTAGGTGTACTCGACGCCCTCTTTTGTCCGCTCGGTAAACGTTCCGTCAGGGTTACGAACAATTGTATTGGTGTTGAGCTCACTCCCTACCCACGCTCCGGCGGAGAGATCGGTATCGATGAGGGGATCACCGCCGAATCCGTTTACGGGGATGTGCGGATTTGCTTCAAACATGTAGACGCTTGTCCACCCCTCTCCGTTGGTGACCTCAAGGGCGTAGTCCCACTTCATCGTGAGCCGTCGCTCAAAAGAGTGGCGCCACTTGGGACCCAGATCACCGCCGCCCTCCAGTTTGGTCGTATAGACGCGTTCCAGCGTAAAGGGATAACCGGGTCCGGGAATCTTTATGTCGGTGTAGTGGGCGATAAAATCACCGGTGTACGGGTATACGGGATCACCGGCAATCTCCGCACCCTCCGGCGCAGACGCACCGGTAGGAGGGGTGTCCGATTCAGCCGGCTCTTCCGGTGGATCACCCCGACGAAGCTCTTCCTTGGTAGGTGGGGGAGGATCGTCGCCACCTTCATCATCACAATTACCCCAGTAGGTACAATCTCGTTTATCTGGATCAATTTCGCTATAATTTGGATCTGCCGCAAGGGGCGCTATAACCACAGAAATGGTTGCGAACGTGACAAAAGACCAGACCATCTGTCTCCGTCTTCTGTATCTGATAGACCTCGATTCGGTATTTTGTGAGGCAAAAAATCGAAAATTCATTCTCCCCCTCCAATCAAATACGGTGTCACGATGACAAACAGATCCGTCTCCAGGGTGCTGGTACGGTAGTTGGTAAAGAGCACCCCCAACAGGGGGATGTCGCCCAGGATGGGAATTCTGCCGCGATGACGGATCTCCCGTTTTTCCACCAGGCCGCCGATGACGATGGCCGTCCCCGATGCCACCCTGACCGTCGTCTCTACCTGGCGGCTGCTCGTTGTGGGATAGCCTTCCTTGGTTGTGCCGGTAATGGTGGTGACGTCGGTTACGATCTCTGTGGTGATCTCTCCGCCGCCGTTGTGGCGGGGGAGAATGGACAGCTCGATACCGCCGACAATGTCCTGCTTGGTCTGATAGGTCTGATCGCCCGAGGACTGAGTGACGATGATGGGAAAGCGCTCCTCCGTCTTCATGACCGCCGGAATGCCGTCGATCGTCGATACCCGGGGATTGGCGAGGATCTGCGCCTCCCCTTCCCCTTTCAGCATGTGCAGCGTTGCCCGCACCTCCACCGGAGAGCGCAGAAAGGTCTGCAGCGGCAGGGCGATCGCCTGGCCGTAATTGCTCTCCTCCTCCAGACCGATCGTGATGGAGTCACTCACTTCCAGCCCGAGCCGCGACGCGGCGTCGGTGTTGAGCTCCACCACCTGGGCGTCTATGAGTATCTGGTCCCCCGGGCGGTCCAGCCGGTCGATGAGGTCACGGATATCCAGATAGCGCTCCATCCGCCGGTCAAGAATCAGTTGATTCCGCCGGGGCGCCACCTGTATCGCCCGGTCACCCCGGTCCACCAGCCGCCGCAGGATCGACGCGATCCCCTCGGCGTCACCGTACTGCAGCGTTACCGTGGCGTATCCGCCGTCGGCCTCTTCCGGAGGCACCCGGTCCTCGCCGGCCATATCCGCCGTCTGAAAGCGCATTGTCAGGATGCGTGCATCCGGTGATACCGAAACTACCTGAAAGGCCGGTTGGGTCAGCTCGATTTCCACAAACAGATCGCCCTTCGGCGGATCCCGGAAGAGCCGCGTCAGCACATCCGGCTCGTCCAGCTCCTCCGGAACGACCGTCACCGCACGGATCAGGGAGCTGCTTCCCTCGATCACGACGCCGTCGGGACCGGTCCGACCTGCACGGAGAAGAACGGTCATTTGCCGCTGTTCATCACCCCACCGTGTCTCGATTCCTTCCAGACGCTCACCGCTGATGCGTACCACGTTGTCCACGTATCGGATCGTCGAGATCACCGGACCATGGCGGAGACTCGGCCCGGTCTCGGCAAATACTCCCGCGGGAAGAACGAACAGGGAGAAAACGAACGAAAGGAGTATCAGACTCCTGGGGTATGGTGAGAAATGTATGCCACGAAGTATCACAGTATTCCTACTTTCTGGTCTCCCGCCTCTCAGGCGGAAACCATCCGGTTGAGTACACGCCGGTACGTCCCATTACTGTGACTTTTGGTTATGAAGGAGATACTATCTCACTTCCTGCGGGTAATCCTGTTTTTCGACAGGATTCTTTTGAAACTCAGGGGAATATCAAACCATGGCCTTTGCGATAAAATGTCGTTATCCTGCCCCCATGGATGCAAAAGTCGAAGTGAGCACAAACGAGACCGACTACCGTCATATGGAACGCTATCGCGTTCGCTATGACGACCTCGATACATTCCGCCACGTCAACAACAAAGCCTTTCTTAGCTACATCGAGGACGCCCGGGTGCGATACCTGCGGGACGCGGCGGCACTCCCCCTCGACGCGGAAACGCAGGTGAGCATGGTGATCGTCCATGCCTCCATAGACTACCGCGCCCAGGTCTTCCCCTTTGAGGAGGTCACCGTTCACACGCGGGCGGCGCGGATCGGAGAGAAGAGCGTCGCCCTGAACCACTTGATTATTGCGGAGGCTATGGCACCGGATGACAGGGAGGCCGAATCCCCGGAACGCACCGGGGCAGCTCATCGCCCCGGACGGTCGGGCCGCCGGGTTGCCGCGACAAGCACCTCCGTCCTGGCGACTATAGACCTCACCACGGGTCGTTCCCGGGCCAACCTTCCGGAAATGGTGAGGGCGATTGAGGCGTGGGAGTCACAAGCCGGCGCCGGAGACTGACAGACGGCCTCACTCAACGACATCGGGAAGCGGCACTCGGCGATCGATCGTAGCAATAAAAAAAGGACGGCCATTCGGGCCGCCCTTTCCGATGTTGGTACATCTTATTGTTACATCTATTTTGTCACGCCCGTCCGCCGGACGCTAATTTTTAATTAGAGCTGGAAGCGCGCTCCCACCGTACCGCCAAGGGCACCGGAGTTGACATTATACATCACTCCCAGGTCGATCTTGAAGACCGTCAGATTGAGTTGGGCACCACCGAAGATCCGAAAGACGATGGGCTGCACTTCCGACTCCAGCACGACGCCGTCGTCGCTGATGTCCACACCCGCAGCGGATCCGATGTCGTCGGCGGACAGACCGTCGCCGTTTGAGTCAGCACCGCCGGTAACGGTCACATCGGTACTGAGTCCCGTGGTGGTCGTCGCCGTTCCCACCGAGGCGCCCACACCAAAGTGGGGCTCTACGATGAGAAATCCCTTACTCACCTGCGCCTTGAAGTCAAAGACGCTGGCCTCCCAGCCGAAGTCCAGATTGGGATCGGACATTACCAGGGTGTATGTCTGGCTGTTGTAATCGACGCTGCCGATTTCCGTGTCACCAAGCCCCATGGGGGTGGAAATGAGCCCGCTCAGGTAATTGTATCCCACACCGACGGAGAGCTTGGGCAGGATCGGTCCGTCCAGGACGGCGTAGCGCACGTCAAAGCCGACATTTGTGTACTCAACATCGACGTCGCCCAGGGAGATCCCGGGAAGCACGCCGACCTTCACGCCCACGTCAAAGGGAATGATGAATCCGCCGACCCGGGCGTCCACGGCGTAGCCCGGCATGGGCAGCCCGACACCGGAGATCTCGTCGATCCCGCCCGAGGCGTCCACACCGAGTTCATCGACGAGGTCCGTAAAGACCGACGCGGGAATGGTGGTGACCCCCGTGGTCACGCCGACGCCGAAGTGCGGCGGAATTCCCAGAAGCTGGCCGATATATGCGTCCGACCAGTTCAGCCCGATGGTGGAGTTCATGGGCAGGGACGTGGCAAACTCCTCGGAAAAGGTCTCAAAACTGTCCTTGAATGTATCCAGCGAAAACGTTTCCTGTGCCGTAAGAGGCGCGGCCCCAACCAGCACCGTCACGGCGATCATAATCAATATCTTTTTCACGTTCATCCTCCTCAAGCCTGAATGTACGACCCATTTTAGCACATTGTCACTATTTTTCCCGTTCTTGATTGAAAGAACCATCCGGTTCTGCCCGGTTCCGGACCGGTAGAGGCGGGAGGTACCTGAATCGGGAGGAGGGGGCGGGCGGCGCATGAGGGTTGTGCGCCGCCCGCCCCCCGCCCGTCACGGTGAACACGCTTCAACCCCCGCCGGTGATAGGTTATACTTGAGGGTGAAGAAGGAGCCGCGGTGAGGCTTCGCCTTCGATATAAAATAGTTTCGCTGCCGCGCTGCGGTACCGGAAATAACAAAAATATTCGGCCGGCGCCGTCTATTTTCGTAATCAATTGGAGAAAGTTGTGATGGCAAAAATGTATACCCTGGGCAGGACGGATGTGAAGGTGACGCCCATCGGCCTCGGATGCTGGCAGTTTTCCCGGAGCAGGGGACTGGCGGGGCGCTACTGGCCGTCCATTGACCAGGAGACGGTGCGGGATATCGTGAAGGCGACGCTGGCGGGCGGGATCAACTGGTTTGACACCGCCGAGGTCTACGGGAACGGCGCGTCCGAGCGCTCTCTGGCGGAGGCGCTGCGTGCACTGGGCGTGGAGCACGACCGGTACGTCCTTGCGGACAAGTGGTTTCCCGCCTTCCGCTTTGCCGGCTCCATTCACCGCACCTTTCCCGACCGTCAGCGCTCCCTGGACGGCATTTCCATCGATCTGTACCAGATCCACCAGCCTTTCAGCTTTTCTTCGGTGGAACAGCAGGTGGCTCGCATGGGCGAGCTGGTCCGGCAGGGCCGCATTCGCGCCGTGGGGGTGAGCAATTTCAATGTGGAACGCATGCGCAAAGCCTACGCCCGCCTCACGGTGGAAGGACTACCCCTCGCAACCAACCAGATGCGCTACAGCCTCCTGGACCGGGAGATCGAGCGGGACGGCGTCCTGCAGGCCGCCCGAGAGCTGGGGGTTTCGATCATCGCCTATTCCCCTCTGGCGCAGGGCCTTTTGACGGGCAAGTTTCACGGTGACGTGGCCGGGCAGGCTGCGAGCGAGAGAAGCGACGGCGCCGGGGATAGCGGGGAGGCCGCGCCTGCGGCGCGCCCTTCGGCACCGCGGAAGTGGCTCAAGCGCTTCAAGCGGGGGGGCCTGGAAGCGACGGCACCCCTCATCGCGGAGCTGCGCACCGTCGCTGAACGCCACGGCGCCACGCCGGCGCAGGTCGCCCTCGCATGGGTTATCCACCGTCATGGAGAGCGAATCGTCGCCATTCCCGGCGCCTCGTCGGTCTCACAGGCGGTTTCCAACGCCGCGGCCCTCAAGGTGACCTTGACGGCGGAAGAGCTGGACACCCTCGGAGACGCGGGACTGGAGGCGGAGAAGCGCTGAAAGGGCTCGAGTAGGTCCGCTGCGCCGGACTCATTGCGCAGGCGGTACCGCGGATGAGCTCGGTCCGTTCGCCCTCCGACCAGGAAAGATAATCCTCGTAGCTTGACCCTTCCGTCAGAGATCCTCCGGCCGCACCGTCAGGCGCAGTCCGGCAAAAATCGATACCTCCGCGCCTTGACGGAGGTCCGCAACGGCCGGAAGACCGTACTGTCCGTCGTCCTTGAGGGTGTAGATAAAGACTTCGAAGGTGTCGGGATTGATGATCCAGTACTCCCCCACCTGCCGCATTTCGTAGAGTTTCCGTTTTTCAGTCTGGTCTTTCATCGCCGTCGCCGGAGAGAGCACCTCAATGATGAAATCAGGAGCACCACGCACTCCTTCCTTTACCAGTTTTGCCGGATCACACACGACAAATGCGTCCGGCTGGACCACCGTTTCCACATCGTCGATCGCCTCGTCTCCTCCGGTCAGAAAGACGTCCACGGGAGCGATGTGGGGTCGGCACGGTTTCCCCGTAAAAAATCGATCCAGTTGGGCGGCGATCTGCATTAAAAAGGATTGATGTATCCGTCGCGGAGCAGGACTCATATTGTAGGCGACGCCGTCTATCAACTCCCAGCGCTCGTCCGCCGGCCACTCTCGGTAATCGCCGTATGTGTACCGCCCGGACCGTTGGACGGGATTTGTTCCGGGAACAACCTCACTCATACGGATATTGTACACCCTCTGATCCGTTTCGTCCCGCGCACAACGCACTGCTTCTCCCGAGCGACACAAGGGAGGTCCTGCCCGCAATCGACGTGACCGGTGCATGGGCAGCCATGTTTTCTGTATACTCGACGGAAAGGGAGTAAAAAACATGGCCAGAAGAAAAGCGACATCCACCGGATCACCGGGAAGTCCGGCAGGCATCCTCCAGCTCGTCACGGGGGTCTATCTCGTCATGCTGGGCATCTCCGAACTCATCGCCTACAACTCCGAGATCAACTCGCTGATAAGATCGGTGTCCCGGGCCTTCGGCGGCGGAGGGGACGTCATGACCATTGTCGTCGCCGTCCTGGAGATCCTCGCCGGTCTCTTCCTGCTGTGGGCGCTGGTCGGCAGCGTGCCGGCGCGGACCGTATTTCTCGGCGCGAAGGTGATCGCCCTCCTCTGGATCGTCCGGGTTGTGATCGTCCTCGTCTTGAACGACCCCTTGGAGCCCACCGGACTCGTCTGGGTAACCGAGCTCTGCGGCGCCCTCATCCCGGGACTCGGGATCTGGGTCGTGGCCAATCGGTATCGGTGACCGTGCGGGGCGGGGATAATACTTCCGCCATCCACAATAACATTCGCAACAAAGCGAGGTGCTCTTTTTCGCGCTGGTAATTCCTACCGGTGCATACAACGATCGACACGATAGATATTGCGACGTTCCTCTCCGACCCGGCGATGTACTACCGGTCGGTACACTACCATAAGGCGGGTCGGGTGCGGGCAATGTCCCTCACCGAGGCCGGGGTCGTCGCCGAGGTACGAGGTTCCGGCGGTCGCATGTATACGGTCGGTATCGCCTGTACCAACGGTCGGGTGGAAGCGCGCTGCACCTGCCCGTATCCGCGCAGGTGCAAACATATCGGTGCGGTGCTCCTGGAGCTCCAACAGAGAGACCCTTCGCCGCGCCCCGGGACCGCACGAGAAGTCGCGTTACCGGTTACCCTCATCGATCGACGGGAGCGCGCCCTCACTGCGGGAAAACGGGTTCTCGCTGTCGTCCTCGCCGCCACGTCGTCTGGTTACCCGGGAGTCGAGATCGAACTGTACGTCACCGCGATGACACAATACATCCGGAAGGACGGTACGGGGGGGCGCACTCTCAAAATGGCGTCCCGACATCGCCTGTTATGCCGGCACCCCGGAAGAGATTGCACTGCTGTCGATCCTGAACCGCCGGGTACGGCACAGAATCCCTTTTGAAAGGATCCTCCCGGGCCAACTGCGGCAACGGAAACGGCTCCCCTTGTGGATAAAACGAAATTCCCTGCTCATTCCGGTGTCCGTTCACCGCGCCCGGGCAGTGGATCTCTTTTTCTATCCCGTTGTGTACCGCGGCGGACGCGTGCTTTTCACCACAGAAGTGGTGATTACGACGGACACTGACCAAACAATCACCTTCGATCCTCTCCATGACGTCAAAGGGACCGGCAACAAAGGTAACCGGTTTACCATTTCCACTTGCGCACTGCCGACGACGTCTATCCCGGACATGTGGTACGGCCGTATAGGAGACTCTACGCTGTTTGTCCATACCACTACCGGCGCGGTCCTATTCATCGAAGATTCCGCCGCCATGCACAGCCTCCACCGTATGGGATATGCCTCAGGGCACACCCTCACCCGCGCGGAAATCGGAAAACTCTCGGCCGTCGCGACGGCGGATGCACAACGTGGTGATTTACATCCGAGTAACGACCGCGAGGGACGGACACCCGTGACGATCCATCGTCCCCCCGGCAAGGCGTATATCAACATCGGATCGACAAGGCCCGTCGTGGAAATAACAACCGACGGCGGCGTCACCGTGACAACCCGTACGGTACCGTCGGAACCGCCGGCCCCTCCGTTTCCGGAGGATGACATTCTCATTCTTGACGTGGTCTCTCCCGCCAGGGAGGCCACCCTTCGCCGCCGGACACGCACGCAATGTCTGGAACTTCTCCGTCCGTTTCGTCCGCATCTGGATGAGGACGACCACATCGTCTGCGCCGCGGCGGTCGTCGATATCGTCGAGGTACTCGCGCAACCGATACTCGACGCAGGCGGTGAGATCCAGGTGGAGGGAACTCCTTTTCGGAGTGCTTCGTTTTCAGCGTCCCTTCGCGTCGTCTCCGCGGGAGAGGATTGGTTTGATCTTCGCCTCATGGTGTCGGTAGACGGGAGGGAAGCCGAGATCGACCCGGAACGTGCCATCGCCCGCACCGCCGACGGTGAAATGATCCTCGTCAGGGACATCGCCGGGCTGAACCGACTCAGACAACGGCTCAGGAAGCGCCTTAATTTGAATGTCGACGGCACCGCCCGCATCACCGCAGGCGATCTGTCCGCAATAGAAGAGATTACCGACCTCCTCACAATCGGCTCCTCCGGGATTGAATCCCGGGCTGCAGCAATGATTCGCCAAACGAGGGAACGCCGTAAAGGATGGCTCCGCCTCGCCGGACAGCTGGATCACCTCGACCGGAGTGAGCCGCCGGGGTTCGGCACGACACTCCGGCCATATCAGCGATACGGCTATGCGTGGCTCACGGCAAGCCTCGACGCAGGCCTTGCCCCGCTCCTCGCCGACGAGATGGGACTGGGAAAGACGGTACAAACCCTCGCGGTATTGCAGGAACGGGTTCACTCCGGGCAGATCACGTCTGCCCTCATCGTGGCGCCGACGACAACGCTTGAAAACTGGCGGCACGAAGCAACCGTCTTTGCCCCCGCCGGGACGCCCTATCTCTACCACGGCAGGAACAGGTCCCTCCCGAAGGAAGCCCCTTGTTTAATGATCACCAGTTACCAGACGCTGCGGATGGATATCAACCTTGTGTGCGAGGTTACATGGGATATCGTCGTCTTTGATGAAATCCAGATGATCAAGAACGCCCTCACCAGGACGTATCAGGCGGCAAAAAAGGTGACCGCGACCCATCGAATCGCCCTGAGCGGTACCCCTGTAGAGAACACCTCTCTGGAACTCCACGCAATCCTTGACCTCCTCAATCCGGGAATTCTCGGTACTCGTGCGGCCTTTATCCGCCGATTCGGCATACCCATCGAGGCGGAGGAAAGTCCCGAAGCGCGCCGTCACCTGCGGGAACTTCTCCGGCCTCTCATCCTTCGTCGACGAAAAGACGAAGTGGCCCGGGATCTTCCGCCCCGGGACGAGATTCCCCGCTACGTCACCCTCCCGCCGGCGCAACGTCGTATCTACGATCGTATCCGCGACCAGTACCGTACACGGGTCATCACCGCGCTCCAGTCGGAGTCACCCCAGAAGAGTTTCTTTCTCATTCTTGAGGGCCTGACCCGGTTGCGCCAGGCCGCGGTCGACCATCGTCTCGTCCCGCCCGCAACGACGGCCGACGGGACTGACCGGCGCAGCCGCTCCGCCGCTTCGGCAACGGTCCGGGCAGCAGTCCCGGCGAAGATTGCCGCACTGGACGACCTGGTCCCCCGCATCGTTGGGGAGGGCCATCGGATCCTGATCTTCTCGCAGTTTGTGCGGCTTCTGTCGATGCTCACCACCTGGGCGCAGGAACGCGGTCTGTCGTACTGCTATCTCGACGGTTCAATGAATCCGCGACAACGACGCACCGAGACGGAACGCTTTCAGCATCCGGCCGGACCACCCCTCTTTTTCATCAGCCTTCGCGCCGGAGGAACGGGCATCAACCTGACCGGCGCGGACTACGTGATCCTCATGGATCCATGGTGGAACCCTGCGGTGGAAAACCAGGCGATCGACCGCACTCACCGGATCGGCCAATCCCGTCCCGTCACCGCATACCGCCTCATATCCGCCGATACCGTTGAAGAAAAGATTGCCGCCGTCCAGGAACGGAAACGCCGTCTTGCCGCGGATATCATACCGGACGAGCGGACCATCCTCTCGACGTTGTCGACGGAAGAGTTACTGGACCTCTTTTCGTAGCACGAAAACGCACCGTTCCGGAGCCGTTCGAGAAAGAGGTACACCGTTGACACACCCTCCCTGGATTAGTAAGTTTTCCCTATCGGGGTGCTTTTCGTTGCGAAAGGCTGAGATCACACCCGCAGACCTGATCCGGGTAATGCCGGCGGAGGGAACCTGCCCGGCTTGTTTCAAGCCACACTCAGTCTCGTAACCACCTCGGAAATAAAATTCCGGGAGGTTTTTATGTTTATTTCACTACACAGGCTCAGCCGCACGCTCCTCATGGCGTTGCTGACAGCCGCAGTCTTCTCTCTTTTTCTTTCCTGTACCGAACGCGAGGCGTCACAGGACGCCCGGCCCGAGGAACCGGCGGAGCCGTCCGACCGGGTGGTCATCTACACCTACGACGCCTTTCCCGAGTCCCTGGAGGAGGCGATCTCCGCCCACATGGAGGGGGAATACGGGGTCTCCGTCACCACCGAGCGCCTTCAGGACACGGGAGGCCTCTACAATGAGCTCATTCTCACCCGGGACGAGGAAGTCGCGGATGTGGTGATCGGGCTGGACAACACCTACATCGGCAAATCCCTTGAAGCGGAGCTCTTTCAGCCCTATCGTCCCGCGGAGCTTGAAGCGGTACGGGAAGAGCTTCTCCTCGATCCGACCAACCACCTCACCCCCTTCGACTACGGTAACGTCGTCCTGAATTACGACAGCGAGGCCGTCGCAAATCCGCCGGAGACGTGGGAAGAGCTTCTTGACCCGGCCTATCGGGAGTCCATCGTCCTCATGAACCCCGCCACCTCGTCACCGGGGCGCAACTTCCTTCTCCTTACCATCGATCAGTTCGGCGAGGACGGATATCTCGACTACTGGGAAGAACTGAAACCCAACATTCTCACCATTACCGCGGGGTGGTCAGAGGGATACGGCCTGTACACCCAGGGCGAGGCGCCCATCGTCCTCTCCTACGAGACGAGCCCCGCCTACCACATCGCTTATGAGGATACCCACCGATACAAGAACCTCATCCTCGACGGGGTGGGTTACGCCCAGATTGAGGTAATGGGAATCCTCGCGGACGCGCCCAATCCGGAAAACGCACGGCTGGTGGTAGACTACATTCTGTCGGAGGATTTTCAGAGTCAAATCGCCCTCAACCAGTTCATGTTTCCCGTCCGGGAAGACATTGAACTTCCCGAGGCATTTACCGCCCTCGACCGACCGGCAACGTCGGTATTCATTGAAACCGACCGGGTGGACGAGAACTTTGAGCGGTGGCTCAATGACTGGGAAGCGGTGATGCGGTGACCTTCCAACGGACGGGATCGATTCCGACGGCGCGGATGGCCCTCTTCGGGGGGCTTTCTCTCTTCTTTCTTCTCTTTTTCCTCGCGCCGGTGGGATCGGTCTTCCAGCGCGCCGTCACGACGACTGCGGGTGAGTTCTGGCCGGCGGTGACAGAAATTTTCACCTCCTCACGGACGTGGTCCGTGGTGACCTTCACCGTCGGCCAGGCGACGCTCTCGGCAGTCGTTGCCGTCGTCGTCGCCCTCCCCGGGGCATATCTCGTCGCCCACTACACCTTTCCGGGGCGGCGAATCGTCTATTCCCTCTCCCTCCTGCCCTTTGTTCTGCCCAGTATCATCGTCGTCGTGGCAATGATCGGATTTTACGGCAAGAGCGGTCTCATCAACCGCATCCTGGGAACGGACTACAATCTGGTATACAACTTCCGTGGCATCATCCTTGCCCACGTCTATTACAACTTCTCTCTGGCCATACGCACCATATCCACAGCGTGGACCGGAATCGACAAACGGTTCCGGGAGAGCGCCGAAAGTCTCGGCGACTCGACGGCGGGAATCTTCTTTCGCGTCACCCTGCCTCTCCTGCTGCCGGCAATCTTTACGAGTTTCATCCTCGTATTCATCTACTCCTTCCTCAGCTTCGGCGTCGTCCTCGTCTTCGGCGGGATATCCTATGCCACCTTTGAGGTCGCCATTTACCGGGAGATGTTCATAAATCTCGACATCACCGCCGCGGCGGTCTACGCCTTTCTGCAGCTGCTCTTTTCCGGCCTCTTTATCGCAGCGAGCAGCAAATCGATCCACTGGACGCGCTCCGGCGCGGTGGATGTGAAAGACAAACTCCCGCCCCTGCGCCACGCATCCTCCGCGATTCGCATCGTCATGGGCTCATACATCGTCGTCCTGCTCCTCTTTGTTCTCGGCCCCATCACCACGATGATCTACCGCGCCTTCTCCACACCGGAGGGAATAATAAGCCTGGAGAACTTCCGGCAGCTCTTTATTCCCGGCGCGGGCGAGCGCAACGTGGAAAGCATCATGCGAAGCACCGTCGGCGGCGTCGTCCTGAGAAGTTTCCTTATCGCCGGGGCGTCGGGCACGCTGACCTTCGGCGTCGCCGCGGCTGCGGCGCTGAGCCTCCGCCGCCGCAGCCGCGCCTGGATGGACAGCGCCCTTCAAGTGCCCATCGCCATTTCTCTCGTCTCGGTGGGACTGGGGCTGCGGCTCCTGTGGCTGGATATTCTCCCCCCCATTTTCCTCATCGTCATAGGCCAGTTCTTTGTCGCCTTTCCCCTGGTCTTTCGCATCGTCCGGTCCGGCGTCGAGGAACTCAGCGAGCGGGTTGTAAACGCGGCGGAGATCCTCGGAGCGCGACGGTTTCGCGTCCTCAGGGATATCGAGATTCCCCTCCTGCGACGTACCTTTCTCAACGCCTACGCCTATTCCCTGGCATTGCCATTTGCCGACCTCACCGTGGTGATGGCCGTCGGACGCGGCAGGGTGGCAACCTTTCCCGTGGCAATCTATCGTCTCATCGGTTTCCGCAGCTTTGATCTGGCGCTGGCGATGGCGGTCCTCTACATCGCCGTCTGCTTTGCCCTCTTCTGGATCATCGACACAACCTCACTCCCGAGGAGCATGAAAACATGATCACCTTTCAGCAGGTTAAAAAGTCCTATCCCGAATTTGACATGGCCATCGATTTCTCTATTCAGGAGGGTGAACTCGTTTCGATTCTCGGGCCGAGCGGAAGCGGAAAAACGACCACCCTGCGCCTCATCGCCGGATTTGAGACACCTGACGGCGGTCGAATCATGATCAACGACCGGGACGTCACCGGCCTCTCACCGGCACAGCGGCATATCGGCTACGTCTTTCAGGACTACACCCTCTTTCCCCATATGTCGGTCGCCGACAATGTGGGTTACGGACTGAAAATCCGGCGTCGCCCGGCACCACAGGTCCGTGCCAAGGTGAGGCACCTCCTGGAGCTCGTAGACCTGCCGGGCTATGAGGAGCGGGACGTCGCCACCCTCTCCGGCGGAGAGCGCCAGCGGGTGGCCATCGCGCGGGCCCTGGCGGTGGATCCGGTACTTCTCCTGCTGGATGAACCGTTTTCTTCCATAGATGAGGTCCTCCGCCGGGATCTCCGGGATGAGATCGTCCGCCTGCAAAAGCAGCTGGGCATTACCGTCGTCTTTGTCACCCACAGCCGGCAGGAGGCACTGGCCATCTCCGACCGTGTGGCGGTCCTCAACAGCGGCACGATCATTCAATACGATACGGTGGAAGAGCTCTATCGCGCTCCCCGTGACGCATTTGTGGCGTCCTTTGTGGGAGAGGCCAACTTTGTCCCTCCCCGGGACGGGAAGTCGGGATCGGTTGTCCTGCGCCCGGAACAGATACGACTCATCGCCCCCGGCGACGGCGATCCGCCTGCGGACTTTGTCGTCCGCAACACGATTATAGATACCCATCAGTTTCTCGGCGCCGTTCACCGTTACGGCTGCGGCACCGAATCCTCCCCCGGCAAGGGCGGGTATATCGTGACTGATCCACGGCGATTCCCGGTGGGAACGCACGTTCGACTGGCATATAATCCCGATGAGGGACATTTTCTTGGACAAGGAGCGCATGATGGCAACCTATGAGTTTTACGCCCCCTTTGCCCACATTCCGGGACGGTACGAACTGGCGCGGATTCATTCCACGACCCACGGATCCTTTGATACGTGGATCATCATCGAGTCCACCACTGATCAACCCGTTACCGTCTACGTGAATGAAGAAAAGGGGCTGCGCTTCATGACTGAACGCTATCCCGAAAGTACCGCCATTCTCGTTCCGCCTGAATGCCTCGTCATAGAGAGTGACGGCTGGTCGCGAACCGTTACCGGCAACCTCATCCCGCCGGATTCGGTATCAGCCGCCGCCGGGCCCATCGCGGAGGGCCACCTTGTATTCACGCAAGTAGGCAAGACGAGCCCGACAGCCGTTCCCTACGGTGGTGAAGACTTTGCCGTATGGGGCAGTCGATTCACCTGTTCCGGCGTCGACATGGAAGTCCCCGCCCGGGTGCATGGAGAACTGGTCTTTGCCGACGGCACCTCCGAGCGTTTCGGCGGCGCCGCAGGCATCATTACCCTGGGGTCGTACGGGATGATTGAGGAGCGGCATGCCTGAGCGCGACGGGGATTGACCGAGAATTCCCAATCCAATAAGTTAAGACGGTCCGGTTGGTCGACAGAGGCGCTCGCCGCCTCGTTACCATTCGCCTCGCGAGAAGAGGCATAGCCGGTACATGCCCCGGTAGCTCAGCAGGATAGAGCAACTGCCTCCTAAGCAGTAGGTCACCCGTTCGAATCGGGTCCGGGGTAATTTATAAACCATTTTAATATAACGATTTATTAACACGGTACTAAGCGCCTTCGGGCGTTTTTTTATTATCTGTTGCAGAAACGGTTGCAACTTTTTATTGTGACTATTAGACATTTATGTTATATTCAATATGAGAGGTTAAAAATTAAGGATGAGAGGCGCAAAACTACCGTATCCGGAACCATATAAATCTGAAGCAACTGGGGGTAAATTTCATTTCATGTTCCGAGATCCCCGAACGGGAAAACGACGAAAAAAGTCTACGGGGAAGACGAGTAAAACCGAGGCAATCAAGTTCATCAAAGCCTACATTGATGAACTGTCACGGAATACTAACGAAGATGGAGAGAAGCCCTTCAGGGAGTACGCTGCATGTTTCTTTATCGACGGCGAGTGTCCACGGCAGCAGCGCATGAGAAACGCCCGGAAATCTTTCGGTGCTCGTCATATGCGGGATATGCGGCAAAATTTGGAAAGGGTCATTGGTCGCCCTGCCAATGGTAGAAAAAAAGCCCGCAAATCTTTACCCTTTGCCGATCTAAAACTGTCAATGATTACCCGTTCCGACATATATGACCTGCAAGATAAGCTGTCCCGGTCTCCCGGTGGACGAAGCGGACAATTAGCTTTTCAAGCGGTAAAAACCGTACTAAGCGAGGCAACCGAACGCGGCGTTATAGAACGCTCTCCGGCAGACGGAATCGGCGCGTATAAACGGCCTGAAGCGGGAAGCGGGGAGAAAGGCGAGGAGAAAAGACGCGCCGCTTTCAATTATGAGGAGTACTCATTCCTATGGCAAAATCGAAACACAATTGCAAAACCATCGGCCAATGGTATCGGATGGGGGCGTATAGTTGACGGTGCCGATGACGATCCCCGGCACGTCATGACGCTATCGCTTCTATTGGCTCTAGGCGTCCGTGTTTCTGAATTGCGCGCCTTACGATGGCGACATGTAAACCTTGAAACCGGAACGATAGACATCGTGGAAGCATTCAAGGGCGGTAACGCGGGCGACGCTATAGGCTTGCCGAAATGGGGAAAGACCCGCCCCGGTCTCAAAATACCAGTACCATTGATAGGTGACCTTAAGACCTACAGGCAACATATGGAAACAAGAGACACCTCACTTGTTCGCCCTGACACTTTCATTATTTGCAATCCTGAAGGCGGCCCAGTCGGGGAAACTTTCGTACAGAAAACGTGGAAAACGATTAAGAAAAACACCGGTGATTCAATCGGCTGGACTGACCGATGGTTAACACCTCATTCCTGCCGACACACTTTGAACACACTTCTATTAATCAATGAAGCACCGCCGTTGCAGATTCAAACTTTTCTTGGATGGGAGAGCGCCGCCGGAAAAGCGCTAGCTGAAATGCAACGTGGTTATATGGTCATCTTGAAATGGCCGGAACGGCGAAAGTTGCGGAAGCAATTGCCGAAATACTGGAACTTTCAGAAGCGGAAAACGTAATCACGATGACACGATAGATTTATAGCAAGTTGGCCCGTTTTTTGCTTCCATGTTGTTGACATTTGTTTTTATGTATGATAAATTAAATATTGTAACAAATTTCTCAAATCAAACCGGTTAGTTCAGATATTGTTGAGGAAGGCTGAAGACCACCACAGAGGGGGTCGTATGTCCAAACTCTACAACTACAATGAAGCCGCTGAATATCTCGGTATCAGTCCGTCCACACTTCGCAAATGGGTATGTAGCGGTAAAATCGCTTGCACCAAACTGGGCACCGGTCCCAAAGCTCCCGTCCGATTCACTGAGGAACAACTTAAAGCGGTCTTGTCGGTTTATGCTGCTATTTAGCATAAGCTACCGATAAGAGAAAAATTTCTCCATATTGTATAATACATAAATCGTCGAATTTACCGGCGTGCTAGTGACGGCGCAATGCTATTATTAGTGGTTTCTGTTTAATTTTTACGTGTATATGCCCTTGGTAAAGGTGTATCCAAATGAATAAACAGACCTAATTAATAGCCTATCTGTACTAGCAATCTATTACCTATAGAGGCTAGTAAATGTATCAATCAAATCAATCCACCAATCAACAAGTATTACCAATAGCAAAGGACACCTTTGAATCTATGGTAATCCCCGTTCCTTTCATCACTATTAGCAGACCATCATACTGGCATGATGACATGGATATAACTCTTCCACAATATTCTATCCAAATCGAAACGAATGCTTTTCGGAAAAACCCGGATAGGTCAACAATCCACTATCACCGCCGTCTTTTCAGTTGAGCATCACTCCCGCCACGGGATAGCAACTACGAATGAACACGTACATGCTTTGGTTACAATCGATTCCCCGGAATATTCCGACATCTTTTCGTTTACACTTTGGGAACTGTTAGGCATGGACAAGAAGAAAGACCGTATCGATACCTTTCAAACAGACAACTATCCTTCAACTCGTAATGATTGGATTACTAACCGTCCCGTTACTTTTTCAATCGGTAACAGACAGATTAACTTCCCTCTCAAACCACAAATTTACAATCAACTAGATAACGATTTTCAATTAGCTAATCCATCAGACTATCAAGTAATCATGCACTATTCCGGCAAATCGGAAAGTCTGGAAAGGCGTTTCAACCTTGAACCTCTTTCATACTCCGGGTATTGGCAGGTATAATATGTTAGTTTTGTATCTGGTTTGGCTATGAATGAAGCGCACGATAACTGGTTAAAATTCCTTAACCCGGAAGAACTCTATAAGAACTTTCTTCTATCATCTTTATTTATTACTACGCATAACCTGTTAAAATCTTCGATAGTCGGAAGAATCCGATCTTTTTATAATTGCAGGTTTGACAGTACTGGTTGGCACACCGGAATTGACTACGAACAAAAAGTATTGAGTCTCGACGACAAGAAAGACGTACTGCGTTCTTCCATAAATTGGTTGTTCGATATGCAAATCATCGATGAACTTGATAAGGAAACAATTGAGAAGGCCAGACGTCATAGAAATGACTTAGCACACGAAATGCTAAAATATCTTTCTGATGTCAAACATGAAATCGACATCGAATTACTTCAATCGATGCGTGACCTAATAGACAAGATTGAACGATGGTTCATCTTTGAAGTAGAAATACCCACGGAACCGGATATGACGGCGGAGGAGTTTAATTCTATAAATTGGGATGAAGTACGATCAATGACTATGCTTACACTCGATTACGTTCAATTAGCCATATTCGGAGATATTGAGACTACTTCCCGCATGTATGAACAATTGAAAGACACGTTAACGAAACGAAATACAAACGCTGAATCCACAGATTGAAATTGTCGTATTTCGGATACCCAGTTACCGGAATAATATCCTACTTCTTTTTCTTCTTCGGTTTGTCCGTCTCTGTAACTGTCGTTTTCGGGTGCTTTTTCGCAGTCCCTTTTTTAACGTACTGTCCAGTTATTGCGGATCGTTCTTTTTTCGCCATAAGTCTACCCTCCCATTGGATACTTAATGTCTGTATAGTACGCTAACAACCTGTATAGTTTTATGCAATAGACTACTAGAAAATATTTTTAAAAAAAAAACGATCACGTTATGAGTACTTTTCATTTCTGTATTGTAGCGAGGTCAAAAGAGATCCTTTTCCCTTTTCGTGTAGAATTCGGCAATGAATCACACCTTCATTCAAAACGCCCTTAAAGAGTACATAGAAAACACTCCCGCCCTGACCTACACCTTCACCAACCTGAAAACACGGAGCTTCAAAGCCAGAAATCCCCGCACAAGACTAACCGGTGAGATCCGGCTAACCGGGAACGATCTTGACCGCTTTTTCCGCAAGGGACAAATGTTTAAGAGATCCGGCTTCATTGTTTTCATCACTTCGATAGGAAAACAGGGAAATACTTTCGTTGTCAAATACAGATGCGACCTACCCGCGATATCGGAGAGCGCTATACCTTCACCGGCAGACACCTATACATACCGTGTTCCGTTATTTGAGAGATAGATAATCTATGGAGAATTACACAATCCAAAAAGGCCATAATGGGAAGCATAGAATCATCCTGCACGTTCCCATAGAAGAAACGAAAGACCGGGTACAACAATTACTTAATACCATGAGAGACGAATTCAAGGATTATCGAATTCAAATGTACAGTACCGTAGTAATAGACCGGGAATTCATCACAAATATCGACGTATGGAATAATTGAGTAATTCCGTAAACTTAAAAGGAAAAGACAATGGAAGAATTACGAATTCAGAACCTTAAAGGAACACTATCGGGAGCCGCAAAAAGAACCGTACACGATGAACAAAAGATACCTATCAGGGAGCTGGAAACAGTCACGGTAGGGCGTGCAATCATCGTGCTACATGAAGACAAAGCGGTAGACGGTTTTATTGTTATTGACGGGGAATTAAATCCATTGGTAGCAGGCAAGAAACCGGAAGATTACTTAGATTGAATCAATGCAGAAAAGCCCCTTTCCGCTAGCCTAGTCCCTCGCAACTCTGACCGACCGCTACCGAGGGTATTTTATCGGTCCCCGACCGACAAACTACCCTAATGTATCACAATTGTATATATATACAGTAATTATGTATAAATATGCAATATTAAATTGAACACGATTCCGGGACAACACCATACCCATATTGTACACCACACTGCTCCCTCCCGCTACCCCTCAAATTCTCCCCTGAATTCTTCCATATTTATATACTCGATAAGACTAATTATGTTATATATGGTATAATATGAGTATGGAAAACAAAGAGATCACGACGACTAAAAACCATTTTGACCTTGAGACCATCCCGGCAATGTATCGGAGTGAAGCCCGTAAATTTATACAATATGTTGAGGAACACGGATTCACGGTGGAGACCTATCAAGACTTTATAGAGAGTCTCCGGGATGACTACAAAGCCCGGACGGTCAACAAGCATATTGCCGCCTGCCGGTCTGTAATCCGCTCCATGTTCGACGATCCGAGTATAACGGACCTTCAGAAGTATCGGCTACAAAAAGCGCTTGAAACCGTCTCATACGTCAAACTTGCTCCCAGTGAAAAACAGGTGACGGGTACCCTCTCCCCTGAAGAAGTGGAAACACTTGTGACTAGATCCCCTGCCCGTACTGCCCTTATCATTCGATTTCTGGCCGTAACAGGGTGCCGGGTATCGGAATTGACGGGAATTCGCCTCAATAAATGCAAGACGGATGGTCAGAAAGCGGTGATTCAGGTGATAGGCAAAGGAAACAAAGCAAGAACAATCCGAATACACCTGAATCTCTATACTAAGATCCGCAAAGCGTTCCCCGGAGAGATCTTTCTTTTTGAATCGAAAAGCGGAAACGCCCTTAATACCCGAAATATTTACAAGGAAATTGTAAGACTTTCCCTGAAGCATTTGGAGGGAAAGAGGGTTACCCCTCATGACTTCCGGCACTATTTCGCCACTCAAAAAGGCGTTGAGACGGGCAATTGGAAAGGCGTATCTGAGTATTTAGGCCACGCCTCGACACAAACCACGATGGATATGTATGTTCATACGTCACTGTCAGACGCCGATTTAGGCATAGCCTGAATCTATACCCCCTCAGAATCCCCTCAGAACGTCACAGCGCCGTTCTAAGCCCGTCTAATGGTTTAGTGGTACTTCATAGTCATTTAGTGCCCGGAAACGGGCTTACAAGCTAAACTGAGCGGTGTATCTTTCGGACAAGGTTACTCGATGCGCTGAATTCGCTTTCCTAGCTAGGCCGCAAAAAATCTTGTAATAAATTTTTTAGAATTTTTTACCGATAAGTAATTTTTTATCTAATATGGTAAAATTCACTTACTCTTTGGAAAGCGGTGGCGGGATGACCACACGGAATAGGTCAAGGGGTTAAGTGCCATTAGTTTCCGCCTGTTCTGGAATATGCCCGCCACCAAATTCTTACAACGGAACGGACACGGAGAATATGGGCAGACCTAAAAGCGAATTTCTACAATCCAACGCCAGTACTCAAATTTCGATCAGTCGGGTAACCGCTTCCCATGAAGACGATACCGATGACGATATCTTTGACACTCCCATATCCCCTGAAGAGGAACAACGCGCCCTTGAGACCGTCCGCAAAAGAGATTACCGCCTACGGAAGAGAATATCCCAGCCCCAGAAAAATGAAAGCACCTTGAATGATTCCATGCTGGCCGTCTTCCAGCGTCACGCAATAGAGCTTGCAAACACTGAAGTAATGGCGTCAAAGGATATCCGTACCCTGAACGGTCTCTATGATTCTATTTCCCGTGAATCCCGATTGTGGGAGGAGTTATATCAGCAACGAACGGAAATTAAGGAAATCGTGCAGCAACTCCGGGAGCTGGAAAAAAGCGTAAAGAGGATCTAACAACATGGCTAGTACGCAATCAATAAAAAATAGAATCGAGAAACTAACAGAGGCGGACAAATCATGGTCCGATAGCGTGGAATTCCGCCCGCAATCAATGGGCCTACGGGTATGGCTCCTCCATCCTGACGGGTCTCGAGACCGTATCGTCATGAACGTGCCCGGAGATCCGCCCAGCGTAGAAAGCAGACATACAGGGAAGCGTCTCCCTATCGAACAATGGGACAGACTTTCAACGCTAGCAAAATCACAATGGATTAAGACGGGAACATACAGGCAGGACCGGAAATAAATAAAGGAAACAACCGCCCTGAGAGGCGGAAACAAAGCGGCAGAACCGCAAATCTAAACAGACCCCGGAGGGTACATACATGGACACGAACGAAATCAGAGATTTCTTGAAAAACGATCCGGACGGTCAAGCGCTTTTTGCAGAGCTTACCGACGGATTGAAGGGAAATAGGGACCGGATTTTGACCGAAAAAAAGAGTCTACAGGAACAGCTTAATGACCTTTCCGGTCAATTGGAAACCATTACGGACCAATTGAACAGGGAACGTCAACGATCAAATGAACTGACAGCCCAGAAGGCAATAAACAGCGAATTTGACCGCTACAATGTGCCCCGTGATGTCCGCCCTATCCTTGAGAAACACTTTTCAGGTCTGGAAGGCCTTCAGATTGACGACAGCGGGACTGTCAACGTTGGTGAGACTGCCCTTTCTGAATACATGGATTCTTTTTTCATGTCGGAAGCCGGGAAGAGATTCACCACGGTACGAAGTGCGGGGTCTGGAAGCTCCGGTTCATACGGCACAACCCCAAATTCTGAAGAACAGAATTTCAGGGAAGCGCTCTCAAAATCACTTAGAAATTAAAGGATATTTATATGGCATTATCAGCAGCAATACCAACGATTGTCGGTGAGGCAATCCTTGAATCACTCCGGGAAAATCTCGTTTATGGAAGTCTTTTCAATGAAGACTACATCGGAGACGTGAAACCGGGCAACGCGGTCAAGATCCCCAGTATCGGGTCTGTCACAATCGGAAACTATACGGCGTACACCGACATGGACGATGAAGCGGTTTCTGACAGTTCCCAGACTCTTAGTATCGATCAACAAAAGTATTTTTCCATCGTTATGGACGACGTAGACGCGGCAATGTCAAAGCCTCGCGTCATGGCGGCTTATGCGCGTGAAGCAAGTCACCAAATGCAGGCGACGATTGACAGCTATTTAGCCGGTGTACTCGCGGCAGGCGGTACGATTACGACCGACCTGGGAGACGACACCACGCCGCTTGAGATCAACAGCGCAAATGTCGGAAGTACTCTCCGCCTGATTGCGCGTAAGCTCGATGACGCAAAGGTACCCCGCGCCGGTCGTTTCGTGGTCGTTCCGCCTTGGATGGTAGAGGATCTTGTGTCCGCAAATATCACGGATAGCACCAACAACGTGGACGCTATCAGTAACGCGATGGTTGCCCGTTATGGCGGTTTTGACGTGCTCATGAGTCATCAGGTGCCGAATACCGAAAGCGCAAAGTATAAGATTGTGGCCGGTACTAATCTCAGTGCTACTATGGCGCTGGCAATCGATCAGACTGAACTGATCCGGCACCCTACCCAGTTTGCCGACAAGTTGCGTGGTCTCGCGGTCTATGGCTCAAAGGTAACACGGGCGGCAGCTCTCGCGGTTGCTACCTGTAACGAGGCTGCGGAAGCGTAGTTAAACTAGTTCCCATTACCGCCCCCTGACCGGGAGCGGGAACTCCGTTCTACCGCCCAGTGTCCAAGCGCTGGGCGGTTTTTTGTAACTGAATTCTGCGACTACTTGCAACCATGGTTGCAAAATGGTTGCAACTTCCCCGTACTAATAAAAAAACAAAGAAGAACATAGAAGAACATAGATATTCAATAATTATCTACTATGTAACGGTTTATATCCTAACAATAAACAGATAGGAACATTGCGGAAAATATCGGAAAACGCCGATAAACGCCTCCTAAGCAGTAGGTCACCCGTTCGAATCGGGTCCGGGGTAAAGCGAACGCTCCGCGTTCGCTGACTCGAGAGAGAATGACTGACGTCTACTGAAAGCGCGACAGGCGAATCGAAAGATTCGCCGATAGCGCATTCGCGTTTTCCGACTCGTTGGGAAACGCTTACCTATACTGAACGCGCGACAGGCGAAAGCGAAGCTTTTGCCGATAGCGCCGCCAAACCCAAACAAACGACAGATGCCCGAGTTGGTGAACCGTGGGCGATTCAGGAGGTGGCGATAGACGGGGAACCACACCTCACTCTCCTCCTACACGCCAGGTGCGGAGCAACGGACCCGCTTTCAGCAGAGACCGCTCACCGCAGCTTGTGGAGTTCCTCAACCGCGGAGCGGGGGGAGAGAACGGGAACGGGGGAGATGCCGGTATAGTCGTCGGTATTGTCCGTAATAATTGCGCTCACGTGATGACATCCCGCCGCGGCTACGACGTTCGCATCGTGTATCCTCTTGCCCTTCAGAGAGTGAGTCTCCACCAGAGCGATGAGTTCATCATGTATCTCTGCACTCTCCGGCAGAAGATGGGTCCGCGTACGGAACGCCCGAATGTTCCGTACGGCGTCACTCGTATCGAGACCGAGACCGTCTGCCTCCACCGGTCTGGTTGCCACCACAAGATACTCCCGCAGGATCTGTCCGATCGTCACGAGGTGTACTCCCGCCCGGGCCGGGAGTCGAAACAGTTCGGTACACAGGGCGTGACTATTGCGAGACCGATCCTTGGCGGCGAGCAGGACATTGGGATCGAGAAGGAGCGTATTACCGCGCGTCATTGTCATATATCTCCTGGCGAGACCACGGATCGTTCCGGCGGGTGCGCGTCATGACAAGAAGAAGGGGCTCGTCCATGTCGGGGGTCGGTGCATACCGCGATGCCTCTTCCAGAATTGCCTTAAACTCCCCTTGCACCGAACGATGATGAGCCCGGGCAAGTCGCTGCAGGTCTTCCAACACTCGTTCATCGACATCACGTATGTGTAGCGATTTCATACTGGTTTCATATTGCTACCATCAGAAATCTGTCAACGCGGACCTGAGGCGCGTCGACGCCTGCTCGAATCATTTCAAATAAATGGTATGAGTTCCCGAAATTTGCTACCCTTCTCCAATCAAGGGAGGCGACTATGGCGACGGCGAAACTGCTCTGGACGACGGACAACAAAGATACCGCGTTGAATATGCTGTGTCTTTACGGACATAACGCAAAGCTGCAGGGGTGGATGGACGAGGTTGAGATTCTCGTCTGGGGTGCTTCCCAGAATCTGATTGCCCGAGATACGGAAGTTCAGGCAAAAGTAAAGGCAATGATAAACGACGGTGTAAAGATCACCGCCTGTAAAAAGTGCGCCGAGAATATGGGTGTCGAGCAGGAGCTATCCTCATGCAGTATCGAGGTCTATTACACCGGAAAGCTGTTGAGCGAATGGATTAAATCCGGGGAGAGCATCATCACGGTTTAGCAAAAAGCATATTCCTTCGGAATCTGTGTTATGCGATCCGGGCTCACGTTGCATGTGCGCTCCATTCGATCTATGTTGATATGGAAGGGGGTATGCAGTGTTACGAGGACATGTATACAAGTTGACGGTCGGTGTCGTTCTGCTTTCCTTTATCCTTCTTACCGTTTCATGCGCAACTTCACCGAAAACTCAATGGGTCGATCCCGACTATGACGGCGGGCCGGTCAGGAAGATCGTCGTCATCGGCATGTTTCGAAACCTCGCCAGCAGAACCGCCTTTGAGCGCGAAATCGTCGATCTCATAAATGCCAGGTCCGGAACACGGGCGGTTTCGAGCCTGGAATTCATGGCGCCGAACACGAAGTATGAATATGCCGCCATGGAATCCCGGTTCAGGGAAATGGGAATCGACGGGATCCTTATTATACGGACCCGATCAATTGACAACACCGCCGAGTTCATTCCCGGGGCAACCTATACCGTCCGGGAAGCGGTTCCGTACTACCAGTACCAGAATCCGTACTATTACCGATATTACGTTTACACCTATACGACCATTCGAGAACCCGGGTACTACATGCATACGGCAATCGTCAGCACTGAAAGCACCCTTTTTCTGAATGGGAACGACAGGATGATCTGGACGATGGAAATGAATACGACACAGAAGTACAGAACGATCGACGGTATCACCAATCCAGGACATGAAGCGCCGTTATCGGCGACGGCAATATTGAACGGTCTCAGGAAGAACAGGCTGTTACTGCCCCGAGGCTGAACGTACCGTAAGGTGCGACGGCGGGACGGGCTTTCCACACTGTAGCCGGTACATCCGACCCGGTGATCGGTGTAGAATACGCAGAATAAGGAGGCACCATGATTCGTTTTATTTTCGGGATTCTTCTGGGAATTCTTATCATCATTTTTGCCGCGCAAAATACCGAGATCGTACAATACACCTTCCTGGTCTGGACGCTCACCGCGCCTCGTGCCCTGGTTGTGATCGGCGTCTTCCTGCTCGGCCTGGTGAGCGGTTGGCTGGCGACCGGGATGCGTGTGCTCCTCCGTCGCAGCCATTAACCTCCCCGGCACCCGTATCCCCGGTCACCGAGTCGGCATCGTTCAGTCACATTTTTGAAGCGTGTTTCATGACGAGATATCCATACAGCCGTCGGGGAGTCATTCGGCCGATCAGGACGATGAGCCGGTTGGTCCAACCGGGAATGTATACGGGATTGCTCGTGCCGCGTCGGCGCGCGAGGTGGCGGAGAGATCGGCGGACAACCTCCTCCGCTGCCATCCATCGGACGATACCGCGATTACGACGTGCCTCCGCAGTCCATCCGAGTCGATCATGAAACTCTGTGTGGGTGAATCCCGGACAGAGAGCCTGTATGTGCACACCCTTCTGGGACATTTCCGGCTGAAGGGCCAGGGCAAGCTCCACGAGAAACCGCTTGGATGCGGTGTACATCGCCTGTTCCGGAGCGGGAAGAAACGCCGCAATCGACGAGACGAGAATAATCGACGGCGGCAACGGAGCGAAACCGAGTTTCGCTTCCGATCGGGGATCCTCACTACGGGACGCGCCGGATACGATCCGGGGAAATGCGGCGGAAATGAACTCAACAGCCGATTGCATGTGCACGTCTCCCATACCGACAACGTCGTCGGTAGAACTTTCCAGGAAGGAAGCAGGTAAGCCGTAACCGGCGTTGTGGATGAGTATTTCCAGATCGTCCCGCCCTGACAATTTATTTCTCAACGCCTCACGGACGTTCCGTTCGCGCAAGTCTCCGATGACCGTTTCCACGTGCGGCCTCTCCGGAATGTCGTCACTTCCCCGAGCCGCGGCGATGAGTGCCGAAGTGTCTCCGGCGAGGTCCGCCAACGTATCACGCCGCCTCCCCGAGATAATTAAACGGTACCCGAGACGGGCCAGGGCGATCGCGTAAGCCTTCCCGAGTCCGCTGGTCGCACCGGTTATACACGCTGAGGCGCTTCTCACGAGGTGATCTCCACGCAGTCACGTCCTTTCGCTTTTGCCCGGTAGAGAGCACTATCGGCGGCGGATATCAGATGTTTGGCGGTCGCGCCGTGGTCCGGCCAGACTGCGATTCCCTGACTGGTCGTAATAGGTGCAATTACGGCGCCGTCCGGGGCGGAAAACGGCCGGGACGCAAGGGCCGAACGGAGTTTTGCGCAAAGCCGTCTCGCCTTTGCCGCGGATGTCCGGGGTAAGACGATGATGAATTCATCACCGCCGTACCGCACCAGGATGTCCCCATCCCTGAATGTTTCGCGCATGATGTTGGATACGTGAACGATGATTTTGTCACCCACATGTGGTCCGTATTGTCCGTTCAGGGCGGTGAAGTTATCCAGATCCAGCATAATAACGGTGAGAGGTGCGTCGGTGGTACGCAGGGGATTCACTTTTTCCGTAAGAATTTCATCAAGATATCTGCGGTTGTACATACCGGTAAGCTCATCGGTAAAGGCGCGGCTTCGCGCGGTTTCGCCCCATTCAACCATCTCCGAGAGTAGCGCGCCGGTATTTTCCAATCGTCCCACTATTTTTTCAAGGATTGCCTGCATGATCGCGATGGCGGCGCGGGGCCGAATGTGGATGAGTGTGTGAAAATCGGACTCGTGAAGTTGCAGGACCTCCGCATCTTCGATGGCACGACACGTCGCGGAACGAGGCGCGTGTTCAAAGACGGACATTTCACCGAGAAAGTCTCCCGGCCCGAGTGTCGCAACGGTCAATTCGCCTCCCCCTTCCGTGGAGATAATGACGCCGATCGTCCCTGTTCTGACGACGTACAATGAGTCACCGGCGTCACCCTGGGCAAACAGGGTTGCTCCTTTCTCCAAATTGCGAGGCGTAAGGAGTCGCGCCGCGTATCGTCTCTCGTCCAGCGACAGCGACGAGAATATGGAAACCTCCTCGAGAAATGGGGCCAGTGTATCTATCACGATTGAGAACTCCCGTCGTAGAGAGCATCGCCGGGTCCTTCGCGAGCCTCCGTGATCCGATGTACGGCAATATCAAAAAGGTGTGCCCCGGGACTCTCACCGGTCCGTATGGTCTTGCGCCGGTCATGGCGGCGAGGAATGCCCTCATCAGCTGTGGAACGACCTCCCCTCTCTAAATCCTCCGGCGCGGCGGCAATGGCAATACTGACGGTGATCCGTAGTGACCGATCCTCGGTCAGCGGGAATAGGTCGATTTTTCTGATCCGGGATTGCAGTTTCCTGGCAAGTTTCCTTGCCTTTTCCCGGCCGAGCCCCGGTAGCAGGGCGACGAGTTCGTTTCCTCGAGTGCGCACAGGTATGCCGATTGATTGGATGTCCTCCCGAAATACGTGTGCGACCAGCTGCAATACCGCGTCACCGACGCCGTGGCCGTATCGATCATTCAAATCCTTAAACCGGTCGGGTTTACAGACAAGTACCGCCGACCGTTTTTTTTCAGCGGCGGCAAAGGAACCGAGGGCGTCTTTCAGGTAGGTGGAATTGTATAAACCGGTCAGTTTATCGGTATAGACTTGTCGGCGTATTTCCGTGACGAGGGAGCTCTTCTTCCCGAGGAGTTCATTGGCGGTGCGAATCCGCCCGGCCACGTAGGCGATAAGCTTGGAAAGAATACCGGCAAACTGTTCGGGGTTTTCGTGGACGAGAGAGGCAAAGGTTGTCGATCGATTCGGGATGGTGAGAAGGGTGCCCGCCGTCGCGGCAACGGCTTCGGCGGAGCGGGTCGACCTCCGAAGAACGTCCATTTCGCCGAACGGTTCTCCCGGAACATACCGGGCGACATCCCGACTGCGGTGCTTGTCCTGGCGCTGGCGTATGACAACTTCGCCGGAGGCAACGAAGAGAAAGACCTCTGCGGGATCTCCCTCCTGAAATATCGTTTGACCTTCCTCGATCGATTCAATTGCGGAGTTCGCAGCCAAAAGGGCAATTTCAGCTTCGCTCAGATTTTGAAAAATCGGACATGCACCGATCAACGTATGAAGCGGGTTATTCTGATCCATATTTCGTGCCGATACCCTCTCCCATTGTAGCTGAATGAGAGCGGTTGTACACCCTAAACATGAATCGGTTCACCCTAATCTTTACGGGCAATGGGCGATACTCTAAGAACGAATACGGAAACGTCTGCAGGCATTTCTACCGGGCGCTCCATCGTCGTAAGAGGACCACCCGGAACGAAACACAGCCGCACAACAGCACAATCCGGAAGCCGAGGACAACTATCTGTATACCGCCGTTCTCTCATGGATCATTGATGCTCGTAGGCGCCGATGTCAACCTCTGTCCCAACCACCCTCGGATTGCCTGCGAGATCGACAGGAGTTCGTTCGTCGGTATTTCCGTCACCGTCGAGATCTGCGAAATCGTCGATCACGAGCAAGGTATATCCGGCGTCGATTGCCGGAGACATGCTTTGCGGCGTGAGATCACCGTAGTCGTCGTCGGCGGTACCCCAGGTGCCGTCGGCACCGGCGTTCGGGACGATGGCAACTTGGGGATCAGCGACCACATTACCTGAAAGCGCAACCGCTCCCGACAGCTCCGATGCGGAGATCGAATAGTTGATCGCATTGGCGGTTGCATCGTCACCCTTTGCGAAGAGGCTATTACTTATCCCATTGCTGGAGGAGATAATATAAAGTTCGGTGCCGGTGGTCTGATCATTGTCTGAAAGGGATACACCGGCAATGAGAACCTGTCCCATCCCCGAGCTGGCTCCGACGGCACCGCCCGAGGAGGTGACGCTCCGATTTCCTACAAATACGCTTTCACCTACCACGAGGGTCCCCGCCTCTCCCTGGATTGCGCCTCCTTCATCCTCGGCAACGTTGCCGTAGAGCCGGGAATTGACCACTTGAACCGTGGCGTTTGTGTTGCCGATATGGATCGCTCCTCCCTGATCGGCCGCAACGTTGCGTTGGAAGAGAGATTCGGCGATGACAAGGGTACCATCCACATCGATTGCACCGCCGTCGGCGGTCTGGTCGGTACCGTCGGCACGATTGGCGATAAATTCGGCTCCGGAAATTGCGCCGGTGGTGCCGTTCTGCATATGTATCGCACCTCCGCCGTACACCCCCGCATACGTTCCCGTGGTCACCCGACCGGCAACATTTTCACGGAAGAGCGTGGGCGTACCGTCGGCGGCAGCCGTGATGTCGATTCGACCTCCATTCACAACGACGATCGCGCCGCCCCAGGTGTCGCTTGCGTTGTTTTCAAAGGCACCGCCGAGGACGATAAGGTTTCCGCCGCTTACCTGAACGGCACCGCCGCCACGGCCGTACGTTCCGGTGGATGTGAGCGTCTCGTTCTGGGTAAACGTCACCTTCTCAATAGTGACCTCGGCTCCATCACTCACATAGAGGGCGCCGCCGGGACGCGGCTCGCTCCCCTGACGCCCCTGACCGTTATGAAGCGTGAGATTGCGCAGGGTAAACCGTACGTCGGGTTCTACGGTGAAGTGGCGTCCCGCGTCGCTGGCGTCAAGGACGATCGTATGTTCCTCACCGTCGATTGTCAGTTCCTTTTCTATTGAGAACCACGTGGGCGCATCCGGCAGCGTCGCCGGTGCGGATATCGTCATGTTTGACGCAAAGATAATCCGCTCACCCGGTGCGGCGGCGGCAATAGCCTCGGCGAGGCTGCCGGGACCGTCTGCACCGGAGCTGGTGACCTCAGTCGTTCCGTCCGAGAAAGTAACCTCGACAATCGTACTACTGCGAAAGCCCGGTGCTACAACGATGGCACGGAACCTGTGTTCGGTGAATGCGGCGATCGGTATCGGCCCGGTATAAGGCGTCTTCGATGCGTCCGGATCGGTACCGTCCTCAGTATAGTATATCGAACCGCCGTCGGGGCTGGTAATGACAAGATTGAACGGCTGGTCGTAGACACCGCCGGGAACGCTGAAGACCGGTGGTGCGGCGACCAGCGCCGTGCTTTCATAGGCGCCTATATCGACTGCACTGCCGAAAATGCGATCATTACCGGCGGCGTCCAACGGCACCGACTCATCACGGTCGCCGTCACCGTCGATGTCGAGTATATCCGACGGATAGACGCCGATATCGCCCGCACCGATCGCCGGCGATGCATCCTGCAATGAGAGATCGCCGGTGTCGTCGGCGGTACCCCAGATGCCGTCGCTACCCTCCGTCGGCACGGCGACGACGAGGGGGTCGGCGGCGATGTTGCCGGTACCGCGGGAGGTGTAGTCGGTGCTGCTTACGACGTTATTGAGCGTAACCGTGCCGTCCGGCTCGTCGCCTATGAGCACCGTGTTTGAGAGTGGGATCGTTGAAGAGGACATTTCGATTTCCGCTACTCCCGCGTTTACGCCGTTCCGGGCAAAGGTATTGCCGGTGACGAGCGCCTGCCCGCCGACACGAATCGCCTCGCCGGAGTCCGTTGCGCTGTTTCCGATAAATACGGAGGAGACGACGGCGTGCTCACGCGGGTAGGAGAAGCTTTCCGGAAGATCGATCGCCCCGCCGCCCGCGGATGCGGCGTTACCGATAAACCTGCTTGCGTAGACGCGCAATGTGGCGATGTCGCTTCCCTGGACGGCACCCCCGGAAGAGGCCGCGTCGTTTCGGTTAAACGTCGTCGAGATGATGTCGACAACTCCCGTGAATCGAATCGCGCCGCCCGGACCGATATTCGACCCGTTCCGTTCAAAGAGGGAGCCGCGGATCACCGTAAAGCCTGAGTTGCTGTAAACGGCACCGCCGCCTGGAGAGACGCCCCCTACCGCAGGGGGCCCGGTGCGGTTGTCGCGAAACGTAGAGTTAACAATTTCAAGGCGACCGAGTCCGAAGGAGGTAAAAATCGCTCCCCCGCTTACGGGACTTGAATTTTGGGTAAAGGTGCCGTTTGTAACGTTGACCCATGGCGCATTCACCGCACCACCACTTCCCCGCTCTCCCACAGCCTCATTGGAGTCAAATACCACTGACTCGAGTACAACGCCAGTCCGGGTACCCTCCGCCCAAATAGCGCCTCCATCACTTCCCCGACCGTTACGGAGTGTCATGTTTCGAAGGGTGAGTGTGGGACTGTCGTTGCCGAGGTCGGGTACACGGAAATGTCGGCCAAAGGTACCCGCATCGAGGACAACCGTGTTTTCGCCGCCGTCGATGGTGAGATCATGGTCAATGGTGAACCAGCTCTCTCCGATGGTGTCGTCCGCCGTGATCGTGAAATCTCCGTCAAAAGCGATGGTATCCTCCGGCTGCGAGCGCTCAATAAACCAACTGAGACTACCTATACCGCTGAGGGCGTCCGTTTCAACCGCGGTGGGAAGAACGAGAGTGAACATCGCCTCGGCCGGCACGCTGTTAGCGCGCAGCGGAACGGTGGCGATCGCTCGGACCGTCGTCGTTCCCGCCGTGGTAATCACAAAGGGTGCCGTGTACTCCGTAGAAAGTACCGTCGGGTTCGTGCCGTCAAGGGTGTAGTAGATCACGGCGTTCTGCTCGGCCGACGAGAGAGTCACGGTGACGCTGTCCGTCTGGAACGTTCCGCCGTCGGGGGTAATCGTCGGAGCGGGCATTTGCGTACCCATCACCACCTCGTCTTGGTATTCAAAGGGTCCCATATCGATCTGATCGCCGAAGAGACGGGGATTTCCCGCCGCATCGAGGGGGAACGGCTCTGAGGTGTCGCCGTCACCGTCGAGGTCCGCAAGGTCCAGCGGAAGCAGGCCCGCGTCGCCGGTGTTGATCGCGGGGGAAGTCTCCTGCAGGCCGAAGTCGCCGAAAGTCGCATCGGAATCGTCCCAGCTGCCGTCGCTTCCAACTGAGGGCATCTCGACGAGGTCCACCGGAGAAAAGAGGTTGCCGTCGCCGGGCAGCGCGGTGCCGCCGGCACCGTCGGGATCACGAATTGTGTTGGATGCGACGGCGACCGTCGACAACCAGTCGTCGCGAATCAGGATGGAGTTGGATATGGAGTCCGCGGCGGAGGCGAGTTCAATGATCGCCGCCGTGCCGCTGCCGTTTCGGGCGAAGGCGCTGTTGGCTATCGTCATCGTCCCGCCGCCGCTCACGACGATGTGGTCGGAACTTTCGCCGTCGGCATTACCCACCATGATCGTTCCAGCGATAATCGTGGTCCCGGATGACCCGGCGGTGGAAATCACCGCTGCATCCGCGTCAGCGTTGTTGCGGTAGAAGCGGCTGTTGTAGAGGGCAAGCGTCCCGGTGCCGCTCCACGCGACGGCGCCGCCGGCGTCGAATGCGTAGTTACTTTCAAAGCGGGAATCGACAAGGATCGCATCTCCGGCGCCGCCGACGGCGCCGCCGAAACTGCCGGTGTTGCCGACAAAGGCGACGCTCTCGGTACGGAGATTGCTGTCTGCGTCGATAAGAATGGAGCCGCCGTTCTCGGTTGTCGTCCCTTCCCCGACACGTCCGTCGACGAGGGTGATGTTACGGACGGTGAGGGTCGCACCGTTTGTAACGTGAAAGTGACGTCCCCGCCGGCCGGCGTTGAGGGTGATTCCGTGCTCACCGCCGTCGATCGTGATCGATCGGTCGATGGGAAACCACGTCGGCGTGGTGGTCAGCGGGTCCGGTGAGAGAATCGTATAGTCGCCGTCAAAGACGATGGTGGAACCGTCGGGAATGGAATCGTCGGCAAGCAGTTCCGAGAGGCTGCCCGGGCCCGTCGGTTCGGCAGTAGTTACCGTAAAGGTGTTGGTGACGGGGGCGGGACCGCCTCCATCCTCGCTGTCGCTTCCGCCTCCGCCACCGCCGGCACTGAAGGGATTGGGACATCCGGAAAGCACAACCACCAGCGTGGCGATGAAAGCCTGCAAAAATAACCTTCTCCGTCGCATATGCCTACCTCCTCGTCTACCGTTCAAGAGTATAGTCCGCCGTCTATGGGATCGACTGAGATTTTAGAGGTTCATCGGTGTGATTGTTACTAATTTCACCATCCATTCCATTACCACCGGTTGAGATTTACATCTCAATCGGTCGCGACCTGTCGATATCCAACGTCCCTTCCGTCGTTGCCGGTCTAAATTCCTTTTAATTTCAGTAAAGATTGAACCGATACCGGGTGCGAGGTATATTCGACGCTGTCGGCACTATGGCATTGGGTCTAGGTGATAGAGGCTTATCGTTACTATTTCTATCTCTCCTGTTTGCGTCGATCGGAACGGAGAACATTAACGCACAGTCCGGAGTATTGGATCTCAGAACATACGATTTCGACACACGAGGGCTCGCCGAGCTAAACGGTGACTGGCTCATTTTCTGGCGACAACTTCGCGATCCGACGGAACTCCAGGATGTTTCACTCACCCATCTGCGCGCTCGATCCGACGGTACCATTACCCTTCCCCACACATGGAATACATGGGAATACAAAGGTGAACGGGTCGGCGGCGTGGGATACGCCACCTTTATAGCTGACGTCCTCCTGCCTGCGGATCTCGACCGTCCGTCTCTGTGGATTCCCAACGCCTCTACGGCGTATACACTCTGGGCCGACGGTAGTCTCATCGCTCAAAGCGGTACACCCGGCGCGAGTCGGGCGGAATCACAGCCGCACTACGTCATGAATACCGCCGACTTTCTCGTCTCGGAGGGCCGTGCGCGTTTGCTTCTCCATGTCTCCAACTTCCATCACCGACGTGGTGGTATGTGGAAGTCGATTAAAATCGGCACAACCTCACAGATTGCACTTCTGGACACTCAAGAAACCACCTACGATCTTCTGTTACTGGGAAGCTTTCTCGCCATGGGACTCTTCAATTTCTTCCTGTATTTCAGTAAAAAAAATGAAGAGGGCGGTCCCGCCCGGGGCGTTGCGGTGCCCCTGCTCCTAGGGACGGCCTTCTTTTCCCTGGTAATACGGGTCATGGTAACCGGTCAGATTCTCGTGACACGGCTCATCCCCGCATTTCCCTGGAGCCTGCAGCTGCGTCTGGAATACCTCTCCGCCATGGTCGTACTCCTCACCTTTGCCTGGATATGCGATCGAACATACCCCGGTGTCGTACCAAGATGGGTGATTTTGTTTATAACCGCATTTGTCGCGGTAAACGCCGCCATCGCCCTGTTCTTTCCGGTCATCGTATATTCACGAGTCGTGACGAGCTACAATGTAATAAAAAGTATCACCCTCCTGGGGATGACGGTGCGATATACGATCTGGGCAACAAGAGGTCACAAGGAGGCGTGGGTCGTAGTGGGAGCGATATTGATTTTCTTTCTCATTACCTTTGGAGAGATGCTCCACTACCGTGAAGTGATTCTCTCCCGCGATTTTGCCCCGGTCGGCTTTATTGTTACCGCGCTCACAAGTGGACAGGACAATCAGACACTTCTCTATCTCGCATCAACTCTGGGGACCCTTGGTGCGATGCTCGTCATTTTCAACCTTTTCGTGCTCAAAGTCTCCCTCGTGTTTCTGAAAACCGAGGCCCGTCTTACGCCGCTGGATGCATCCCACCTTCATGAGAGTCACGGAATAACCTCCCGGGAGCTAGAAATCCTGCAGCTGGTGGCAATGGGCAAAAGCAATAAGGAGATAGCCGGAGAACTCTATATCTCCGAGGGAACTGTTAAAAACCATCTTTACCGTATCATGCGTAAACTCGATGTGGGCAATCGCACGGAAATCGCCGTTCGCCTCATGAACTATCAGTTCTCCGATTAGGTGTGCGATTTCATTAGTCGGGATCGATCTTTTCGCCCTTTCGGTGACCGATATCCTTCAACTCGCCGGTGGTGCCGTTTATTTCCCCGGTGCCGCCGGCAAACCGTATATTCACAACTGGAATGAGTCTATGACGATGAAACCGGTTCGCGTCCTCCTTTTCGGTTGGACGGTCCTATTGTTGACATCGGGATGTATCACGCCCGCACAACTGCGTCAGGCTGCTACGGAACCGATACATCTCGTGGCGGTACTACAGACCGGCCCTGATGAGCTGTCCGGTCCGGAGCGACGCCGCCTCATTGATGCGGAGCTTGCTTCGGAAGGTGCCGAATTGACCCCGCTTGTCATTTATCGTGTTCCCGGCAACGACCTGAACTTCCGGGTCGACCTTGCGTCGTTGGGATCACGGATAGAGGAACTGTACGAATTGTCCTTCCGCGAAGAGCTCGGTGCGCGCCTCGTTCCGGCGGAAGAAACCGCCTCACTACCAGGAATTCGTTCCGTCACAACCACAGACCGTTTTAAGTCGTTTGTCGCGGCTCAAAGATCGGGCACATATCTTTTGGTCCGGTTGGCGATCGAACCGGACCTTACGTATCCACGGGTCTCGAGTGAAATACGGCTGGAAGACGATCAACCGATTACATTCAAGGCATCGGAAAACGTGCCCCGGATCGTCCGGATTTATCTTTCATCCCGACTTGACCTCCGTACACCGGAACATCCTTCCCGCAACATACTGCGGTTCAGATTCAACCGGAAGTACACGCGTACCGGCACTCCCGGTTACCGAACGGAGATTCTCCGAGCTGCGGAAGCGTTCATTGTATCGGAACCGCCCGGTCCGGTGGTCGTGTTTGTAAATGGAGGCAGTTACCTCACCACCGTGCAACAGGATGCTGTAGCCCAAGATCTCATGGCGGCAGCAACCCTTCTCGGAAGTACCGCCGCCCAGCGGTTTACCCATAGGGTAGATTAAGTTTACCTCTCTCTCGGAACCCGGGTACGTCAAAAAGGGTGAAAGCGACGATCCCCGATTTACTCCGTCTTGAAACGGTCAACCTCTTCGGTGAGCGCCTGTATACTTGACCGGTTTTTGACTGCGATTTCATCGACATTCAGTACGGCATCATTAATCTCGCCGGCCCCGGCGGCCATCTCATTCATTGCGTTTGAAAGCTCAGCCGTCAACCGGGTGAGGCGTTCCATTTCGCCGCGAATTTCGGTTGTACCGGTGTGCATCTCCACTGATCCATCCCGAACCTGGCTGGTGATATCGTTGATCTCCCGTATCGCCGAGAGGACCTCCCCGCCGGCACTGTTCTGTTCGTCCATGGCATTCTTAATGTGCGTCTCCTGGTCGTGGACGGTTTTCGTAAGCTCAAAAGAGCGCTCGAGAAAGGTCTGTGCTTCGTCGGTGGATGCATACACCGTATCAATGAGCCTTTTCAGTGCCTCGAGGGAGGTGGTTATGTTCTTCGCCTGTTGTCCCGATTCCTCGGCGAGTTTACCGATTTCCGAGGCTACCACGGCAAATCCCTTTCCAAACTCGCCGGCGTGAGCCGCTTCTATGGCGGCGTTCATGGAAAGCAGGTTCGTCTGGGAGGAGACGTCGTGAATGACCGAGCTGGCTTCTAGGAGCGTATCGGAACTCCGGGCGATTTCCTGCATCAGCGTCGCTACCTCATCCATCTTTGTCCTGCCCTGTTGTGAAACATCAGAAAGCTCTCTCACGGAGAGTTCATTCTTCTCGAGGATTCGGGAGACGGAGTTTATATTGGCGACCATTTCTTCGATAGACGACGATGACTGAACGACATTTGTAGCCTGGGTATCGATAAGGTTTCGCAATCCCTCCACGTTTTTCAGCACCGTCTCGATGGAAGACTGCATCTCCGTAACACCTGAGGCCTGATTTGTTACCTGGGACTTCACCATTTGGATATTCGCCGTAATCTGATTCACGGCACTCGCTGTTTCGGTCATATTTGCAGACAGATCGGAGCTTATCTCTCCCATCGACCGCGCCTGCGTCTTGATTTCCATGACGAGGGCCCCGATTTTCCCTATCAGGCGGTTGAAATATGTCGCCAGCTCTCCGATTTCGTCGTGACTCGAGATTTCGATAGTCCGCGTCAAGTCGCCTTCGCCCTGGGATATCTCGTCCATGATGGAAACAACCGTCTTGAGAGGCCGGAAGGACCACCGCATTATGTAAAAGGCACTCAACAGGACAATTGTTGCCAGAAGAAGGGCAGTCCCGATGGAGAAAATCAAGCCCATTCGGAGCTGCCCCGCCATGCCAGTCCGGTCCGCTATCGCCAGCACATGACCGATCTCCTGGCCGGTATAATCCCGTAACGGTATGGTGTGTACAAAGGTGATACGTCCTTCCGACCGGTCTGACATCGTCTCTGCGTCATACGCTTCCGTCACCGATCGGGCTTCATCGGAACTGAAGGTGTAGTATACAAGCTCGCCCCGGACAACATCGGTCGGCTGGGTATCAAATCGGCGTGCCTGTTGGAAAATCGCATCTTTGATCGCGACGGCGTATTCTATCCCATAGACGCTTTCCAGCTCGCCCAGGGCGGCACCGATTGATCCTCCGAACTCCACAGTACCCAGATGTCGATCGTTTTGACGAAGAGGATAGACGACGCGTGTACCCGGTCCCCCCCGGCCAACCTCCAATCCGACGACGGGGCTGCTCTGCCGGTTGGCGTCAACGACGGTCTTTCGGAATGAGGAGAGGTCATCACCAAAATTTGACGGAGCATGCATTCGGAGAAAACTGGTGGCCGGAGGCAAGTGAAACTGGAACTGGGCGATACCGTATGTTGCCGACAGATTTTCCCAGTATGCCTGGAGGCGGTTTTGAAGCTCCTGCCGTTCTCCCGCGGCGAATAGCTCAACAACCTCGGGATTTGCGGCGAGGGTCTGGACCGCCAGGGACAAGTAGGAGAGGTCCCTCTCTATAGACTGATAGAGGGACTGCTCGACTTGTGTAAAAAGTTCCTCATTGGCCTCATCGATCGCGGAGCGGAACTCCAACAGCTGTTGCAGAACATTTGCCCCGGTGAGCAACGACACACCGACAAAAAGCAGGAGCAATACCCGGGCTTTCATGCCCAATTTGATCCCCATGACAACACCTTATTCAATTCTTTTATTCCACAATACGTCCGTTACATTCTGATTGCAATACTATTTATTGAGTTTTTTGAGACATCCTATTGCCCGAAACGGTCACACTCGGACGATTCGCGGTCAAATAGGTCCATGAAAAAGTTTGATTTCCTGACTAATTCACACTACTTTTAGTTTGTCGGTCGGTCGGTCGGCCGACAAAAAAAGCGCCATGAAGGAGGCCGAAGAATGACTCGGACGCTCCCGGCCCGATTTCTGCGGGCCCTTGAAACGTATCAGTACTCCGATTTCCTCAATTTCCCCGATCATGAGATGGGGTGGATCAACGTCTCCGTTGCCCGGACGCGGGAACGGGTACGAAATCTCGCCCTGGGACTCGCCGATCTCGGCGTCGCCCGGGGAGAGCGGGTGGGTCTCATTTCCCCGCCCAGCCCTGAGTGGATAATCACCGACATGGCGATTCAGTCTATCGGCGCGGTGACGGTACCGATCTTTAAAAAGATCTCACCCGAGAGCTTCCGCCATGAGGTTACCGACTCGGGTATGCGCTACCTCTTTATCGGGTATCCCGACGAAATTCCTCTGGCGGTACAACACGGTCAGGGTCTTGCGGAGCTGATCACCTTCGGCTGCTGTACCGATAATGAACGCTTTACCGAAATCAATAAGCGTGGTGAAGAGATTGCCAAAGCCGACCCCGGGCGCTTTCCCGCCCTCGTCGAGGAGGGAGAAGCGAGCGATCTGTGTACGATCATCTACACCTCCGGTTCCACGGGACTTCCAAAGGGCGTGGAGCTCACCCAGGAAAACCTCCTGAGCCAGATAGATGCGGCGGGTGAGCGATTTCCCCTCGTCCCGGAAGAGAACCGGGCGATCTCGCTGCTTCCCCTGGCCCATATCTTTGAACGAATGGTTGTCTATTACTACCTTACAGCGGGAGTGAGGGTCTATTTTATTGATGATCCAAAGGAACTCACCTCATATGCACCTCAGGTCGGCCCGACGGTCATGACCGTGGTCCCCCGCCTCCTGGAAAAGGTCTACCTGAAATTCAGGGACAAGGCTGAAGAGCGGAGCGGTCTCGGAGGGATGATCGCCCGCTCCGCAATTGCACGGGCGGAGCGCCGGACGGTGGAGAGCCGCAGAACACTTGTGGACCATATCTACGATCGGCTGGTGTACAAAAAGTTCCGCGCCGCCCTGGGAGGGAAGATTGCGACGATGATCAGTGGTTCGGCAAAACTGGCTCCGGAGATTGCCGCCTTTTTTATTAACGTGGGGTTGCCCGTCTATGAGGGATACGGCATGACCGAGACGTCTCCGGTGATAGCGGCGAATTTCCCCGGTCATCGCAAGGTAGGCACGGTAGGTCCCCTCTTTCCCGGTGTGGAAGTGTCTATTGCCGAGGACGGCGAAATACTCGCCCGGGGCCCCAACGTCATGAGGGGATATCACAACCGCCCCGATGCAACGGCGGAAACCCTCGTCGACGGCTGGCTGCACACCGGCGACCTCGGTTCCCTCGACGACGACGGATATCTCACCGTCTCGGGACGGAAGAAGGAGATCTTCAAGAAATCCACAGGCGAATACGTACCGCCCATTCCCATCGAGGAAGCCATCGCGTCTCATCCGGCGGTGGATACGGCGATCATTTTTGCGGACAACCGCGTCTACGTTACCGCTCTCGTCTTTCCGGATATGGAGAAGATCCGACAGATTCGGGAGGACGATGGTTTTGTCCATATGAGCGACATGGAGTACATACGATCCCAGCACCTCAGGGATGAGCTCCAGCGCCATATCGACGAGGTAAATCGTCACCGCCACCACTGTGAAGAGGTTGTGCGTTTTGAGATCATCGACCATCCGGCGACGATCGAAACGGGAGAACTGACACCGACGATGAAAATTCGAAGAGGTAAAATAGAAACAATGTACAGCGACCGGATTGAACAGATGTATCAGCAGATTGGAGGAACAAAGTGAAAGAACGCATCGCCATAATCGATGGAGTACGGTCCCCCATGACGAAGGCGGGGACGGTTCTGAAAGATACGCCGGCGGACGATCTCGGTGCGGCGGTTGTCCGCGAGGTCCTGAACCGCGTCGGCGGGAGTGCAGGTATCACACCTCAGGAAATCGACGAGGTGATCATCGGCAATGTAGCCCAACCGGCAAAGGCCGCCAACATCGCCCGGGTCATCGCGTTGAAGGCGGGACTTCCCATTGACGTTCCCGCCTATACGGTACATCGAAACTGCGCCAGCGGCATGGAGTCCATCACCAACGGGGCTACCAAAATCGCCGCAGGGGTCGGGTCGATCTACCTCACCGGCGGCGTGGAAAGCATGAGCAATGTTCCTCTCTTCTTTAACAAGGAGTATACGGAGTTCATGAGTCGCCTGAGTCGCGCCAAGACGGGAAGGGACAGGATCCGCACGCTCTTTTCATTTCGTCCGCGGATGCTGAAACCCGAAATCGGCCTCATACAGGGCCTTACCGATCCGATCAGCGGACTCATCATGGGTCTGACCGCGGAAAACCTCGCCCGTGAGTTTCACATAACCCGGGAGGAACAGGATGAGTACGCCCTGCGCAGCCATGAGCTCGCCATCAAGGCGCAGGAAGAAAACGCCTTTGCCCGGGAAATCATCCCGGTCCCCAGATTTCCCGATTTCGATCAGCTCGTCACCGAAGACGTGGGACCCCGCAAGGGACAGTCCATGGAGAGCCTGGCGAAGCTCAAACCCTACTTCGACAAGCGAAGCGGGACGGTCACGGTGGGGAACTCATCTCAGGTGACCGACGGCGCCGCGGCGATTCTCATCATGGGCGAAAAGGAAGCGAAAAAACGCCGCCTTGAACCACTTGGATACCTGAAAGAGTTTGCATACGCCTCCCTGGAGCCGGAACGGATGGGTCTCGGACCCGTATACGCTACAAGCCGGCTCATGGAAAAGGTCAGGTTCTCCATGTCCGACATCGACTATATCGAGCTGAACGAAGCCTTTGCCGCCCAGGTCATCGCCTGCGAACGGGCAAGCGACTCCGACGAATTTGCCCGCCGCTATCTGGGGCGGGACAAAAAAATCGGACTTTTTGACCGTTCCATCATGAACCTCCAGGGCGGAGCGATAGCCCTGGGCCATCCCGTGGGTATGACGGGCACACGTATCGTCCTTCACACCCTGCGGGAACTTCGACGCCGGAATAAACAGACGGGGCTCGCCACCCTCTGCGTCGGCGGCGGTCAGGGAGCGGCACTGCTGCTGGAGGCGGCGTAGAGGCAGCGTGAGAAGCGGTGCCAGGAGACGGATTCATGAACAAGAACGAAACACAGACCCAAACAACCCATTTCACTCTCACCACCGATGATGGGGGTATCGCAACACTGCGATTTGACAGTCCCGACAGAAAAGTGAACACCTTCACGCTGCCGGCCATTGAGGAGCTTGAACGGCGCATCAGTGAGATAGAACGGGGCGTCGCCGAAGGCGTTGTCAAAGGCGTCGTCATAGAAAGCGGCAAGGAGAACAACTTTATCGCCGGCGCCGATATACGCCTCATTCAGGAAATTACGGACGTTGACCGGGGTCGGGAAGCGGCGGCGGCGGGGCAGGCGCTCTTTGCCCGCATTCAGGACCTCCCGGTGCCTACCCTCGCGGCAATCAACGGCGGCTGTGTCGGCGGGGGGCTTGAGCTCGCCCTCGCCTGCGACTATCGCACCGCTGCCGCCGGCTCCAGGACAAAGATCGGCCTGCCTGAGACACAATTGGGCGTTCTTCCAGGCTGGGGCGGAACCTTTCGCCTTCCCCGTATCGTCGGATGGGCTCAGGGAGTGAAAATGATCCTCACCGGCTCCACCATCGACGCCGACAGGGCGTTGAAATACGGTCTGGTGGACGCGGTCTATCCCCCGCCGTTCTTTGCCGAATGGAGCCGCACCCTCCTTGCACGCATCGTTTCCGACGGCCGGGATCGGCAGGTGATCAGGAATCGGAAGAAGGCGCAAAAGCGACGCTCCTGGTTCCTCGAACGCACTCCCTTCGGACGGAGGCTCATCTTTTCACAGGCAAAAAGGGACGTGGACAAAAAGACGGGCGGACACTATCCGGCGCCCTACGAGGCGATACGGGTCCTTCGGGCTACGACGCGGGGCGGCCTCGTCAATGCCACCGCCCGCCGCCGGGCACACAGGAAAGAAGCGGACGCCTTCGGGCGCCTTGCCGTCACCGAGGTCAGCACGAACCTGACCACCCTCTACTTTGCCCGCGAGGCGGTAAAACGGCAGGAGGCGCTTCAGTGGGCCCGGGACGACCATCCCATTTCCAGGGGCGCCGTTCTCGGCGCCGGCGTCATGGGCGGCAGGATTGCGTGGCTCCTGAGCAGCCGCGACATCCCGGTGGTGATGAAAGACATCGCATGGGAGGCGGTTCACAAGGGGTATGAAAGTGCCAAAGAGGTGTACGACCAGTTGCGGATTCGCCGGAAATATGACGACCGGGAGGTCAACCTCAAGATGAACCATATTCACGGTGCCGTCGAATACCCGTCCATCGGTCGTCCCGACATCGTCATTGAAGCGGTTGTGGAGCGACTGGACGTGAAAAAGACGGTACTTGCCGAGGTGGAAGGGTATGTCCCCGACGATGCGATCGTCGTGAGCAACACCTCCGCCCTCTCCATCGATGAAATGGCCTCATCCCTGCGTCGACCGGAGCGCTTCGCAGGTATGCACTTCTTCAACCCCGTCAACAGGATGCCCCTCGTCGAGGTCATTTACGGATCGCGGACGGACAAGGCCGTTCTCGGTGACGTGGTGGCCCTGGCGTTGCGCCTCGGAAAGACGCCGGTGGTCGTACGGGACAGCCCCGGCTTTCTCGTCAATCGCCTTCTTTTGCCCTATCTCAACGAGGCGGCGGTGATGCTCTCAGAGGGCATCGACTATGAAGGGACCGATCGCCTCTTCACCGACTTCGGTATGCCCATGGGTCCCTACACCCTCCTCGACGAGGTGGGGATCGATGTTGCCTTCCACGTCGCGGAGACGCTCAACGGCGCATTCGGCGAACGCATGGCGACGGCGGCGGTGCTTGACGAGGTAAAAAGGGACAAAACCCTGCTGGGGAAGAAGAGCGCTGGCGGATTTTATCTGTACAGCCGCGGAAAGCGACAGGGTGCCAATCCCCGGATGAAGGAGCTCATTTCAAGGGCAGTCAAAGGGCTCGCTCACGAGGGCAGCTCCCGCACCGGCGGAAGCACCGCCTCCATCCCCGCCGACCGGGACATTTTTGACAGGGCGATGCTCAACATGGTCAATGAGGCGGCCTACGCCCTGGACGAGGGAATCGTCGCCTCCGCGGCGGAACTGGACCTCGCGATGATCATGGGAACGGGTTTTCCTCCCTTCCGCGGCGGCCTCCTCCGCTGGGCGGACACGGTCGGAACAAAGGCGATTTTTGACCGCCTGTCCGAACTTCGGGAACGTTACGGCATGCGCTTTAAACCGGCACCATATCTCGGAACACTGTCGGAATCGAATCGGAAATTCTACGATTGACGGGAGAAGGCGGCGCCGGGAAAGAGCCCTCGGACCGGACATCGCCACCCTACATCGCCCCCCGACAAACCGTGAGATTATTTCCCGTCCACCGCCCCCATGACCGCGCGGTGGGCGCGCTCCCTACCCCCTGCCGCGGCGGTCCCGTGGGTACGATAGGTCTCCTCAGCCTCGGCGATAAGGTAGTCAAGGAGTGCCCGGGTCTCGCCGTTCAGTCCCCCCTTGTTTTGCCCCTCCTCGTTTCGTCCCTCATCTGCCTCGGTCGGATCGCTCAGAACCGAGACGGAGCTCAAAAGGGCAAAAACCGCGGTACTGACAAGCGTCATGCGTCGAAGAAAGAACTCCTGTGAGACAACGTTCTTCCCGAACTTCATCAGCCCGTAGCGCAACTGCTTCCTGAATATCCGCTCTCCCCGCCGCGCCGTCGCGATTGCCCGTCGGATCGTCTCATCCCCGCCTGCGGAGGAGCGGGGCAGGACGGGCCGACCGAGGCGCACCATGGCAAGCGCCTTTGCAACGGCGCCCCGGCCTTTCAGCTCCTTGCCATACCGGCGAAAGACGGTGAGGGGCGGATAGATTGCATGTATTTCCGAGGTTCCTTCAAAGATCGTCGTCACCCGGGCATCGCGCATGCGTTTTTCATAGGGAAAGGACTGAATGAATCCGGCACCGCCGGCGGTCTGGAGCGCATCGTAGAGGGTATTCCACCCCTCGTCCGTCCCGTACCGTTTGGTGTGGGAACTTTCAATGGCCACGTTCATGAGGGGATTCATTTCAAGCAGCCGGGCGGTGAAGAAGGTCATGTTCTCTGCGGCAAAACCGTGAACCCGGGCCCTGACGATCTTCTCCTGTATCAACTGGAACTCACGAATGGGCACGCCGAACTGCTTCCGCGTTGAGGCGCGATGCTCCATATCCACAACGGATTGCTTCATCATTCCCGCGCCGGCGGCACCAAGACCGAGTCGGCCGTAGTTGAGGATATTCATGGCGATTTTGAAGCCGTCACCGGGGTCCCCAATCATGTTTTCCTTCGGTACCCGGACATTCTTGAAGCGAATGGGGGTGGTTGAGCTCACCTTCAGCCCCATCTTGGGCATGTCCTTTCCCACCGTCACGCCCTCCCACGCCGTTTCCACGATAAAGGCGCCCATGTGGCCGGGATTATTTTCCGGATCCAGCTGGGCAAAGACGGTCATACCGCCGGCGTAGTTGCCGTTGGTGATGTAGGTTTTGCTTCCGTTGAGGATGTAGTGGGAGCCGTCGTCGGAGAGATCCGCCCGCGTTTCAATGTGCTGTGCGTCGGATCCCGTTTTCGGTTCGGTGAGGGCGTATGCGAAAACCATCTCCCCCGACGCGGCCTGGGGGAGATAACGCTCTTTCTGTTCCTCCGTGGCAAAGAGAACGATCCCTTTCAGACCGATCGAGAGGTGCGCAAGGGGAATCAGGACCAGCGCCATGTCCGTCCTGGCCATCGCCTCGACGACCAGGAGGTACTCCGAAGCAGTGAATCCGAGTCCACCGTATCTCTTCGGAATGGTCAGTCCGAAGATGCCGAGTTTCTTCAACGCCGTCATGAGCTCCCGGGGAACACGGGAGTCCTTTTCCAGCTCGAGGGGATCGTACTCAGAAACGATTTCGAAGTATCGGGTGATAAAGTCGTCAACTTTCGTGTGATCAATCACACTCCCCTTCGGGAACAACAACTCCTTCCGGTAGGTACCTCCGTACAGCTCTTCCAGAAATCCCATACTGTCCTGTTTCATCACATACTCCCCTTATCGCGTTAATCCTGATAGATTTCGTCGGTTTTAACCTAATCCCACATTGTCGGGGAGTCAATAAATACGGTCGGTCGACCGACCGAAATACACAGGAATCATGTACCCGCCGGGAAGAGTGTACAGGGAGCGTTGTTACCGCTCGGCAGCGGGTGGAGGAAACTCCACCACCACCGACGTACCTCCGGCGTGAGTTGCGGGCGTAAAGGAGACGGTGCCTTCCAGCTGTTCCGCCAGGAGCTGGATGAGCATTAGACCGTCGGACGTACCCGTCGCCCCGTCCTCGTCGGGCGGGTCGTCCCCCGTTGCGCCTTCGCCACGTCCGCCCGCCCCGTGGCCCGCCCCGTCCCCGGACCTGCCCCAGCCGCCGGCGAGATCGCCATCAGAAGAGAAAGCGGGCATACCGACACCATCGTCGGCAACGACGAGACGCAGGAGAGATCCCTCGTCCGGCGAAGAGCTTCCGCTCGCTACCGGCTCGAGACGGACCGTCAACGTACCGTAGTCGCGATCCCTGAAGGCGTGCTTCGCCGCATTGGTCACCAGCTCATTGGTAATCAACCCGACCGCAACGGCCGTCTGAATATCGGTCTCTACAGGTTCAACATCTATGTCGAGCTCCATATGCATGTCGTCTCTGCGCAAGGCCGAGACGATGGAGGAAACAAGATCGGGCAGATATCGTCCCAGATCGATGTGGTCCACCCCACCCTGCCGATGCAGCTTGGCATATATGTCGCTGATCGTCCGGATTCGCTGTCGCGTCTCGGCAAGGACCTTTTTCGCCGCGCCGTCGCTTACCTTCGGCTCGGCCAGACTGAGGAGGGAGGAAACCATGTTCAGATTGTTTTTCACCCGATGCTGCAGCTCACGGAGAATCACCCGGTTGGCCTCCAGCGCCTGCTGCAGCTGGCCTTCGATCTCCTTCTGCCTGGTAATATCCGTATTGGTTCCAATCCAGCGACGAGGTTGTCCCTCGTCGTCGCGCATAAGGTGGCCCCGGGTCATGACCCATCGCGTACCGCCTTCTTTATGCCGGAGTCGGTGGATCACCTCGTAGCTCTCCGTTTTTCCGGCGAGATGGTCGTCCACGGCGCGCCGGACCATTTCCGCATCATCGGGGTGCCACAGCGCCCGCCACGTCTCATAGCTCCCGCCCGGCTCCGTTTCGTCGTATCCGAGCATCGAATACCATTCGGGACTGAAATATACCTGGTCCCGCCGTAGGTCCCAGTCCCACACCCCGACTCCGGTATTCCTGAGCGCCAGATTGAGCCGCTCTTCACTCTGTACAAGGCGGTTCAGTGCCGTCTGCTCGTCGGTAATGTCCCGTGCGGCGGCAAAAACCGTCGCATTATCGCCGATCGTCACATTCCACGCAAACGTGCGATAACTCCCGTCGGTTGTCCGGTACCTGTTCACAAAACGCTGAACCACCTCGCCGCGGGAAAGGCGATGGAGCAGCTCCCGCGTCGGTTCCACGTCTTCGGGATGGAGATAGTCATAGATGGAATGGCCTTCCAGCGCGGAGCGGGGAATCCCCAGCGTGCGTACCCACGCCTCGCTAACCATCCCCAGGACGCCGTCGACAGTGAGGGTACACATCGGGTCGGGACCGAGCTCAAAAAAACGCTGAAAATCGCTCTGAATCTCAGATACTTCCCGTTCGAGGCGCAGCCGATCGGAGATGTCTCGGCTCACCGTCATGACCCCGACAATCTTCCCCCGTCGATCACGGAACGGCGCTTTTACCGTATCGAAGGTAAAGGTCGCGTACTCGACGTTGCCCGACCCGTCACCGTTCGCCCCGGTCCCGCTCGCCTCGAGATGATCGACGGTATGGATCGTCTCACCCTGCAGAACACGTTCATTGTCGGCCCGCAGTTTCCTGAGAAACTTCTCTTCTGCATCGAGAAAATTGAACTCCGGGTAGGATTCATAGGCGCGACGCAGCACCTCCACGTCACTCTTTCCAACCACCTCATCGGGAGTGCTCCCGACGGCCGTCGCAAAGACGATGTTGCACAATACGACCCGGTGCTCCCGATCCTTCACATAGATAAGGTCCGCCGACGAGTCGATTGCATTTTGAAGGAGCCATTGTCGATTCCACCCCTCACCTTCACTCTCACGGAGAAGAGAGGTATGCCGTTCAAGCTTCCGCTGGTCGCGAACGTGACGCAATGCGTTTGAAACGGTGAAAACCAGCAGGGACGTACCACATTCCTTCGGTACATATCCCCACGCCGGGATTTCCGCCGCCCGGTCCAATGAGACCCCGTCGGTCCGGGACGCGAAAAAGACGACCGGCACATCACGTTCGGCGAGGATCTCCCTGGCCGTGGCAACGCCGTCACGTCCACCTTCAGCGAGGATGTCCAAAACGAGAATATCGACGACGGACTCGTCGTGTCCTGCATACGCAAAGGCTTCTTCACCGCTTGCGGTATGTACCACCTCAAAACCCGCCGCACCTAGTGCTCGCGTCGTTGCCGGCACGATTGCGGCATCGTTCTCAATAAACAATACCGTCTTTCCCAGCGTTTCCGTGGGTATTTCCATACTAAACCTGTGTGTTGAATCTTTCTTACTTGACGAATATTCGAATGGCAGGAGAATTCCGGATCCATGCAATCCTTGTCTCAAGTCTATCTCACTATCTGATTTTATTCCATACTATTTTACTGAACCATCCGGTTCCGCAGTGAACTGTCCGGCAACATCGGCACCACCCCCGCGGTTCGCCGTGCATCGGTCTTGACCAATTGCACGCGAGCACGTACATTGGGGGTGGTTTTCGGGGCAGGGTGCGTCGATTTTTCGACAATTCCCGACCGGCGGTGAAAGTCCGCGAGTTTCCCCCAAAATTTCGTATATCGCGTTGCGGTATATGAAACGGCAAAAATATTCGGCTGCAGCCGTCTGTTTTTGTTCATGGAAGCTGAACCGGTGAAATTCCGGTACCGACGGTACAGTCCGGATGGGAGAAAACCACGGAATCGCACAATTGCGGGAGAAACGGCGTCAATCTGCCGTCCTTGATCCCCCTTGCGTGTATTCCCTCCTCCCATGGAACGGCAACGGAAGCGCAAGCTTCCTTTTTTTTTGCCCTTCCATACCACTTGAGATCGCCCCGGACCAGGAGGATCTCATGTCATTTGAAAAACACGCGCAGTTTCTCGCGCGGAGCGCACAACTCGCGCTGAAGGGCCGGGGAGCGGTAACGCCCAACCCGCTCGTTGGAGCGGTGGTCGTATACGGCGGCCGGGTCGTCGCCGAGGGATACCACCGACACTACGGCGCCCGCCACGCCGAGGCTGATGCCCTCGACACCGCCGGTCACACGGCGCGGGGAGCAACGCTCTACTGCAATCTGGAGCCCTGCTCCTACACCGCCCCGGAAAAGCATCAGCCGCCGTGCACACGCCGCATCATCGACGCCGGAATCGAACATGTCGTCATCGGCCAGCTCGATCCCAACCCTCGCGTCCGCGGCGACGGGGTGCGGCAGCTTGAGGACGCCGGTATCACCGTCACCGTCGCGGCGGACGGTGCGGACTATCTCCGCCTCAACGACGCATTCAACACGTGGATGACCTTCGGGCGCCCTCTTGTGCATCTCAAGGCGGCGGTGAGTCTGGACGGACGAATCGCCGCCGCCGGCGGGGATTCAAAGTGGATCACCGGAGAGGAGTCACGCAGGGAGGCCCATCGTCTGCGGGCTCAGCGTGATGCGATCGCGGTCGGAATCGACACCGTTCTGACCGACGATCCCCGTCTCACTACCCGCCTTACCGACGGGCAAAATCCCCGCCCGATCGTCTTTGATTCCAGGCTGCGTATACCCCTGGATTCATACCTCGTCAGAAGCCGCAGCGAGGAACTTGTGGTCTTCCACGGTGAGGATCATTTCGACGTCGAACGGGCGGCGTCACTGAAGCGCGTTGGGGTCACCCTTCACGCCCTGCCCCGCCGGAATGACGGCACCATTGACCTCCCGTCGGCCCTTGCCGTTCTCGGGACGATGGGGATCACCTCGCTACTTGTTGAAGGCGGCGCGACGCTACTCTCCTCCTTCATCCGGCACGAGCTCTTTGACCGCCTCACCCTCTTTATCGCGCCTATCGTCATCGGATCGGGCCCCTCCGTGGTGGACGGGAGCGGCATTTCACGGATAACGGATGCCCTCAGACTGGACGGCGTCACATGGCGCACCATCGGGAGCGATCAGATAGTGGACGGTTACCATCCGGACTGGCTCGCCTCCGTGACGGCCGCCACTTTTCAGGAGGAACACAGTGTTTACGGGACTCATTGAAGAAATCGGGACCGTCCACTCCGTCCGCCGCACCGGACACTATCAGGTTGTTGAAATTGCGGCACGGAAGGTACTGGAGGGAACGGCACCGGGCGACTCAATCGCCGTAGACGGCGTCTGCCAGACGGTAACGCGTATCGAAGGCTACACGTTCCAGGTGGAAACCCTCGCCGCCAGCCTTGAAAAGACGACACTGGGAATGCTCAACCGGGGCAGTCCGGTCAATCTGGAACGGGCGGTCACCGCTTCAACGCGGCTGGGCGGTCACATCGTCCAGGGACACGTCGACGGCATCGCCACAATCCGTCGTATCGAAAAAAAGGGCCCCAATGTATACCTCACCGTAGAACTGCCGGAAAGGCTCATACGCTACTGCATCGCCGAGGGTTCCATAACAATTGACGGCATCAGCCTCACCATCGCGTCGCTGTCGGGCAGGTCGGTAACGACCAATGTCATACCCGCAACGTGGGACGCCACGACCCTGAAGGGTCGCTCACCGGGAGACACGGTCAACATCGAGGCGGACGTCATCGCCCGATACGTGGAACGCCTCCTCGGCGCTCCCGGAGCGCCAGGGGCTCACAGAGGAATGACGGAGGAAGGACTCCGGGCATTGGGTTACTGATGAAGAGAAAACAAGAGGAGAAGATAATGAACGAACTCATACAGCGTATCGACGAGGCACTGCAGCGTCTCGCCGAAGGTCGATTGATCATGATTCGCGACGACGAAGGACGGGAAAATGAAGGCGACCTGGTCGGCGCCGCGGCACATGCAACGGCGGAAATGGTCAACTTCATGGTCCGTTTCGGCCGGGGACTCGTCTGTCAGCCCATCACCGAGGAGACGGCGCGGCGTCTCCAGCTCGCACCCCAGGCGGCGCGAAACACCGACAGTCACGGTACCGCCTTTACGGTGAGCGTCGACGCCGCGGAGAACACCTCGACCGGTATCTCCGCGGAGGACCGTGCCGTCACCGCGCGGCGGCTTGCCGATCCCGACTCACGGGCCGAGGATTTTCGGCGGCCCGGTCACATGTTTCCGCTGGTGGCGCGTGAAGGCGGTGTCTTTCGTCGTTTCGGCCACACCGAGGCGTCCCTGGACATGGTCCGCCTCGCGGGGCTCCCGCGGTCCGCGCTCATTTGTGAGGTGCTCTCCGAGGACGGAACGATGGCCCGCGGCGCGGAGCTGGAACGACTCGCCCGCGAGTGGGATATGCCGCTTATTTCCGTAGCGGATATTCGCGAATATCGTCGCCGTATCGGAGACTTCGCCGTGAAATCCTCGTCGTCGGCGCAGCTGCCCACGGAATTCGGCAATTTCCGGATATCAGTATTTCATACCGACGATCCCGCCGGCGCAGAGGCGGTCCTTTTGGAGTCGGAGAAGGTGCCGGAGGAGCACCCGATTGTCCGCATCCATTCTGAGTGTCTCACCGGTGAGGCATTTCACAGCCATCGCTGTGACTGCGGGCCCCAGCTGGAAGAGGCGCTGCGGACTGTGGATAGCCTCGGCGGCGCCGTCGTCTATTTGCGGCAGGAGGGACGGGGCATCGGACTGTTTGAGAAGATACGTGCCTACACGCTCCAGGACGAGGGGCGGGACACGCTGGAAGCCAATATCGAACTGGGCCACCGGGCCGATGAGCGGGACTACAGCGTCGCCGCCGCAATCCTGAAGCACCGCGGGTATGACCGCGTGAAACTGCTCACCAACAATCCTGACAAAATACAGGGACTGGAGGCGGCGGGGATCACGGTGACGGAACGCATGCCCATTCACGTCGGTCACAGCAGGTGGAACAGGGACTATCTGACAACCAAGTTTATCCGGATGGGACATATGGCACCGTCGGAGGAGCAACACGATTCTATATACAGCCATACCACACACATGGGAGGAACAATATGAAGGAAATTCGCACATATGAAGGAACCTTGCAGGGAGAGGGTACGCGCTATGCTCTCGTGGTGGGACGGTTCAACTCGTTCATCACCGATCGGCTCGTGGAAGGGGCGATTGATTGTCTCCTGCGCCACGGCGTAGACGGGAAGGATATTGAGATTTTTCGCGTACCCGGAGCGTGGGAAATCCCGTTGGCCGCAAAACGGGCGGCCCTCCGCGGTACCTGCGACGCCGTCATCTGTCTCGGAGCGGTAATACGGGGCGGGACTCCCCACTTTGACTACGTCGCCGCGGAAGTGAGTAAAGGCGTCGCCGCGGCAGGCATGGAGACGGGAGTCCCCACGGCCTTTGGCGTTCTCACGACGGACTCCATTGAGCAGGCCGTTGAACGGGCGGGTACCAAAGCCGGCAACAAGGGATGGGAAGCCGCATCGGCCGCTCTGGAAATGGTGAGTCTCTTTCACACAATGGAGCGGACGACGAAGTAAGGGTGACGTCGTTCCTTTCCGTCCGTCTTTTTGGCATACTGCCGGGCGGAAAGGAACAGTACATGACGCTTTATCTCATCCGTCACGGCCAATCGGGCGAAAACGACGGAAGCACCATAAGCAGTGATTCACCACTCACGGAACGGGGCCGGGAGCAGGCGCGCCGTACGGGCGCGCGCCTTGCCTCGGGGGGGATCGACTCTCTCGGGCACACGCCTCCCGCCGTAGTCTACACAAGCCCCGCCCGGAGGGCGGTGGAGACGGCGCGGGAAATCGCAACTGCCTGTTCGGCATCGTTAAATGTAGAACCGAAGCTCTGTGAGTATGGAATGCTCTATGACGACCCGGGGCTGACGGCGTCGGAACTTAAGGACATCGCCCCCGACGCGATCCTACCCGCAGGGTTTCCCGTTCACCACGGCTGGGCTGAAGAGTATCGGGGAGAGACAAAGGAGGAGATGGTTTCCCGCGCCGACGGGGTGATCGACCTCCTGACAACGACCCATCCCGTGGGTACCGCAACGATCGCCGTTGTATCCCACGCTCACTTCGGCGGCTTCCTGATGGGGCGTCTCTTCGGTATTCCCCGGGAGGGACTCTCCCGGAACCGCATACGCCTCTTTAACTGCGGCATTACCAAGGTCGGATTTTCCGGGACATACAAGATCATGTTCTACTCAAATCAGACGAGCCACCTGAACGGCGTTACCACCCCGTGACGTTGGGGGCGTCCTGTATGGTTCGGATTTGAGATTCTGTTCAGAGCGGGTATACTGAATTGATATGGCTGATCGCCACGATGCGTTGTACCAACAGATTCTCGAGTCCATGCGGGACGTCGTCTTTACTCTGGACAGGGAGATGCGCCATACCGGTGTCTTCGGCAGATGGATCGAGGAAGCGGGCCTCACGCCGGAGGACTTCCTCGGAAAAACCTTCGCCGAGATCCTCGGAGAAACGGCGGCGACAGTCCATGAACGGGAATTTGCCCGGGCGCTGGCCGGGGAGTTTGTCCTCTATGAGTGGAATCTGCCCACCGAGGAAGGGACGCAGTACTTTCAAACCTCACTCTCACCGATCTACGATGAAGCCGGTGCGGCTACCGGGCTGGTCGGTATCGGCCGGGACATTACGGAGCTCAAAGGGGCGCAGACGATGCTCGCCAACATCATCGAGGCTACCGAAGTGGGTACGTGGCAGTGGAACGTGAAAACGGGAAGTGTTGTCTTCAATGAACGCTGGGCGACGATGGTGGGGTACACCCTTGACGACCTGGAACCCCTTTCCATTGAAACGTGGCTCGCCTTTCTCCATCCCGAGGACAAGGAACCTACCGCACGGGCACTGGAACGTCATTTTTCCGGTGAGATGCCCTTTTACGACGTGGAGGTGCGCATGCGTCATCGGGACGGCTACTGGATCTGGATCCAGGACCGGGGTAAAGTCATTTCCCGGGACGGTGCCGGCAATCCGGTGATGATGTTCGGCACCCACACGGACATTACCACCCGGAAGACCGCATCCCGGCGCATTGAGGAACTCCTTGAGGAAAAGACGCTGATACTGCGGGAAATCAACCACCGCACCAAAAACAATCTCGCCATGGTGGCATCGCTCATCCACCTGAAGGAAGCGGAACTGGGGGCGGGGATAGACCTGTCGGATCTGCAGTCCCGGGTGTCCACCCTTTCGGCACTCCATGAACGCCTGCAGTATTCGGGCGGTACCGATCGTGTCGCCATCCTTCCCTATTTCCGGACCGTCCTGGACGCCGTTTTTACCGGTTCTGCCATACCGGTCACGCTCTCCATAGACGTTGAAGACCGAACATTTCGTTCACGCACGGCGACGTCTCTTGGTCTCATACTCAATGAACTGGCGACAAACGCCGTGAAGCACGGATTTGTTCCGGCAGCGACGGAAGAGGCCGCCTTTTCCGTAACCCTCGCCCGAGACGAGGGCAGTGAAAACAGCGCGGAGGGAACATCGGTATACACCCTCACCATTTCCAACTCCGGAGTGTCCCTGCCGGAGACAATCGATACCGCCGAGCCGGCATCGATGGGTTTTCAGCTGGTCGGACATCTCGCAAATCAGCTGGGGGGAAGCTTTACCGTCACGGGAAGAACGCCGCCGGAGTTCACCATCACATTTCATGTCAGGGAGTGACTTTAATTTGACTAAATTACTGAGAGACATCAATACTGGTTGTATGAGCACACCAGGGCATACAGGCCGGTATTTCATTGGCCTCTTTTTCGGTCTCATCCATCTGTCCGTCCTCGCCGCGCTTGAACCGCTTCCGGTTACCCTGCACATGCAACCGGCCGACGAGGTATTCTCGGTACCCCCGGGATTCGAGCGCAGTATCGATCGAACCGTTGAAAACCGGGTGTACGCCCTTGGTCGCTTTGACGTCGTTGATGCAGGAGAGACGGCTGCGGAGCCGTCGGAGCTGGAAGCGCTGCGGGAAGAGCATTCTGCCGAGGGAGAGTTGGCGGAGGCGGCGCTCCGCGCGGCAGGCCAGTCCGCTGACGATCCCGGCGTCCATGTGCTGCAATACGGTATCCTCTCCTACAGCGAAGAGCTGGTCTGGGTCCCCTACGAAGATGAGGACGAACAGGAAGAGGAGGAGAGTGACGACAGTCTGTTTGGCGCGATACTCACCTTTTTCTTCCCCGTACTTGAAGAAGAGAATGAAGAGGAACAGGGGCGATGGATGACGGAGGCAAGCGTCACCCTCGACGTGCGCCTCATCGCCCCCCGGGACGACGGTCGCAGATCCGGCGGCGACAAGGCCTTTTCCACAACCGCCTATGCCCTGGAAGAGAGTCCTGGCGCCGCTCACAGCACCCTTCTTGACGGCATTGCCGCTTCCCTCGATACGGAACTGCGGCGCCTCTACGTTCTCCGGGGACAATCGGCCGTGACGGGAAGACGATACGGGACGATAGACTTCGGCGACGAGGTGGGTGTACGGTCGGGTCAGCTCTTCACCGTGCGATCGGAGACGGCACCGGGAAGTACGACGCTCCTGCGGGTGGTGCAGGTTGACCCGGGCAGCAGCGACGTCCGGGTGGTCCGGCAATGGGGTACCCGGGACGCGAGCGGTGCCGCACGGGAGGTCATCGGTCCGTCATTTGACGTCCGTGTGGACGGGATCGTTGATATTTCCGATGACGGGATGCTCCGGGTCGGTCCGGCGTTGACCATCGTCGCCGCTCCCTACGCACCCATTCACGGCGGCGGGGGCATGCGTTTTTTCGGTGTGGAGGACTCCGCGGACCGCGTTGATTTCGGCTTCACCTTTTCCGCCTTTGTCGGTGCCCATCTCATCGCCCTGCCCCGCTTCCGTCTCACCGCGGTGGGAACTGGCGAACTCGGTATCGTGACGCGTCCCGACGACAACAATGACTCGGCGTCGGCCCTCGTTCCCGCCATCGCCCCGGAACTCCAGGCGAGTATCGTCATCACGCCTCACCTCGATCTCCTCCTCGGCGGGGGATATCGCTTTGCCGCCTCCACCACAGACTGGACGGTCACTCCCGACGTGGAGGACGCCGAGCCGGTATCGGCTGAATTCGGGGGCGACCCGCCGTCGGTGACGACCACCGGTCCCTTTGCCTACGCGGGGATGCGCTTTGTTGTTTTCTAATTTTCGTTGAACTTACGTTCTGCCCGGCTGCGACGCTACCGTAACACCATACCCGCCTCGCCTACGCGCGATTGGCCGGCTCTGGCGGCGGGACGATGCGATGCGCCGAGTGTCACTCCGCCCGGGCGCCGGAAGGAAACATCCAGGTGAATCCTGCAAGCTCCTGTGAATCAACCGCATCTCCCCGGCGGTACTCGCGTACCGGTTCAAAACTTCGATCACCACCGCTGAGGCGGGTCCAGCGTAAAACGGTGCCGGTCGTCGGATTGACCACCCAATATTCACTCACGCCGGTCTGCTCGTATAGGAGCTTCTTTTCGGAAAGGTCTTTATACGCAGTGGAGTCGGAGAGGACTTCGATTACCAATGTCGGCGCTCCGGTGATGCCCTTCTCGGACACGATGCGTTTATCGCAAATGACCATAACGTCCGGCTGTACGACCGTGTCTTCCTCGCCCTGTTCATTCTGTGTCGGCAGGAACAAATCCGTCGGTGCAATGAATGCTTCGCAGGAGCCGACCCGGCCCGTATACTCTCTCAGCTCACCAAAGAGGTTACCCACGATCCGCTGGTGAGTAACGGAAGGAGCCGGGCTCATGTTATAGGGGACGCCATGAATAAGTTCCCACCGCTCCTCGCCGGACCAGGTGAGATACTCTTTTACAGAATACAGAGTAGTGTGTTGTATCGCCGAGCTACCTGCCGTTGGTTGAGTGGACATGGGACACGTCTCCTATATCATGTCCATTATACTCCGTAGCCAGGGAAGATCGGAAGTCCGGACGAAAATGTTGTCGTGAGAGTAATGCCGAAAACAACAATGGCGCCGTCCAACTTCAAGATGAACGGCGCCAAAAATCGTCTCCAACAGTGGAATTACCTGCTATTGAGACGTGTCAAACTCCGAAACGAAGAACGGATAATCGGTAGCATTACTGCGATTGCCCATATAGTACTTTGTTCCCACGGCTCGATAGAAAAATTGCCGCACGTCATATCTCTCGTAATCACCCATAGCCATTTGAAGAGCCTCGGCGGCATCGGTAAAATTCGTGCCATCGTACGTTTTCAGTAGAATACTGTCGTCATCGACCGGTTCAACGTAAGAAACGACGATATCCGTACCGTCAAACACGACGTCAGCAGTTTCGTTGTTAAGGTCACCTGTAGAATCGGTGCCCGTGGCGATTGTTGAACCGACCGCGGTCAAGCTCCCGCTCGTAACGCTGTAGAGATCCAACCTCCTTGTTACCGACTCTCCCTTCCGTGTCACTGCAAGGTACGGCGTGTTGTCTGTAGTAAACGCAAGTTTGACGCCATTGGGCGAACTGCTGTAACTATCCGTCATGGTGTCGACTTCTACAAAGACCGGCGGAGTTGTATTTTTCTATCCCGACTGTTTTTATGTCGTCCAGGACATACGTGACATAGACTTCTCCCTCATACTCAAGTCCGAGATCATATGTTTTGTCACCGGAACTGGCCGTATAGACGTTGTTTACCTCGTCGTCTGCTGGTACTTGACCGAGGAAGTTCCACGTCGGACTCGCTTCCGAACCACTATATTGAAAAACAACAACTCGGGACTTGTCTTCGGCTGTGTCAGCGGGAGTGGGAGCATAGGCGAGAAAAGCGATGTAGATATTCCCGTTACTATCTACCTCGATATCGTATTGTCGCCACTCCGGGACCGAAATTGAAGCGCTACCGAGTGCCGTCTGCAGCCCGGCGCTGTCAACTTCGGCCCAGGAACTGCCGTCATACGTTTTGACCGTGGCGTATTGGTTATAGGCCGTTGGTGCGACTACAACCGGATTTCCGTCGGCGTTCAATGTCATCGCGGGTGCGGATGAGCTATATGATGTAAAACTTGGATTTATGGACGCCTAACTACCTCCGGAATACCGTTGGACCGATAGGGCGTAAGGGCTTGCATCGGGCGCTGATAACACCGTGGCTATACCGCCGCTGTTGACTTCAAACCCCAATACGTAACCCCATTTCGCCAATCCCGGTAGTGCAGAAGACGTCGTCCATGGTGAATCCGAGGTGTCTCCGCCGCCACTGCTGCTTCCGCCGTCGTCGTCGCCGTCACTGCCTGTAGGATTGGCGCATCCGAAAGCAATAAACGCAACCAGGACCGCGAGCAATACGATCCCCATCCGTTTCCATAGTTTCATGGAACTCCTCCATATGATGAGAATGCGAAACAGCTGTTTCGTATGGAGATAACTATTGGCACGCTTTGCGGGGAATACAATACCTCAAGTTGGGTATTTTACGGCGAAAAGTGCGGGCAATCAGCTACCTAAAGCGGGCTGCCGGGCGAGGCGGTTTGCTGCGGTGGTTTAAGGGACAGTGCTCCGCAGAACGTCAGTTCAATATAAATTTGAATACAGATTACGACGGTTCGGCGAGCGCGCAATGCGCGTCGATGTCGTCGGCGTCCCAGGGGTAGACGACCCACACGTCGTCGAGCTCTTCTCCCACGTAGACGCGTTGGACCGCCGGGGGAAAGGCGCCGCGCTTGGGTTTGTTCTTGCGATGGAGGACGGCCACCGCCGTTTCGGCGGGTCCGTTGGACAACAGCTCCCTGAGACAGTACTCCAGGGTGGTCCGGGTGTCGTCCACCTCATCCACGAGGAGGACGTTGCGGCCGGCGAGCTTTTTTTCCACCTCGTCGATCCACTGTATCGTCCGGGGGACCTCGGCGGGGACGTTGTTTTCGTCGTAGAGGCGGAGTCCCACCGTGAGAATGGGCCGGTCGATGAAGGTCTTGAGGATGCGTGCCGGGATGAAACCGCCCGTCCCGATGGCGACGATGAGATCGGGGTCAAATCCGTCGTCATTGATACGCCGGGCGAGGTCCTTTACCGTCCGATGGATCTGGCGGTAACTGAAGTAACGTTTGTCGGGCATGGGTCAGAGTATCCTTCCGGTGCGAATGCGTCACCCCCCGAACGTTCCTCGGAATTCTCCCCGAGCGTCACCGCCGATTTCTTCCGCAGGAGGCACCTTTGCGGCGGGACGGACACGATAAAGGCACCCGCACCGCAAAGAGCGCGCAGCCTACACCGGCTTCTTGAGCAGGCGCAGGCCGTTGAGAACGACGATAATGGTACTTCCCTCATGTCCCAATACGCCCAGGGGAAGGGGTACCCCTACGGTGAGCGTTAATGAGACCAGCACCACCACCACACCCATTGCAAAGAGCACGTTCTGTGTGACGACGCGGCGGGCGCGACGGCTCAGATTGACCGCACGAACGAGGGCTCCCAGATCATCGGCCATGAGCACCACGTCGGCACTTTCAAGGGCCGCGTCCGTCCCCGCGGCGCCCATAGCAATACCCACCTGGGAACGCGCAAGGGCAGGTGCGTCGTTGACCCCGTCACCGACCATAGCCACGTTCCCGTACCGCCTCTGGAGCTCTTCAACACGGGTCACCTTGTCTTCCGGGGAGAGGCCGGCGTACATTTCGTCCACTCCAAGACGGTCGGCAACGGCCTGTCCCGTGGCGGGATCGTCACCGGTGAGCATGACGATACGACCGATACCGGCCTCCCGGAGTCGTTGCAGCTGCGCGGCCGCGTCGGGCCGTTCCCGGTCCATGACGGTGATAGTCCCGAGATACGCACCGTCATGGCGCACCTGAAGTACCGTCTTTCTCCCCTGCCGGCGCAGATCGGCAATGCGATCACCGGACATGGCGTCCGCCGCAAGACCTTTCGCTTCCATCATCCGGGGAGAACCGACGAGCGTCTCCTTCCCATCCCAGTGAGCCCGGACGCCGCTGCCGATGCTCTCCTCAAAGTGGTCGGGCTCACGGGGCTCGATCCCCGCTTCCCGGGCGTGTCGGATGATGGCCCGGGCAATCGGGTGCTGGCTGTGAATTTCCGCCCGGGCGGCAACGGCAAGCAGGTATTCCGGCCGTACTCCGTCGGCGGGCAGAAGATCGGCAACTTCCGGACGGCCGAAGGTCAGGGTGCCGGTCTTGTCAAAGGCGATCGTTTTCACGCCGTAAAGCGATTCCACGTATCCACCGCCCTTGAAAAGGACACCGCCCCGGGCACCGCCGGCGATGGCACTGAGAAGCGTCGCCGGGACGCTGATCACCAGTGCGCAGGGCGACGCCACGGTGAGGAGAACCATTGCGCGGTAAAAGACGTCGTGAAAGAGATTTGTCGTGAAGAGGGACATACCGACGATGTAGAGCGCCACCACCACAATGACGCCGGCGGCGTAGTACTTTTCCGCGCGGTCCAGAAAACTCTGCATCGCCGCTTTACGCTCCCTTGCGTCGGCGACCATGGTGATGATGCGGGAAAGAGTGCTCTCCGACGCCGGCCGGGATACGCGCACGTCAAAGGCGCCGCTCTGGTTCAGGGTACCCGCGAGGACGGTATCACCGACGGTCTTGTCGACGGGCAATGACTCGCCCGTCACGGAAGACTCGTCAAAGTATCCGCTGCCTGCGATGATCTGACCATCCAGGGCAACCCGATCACCCGGTCGAAGGACGAATACATCACCCGTTCCGACGGCGCTCAAGGGCGTATCGACGATTTCCCGTTTCCGCCGCAGACGTACCGTGTCGGGACGGAGTTTCAGCAGTGCCGAAATCGCCTGATGGGTCCGGCCCATCGCGTAATTCTGCAGAACATTGCTGAGGGAGAAAAGAAAAAGGAGCGTCGCCCCCTCGCTCCAGGCGTCGACATATGCCGCACCGAGGGCTGCCAGGACCATCAGCATATCGACTTCAACGGTGAACGCCCGAATCGCCTTGACGATCTCCACGGCGGCAAAGTAACCGCCGAAGAAATAGGTCGCCCCATGGACCGACAACGTCACCGCCGCCGGTGCCCCGCGATTTTCCACGATCACCCCGGCGATCAGCCCAAGGAGCGTCAAAACGACAAACACCGCTTCAATTCGCTCTTCATTGCTTCGCCAGACATCAAGGCGTGCCAGGACGGGATGTGGCTCACCATCGATACGTGCTATCGTTGCTTCTTTCATAGTAGTTTATATACTAACTACTATTTAGAATGTCAACGACTATTGCATATTGATTGGCGGGCGACCGCCGGAACGGCGCAGAACATGTTCTGAGGGGCGGCACCCCCGGGGACCCTTCCCATTTCCCCCGACAAGCGGGAAAATGGGATACAAAACAGGTAGAATGACCATATATGGAAACTTCGGCGCAAATAGAAAAACTTACCGCCCTGGGCATGACGGAGTACGAGGCCAAGGTGTATGTCGCCCTCCTGCCGGAATACCCGGTGACGGGTTACCAGGTTGCAAAGCGGGCCGGGGTACCCCGCTCCATGGTCTATGAGGCGCTGTCCCGGCTTGAAAATCGCGGCGCCGTTCTGAAAACCCGGGAGGAGAACGCCAGCTACTACCGGCCCGTCGACCCATCGGTCATCCTTGACCGCTATGCCGAGAATACACGATCACGAGTGGAAGAACTGAAAGGTGCCCTCGGTCCGCTCTTTACACACAACGACGACGGACGTGTCTGGAACTTTACCGGCCACGCTGAAGCGGTACACCACTGCAGGGGCATGTTCGGCGAGGCGAAAAAAGAAATCATGGTGGTCCTCAATGACGACGACCTCGCGGCGCTCGCCGGCGATCTTCGCGCGGCCCACGCCCGGGGCGTATCCCTGGGAGTGATGCTCACCGGTGACGCCGATTTTGATTGCGGAGAAATCATCCATCACCCCAAACACGAAACGGAACTCCATCAGCTCGGCGGTGCCATCCTCGCCGTGGTTGACGAGCGGGAGTGCCTCATTGCCGGTCCCGGAGAAACGGCGCTCGCGACGGTGACGTCAAACACAAACCTCGTTCTTATTACCCGCCAGTTCATCTGGATGGAACTCTTCTCCCAGCGCATCTTTTCACGCCTCGGCGACGACCTGCTCAGCCGTCTTGATGACGAGGACCGGGCCCTCCTTCAGGGGGGGTAGCTTTCTTGCATACACATTCACTGCCTATTTTTATCTTTTTATAAACTGAACTTCGTTCTGCGGAGCATCACCTGTCGGACCACAGCCCCAACCGCCTCGTCGGGTTCGACGGGGAAAAATACCGGTTGGAAATCACCGATGACGTGACTTGCGAACCGGCGGAATGAAAAGGTACGCAGCCGCGACGGCGGCCGCAAAGGCGACATAGATCACGAGAAACACCCATGGCGGAAAGTCATAAAAGACAACGCGCTGAATGATCCGGGCGACCAGCGACGTTGCCTCACCACCTGTTTGGCCGCCGGCGCGGCGCAACGCGAACTCCCATTGCGTCAGGGGGCAGAGCACACCGAGGGCCGCCTCCACGGCGACGAGGACGACCGCCGCAAGATGCATGAGCCTGAAGGTGATATTTCGCACCCAGCGCCGATGCAGGAGTGCGCCGGCCAGAATCGCGGCGAAGCCGCCGACGGTAAAGAGGATGTAACCCAGGTGTATAACGAGAACGGCGTCGGCGGCGAGGGAGTACCAGTTACCGGCCATGTCTTCACCATATCACATCGACGGGCGGAGGTTGAGAGCCTCAACGAGGACGATCCGGCGCGGCGTCATTCAGACGTCCGCGTTCAACCGTCTAATACCACCGGACGATCTCGTTCCGGGGATAGTAGTGGCGCAGGATCGTCTCCGCGTCAAAACCCGCCTCCGCCATTCCGGCGGCGCCGGTCTGATCAAGGCCGACACCGTGGCCCCATCCGGCGCCCTGAAAGTAGAAATAGCCCGGTGCGCCGGCATTTTCGGCGTTATCGGCATTTGCGGCGGCTGCGGCGACCGGTTCGCCGGGGCCGTCTGCAGAAGGCAGGGACGGTCCCGTATAGGCACTCACCACAAAGAGATTACTCCGCAGTCCGCCCAGGCGGGAGCGAATCGCGTCCCGACGAACAACCGTTTCACCTTCGCCGCCGTAAATGGTCACCGCCTCGACGCGACCGGTGATGCCCCGTGGCCCGGGGATAATCTTTTCAATGGTCCCGACGGACTGACCCGCGTCGGCGAGGCGCCGTTCTATCGTCTCCCGGGGAACGAAAAGCTCCCAGCGGTAGGAGCTGCGCGCGGCGTAGGGAGGGCGGCCTGAGTAGCTGTCCGGTCGCGACACCAGCCATTGATAGACTGCTCCGGGACTTCGGTATCCATCAAGGGCAGGCAGGAGGGGATCGGAGGTCACCACAAGGGAGTTTGGCCAGCCCCAGACGCTGCCGGCGGCCTCGGCATAACCGGCGTGATTGGCGCTGTAGACCGCATCCAGCGGCCGCCGCCCGTCCCGCAGTATCGATCCGCGGGTGGCGTCGACGGCGGTGGTGGTCCGGGGATGTTCATTGGTGACGCCGGGATAGTAGGCAGAAGTCACTGAACTGAGCAGGTCAAATCCCCGCTCCCCAAAGCGGTTGCGGGGATGGAGGGTGTAGGAACGGGCGGCGATCGCCTGTGCCTCAAGCGCCGCCTCCGGCCACCAGGCGGGCATTTCCGACGGGACGACGCTGTAAAGATACTCCTCAACGGAGAGGCGGTTGACGACGGTGAAAACGTCACCGCGCGGCAGAATCTCGATCTGGCCGCGGTAACTGCGGTCCTCCCGCCCCGAGGAGAACTGCCCGTGACCGTAGGTCAAATCAAAAACGGTGGTCGTATAGGTGCGGTCACGGTAGCCTATGCGTATCGGATCGGTACCGCGGTAGAGCGTCTCACCTTCCCCGGTGGCAACGGTGATCTCCCCTTCGTCGGAGGTGACGTGGAGAATGTCCCCTGCTTCGGGGCCGGTGTCACCGTTTCCGTCCCCGTGCGCACTTTCATGGACGACATTTCCCCCCGCGGTGAGCAGGTAGGGACCGCCCGCCTTCAGATAAACCGAATTGAGGTTTTCCACAAGGCCGACCCGGAGCACCTCTTCGTCGGTGTACGTACCCGGTGAAACGGCAACACGCGGTGGTGTAGCGGCGGCGCGTCGTGCAACGGCGCGGGCTTCACCGTCGGCGGTGAGGGCGGGTCGTTCACCCTCCCACGCGGCAAGGAGCGTCGGGATCGTCTTGTCCCAGGGAAGGGCGATGCGCGCCCGTTCAAGCTGATCCCAGGCTGCCCGGTAATCCCCCAGTTCCCAGTGCGCCCGAGCGAGGGGAACAAGGACTTCCGTCAGGTTCCGGTCCTGGGAAAGCGCGCGCTGATAGGCCTCCCGGGCGGAGGTAAAATCGCCGCGCCCCGCCGCCAGGCGTCCCAGGGCGTAGTGGGCGTAGGGGTAATGTCCTCCGTCGGCATTATCGATCGACCGGGAAAAGTGGCGGGCCGCCCGGGACCAGGAACCTCCCGCAACGGCTCGAACCCCTCGCCAGAAGTTGGCTCGGGAGGCGGCTGGATCGGAAGTGGCGGGAACCGGACCGGTGGCGTCCTCGTCAGAACCGGTTTCGGCGGCCGGCTCCACGCTCTCCGGCTCCTCCAGCGGGACTCCCAGGAGGGCGAGATTCACTTCGTGTTCTACCTCCTGCACGCCGGTGAAATCGGCGGAGTAGCGTACCGCCTCGTCAACCTTTCCCGCTTCCCGCAGGAGAACGACGAGACTGAGGCGGAATTCCTGGTTGTCCGGGTTCTGCGCGACCAGCCGCTTGTAGATCGCAACGGCTGTGGCGTGGTCGCCGTCGTACCACGCGGCGTCGGCAACCTCCGGGTCGACCGTCAGTTCCGACGAGGCGACGCTATCGCAATCGTCGGATTCCGCGGCTTTCAGGGGAATGGGGGCGACACAGGAAATGGTCGCAAGGACGGCGAAAACAACACAAACGGTCAGTCGGGCTGAGTGGATCAGGCGGGTCAGACTATGAAAGACGGGTCGCGGATATCGCATAGAGAACTGCCATGATAGGAAATCGCGTCTCCGAAGACAAGGATGTGCGGCGATACCGGCGTCGCCGCGAACCGGGCGTATGAGAAGGGCGATTCTACGGGGTGTTGTCTTCGTTCATGAGTTCCAAATCCAACTTATCTTTGGCCCTGCCCGTTGCGGCCTTGTTGCGTTTCAGGGACTCCAGATCGAGAAAAGGGATTTCCCGGCCATTAATTTCGATCATAACCCGTCCCGCCTGTTCGTAGGTGACGCCGTCAATAGCAGTGAGAATATCGATGCGGTTGGGAGGTACACCAATCTGATAGACAGTCCCAGGCACGGCGAAATCATTTTCCGTTACTTCCGCCAAGGGCGCACCGAACGCGATAAGCGAAGCATAAACCGCCGCCGAGTTGGATGGTGTCGGTTTCACCAGGATATCGATATCACCGGTTGCTCGCACGTACCCATGCGCAGCCATCGCGTACGCTCCGACCACCACATAGTCGACGTTATGGGCGGAGAATTCGTTCAACAGATCGCTGTAGTCCGGATTGAACATCGTATTTCCCCGACAATGCGAACAATCGAAGCGTCAACGGCCAGATTTCCTGGAGCGCCCGTTGCGGGTCGATCCGATTGGTTCCTGGATGTTCCCCTGAACGCAGGATTCGCTCCGTCGTTTTCCGGTTCGTCATACTCCCATGATACCACTCTTGTCCCTGGTGTCGCCAGCCGGACGTCGCGATGACGCGGGGGAGGCAACGCGCCGCACGATCAGCCTCTGAGTTCCAAGATTGTAGTTATCGGATCGGTAAGTCGTATTGGTCCACCCGAGTTGAGATCGAACATTGTCAGTTATGGAGATAACTTCGGATCGCGAGGATTCATCGCTTCACCTCCGTATGTTAACCGGTAATTATCCGGTTCCCAGCACCCGCTCAAGGAGCAGGTCGGCCCGCTCATTCCTTTTAGTGGTTATTTTTGCCAGTTGATCGCAGAGCGCCATGAGTTCGTCGACGCGGCGGGCGATATTTCCCCGGACCGTTACCCGCCCCGCGGTGAGTTGCAGCTCCTCTCTGAATTGAGTCATTGGGTCCCAGCCGGCGGCGGTAATTGCCGGTGTGATGAACTTGGTGCGGATGTCCGCCTCGGATAGCCCCGTTTTGTTCACACTGGAGATTATGATCTCGATTTCTCAGATATTCAAGGGTTGGCTGAAGTATCGACTGGAGGGTACGGCCGCTACTCAGTCCGCAGCCACCTTCCGGCTACGTGTGCACCCCCCTTACCCTTACCGGGACGATCGGTGCGGTGCACGATGGGGAATAACCGGCCGGCCGCCCCCCGATCCGGTCCGACGCGGTGGGGCGCGGAACAGCGCCCGGCAGAACGTCAGTTCAATTATACATTCAGGAGGGCGTCGGGAACGATGACGAGGTTGCCGATGTGCTTCTTGGTCTGAAAGGCGGCCTGGGCGTCCCGGAGGCGGGAGAGGGGGTGGACGCCGCCGAGGACGGGGCGGAGGCGGCCGTCGTTGATCGCCGCGACTATGCGGCGGAAGTCTTCGGGCATGCCCTGGGATGATCCGCGGAGGGAGAGGAAGCGCATGTAGAGGGTGTGCATGTTGATGCGCGGCGTGTAGCCGGCGATGGTGCCGGCTGAGATGTAGTTGCCGCCGGGTCGGAGCGTTTGGAGGAGGCTGTGAAGCATGACGCCGCCCACCTGATCGAAAACTGCGTCGATGGAGAATGGCGCGCCCGTTGCTTTTTCGACCGCGGCGACGAAGGCGGCGCCGTCGAAGGATGGGGCGGAGGGAGTCGCGGGAGGTGTGGGACTCGAAGGGACTACCGGGCCGGGCGTGGTGAATTCCTCGCGGAGGATGCACGCTTCGGCGCCGAGGGCGCGGAGCTTCTCTTCCTTTCCCCGGCTGGTAACGGCGTAGGGAATCGCGCCCCTGATACGGGCGAGCTGCACGGCGGCGGAACCGACTCCCCCTCCGGCGCCGGTGATGAGGACTTTGTCGCCGGGACCGATATTGAGGCGAGCCAGCATGTGCTCAGCGGTGAGGGTGGAGCAGCCGAAGGTTGCCAGTTCCTCGTCGGTGATGTCGGCGGTGATGCGGTGGGCGTTGGCCGCCGGGACGGCGGCATATTCCGCGTAGCCGCCGTCCCGGCCGTGGCCGATGTAGTCGACGTCGGCCAGATCCATTGTGAGCCGCCCTTCTTCATCAACAGCTTTGTATATGCTGAAGTCCACAAGCACCCGCTCGCCGATTCTTTCCGGCGGGACGTCCCGCCCGACGGCGACGATTTCCCCGGCAATGTCGGCGCCCTGGATGCGGGGAAAGGTGAGGGATGTCTCTCCCCCGATGGCGCTGATGGAGGCGGCCGCCTCCTGGTGGTCCCGGGAACCATTGGGGTCAAAGTTGGCGATGTATTCCGCTATGCGGACCTTAATATCCGTGTTGTTCATGCCGCAGGCGTGGACGCGGATGAGCACCTCGTCAGGTTGCGGGTGCGGTACGGGTACGTCGGTGCGATATACGAGCTTTTCCGGTCCACCATGGCCGGTCAATAAGACGGCCGCCATCGTTTTTGGTATGTTCCGTTCCATCGACTTCCTCCTGATCCGTATCTATTGCGCGTCGCCGGCCGCACCGGCCACGACTGCAGGCAGCTCCCGCAGCACTTCCCGCGCAAGGGCGAGGGCGGCGTGGGCGGCGCGTTCCTTTATCTCCCGACGGTCGCCGGGAAAGTGATAACGCCGGCAGGTGACGGCCGGTCCACCCTCAGGTGCCGGTGCCGCCACGGCGATCCATGTGAGTCCGACAGGTTTTTCTTCACTCCCGCCGTCGGGCCCGGCAATTCCGGTTACGGCGATGCCGACGTCGCTGTGAAAAGCTGCACAGGCGCCGCGGGCCATCGCCGCTGCCACCGATTCACTGACCGCCCCGTCGCGGAGAATCACCTCGTCCGAGACGCCCAGGTGTGAGACTTTGACGTCGTTGCTGTAGGCGACGACGCCGCCGAGGAAATAGCGCGAACTTCCGGGGACGTTGGTGAGCCGGTCGCCGATGAGCCCGCCGGTGCACGACTCCGCCGTCGCAGCGGTCATGTTTCGTTCCAGAAGGAGGCGGCCGACCACCTCTTCAAGTGTTGCATCGTCTTCACCATAAATAGCGTCACCGAGTATGTCGTATATCCGGGCCGCGGCTTCGTCTATCAGCCGTTCCGCCTCGGTACGATCGGTTGAGTGAGCGGTGAGACGGAATGTCATTTCCCCAAGATGGGCAAGGGGCGCGATCGTGGGATTTGTCTGGTTGTCCAGGATCTCCTTCAATAGCTCCGCAGCCCGGGACTCGCCCACACCGATCACCCGCAGGACCCGGGATACGAGGACCGCTTCGTTCCCCTCTTCCGATATGAGGGAGGCGAGGCGGGGGAGGACCTGTTCCCGCATGAGTCCCCGCATTTCTCCGGGAGGTCCCGGAACGAGAGCAAAGGTCGTACCCCGACTGGTCAGAAATATCCCGGGAGCCGTTCCCCTGCTGTTGGGAAGGAGTTCCGCACCGTCCGGGACCATAGCCTGGCGGAAGTTGTTTTGCGGAAAGGCGTGTCTCCGCGCCCATCCCCGGCTCACAAAGAGTTCCTGTAAATGGTGCGCCCACGCCTCGTTCCGTTTGAGGGGCAATCCCAGTACCTCGGCCACCGTCTCCCGGGTGAGGTCGTCCTCCGTCGGACCCAGCCCGCCGGTGAGCACCACCAGATCGACGCGATCGGCAGCCGCGGAAACCGCCGCCTGCAGACGATCGTGATTGTCCCCCACCACCGTCTGATGGTAGACGCCGATACCAAGTTCGGCGAGCATTTGGGCGATCTCCGCCGCGTTTGTGTTGACAACGTGTCCCATGAGAAGTTCCGTACCGACGGCGATGATTTCCGCTTTCATATTCTTCCTTTCCCGCGACGCCGGACGCCTGATATCCCTTGTGGCCGGCGGGCGAGTCATGCTACATCACGTCCAGAGAGAGAACAACCGTTCCCGCCCGACCCTGCCAAGGAAGGAATACAATGAACCGATTTCATGAACGCCGTGACGCCGTCACATTCATCATGGTCGTCACGATCGCAGCCGCCGCCGCGATTGCCGCAACGACGGGCATCGTTTCCAGCGGCGGTCTTGAGCGCGCCGCCGCGGCGGAGACTCATGTTTCCGTCAGAGGTGAGTCGATTCCACTCTTCGGGAATGGGGTGTACCGCCACATGTCCGCGGACGTGGCAGTCCAGGGTATCGGCCAGGATGTGGTCACCCTCCTGCTCGGCGTACCGCTTCTCCTTGTCGTCGGCATGCTCGCCCTTTCGTCGGGGGCGGTGGTACGGGCGGATGGGAAAACACGTGCTGCCGCCGGGCCGGAAGCAGTCTCGCCTGCGGATGCGAAGGCGCAGGCGAAGGCGCGGCCGCATAAGCCGCAGAATGGGATTCACCGTCTGCCGGCTCATCTCGCCCTTGCGGGTATCGTCGGCTACTTTTTTGTCAGCTATCTGTTTTATATGCTCATGGGGACCTATAACGTCCTCTTTCTTCTCTATGCATTCCTTGCGGGAATGTCGTTTTTTACCCTCGCCCGGCTCATGCTCGGTCTTGATCCGGAAACGGTGGCAAAGGCGGTCGCGGGGAATGCGCCGACTTCAGGCGCAGGTATTTTTCTCATCGTCAATGCCCTCCTCGTCGCGTTCATGTGGCTGGGGGTCGTCGTTCCACCTCTCTTTGACGGCACCCTCTATCCGCAGGGACTCGATCACTACACGACCCTCGTCGTCCAGGGTATGGATCTGAGCATTCTTCTCCCCCTGTCGTTCGTCACGGGCATCATGATCCGCCGTCGCACGCCCCTGGGCACGCTCCTCGGCCCCGTCTATCTCGTCTTTCTTTCAATTCTCATGGTTGCCCTTACCGCCAAGATTGTCGCGATGGCGGCAACGGGCGTTTCCGTTATTCCTGCGGTTTTCATCATTCCGACTATTACGATCGTCGCAATCGTCGTAACAGTACGACTCCTGAGAAGATATTCATAGGTATAAATATTTACAGTTCTTATGGTAACGGGTCGATCAGAAGATAATCTCCGGAAGGTTTAAAATAGACGGAAGAACGATATCGGCGTGAGGTTCCAGGATCTCCCTCTCCACGGCACCGGTCAGTACAGCCACCACAAGTCCCACCCCGGCATCTCGCCCCATGTTCATGTCGTGGAGCGTATCGCCCACCACGGCGATCTCCCCTGCCTCGACGCCGACCGCCCGGGAAAACTCATCTACAACCGCCCGGTCCGGTTTTACCGCGCCGCCGCTGTCGTATCCCGCAATCCAACGAAAGTACCGGCGTACTCCGGAAACATCGAGTGTCAGCCGCGCGCCCTCCTCCGAGTCACTCGTGGCGAGGCCCAATTGTATATTCCCCGCCGTCAGCGCCTGAAAAAGGCGTGAAAGATCACCGACCGGCACCGATCGACGGGGTCCCACCGTCGCGCTGTAGGAGTTTACCGTCCGCTCCAGCTCATCGATGTTCCGGGCCGGCACAAGCTCCACCCACGCCCGGGCGATATCCCCGGCGTTCCCGGCGGCAATCGGTCCATCCGGTACAAATCGTTCCGCCGTCCCGTCATATCCTGCGGCAATAACCAACTTCCCCGCCAGCTTCGTGTCGCCTTCGGCGACGTGCAGCGCCGCCTCACGGACGATTGGAATCCATGTCTTCCTGAAATCATAGAGGGTGCCGTCTTTGTCAAAAAGAATTGCCCGTATCACGGCGCCATTCTAACCCGCAGAGAAAATATCCACTACGGGGACTAAACATTTCGCAAAAAGAGTATTATAATTAGTTCTCTATAATTTATTGTCGGAAACGTCCATGACGACCGACGTGGTTGTCCGGACGCTTATCACTCATCCAAACCTTTAAAAGGAGTTTGTATGGACAGAAAGTTTATTCGAATTGCAGGAATCCTGTTCCTCATGTTCGCCGTCGCCGGCGGAGCATTTGCCGGAGGAAGCGGAGAGAGCACCGAAGAAGATATCTCGACGCTCCGCGTTGCGGTGCCGACCTTCCCCAATTCCCTCGACGCGTCGATCGCATCGGAGCGGAATGCCCAGAACGTGGCATGGCAGATGTTTGACAGCCTCGTGTGGGCAAATGACAAGAACGTCATCGAGCCCGCCCTCGCCACCGATTGGGAGGTATCGGAAGACGGTACGGAGTACACCTTTCATCTTCGCGAAGGAGTGACCTTTCACAACGGCGAGCCCTTCAACGCCGAAGCGGTCGTCTACTCGTGGGAGCGGGGTATCCAACCCGAGATTGAATGGAGCGATCGCTGGGCACGAGCCGATTCCGTAGAAGCGATCGATGAGTACACCGTCCGCATTACCACGGAAGAACCGGACCCCCTCCTGCTCGGAATCATGGCGCAACACTGGAATATCGTTCCCCCCGTCTACACCGAGGAAGTGGGAAACGATGAGTTCGGCGCGGCTCCCGTCGGTACCGGTCCCTTCAAATTTGTCGAGTGGGTACGGGAAGACCGAATCATTCTCGATGCCAATGAAGATTACTGGCGCGAAGGACTCCCCAAAGTCGACCGCGTCGTCTACCGCCCCATTCCGGAAGCGTCGACCCGGATGGCCGCCATCCAGACCGGTGAGGTCGATATTGTTAATCGCCTGACCGCGGAACAGGCCGGTGCGCTCGAGGATGTCGACGGCGTCACGGTCGTCACCTATCCGGTGGACCGTGTCTTCTACATCGCCTTCAATAACCTGACTTCTGGACAGGGAGAACCCACCGAGAACAAACTCGTCCGTCAGGCGATGAACTACGCCGTGGACCGGCAGGCGATCATCGACAGCCTCTTTGAGGGGCATGCGCAACTCGCCACGGGTTTCATGACCGAATCAAACCTCGGATACGATGACTCAATCGAACCCTATCCCTACGACCCCGAAATGGCACGGGAACTCCTCGCCGAGGCAGGATATCCCGACGGCTTTGAGATGGGCTTCGCCGCGCCGGCCGGTGCGTACACAAACTTTGAACAGGTAGCCGAGGCGATTCAGGGGTATCTTTCCGACGTCGGTATTGAGACGAACCTGGAGATCATGGAGTCCGGTCGTTACTGGGATCTGGAAGCTGAAAAACAGCTCCCGCCACTCTTCGGCGACAGCTGGTCCGAGCGCTCGGGAGAATCCCTGCCGCGCCTCCTCGGTGCACTGGGCGGATGGGACGCGAGCTTCTCGCGTGGAGCGATCCCGTCATTGACGACTACCTCGACCAGATCGCCGTCACCATAGACCAGGACGAACGGGCACAAC
>CBDESZ010000013.1:0-66393 GCA_965242725.1 Alkalispirochaeta sp.
ACCGTCTGTCAGAACCAGCGCCCGCCTGAGGTTCTTGTCCAGAATGTCTCCAAGGATGATACCGAGCACCATCGGAGCGACGGGGTAGTCCATCTCCTGCATGACGTATCCGAGCACGCCGAAGATCACCATGATGACGATATCAAAGGGACGGGACTCCACGGCGTAGGCGCCGATCACGCACAGGACAAATACGACCGCGATGAGGCGGGTACGGGATACTTCCAGCACCTTGACGAGAGTTCGCACCATCGACAGCCCGAGAATGAACATCGCCGCGCGTGGCGAGGAGGAACATGGCTACCACGGAATACACGAACTGGGGATTCTCGATCATGATGAGCGGTCCCGGGCGGACGCCGTGAATGACATCGCCGCCAGCAGAACCGCAGCCGGCGCCGAGCCGGGTATTGCCAGGGACAGAACCGTATGATGGCGCCTCCTACGGCGGCGTTGTTACCCGCTTCAGCCGCCATGAGACCTTCTATGCTTCCCTTGCCGAACTTCTCCGGTTCCTTGCTTGATCGGCGTGCAAAATCGTAGCTCACCCAGGAGCCGATATCTTCACCGACACCGGGTATGGCACCGACAAAGGTTCCGATCAACCCGGAACGGATAATCGTCTTCCAGTACCGGGCAAACTCTTTTATCCGGGAATCACGTGGGTGATTTCCGACTTGATAACATCCACCCTCGTGTGTTTCATCATCATGATCACTTCCGCAAAGCCGAATGCCCCGACCATCGCCGGTATCAACCGTATCCCTCCGGAGAGATCCATTATTCCAAAGGTGAATCGTACGTGGGCGTGGATTCCCTCCATCCCGACCATCGCGATCAGCAGACCGAGAAAGCGGAAATCCACCCCTTAAGGGGGTCCTTGGGCGCCGTCAGGGTTCCGCTGATGACAAACTCCGAAGATGGCGAGCCAGAAAAATTCGAATGATTGAAAACTCAGGGCAAACCTGCCGATCACCGGAGTGAAGAGCGCCAGCATGATCATCCCGATTATCGACCCCAGGAACGAACCGGTCGTCGCCAGACCGATCGCCTGTCCCGCTTTGCCCTGTCTCGCCAGGGGGTGCCCGTCAACGGCGGTGGCGGCATTTGCCGGCGTCCCGGGTATGTTCAGGAGGATCGCGCTGCGGCTGCCGCCGTAAATCGATCCGATATACATGCAGATAAGGATGAGCACCGCGTTTCCCGGATCCATACGGAAGGTAAGTGTCGTCATGAGCGCGATGCCCATCGTCGCGGTCAGTCCGGGGAGCATACCGACGATAATCCCCAATTGGGTCGCCCAGAGGACATTAAAGAGGGTGCGGGGCGTCATAAAACTCAGCAATCCCCAGAAACAGCATTTGCAGTCCATCAAATGTCATGACGTCAGCTCCTAAGGCAACCGTACAAGGAAGAGATACCGAAAGACCACCGAGACGGCCGCCGCCGTCACGAAGGCTTCGATGCCGCCGGTGATGACGTGACGCGTCTGCAGACGTAACCGTTTCCCGGGGTTGGTACTCGAAGAGTACAATAAACGCGAGAACGAATAAAAAGGTCGCTGCGGGGTACCAGAGCCGGCCGATGAGCCCGAGAGCGTATGACAGACAGACCAGGAGGGTGAGGGTCACCCGTCGAACCTGAGGTATTGCAAGGGTTTTCCGTATTTTTTCACGGGAAATGGTGAGGGCGTATCCCTTGTGAATCACCGATCGCGTCAGCAGCATAACGCTCAGAATGATAAATGCGACACCGAGCAGTCCCGGAACCAGCCCCGGAATGGTGTAGGGGTTGATTCCGCGATGTTCAAGTCGCGGCATCTGTATAGACCAGGTGACGACCAGTATTCCAAAAATCAGCAGCACAAGGGATGTCACAAAATCCGCTTTGTCCATTCCTTGTCGGGGTTCAGCCATAATTCCTCCCGGAGGACATCAGGATATGGGTGCAGCCGCCGAGGCGACTGCACCCTGTACACACTACACTCCCTGTTATGGTCGGGGTATTCCGACCTCTTCAGGACTCATGACGGTGTCTCCCGCCTGATGCTTCAGCCACGCGTCAATTTGCACCATCGGAAAGGACTTCCGGACCGCTTCTTCGCCGAAATCCGGGTCAAAGACGACGGCGTTTTCCCGCGCCCACGTCCGCAGCGTCTCAGAGGTCATGACATGTTCCTCCCAGATGGCATCAAGGGTATCAACCACATCCTGGGGAACTCCCTTGGGTACAAATATGCCGAAGTAAATGGGTGCCGCCTCAAACTCGGGAATCCAGTCGGTGATTGGCGGTACGGGTTCATCAACTCCTTCCAGCTCAAGGGGCTTGTCCGTGAGCACAACCAGCGGCCGGAGCCGTCCGGCGCGAATCATATCGACCTGTTCCACTGAAAGCTGGGGAACCGCGTCCGCCTCGCCGCCGACCGTCGCCGTCACCGCAGGAGCACCGCCGTCATAGGTGACATGGCGATATTCAATGTCGGTGTAGCTGCTGAGGAGTTCCATGGCGGTATGTCCCGCGGAGTTGACTCCCGCCGTGGCGACGCGGATTTCGCCGGGATTCTCCTCAAACGCCTCCATGAGGTCGTCAAAGGTCTGGTACGGCGAGTCGGTCCGGACCGAAATGACGTTGGGCATGGCCACGTTCAAATAGAGATGCCAGTCGTCCAGCGTCGTATCGAGGAGACCCATAACCTTGTAGACTCCGAGGTCCTTCACCGCTCCGGCAGTCCATGTAAAGCCGTCACGGGGAGCATCCAGGGCCGCCTTTGTACCGAGTGAACCGGAAGCTCCGCCCTGGTTCACGACGACCACGCTCACTCCCAGCTGCTCTTCAACGATCGCCGCGGTCGTCCGGGCTGATCGATCGGTCGAACCTCCGGCACCCCACGGTACGATCAGGTTGATAGGACGATCCGGATCCCAGGAATAGGCCGATTCAGCCCCCTCCTGTACGCCGCTTGCAAAGAGCACGCCCCCTCCGATGAGCAGGACCAGCAAAATACTCACCATTCTTCTCATGTGATACCTCCTATTGTATCGCCTCTTATCTGGAATCGGGACGCACTCACGCGACGCGCGGTGGCAGCTCCCGCTTCATCTCCTCCAGTCTGTAACCGAAACCGGCGCCGCGGAGCGTGGAAATATCCACCATTCCGCCGCTTCTGCGATACGCACCGGGATGAACGGCCTCCTCCGGCCGGGATGCCTCCGGATAAAATTGCATGGAATTTGACTCAACTCCCCACTCCGTCGGCACCCGGGAGGCAAAGGAAAGGTGCGTGAGCTGCGCAAGCATGGGGTTGGTCAAATCCTGAACCATCACCGGCATCCTGCCCTCCCGTGCCAGACAGAGTGACAGAAGGGACCCCGTCAGCGTCTTGCACGTCTTCAGGGCGACTCCGCTCCACCCGGCACGTCTGCCGCGGACAACGTCGATCCAGTGGGACGCCGACTCATCCATGAAGAGCGGTTTGCGCCGGGAAAGGGAGGTGACCTCCGAGGTGTCATCAACATGGGCGGGCTGCAACGGTTCTTCAACATAGAGCAGCCGCTTCCACATTTCCGGCATGTCCCGTTCCATGGCGTCAAAAAGTATGTGGACATACCCTGCCTCCGGGGCAGTCCGGTTGAGATCGAGGGATAGCCTGATATCGTTTCCGTCTCCGGCGGCCGCCGCAACTCCGGCAATTCGATCAATATCTGCCGCCGGATCCCGCCCCCGCAGCTTCACCTTCAGGAAGCGAATTCCGTCACGGCGAATCCACTCATTCAATGTACGGGGCAGGTGACCCCGGTCCGTCCGGTCTATTCCCAAATGGACCGGCTCGGGAAGTTCTACGCCGCCGAAGCTTTCGGCGAAACCATCGACATCCTCCCTGAGAAGGTCATGGGATCCGACCATATGCCAAACAGGCATACGGACGAGAGGTTTCCTGAGAAAGGACAAGGGGTAGCGCCGGTGCGTCGCATCCGAAACATCGCCGTCATCCCCGAAGTATCGGCCCAGATCATAGTTCATCCACCCTTCGGTGAGGGTTTCAAAAACGTCGATACGGTGAATACGGCCGTACGCGTCGTACAGGGCAAGATCAAAGGGCGCGTAACAGAGCATGGCGGCGAGAGCCGGCAATCGGGACGCTGCACCCGCGTCGGACGGCATCACCTCGTCCATGTAGCGCGTTGAAATCTCCATGGGGTGAGCGGAGACGGGGAAATGGCGCAGGCGGTCGGCGTTGGCGATAACCGTCTCCTTAATGATACGCTCCCGTTCGTTCAGCGGGAGGGCCGTCCCGTCGGTGCCCGGCCACGCCCACTGGACGTTCAGAGGCGTTTCGCCCCAGCCGGTTGCGCTGTTACCTGCGGAATCGGCCACCGTCACTGCGGCGCGGGCGCACGTCACCGTCGCAACCGTCTCTCCGCCGAAACCGAGGGGGACTTCACACCGTACCGGCAGGAAATAGAGAGCGACGTCGATTATTTTTACATCGGTGGCTTGCCTCATATCAGCGACTCTGACCGAATCCAGTGTAGACCCGCCCATGGACTTTGTCAATTTAAAAGACAAAGGTCCGTCCAATCAATGTATAAATGGAAATATTTGCGTAATCATTCGATCTTCGTTGAAAAAACGGAATTACTTTGTTAAAGAGTTGAACGAAGTTGCGATCGGATTTACACTACCACGTTGTGAAACGCGCCACTCTCAACGATCAGGCAACACCATCCCGGGATGCGACGCGCTCGCGGGTATTTCAGGTGCTGTCGGAACAACAGACGATTTCACGCCCGGAGATTGCCCGCATGACGGGGCTCAGCAGAGCCACCATCGCAGTGGTGGTTGATGAGCTTCTGGAAATGGGAGTGGTTACTGAAACGGGGTCGGGCGACTCAAAGGGAGGACGCCCCCCCATCATTCTTCAATTCTGTCCGACCGCGGCGCTCGCGATCGGGGCAAGTCTCTACGATTTCAACTGGCATATCGTTGCAACCGACCTCTCTTCCCATGTTGTCGACCGGGAGGTAGTCAGGATTACCGACAGCTCCGCGGAGTCCGCAATGACCACCCTGGCCGAGGGTGTCCGTATACTCCGCGGCCGCCTCGAGCACCACCGTATTCTCCCGGCAATCGGAATCGGACCACCCGGTCTCGTAGATATGGAACACGGAATCATCAAAAGCGCCGTTGATCTGGGATGGAAGGAGGTCGACGTTGCGTCGTCGATATCGGAGCAGACCGGTTTTTCAGCAATCGTGGCCAACCGCAGCAAAGCCGGCGCACTGGCGGTGTTGTGGAGGGTGGCAAAACCGCGGACGGACCACCTGATCTACATATCCCTCGGAACCGGTGTTGCGGCGGGTATTATTCTCAACGGCCGGCTCTTCACCGGGGCAAACTCCTCGGCAGGAGAACTGGGACATATGACGGTTGTCCCCGAGGGACCGCTGTGTGAATGCGGTAATCGGGGATGCCTGCAGCAGTACGTTTCGGAACAGGCAATAGCCAACGCCGCCCGCCACCTCCTGCGGGATGCAACGGGGAGCGTTCTCCACGAGAAATGCGGTGACCATCCGGAACTGCTGGATGCCTTTGACGTCCTTGATGCGGCGGAACGGGGCGACACCCTTGCCGTTTCAGTGGTGGACGACGCGGCGCGGTATCTCGCCATCGCCACAGGGAACCTGGTGAACCTCTTCAACCCCCAGACCATCGTTCTCGGAGGCCCCGTTGCGGATGCGAGCCCCCTCCTGACGGAACTGGTCCGCAGGTACACAAAACTCCACGCGATGGCGTACCCCTATTCCGCGGTCAGAATCGTCTCAAACACCCTCGGTCCCGACACCGGGGCTATCGGCGCCGCCGTACTGGTTCTCCAGCACGCCGACCGCCTCTTTTTTCAGCTCTCCAATTCAGAGTCTATAGAGGAACCGGTATAGGAGACGCCGACGTCGGAGCGCCACCGGCGTTGGTCAGATCTCGTAATCCACGACGGCGCGGTCAGTCGTCACGGCACCGACAAACTTTTTGACCTCTTCATGGGCGGGATGCACCTGATATGCATCCAGCGACGCCTGGTCGTCAAAGACGGAATAGAGCGCCACATCGTACGCCGCGGCGGAACCGTTAAAATCGATTCCCACCTCAAGCTCACGTATCTGCGGAACGACTCCTTTCATTCCTTCAATGCGACTCTTTATCTCCTGCAAGACTTTCGTCTTGTCCAAACTTCCGTGGCTATCAACCACCTTCCACAATACGATGTGTTTGACCATAACCTATCATACCAGATGCGGAGGGAAATGCATCATGTACCTTCGATATATTCCAGGGACTGATGACGAAAATAGGTATTATACAGCTCCGCATAGCGGCCGCCCTGCCCGGTGCCGCCGCCCGCCGTCCCTGCGGCAAGCAACTCGTCGTGACTGCCGTCTTCAATGATGGAACCCTGATCGAGAACGATAATCCGGTCCGCCGACTTCACCGTGGACAGTCTGTGTGCGATCACAACGGCGGTCCGTTTTTTCATGACCGAGTCCAGCCCCTCCTGAATCTGCGCCTCCGTGAAAGGATCGACGCTTGCCGTCGCTTCATCGAGGATGAAAATCGCGGGGTCCTTCAGGAGCACCCGGGCAAGCGCGACGAGCTGCCGTTGACCCAGGGAAATGGCCCCACCCCCGCTCACCGACATCAGTGTCCAGCCCATCGGGGAGGTCGTCCAGCCAGTCACCCCGCCCCACATGGGACGCCGCCCAGCGCACATCATCATCGGTCGCTTCCGGCAGGGCGTAGCGGATATTGTCTCCCACCGTTCCGGAAAAGAGAAAGGGCGTCTGGGGAACGAGGCCGATCTGTCGTCGATACGCACCGAGATCGAGGGAGCGAATGTCGATACCGTCAACGGATATGGCTCCTCCCTGAAACTCGTAAAACCGGGTGATCAGTCGGGCGATCGTTGACTTGCCGGCTCCGGTGTGTCCCACGACGGCGATCGTCTGACCTGCGGGAATGGTCAGTGAAAAATGGTCAAGGACGGTTTCCTTTTCGGAATAGGAAAAGGTCACGTCCGCGAATTCAATGGCCCCGGCGATATGCGACCGCGACGCCTGGGAGGGAATCTCCACGTTGTCGACCTGGCGAACCGTCGGTTCCGCATCGATAAGGGCAAAGACGCGCTCCGCGGCACTCAGTCCGTCCTGAAACTGTGAATAGAAACTGGCGATACCGAGCATGGGCCACCAGAAGAATCCGACCGCCTGAAGAAAGAGAAACCACTCTCCCGGCGACATGGCGTCGGATCCGACGAGAAACGCGATCACTCCGCCGGGCACTCCCGGCGCATGTCCGCCCGCCGACACGGCGGCGGTTGAGACGGATAGGCCGCCAAGATAGGCGAGCACTCCCGTTCCTACTCCTGCGGCGATTCCCACGATGGGAAATATAAGGTTGAGCACCAGCCCGCGGGTCAGGCCGACCTTGTAGGCCAGGGTGTTGTTCACCTCAAAATCGTCATACAGACGCTGTTCCTGCCGGTACGCTTTCGCCACGGCGATACCGCCGATCGACTCCTGCATGTGGGCGTTGATCGTCGCCGTTGCACGCTTGGCATCCAGGGTTACCCTGCGTGCCAGTTTTCGGAAGCTCAACGCAATGACCGCCGCCACCGGCGCCATAATCAACAGCAGCACCGTCAACCGTGCGTTCACGGTAAGGAGATAGACGGTGAGTACGACGACCATCAACACCTGACTCAGGAAGTCGATTACCAGTGCGACGGTGTTTGAAAAATCCTGAGTATCCGAGGTAATCCGGCTCACGATACGCCCGACGGGGTGTTCATCGAAAAACGACATGTCGTGATAGACGGCGTGCCTGAAGACATCCCGCCGAAGCTGCAGAACCACATCACCGATGACGCGGTTGGCAACCTCCTGTCTGATGAAGTTGAATATCCACGCCGCCACACCGACGACAAGCACGAGAAGACTCATGAGGGCAATGAAGGAGTAGGTATCCCGCTCGGCCACCGTATCAACGGCGAGAGATACCACCACCGGCGCGACGGCATCAAAGATCGAGTTCAGCGCAAGCACGACGGCGACGATAACCATCGCACCACGATGGGGAGAAAAATACTCCGCGATCCGTCTGATGAGGTCCCGGTCCGTGTAATTGCGGTCGTACGACTCGGACTCAAGTCCGTCCAGAACAAAGGGCATTGCGAGAAGATACTACTCTTTCCCGATTGGAAAAAGTATTGCCCGGAGCCGTCGGGAGGTGTACTCTGCCCCCGGAGGTACCTATGAAACTGGGACGAAACGATCCGTGCCATTGCGGCAGCGGAAAGAAATACAAGTACTGCCATTACGAAGAAGATCGCGCCAAAGAGGCGAAGGCGCTGCAGGAAGAGTCGGCGGCGCGGGCAGCCGCGGCGGCGGAAGAGGGCGATGAAGGGGACGACAAGAACGCGGCCCGCGCAAAAAGCACAGCCGCCAAGGCACACAAGCAGGAGGGCTCCCGCTTTCTCCGGGATTCATCCCGTGCAGGCCACGCGCAGAAGTCGAGTGTCGCCGGTACATCACCGCGCTCGTCCCGGGGCGCCCAGCGGGGCGGTTGAATCGGGCGATGGCGATCCGCATCATCATCACCGGCGGAACGTTCGACAAGGAATATGACGAAATACACGGTACGTTGACATTCAGGAACACCCATTTGCCGGAAATCCTGCGGCAGGTGCGGGTGACGGTGCCGGTGGAACTGGAGATCAATCAGCTCGTGGACAGTCTGGACATGGATCTCTCCCATCGTCTGTCCATCCTGCAGTCGTGTCGCAACGCCCCGGAAGAGGAAATCATCATCATTCACGGCACGGATACGATGGTGGAAACGGCACGCATACTCGGTGAGGCGAATCTGGACAAGCGGCTGATCCTTACCGGCGCAATGGTGCCCTTTTCCGTGGCCAACTCCGACGCCGTTTTCAACCTTGGCTGTGCCTTCACGGCGGTACAGCTCGTCGGGACCGGGGTCCATATCGTGATGAACGGTCGCGTCTTTTCCTGGGACCGAGTCAGGAAAGAGAGAAGCACCGGGATATTTGAGGAGACGTGAGATGAACTATTCCGCCGCGATCATGTGGAGCGAGTATCTCCGTACCCGCCCGGATCTGCTCACCGGAGCCGACGCGCTCACGGTGAGCGCATGGGCTTTCGGCTCGGGCGCGGAAATGGAGACGGAGCTGGCGGAACTCGTCGTGGCGGGAACAAAGCGGGCCACCGCAAGCAGTCTCCTTGGCCTCCTTGTGGAGGATGAGCCGGTTCCCCGGGTCGGCTCATATTCCGTCATTCTTGACGGAACCGCCCGCGCCCGATGCATCATCCGGACGACGGCGGTATCGATTGTGCCCTTCAATGAGGTGACTCCCGGGTTTGCCGCCCTGGAGGGTGAGGGAGACGGGAGTCTTGCCTACTGGAGAGACGGACACCGCCGCTTTTTCCGGCAGGAACACACCGCCCTTGGAATTCCGTTTGATGAGTCGATACCAGTCGTCTGCGAGGAGTTCTCTCTCATCCGGCCGAAACCGTATTCATCGCAATCAAACCATTAACAAGCTTCTCAATACCCGTCAGAAACTGAACTCCAGTGAGAGGGTGACGGTGCCCCGGAGGTCGTACCCGTCACCGTCGACGGGACGAAAGGCGACACCCCGGTAACCGAGGCGCCAGAGAAAGGGCGACGGAGCGCGCAGAGCGACACCGGCGTCCCATTCCCACCGGTGGTCGAGGACACCTGAGAAACGTTCCCCGTCGGCGACCAGCCCGTTCTGTATGGTATACGTTCCCGCCGCGAGGTCGACGACAATGCGGTCGGCGATGCGCAGGAGATACTCTCCCCTCACATTCAGCAGCTCTTCCCACGTTGCTTCCGCATCCAACGAGGCAGGTATCGTATACCTGAGAAGGAAGAGGGAATCCATCCGTCGCGGGTCGCGACCCGCCGGGATGTAGCGGGGATTGCGCATTCCATGCATGAGGATCAGATCATATCTGCGCCGGAAGGAGCCGTCGGAAGAGTCACGCAACCAGTCCCAGCCTCCGCCGACTCCGTAAAAGCGGCGTCCGTCACCCCACGCCCCCACGACGTCCTGGGTGAGGCGCCTGTTTCGTACGCCCGTGGACGTCAAGGATGTGGCGTAGGCGGCGGTGGAGCGGAGATAATAATGCTCCCAGGGAATCTCAATCCGCGCGGTAGCCTCGGTATCGTCCGGGAGGGAGAGTCCCCCCATACCGATATCCGCAGGGAGCGTACCGCCGACGGCAAAACGGTCGCTGCTTTCATGGGCAAAGAGAGCGTTTCCGGAGCGTGCGGCAACGCGTGCAGGTGCCCCGGGTGCCGGCAGGGTTTCAACATTGGTAACGTAGCGTATCGCATCCTGAAGGAGCGGCACCGGGGGAATGTCATGGGCGCCGGAATACTCCTCATACATATGGTCAATTCCCGCATCCAGAAAAAGCCGTCGGGCAACGTTTATTCCCCGATATCGCAGGGGATCTTCCCTGTTTCCGATGAGGAAGGCGGCGCGAAATCCGCGGTGTGCCAGCGTCCGCAGGGCTTCGTCCTCTACGGGGTGGGACGTCCGTGATCCGGCAATCACCGCCCCGGCGAAAAGTTCGGGATTGCGGACCGCGAGGGCCCAACTCAAATCACCGCCGAGGGAATACCCCCCCAGGTAGAGGCGCTCCTCGTCGACGGCGTACTCCGACAGGACGCGATCGATATCGCTGAGGAGACGCTCCTCATACCAGTCGACAAAGGTCAGGAAGTCCGGCAGATATTCATCCCGTGTCGGCCTGCCTTCGGGCAATAGGAGAATGAAAGTCTCCTGTCTTCGGGGATCGATTCCGTAGAGATGGGCGACCTGTGCCGCCCGCGCTCCGGTGGGGGGCAGAACCACAAAGAGGGGATAGTTCCTGCTGCGGTTGTACCGTTGGGGGAGTATGACTTCGCCCTGCCGTTCAAAATAGGCGGGCCGTACGTCCTGGGACGACACGCCATGGAGGGCAACATACAGGAGCGACACACCAAGAAGGAATCCCCGACGGTTCATTGATCAAGACCTTACAGGAGAACGGGTCCCCTGGAAAGACGCAGTCCCGTCTCGTTTGAATTCCCGCGCGTTCACCCCTATCTTGATAGTATGGTGTCAACGGGTTTTCCAGGACTCCACGAACCGTAAGGGGGATTCATGATCGATCACAATGGGGCGTCACGGGAGGTAGACTTCGGATTTACCCGGGCGGATGTCCCTGCAGGTACTCACGTCTGTCAGATATTTGAGGATGACGACGAAAGAACTTCTGCATTTATCGACTTTCTCCTAACCGGCATAGGGAATGGTGAACTGTCCGCCGGCTTTTCCGATCACGTCACGGAACAGAACAGGGAGCTGCTCCACAACCATCCCGAGGCGTCCCGATTTCTCACCCTTCAGCGGACTTCGGATATATACTTTGACCGCGGTCGATTTGACCCCGACCGTATGCTTTCCTTTCTCACCGACTTCCACCGGCGCGCGACGGCGGAGAATGCGGCGGGCGCACGTATTATTGGAGAGATGGCACCGGAAATATCAACAATGGAGGGAGCGGACCGCCTCCTTGAGTATGAAGCACGGGTCAACCTCCTCGTCCGGGAACGACCGATGGCGGTGATGTGTCAGTATCACGCCCACTCCTTCAACGGAGCCACCCTCATGGACGTACTGAAAGCGCACGCCCTCATGGTTGTCCGGGGCGCCGTCGTCAGAAACCCCTTTTACCTGCCCCCTGAATCGATCCTTCAATCTCTCAATCGTTAGCGTTCCATGAGTGAAGACGATCTCCACGTACAAGCGTTGTCCCGTATTCTCCTGATTCAGAACATGATCTTCGGCCTTCCCGATCTTGAGACGATGCTCGGTTTTTCCGCCCGGGGGCTTGAGGAGTTGCCCGGTTTTGACCGCGTGTCCTACCGGCTGGGAGACAATGGGCCGGATACGGATTCCACGGAACGTGGAACGAGGCGGATACCGGTAAAGATCGGCTCAAGGACGTACGGGTGGATCCTCTGCACCGTATCGGAAGACGGGGCGTTCCTGCGATACCACGACTACATCCGCAATGTGTGCTTCATGATCGCGGCGAGGGTCGACGAAATGAGCCGCACCCTTGAGATGACCCGCTATCGGGATCGCCTTGAGCAGGAGGTAGCCGCACAGACCGCGGCACTGCAGGAGGCGACAAGACGGGCGGAAACGGAACGGGAACGGGCGGAACTCTATCTCGCCACCGCGGGAACGCTCGTGATCGAACTGGATCTTGCCGGCAGTGTCGAGCGTATCAACGATCACGCTGCAGCCCTCCTCGGGTTCCGTCCCGCCGAAGCGGTCGGTATGGACTGGATCGAGATGACGTCGCCCCCGGAGGAAAAAGACGGGCGTCGCCGCGCCTTTCACCGCATCATCAGCGCTGCGGAAGATACCGAGAGTCGCGGTGATTACCTCATCCTCGACCGGGACGGTCACCGCCATACGATCCAGCTTCACACGATCCTGCGGTACCATCAGGACGGGACGGTGGCGGGGACCCTCAGCTCGGGAATCGATATCACCGAACGGAAGCGTGCGGAACAGGAAAAGGATGTCCTCCTCAAGGAAGTGTACCATCGCACAAAGAACAACATGCACGTGATAAGCGGGATGCTTGCCCTTCAGGCGCTGGACATCGACGAGCCGGCCGCCCATCGGCTCCTTCGGGACGCCCAGAGACGAATATTCTCCCTTGCCCTTGTCCACAACATGCTCTACACCTCGGACAACCTGGTCCAGATTTCTCTTATCGCGTATGTCCGCCGCCTTTCCGCTTCCGTCGCGGACGAGCACGCCGCCACGTCGGGTAAACGCCCGACACTCGCCGTTTCCGGCGATGATTTTCAGATCGAACTGGACACAGCCGTCCCATGCGGACTGGTAGTGAACGAGCTCCTCGCCGAGAGTCTCATTTACCGCCGGAATGAACGGCAGACAGACGGGGAACACCCGCATATATCCATCCAGATCCATCGCCGAAATGATGACATTGTGATTCGTTACGGCGATAATGGAAGAGGGTTGGCGGACAGCCTGAAAGAAAACAGTATGTCCAAACTTGGTTCTCGTATCGTTCATGCGATCATTGCTGATCAGCTGGGCGGTACCATACACGTGATCGGTGAAGGTCAACCCGTTATTGAGATCACATTTCCGGAGGGAGCCCGTGGATCGTGACCGGACAATTATCATCCTCGACGATGAAATCATCGCCGCCATGGGACTGCAATTGGAGCTCTCCAAGGCCGGCTATGAACGGGTGTACATCGCCACCAACTACAACCGGGCGATGGAGCTGTGCGAATCGATTCAACCCGCTATTGCGATTGTGGACATCAACCTTCAGGAGGAAAAAACGGGCCTTGATTTTGTCCGCGACGCCAAAGGAATTTCAAAAGTCATAATTCTGACGGGGTACGGAAAACAGCTCTACCAGCAGGAGCTTGCGTCAATACACTACGACCACTACATCGAGAAACCGGCGGGACCACAGACGGTCATTCGGTCAATCACAACGTAAACAGATGGAACATCATGAACCGCGGCTCTACCACATAATAGATCTCTCGCTTCCCGCCAACGGGTGGATTCGGACACAACAGGGTATGTTCCCCAGGTCCCATTCCCGCCGGCCGGCGGCAGATACGGAACGCATAGTCGTATCCCCGGAGCCCGATGGGTTTATTCACTGTTCCTTTCACCGGCAGGTCTGGCCGACGATTCAGCGTTTCTTTGCAGAAGCTGACGGGACAATTCCGGACCAGCTCATGGTACTGCAAATAGATCCGTACCGTACCGGCGCCGTGGTACGGACAGAGCCCGGAACGGGAGGTGAGACCGACGAAAGCGGGCGTCCCGAGCTCTTTCCTCATCTTTACGGATCCATACCCTTCTCATCGGTTACCGCCGTTCTTTCACCTAATGCATTCAGACCCTACGCCATAGCCGTCGGGGACTACACAATTACGGAAGAACGCCACGCCCTCTCCGTCGATACGGCGGCGAGGTACCTCTCTGAAGAATCGTACTGGGCAAAAGGCAGGAGCAGACAGACCGTCGCACTGTCAGTGGAAAACTCCTGGGTTCTCACCGTGGTGGCACCTGACGGTGCGATGGCGGGAATGGCGCGGGTCATTACCGACTGGGCGACGATGTACTATATCTCCGATCTCTTTATCCTGCCGCCACACCGCGGTCGGGGACTGGGTAAGGCTCTCGTCCAGGCAATCGTGGAACATCCGCAGTTGAAGAAACTGAAGGGAATACTCCGGACCGCCGATGCCTGCTCCCTCTATGAGCAATTCGGCTTTCAACGGGACGGCGCGGACTCAAAGGGAATGAAGCGGGACGGCGTGACGTCGGCGTAACGCCTTCGCTCATTCATCATCGCTGAAATTGAGGGCGAATATTTCCTTCATCTTCGCAAACGCCTCTTCCTCATCGTCTCCTTCAATGACCACCTCTATCGAGCGGCCGTACTCAGCCCCCATGGAAAGCACATCCATGATATTGTCGGCGGCGAACGTCTCCCCTCCGTAGACAAACCGGACGGTGGAATCGACGCTTTGAGCGGTCTTTACAATGAGGGACGACGGCCGGGCGTGGATACCCTTGGGGTTGGTGACGACAAGTTCTTCCCGAATCATCCTTCCCGGAGTATACCCCGCCCCCACCTCGGTCTGTCGACTGGTAACGTTCGAAAAGCTGTAGTATCATGTGTCTGATTGAGGACGGAATCGAATCCCGCCCTATGTGCACTTCCAGACACGTATATTTTTCTCGGAGAGGTAGGCATATGTTCACCCGAGGGGCAGACAAAATTAAAAGAAAAAGATTCACCGCGGAAGACTTTTCCGCCGTCAGATCGGAGTGCATCGCCTCCAATATCGGCCGGGCTAATCGCATCGTGGGCCGCATATATGAAGATGCCTTTCGGGACGTCGGGGTTTCATCGCCGCAGTTTGCGCTCCTCGTATCTCTGGCGATATCTCCGGGAAGCACCGCGGGCGACCTTGCGGATGCTCTCGGGTCCGATCCAAGCACCGTTTCCCGCAACACGGAGCTGCTCATAAAGCGCGGCCTGATCCGGGTTGAGCCGGGAGCGGACCGCCGTGTTCGCACCCACTATCTGACTGTAGAGGGTGACGAGACGGTGCAGTCCTGCGTACCCCGCTGGCGGGCGGCGCAACGCACCGCCCTGCGGCAGATCGGGCGCTCCTACTGGGAGGAAATTCGCAAGCGCCTGCGGAACCTACATACGTAAAGGACCGTCTATGGCAGGGACGCAACACGATTCTATATACAACCCCATTACCCCCGCAATCGTGACGGAACTTACCGAAATCGTCGGATCCCGGTATGTCCACATCGACAAGGAGACGCTGGAACGGTACAGCCATGACGAAATCCCCGATCCCCTGTACGCCCACCTTCCGGAAGTTGTCATAGCGCCCCGGACGGCGGAAGAGATCGCGGCAATCATGCGTCTCGCAAACAGGGAACGCATACCGGTAACCCCCCGCGGAGCGGGAAGCGGCCTTTCCGGTGGCGCAGTTCCCCTCCATGGCGGAATCGTCCTGTTGGCGGACCGACAGAACGAGATTCTTGAAATTGATCTGGAAAACATGATGGTCCTTGTCGAACCGGGCGTCATCACCGCGGAAATCAATGAGCGCCTGGCGGATACGGGCCTCTTTTACGCAGGTTACCCCATGAGTCTCGAGACGTGCTCCGTCGGGGGAAACGTCGCGGAAAACGCGGGCGGCGGCAAGGCGGTCAAGTACGGCGTCACCGGTCGCTATGTCCTGGGACTTGAAGTCGTCACCCCGACCGGCGAGATCGTTCAGTTCGGAGGTAAGCTCATAAAGGACGTCACCGGCTACAACATGGTGCAGCTCATGGTGGGCAGTGAAGGAACCCTCGGGATCTTTACAAAAATATGGCTTCGCCTGACTCCCCAACCGAGGGAATCGGTGGACCTCCTCTGCTTTTTTCGGTCCGTCCGGGAGGCGATAGAGATCGTCCCGCTGGTGATGGCCCACACAGGCATCGTCCCCACCGCACTGGAGTTCATTGACGGAGAGAGCTATCGCCGCAGCTGTGACTACCTGAAGGAAACCCTGACCGTTCCCGACGCCGGGGCGGCGCTTATCATAACGGTGGACGGATCGGACGTTGGAGAAGTGCACCGGCAGTACGAGGCAATCGGCACATTATGTGAAGAACGGCGGGCCATGGAAATATTTGTCGCAGACAACGCCGTCAACAGTGAACGGGTCTGGAAAATACGCCGCAGCATCGCCGAGGCGTATGCCCAGATATCTCCCCATCAGACAAATGAAGATCTCGTTGTACCACCCGCGGCGATACCGGAACTTATCGAAGGTATGAACCACATCGCCGGGAAGTACGGCGTCTTTGTCCCCGCCTACGGTCACGCCGGCGACGGAAACATTCACACCCGGATCGTCAAGAACCCGCAGTGGTCAATGGAACGTTGGGATGAGGAACGTCCGCGTATTCTCGCCGACCTGTACGATCTCACCGCCCGCCTCGGCGGTCGTCTGAGCGGAGAACACGGCATCGGTCACAAGAGAAAGGCCCATATGGAACGCTTCGTCTCTCCCGAGTACCTCAACGTCATACGGTCGGTCAAGCGCGCCCTCGACCCCAACCTCGTCCTCAACCCGGGTAAAATATTCGACGTGTAAACGCCCGCCGCGGGCGGGCGACGGATCCTAGGCTGCCCCGTTGAGCTCCGCGATCACACGATAGAGGGCGTGGGTGCCGAGGTTTTCCCACCCATGGGCCGTCGCGGCGATGTAAAACTGCTGAGCCAGGGCGAGTCCCGGAAGGGAGAGATTCATCCGCCGCGCCTCCGCGAGGGCGATGCCCATGTCCTTGATAAAATGACGAATCATGAAACCGGGATCAAAATTGCCGTCGGCGATGCGCCGGCCCAGATTGTTTATCGACCAGGAAGAGGCGGCGCCCCTGCCGATGACATCGATGACGCCGTTCTGATCCAACCCCGCCCGTTCCGCGTAGAGGAGGGACTCCACAACGCCGATCATCGTGGAGGCGATGAGAATCTGATTGGCCATCTTTGTGTGCTGCCCCGCCCCGGCAGGTCCCATGTGGCGTACATTGTTTCCCATGAGATCCAGCATGGGACGCACCGCCTTGACCGCCGCGGCCTCTCCTCCGATCATGATCGCAAGCTCGCCGTTCCGTGCGCCGGTATCTCCCCCCGAGACGGGCGCATCCAGGGCAAGGACGCCGTGCAGCGACGCCTCCTCCGCGATTTCCTGCGCGAGGGTGGGCTCAGATGTCGTCATGTCGACGACGACCCGCGGCGCCCCGGTACCGCTCTCCGCGGGAGACGAGTCGATTCCGGCAAAGATGCCGGTGGAACCAAAGTAGGTCTCCCGGACATCCTCGGGGTATCCGACAATTGTAAAAATGTGGGTACTCGATTGCGCCACTTCCCGCGGCGATTCGTGCCACACGGCGCCGTCCTTCAGGAGGGGCTCCGCCTTTTCGGCAGTTCGATTAAAAACATGGAGTTCATATCCCGCTTGTACAAGGTGTCCCGCCATGGACAGGCCCATGATGCCCGTTCCAATCCAGCCGATCTTTGGTTTATCTTGTGTCATGTGCCCATGATAGTAGACCGTGTTCGATTTGGCCACGTGTCTGCGGAATCAAATCAGGCGGAGGAGGAACCATGGTCGTCAGAATAATCACCGTTCATATAAAAGCCGGCACCGAGAAAGAGTTTGAAGCCATGACGCGGGAGAACCATCTCGGATCCCTTCAGGAGCCCGGCGTCCTGCGCTTTGACGTCCTCAGGGACGACGAACGGCCGCAGACGTACTACCTCTATGAAGTTTACCGCGACGAGGCGGCGACAAAGGCGCACAAGGAGACGTCCCATTACCACGCGTGGAGGGAGGGCGTCGCCGACATTCTTGAAGGTGAACGTACCTCGGTGACGTGCACGCCCGTCGCGCCCACCGAAACGGGGTCATGGTAGCGGACTATTGACACGATATCGTCTTTTCGATACGATTTTCGTCGAAAACACCAGACACAGTTCGTTTTCCGTAATCCGAGGGGTTTAATTGCGACCGTCGCAGACCGCATACCTCCTTTGTAAAATATATTATTCCCCCATTACGTAGAATGCTCCGACTCCTCACGGGGCATTTTGAGGGCGCTTCGGCGCCCTTTTTTTATTTTTCATTTTCAGATTGAACGCCGGCGTCACCGGAGCGGTATCGGCAGCGCCTCGCCGGTCCCCGCTCAGGGGCGCGCAAAGGCGTCCGACACGGCGCGGGCAAAGGTCTCGTATTCATGGCAGAGGCGGTCTTCCAGGGCGTCCAGCCGGGAATCGGGCTCCAGCCCGTCGCGCTTCCACGATTCAAGAACCTCTTCCAACCCGTCCCGCAGCGTCCGCCTGAAGGTGAAACCAGGTACGGCGCGGCGGAACTTGGTGCCGTCAAAGAGTCCGGGATAGCGCTTTTCAAAGAAGAGATGGCCGCCCCGCTCGGGGGACGCGCCGAATAGTACCGCCGCGGGAATATAGGTGAATTCAGGCTCCCGCCCGACGATCTCCCCGAATGTCCGGTAGAGGTCTCTCCACAGCGTCGGCTCCTCGGTGGCGATATGAAAGTCCTCACCAAAGGCTGCCGGATTACCGAGAAGCTCCACCATACCCCGGGCAACATCGTCGGCAAAGGAGAAGGACCACAAGCCCGTTCCGTCACCGAAAAGGACAAGCGGTCTGCCCCGCTTCAGGCGGTTCACAATATTCATGTTCTGTCGCAAAACGCCCACGTTGCGTGCTCCCGGACCAAAGGTGAGCGACGGCCTGACGATCGTCACCGGCGGGTGGGTCCCCCGGTACTCCTGAAAGGTCCGCTCCATTTCCCCCTTTTCAAACCCGTAGGTGTAGTCCCGGTCGGTACAATACGTCTCGGCCTCTTCCCGGGTGGGAATGGATGTGTAGGGACGCTCGTACGCCGCAACTGAAGAGAGGACCAGTACGTGGTCACAGCGGTCGCGGAAGAGCCCCATCGTGGCGCGGGCATCGGCAGGAGAAAAACAGATCACGTCGATGACGTAGGTGAACGACCGCCCCTTCAATTGCCGCTCCAGCCCGTCCACATCGTGGCGATCACATACGATGAGCTCCGCTTCTCGCGGAACGACATCGCGGTTCGTCCCGCGATTGACCACTGTGACACCCACCCCGCGGTTGATGAGTTCCGTTACCACCGCCCGGCTGATAACGCCGGTGCCGCCGAGTATGAGCGCTGTTTTTCCGTTCATCCCTTCGCCTCTCAATCCATTAAAAAGCCGCCGTTGATGTTCAGCACCTCTCCGGTGATGAATGCCGCGTCGTCGGACGCCAGGAAGAGCGTCGCGGCGGCGACCTCCTCGGGCCGGCAGAGGCGTTTCAGCGGAATTGATTCAATCACATCCCGCCGCTTCTCCTCCGACCACTGGGCGCTCATATCCGTCTCCACCGCGTGGGGCGCCACCGCATTGACGGTGATTCCGTACTGAGCCAGTGAGCGTGCCAGCGATTTGGTGAGGGTGTTTACCGCCCCCTTTGACGTTCCATAGGCGGGGGCCGCCGTGATGTCGCCCATCTTTCCGGCTATGGAGGTGATATTCACGATCCGCCCGTACTCCTTCTTGACCATGTGGGGAATGACCGACTTGCAGCAATTGAAGGCGCCGTTCACATTCACATTCATCACCGCCTGCCACTCTTCATGGGAGAGCGTCTCTATCGTACCCCGGGCGATGATACCCGCGTTATTGACGAGAATATCCACCGTTCCGCGATCGGCGACGAGGTGCCGCACGATGTCATCCACCGCATTGTGGTCGGTGATATCCACCGCAAAGGGAACGGCATTTCCGCCACCCGCCTGTATGTCCGCCGCGGTATCGTCAACGTTGTCCCGGTCCAGGAGGACAACGGTCGCTCCCTGGCCGGCAAATGTCACGGCAATCGCCCGTCCGATGCCACGGGCGGCACCGGTTACCACGGCAATTCGATTTTTCAGTTTCATAGAATCTCTCCTGTATCAGCTTCCGTAGAGCAACCGCGGGAAAAAGAGCACCAGATCCGGCAGAAAGACGAGAATCCCGATCTGTATGAGAAAGGCGACAAGAAATACGAGGAACTCCCGCAGGTACTCCCTGGTCGGACAATCAAGAATGGAACAGACCGTATACATCGAAATCCCGATGGGCGGCGTCAGAAGGCCCATGGTGATGACGGAGCACATAATCAGGCCGAAGTGAACGGGATCGACACCGAGGGTGCGAACCATGGGAAGAAGTATCGGCGTCAGCAGGAGAATTGCCACTGACCCTTCCATAAACATGCCCACGATGACCAGAAAAAAGATGATCACCAGCATGACGATATTGGCATCCACGGAGACACCGGTGATAAACTTCGTCAACGCCTGGGGCACTCGGTCAATGGGAATGCCATATGCAAAGAGCGAGGAGAGGGCGATGATAAACATGATCGCGCCGATATCGCGGATCGTCACATTGAGGGTCTCCACAAAGCGTTCCCATGTAAACTCCTTGTAGACAAAGACACCCACCGCCATTGCGTAGACACAGGCAAAGGCACCGACCTCGGAGGGAGTGAAGAGGCCGAATCGGATTCCCACAAGAAGGAGGATCGGAAATACGAGGGCCCACACCGTTTCACCGAGGGAGGAGAAGATCTCCCGTGCCGATGCCCGGGTCGGTCGCTCCGGTTTCCACCCCCGGATTCCCGCGGTCACCCTCACGGTTCCCATCATGACAAGCATCATGATAAGCCCCACCATGAGTCCGGCGGCAAAGAGCCGTCCGATGGAAACCTCCCCGACCGTTCCATAGATGATAATGCCGATACCCGGAGGAATCGTGGCGGTGATCAATGAGGTAAATCCGATCACGCTGGCCGTGTATCCCCGGGTATAACCGCGCTGTATCATGCTCGGACCGAGAATACGTGATTCCATCGCCGCATCGGCGGTGGCGGAGCCGGAAACGCCCCCCATGAGGGTACTCAGGACGACGCTCACCTGGGCAAGGCCACCCTTCATATGTCCGGTAAGGAGTGTAGATAACCGCACGAGCCGCTCGGTAATGCCCGTGGCGTTCATGAGGTTACCCGCAAATATGAAGAGGGGAATCGCCAGCATCGGTACGCGCTGCGTCTGCGACACCGGCAGCTGGGCTATCATCGTCATAGGCAGCTCCGGATGCTGAAGAAAGAAGGTAGCCCCGGATATTCCTATGGCAAAGGCAACGGGCATTCCTATGGTGAGACAGATCACAAAGACGACGGCTACGACGATCATATGACAGCTTCCTCTCTGTTTTCGTCCCGTCCGGAGGACGGACCAAACAGGGCGACGATCTTTTCAATTGTCGATCTGACAAGAAGCATGCTTCCAATGGGAAGGCTCAGGGTGATCCATGAGTAACTGAACGACGGAATTCCCTGAAAGGCGCGCTCCCGCGTTTTATACGCAAGGATAAAGCCGAAGTATACAAGGGCGACAAGAAATACCAGAATGATCAGGTAAATCAACAGTTGCAGCCCTTTTCTCGCCCTGTCGGGAAGGGCGGTGATCAGAAAGTCGAGATTCACCAGCTTGTTTTCCCGATAGGCTACGTCGGCGCTGAAAAAAGTTGCCCACGCAAAGAGAAAGAGTGAGATATCCAGGGACCAGTTTATCGGCCTGGAAATTGACCGCATGACGGCGGCGCCGAAAATCAGCGCCGTCGAGGAAACGAGACAGAAGGCGGCAACAACCGCCTCTGTCTGCTGAACTCTTCGTTCCAGTTTTTCAAGCTTCATACGGTATTGTAGAAATTACTTGCCCATTTCCGCAAAAATCTGATTCCGGACATCCAGAAGGCCAAGCGCCTCGAATGCCGAATCCGATGCCGCCTTGAACGCCTCGATATCGATTTCATCATTGGTGATGATGGTCATACCTTCTGCCTGGAGATTTTCCTTGGCCTGATCCACCAGCTCACCCATGATGCGGCGAGAAACTTCCAGACCTGCCCGCTCACACTCTTCTTCAAGAATCGTCTGGTACTCAGCGGGAAGGGAGTCAAACCACTCGGCGCTGACGATGGCAAAGTTGATGAGCATGATGTGCTGCGTCTCAATGAGATAGTCCAGAACTTCATACATGCGGGTGCTGTAGGTAGCGGGATAGACGTTTCCCGCACCGTCGACAACCTTGGTCTGTACGCCGGTATAGACTTCGCCGTAATCGAGGGCGACGGGAGTTGCACCGAGGGAACGGATCGATTCCATCCAGATCGGTGCGTTGGGAGAACGGATACGCAATCCCTGGACGTCTGCGGGAGAATGGACGGGTTTATTGGTCAGGAGGTTCCGGAAACCCTGTACCCAGCTGAAGGAAAGCACTTTAATGCCGTATTCGTCTGCAAGCTGCTCTTTCCACCCCTGAACGGTATCCAGGGTATTTAGGGTCTCAACTTCTTCCAGGGAGTCGGCAAAATAGGGACCGTTCATCACGGCGATACCGGGAACGTAGTTCCCCAGACGTGCGGAGTCGGTATTCTGACCGATGTTGGCACCCTGGCGGATCTGCTCGATGATGTCCTCTTCCACTCCGAGTTGGGCGCTGTGGTAAACTTCAATCGTAAGGTTGCCGTCGGTACGCTCAGCGACGCGCTCGGCCCACTTGAGATAGGCGCCGTGGTAGGGGTCCTGCTCAGTCAATACGTGGTTGAACCGAAGAACATATTGCTGCTCACCTCCCTCACTCTGTCCTGACGCGAAGACAAGTCCTCCCACGAGAACTGTCGTAACAATAACAAGAACTAACAACCGTTTCATATAACCTCCTTAACTGATATATCAGTTATAATTCATCTTAGACCCGCCGATTTTTGCTGTCAACTGAAAATTTTATTGCCTGCCGGCTTTCTTCGGTTGCAACCTGAAATATAGAAGGCGTATGATATGGGTGTCGTGCTAATCCAGGAACGAGAAATCTCCCCCATTCACCTCCATTCCGCATCGGAAGGCCGAAGTCTCAGCGACCGCGTGTATGATTATCTTTCGGAGCAGATCATTACCGGTGCGATCGCATACGGGGACCGCCTCAATATCAAGCACATCGCGGCGCAGCTCAACGTAAGTACCATACCGATCAGGGACGCCATGAAACGGCTTGAGCAGGAGCATGTCATCAGGATCCACCCCAGGAGCCATTGCACCGTCCGCATCCCCACAAAGAAGGGAATTCTCGATGCCATCGACTCACGAAGAATGGTGGAGCTTTTTGCCCTGCGTTCCGTATACGGAACGGTCACGTCGGATCAGCTCGGTCGACTGAAATCGATCGTGGCGGACATGGACAGGATCGCCCGGGACCCGGAATCCCAGGATATTCCTTCAAGGGTCGCCAGGTATATAGAACTTGACCGGCAATTCCATACTGAAATCTGCAACCTGCCGCAAAACGACTATCTCCGACGCTTTTACCGGGAGATCAACATGCATTTGAGCATGAGTTTCAGTTACGGTATCGGGGTGTGTCACGGCATTGAATCAACTTTCAAGGAACACAAGGAGATACTGCGTCTCCTTGAGGAGCACTCCCGTCAGGCAATTACCGTTCTGGAGCAGCATCTCCTTCACAGCAGAAAGAACATCATCGGGGAAGCGCGTTTTCAGTCGCTCCCGCCTGAAGAATAGCGGCGTCTCCCGATACGCGGACACAGGCACCATCTTCACTCCAGCGGCTGAACTCCCCATCCAGTTCCTCAGCAAGCGCCCGGACGACGGTCAATCCGATGCCGTCGCCGGCGGATTGTTCCGAACCGTCGGCAAAACCGGGGCCGTTGTCTGAAACGGTCAGGCTCCACCGTTTCGCGCTGAGCCGAAAAGAGATCTTTATCTTCAGCTCTTTTTTGTCTTCCGCCGGGCGATAGGCATACTTGTAGGCGTTGGTAATGAGTTCATGAATGATCAGTCCCAGACGTCGTACCATATCCACGCCGAGAACGATCGGCTGGATGTCCAGCTCCACCCGTTCCGACAGCTCCCGTTCGCCCCAACCGGAAGCAAGCTGCCGTACAAGGGATCGGCAGTACTCGTCAAAGGGAAGAGAGGACATGCGGGCGTTGCCGTAGAGCAGCTCGTGAACCAGGGCGATCGATCGTATCCGTCCCCGAAAGGCAAGAACGGTCTCCCGCGCCCGTGAGTCTTCAATGGAATCCGCTGAAAGGGAAAGCAGTCCTTCCAGGATGCCGAGGTGGTTTTTCACACGGTGATTCGTCTCCCTCACAACCATTTCCTGGCTCCGCAGCATCGCCTCCTGGGTATTCCGGCGATGAATCTGGACAAAGAGAATCGCCAGGACCGCGTGGCCGAGAGCGAGATAGACGATACGCCACCATAAACCTCTCTTCCACGCCCCCAGTACGTAATCGGAGTCAAAGGTGAGGACCACAAAAAAGGGGTGAGTACGCAGCTGCATGAGAGCAAAGACCGTCCCGTCACGGGAATCAACCGCCAGGGTACGTCCCTCCTCCGCTTTCGTCCGGATAAAATAGGCTCTACTGTCTGCCCGCGGGTCCGGCCACGCGGCAAGCTCGACACCATCTCGGGTGTAGAGACTTGCCCATATGCCTGAACCGAGGGACAGTCTGAAGGTCTCTGCGATATACTTCCCGGGGATACAGGCAAACAGGATGTGCCCGCTTTCAAGTCTTCGTGATATTCCGATCGTCCCCTCACCGGCGTCATCGATACCGGTAAATATCTGGGTTGTACTCAGTGAACCTGTGTGCGCCCGAGTGACCTCATCGGGAAGCTCCGCCGGGGGACGCGGAGACCCGGGGCGCAGCGGCGTGCTCAACACCCCTGATGCGTCATATACCCCGCCGTTTGCGATATGGGAGGAGAAAAGCAGTTCATCCTGTAACCGCTGGGCGCTGTTCACAGCCGACGGGGCGCTCCCTGCGGCGACGACGGCGAGGGACTCCTCGGTCATGCGGACAATATCGTCCACCGAAGTTCTGAGTAACTGGACGTAGGTCATCGCGAGGGTCTCAGTCGAATTGATTTCACGAAGACGGTACAACCACAGATCCACAACGACAAAGACGGTCGCCATGAGCGATATTGCAGCATAAACGACGACGAGGTATCGCAGCTCCCGTTTCATTGTTCCGCCGCCGCACCCATCACATCGAGAATGCCTTCAGGAACACCCATTTCCCGCGCAAACCGTTCCTGATGGGACATGAGCTCGGTACGCACCCTGTTGAGTTCGACTTCTCCGACGACGTAAATACCGATACCCCTCGATACAAGTATTCGCCGTGATTCCGTTGCCGCACGTCGTGCATTCCTGCGCTGGCCATCAACGACGGCGTCCCAGGCCTCACGAATGATCTCCCGGTCTTCGGGACGCAGGGTCATCCAGAAGGAACGTCGAATGAGGGGTATGTACTGGGGAAAATACTGTGAATCCTCAAGCGCATTTGATACGCCGTAGCGCCAGAGCTCACCGCTCCGTACCGTCTCGTACGCGGTGAGAACGCCGTCTATGCGTCCGTTGAGGAGCCGTTGCGGCAGATCGGTCCAGGGAATCGATATCGGCCGGGCGCCAAGGGCTTCAACGCGCAGCTCATTTCCCAGGCCGCCCGCTACGCGTATGGTCAGACCGTCAAGCTGGTCGTGCCCCGTCACGGCGCGGCCCAGAAAGAACAAATGACCGTGACCAAGATCAAACCAGCGTCCCGGGACAACCACACCGAGAGCCGTTTCCAGGCGCTCGGTGATCAGCCGGCCCAGCTCACCGTCGGAGTGGTGGTGTATAAAATCGGCACTTCTCCCGAAAAAATAGGGGAGAAGAAAGGCGGACACCGCCGGTTCAAATCGACTGATGTTCCACGTTCCCGGTACCGCCATTTCCACCTGACCGTTCCGTAACGCCTGAAAGACATCGACATCGCGGAAGAGACTGCCGGAATGGTACACCTCGACGGTGATACGTCCGTCGCTCCGGCGCTCAACCTCGCGGGCAAAGGCTTGAATTCCCCGGGTCTGGACGTGGTCTTCGGCGTTTTCCGATGAAACACGAATTGTGACCGGTTGGGCGGCGATATACCGGGGGCCGATAAGACAAAAGGTAGTAAGAAACAGGAGAAAACTGATGCGAAGTACCACTACCTGTATTGTAGGATATTTCAATTTCCATGCAAGGACGGGAAACGGGGAATATGATATACTCAGGTATCAATCACATACACAGAGGAGATTTCCATGAAATCACTGGTAGACCAGGTTCAAGAAACGCTCTTGATGGGTCCCGGACCGTCTTCGGTGCCGCCGGAGGTGTATCGCGCCCTGTCACAGTACAGTCTCGGTCACCTCGATCCGTATTTTATCAAGATCATGGACGCCATCAAAGGACAGCTCCGTGAGGTCATGCAGACAAGGAACAAGATCACCCTTCCCATGTCGGGCACCGGTAGTGCCGGAATGGAAACGGTTCTGGTAAATCTGATAGAGCCGAATGACAACGTCCTGGTCCTCATAAACGGCGTTTTCGGCGGAAGGATGAAAGAGATCGCCACGCGCCTGCGGGCTGAGGTGGATACCCTTGAATTTGAATGGGGTACACCTGTCATTGCAGAGGACGTCAGAAAGCAGCTTGAGAAAAAGACGTACAAGATTGTCGCCGTTGTGCACGCGGAGACGTCCACGGGCGTCGCCAATCCGGTGGAGGCAATTTCCGGAGTCGTGCGGGAGCATGGTGCGCTCTTTGTCGTCGACGCGGTGACGAGTCTCGGCGGCATGCCCGTTCTCGTCGATGAATGGGGGATTGACGCCCTCTACAGCGGTACACAGAAATGTCTCTCCTGCCCGCCCGGACTGGCACCGGTCACCATTTCCGAGCGCGCCGCGCAAACCATCACCTCCCGCAAGACAAAGGTGCCCAACTGGTACCTTGACCTGAGCCTCCTCATGAACTACTGGGAAGGTTCCACCCGGGCATACCACCACACGGCGCCGATAAACATGAACTACGCCCTCTATGCGGCGCTGAAGGTCGTCCTTGACGAGGGGCTTGAGAAGGTATGGGCCCGGCATCACGAGACTCATCGCTACCTTGTGGAACGATTCGGTGAACTGGGCTTCAAGATGCTTGTGGACGAGCCCTATCGCCTGCCGATGCTCAACGCGGTGGTTATCCCCGACGGTGTAGATGACAAGGATGTGCGCAGTCGCCTTCTCAATGAACACCGTATTGAAATCGGCGGTGGTCTGGGCGCCCTGGCGGGAAAAATCTGGCGGGTCGGTATCATGGGCTACAACGCACGCACCGAAACGGTGGATCGACTGGTGGAGGCGCTCAGAAAAATTCTCTGAGTCGGTCCGGAGACCGAAGATTACCAACGTGGTAATTTTTTAGTATACTCCAGACCATGAAACCGACAATTATATATACCCTTACCGATGAAGCGCCGGCGTTGGCAACGTATTCACTGCTGCCCATTATCAGAGCGTTTACAAGTGCCGCCGGCGTTTCCGTGGAAACAAGAGACATTTCACTGGCCGGCCGCGTTCTCGCGGCCGTGCCGGAGTACCTCGGGGCGGACCAGAAGGTATCCGACGACCTCGCGGAACTTGGAGAGCTTGTCAAACAGCCTGACGCAAATGTGGTCAAGCTCCCCAATATCAGCGCGTCCCTTCCGCAGCTCGTGGCGACCATAAAGGAGCTCCAGAGTCAGGGATACCCCATTCCGGACTATCCTGAAGAACCACGGACCGACGAGGAACGCGCCGTAAAGGCCGCCTATGATCGGGTAAAGGGAAGCGCGGTGAACCCCGTCCTCCGGGAAGGCAACTCCGACCGCCGGGCGGCAAAATCGGTCAAGGAGTACGCCCGCAAGCATCCCCACTCCATGGGTGCGTGGAGCACGGACTCAAAGTCACACATCGCCAGCATGGACGAGGGTGACTACTTCGGGAGCGAGCGCTCCATGACCCTTTCCGCCGCGACAACCGCGTCGATACAGTTTACCGCCGCGAACGGCGGTACCACCATCCTCAAGGATTCGCTCCCCCTCCTCGAGGGAGAGGTGATCGATGCCGCGGTCATGCGCAAGGAGGCGCTTCGGACGTTCATCGCACGGGAGATCGAGGACGCCCGGAAGAAGGGCGTTCTCTTTTCCGTTCACCTCAAGGCGACGATGATGAAAATTTCCGACCCCATCATCTTCGGACACGTCCTGGCTGTCTATTTCAGAGATGTCTTTGAGAAACACGCCGACACCTTTGCACGTCTTTCCATAAGCCCCAATAACGGTCTGGGAGACCTCTACGCAAAGATTTCGGAATTGCCCGAGAAGCAACAGAAGGAAATCCGCGCCGATATCGACGCCTGTTTTGCCAGGGGGCCCGAGGTATCCATGGTCGACTCCGACCGGGGAATTACGAGTTTTCATGTCCCCAGCGACTTTATCATCGACGCAACCATTCCCGCGGCGATACGCACCTCAGGACAGACCTGGGGTCCCGACGGCTCCCCGGGGGACACCAAATTTGTCGTTCCCGACCGGTCGTATGCACCGATCTATCAGACAGTCATCGACGATTGCAGGAGCAACGGCGCCTTTGACCCGCGGACGATGGGCAACGTTTCAAATGTCGGCCTCATGGCCCAGAAGGCGGAGGAGTACGGGTCCCACGACAAGACCTTTGAAATCGGTGAGTCCGGCCGGGTTGACGTTGTCGACGCCGACGGCAATGTCCTTCTTTCCCAGGATGTCGCTGAGGGCGACATATTCAGGATGTGCCAGGTCAAGGACATTCCGGTTCGTGACTGGGTGAAGCTCGCCGTCGACCGCGCCAGGGAGACAAAGGCTCCCGCCGTCTTCTGGCTGAACGAAAAACGCGCCCACGACCGGGAGCTCATCCGCAAGGTGGAACGGTATCTGAAAGAACATGATACCGCCTCGCTGGATATTCGCATCCTTCCTCCCACGGACGCGACGCGGTTCACCCTTGAACGGCTGCGCCAGGGCAAGGATACCGTTTCCGTTACGGGCAACGTCCTTCGTGACTACCTGACCGACCTCTTTCCCATCCTTGAACTGGGTACCAGCGCCAAGATGCTCTCCATTGTGCGCCTCATTAACGGCGGGGGGCTCTTTGAGACGGGCGCCGCGGGATCGGCACCCAAACACGTTCAGCAGTTTGTACGGGAAAACCACCTCCGCTGGGACTCCCTTGGAGAATTTCTCGCCCTTGCAGTCTCGCTGGAACACCTTTCACAGACATTCGACAACAAGGGAGCGCGATTGCTGGCGGACGCCCTTGATGAGGCGGTGGGGCTCCTCCTTGAGAACGAAAAATCACCGTCCCGGGTGGTCCCGGAGCTGGACAACCGGGGCAGCCATTACTACCTTGCGCTGTACTGGAGCCGGGCGATGGCTGAAAAAACACGTGACGATGCAAAAGCGCACGCGTATTTTTCCGGCCTTGCGGAAAAACTTAAAAAGAATGAAGAGACTATCCTCCGGGAGCTTTCGCAGGTCCAGGGAAAACCCGTCGAAATTGACGGGTACTTTCATCCGGATCCGCAGAAGGTTGAGGCGGCGATGCGTCCCAGCACAACCCTGAACGCGATCATGAACGGAGCATAAGCAATGACCTACCGCGCTCTCATCGTCCGGGAAGAGTCGTCCGGCGTTTTCACGCGACGCGTGGAGGACCGGCGGGTGGAGGACCTGCCCGCCGGTGAGCTCACCGTAAGGGTCAGCCACTCTTCACTCAATTACAAGGACGCCCTCTCCGCCTCGGGGAATAAGGGCGTGACCAGGAACTATCCCCATCAGCCGGGAATCGACGCGGCGGGAAGGGTGGTTGAGTCATCGGTTTCCGGATTTTCACCCGGCGACAGGGTGATCGTCGACGGCGGCGATCTCGGAATGAATACCCCCGGCGGATTCGGCGAGTACATTCGCGTTCCCGCCGCGTGGGCGGTGTTGCTGCCCGAAGGCCTTTCTCCGGCGGTCGCCATGGCGATAGGCACCGCCGGATTCACCGCCGCCCTCTCGGTGGAGGAGATTACCAGGACGACCTCTCCCGATCAGGGTGAAATTCTCGTGACCGGCGCCACCGGAGGGGTCGGTACATTTGCGGTGAAGCTCCTTGCGGCGGCGGGTTATTCCGTCTGTGCCGTCACGGGCAAGGAAGAGGCGAAAGAGTACCTCCGACGTCTCGGCGCGAAGCGGATCATCAGCCGGGAAGAGGCGCAGGCCGGCGGGGAACGGCCCCTGCTCTCCGCCGTGTGGGCGGGGGTTGTCGATGCGGTGGGAGGTCCGATTCTCGCCGCGGCAATCAAGGCGTGCAAACCGGGCGCCACCGTCACGGCGTGCGGCAATGCGTCGTCGCCGGATCTGCCCCTTACGGTCTATCCCTTCATTCTCCGGGGAGTCAGGCTCATCGGTATCGACAGTACCACCTGCCCCCAGAAGCGGCGACAGGAGGTCTGGAACCGGCTCGCCGGTGAACTCGGTGGTGCTGATGAATTCTTCCATCTCGTCGCCAGGACGGTGCCGCTTGACGAGCTGAACGACGAAATCGATACGATGCTGAAGGGCGGTGTCCGGGGACGGGTCGTCGTCACCTGTGGGGAAAGCGAATAACGAAGACCGGCGGACGGGTCATGACCTCAAGCTCTATGGTCCCGTCCAGGTCGCCTACAAGAGCCTGAAGGATCATCACCCCCGTACCGGCGGTAAGATCTGCGAGTGATGTGATCTCCGGGTCAAAGTTGTCACCCGAGTCGTAGTAGCGTACCTCAATAACGTCACCGTTCCGGTGGAGCTGCACGTAGATGTCGGTAGTGCCTTCACAGAGGGCGTATTTCAGGGTGTTGGTCGTCAGTTCCGCCAGCATCAACCCCAGCTTTGTGGCCACCTTTGTGGAGACGGTGAGGTGCTCCGCGTCGAGATGGAGAATGTAGGTACAGTCCTGGTTGTTTCCACCCTTCACGAGGGAGTCCAGCAACTCCTTCAGGTATTTGTCGATGAGGACCGTTGCGTAACTCTTTGTCTCGTACAACGTCTCGTGAACCTGTCCGATGGCGCTGATTCTGCTGATAATATCGGCAATGGCGTCTTCCTTGCCTTTGGATTCGGCGTAGAGCTCCACCCGTGCCAGCGCCTCCACGCTGGCGAGGTTGTTCTTTATACGGTGATTCATTTCCACAAGGAGCGTCTCCAGCTCGTCTTCCCGCTCCTTTGACTCGGTGACGTCCTGAATGATCACCAGGATATACCGTTCCGACGGTATTTCCGTTATGGGTACCAGTCTCTGATTGAACAATCGGGGCGAGTTCAGCGGCAGTGTTCCGCCGTCCTCTTCCGCCACGATTCCGTCTTTGGCGCGAAAATAGCGCTCCTGGGTAGAACGGTACTCCTTTTTGTTGCGAAGAAGACTGGCAAGGACCTCCCTCCCCGGGCCGTCGGGAAAGAGCTCAAAGTAGCTCGCGCCGACGATCTCGGACAGGGGGCGTTCAAGAAATACGCCCATCGCCCGGTTTACGAGGCGGACGCGGAAAGATTCGTCCAGAATTGCAAGATTGGTCGGTGAGTGGTGGAACGCGGTCTGTAGCAAATGGTATTCCGAAACATTCATCGAAAAACTCACAATTCGCCCAGCATTATAGCAGAAAAAGTTGAGAAAATGACTACCCGCGTCGTTTTCTGCCCCGGATCGTGGCGGAGAGAGAGATGATCACCAGGGAGAGTGCGATGAGGACGATGCCGGCCACGCCCCTTGGAGGCACCCGTTCACCAAGGAGCAGAACGCCGAAGAGCGATGCCGTCGCCGGCTCGGCGAGAGATATGGTCCCCGCCGTCGCACCGTCCACACTCCGCAGTCCCTTGGAAAAGAAGATGTACGCCATCGTCGTCGGTATCACGCCGAGGTACAGGACGGTACCGATACCGTGGACCGACCACATCCATCCCAGGGGACGCAACAGAACGAGGGGCAGCACAAATACTGATGCGACGAGAAAGAGGCGGGCCATCACCATTTCCGGCGGGTGATAGCGCACCAGCCATCTGATGGCGATCGTCTGACCGGCATAGCTTGCGCCGGCGGTGAGGGCGAGCCAGAGCCCTGCCGGATCCACCTCATGCCTGCCGTCCGAGAGGGAGAGGAGAACGATTCCGATGATGGATAGGAAGGTGGCCAGATACCAGACACGCTTTATCGGCTCCCTGAGGATGAGGCGGGCAAAGAAGCCGGCAAAGATCGGTGTCGTCCCGATTGCGGTGATCGTTGCCACAACGACACCGGTCAGGGCCACCGCGGAAAAGAAGGAAAGCTGAAATGAGGCCACCAGTGCCGCGCCGAGTATAACCCCCGGCAGAGACCACGATGCATCGCTCCGCTGCCGGAAGGTTCGCGACCACAGTGAAATGAGAACACCTCCGATCATGATACGGAACGGCCCGACGACGAGGGGATCGATACCCTCCGGTCCGAGGGTCTGCACCGTACCGGTCGTACCCCAGAGGAGTGAGGTGATCAGTATGTACAGGACGCCCCTTCCTTCACTCTGTACATGGGGCGTTTGTGTATGGTGTGTGTGCCGTGGTTGTATATGTCGTTCCTGCCCCGTCATCGGTACGCAACTCCGGCAAAAACGCCCAGACCGATGACAAACATGATCAGCACCATCCTGAGGTCGGGGGTGAGGGCGTGCAGCCTGTGGGCGAGCGCTTTTGCCCGTCTGGTCACCACGACGCGGTAGACAACGTACCCGAGGACCACCGTCTGTCCCGCTTCCACCAGTTTACCCGTTGAGAAGATCGACTCCGGTACTGCGGCGGCGGCCGGGAGGGGGGCAGCCGGAGGCGCGGCGGCCAGCAACTCGCTCCCGTTGATGAGCTCCGCGAGGAATCGGATTGCCTGTCGACCGAAGACGCCGGAAAGCACACAGAGAAGCGCCAGCACCACCACAGGCAGATGGACGGCGGGACCCGGACGGTGGTGATGTGAGCCGGCACCACGCTCCGGCCCGGGAGCGACGATACGGCCGAGCTTCAGGAAGGACGCCACCGTTCCGACGGATGCCACCGAAAGCAGGACTGCGACAACGGAGGCTCCGTACCGCCCTGGTACTCCTTCATAGGCGTGATAGAGGGCGGCTCCTACCATCTGCTTACCCGCAAATCCGTTGAACGGCGGAATACCCGCTATTGACGCGGCACCGACGACAAAGACGATCGCCAGGAGGGGAGATCGCCGTCCTATGGGGTTCATGGTATAGAGGTTTCGATCATTGTTCATATGAATCGCGCTTCCCACCACCAGAAAGAGGAGACTCTTGAAAAAAGCGTGGTTCATGGCGTGAAAAAATGCCGCCGGTATGGAGAGCAGGGACAGCGCACCGAAAGCGGCGAGGACGTATCCCATTTGCGAGATTGAGTGATACGCAAGCAGGCGCTTGGCGTCGCTCTGGGCAAGGGCCCAGATGACGGCGGTGACCGCCGTAATTCCCCCCACCCACATCAGCAGGGGCATCAAATAGTTGGCCTGGAATATGCCGAGGAGCCGTACCATTGCAAAAAAGGAGATCTTTATGAGCACGCCGGAAAGTACGGCGCTGACGGGATGGGGAGCGTAGGCGTGCGCCTCGGGAAGCCATGTGTGAAAGGGTATGAACGCCGTGCGCACGCCGATTCCCACCACCAGGGCAACCACCGCCAGGCGGATCGTCACGGAATCGCCGGCGCGACCGGCGGCAATGGCCTCTTCCATTTGCGCCAGGGACAGGGACCCGAAGTCGCGATAGAGCAGAAAGACTCCAAACAGAAAGAAGAGAATACCCACTGAGCTCAATATGAGGTATTTCAGGGAGGCAAGCAGACCTGCGTCGGTCCGGTCGTAGGCGATAAGGACATACGCGGAAAGGGCGATGATTTCAAAACCGACAAACATTGTGAAGACGTCGGCGGTGAGGACCACCACACTCATTCCCGAGACGAGCATCATGAAAAAGAAGGAAAAGGAGGGCCCGTATTCGCTATGACTCAATGCGGCAATTCCGGAGGCCATCGCAATGACCACCACCAGAGCGGACGACAGCCACGCCAATCCGTCAAGATGCAGAACGATAGCAACCGGGGCGGGCCAGCGACCGACAATGTGATAGATCTCTTCCCCTCCCCGCACATCGGGAAGCAGCGTGCCGAGTATGACCGCCATGACGACGAGGGGCGCGAGGGCTGCTGCGGAAAAGAGTGTACCCACAACCCTGTTTCGGGACAGAAGTTTCCCGATCAGTGCGAAGGAGGCGCCGAAAAAAGGAAGAAACAGCAGCAGGGAAATGCTATGTATCACGTTTCCACACCATCCGTTCGATTTCCCGGGCGTCCAGCGTTCCAAAACGGCGGTACAGCCGGTATACAAGCACGAGAGACATGGCGACGACACAAATGCCCACGACGATGGCCGTCAGCATGAGCGCCTGGGGAATCGGATCGACGGGGACGCCGTAGGCACCTCCCGACAGATCACTGCCGATCGGCGCGGTATCTCCCGACAGACTGCCGAAAAAAATAAAAAACATGATAATACCGCTGTTGGCGATACTCAGTCCCACGATCTTTTTAATGAGGTTTGTCTCACCAATGACGCCCCACAGACCGACAAGAAAGATCGCACCGATGAGAAACCACGTAATCTGCTCCATCATCACCGTTCACCAAAGAGATGGAGAGAAATGAGGCTGACGCCGGCGGCAACCTTGAGTCCGATAAGCATGTTCAGCACAAACATCGACCGGGCAATAACCATCCCCACAACCGCAACAAGGAGAAGGGTATAGCACACCCCCTCCAGCCACGCCATGCGCCGCCTGGGCGCCACCCCTTCCGCAGCGTCGATATCGCGCCCCATGGCCAGCAAAATGACCCCCGAGGCGATCACCACCCCGCCCTGAAAACCGCCGCCCGGCGACACGTCGCCGTAACTGACGAGATAGAGGCCGAAGAGGAACATATACGGCGCGAGTTTCCGGACGACCACATCGAGACTGTCAGTCTTTCTCATCCTTCAGTCACCTCTCCCCTTTTTATCCACAAGAAAGGTCACCCCCGACACCGCCAGGAGCAGAACCACCGTTTCGCCGAGGGTATCAAAGGCGCGATATTCAAGATAGATCGACGTGACGAGATTGGTCGCGCCCGTCTCCTCCGCGCCTCGCTCGATGACGTACTCACGGAGAGGCGTGCTTCGGGGATGGTCACCCATCAGGGCGACGACCAGAAATGCCGCCACCACGGCGATCGCACCGAGTTCAATGAGCCGTCGAATCATCACGTTTCCGCGTCTTGAAGACGGCCCATATGAAGACGATCGTACCGATACCGGTACCCACCGCCGCCTCCGTCAATGCAACGTCGGGCGCTCCCAGAATGAAGAAAAAGAGGCAGCTCACGAGACTGAATACCGAAAGGAGGATCACGCTTACCAGCAGATCGGAAACGCGCAGGGCGATGATAGCCACCACGAGCATGAGCAGGAGGAGCACATTAGTCATCGCCGTCCTCCTTCAACCGTCGGCGGTCCCAGTAACTTCGACGCCACGGCACAACTCCCGCTTCCCAGGCAAAGCGGGCGATGATATGCGCCGCGATGGGGCTGGTGACAAAGAAAAAGACGGTAATGACGGCGATCTTGCCGGTCATCGGCGTCAATCCCGAGACGATCATGGTTGCGATAAAAACCGAGAGAACCGATGTGGTGCTTGCCGTGGAAGAAGCCTGCAGGCGGGTATAGACGTCGGGGAAAATGAGGACCCCGAGATTTCCCATGATGCCGAAGAGCACCCCAAGGACGAGAAAAAAAAGAATCATGCCGTCTATGACCATTACGCCTCTCCTGAATCACGACGCGAGAAATAGCGCGCCATCGCCAGTGTTCCGATAAAGCCGAAAATATCGTACACAAGGGCAACATCGAGGTAACTGCTCCGTCCCTGTCGGACCGCAATAATCACGAGAATCGCCAGAATCTGGGCGGAGACCATGTTCAGGGCGGTCATGCGGTCGGCAACGGTGGGCCCGATAAGCACCCGCACCAGACTGACGACGATCGATCCGATGAGAAACCAGACCATGTAGAGCAGGGCACGACCGACAAGGACGCTCATATCCAGACCCGCTTCAGCAGCGACTCAAACCGACCCGCTATGAGGGACGACGCATATTTCGAGTGGGTGGTGCGGGAGTCGAGCCAGTGGACGATCAGGTGATCATCGTCAATGAGAAGGGTGATCGTGCCGGGAGTAAGGGTGATGGAGTTGCCGAGGGTCACCCGGGCGATATCACTTCTCAGACGGGTACGGAAATGGACCACCCCCGGATTGATACGCCCACGGACGATATTCCACAGAACCTGAAAGCTGGAAACGTACATCTGATAAATGAGAACGACCGTAAAGATGAGAAGGTAATGGGGCCGCGGCATGTGGGACCGTCTGGCCGCCTCATCCTCTTCAATGAAGAGGCGGAAGGTGATGACGGCGACGATGATGCTGTGCACAAGCCCGATCATGAGAGACCGGAGAGAGACGTTCCAGGTAAAGAGCACCCATCCGGCAAAGAGGTAGACCGTCGTCAATCCGATTCGAGTCAGATTCCATCGAATCTCACGATTCATCTTAACCGCCTTTTGTCTCTCGCCGGGCAAAGAGATCGATTACTTCTTCCGCGGTGGCGGCGTTGAGAAGCCCCGCCTTGAGGGTCTCGTCATGGAGCAGGCGGGAAAGACGACTCAGGAGGCGCAAATGCTCCGAATGGGCTCCTTCCGGGCCGACCATGAGAAAAAAGAGGTGTACCGGCTTCTTGTCTACAGCGTCGAATTTGACGCCCTTCCGGTGGCGGCCAAAGGCGATGAGTGTATGGTCAACGGCATCGGAGAGGCAGTGGGGTACGGCGATTCCGCCGCCGATACCGGTGCTCATCATGGACTCACGTTTTATGACCTGCTCGGTGATGCGTTCCGGGGCATCCGTCTTTCCCGCGTCCGCGAGAAGCGCTACAAGTTCGGCGATGATTTCCGGTTTCTTCTTACCCTCTATGGCCAGGGACACACATGATGCATCAAGGACTTCACTGATCGCTTCCATTATTCATCTCCTCCACCTACGAGTCCAACGGCAAAATCGACGGGTACCGTAAAGAGTATTCCCGTTCCCGGAGAAGACAATCCTCCGCATATATCATCGAGAAGGGCATGGAGTCGCTCCACCGCATCACCGTCCCTGACGACGGAAAAGATCGTCTTGTTGTACGGCTTGTTTCCCTTCATAAACTCCTTGAAGTCGGCAAAGAGAGGGACTTCGTAGGTGAGAAACCGCCCCATCCCCTCGGAATCGAGGATAGTTGCTCCCTCGATACCCGCTTCCACATACGCTTCCAGTACCTGTTCCAGGAGTTCCTCCCTGTTGAGGACGAATATCACCAGTTTCATAGTCCCATACCGCTCTTGGACAAGGAGTATAAAGGGCCTCTCCCGTTGTGCCAACGTTTTTTTGTCGCCCGTACCATTTGCTCATTGGGACGCCCTTTTTTATATTCACACGAGGAGGAAGCCTGTGGCAGCAACACCATCGATCATGCGGGAACTGGGGGTCAAAGCACCGTCCTTTTCCCTTCCCGACACATCGGGAACAACGGTATCTCTCGCCGACTATACGGGGCAACCGCTCCTGGTTGTCTTCATATGCAACCACTGTCCCTTTGTCCGGCATATCGGCAGGGAACTGGGACGGAAGAGTACCGAATTTGCAGGGAGAGGCGTCGGCGTCGTACTCATAAGCTCAAATGATGTCGAGTCCTACCCGGAAGACGCTCCGGACAGAATGGTCCACTTCAGGGATGAGTTCGGTATCACCGTGCCCTACCTCTACGATGAGAGTCAGCAGGTGGCAAAGGCGTATCAGGCGACGTGTACACCCGACTTTTTCCTCTTTGATTCCGACCATCGCCTCGTGTATCGCGGACAGTTTGACGACGCCCGCCCGGGCAACGACAGCCCCGTCACGGGCGCGGACCTGCAGGATGCGGTTGATGCACTCCTGGACGGCCGTCCAATGCCGAAGGAACAAAAACCGAGCATGGGCTGCGGCATCAAGTGGAAGGAGGGCAACGAGCCGGCGTTCACGCCGATCGCATAGGATACCGGGCGCAACGACCGCGCCCGGCGCCCGGCGGGGCTGCCTCAGTGAATCGCCGAGGCGCCTTTTTTTCGCTCCAGCAGTCGATACTTCACACTCAGCATCGCGGGAACGACCACAAGGGTGGTGATCGTCGCAAAGGAGAGGCCGTAAAGCATCGTCCATGCAAAGGCCTTCCAGAACTCGCTCGATTCGCTGCCTACCACCACATGCAAAGACCGAATGTCAAAACTCACACCCACCGCCATGGGAACGAGGGCGAGAACGGTCGTCAACGCGGTGAGAATTACCGGTCGGAGACGTACCTTTCCCGCCTCAACGACGGCGGTGCGCCACTCCATCCCTTCCCTGATCATTTTATGGGTGTAGTCGACGAGGACGATGCAATTGTTGACCGCCACCCCGGCAAGTGCAATCGATCCGATTCCGGACATGATGATGACGAAGTTCTGCTGTCCTATGGCAAATCCCCACATCACGCCGCCGAGACTGAGAAAGACGGCGTACATGATGATAAAGGGATCGATGATCGAGTTGAACTGGGCGACCAGAACGATGAAAATGAGAAAGACCGCGACGAGAAAGGCCTGCATGAGGAAGGTCGTCGACTCGTTGCGTACATCCAGACCCGCTCCGGTACCGATGGAGTAACCCATCGGCAGGGACGCGCGCAGGAGTTCCACCTCGGCGTCGATTTCCCTGACAATCTCTTCTCTCCCTTCGACCCCCTCTTCAAAGTTTGCCCAGACACCGACGGCGCGGTCCATATTGCGCCGCTTGATGACGGAGACGCTTGAGCGCGGCTCGATGGACGCAACGGCGCTGAGGGGAATTCTCCTTCCGTCGTAGGCGACGATGTCGATATTCCGTAATGCGCCGAGGGAGTTTCGGGCGTCCCTTCGATACTGCAGAACGATGTCGTACTCTTCACCTTCTTTCCTGAAGGTGCCGACGGGAGATCCCGTGATTGCCGTACGCACCGTGCGTGCGATGAGGGCGGTATCGATGCCGTAATAGGCTGCCCGCTGGCGGTCGATGAGGACGGCGATCTCGGGCAGACTCGCTTCAAAATCGTCGTTGACGCCCTTGAAGTTCGCCGCGCGCGGCTCAAGTATTGCCCGGAGGTCCCTGGTAATCTCTCCCATGACGTCATAATCGGGTCCGTGGATTTCATAGGAGATATCGTTCCCCGTCGGGGGACCGGAATCGTACTCCTGCACATCGATCACCGCGCCCGTCACCGAGCGCAGCTCCCGCTTCAGGGTGCGTGCCGCTTCCGCACCGGGGACTTCCCGTTCCATATAGGGGGCAAAGGTGATATCGATCTGTCCGCGATTGCTCGCCGTGTCGCCTTCACCGCGGCCCGCGACGGTTTCATAGCTTTTCATGGACATAGGTATCGGGCCGAGCCGTTCCTCCACGGATTGGACGATCCCGTCGGTGCGGTCAAGAGGCGTCCCCTGGGGTGCCTCAATGTCGATGCGGACGCGTTCCGGGTCGATGTATGGAAAAAAGAGCACCTCCGCCGCGACGAGACCATAGGTTACAAAGCCGGCGACAACGACGAGGGATACGATTCCCACAGTCTTTACCCCGTGACGGGTCGCCGTTTCCAGAATTCTCACATACCAGCGCTGAATGGCGGGAAAGACGCCGTTGCCGCCCTCCATTTTTCGTCGTTGACGCTCATTCATCGACAGGAAGCGGGCGCAATAGGCGGGGTTGATCACCAGTGCCACAAAGAGGGACGACGAAAGAACGACAATCACCGTCTTGGGAAGGTAGCTCATGAAATCGCCCATGATTCCCGGCATGAAAATAATGGGGAAAAAGGCGAGGAGCGTGGTGAGTGTACTTGTCGCTATAGGTCCCGCAACTTCCCCCGCCCCGTCTACGGCGGCGCGGAAGCGACTCTTACCCATGCCCTGGTGGCGGAATATGTTTTCCACGATGACGATACCATTGTCCACAAGCATTCCCAGGGCGAGGATGAGGCTGAAAAGGACGATGGTATTGAGGGTGATCCCCAGGAGCTGGAGAATAAAAAAGGACAACAGCATTGAAAGGGGAATGGCCATGGAGACGAAGATGCTGTTCCGGAAGCCGAGGAAGAACACGGTAACCAGCAGCACAAGGATAAAACCGGTGGCCATATTGTTTTCCAGATCCAACAACATGTCTCTGATATAGGTACTTTCGTCATAGGAGACGTACACATCCGTTCCCGCCGGAAAGCGTGGTGACAATTCATCCACCGCGTGGTGCGCCGCATCGGCCAGGTCGAGAATATTTGCGCCGAGACGCTTCTTTACACTCAACGTGATCGCCGGCGCACCGTTCAACCGGGACCGCGTCGCCTCGTCGGCTTCGTCAAAGGCGATGCGGGAAATCGAGCTGAGCGGTACTGCGGCACCTTCCGCTCCGTGGACGACCAGACCTTCAAACTGGCTCACCTCGGCAATTTCACCTGAAACGGCGACGGAAAAGTTCTTTTCAGGTGTTTCCAGACTCCCGCCGGGTATGGTGATGTGTTCACTGCCGATCGTGTTGGTGACGTCCTGAATGGAAACGCCGTATGAGGCCATTTTGAAGGGGTCCAGGTCGATTGAAACCTCCCGCTCGACGCTTCCGGCGATATCCACATCCAGCACTCCCGGAAGGCGCTTCAGGGCATCCCGCATTTCCCGTGCCGCTGCGTCGATCACCTCCACGCCGTCGTCGTGGGAGAGGATCACCACAAACATCGGCCAGTCGGAGACGCTGAACTCACGAACAAAGGGATCGTCGGCGCCGTCGGGCAGTTGGGATGATGCGATATCGACCCGGTCCTTGGTTCGCCGGAGCGCCTCTTCGACGGAAACGTCGGAAGAAAACTCCGCAAAGATGAAGGAGGAGTTCTGGCGGCTTTCGCTTGTCAGCTCCGCCAGCCCGTCCATGCCGTCAAGTTCATTTTCAAGGGGAATGGTGACAAGGGTCTCTATATCCGTCGCCGAAACCCCGACATAGGTTGTGGTAATGAAGATGTAAGGCTGTCGGATCTCCGGCGACGACTCCCTGGGCAGCGTCACGTAAGCGATGACGCCCAGGACGACGATCAGGGCGGAGAGGGAAAAGACAACCATGTGTTTCCTGATAAATAACTGAATCATGAACGTTCCTTTTGCACCGGCTTATACACTCAGTAGACGACCCGTACGGCGGCTCCGTCGGCAAGACGGTTAAATCCTTCAACGACGATCCTATCGCCCTGGTCCAGTCCTTCCGAAACGAGGGTATTTCCTCCATACGAGGCTCCGACGGCGACGGGTATCTCCCTGACCTGATCTCCTCTGACGACCATCGCATAATGGCCGTTATTGCGGGTGTAGAGCGCCGCGGTGGGTACGACAACGACGTTTTCATGGTGACGCAGTGCCAGTCGTACCCGGGCGGTCTGGCCGGACAGGATCGTTCCGTCGGGATTGGCCACTTCCAGTTCCACGTTGTAGGTCAACGTGCGGTCTGTCCGTGCCCGGGCGAAACTGACCGGACGGGCGGCAAAGGACTTGCCCGGATACGCCGGAAAGACAACTTCCGCTTCCTCAAGGGAGCGGACTCCCGCGATATCCGCCTCGGGAACACCTACATCGATGCGAAGGGTACGCAGGTCCGCGATATCGAAGGTCGGATCTCCCGGTTCAACGACATCAAAGGGGTCTATGTAGCGGCGGACCACAACTCCGGCAAAGGGAGCTTCCGCAAAAGCCGATTCCTTCATGCGTTCCGCATCAAGGAGGGCGGACTGCGCATCGAGCCATGCCAGATGCGCCTGGTCGACCCGCAGCTGAAAGCTGTTGCCTTCGGTCAGGAACTGCTGTTCCCGTTCATACGCTTCTCGTGCGAGACGCTCGTTCAATCGCGCCGTCTCAAGGCGGGTGCGGGCTCGTTGCGGATCGATTTCCGCCAGTGACTGACCGCTGGTTACCTCCGCGCCTTCCCTGACCGATACCTTTTGTACCCGTCCTCCCGCGCCGGCGGTCAATCGAGCCTCCCCGATGCCTCTTGTTTCACCAACGTACTCTCCGTATTCAGTGAAGGCGCTTCGTTCCAGTGTGATAACCCTGACGGGAGCGCTTCCGTCGTCGGTCTCTATATTCATTGCAGCCGGATCGAGTCCCTGAGCTTCCGCGGGAGCACTGCAGCCTGACAGCGCAAGCAACGCGGAAAAGGCGACACATCCGACGAGGATATACTTCATTTGTTCCTTCATATGACGTCCTCTCGTAGCAATTAAAACACCGAGGTCTTAAAATTCTGTTACCATGAAAGAGGAATTCGCGGAATTATTACTCATGGCCACCCCGGGAGGAACCTATGAACAAGAAGGGAGAACATCGTTTTACCGGAAGCCTTGCCGAGGAATACGAGCTCATTACCCTTGCCTATCCCGAATTTGAGTCGTTTCAGCAGACGATGGTCCGGCGCATCGCCGAGGCGACCCATGAAATGGACGGGCCCGTCAAAATACTTGAAATCGGAACGGGAAACGGTTTCACCACCCGCATGCTCATTGATCTCTGCGAGCGGGGAAACCCGGGGACAATCACGACAATCGACAACGATCCCGAAATGGTCCGGCAGGCGAGGGAACATATTTCCACACCCCTCTGCACCATTCTGGAAGCGGACGCCCTCGCCTTTCTGCAGGATCAGACCGACGATTCATGGGATGTGGTGACCTCAGCTTTTACAATTCACAACCTGGAACGGGACTATCGGGACGAGGTGGAGCGGCACATTTACCGCGTCCTGCGCTCGGGCGGAATGTTCGCCAACGCCGACAAGTACGCGCCGGACGGACAGGAACGGTTTGAGGCGCTGGCGTTTCAGGTTGAGCGCTTTTTTGACGCATTTGTCCCCACTGGACGGACGGAACTCCTCCGAAAATGGGTGGTCCACAACATTGACGACCAGTCGCCACGGTACGTCATGTTCGCCTCGGAGGCGACGCCCCGTTTGCGACAGCTTGGATTCCGGCATGTGACCCTCGAGGCACGGGCCCATATGCAGGCTGTCCTGTGCGCCCGTAAATCATAGGGATCCTGCCGGTCAGGTTGACGTCGGTTGTACGGAGGCATATACTTCGTTTCGGTATCGTAATTCGAAAGGAAACGTAAATGCAATCGCCCCTTATTGTCCTGGATTCCGATGGATGTGTGCTGGATTCCATGGAATACAAACAGCTTTCAATCTTTGCACCCCACTTTGTCACGTACTTTCAATTGTCCGACGTTGCGGAGGAGGCGATGGAGGTGTGGACGTACGTGAGCCTCTATTCGCGAAATCGCGGGGCAAACAGATTCGTCCTTCTCATGAATGCGATAGACCTGCTCCGGGACTATCCGTCTGCCCGTATACGCGAACGGAAGCTGCCGTTGCTGCGGAAATTGCGGGACGCCGGCGGCGATTCCGGATCCGTAACGACCGCGACCCTTCCGGAGCTCCTTGCCGACACGAAGAAAGGGACGAAGGAGTACGAGGAACTGGAAAGGGTACTCCAATGGTCCAATGAAATTGACGCAAGGGTGCACACGACCATGACCGCGGTGCACCCCTTTCAGAACGCATCGGAGGCGCTCCACCTGATTGCCGAGATCGCTTCCGTAGCTGTCGTCAGCCAGACGCCGCGGGAAACGCTGGAACGGGAGTGGACAAATGCCGGGCTCCGTGACGCTGCGGACGAGCTGTACGGCCAGTATCCCGGCGGCAAGGGACGCATACTCAAAACACTTGCCGGAGATGGTCGGAGTCCCCGCCGGCGGGTTCTCATGGTGGGTGACGCCCCGGGGGATCTGAACGCCACGGAAGGCACTGATGCCGCATTCTATCCGATCATTCCCGGACGGGAAGAGGAAAGCTGGCGGCGATTCACGAAGGAGTTTCTACACCTTTTTCTCGACGGAGGCTATACTGCACCGACGCAGCAGGCCCTCCTGGAAGAGTTTTACGCTGCATTACCGGAGGTTCCACCATGGAAGAAGTATTGAAATGGGGCGGCGAGGATGCCGTGCTTTCACACAACGATATACGGTCGGCGGTCGCGGAAATCATAGCCCATTACGGCGGAGGCAGGAGGATTCTGGCGGTACCGCCGGATTTCACGCGATATCACTCCTACGCCGGGCAGATCACCTCCATGGTCCATGAGATGAAGGGCGAAGCGTTGACCGATGTGCTGCCCGCACTCGGTACGCACCGTCCGTTGACGCAACGGGAGCAGGAAACAATGTTTCCCGGCGTTCCCGCCGGCCTCTTTCGACCCCACGACTGGCGCAACGATCTCGTGACGATGGGAGAAGTTTCTGCGGAGTTCATACACGAACAGAGTGAAGGAAAACTGAACTGGCCGTGGCCGGCGCAGCTCAATCGCCTCGTCGCGGAGGGCGGTCACGATCTCATTCTTTCCATCGGTCAGGTACTGCCCCACGAAGTCATCGGCATGGCAAACCACGCCAAGAATCTCTTTGTCGGAACCGGTGGAGTAGACGGCATCAACAGAAGTCATTTCCTCGGCGCCGTCTACGGCATGGAACGGATCATGGGGCGGGCGGACAATCCCGTCCGCGCCGTCCTGAACTACGCCGCCGTCAACTATCTTTCCCATCTGCCGGTGGTCTACATATTGACAGTCGTCGGTCGCGATCCGGACCGGCCCAACCGCTATGTCGTCCGCGGCCTCTTTGCCGGGCGGGGCCTCGACTGTTTCTACCGGGCGTCTGAACTTGCCCTGAAGGTCAATTTCACCATGCTTGACGAGGCACCGGAGCACATCGTCGCGTGGCTCGATCCCGAAGAGTTTCACAGCACCTGGCTTGGGAACAAGGGAGTCTATCGCAGCCGCATGGCACTTGCCGACAACGGCACGCTCACCATCCTTGCCCCTGAAGTCGCCAGCTTCGGAGAGGATAAGGAGATCGATCGGCTCATACGCAAATATGGATACCGGGGAACCGAGGAAACCCTTGCGGCGGTGGAATCGGCGGATGAGCTCAAGTCGAATCTCAGTGCGGCGGCCCACCTCATCCACGGCTCCAGCGAAGGGCGGTTCCGCATTCGCTACGCTCCGGGAAAACTGACGAGGGAAGAAGTGGAAGGGGTCGGATATGAGTATGCCGATCCGGAGGAAACCATGAAACGGTACGATCCGGAACGCCTCGTCGACGGCTGGAACATCCTGCCCGACGGGGAGCGGATTTTCTTTATTTCCGCCCCCGCCCTCGGGCTCTGGGCGCATGCGGACCGGTTTCGCGATTGAAATGAACACCCTTCCCGCGCCACAGGACGGGAAGAGATAAACACACAGGAGATTACGATGGCAGAGAAAAAGGCAGATATCGGTCTGGTAGGACTTGCGGTGATGGGGCAGAACCTCGTCCTCAATATGAACGACAACGGCTACACCGTGGCGGTCTACAACCGCACCGCCGCAAAGACTGAAGACTTTGTCGCCGGTGCGGCGGCCGGACGGGATACGATCATTCCAACCTATACGATGGAAGAGCTCACGGCGTCGCTCAAGCGCCCGCGACGGGTCATGCTGATGGTCAAGGCCGGGGAGGTTGTGGACAAGTTCATCGAGGCGCTGCTGCCCCACCTTGAAGAAGGGGACATCATCATCGACGGCGGCAACTCACACTATCCCGACTCGATCCGCCGCACCCGGGAGCTCAAGAAGAAGGGCATCCTTTTTGTAGGAACCGGTGTTTCCGGCGGTGAAGAGGGAGCGCGTCGCGGACCGAGCATCATGCCCGGAGGCAATCCGGACGCGTGGCCCCATCTGAAGGAAATCTTTCAGGCCGTTGCGGCCAAGACGCCCGAGGGAGAGGCGTGCGCCGACTGGGTAGGCGCAGACGGCGCCGGCCACTATGTAAAGATGGTCCATAACGGCATCGAATACGGTGATATGCAGCTCATCAGCGAGGCGTACCACGTCATGAAGGATGGGCTGGGCATGACCAATGAAGAGATGCACGAGACCTTTGCCCAATGGAACAAGACGGAGCTGGACAGTTACCTCATCGAAATCACAACGGACATCCTCAAGACGAAGGATGAAGAGGGTAATTACGTCGTTGATTCCGTTCTCGACGCGGCGGGCCAGAAAGGAACGGGCAAATGGACGGGAATCAACGCCCTGGACGCGGGCATACCTGTCACCCTCATCGTGGAAGCGGTCTTTGCGCGCTCCCTCTCGGCGCTCAAGGATGAGAGGGTCGCCGCCGCAGCGGAACTGAAGGGACCTGCAGGCGTGTCCAACGCACGGGGCGGTGGTATCGCACCCATCACCCAGGATCGCGCCGCCTTCCTGGAAGCCCTTAGAAAGGCGCTCCTCGCCTCAAAGATCGTCTCCTACGCCCAGGGATTCATGCTTATCCGTGAAGCAAGCGATGCCCACGGATGGGATATCAACTACGGTAACGTGGCTCTCCTGTGGCGGGAAGGGTGTATCATTCGCAGCGTCTTTCTCGGAAGAATCAAGGACGCTTTTGAAAAGAACCCGAAACTGGCAAACCTCCTGCTGGACGGATGGTTTAAAGGGGTCATCGAGGATGCCCAGAGTTCCTGGCGTACCGTCATCGCTGCGGCCGTTATGGCGGGAATCCCGGTACCCGCCTTTTCCACGGCCCTCGCCTTCTATGACGGCTATCGCAGCGAGCGACTTCCCGCCAACCTCCTGCAGGCGCAGCGGGACTACTTCGGCGCCCACACTTTTGAGCGCGTCGACGGACCGCGGGGAGAGTTTCACCACTTCAACTGGACCGGAACAGGTATCGCCACGAGCGGATCGTACAACGCATAGCGCGATTCCCCTGCGGGAGAACGCAGAGGAAAGACAAAAAAAGGGGGCTGCCTCACAATGAGGCAGCCCCTCTTTTTACCTATTGTTTCGTCGTTGGACCAAACATCCTCGGCCGATCAGAAGACGACCTGGGTCAACAGCAGTATTACACCGATGACCACGGCAACGCTCAGGGTGATGGGAAGTATCATCCGTAGAATAACTCCCTCTTTTCCGAGAATCCCGCCCGTCGTCGTACCGAGAATGATATTCCCGGGACAGACGGTGTTTCCGATAGCACCGCCCGCGGTCTGGGCACCGAGAATGGCGTTCTGGGAGAGTCCAAGGAGCCCCGCCGTCGTTTGCTGGAACTGCCCGAACAGCACGTTGGACGCAAGGTTACTGCTGGTGATGAAGGAGCCGAGGATTCCGACCATCGGCGCAAGGCCGACATAGAATATGCCCGCGACTTTGGCTGTCCCTTCTGCGAGCACCTGGACCTGACCGGTGGCGCTCATGAGCCGGGACATGACGATGAGCAGGACGATCCCGATTGTCGCCGGGAGTGTCTTCTGAGCGGTTCTGCGGAATACCCTCCCCAGTCCGCCGACTTCCACGGCACCGTGACGCTGAAAGAACGCGTACCCTGCCATCGCCGCGATAAAGAGGAAGATCCCGGGATGAATGAACGGCCGTATCGGTGAATACTTGGCCGCAGCTTCATTCACAAAGCCGTAGGCCGTTGCAGTTTCGGGAAACCGGAAACCGACGCTGACCTGGCTGAAAAAACCCTTGACCGGCGGGAAGAGAAGGACCCCAAGGGTAACGACGATAAGGATGTAGTAGGGGGCAAATGCCTGGTGAACGGAAAGCGACTTGATTCCCTCCCGTGGAGCTTCATGGTGGTCGACAAATTCACGATCCATCACCGGGCTCTCTTCAATGCTCCAGGGCTCGTGAAAGCGCTTCAGCTTTCCGAGGGAAAAGATGACCGCCAGAGCGATACTCGCGGGAACAAAGGCGGCGAGAGTCTCGTTGAACTGCGTTAGAAGTACCTGTCCGCCACCCTGTATGAGACTGATGATGACCACCGCGGGCCATACTTTTTTTACCGCCCGCATTCTGCCGTACCAGAAAGCAATTGTGAATCCCGAAGTCACATTGAACACCCAGATGAATACGGCTGCCCAGAATGCCGTCATGCCGACGGCGTCTCCGGAAAGTCCCGTCGTCGTGACGAGCGCTTCCCACGCAACGGAGAGCGTACCGAATGTATTTGCCCATGCGTGACCGAGAAGAGCGATCGTTACCGCCCAGAGCGGACGCACACCGATTCCGATCAAGAGCGGCGCGCCGACTGCAACGGGTACACCAAAGCCGGTGACTCCCTGCAGAAAACTGACAAAGACCCAGCCGAATGTCAGAACCTGCAACAGTTCGTTCGGTGAGATCCGCTGCAGTCCCCGTCGAAAGACGTTGAATGCTTCCGCCTCATGGGTGACTTCGTAAATGAGAATCGCCGGCCAGATGGTTATGAGCACGGTCAGGGATCCCCAAACGCCTTTCAGGGTCTCAAAAAACAGAAGCTGTCCATTTGCCTTGTAGAGGACCAGGGCGACTACCGCGGCAAGGACCAGTCCCATAGGCGCAGCCTTCGCGGCGCCCCACTGGAGCTTCACCATTAAAAAAAGCAGTGCGACGATCGGCAACGATGCCGCAATCCACATCACTATTGAAACCGGTATTGATTCCATCTATGAATACCTCTCCTTCATTAAATGCTGTTTCACGCCGTCAGCCGAAAAAGCGCCCGTGAAAACTCTCGCGATCCATGTTTTCCAGATACATTTTCCGGTAACGGCTGATTTCTTCGTTCCCCGGGGCCGGGGCGCCGGGCCCGCCGAGACCGAGCTCCCGGACTATTTCCTTCCCCTCCAAAAGGAGTTCCTTTTCATCCACCGTGACCGCGACCCCATCTCTGACGACCATTTTGCCGTCTACCATGACGTCCCGGACTGCCGACTCGTTGCTGTAGTAGAGCAGTTGCCTCACCTGGTTTTGTCCCGGCTGCCAGGTAATATTATCGGGGGAGAGAAGGACGATATCGGCCTTGCAGCCCTCTTCGAGAGATCCGAGACCGCCGCCCTGTCGGGAATTGCGGTCCACGACGCGGGCACCTCCGTGAAATACCATACGAAGGGCAGATGCCGCGTCTATCCACTTTTCGTAATCGACCTCCAGAACGCGATGTACCAGGGCGGTGAAACGCGCAACCTCAAGCATATCCAGGGATCCAAGATTTCCGCCGTCGGTTCCCAGAGCCACCGAAATACCGCGGTCCCGGTAGGTACCCAGAGGCGCGACGCCGCTGCCGAGATGGAGGTTGCTTCTGAGGCAGTGCACGATCGTTGCATTCCGCCGGGCAATGAGATCGATTTCGCGGTCGTTGAGCCAGACGCTGTGAACAAAGGACATCCTCTCGTTTATTGCGTCCAGATCGTCGACGAGGTGCTCAATGACGCCTTTGCCGTAAACCCGTTCCGCGAAGACCCGTTGTGTCTTTGCCTCAAGGAGATGGGTCTGCCACCCGCAGCGGGTTTCCTCTTCAAGCTCGACGGAACGGCGGAGCAGATCATCGGAACAGCGCTGTGGTGCATCGGTACCGAGGGAGACGTGGAGACGACTGTGTTTGCCGTTCCAGCGGTGGACGAGCGCCCTGACAACCTCTATGTACTCCTGCGGACTCTGCGCCGACGGGCGGGGAGCCGCGGTCGTGCGCCGTTCATCAGGCCCGAAGGGAACCGTTTCATCAAATGGCTTGTCGGCAAACATCGGTGCCACAACCGCACGGATCCCGGCGTCGTCATACGCCCGAAGTCCCGCCTCAACGCCTTCCACTGTCTGTACCGGCCGCTGGGCGTAATGATCGACGAATGAGGTGACTCCCCGTTTCAGCATCTGGAGGGCGTCAAGCTGCGCGCTTATATACATCGCCCTGTCGTGTCGCGCGGTGCCCCCTGCGATGGCGTAGAGCATATAAATATCGAGGGGTACCGCGTCGATGCTGCCCTTGAGCAGCCCCGCATAGGAGTGCCCGTGGGCGTTGATCATCCCCGGAATTGCCCACATCCCGGCAGCGTCGATCGTCTGGTCGACGTCGCCGGAATTCAGCTCACCCGGAGCACCTATCGTACCGATCCGGTCGTTTTCAACAATGACATCCCGGGGGACAAATGCGTCACATTCCCTGTTCAGAAGGGATGCTCCGGTTATCAGTGTCTTCATGGCCGACTCCTGCTTTCTACCACGTACCGTATACGACCCTGGGCAGCCAGAGGCTAATATCCGGGACATAAGTGACCAGAATGAGGGTGACGATGGAAATGGCAATGAACGGCAGCGCTCCCTTGGTGACACGCATGATGGAAAGATCCGTTACCCCGCTCGCAACGAAGAGGTTGAGTCCGAATGGCGGTGTGAACATTCCGATCGCGCAGTTGACGGTGACGATGACACCGAGATGGATGGGATCGATTCCGTATTGAAGGGCGATGGGCATGAGCAATGGACCGAGGATCGTAATTATCGACGCGCCGTCGATAAACATTCCCGCCACGAGGACCGCGATATTTATCATCACCAGGACCGCGATCTTGCTGTTGCTTATCGATACGATTCCCTGGGTGATGCCGACGGTAATTCCCTGGCTTGTAAGTATCCACGAGAAGACCGCGGCGGAGGAGAGAATGATCATTACTCCCGCGGTAGTCACCGCGGAGTTTACGAGAACGCCGTACAGGTCCTTCCAGGACATCTCCCGATAGACGAACATCGCAACGATGAGCGCGTAAATGACCGCAACGCCCGCCGCTTCCGTGGGAGTGAAAATACCACCGTAGATACCGCCGATGATGATAACGGGAACACCGACACCCAGCGTTGAACCCTTGAACGCGTCAATGACCTCTTTGGCGCTTGGCCGCTTTGTTACCACGATTTCCTTGTGGCGAATTGCGTAAATGTAGCTGTAGATCATGAAGAGCAGCCCGAAGAGAGCTCCGGCGCCGAATCCCGCCATGAAGAGCGTACCCACCGACGTTCCGGTGACCGCGCCAAAAACGATCATCGTGACACTCGGAGGAATGATGATTCCAAGGGCGCCCGCGGAGGTGATCAGGCCGGCGGAAAAGTTCTCTCCGTACTTGTTCTCCAGGAGCGGGTGATACAGGATGGCGCCGATGGCGATTACCGTAGCCGGTGCCGATCCCGAGATCGCGCCGAAGAAGAGGGAGGCGAGAATCGCCGTCATCCCCAGTCCGCCGGGAAGAAAGCCGACAAGACCCCGTGCGAGATCGACAAGACGGCGGGAAATACCTCCCTTGCCCATGATATTTGCCGCAAGGATGAAAAATGGAATTGACATCAGGGCAAACTTGTTGAGACCCGCAAACTGACGCAGGATAACCGTGGTCAGGGGGAAATCGGTCATCGTGGCAAAAATGATCAGGACCGTTCCTGAAAGAGCCACGAAAATAGGCGCGTTCAATACCAGAAGCAGCGCAAGAATACCGAAAATTGCGACTGTCATGCCACTGCCTCCGGAATATGGGATGTATCGGCGGGATTCTTCAAATGGGCGACAAACATCTGTATAAACCGGAGCGTCATCATGACCCCGCCAAGGCCGATCGGCAGATACATAAGCCACATGGGCAATGACATCGCCGGCGAATATTGTTTCAGTTGATATGTTTCAAAGGTAAGACGAAATCCAAAGACCGCAAGAAAGATCACAAAACCTATCGTGATGACGTAGGTCACCGTCGTGAGCCTCCATGCGTTTTTTTTACTTACCGAATCTATAAGGGCGGAAACCGATAAATGGGCGTATCGCCGTGCGACGCCACCGCTTCCAAAGAACACGATCCATACGATCGAGAAACGAACGTACTCTTCCGCCCAATGGAGTCCATGGGAAAATACGTATCGAAGAACTATATTGACGAAAAGAACAATCGCGCCGCTGAGAAGACCGATTCCCATGATCCCGTCTTCAAGCGCGGTCAGCGCCTTGTCGATTTTTTTCCACATCCTGTGCCTCTTCTTCCAAGAAATGAGAAATGCGGCGACGATTCGTTCTCGTCGCCGCATCTCCACGTTATTCAGAACGAATCTGGCCGGAATTACCGGGCAGCTTCGATCGCCTCGTAGATCCGGTCCAGAGTATCCCGACCGATTGTACTGGCGAAATTCTCGTGAACGGGTCGCGTCGCTTCCTCAAAGGCTCTCCGCTGTTCATCGGTGAGGCGAATGACGGTGGTACCGGACTCCTCGATCGTCTCGATGAACCCTTCTTCCCGCTCTATGGTGACCTGTCGTTCATACTGAGCAGCTTCAATGGCCGCATCGGAGATGATCTGCTGCTGTTCAGGGGTCAACCGATCGTAGAACGCCTCAGAAACGAGAAACGCGTATGCAAGATAGCCGTGATTGCTGAGGGCCATGTAGTCCTGCACCTCGTAGAAACGCATGTTCACGATCGATACGAGGGGGTTTTCCTGGCCGTCGACGACTCCCTGCTGCAGGGCGTTATATACCTCGGCAAAGTCGATGGGGATCGCATTTGCACCCATGGCCTGAAACTGCTGAATCAGGATGGGGCTTTCCATGACGCGAATCTTCGTCCCGTCGTATGACTGGGGTCCTTCGATGGGGAAGCTTGTGGTGAGCTGCTTGAACCCACTCTCCCAGAACGCAAGGCCGACAAGATTCTTCTCCCGCAGGTCGTCCATCAGACTCAAACCTACCTCGCTGTCGAGCACCTCATAGGCGACTTCACGACTGGGGAAGAGAAACGGAAGGTCGACGACCTGCAGAGCAGGGTCAAACCCGCTCAGTTTGGCGGTGGGGACGAGTCCCGCTTCGACGGCGCCGTTCTGCATGAGCTCGGTGACCTCGATGTCACTGCCCAACTGCCCGGCGGGATATATCTGAACGGTGATCGAGCCGTTGCTTCGCTCTTCCACCAGTTCCTTGAACCGGACGCTTCCGAGATGCTGCGGCGTCGTTTCCGGCAGGTCATGGCCAAGTTTCATGACCACTGCTCCGCCTTCTCCCTGACCGCCGGCAATGAGAAACGCCGGAACCAGAAGCACTATCAGCGCGATGAGACTGATAACCTTTTTCATACAAACCTCCTGTTAGTATGCGGTTTCACTTAGAAACCATATTTTTCTGCAAACGCCACAAGGGCGTCCTGAAAACATTTCAACGGCGGAGTCACGATTCCCGCCCCGACCTGACCGACTCCCGGCTTCTTGTGGGCGATACCGGTATTGATGACGGGCAGAATGCTTGTCTCCACGACGGCACGAATATCGATACCGGTGGGAGCTCCCTCAAAGTTCATCGTCGGCATGACGTAGTGGGGACTCTTGCCGATCGTAATTTCTCCCATCTCCCGGGTAAACCGTATCGCCTCGTCCACGCTTGAGGCGCCGACAAACTGGGTTACCGCCGGCGCGGAGGCCATCACCATGCCGCCGAATCCAAAGGTTTCGACGATCGTGCTGTCTCCGATGTCGGGGTTTGCGTCTTCCGCGGAATAGCCGGGAAAATACAAACCCCTCGGCTGTTCAACGGGTGCTTCAAACCAGGTATCACCAAGTCCGCTCACGCGGATTCCGAAATTGGTACCGTTCCGGGCCATGGCCGTGACCACCGTCGATCCCTCGATATCCCGTACGGGGTCCATCGTCGCCTTTCCTGCAGCCATGGCGAGGTTGAGAAACCACTGCTCGTTCCCCGAAACGAACTCGATGATTCGCTGAAGAACGTCGATGTCGGTTATGGTCTTGCTCAGGGGCGGGAAGAACTCCCGACAGAACATCGCAGAGGCTGCAATGTTTCGTTGATGCATTTCGTCGCCCATGGCCAGGGCCTTTGCGAGGAGAACTTTCAGGTTGACGCCCCCCATGGCGTGAATCGTCTGTTTTACCGCAGGTGCAAGTTCGTCTCTGATCCAGCGCAACCGGTCAAGAACGGAGTCGTCGTTTGCACCGAATCGCATCACCTTTCCGAGACCTTCATTGATTGTGCAATACGCCTTGTTTCCGAACGCCGTGTTTTCCACCTCAAATACGGGCATCGAATAGGTGGTCAGCCCGGTCATCGGACCGACGGCGTCGTAGTCGTGATTCGGCCGGAAGGTGATCTCTCCGGAGGCGGCCAGTTTTTCCGCTTCCTCCTCCGTCTCTGCAAGACCTTCAAATCGGATTGCACCGATGATCGCTCCCTTGAGGGGACCGCACATATCTCCCCAGGCGAGAGGGGGCCCGGCGTGAAGGATCGTTTTCCGATCCAGATCGGGCAGAATCTCGTGACGATACTTTACGTCGACGAGGACTGGCTCACCTTTGTTTATTCGTGAAATCGCCTCTTCATTTGCTTTTTCAATATCGATCATGCTGGTATCTATCCTCCTTCTTGTGTACCTGAATCTTCACGGGACGATATGAGTCCCGACGCTCCCGTTCAAACCGTCCAGAACGTTTTCCAGGGACGTAATCGTCGCCGTTCTGCCGGTAGACCGGGCAAACTGCGTTGCCGCTTCTACCTTCGGGCCCATGGACCCCGCGAGGAAGTGGCCTTCAGCGGTCAGCCGGTCGATTTCGTCAAGATGTACCGTCTCCAATGCCGACTCATCGGGTTTTCCATAATTGATGAGAACGTTGGGTACGTCGGTAAGGATCATGAACCGATCGGCAGAAACAAACTCCGCGAGCAGTACTGCCGCTCTGTCCTTGTCGATCACCGCGTCGACACCCACGTAGTTGTGTTCGTCTTCCCTGGCAACGGGAATACCACCGCCGCCAACGGCAATGACGACCAGACCCGCGGCCACGAGGGAACGGATCGCCGTCTTTTCAAGGATGTCCTTCGGCTGCGGTGACGGGACGAGACGGCGCCACCCTTTCTCCGATTTGGGATCGACGCGGCGTACGATGTATCCTTTTTCATCGGCAAGCCGCCTGGCGTCGTCTTCACGGTAGAACGGTCCCACCGGCTTGGTCGGGTTCTGAAAATCGGGGTCGTCGGTGTGTACGACCACCTGGGTCACCACCGTCGCAACGGGTGCGTGTATCCCGAGGCTGTGTACGTGATAGCGCAGCCTGTTCTGAAGCATCCACCCGATATGTCCCTGCGTCATTGCACCACATGCATGCAACGGCTGGTCCGGCACAAGGTCGCGTCCCTGCTCCTGTTGAATAAGCAGCGAACCAACCTGAGGTCCGTTGCCGTGGGTAAGGACGACCCGATACCCCGCCTGAAGGACCAGTGCGATCTGACGTGCCGTCGCGTCTACGTTTTTTAATTGCTCTTCAGCCGAACCGCTGTCGCCGGCTTTTTTTATCGCATTACCGCCCAGGGCGATAACTATCGTTTCGCTCATCATCGGCCTCGTAAATTCTGAAAATAGTTTGTGATGTGTTACAGCTTCACCGTAGACCCGTAATAACGAATTGTCAAGTGTTTTGCGATATTACTTTTCATATTGATATATATTTTCGAATATAAAGTACTTATTGCAATTCATTTTCGCTTCCAGCTTAACGAATGAAATTCACGGCGGTGTCGGGCGCCGAAAGGAGGCACTCGCCATGGACGTGGATACGGCGTCGGGAGGGAGGAGATAGAATTGTACAGGAGTTTCGTTTTTTACACGCGGTCGGATTTGAATCGCCGCAGGAGAAAGTCGGTTTTCACTTCCTGCATGCCTTCGATATCGACAAGATACCCTTCCACAAATTCACCGACATCGTTAATGCTCGCAAAAAAACCGTGAACGTGCAGAGAATTGCGGGCACTCATTTGATACACTGTCACAATATCGGGATGTCGGGCAATCTCTTCAGCGGCACTTTTCACCTTGGACGGCTCAAACATGATGTCAAAAAACGCGGGCAGCGGCTTTCGTATGTAATCCGAGGGTATGACGACGGTAAACCGCTCTATGACCCCGCGCCGCTGCAGGGAAGAGACACGCTCCGTCACCCCCGGACGGGAGAGACCTACCAGAGGCGCAAGTTCGGAATAGGATATCCGGGAGTTGAGGTTCAGGTACTCCAATATCTTCCTGTCCGTTGCGTCGAGACTGTCGTCCCAGTCCCACTGACTCGTACTTGCTTCCATTTCAGACACGACCCATTTTATACCGTCTCAGGAGAAAATCAGTTTTGATCTCCAGAATTCCTTCAAAACTGACAAGAAACTCGTCCACAAACTCCCCTACCTCGCCGATATCGTGGAAAAAGCCGTGAATATGAAGTGAGTTTTTTGCACTCATCAAATTGACGGTCACGATGTCGGGATGCGACGAGATCGCCTCCGCCGCCTCATGCACATATTTCGGTTGAAAACGGAGCTCAAAATAGACGGGCAGCGGTTTGCGCACAAACTGGGGAGGAACACTGATGGTAAACCGCTCAATCACCCCCCGGGTGCGCAATGATGAGATACGTTCCGTGACACCCGGTCGGGACAATCCCACTTTCTTCGCGATTTCTGAATAGGACATCCGTCCGTCTTCACTGAGCAGAGCAATAATCGCAGTGTCAATTTCGTCCAGAACAGGCGTTTCGACTGCCATGGGATTCCGTCTCCCTTTTCGTACTGAAAGTATTTTTTATTTGTGAAAAAGTGCCACTGGTGAATTTATTATTCTCCAGTGACACCAAAGCACCGCAATTTTACCGCAAATTACAGATCATGCAACCACATGGCGACGCCTCCGCAGCAATTGCAACACCACAACGATGATAATCGCCGAGAAGCCGATGATGTCCGTTTCCACTCCCTTGAAGACGAGCGCCAGCGCCGCCACCGCCATGAAGAGCTGATCCACGACGCTGGAACGGACAATCAAATATCGCTGCATAAACGCGCCGAAACTCAACACGCCAAGAAGGGCGGTCATACTGTTCCATATGACGTTCTGAACTTCACCCATTCCCAGCAGGGACGGAATGAAGACAAACATGAATGGAATGTAGTAGATGGAAAGCCCCATGCGCAGCGAATGAACTCCCGTTTTCCACGGATCGGCGTCGGCGATTCCCGCGGCAACATACGCCGAAAGACAGACCGGTGGCGTAATCACCGCCAGCTGACTCGTCCAGAAGACGAAGAAATGCGCCGCCAGCAGGGGTACACCCATTCGTGACAGCGCCGGAGCGGTCAACGTTACCAGCAGGAGGTAGGCGGAACTCACATTCATTCCCATTCCGAGGAAAAAACTCGCCACGAGGGTCAGCAGCAACGCGACGATGAGAACGCCCCCGGAAAGATCTATAACGATCGAGGAGAATTTCATGCCGAGTCCGGGCAACGCGATACCGGCGACGACAATTCCTACAACACCTGCCGTAACGGCCATGATCAGACCGGAACGGGCGCCTTCCGACAGTGTGGCAACGACATCCTTCACGCTCATGCGGTCGTGCTTTCTGATCATGGAGAGAAGAAAGGTCAGGGCAATCGCGGCGATTCCCGCACGTGCCGGGGAATATCCGGCGGCAATTATGTAAATGATCAATGCGATGGGCAGTAAAAAGTACCCGCCCCGTTTCATGACACTTGAAACGCTCGGCAGCTCCGATTTCGGAATGCCGGGTACTCCGTCCCGCTTGGCTTCGAGGTATACCTGAAAGAGCATACTCGCCAGGAAGAGGAATGCAGGGATAAGACCGGCAACAACGATTTCCGTGTAGGGAACGCCCATCAACGCGGCCATGAGGAACGCGGCGGCACCCATGATGGGGGGCAGAAACTGGCCGCCTATGGAAACCACCGCCTCCACCGCCGCGGCAACGTGTCGCTTGTACCCCCGAGAAATCATCATCGGTATCGTAATGGATCCGGTTACCGCCGTATTTGCAGTTGAAGATCCCATGATGGAACCGAGGAGCGCGCTTGAAAGGACCGCCGCCTGTCCGGCTCCGCCGGTGAACCGGCCGACCGTCGCTTTTGCGATGTCTATGAAGAACTTCCCTCCTCCTGAGTTCTTAATAAAGACACCAAAGATGATGAAGAGGAAAATAAACGTCGAGAAAACATACGCGACCGAACCGAAGATGCCGTCGGTACTTGCGTACATGAAACTGACAATCCTGTTCAGGCTGTATCCTCGATGGCCGAATGCACCTGGTATGAGGTTTCCGAAGTAGTTGTATGCCAGTGCAACCACGGCAATCGACGTGAGGGTGACGCCTACGGAACGACGCGCCGCTTCCATGACCAGGATAATCGTCAAAATGCCCATGGTCATGTCCATAGCGGAGAGGGGGATCCCGGCGCTTTCGGCCATTCTTGGAAATTCGACGATGTAGTATCCCACCCCCACAACGGAGAGTGCCGCAAGGAGTGTGTCAATTGACAGGGCAACCGTTCCGACGGCCCCCTTTCGCTTTGGATTGATGAGAAATGTCAGCACCAGGGCAAAAAGAATGTAAAGCCCGCGACTGACGTGAGCCGGCCAGACGCCGAACGCAGCCTGAACGATAAAGACGAGAGAGTAACCGACGGCAAGCCAGTCGATAACCGTTTCTCTTATTTTCATGTTGTTACGCCTACCTTGGAAACGGATTCGTATATCTGTCTGTTCGACGACCGGGAGGATGATTCATCCCCCCGGCTGTCGATAGTATGTATTGAAACCGGTGAAAAAGGTACGACCGAATCAGTCGATCAGACCTGCTTCCCGATAGAACCGTTCCGCACCGGGATGGTACGGCAATTCTATGGATTCAAAGTGCGCCTGTCCCGGTTCCATTTCCCTGAAGGCAAGCTGCACTTCCTGAAGGTATTCACGACCGGCATCACTGTACATCGCCTTGAGCATTTCATATATGACCCATTCCGGAGCGTCTTCCCGGGCTACCCATAGAACGGTATACCCAACGGTTTGCACCGGTTCGGTCACGCTCTGATACCCCGCACCCGGTTGAATCGTGTATGCCACATGGTAGGGATAGGCGTCGAGAAACCGGTCGATATTCGCCTGGTCGACGGAAATCAGCTTCATGTCGATGGATGCTTCCAGCTCGACAAGAACGGGAACGGGAGTGGCACCGCCGATGAAAAAGGCGTCTATATTGCCGTCACGCAGGGCGGAGGCGGAGTCGTTGAAACTCAGGTTGCTGCGATCGACCCGGTCCCACATACCGACGCCACGAAGGAACTCTTCCGCTACGGCGGCGCTGCCCGATCCGGGAGGACCGATGGAAACGCGTTTCCCCGCCAGGTCAGCAACGGAGTTGATGCCCGTACGATCGCGGGTGACGATATTCAGCGCACCGTTGTGGACAAGCGCAACCGCACGCAGGCCGTCGTACTCCTGTCCTTCAAACTGTCCCTGTCCGCGGGCAATGTTGTACGCAACGGAGCCATAGGAAAAACCCATAATGCTTTCGCCTGCGGCCATGAGGCGTGCGTTTTCCACAACCCCCCGGGTCACCTCGGCGTTCACCGACAGGCCGTCAACTTCGCGGCTCGTGAGCGAGGCGATACCGGTACCGGCAACGTAAAATGTTCCGCCCTGACCGCTCGTCAGAAAGGATACGTTGGCTTCCCGCGCACCGCCTTCCGCCGCTGCGCCGCCTTCACTTTGACCGGCGGCAAAAACCATTGCTGCCGTCATTACCAACACGATACATATCGTTGTAACTCGTTTCATCTGGAACTCCTTTGATACCATTGAAATACGTTCTGCATATTCCTGAACCGATCCCGTTTTACATATTTTCCGGTCGACACCACCTCCTTACAGATTCCACGTATCCTTCAATTACAAACTGACGGCGTCGGCCGAACAGGCTTGTACATTTCCGCTGCCGCATGGGGCAGATGAAATTAATTGAAGGAAACATCGTCATTCCGGCGCCGCAGCGTCACGCCGTTGCGGATCACCAGTAACGGCGGCGCCGCGTTGGCGATCACTTCCCGGACGTTTTTACCTTCCAGAACGGTAATATCCGCCCCGCCCTTCGCGTTTATACCGCCCGCTCCGAGAGCGCGGCCAAAGAGTTCCTCCGCGTCGTCCGTCACCGTTCCGAGCAACTGTTCCCGTTCTTCCGCCGTAAAGAATCGATGGACGTAGGCGAGAAGCTGAACGATGTGAAGCACGTGTGCTCCGCCGAGGGGATTGAAAAAGTCGCCCACGTTATCGGAGCCGAGGTTGACGGGAAGCCCCGCGGAGAGGAGCGCCTTTGACACGGTGAGATTTCGCGTGGAAATCGCCGTCGGTGCAATGATAAAACGCAGCCCCGCGTCCTTTGACAGCGCGATTGTATCGTTCACGGTTTTGTCGTCCATCGCTGAAAGGGAACAGGCGTGAATCGCGTTGACCTTCCCCTGCAGCTTTTTCTGCATGACCTGTCCCGCCAGATAGGGCAGGAGAAAGTGTTCCGCCTTTCCCGACTCGTCCACGTGAAAATCACAGGTCACCCCGAACTCCCGGGCGATATCGAGAATTGTGTCTATGTGACCTTCACCGTCTTTGTCGATGATCGTGTGTCCACCGACACCGTCTCCGCCGAGTTTCAGCGCCTCCCTGAGCAGCCGGGGCGTATCGGGATAGTTGAACACCCCTTCCTGGGCAAAGGGCACGACCTGAATCTGTACCGCTTCCTTCAACTCCTCCCGCAGCCGCAACAACGCCCGGACCCCCCGCAACTCAACGATGGGGTCCACGTCCACGTTTGTACGAATGGCAATCGTTCCGTTTCCGACGGCGCGAACGATGACGGAGCGGGCGTTCCGATAGATATCCTCTTCCGTAAGTTGAGCCTTCATCTCACGGGTGAGTCGTCCCTTGTCCGGAGGCGCGACATCCTGGTATTCCGCCCGGAGGGCGAGCATGGACTTGTCGAGATGCATGTGGGCATCGGCGAATCCGCCGATAACCACGTTTCCCATTGCGTCAAAGTCACTCTCCGTGGCCGGTGTGCTTCCCGGCGGGGATACTCCGACGATGCGGGTCTCCACGATCTCGATATCCCTGAGCGTCCCCCCAAGATTCGCGTTCCGAATGAACATGCTTTTCATCGTCCCTATTTCTCGGCTATGACGGCGATGAGGTTTGAACCGCGCGGGCCCTGATGCTCCCATCCCGCCGATGCGAGAACCATGGAGTCTCCGACGAGGGAACCGACGACGCTGTTCACGACGGCCTTGGCGATAATGCCTGCATACCCGGCCAGAAAATCAGAGTGCATGGTGTGACGGCGGCCGCGACAGTGGGGCAACGCGTTTGCTCCGGCGTTGATGAAGACGGCGGTGAGTTTCTCCCGCTCCGCGTCGGTGAGCTGATCTTCAATTTTGAGCCCGGCATCGCGAATTGTCTGCTTGGCGGCGGGCAGGTCCAGGGTATCTTTCATCACACCACTTGCGACGAAATGTCTGCTCACCGATCGTGTGGAGTTGCCGATGACCACCACGCGACACCCCGTCTGTTCGTTACCGGCGGAGGTCGTCGCAACCTTTGAATAGAGATCGAAATCGCTGTTGATCGACTGGTTGGTCACCTTCTCCCGAGGCACCTCTCCAAGGGCTACCGCCGCGCCTAATGCACATGCTCCCTTCGCGCGGTTTGACGCCTCCCCCGCATTGGTTGTGTACAGCGTCTTTCCCCGCCCCTGGGCGTCGGCCAATTCTGGCCGCCGTCATGGCCGGCATTTTTATGGAAACGCAGTGCACGTCTTCGGGCCCTTCAATGTGAGCCTCCTTCATCGCCTGATGCACCGCCTCGACGACGAGATCAACCTGGGTCTCCACGCCGTACTCTTCCGGATAGAGATCCCGTGTGGTGACGACACCCACGGCAAGCCGCTTGGTCCCCGGGCGCATCGATTTCCACTTCCCGCGTCGCAAATGCGACTGCGTGGGGGCTCATGATTCCCGGCGGTAAGGCCCGATCATCAGCATCGGAACTTTCTTGAAGACCTCTTCCTTGGAGAGACCCATCGGTCCGCTCAGAAGCTCCTCGTACGCCAGCGTTGCAAAACCGCGGGAGTACACATCTCCTTCGGTTTGGGCGATAATCGCCCGCAGTTCATTTACGTTCAGTTTTTCCCGAATCAATAAGCTCGGCCATACCCGAAACGTCGTCGGGCGACGCCATGCCGTATCGAAAAACGTCTACATCAATGCCTTTCATCTTTTCTCCTTCTACTGCTGTGATTTTTTTGTTTTCGATCCGTCTTTGTTCCCCGCCGCCTTTTCAGTCGCTTCATCCAGGGCTATAAGCGCATCGACAAATGGTTTCCAACGGTACTTCCGATACCCCGGCCCCGATCATTCCCACGCCCGCTTCCCTGCTCGCAACGGCGGTGTTGATTTTCGGCCGCCTTTGCAGCTCCACAACGCTCATGACGTCAATACCGAGGGGCAATCCCCGCTCGCCGTTGAAGGCGGACCGATACCGGTCGTGCTCGCCGTGGCATATTTCATACATCTCTTCGGTTGGTGACGAGGGCATTCTCCGCTCCCTGCATCCCGAGAAAAGGAACAAGGGCGGGAGCGACTCCCATGGCAAAGGCGCCCATGCCAAGGACCTCAAGAATCGCGCTGTCGCCCAGGTCGGGGCACGCGTCTTCTTTGGAGTATCCCGGAAAGAACAGCGCCTCAACAGGCGGTGCAGGGGGTCGTAAAACCACCGACCGGGGAGCCCGCTTATACGTATGCCCACCTCATACCCGTTTCGCGCAATCGCCGTGACGATACTGGAAGGGAATATGCCGTCCGCCGGCATCGGCAGCCGCCTTATTTGAAGCCATGACGAGGTTCAGGAAGAGCTGATCGTTCTTTCCGGAGAGAAAGCGCGATATGTCCTGGAGCACCTGCCGGGGAATTTCCTGGTTCACAAGTCGGGCGTAGAGGAAATCGCGAAACATGACCGTCGATGCGGCGTTACGCATGTGCAGCTCATCGCCCATTTGAAGCGCCCTGCCGATAAAGGAACCGAGATCGATGCCGCCCTCTTCCCGCAGCACCAGCTGTTTCAGCACCGGTGCGTAAACCTTCTCTATCCACCGAAGCCGTTCGATCGTCTCCTCTTCGTAGGCACCGAAAGCGGATGACGTTGCCCATCCCCTCGTTGATCGTGCTGTAGGCGGTGTTGCCGTATTTTTCGTTCCGAATTTCATACAACGGCATTGAAACCGAGGTGATGCCGGTCATCGGTCCCACCATGCCCGCTTCGTGACATGGCCGGAAGGTAATCTCACCGCGTGCCGCTATTCGTTCCGCCTCTTCCGGGGTCGCCGCGACGCCTTCATAGATCAGGGCGGCATAGACCGCCCCCTTCATAGGCCCGCTCATATGTTCCCATGTAACCGGTGGCCCCGCGTGAAAGAGCGTATGGGCGTCGGCTTCAGGAACCACCTCACCCAGTGTCTTGATATCAACGAGTCGCGGCTCCGCCGATTTGAGGCGTTCCACCACTTCATCGTTTGCGTTACGAATCGCCTTCATTGCGCGTACCCGCTTCAGCCTTTTTTTCTCATGCGTTTCGAGAATCGACTGAAGACGCTCATCGCCGCCGGCGGCAGGCTTCCAGTCCAGATGGACCACTTTCCGTCCCTGCTTCTCCAGGTCTTCCGCGAAGGATCTGATTCCGATATTCACCACTTTGAGTTCTTTACCAAACAGGTCTTTTATTGCCATTGCCGTTCCCTCATTTCCCGCTTATCTTTCCGCCGACGAGCCTCACCGCAAACTCCGCCGCCTGGGCGTTACTGGGCAGCACGATTACGCCGGCATCCTCCAGGACGCGCCGCTGCTTCTGGAACCCCTGGTAGTCACCCTCAGTCCCGCAGACCGACGCAACGACACTCAAGTGGCGTCCCGCCGCAGCGGCTTTTTGCTTTGCTTCTACAATCGCTTCAGCGGCGACACCGGCGGGATCCTCATGGGCGCCGAAACCGATGACAAGGTCCATCAAAAGGACCGCCACGGACTCATCTTCCCCTGGTCGAGAATCCACTGATTGCGGAGCGACGGCTCGATCATGGATGGGGCCTTCCCCTTGTAAATTCGTCTTCCCCGAGGTCGAGGAAGCGTGTGATCGTGCGGCGTCTTGCCTTCCAGTGCCTCTCCGGAGCTCACCGGAGTATTTGTATAGATTTGTGACAGTGCGTCCCGGGCAATGAGAATCGCCTCGTACCCGAGGGTACCGCCGGCGTAGAGACCGCGGATGAATTTCTGTGACGGCGCGTACTTCTTCCGCTCTTCATCAATCCGGGCGTCCACTTCCTTCTCGGGTTCCCGGAACGACAGAGACGCGGGATCAACGCCCTTGCTCAACGCAACCGCTTGAACCGCGGCGGCTTCCAGCGTATACGTTGCGGTGGCGCCCTTCACCGTGGGGAGAGTGCTTCGGTCAACCGAGAAAACACGTAATGACGGGCTTGCTTGTCTTTGTGATGCGTTCCGACAGTCGATCGATGACGCTCGCCGCCGGCGGCTTGGCGACCAGAAGTATCACCTTCGTCGCCGGGTCGGCATCGAGGGCATCGATGCCGGCAAGCATCATCCTGCCCCCGACGGCTTCTTTCACGTCCCGGCCGCCGGTGCCGATCGCCTGGGTAACACCACCCCCGATGCGACTGATCAATACCGATGTCTCCTGCAGCCCCGTTCCCGAGGCGGCAACAATACCGATATCACCTTTCTCGAGGGAGTTTGCAAAAGCCAGGGGCGTGTGGTTAATGATCGCCGTTCCGCAGTCCGGACCCATCATGAGAAGACCCTTTTCAAGGGCGTAATCTTTTAGTTCGATTTCGTCTTCCAGGGAAACATTGTCGCTGAAAAGGAGAACATGAAGTCCTCTGTCCAGCGATTTCATGACCTCGCTGCGCGCATACTGTCCCGGAATGGAAATGACCGAAATATTGGCATCCGGCATTTCCCGTACCGCAGAATCAAGCGTCCGGACCACCGGAAAGCCGTCGGCTCCTGTCCGGGATGAGCGGGTATCCAGGGCGGTTTCCGCCTTTTCTATCGCCCCGTCGACGGTGGCTTCATCGGAACCGCGGGCCGCGAAATCAGGTCGTTCGCCGTCGCCGCCTCGCCGTTCGGAGCCAGATGCTCCGACTCTTTCAGAATATCCTTATTCATATCGGTCGCCATCATGACGGCCACGTTTTTTGCACCAAGTTCCTCGGCCATCCGGTTCGTGATCAGCATGAGTGTTGCCGAGTCATGGTAGGAATTCGGACGGACCTTGTTCTTAACGGTCATCTCTCCCCCTTCTCGAAAGTATTTACGTGATTGATGTACATGCTCAGTATAGGATCGGCATGACTATATGTCAATCTATTTCCCTCTGATTACTGCTTTTTGTAGGCAACGATTCTGTTATACCTTCTTATAGAAATAAAATTCGTCGTATTGACCTGCAATTTGATATTGCAGGCAACCCGTATCGACATCCCCCCACCGGATGCGCCCGTTTTCGGGGAAGAAAAAAGGTCGGGCTGCTTCTGTATTGAAATGAACGGGAACTTACCTGGACAACAGGGTCTTGGGAAGAACCACTCGTGCCGTCGTTACGTGGTTGACGATCTGGCTGATACGGACGTCACAGAACATGCCGACGGCGGCATCCGCACCAATTTCACAGGCCATAAAAATGCTATCATCGGTATTTCAAATCGTCAATTGAATTTCAATATCAACGTCTAATCGACGGTCGTTACAGGCAATATAGCTGCGAAATATAACATAATATTCTTGATTTCTGTCGTTTCGTATCGTTTTTCGGCACAAGCAGGCGATATCGGGCGCTCATGAATCGGCGAAACCCATACGATCAACAGTCGGAATGTCTCGGCAGCATTGAATCCGGCCTTCGCATTTCTCTTCTTTCAAGATACAATACCGGACATTTCACCACCCAAGGAGTAATCGATGATCGCAGCAGGTCTGCAGTTAATGGTACTGGGTATGACCATCGTCTTTGTATTTCTGATTTTGCTGGTTATGCTCATGGAGTATCATGTCCAACCTTGTCCGGAAGTTTGAACCCGTTACCGTCTCCGGAACAAATAACGTACCACCCGCAGGTGCTGTCCCATCGGGGAGTGCCGACGGATCAT
>CBDESZ010000014.1:0-30247 GCA_965242725.1 Alkalispirochaeta sp.
CAGCTGCCCTTCCAGCGGGCGCGTCACCGACTCCTCGATCTCCTCCGGCCCCGCGCCGGCGTAGTTCGTGAAGAGGATGAGCACCGGCGGATCGATCTCCGGAAAGAGGTCGATCGCCAGATCACTGGTCGTGTAGAGTCCGAAACCGGTGACAAGGATAAAAATGATGAGAACCGTGGTCGGTTTTCCGACGACGCGTTTACTGAGACTCATGGGTCACTCCTGTCCCAGGGGTTCAACGGTATCGATGATACGCACCGACACACCGTCTTCAAGCAGGTTCTGACCCTGATAGACCACCAGCTCACCCGCTTCGAGTCCTGCGGTGATTTCCATGATATTGTCGATTTCGATACCCGGATTCACCGTCCTGCGCTCCACCGTATTATCATCTTTTACGACGAAGACGAAGTCTTCACCAAAGCGCCGAATAAGCACATCGGCGGGTACCTTGACGATATTGTCTTTTCGCTCCGTCACGATGCGCACTTCCGCGTACATCCCGGGACGAACGCCCTGTATGGATGAGGTAAAGCGGAGTTTCACCTCAAGCGTCCGGGTCAGGGGGTCGACGACGGGGTTGAGCTCACTGACGACGGCGGAAAACTCGCGGTCCGGAAAGGCGTCGAGACGTACAACCGCGGGTAGTCCCGTACGGATCTTGGATACGAAGCGCTCCGCCACGTTCACGATGATTTCAAGCTCATTGGTACGGGATATCTGTGCGACCGGCGTGCTCTGGTTGACCCGTGATCCAACGCGTATCGGGAGCCGGGTGACGGTGCCGCTTATCGGTGCGGTGACGGGGCTCAGGGTGAAGTTCTGACCCGGACGGGAAGGATCCACTTCCGCGATGCGTTGCCCTTCCGTGACGCGTTGACCGATTCCGACATAGAGGCGTACCACTTCACCTGCCGCGTCGGAATAGGCATCAACACTTGCCGTCGTATCCACGTCGCCGTTGATTTCGATATAGTCGCTGATCGGGCCCTCCACGGCGGGAGTAACGTTGATCGCAAAGACGGTACCCACATTCTCGCCGCGGACCGTTTCTCTCCCGTCTACAGCGGGTTGCGACGCTTCCTGTCCCTCTTCCTGAGCTTCTCCCTGCGATCCGAAACCGGGGAGACGATCGCATCCGGCGAGAGTCCCAAAAAGAATCACTGTTATGAACACGGCGGCGACCGCTCGTATCAGCCTCCCGTGTCGTGCGTCTGTCCTTGTCATTCCTGCTCCTCGGCAATTTCTTCGATGGACGTGTTCAGTGCATACTGCAGGTCCAGAAGGTTGTCCATTATCTGTTTTCGCTGTTTGAGCACCTCAAACCGCGCATTCTGCAATTCCACTTCCGCGTTCTGTACCTCCAGGAGGTCCCGGAGTCCGTTGTTGTATCCGATTTCAGCCAGTTCAAAGGCGCGCCGGGCGAGGCGGATGTTGTACTCCAGAGCCTCCACCGTCTCTTCCGCCGCCCGTATCGCCCTGATGAGGCTCCGTACCTCGATTTCCGCGCCGGTGAGCGCCTGTTCCCGACGGACCGCATTCTGACGCCGCTGTTTTTCGATATTTGCAAGTTCATTCCGCAGCTGGCTGTATGGAAGCCACGGATCAAGGGGCTGCCTGATGGTTATCGAAAACGCACCGCTCCGCTGATTCCAGCTGTCCCCTTCAAGAAGATCGTCTTTCCAAGGATCGCCGCTGAAGGCGGGATCGTAGGACCACCCGAAACTCACCACAGGTGCACGACCGGAATCGGTAAGAAGGTACTGCTGTTCAAGGATTCGTTCCAGCTGTTCCAGCTGCCGTACATCCAGGCGCTGCATGAGGAGGTCCCGGGTGACGTCACGGAGTTCCATCGTCAGCGACGGGGGATCGATCGTTCCGACCGGTTCAATTGACGAAATGAGCGATACGCCGAGGCTGTTGCGAAAAGCGAGCAGTCCCTGCTGGTACTGGACCTCCAGGCCGGCGAGGCGGGGCTTCTGGTTCTCCCACGCCACCTGGGCGCTGAGCATTGTATACTCGTCGACCAGGCCGTTTTCATAGTTTATTCGCGCCTGATTATACCGGCGCTCGGCCGTGCGTATTTGCTGTGTCGTCAGGGCGATCTGTTCCTTCAGAAGCAGAAGAGTGTAAAACTGCTTCGTCACGTCCCGTTCTACCTGCCGACGCGCCTGTTCCAGGGTGATTCTGCCGTTTTCATAGTCCAGATTGGCGAGACGAACACCCGGCACCATTTGCATCGTCAGGTTCAGTTGCATGTCGATACCGGTAGAGAGGGACCAGCGGGGGACGGGATCCACTTCAAAACCTAATAGATCCGCGACGGGCTCCATCGGATTGGACGGCTCCTCATTGCTCCGCGACAGCGTCGCCCTGGCACTCACCGACGGATAGAATCGATTCCACCACGTATCGGCGATAAGGCGCTTCTGCCGGAGTTCCAGCATTTCCGTTTCCAGACCGAGGTTGTTCTGAAGGGCGAGTGCCACCGCCGTCTCTAGATCGATCTCTTCCGCTCCGGCATGGAGGGTGATTCCGATAAGGGCGATAATCGCCATTACTACTCGTTTACGTGAGGTCATTTTCCTTCTCCCTGTCGATGTTGCTGCGGGATGCCGATGTATCCCCGCCCGTCGGGCGGTCATATCCGCCGGCAAAGCGAATGAACAACTCCCGAACGACGCTGCGATACCGCCGTGTATCCCGGCCAAAGTGTGTCTGGACCGCAATTTCCTGCATCACAATGAATGACACAAACTGCAGTATCCCGAATGCATCATCCGGCGAACCCGCCAACTCACCCTGGACAAGCATATCCGTGATGAATGTATAGATCTTCTTTAGTTCAACAAGTTGAGTATGCGGAATTTGCACCTCGATGTTGCTTTCCCGCACCCAGTTTTCTACGATCGCGGCTCCCGGGCTGAGGACCGCCCAATCGGCGAGGAGCACAAACAGCCCGTAGAGACGTTCGTCATCGCATGCAAGTTGACGAAATCGAAGGGATGCGATGGCGGCAAAGCGTTCCTGAAATTCCATGAGCATCCGGGAGAGCATTTCGTCACGATTTGCAAAATAGTGGTAGAGGCTCGATTTTGATCGGCCCAGTTGTGCGGCAATTCGCTCCACCGTGGCGTCGGCGTATCCGTACTCCTCTACAACGGCGGTAATTGCCGTCATAACCCGGTCGGGTTGAGGAATCTCTTCAGGAGCGATGGTGGCAATGCGGTCCACTCCGTCAAAATCGATGCGGGGGAGGATGTTCGGCGCAAAACCGTGCATGAAATGGCGCGTGGCATCATCTATCAGGTTCGCCCGGCGCTCACTCCCGAGGGAGAAGGATTCCGGCTGGAAGACCTGGTCCTCCGCGGCGCTTTGATCGAGGGTCTTTCTGTAGTGATGGGTCATCCAGAAGACGGCGGACATCGTCAAGTATCGCACCGCGGCGACCGTCTCCCCGGCGGGAAGATGCCTGGCCGTGGAAAAGAGCGAAACGAGAAGCGTCGTCGTCCGATGGCGCATATTTCTGACGTCCGTTCCGTCCCGGAGGAGGCGCCCGATGATGCGGCGAAGGAAAAAGGGGTAGTGATAGGGGTGTTCCTCAAAGAGGCGAAAGACGCCGGTGAAATAGGTCCGGATCACCGACTCCGCCTCCACCTTCGACGACGCCTGAAGGCTCTGAAGGGGCGTGACGATATACTGCTCCGAGAGACGATCGTAGTCTTCTTCGAGGGCGTAAATGACTTCATCCTTGTTGCGGAAGTAGCGGTACATCGCCGGTTTGGTCACCCCCAGCTCGCGGGCGACGAGATCGAGCCCGGTGCGCATGAAAAACGTGCGACCCCACGCGCGGAATGCAGCTTCAATAATCTGTTCTCTGTTCAATCGTGGTGTCACCGGTACCTCTGTTCGTGGCGTTTGAAATAGTTACCGACTGTTCGGTAGTTACCGTCCCGTTGGTAACGACGAAAATAACCGATACACTTGCAAAAATCAAGAATCGGAGTCAATGTTTAATTGGACTCTAACATGCGCGCGTCAGCGTAGGAGCAGATTCAAAAGGAGGAGCGAGAAATGAAACGAGCTATTGTAGCCGCGGTCATGGTGGTGTTTACGGCATCCCTGCTGTTTGCGACAGGTGCCCAGGAAGGACCTGCATTGGGGACCGAAGAGAATCCAATTGTCTGGGCCTTTGTTCCGTCGCAGGATACCCAGGAGATCTCCGCGGGTGGGCAGAAGGTTTCGGATATGATCTATGAACGAACGGGACTCGTTGTCGAGGCGAGCGTCGCGACCGAGTACGCCGGCGTTATCGAAGCGCTGCAGAGTGATCCCCCCAGCGCCCACATGGCTTCCCTGGCGACCTTCGCCTACGTCGTCGCCGCCGACCGGGGAGTTGCGGAGGCAAAACTGGTTTCCGTTCGATACGGACGTCCCTTCTATGACGGCCAGATCATCGCAGGTGCCGATACGGGCATTCGCACTCTTGCCGATCTTGAAGGAAAGAGTTTCGCCCGCCCTGATCCCCTGAGCACTTCGGGGTGGATCATTCCCAGTCTGACCATGCGTGCCGCCGGAGTGAATCCGGACACCGATCTTTCCCGCGTTGTCGATGCAGGCGGACACACCGGCGTGGTTACCGCGGTCTACAATGGTGACGTCGATGCCGGTGCGACCTTTGTCGATGCCAGGGGCAACGTTGAAGAGGACTTCCCCGACGTCTACGACAAAGTTGTCGTCATCGAGGTAAGTGCGCCGATTCCCAACGACGGCGTACAGTTCCATCCCAGCGTTCCTGAAGAGATCCAGGAACAGATCGTCCAGGCCCTTCTCGACATCGTCGAAACTGAAGAGGGAGTCGAAGCGTTGAGCCAGGCGTATCAGTGGCAGGATCTTGAGCGCCACGGCGACGACTTCTACGATCCCTTCCGGCAGGTTCTTCAATCCGCCGGTGTAGATGCCGCCGAACTGATGGGCGACTGATTTATTGTAACCGTTTTTGCTATCTTCCCTGATGTTACGTCAGGGAAGATAGCTTTTTTTTCGCCGCACACCATCCAGGAGGAATACCCGTGCTGGAGTTCAGCAATCTATCAAAGACTTATGACGACGGGACACAAGCCCTCAAAGAGGTCAGTTTTTCCGTAGAAAAGGGCGAGTTTCTCGTCGTGATCGGTCTTTCCGGATCGGGAAAGTCCACGCTCTTGCGTTGCACCAACCGTCTTATTGAACCAACTTCAGGATCGATCATGTGGGACGGTCTCGACATCACCGGCGCGGATAATACCCAGTTGCGCACGATCCGCCGCAGGATCGGTATGATTTTTCAGCACTTCAACCTTGTGAAACGGTTGAGCGTGATGAACAACGTCCTCTCAGGGCGGCTTGGCTATCTCGATACGTGGAAGAGCGTCTTTTATCGCTTCGACGGCGACGACAAGAAAAACGCTTTTCGCTCCCTTGAACGGGTAGGGTTGACGGAGCAGGCGTACAAAAGGGCGAGCGAGCTTTCCGGCGGACAGCAGCAGCGGGTGGGTATTGCCCGGGCGCTCATGCAGGAGCCGGAAATCATCCTCGCCGATGAGCCCGTTGCCAGTCTCGATCCCGTCCTGGCTCATACGATTCTCGGGTATCTTGAGCGTCTCAACAAGGAAGACGGTATTACCGTCATTTGCAGTCTCCACTACCTGGACCTGGTTCAGCGCTATGCCACAAAGGTGATCGGACTGCGGGACGGACGGGTCGTCTATCGGGGTACCGGCGCAGACATCAGGCGCATGACCGATGAAGAGTTCAAGGAGATATACGGAGAGGAAGCGGAACGCGTCGGCGCCGCGCCGGCCTCCGCGGCGACCCTGGGCGGAATACCCGAGAGCGTCGTCCCGACTGATGAGGAAGGGAGTCGATAATGGCCAAGACACCACAGGAAAAAGAACGCATTCGACAGGCTCGCGTAACAGCCCGTTCAGCCGCCCAGAACCCCCTCGTCACGCCTCCTCTTGCGGCGATCGCATCGCTCGTTCTTCCCGGGCTGGGGCAGATTCTGAGTCGCCAGACCCAACGGGGTCTTCTCATTCTCGCCGCGATGGCTACCGGCGGCGGAATATTCGCATGGCGTGTCGCAGACCTGGGAAGGCGGGTGACCGGCCTGTTCCCCTCAATACGGCGTGCCCTTGAGCTCAGTCCCGGTTTCGTAATTCTTGTTGCCGTTTCACTGCTTCTCGTGTGGCTCGTTGCCGTGTGGGATGCCTACAAATGTTCCCGTGATCGACGCAGGCCGACGACGGGCGTCTTTGCCCTCGTGCTCGCCTCCTTCTTTGTCCTGGGATGGCAGATCGCCGAAATCGATGTGGTCAAGCTCGTCCGGCAGGCACCGGAAGCGCTTCCTCCCCTCTCCCGGGTCATGTGGCCGTGGCGGGCGGCGATCACCTATGACACGGAATCCCTTGTTGCCGGAGCAGATGTGCTCGCCGGGGAGGGAACGGCGCCGGTACGGCAGGAACCGGTGGAAGGTGAGCCGTATCTGCTGGTTGAGCCCAATGTCGGTCAGATGTCCTCACAGGATGAGAACTACCGGCCCGTTCCCGGCACGAGAATCACCCTCACCGGAAGCAACTTCGCACCCAACACGGAGACGGAGATCTGGTGGGAGGATCCACTGGGAAATGAGTTCCGGCCCCGGGAGGACGGAGAGTATCTTATTTTCCAGACCGACGAAGAGGGCAGTTTCCGGCTTGAGATGACGATGCCCTATCGTCTTGCGCCGCCAAGTGCGGAAGGACCCTTTATCCACACGATAGAGGCGCGGCAGGTATCGAGAGTCGGATTGCCCAAGGCGTCGGAGGCGTTGATTCTCACGATCCACCGCATGATTGAGACTATTTTCATGGGAATGATGGCCACCTTCTTCGGTATCATCTTTTCTATTCCCGTGAGTTTTCTGGCGGCGCGAAACATCATGTCCGGCAGCCGTCTCACCATGGGGCTCTATTACCTGACAAGGACGATCCTCAACATCATCCGTTCAATTGAACCGCTGATCTGGGCGCTCATCGCAGTCGTTTGGGTCGGGCTGGGCCCCTTCGCGGGTATCGTGGCGTTGACTCTCCATTCCATCGCCGCCCTGGGGAAACTGTACTCAGAGGCTATCGAAGGCATAGACGCCGGCCCGATCGAGGCAATTCAGGCGACCGGGGCAAATCGTCTTCAGACGATCATGTTCGGGGTGATTCCCCAGATGATTTCACCCTTCATCAGCTTCTCCATCTATCGATGGGATATCAACGTCCGTATGTCCACGGTCATCGGTCTTGTCGGCGGTGGTGGTATCGGCTTCCTTCTGGTACAGTACATCCGGCTGCTTGATTATCGATCCGCCGGCATCGCGGTGTGGTTTATCGCCATTACCGTTGCCACGTTGGATTACGTGAGCGCGGAAATACGAAACCGATTGATGTAGGACTGAACTATGGACACCCTGAATTGGGACCCCCGGGTTCCTCTTATTCTCGTTACCAATGACGACGGGATCAATTCGCCCGGTCTCGTCGCCGCCGTGGAAGCGGCGCGACCCCTTGGACAGGTTGTGGTGGCCGCGCCGACGACACAGCAGACGGCGCGGGGACGGAGCCTTGTCGGCGAAGACGGCGACTTTTTTCACCCGATTGAGCTCCCCCTGCGGGACGGCCTCGATTCACATCAGGCCCCCGCGGCGTGGCATATCAATGCGTCACCGGCACTGGTTGTGCGGCACGCACTGGCGACGCTCTTCGGGGGACGATATCCCGATCTGGTCATTTCCGGCATCAACTATGGTGAGAACCTGGGAAACAACATCATGATTTCCGGTACGCTCGGCGCCGCATTCCAGGCGGCGGCCCAGGGGGTTCCCGCACTGGCCGTCTCGCGACAGACCGATATCGAACACCATTTCTCATACTCCGAGCTCGACTGGGGCAGCGCGGAAGGAATTACCCGCCGCTGGGCCGAACGGCTGCTTGAACGCACCTTCAAAGGTGCCTACCACCCGCCGGGCGGCAGGATTCCCACCAATATTTCCGATGACTATCCCGCCGCCGCTCTTCCCTTCGATGTATTGAAGATCGATGTGCCCGCAGAGTGTCCCGAGGGAACGGAGGAACGCATTACCCGCCTTTCCGGACGCCATTATTTCATGTCCCTCATGGACGCCGGCGGACCGGAGACTCCGATCGGCGCGGCAAAGACGCACATCGACCACGACCGCGCCGGGCTATCGCCGGATGACGACATCTATGCAATTTCCGTCGACGGAGTCGTCTCCATCACACCGCTGCAACTGGACAACACCGCACCCCTCGACGCCGCCCGTTCTCTCCTGTCGGGAAACGGGTAAATGGACCGGAACGACTCCGCCCATACAGAATTACTCTCTTCCCGAAAAATGAAGCGAGGGCGGCGCCTCGTCCGTCGATTTGCAACGCTCAACGGAATTTCGGTCGCCCTTCTCATGGACAGCGTTCTCATTCTCTACGCCATTCGCAACGGGGTCGGTGATGTGGCTCTGGCGCTTCTGGCTTCCTTTGTCCATCTGTCGATGCCCCTGATGATTCTCGGAAAGGGGCGCGGTCCGGCGCTTCGGCGCCGCCCCGTACATGGGGAATCGGTTGGATTCTCCGTAATCTCTTTGCGATGATCATGGTACTTGCCCCCTTCGTTCCCGTCGGGGCACCTCAATACATCCGGACTTCGATTATCCTTGTAGGCGCTTTTGGATTCGCCGCTTTTCGGGCGATCGGCCTGGTGGGAAACTCACCGGTCATCGGCGAAATCACGACTGAACGTGAGCGGGGGCGGTTTCTTTCGGGAAACTGGATACGCAACACGGCGGCACAGCTCATATCTCTGTCGGCGCTCATCCTTATACTCCGGGGAACCCCGCAGACATGGGTCTTTCAGCTCGTCATCGCCGTCGCCACACTGATTGGAGTGTACGTCGGATGGGTGCTTTCCCGTATTCCCGAGACCGGAGCTCCAAGACTCTCGGCGAGCAAACCCTTCGGGGAGGTTCTGAAGCTTGTCATACGCCGCCGTCGATTACGTCGTCTCCTCTTTGCCTGGGCCGCCGGATTTGCCGCCTATACGCTGGTGATCCCCTTCGCCGTCATCACGGTAAAAAACGGGTACGGTGTCTCCGACTATGAGGCGCTGATCTTCTCATTGGCGCTCCTCTCCGGCGGCATGACCGCCAGCGCCGTCAACCGGAGCGTGGCCGACGTCGTAGGCCCCCGGCCGCTTTTTATCATTTATGTCATCGCCCTTGCCGCTGTCGCCGCCTACTGGGCCGTCGCTCCGGCGGTTTTTCTGCCGATCCTGACGGGGGTGACCTTTTTTGTGGCCGGGTACTGCAAGTTCGGCATTCTCAGTGTCTCCAACCTCTACTTCCTCAATGTGTCGAAACCATCGGATCGGGTGGGCAGCGCCCTCATCCTGAGAATCGTCTCCGGCGCGACGGCGGGTCTCATCAGCGGATTTATCGGCGGTTCGATCATCGGGACGCTCGGTACAATGGGCTACGATGGAATCGACCTCTATCGGATGTTTTTTCGCATCGTCCTCGTCATCTTTCTCTTCATCGTTCCCGGAGTGATCCGGCTGGACAAACTCAAGGAGTGGTCAGTAGGAAGAACGGCGGTCCTCATCTTCCAACCGTGGAAGGCGAAATGAGAATGTATTCTCTCGTTTCATGACCCGTTCCGGCTGTCCCGGGCGCGGGGAAAAATCAACTCCACTTCGGCGCCGGTCGGACGGTTCCGAAAGGTAATCGTCCCGCCCAGCTGCTGGGCAAGGGCGTCTATGAGATGTACTCCCAGAGTATCCAGGCGTTTGCGCTGAAGTTCTTCCGTTATTTTGGGTGGAAAGCCGACACCGTCGTCGTGAACAACCAGCCGATACTGATGATCGTAGTTCCGCACGAAGGTGAGTCCTATCGTACCTGAACGGTCGTCGGGGTAGGCGTATTTGAGGACGTTGGAGATCAGTTCGTTGACGATGAGCCCGACGGGAATGGCGTTGTCCAGGTCCATGGCGATATCTTCAATGTCGTGGTGTATGGATATGCGGTGTCCGGCGGCGTTCATGGAACCGAAAAGAGAGGAAACAAGATCTTCGATGTATGCGGCCATGGAGATATGGGCAAGTGTGGATGACTGATAAAGCTGTTCGTGAACGAGCGCCATTGAGTGAACCCGGGTCTCGCAGTCACGAAAATAGGCCCGTGTCGTGGTATCGGTGATTCCGGCGCTCTGCATGTTGAGAATGCTGGAAATAACCTGCAGGTTGTTCTTCACGCGGTGATGGATTTCCTTGAGAAGCACTTCCTTTTCCGTCAGGGATTCCCGCAGCTGAGCGGTCACGAGGGATCGGCGTCTGATGTTGACCCCCAGAAGGGTCACGAGAACAAGGAGCACCGTGAATACACCCGCCGTGACAAGAATCTCGACGCGATAGAGGTTCCAAATGGTGGTCTCCTCATTGACGAAGGTTGCCCCCGGAGGCAGATCGTGCCGGTCGATGTCAAACCGTTTCAGCACCTGGGCGTCAAAAATCCACCTGTTCGGACTCGAGGTGAGAACGGGAATGTCTATCGTTTCCGTGCCCAGAAGTATTCGTCGAATTATCGCTCCCGCCGCGCGCCCCTGCTCTCGCCCGCTTGCCAGTTTTCCGCCGAGGGTGCCCGTCCCGACAAAGAAGTCCCATACCACAAAGACCGGTGTCGGCATCAGCCGGGAAACGATCGCACCTGCTGCGTCAAAGGGCAGGACCTCGCCGTTCTCATCAAGGATCGATGCCGCAAGAAAAACGATGTCGTCAGGTTGAACCTTGTCGGCGATGTGCTGAACGCCGTACACGTCGATGGCCGGATAGAGTCGTATATTTCTGTCGGAACCGATTTCCCGCAATGACCGACGAATGAGTGGTACGTTTCGCTGCAGGGTGACGGTGCCGTCGCCGAGTATCCAGACCGTTTCTCCTTCACGGAGATTATGGGCGAGTTCAAAGGTCGACCGATAGTCGAGCTCTTCCACGACGCCACTTACGTTGCGGAGACCTTCGACCAGCAGCGGTTCATATGAGTTGATACCCGTGAAGATGACCGGTATCGGCCCGACGATCTCCTCACGGTGCAGGCGGACAAATTCCAGGGCGTGGTTATCCGCCGCGACGATAACGTCAAATTTCCACCCCGCGTATTTTTCAATCAGATGCCGTGCCGCGGCGTCAAAGTAGTCCGCGCTGTTGTGGTATTTGGAATCGAGAAATTCACTGTGTACGACAACCCGCTCTTCCTGACCTGCTCGTATCGTCTCCCGCATCGTCTGATCGATATCGCGGGTCCACTGGAAATCGGTGTTATACGAATGGATCACCAGTATACGATGCGTGATTTGTGTCGGTGACGCTTCGATGCGCGTTACCCCCGGGGCTGCCAGGATCATACTGAAGATGAGTACCAGAAGAGGAACACCGATGCGATCCATCACACCATTGTAATGGCGAAGCGCCGCCTTTACGAGAGGGTACGGCGGCGTTACCTTCAATGGTATGATTCAGTTATTCGCGTATCCCCTGGTCGCGGCCGTCGTCGCACAGGTGAGCGCTCAGGTGGTGAAAGTTATCCTCTACTCCGTGTCGGAACGGAGATTTGCCGCCAACCGATTTCTCTCCGCCTCAGGCATGCCCAGTGCGCATTCAGCCTTCGTCACCGCTCTGGCCACATCGATCGGCGTGAAGCACGGTGTGCAGAGCGATATCTTTGCCGTGAGCGCCGTTTTTGCGGCGATCGTCGTTTACGACTCGTTTCGATTGCGGGGGCAGGTACAGCGTCACGCGGAAGTCCTCAACCAGTTGCTCAAGCCGAGACTGGATGTCTCCGCACAACCCGTCCATGGAAAAGCAACAAACAGGACTGTTCGTCTTTCGGAGCATGTAGGCCATACCGTTCCGGAAATCATCGCCGGTGTCGCCTGGGGCATACTTATCGCGTGGTTGTGATCGTACGTACGACACCGCCGTACGCCGTTAAAAGGTTGTGTACGCGGAAACATCCCGAATGACGATATAGACGCTCACCTGCGCCTCATATTCACCGTGCACTGTGCGGATTCGCGGGGGCCGACGAAGAACGACGGTACCGGTGACCTCTCGAGGCCGGTTCAGGTAGCGACCTCTCAGGTGATCCCGAATTGCATAGTGAATCCCGTCTTCAATGGCTGCAATTTTCCCCTCATATCCGTCAAGAAGCGGCGCGTGACCGATGCCTTCGGTCTGGTCCCGGTCAGTGTTTTGCCACGATCGAAGCCTGATACGATCGGTTTCCGAAAGGGTGTAATCCATGAGGCCGTACATGGTCGTTTCCTCGTACCGCACCTCCCGCAGTCGAAGTCCCGGATCTCCCCATGGAATGGACTCAATCGGGGTCAAATCAAAATAGCGTTCCACCTTTCGGGCGGCATATTCAGGGATATAGACGAAGTCAAAACCGAAAATCATCCCCGAAATCGTGTACTGCCCCTCCTTCAGGAGCCGTTCTTCCGTGGACAATTCGCCGTGGATGATTTTGTCGGTGCTCGCCCACAACTCAAGGGTCAACCTGTCACCCCACGGCTCCGGTGGAACCGGTGTTTGAGCCGTCATTCCGGGGGACGGGTAAAGAGAGAAATACATGCGAATGCGGCGAGGACGACGCGACGTCGACTCATTACCGCTACCCGAAGAAGCGTCTGTACGGACTGATTCCCATGCGAATGATGAAATAGAGATAGGCAAAGCCGAATCCCGCGAGATGGGTCAAATGTGCGATATTACCGCCCCGGCCGCTCATCTGGGAAAAGAGTTCCAGAACGGTATACCCGATGACAAGTACCGCCGCCCGGACGGGGATTATCCCGAATATGAAGATCTCCGCGTTGGGAAAAAAGGTCGCAAACGCGAGGAGTACCGCAAACACTGCGCCCGACGCACCGAGGAGAAAGACATAATAGTTGCCGGTAAACCAGTACACCCCGAGGGAAAACAATCCCGCAAGGAACCCGGTGAGGAGATAAAAGAGGAGAAACTCCCAGCTGCCGAGTTGTCGCTCCACCTGTGTCCCGAAAAAGAAGAGGCCCAGCATATTGAAGAGCAAATGGGATATCCCGGAGTGGGCAAACATATAGGTAAAAGGCTGCCACACAAAACCTTCCACCACCGTCAGGGCGGGATTCATCGCGAGATAGGAGACGATCTGCCCGTTCATGTTGCTCAGGAAAAAAACAAAGAGGTTAATACCGATGAGGATGAAGGTCATATTGCCTTCATAGTATGGCAGGTTGCGCCGCCAGAAAGGTTGTCGTACCACCCGAAAACGGTATTGCCTTTCCCGTCCCCGGTCAAGTGCGATACCATGATTCCCGTCATGGCGAAACACGGGCGACGAAGACAGGACCATCTGGCGCGAAGCGCACAGGGTGAAGGCTATTACGCGCGAAGCGTCTATAAACTGAAAGAAATTGACCGTCGGTATCACCTCTTTTCTCATCCGGGGCTGAAGGTTCTCGACCTGGGTGCAGCACCGGGGTCGTGGACGCAATACGCCGTTGGAAACGGTGCCGACGTGGTCGCCGTGGATCTCACACCCATGGAGGTTGCAGGTGCTGCCTGCCGCACCGGCGATTTCACTGATCCCCCCATGGTGGAGGAAATACACAGGGCGGGACCATTTGATATCGTCATGAGCGACGCCGCGCCGGCTACGACGGGAAACCGCGTCGTCGATACCGGGAGAAGTGAGGCGCTGGTGGAGTCCATCCTGTGGAATCTCGATGGGTGGCTCGCACCTTCAGGAGCATGCGTCGCAAAAATATTCCAGGGCGGCGGTGAACAGCGGCTGCGACAGGAGTTTCAGCAACGATTTGCCAAAGCGGCGCTTTTTCGGCCCCGGTCGGTACGGAAGGAATCCTTTGAAACGTATCTCGTGGGAACGGGATTTCTCCGCTAAAAAAAAAACGAAGCCGCGCTTGAAACAGCGCGGCCTCAACCCTAAGATCGCGGAGAAAATGAAGAACGGAAGATGTCTACGCCCCTGACAATCCTGGTAGAATAATATCGCTTGCGCGGCGCAAAGTCGAATTTTATGTGATGAATTTTTCGTGCTGGTTACGGGGAGACCCCAGGAGTTTCAGAAAGTCGTCACGACCCATGGGAACACCGAAAAGATATCCCTGTCCCTCGAGACAGCCTTTTTTTACCAGAAAATGACGCTGTCCCTCGGTTTCAATGCCCTCGGCAACGGTCTTCAGCTGCAATGCCCTTCCCATGGCGATAATCGTCGTGATGATCGCCTGGTCACTCGTGTCCGTACCGAGATCCTTTACGAAGGAGCGGTCGATTTTCAGCACATCCACGGGAAGTCGCTTGAGATAATTCAACGAGGAGTATCCGGTGCCGAAGTCGTCTATCGCAAGGGACAGCCCGCGGTCCTTAATACCTTTGATGATGGGGAGCGTCTTTTCCACATCATCCATGACGACGCTCTCGGTTAGTTCAATCTCCAGGGATCCTGAGGGGCAGCAATCTCCGACGATCGCGGTGAGGCGATCGAGAAATGCGGGGTCGTGTATTTCCCGCATCGACGCGTTGAAGGAAATGGTCATACCCGGCATGTTTGATCCGAATACCGCGGAAAGGTCGTGGCGAATCTTTGACAACAGCGCTTCTCCAAGAGGCACGATCATGTTTGTCTCTTCCGCGAGAGGAATGAACTCGTCCGGTGAGACGATGGTGCCGTCGTCCCGAATCCATCGCGCCAGTGCTTCCGCTCCGAGAATCTCCCCGCTGGCAAGATCGATTCGGGGTTGGTAGAAGGGCATAAATCTTCCCCGTACCAGATCCTGTCGCATCTGTGCTTCCAGAGAAATCTTGCGCCTCAGTGCCGCATCCAGCGCGGCGGTAAACATACCGACTCGCCCCCGGTCGGGCAGCTGGGGGCGTGACTTGGCCTGATACATCGCGATTTCCGCGCTGTTCAGGAGCGTTTCCGCGTCGTTGCCGTCTTCAGGATAGAGCGCGACGCCCATGCTAACGGTGATCTGAACGGAGGTGCCGTCAACCGAAATGGGAGTACCGCACAGGCTGGAAATCTTTTCCGTTATGTGAGCGTATTCCCACTCGTCGGCGACTTCTTCTACGAGCAGCCCGAATTCATCACCGCCGATACGTGCGACGGTGATGCCGGACCCGACCGTTTGTTTCAGCAGCAGGGCAAAAACCTCGAGAAATGAATCACCGAACGTATGACCCATGGACTCGTTGACCTTTCGGAAATCGTCAATGTCCGCGATAACCACCGCCGTTGTCCGGACCTGTTTCCGGGAGGTCCTGATGGACGACGCAATACGCTCGAGAAACGAGGCGCGGTTGGGCAACTTGGTCAATCCGTCGAAATTGGCGTGAAACGCCGCTTCTGCCTCCTTGGCGCGAAGTTCCGTAAGGTCGTGAAAAATGGCGACGTAGTTGGAGATTTCACCCGACTCGGAGTAGATAGCCCGTATTTCCAGCCATTCCGGGTATATTTCGCCGGTTTTGCGGCGATTCCAGATCTCTCCGTGCCATTCACCGACGGTGAGAAGGCGCTGCCACATTTCCGCATAGAACGATTCGTCGTGACGGCCCGATTTGAGAATACTCGTCTTTTGTCCCACCGCTTCGCGGGGTTGGTATCCCGTGATCCGTGAAAAGGACGCGTTGATCTGTTGGACGACACCGTCGGCATCCGTGACGGTCACGCCGTTCAGGGATGTCTCAACGACGGTATTCATGAGCTGCAGCTGCTGACTCACATCGGTCAGCGTCGTTGTACGTTCCCGTAATAACGTGTCCAGTTCCCGGTTGACCCGCTGCAGCTCCTTTTCAGTCGAGATTCTGGTGGTGATATCCCGGGCGATCCCGATGACGATGTCCATGTCCGTCCACCGATAGAGCGAAACCTGCATCTCAACGGGAACGACGCTGCCGTCGGCGCGTCGATGGGTCGTACGAAAGGGTTTTCGGGACGAGTCTGTCTTCATTGCGAGTATGAGTCGTCGAATCTCGCCTGCAGGTACCTGAACGTCGATATCCATTGGTCCCATGGTAAGCAGTTGTTCCCGGCTGTAGCCGAGCATCCGGAGGGCGGCGGAGTTCACGTCCAGAAAGGTCATGGACTCCGAATCGACGAGATACACAGCGTCTTCGGTGGCCTCCAAAGCCGCCTGGAGACGACGAACGTGTCCTGCCCGTTCGGTCCGCCCGTCGTTCAACAGGGTGACAACGACCCGCTCCGAGGGACCCGCCTGACTCGTCGGTGCGATATGAACCCTTACCGGGGTATACTGCGTATCGTCGGATGTTCGATACGAGGTTTTCACGATTCTCGTGGTACCGGACACCACATCCTGCAGCGACTGGGAGAGGCGTTGGAAATCGTTTGGATCGGTAAAGGAGAAGACGTTTCGTCCGACTATCGATAGGGCGGGCTCCCCGAGAACGGTTACCGCCGCCGGATTGAGATCATGGATCGTACCGTCGGGGTCCGCGATGAGAACGCCGAACGGCAGTGAGTGTATCAGAGGGGTACACCTGTCGTCGCTCACCTGAAGCGAAGAAGATACCCCGGCGAATAACCGATGAGAAGACATATACTTATCCTGGGCACACGGAAAAATAACCGAAAATCACGAGCGTCCCTTTTACATTACCGACAATATACCGTAGCGGAAGGAAAACCACAAGGAATTTCATATTTTCGATAGTGCAGAGCTACTGGAGACGGAAGGTGACGCTGATGAGGGTCGTATCGTCGACGGTAGTGTTGTTTCGCCGGGCGGGAAGAAAGGCAGTGTCCAGAACGGCGTCAACCGCAGCGGAATCGAGGCGCCTGTTGCCGGAACTTTTCGCAATTTCCACATTCAGTACGTTTCCTCTGGACGAAATATGAACCTCCAGGAGGACATCTCCCTCGATCCCGCGCCGCCGCGCCGAGTAGGGGTAGGCCGGCGCGATCGGTGACGCCGGCCGGGGAGGTTCCATAGTGCTGTCGCCGTTCCGTTCATTGGTGAGGTTCCGTTCGGGACGAGGTGATTCCGGGACGGCCGATGCATCGGGGGATCGGCGCTCCGCGGGCGATTCCGACGGCGATTCTTGGGCGGCAGGTTCCGCGGCAGGTCGCGACACCTCCGGTATCGCGGCGGGCGGCGGGGACGGGGGCGGATTTGTGACCGGTTGAGGCTCCGGCGCCGGCGACGCTACCGCAGGCGGGTCCCGCCGCGGCGGCGTCGCCACCGGTGTGGCGGGTGCGACGAGACGTACCTCCATTGAGGCGGGAGCGGACCGCACCGAGGAGCCGGTCTCCGATACGACCGAACGGTACACCCCGACACCCGCCCAAATTCCGGAGTGCAGGAAGAGCGAGGCGGCGAGGGCGAGAGCCCCTCGCCGCCGGAACGACGTCAGTCGCCGCCGTGCCAACGGTTCAGTACCGGTAGGACGCCGCCACGCTGAATGAGCGCCCCGGCGCGGGGTAATAGGCGGTGGTGCCCGAAAAGGATGAGTAGAACTGAAGCGGCGCGTACCGCACGTCGAAGGCGTTCTTCAGCTCCGCCGTGACCGAGAGGTCCCCCGGTACCGCCGGCCGGAAACGTACAAAGAGATCGGTCACGGCCCAGGGGGAGATGCGATCCGTTTCATTTGCGCTGTCGCCGCCCTGATAGGCGGCGCTGCGAAAGGTCAGGGCGGGACCAAACTCGAGTCCCAGTCCCGTTCCGGGCCGGAGGGCCAGTTCCCCGTCCACGGAATGGTTGGGAACGAGGGGGACCTCCCTGCCCCTGTTGTCGCCCCCGGCAAAGGTGGCCAGGACGTAGCTGTAGCCGCCGGTGAGGCGGAAGTGCTCCGTCGGTTCGGCGGTGAGCCTGAAGTCGGCGCCGACCCGGTTGGTGGAACCGATGTTTTTGTTTGCCATCGCAGAGGCGTCATAGGCGATTTCATCCTCCATGGCGAGCCACCATACGCTTGCCTCAACCTGCGCTTTTCGCCCGGGATAGATGCCGACGCCGGCCTCGGCGGTGACGCCTCGCTCCGGGTCAAGATCATCGAGGAATTGATCGCCGAATCCCTGCACCGACGCCTGCTCGTCCAGAAGGGGATAGCGGAAGAGGGTGCCGCCGGAGAGGTAGATCTTGGCGATTTCCACGGGGCGGAACACCGCTTCCGCGTCAAAGACAAACGCCTCATGCGTCTTCCGGTCATCAATGCCGCTCGACTCCTTTTCCGCGGTGAAGGTGCTGCGGTCGTAGCGCACCGTTCCGGCGAGGTCGAGCTCTTCCGTCACATAGACGGTCGTTGAAAGGGCCGTTCCGATTGTGTGGTGGCCGAGGATGGCTGTGTAGTCCCGAGTCTCCCGATCCGCATCGGTATACGAGCGAATCCTCTGTCGCGCCGTTGACCAGTCCACACCGATCCGGGAGCGCAGGGGGAGGGCCCCGGCATCCCAGTCCACCGTTACGGCCGGTGAAGCCGAGAATGTGTGGAGGTCGCGGTCGATGTAGCTGGAAAAGCTTGCGGTGTCCGTCTCGACGAGGCGGCCCGCGTAATTAACGGGCACGTTCACCCTGATGAGCGGTCCCGACATCCACTCCACGGCGACACCGAGATCGATCTGCTCTTCCCGCGCCTCGTCGCCGGGGTTGCCCGCCTGCGTCGGGTCGTCTTTATACGCCGCCTCGGTGAGGCTTCCCGGCATTTCATAGGAGATGTCGCCGTACCGGCCGGAAAGGCGCAGCGTGAGAGGAGCCGGCACGTCGAAATCGCTGCGAAGGGAGATGTTCCGGGCCTCGTAGGCCGAACGCTCCCGGTATCCGTCGGTGGTGTAGTGCTCCGCCGACGCGCGCAGGCGTGCCCGTTCTTCCGCAACGTCGACGGTAATGCGACTGCCCGCCTGATTGAATGAGCCGAGGCTTCCCGATGCGGTGACGGAAAAGGACGTCTCCGCCTCTTTGGTGATGATGTTGATGACGCCGCCCAGGGCGTTGTTGCCGTAGATCGCGCTTGCGCCGCCGTGGACGACCTCGATGCGGTCGATTGTGTCCATGGGGATGCCGAGCCAGTTGATGCCGGACAGGTCGGGGCTGTTGAGGCGGCGTCCGTCAACAAGGACGAGGACGCGGCTCCCGGAACCCTCGCCGAAACCGCGCATGTCGACGGTAGCCTGGGCATCGTTGGAGTAGGAGGTGAAGGAGATGCCGCTTTCTTGCTCAAGAATCTCCACGACGCTTGATGCGCCGCTGCGGCGGATCTCCTCCGCGGTTATAACTGAGACACCGGCTCCGGTGGCGACGATGTCGGTGAGGATACGGTCGGCGGTGACGACGACGGAGAGATCCGGTGTTGGATCGTCGGTTTGCCGGTTCTGGGCGGGCAACTGGGCGGGGGAAGCAAGTACCGCCGTCCAGAGCAGGGTGAGCGCGGCTATTGGGTACCACGCGAAATGTGACGAAGTTCGATTTACAAAAAATTTACGAAAAATCAATTGTGGATTTCCTCTTGTGTTCGTGAGAGTACGACCGTCATGCGCGGTGCGCCCGGTCGTCTTGCGGGAGAATCGTCTTCTGGCTGACGGATACTCGACGCTGCGCCTTCCCGCCGCGGGCGGCAGTGGCATGTGGGCATCTCTCATCCGATTACAGCGGCACGTCCGCACCCGATTTGCACGGGTTTCCGTTATTCTTCCGCTCCATCTTGTCTGTATGTGTGTTCGTTCTCGAAAAGGAATCGTGGCGTTACCGTCCCGGGGCGACCTCCCTCCCTTCGGATGCGGCGCGGTTGGAAGCGGCGCGAATGCGCGGCACGATACCTGTGAGTTGTGCGAAAGGGTATGGATGGTGAACGATAGCTATCGTCCGGGGCACGCCTTCCTCCGAGGCCGTACATGGTTTGCAGACGGGCAGGTCTCCTGACTTACGGTTCTACGTCTGCAGGCGCCTTCCCGTGCGGTGGCGTATGCCTGCATCCTCACCGAATACAGTAGCGGGGACTGTCCCGGACTCTCACCGGGTTCCCTTCACCTCGTCCGGATGTTACGGATGTATTGATGGTAGCAGGGGGAGATCGGTCCGTCAACGCGGCGGTGGGAGTCGGCGGTGGGTGTCGGCTGTTGGCGTCGGCTGATGGCGTCGGGGTCAGGTACCGGCGCGCGCCCTCTGCCGACACAGCCATGTGTTGGCGCGGTCGGCCATACCGTTCATAATCGCGGAGGGAGATTGTATGACGTTCCGGAAATGCACATACGCCGTTCTCATCGTCGCGATGGCTCTCGGACCCGTCGCAGCAGCGGTGAGTCAGGAGTTCTCGACGTCGTTATCCATCGACGATGAATGTGAACCGCTGACGGTGGTGACCGTTACAGATGCCTGGCCGGGGGCGGAACCGTTGCGGTACGCCTTTGTTTCGGCGGGTTCGGCGGTGGGCCGGGCGGCGGCTCCTTCCCCCGCGCTGGCGGATGCATTTGATGAAGTCATTTCCGTTCCCCTGGAACGGGTTATCTCCCTCTCGTCAACGGCGATACCCCATATCCGTGATCTTGGTATGGCGGACCGACTCGTCGGTGTGGACCGCGGGGACCATATCTATGATGAGGATATTCACCGTGCGGTGGAATCGGGGCGGATCGTCGAGGTTGGTTCCGGGGGGACGCTGAATCTGGAACGAGTTGTCGCCGCCCGGCCCGATGTCGTTCTCACCTCGGCGATGGGGAGTGACGATCCGACGCTGCGGCGGCTGAAGGCCGCCGGTATTCCCGTCATCGTCCTTGCGGACTGGCGGGAGCAGTCTCCCCTGGGTCGCGCGGAGTGGATCCGTTTTTTTGGGGTGCTCTTTGACCGGACGGCACAGGGGGACGCCCTGTTTGCGGAACGGGTGACGTCGTACCGCCGTATTGCCGGGGTTGCTCGCGACCTCCCGCCGGACGAGCGGCCGACGATTGTTGCCAACGCGCCGTGGCAGGGTACGTGGCCCGTACCGGGGGGCGACAGCTATGTGGCCACCCTCTTTCATGACGCCGGCGGACGCTATCTCTGGGCGGAAACATCGGGAACGGGGTCCCGGTTTCTCGATCTCGAGTCGGTTCTTCAACGGGCGGTACACGCCGAGTTCTGGTTGCACCTCAATACGGGGTGGGAGTCCCGGGCCGATGCCCGCAATCTCGACGAGCGGCTCACCCTGTTCCAGGCGTACCGGGAGGGACGCATGTACCACTACTCCCGAAGGGTACGCCCCTGGGGAGCCAACGATTTCTGGGAGTCCGGCGCGGCGCGGCCAGATCTCGTCCTGGCAGATCTTCTTCACATCCTGCATCCCCGGCTGCTGCCGGAACATGAGCTCATCTTCTATCGGAGTCTCCCGTGAGGCGCGCCGATGGATAGGTACATGGGAGCGGGAGTGAAGAAAACCGCGACGTCGGAGAATGAGGCGGCCCCGTGAACGTACGAGTTCTCCTCCTCATACCCCTTCTCGTGATGCTTGCCGTTCTTTCCCTTTCGGTCGGGTCCGTTACCATACCTGCAGGCGAGCTCTGGGATGCATGGTTTCCGGCGCGAGGACCGCTGCGGAGCCCGCCGCGGCGGATGCGTCGGTTGCACGCATCATTCTGCACACAATCAGGGTGCCCCGGACGGTTACCGCCGCCGCGGCGGGAGCCGCCCTCAGCCTGGCGGGGCTCCTCATGCAGACCGTATTCAGGAACGCCCTTGCCGGACCTGGCGTGCTGGGAGTCACCTCCGGCGCGGGGCTCGGCGTGGCGGTCGTCATCCTTGGCGGCGCGACGTTGCAGTCGATCGTGCCCGTCGGTGCGGCGGCGGTACTCGGAGCGTCGACGGTGCTGGGGCTGGCCCTCCTGGTCAACCGGGTGGTCGGGCAGCCGGTCATCCTCCTGGTGCTGGGACTGCTCTTCGGGTACGCCGCCAGCGCCGGCACCACCCTCCTCATGGCGTCGAGCCCGGCGGAGGGTCTTGAGCGCTATGTGGTGTGGAGTTTCGGTTCATTTGCCTGCCTCCGGGGCCGGGGCCCCCGGCGCTGGCGGCGGTCACCCTTGCGGCGGCGCCCTCCTCACCTGGTCGGGCAGACGGCTGGACGCCCTCCTTCTGGGCCGCCTCTATGCGGAAAGCGCCGGTCTGAACGCCCGGGCGGTACAGGGCGCACTGATTCTGCTGGCAGGCACCCTTACCGGACTCGTGACGGCAATGACCGGTCCGATCACCTTCATCGGGGTGGCGGTACCCCATCTGGCGCGGGGGTGGGTGCGCAGTTCCCGGCATCGCGTGCTCGTTCCCGCCGTCCTGCTTCTGGGGGCGTCCCTGGGTATAGCCGCCGATATCGTCTCCCGTATGCCCGGTACCGACCGGGTGCTCCCCCTCAATTCGGTGATGGCACTGGTGGGTGTGCCTGTTGTACTCACCGTGCTCCTCCGTCCCGGCCGGCGGGTCACCGAGGAGGGCATCGGGCTGTGAGAGAACTGATCGTTGCACAGTCATTGTGTATCGGCTATCGCAGGGGGCCGACCGTCCTGGCCGACATCGCGACGCAGATCGTTGCGGGAGAGGTGCTGTGCATCATCGGCCCCAACGGCGGCGGCAAGACGACGCTCCTGCGCACCCTTTCGGGACTGCACCCGCCGCGGGCGGGGTCGGTCCTGCTCAACGGACGTCCCCTCTACGGTCGGGGTGCTCTGGAGCGGCGGCAGCGGGCACGCAGGGTGGCCGTCGTCCTGACCGACCACGTGGCGCCGGCGTATCTGCGGGTCCGTGAACTGGTATCACTCGGACGTTTACCCTACAGACCTTCCGCGAAGGCCGACAGGAATGCTGTTGAACGGGCCATGGAAGAGAGCGGCATCGCCCACCTGGCGAATCGTCCGGTGGGAGAACTCAGCGACGGTGAACGGCAGCGGGTGATGGTGGCACGTGGCCTGGCACAGGAACCGGAGATTCTGTTGCTCGATGAGCCTGCAGTGCATCTCGACCCGCCCCATCAGAGCGAACTCTTTCTCCTCTTGCGGGATCTCGTCGCCGCCGGGCCGTTGCAAAGCGTTGCCATCGCAACGCATCAGCTCCATCTCGCCCTGCACTACAGTGACCGTCTTCTTCTGGTCGCCGGGGGGAGCGTCACCGCCGGAACCGCGGCGGAATTTCTCTCGGATGATCGGCTTGAGCGGGCATTACCGAGGGAACGGGACATCACCGTCTCATACTCGATGCCCATCGCGGGTGGTTTGTTCCTTCGTGAGCTGACAGAACCCTCTCCCTCTGGTAGATTGCTTCCTATGCGCATTCGCAACGTTCGGCGTTATCTGATTCTTCCCCTCCTGTACGTTGGTGTGATCTTCGGGCTCCTCTTTCTTCAGTTTTCCGGACGGTTGACGGTACGAAAAGAAATCCGGAACCTTCATTTTACCGGTACCCTGGTGGCAGGAGCGGATGAAACGAGCAGCAACATCACCGCCGCGCGTCTCGAGTTTGAGGGCATCCGCTTTGACTTTTCCGAGGATATCCCTCTCGTGATCGCCTCGGGCGGCGAGCCTGATATGCGTCTCCATCCCGGCGCTATGAAATCGAGGGCGATGAATTGCGAATGACCATGTCCGACGGGAGCGCCCTGCGCTTCAACGTCTCCGAGTCGGAACTGTCGGAACTGCATATCATCCCCGTCCCTACGGAAAACTGGCCCGCCCGGGGACAACTGATCATACCCTACCGCCTCACATCCGAAGCCGAACTCCGGGCGCCGGACACCTCCATGCCGGAGCAGCGGGAAATCATGGTGGGAGAACGGCGGTTCTTCCTCTCTTCGCCGCCGCGGACCGTCTTTGACGATACCCAGCAGAGCCTCATTATCCCTCTCGACGGGGAAGCCAGATGGTACGATACGCCGAGGTGTCACCTGAGGCTGAGGATATCATTGAAGCAGCCTTCAGTGACGGACAGCGGACGATCGGAGTGGTGCGGTATGAACAGACAATTCGGGACTATCTCGACGTCGGGTATACCGGCTGGTCGGGAGAACGGTACAACGGCGGATCCGGAACGTGGTCGATGCGCGACGGCGCGGCGCGATTTTCCGAGGAGATCCTCACCGCCTATCTCGCGGAGGCGTGGCGGCGCAATGAGTATGCAACGGCTTTCAACCAGATGCGCCGCGCGGCGGACCTGCATCCCCAGGCGGTCGGGTTTCTTTCCGCTCCCTTCCTCGGTGACCTGAGAAGCGTTTCCGCGACGTTTGTGGAAGAGGACCGGGAGCGAGCGCAGAGCCTCGAGGCGCGCATCGCCGCCGGTGATCCCACGATTTTTCGCGATGAAGATGTCATTATTCACGCCTCCCTCCACGGAAATGAACAGCTCTATCGGCTGCTCCTTGAATACATCGAGATTGTGGATTATCGCACCGTGGGGATTCCCACGGCGGTGGGAATGCTCGCCTCGGCGGTGGATACCGATTTTCCCGACCCTGCGGCGGAGGAGGCAACACGTCGCTTTCTGGGGATTATCGAGGAACGCCTCTTTCCCGCGGTACGGCGATTTGACGACTTCTTTTATCTCGAAACCGCCCAGGGTGAGATCGACGTATACCGTTCCATACGGGCGGGACAGCTTATCGAACGGGTTGGCCGGGACGAGGACAACCAGCTCTATATAACGGTGGGACGAAACCTCGTCATGTCGGGACTTCAGCTTGCGGACCCCCGGGGATTTCTCCCGGAGTTCCTCTATTTCAACGAGACGGGAATTCAGCGCCGTGAGGGGAGTTTCGGCGTGGAGCGGCTCTACGCCAGGTTTACGGAAAACCCCTGGTATCCCCGAGCCATTTCACTCTATGACGATCTCGGGGCGGGCAGTTTCATTTGGACGATCGCCGATTTCACAACCATCGATATCGGTGAGGAGACGTTTCGATTCAGACTGCAGTACCCCGCCAATCAGACCCACTACATCATCATGCAGGGTATTCCTCCCTTCAACTCGATGCAGCTCTTCGGGTTGCAGTGGCGCAACGACATCAGTTTTGAATCGTATATAAAGGGACGTCACTACGAGGAATCGACGCGAACGCTGATGATCAAATACACAGACAATTCAACGGAAGAGGATATCATTCTCAATTACTGACCCATGAACTACGCCGAACAATTCCACACGACCATGGCGGAGCTGAAAAGGCCCGCCCGCTTTTACTTTGTCCGTCACGGCGAGTCCGCCGGAAACGTGGCCCGGAAGATGCAGGGTCACCTGGACAGTCCCCTTACCGACCGGGGGCGCCGTCAGGCGGCCCGAATGGGACAATGGTTCCGTTCCGGCGAAGTAACGGTGGATCATCTTCTTACGTCACCCCTTCAGCGCGCCAGGGAAACGGCGGAGATTCTCGCACACCACGGTGAAATGCCGTCGCCGGAGATCCTGGAAGCCGCGAAGGAGCTCGACACCGGGATCTTCACAAATCTGTCGATGGACGAAATTGCGGAACGGTATCCCCGGGAGTACGCCGAATTTATCGTGAAGAGCTGGGAATCGGTGCCCGAGGCGGAGTCGATGGACGCTCTTGCTGCAAGGGGCGTGGCGGTCTGGCGTGCTGTGGTGGATGCGGTAAACGGCGGATCAGACCATTCGACCCGAACGGTGGTGACCGTGACCCATGGCGGCGTGCTGCAGTGGATACTGAAGGTAGGTCTCGGTGCCGCACAAAGCGGGCAGTTGTCGTGGATGCCCCTCGTTCTGGCGTCAAATGCCGCCGTTTTTTCCTTCACCGCCCGGCCCGTACGGAGCAGAACCGATGATGGAGAAGTCAACTGGTACTACGGACAGTGGTCCCTGATGAACCACGTACCCGATGGAGACGGAACCGGCGCCGTCACGGCGCCGGAACAGTTTCACACACGGTAACGGGGAAGGGGACGCGTCCCCTCCCGACGAGAGAATGCGCTTCGTTACGCCTTTTTGATGATCTCCGCCAGTCGTTTGGCGGTAAATCCGAGGGACTCCGCAACTGCATTGCCCGGTCCGCTCTCGCCGAAGCGATCGATTGAGAGTATCCGTTCCTTCGGTGCGATTCCTTCCCATCCGAAGCTCACACCCGCCTCGGCAACGACGGCGGGAACATTCCGGGGAATAACGGCGTTGCGATAGGCGTCATCCTGGGCGTCAAAGAGCTCCTTGCTCGGCATTGAAACGACCCGTGCCTTCCGGCCGCTCAGCGTGACCGCTTCCACCGCAAGGGCAACCTCGCTGCCCGTGGCTACAACCACAACCTCCGGATCGGCCACGTCCCTGACGACGTATGCGCCCTTGCGCATGGACTGCCGCCATTTCGCATCGGCCTTCTCCTGGGTGGGAAGTCCCTGACGTGTCAGGGCGAGCACGGTCGGTCCGTCGTGTTCAAGCGCCATGAGCCACGCTTCGTTTGTCTCCTCACCGTCGGCGGGGCGGAGAATGCGCAGGCCCGGAATCGCACGCAGCGCGGCAAGGTGTTCCACCGGCTGATGGGTGGGGCCGTCTTCACCGACAAAGATGGAATCGTGGGTCAGAACGTAGATCAGCGGTGTCTGCATGATTGAAGAGAGACGGAGCGCCGGGCGCAGGTAGTCGCTGAAGACGAGAAACGTCGCCACAAAGGGTCGGAATCCGCCGTGCAGGGCCATGCCGTTTCCGATGGCGCTCATCGCAAGTTCCCGGACGCCGAAATGGAGGGTCCGTCCCTCGGGTGTGTCGGGTCCGAAATCTCCGTATTCCGTCAGCGCCGTATTGTTGGAAGGCGCGAGGTCGGCGGAACCACCCACAACGTGGGGCAGCATCTGGGCGATCGCCTTCAGCGCTTCACCGCTCGCCTTCCGGGTAGCCACCTTCTCACCTGCTTTGTATTGGGGAAGGGCGATATCCTTCAGGAGTTTCTTGTAACCCCCTTCCATCGTCTCCTTCCACTGCGCCAGGAGACCGGGATTGGCCTCTCCCCAGGTGGTGAAGGTCTTCCGCCACGTCTCTTCCGCGGCGGCGAGCTCGGTCCGGCGTTTCTCAAAGAACGATGTCGCGGCGGGATCGATGTAAAACATCGCGTCCGGGTCGACACCGAGTTCCTTCTTGGTCAGCACCACTTCGTCGTCGCCGAGGGCGGCGCCGTGGACGCCGTGGGTTCCCGCCTTGTTTGGCGAACCCTTGCCGATGACCGATTTCAGGATCACCAGTGAGGGACGGCCGTTCTCTTTTTGGGCCTCTGCAACGGCTTTCCTGATACCCTCGACGTCATAGGCGTCGCCCTCCACGACGTGCCAGCCGTAGGCGCGGTATCGGGCCGCGGTGTCTTCCGTAAAGGCGAGGTCCGTGGAACCTTCGATTGAAATGCTGTTGGAATCGTAAAAGACGATCAGTTTTCCCAGTTTCAGATGACCCGCGAGGGAGCTGGCTTCAGAGGAAATACCCTCCATGAGACAGCCGTCTCCGACGATGGCGTAGGTATGGTGATCGACGATTGTATGGTCGGCGGTGTTGAACCGTGCCGCAGCCATGCGCTCGGCGATGGCCATACCGACGGCGTTGGACACGCCCTGACCGAGGGGCCCTGTAGTCGTCTCGATACCCACGGTGTGGCCGTATTCGGGATGACCGGGAGTCCTGCTTCCGACCTGACGAAACTGCTTGAGCTCATCCAGAGGCAGACCATAGCCGGAAAGGTGGAGCAGGCTGTAGAGAAACATCGAACCGTGCCCGGCGGAGAGGACAAATCGGTCCCTGTCGGGCCATGAGGGATCGGCGGGGTTGTGGCGCAGAATTTCTCCGTACAGCAGCGCACCGAGCTCGGCCATACCCATGGGCATGCCGGGATGCCCGGAATTTGCCGCCTGAACGGCGTCTATTGTCAGCGTCCGCACGGAGAGCGCGACGGCCTTAACCGCATTATTATCCATAGTAATCCAGCTCCTTCAGCTTCTGATATGGCCGAAGTGTATCATAGAGAGATACGGCGATGCAAAAGCGGCGCCCGCAGTCGTTAATTCTCGTCTTCCGCGATGCGACGGAAGAGGCGCTGGGAACCTTCGACGAGGCTCCGCTGGGGGAAAGAGCCCGAAGGCGACGCCGAAGGAGGCGAAGAACTCCTTGTCCCGGACGTCATAAATCCCCTCGGTTACAAGACTGACCGCGGTACCCGGCAGATTGAGGAGACCGATCGCCCCGATCTGGCCGGAGGGAGAGAAGGTCGTACCGACCTGAAGGAGCGTCTCCTCCTCAATGGAGTCGATAACGGACCCGAGCGTTTCTATTTCATTTTCAAGTTCGAACTGCGTTTTGACGAGATGTTCCTTGTATTGCAGCGTCTCATCCCGGTAGTTCTTGGCGTGAACCGCCATGGACTTGTACTCCCGGCGGAGAGCCTCGTTATCCATTCGTACCTGGGCGAGCTCGGCTTCCAGATCCGCCGTGGCGGCGTCGATCTCTTCCTGGGTATACAGTTCCGTGTTGCGCTGAATCTGCTCCCGCAGGAGAATCCGGGCCTGCTCATACCGTTCCACAAGGTCACGTATTCGACTTTGATACTCCTCAGGTATTTCACCGATCGAAAATGCGGGAGGAACGGCCGGCTGCCCCGGCCCGGTCGCCTGCTGCGCCTGCGGAGAAAAGACGGGCAGAAACAGGAGCAGTACCGAGAGTTGCACGACGGCGATTACGCGGTGGCGGGATGTCATATTCACCTCAATTCATATATCGGCGCGTATAAAGTGGTCTTGAGCTGAAGAGTGCCTCCCGGTAGGATGCCGGTATGACAAAGAAGATTGCGGTGCTGCCCGGCGACGGGATCGGACCTGAAGTGATGGCGGAGGCGCGACGCGTCCTCACCGCCCTGGAGAAGCGGTTTTCCGTCTCGTTCTCCGTAACGGAAGCGGACGTCGGCGGGATCGCCATTGACCGCCACGGCACGGCGCTGCCGGACAAGACGGTGGAGGTGTGCCGGGAGAGCGACGCCGTGTTGTTCGGCTCCGTGGGAGGACCGAAATGGGAAGGCCTTCCGCCGGAGAAACAGCCCGAGCGGGGCGCCCTCCTGCCGCTGCGGAAGATCTTCGGGCTTTTTGCCAATCTCAGGCCGGCAATCGTCTTTCCCCAGCTCGCCCATGCGTCACCCCTCAAGGAAGAGCTGATAGCCGGCGGGCTGGACATTCTCGTGGTACGTGAGCTGACCGGCGGAATCTATTTCGGCACGCCGAAGGGGCGGGACGAGGCGGAGGGCGAGGCGCGGGCCTTTGATACCCTCGTCTACCGGAAGAGCGAAATTGAACGCATCGCCCGTGTCGCCTTTGAGGCGGCCCGCGCCCGCGGCGGAACGCGGATGGCCGACGGGTCCACCCGCGCTCCGGCGGTCTGCTCAATCGACAAGGCCAACGTCCTGACCTCCATGGTCTTCTGGCGGGAGGTTGTCTCCGCCGTCGCCAAAGACTATCCCGACGTCACCCTGAGTAACATGTACGTGGACAACGCGGCGATGCAGCTCGTTAAAAATCCGCGCCAGTTTGACGTCATTCTGGCGGGCAACATGTTCGGCGATATCCTCTCCGACGAGGCGGCGATGCTCACCGGAAGCCTCGGGATGCTTCCCAGCGCCAGCCTGGCGGGGTGACAGTTTCGGCCTCTATGAACCGTCGGGAGGAAGCGCCCCCGACATCGCCGGGAAGGGTGTGGCAAACCCCATCGCCCAGATTCTCTCGGCGGCGATGATGGTGAAGTACAGCTTCGGCATGGATGAGGGATACGACGCGATCTTTGGGGCAATCAACTCGGTCCTTGACGACGGATTCAGAACCGGCGACATCGCCGGCGAGGGCGATACCGTCATCGGTACCGAGGAAATGGGCAAAAAGATCGCCCGGGCGGTGACGGGATAGAATCACTCACGTGAGACCGGAATGCAGCACTTTCTGATGGTTTTTTACGTGGTATTCTTCTCCACCGGGTTCATGGGCGGCGCCGCCCTCGGGCTCCTGGCGCTCCGTCTCAGGAGCCGGCTGATCGGACCGCTTTTGATCTTTCAGCTGCTTTTTTCTCGTCGGGACCGGTCTCATCCTCTTTTACATATCCGCGGTGTCGACGGCGTTGTTGCCGCCGTCGGTTGAACGAATCCTCCTTGGCGTCATCATGTCTATAAACGTTGCCGTCTGGGGTGTGGTGATCGT
>CBDESZ010000015.1:0-81346 GCA_965242725.1 Alkalispirochaeta sp.
TCGGCGAGAAAGCGGTCATACACGGGAACGGCCTGAAACAGCTCTTCATCGAAGCTTGACGGCATTTGCTCAACCATCAGGCGGACCGACTCAAGCTCCGAAAGCGTTGCAAGGAGGTCCTGGGTCCCGGAAATCTGTTCCTCTATCGCATTTGCAATTTGAATGACCTGTAGTCGACGTGTATAGAGCTCTTCGTCGAGAAGTCGTTGCCTTCTGACGAGAGTGAAAATTGTTGTAGACACAATCAGCAGCAGAATCGGGAACGGTCACAATGAGCAGTAAAAGCTTGGTCTGTAATTTCATTATTTTTTCCAATATGGTATTCTATACAGATTAACTCAGCAATGTAAATTGCGACGCCGACCTGACAGGTACGAACAGATGGAGATCATAAACGGAATCGGTTTTGCCGAAAACGGCGGATTTGTCATCGCGAAACACCTCCATTCGCCGATGCACGCAGACCGGTACATCGCCGTCGTACTGGCCCTCGCATCGGACGTTGCCATCGTCGATATGGAGGGGAACGTAACTCTATCCAGTGCCGCGCTCATTCCTCCCGGTGTGGCATTCCGGCTGGACGGCGGGTCCTACGGTACCGCCGCGTTCCTTCACCTCGATCCATTCACCGATGCGGGCAATGCTGCAGGTCGTCGGCTGCACCGGAATCAGACCCCTCGACCGATCGCGGTTTCCATTCGTTCTTCAGGCAATCGAGACATGGATGGGCTCGGAAGGGACGAAGGGGGAGGGGGCGGCAAAGGTTATGGACCTCCTCGTCACGACGCTGTTGGAACGGGATCTCCGCACGATACCCCTCGATCCGCGGGTCATGCGATGCATTGAGTTTATAAAGCACGCCGACATTGACGAGGTGACCCTCACAAACGCCGCGAAGGTTGCCTCTGTATCCCCGGGCCGGCTCTCCCACCTCTTCAGGAATGAAACCGGCGGTACCTTTCGGGAGTACGTCCTGCATCAAAAGCTTGTCCGGTCCCTCCGTTCCATCCACGGACGGCATCGTCTCACCACCGCTTCGCATTCCGGGGGATTTACGGATCAGCCTCATTTCACCCATGCATTCCGAAAAGCCTTTGGAATCAGACCGTCCTCGGTGAAAAGTTAGCAACAAAATACAAGTCTCGCAGTCGAATCTTCCGCATAGTGTGTGACAACACAATTCAGGAGGCTTCGACATGAACAATCATTTGACATACCGGGTTGTTCTCGCGACGACGCTGGGCGGCGTGGCGATGTGGGTGACCGCCGGGGTGTGGCACAACCTGATCCTGCCGCGCACCGTTGCCGGTGCGGAAGCTCATCATGAGGGACTTCTGGTCGGATTGATAGCCTATTTCACTCTCGCCCTCCTTATGGTGTATCTCTATGCAACCCGGCGGAAAAGAAGACCCGTCGTCGTGGAAGGACTGATTCTCGGCATGGTCACGGGCATTCTCTGGGTCTTTCCCCATGGACTGACTCTTGCGGGAATACACGGTACGTCCATCGCCTATGAAGTCCGTAACGCCCTCTACCACGTTGTCGAGCAGGGAATCGGTGGTGTTGTCGTGGCCGTGATTATCGGAAAGGGCCGACGTGACGCTTTCAAGTCGATATGATCGCCGGTATACTCCCCCTCACCTATGAACGAACGATTCAAGCTCGCCGGTTTTACCGCGGTGGGAATGCTGATTCTCGCCAGCGTGATGACCGGCCTCAGCGCGTCTTTGCTGGACATCGCATCCGAGTTTGCCATCGCACCGAGTCGCGCGGGAATTTTATATACCCTTCACTTTTCCGGCTTTCTCGGGCTCATTCTCGTGTCGCTGGCCGTAAATGGCCTGCAGGCGCGCCTGCGCCTTGTCATTCTTGCGGCGTGGCTTTTTGGGGTGGCGCTGGTTGCCGCCGGAACGAGTACCGGCTTTCTTATCCTGGCGGTTGCCCTCATCTTTGCCGGTGGTGCCGGCGGTATTATTGAGGCACATACGGCGACGCTGATGGTAATGACGACAAAAGACGAAGGGGAGGCGGGCCGGCTCATTTCATTGACACAGGCATTTTTCGCGGTCGGCGCCCTCCTCACGCCGGTCTATCTCGCGATGGGGAACGTGATCGCCTCGAGTTGGCGCAGCCTCTTTCTGATTCTCGGCGGAATCGGAGTCATCGGCGGGCTGATCGGTATCACCATGCGTTCCCGACGCTTTCAGTTTGTTCACACAGGTATGGGCGCATTCCCGCTGGAAACCTCTCGTAAAAGTGTCTGCCGCGATCGCCTGCTACGTCGGTGCGGAAGTCACAATTTTTGGATGGGCGCCCACGGTGATGGAACTGTACCACGGAATTCCCGCGTCTCGGGCCCGTCTGGCTCCGACGCTCTTCTGGATCGGAATGCTCGGTGGACGCGTCGTAATCGCGTCGCTGACGCGCCGGTACACCGCGGAGCGATTGCTCCGGGTTTCTGCGCTCCTCGGGGTGGCTGCGGCGGTCATGGTGGTGTTTGTTTCAACCGAGCCCCTCCTCTGGGCGGCGGTAACCCTTTCGTCAGTCGCCTGTGCGGGCATCTGGCCGCTCATCGTTGCGACCAGCAGCGAGACGGGGCATGAAACGGGCACGACAATCATCGTCGCTGCAGGTGGACTCGGCGCGGCGGTCTTTCCCTACCTGGCGGGACTGATTTCGGAGTTTCTGCCGGGACACTTCATCCTGCTCATGGCCTCGCCCCTGCTCCTGGTGGTCTTTCTTTTAAGCAGAAGTTCCCCTGTGACGCAGATTTCGCGATCGGATGCCTAAGCGGGAATACCGGGGAGCTTTGACGAGGCCTATTCCTTTCTCAATATCAGGAGAATCGAATCGGCCTCTTCCATCTCCCGGTACACGGAGCACTCAAGAATCGTCCATTCCGGCGCAACCATCTTTTCCAGTTCAGTCTCCGTGTAGTAGACGAATCGCAGTCCGTTGATCTCGTCTTCTCCCGTTCCCTTCCAGAAAGAATGACAGAGGATGCCGCCGTCATCTACGATTTTGCGCTGACGCGCAAAGGACCGTTCAAGATCTTCGCGGCGCAGATGGTGGAGAACCTTGTTTGAATAGATTGCATCAAAACGACGATTGGTATTCAGCGTCACTGCGTCCAATTGTATCAGGTCGGCATCGGGATTATTCTCGCGGTACATGTCCAGAAACGCTTGTGACGAGTCTGATCCGGTAACCCGGTAGTCGCGTGCCAGAATAGACAAGTCCACCCCCGGTCCCATGCCGATCTCCAGAACGCTCTTACCCGGATCAAGAACGTGGCGAAGCTTTTCGATGATTTGCCGCCCGTCGTATCCGCGGGCCATCTCGATATATTCACTGACATTACGCGGGTCTTCCCAAAAATTCATATTGTTGAAGATACGTTGTCGGCCGGTAATTGACGACGTTACGGCGCCGGAAGTGTCGCGATTTCCTCTTGTTCAACCCTGAAGACGGCGAAGGAACTGGCGGAGGCTGTACTTTCCATTTGATATCCCCGGAACACTCCATGCTATATTAGTACCGATGCTGTTCATTGACCTCTTTGGGAATATCTTCATCCCCGTCCTTTCCGCCGTTTTCTACGTTGTCCTTTGTCTCTATTTCGTGGTCATTGAAGATTCCAAATCCGAGTCGACGAAATACTTCATCGTCTTCCTTCTCTCCTTTGCGTTTTTTCTCCTGGGACGACCGGTTCAGATTCTGTCCAGCCCTCATCCCGTTCCGTTGATCATCAACAATGTGCGCTCTTTCATTTTCAGTGCCCTCACTATTCCGATGGTTATCCTTGCCGATTTCTCCCGGCCCGAAAAAATTTCAAAACGACGGGTGTTGTTTCTCATGGCCGGAGGAATTATTCTCGGTGCGGTGTACTGCGTATTCAACACCTTGACGACAACCGGGTCGGAGGTGATTTTTACGCTCGGCGGCGTACACGCCCATGACTCGGTAACCCCCGTAAATTCTTCTCCTTTTTATGGACGGGAGGTAACCAACGCGGTGTATATGATTCTCGCGACGATCCTCTTTATCGATTCCGTCAGCAAGATACGTCGTGCGCGGAGTTTCGCGGGAACCGGGGCCATCAACTCAAAGCTGGTATACCTCTACAATACGGGCAAGATCATTTTTGCCCTGACCTTTTTCTTTGGGTCGTGGTTACATCAATGGTGGATTTACTATCTGGGATCGTTCATAAGCGTCATGTTCCTCGGCTACGGCGTCGTACTGGATATCAGAGAAAACAAGTACAGGACGCAGCAGGTTATATCGTTTATCCGGGAAGATCTGATACAGGACCTTTCAACGGATGTCCATACCCGTCAACAGGTGTCGGATATACTCGCTCTCCTGAAAATTCCCGACGACATCAACACCTTTATCGTGCTTAAAAAATCCGGTTCAGGCGCTGTAAAACGGACCGGTTTTCAAAGCAGACAGGAAAGCCTGAACAGGGAGATCGGCGGTGTTCTTGACCAGACCCTGGGAGTGAACAGGTCCATTCTGATTCCCATCGGTACCGATATGCTCGGTATCTGTCTCGCCAATTCATCCGAAGAAGACTACGGGCGGATGAGTACCATTCACATTTGCGAACACCTGAAAAAGAAAGTCGATGAGCTCAATCTCTATGATTTTGGCATCGGTCGGAGTTACTCGGGGCTGGACGATTTGAAAAAGTCCTATCATGAGGCGGTGAATGCCCTCGAGCACGCGATTCAGAATGAAGGAAGCCAGATTGTTCACATTTCGGATATTCAGGATGGGGAAGTACGTCGGGAGTATCCCCTCAACGAAAAAAACGCCTTTCTGGCTGCCATCAGAATCGGAGACGCCGCGATGGCTTTCGAGCAGATTCCGTCGCTTTCCCGGCGTCTTTTCCATTACTGCAGTACCAACGACAAACTGCCGAGGGTTCTTATCTATGAACTGCTTGGCGCAATGATTGAATCCGCAATATCCGGCGGAGGCGATGTGGATGACCTTCTGGAGCTGAGCGAATCATATTTCACAGATTCCGCGATATTTCGCAGCGAGACACAGATTGCGGCGTGGTTGAGAGGCCGGACCGAGGAAATCATCGATATCGTAGCCCGTTCCCATTCCGACCGGTATGAAAAGATCGTCAGATCGGCAAAGAAATACATCGACGAAAACTATGCCAGGGCAATCTCGGTGAAAGATGTGGCGGATTCGGTATACATCAGCGAATCCTACTTCAAATCGATATTCAAGAAGAGCAGCGGATATTCCTATTCCGAGTATCTCACCCAGGTGCGGATGAATGAAGCGAAGAAACTGCTTCAGGCCACCGACAAAGCGGTGACGGAAATCGCCATGGATGTGGGGTTTCAGACGCCGAACTCGTTCAGCACCCTCTTCAAGAGGGAGACCGGTTTGACCCCCACCCAGTATAAGAATCAGGTGCGCAAAAAGCCGGACAGCCGGTGATTCACCGATTTCGCAGCAACAAAGTACAATCAAAAAGGTTCTCAGGATAATCCATAACGCGAGTTCTCCGGGGTCACCTCATCATTGACCAATCACTCAGAAAAAGGAGTTTTTATGAAAGCAAAAATGTTTTTGCTGTCGGCAGTGATGATTCTCGCAGCTTCCCTCGTTATGGCAGGTGGCCAGGGCGAGGCTTCATCAATGGATGAAGGTGGTGAGCAGCAGGTCACCCTTGTGTACGCAGAGGTAAACCCTCTTGATTCCATCGTTGGACAGACGGGTCTTAAGTTCAAGGAAGAAGTCGAACGACTGACGAACGGATCCGTGATGATAGACCTCCAGCACAGCGGAGTACTGGGCGACGAGCCTGCCGTACTCGACGCGATGCTCGGCGGCAGCGGAACGATCGACATGTCCCGAATCTCGGCGTTTGCCCTGACGCCCTATGGCGGTCAGAAGTCAAAGCTCCTCTCCATTCCCTATACCTTTGCAGGCAGGGATCACTTCTGGAACTTTGCGACCAGCGACCTCGCTCCCGAGTTCCTTCTCGAGCCACATGAAAACGGCAGTGGAATCCGCGGTCTCTTCTACGGTGAAGAAGGTTTCCGCCATTTCTTCTCGTCCCAGCCGCTGAACACAATGGCCGACCTGGACGGGATGAAGATCCGTGTATCCAATGACCCCATCGCACGGGGTATGGTGGAAGGCATCGGCGCCGATCCGACGGTCGTCAGCTACAGCGAACTCTATACGTCCCTTCAGAGCGGCGTTGTTGACGCGGCGGAACAGCCCATCGCCAACTATTACTCAATGTCCTTCCATGAAGTTGCGCCCTACATGATCCTTGACGGTCATACCCTCGGTGCCATCCAGGTCGTCATCACCGATGCGGCGTGGGACAATCTTTCTGCGGACCAGCAGGATGCCCTTATGGAAGCCGGACGAATTGCCTCCGCCTACAACAGAGAACTCTCTGAAGGTGCCGAGCAGGAAGTGCTTGAGAAACTTGCTGCAGAAGGTGCTACCGTGGTTCCCGTCGAAGACGTGACCCCCTGGCAGCGGGCGACCGCCGACGTAGCTGAAATGGCAAGTGCGGACAATCCGGAGCTCTATCAGCAGATACTCGACATGCAATAGACGCTCATCTGCTTCCGGTGTCCCCTGCGTCAGCATTGTGGACCGCCGGAAGCAGATCCGTGCTAAAGTAAACAGCACAAACACAAAAAGCGGGAATAGTATCCTGCTTTTTTTGTACGTCCATGCGGCACGGCAACTGAAGGTTCTGTGCCGCATTGGCGGCACTGAGGGGTCAAAATGAGAGCATTTTTTCAATTGGCGGACCGAATCAAACCATTTTACGACGTCGTCGACAAAGTGGTGCTCTTTGTCTGCAAGGTCCTGTTGATCATTGATATCGGTATCACGTCGGTCGCGGTAGCGGGCCGCTATATTTCGTTCATACCGGACCCGGCGTGGAGTGAGGAAATCGTCCTCACCTGCATGGCCTATATGGCGGTGCTGTCGGCGGCTCTTGCCATACGGCGCAAAAGCCATATTCGAATGAGCGCCCTCGACGGATATCTTCCGCAGAGAGTCATCGATATTCTGGACATGCTCGCAGATCTGGCGGTTATAACCCTCGGTTTTATCATGATTTTCGTCGGCTGGAAGTACGCCGTTACCATCGGCGCGAGAGGTACTTACGTCAGTCTTCCAAACCTCTCCCGGTTCTGGATGTACTTTCCCGTACCGCTTGCAGGAGTTGCCATGGTCATTTTCGAGATTGAGACCATCTATAACCAGGTTAAAAAGCTCGTACTCGGGGAGGATGAAGCTCTATGATCGTCAACAGCATGGCTATCTTTATCCTTATCGGAAGCTTTCTTTTTCTCGTGCTTCTCCGATTTCCAATTGCCTATGCGGTGGCTCTCTCCTCCATTCTCTGCCTCCTCTATCAGGGCCTTCCCCTGTCAACGGTGGCACAGCAAATGGTTAAGGGAATCAGTTCCTTCAGTCTCATGGCGGTCCCCTTCTTTATTACCATGGGATACCTGATGGGCAACGGGGGAATCTCGGAAAAACTGATCGCCCTGGCAAACGCGTGTGTCGGCTGGATGCGCGGCGGCATGGCCATGGTCAATATCGTTGCATCCTATTTTTTCGGTGGTATCTCGGGATCCGCGGCGGCGGATACGGCTTCACTGGGAAGCATCATGATTCCCATGATGGCGGACCAGGGCTATGACAAGGATTTTTCGACGGCGGTAACCATAACCAGTTCCGTAGAAGGACTTCTCGTTCCCCCCAGTCACAATATGGTCATATATGCGACCACCGCCGGTGGAATTTCGGTGGGTAGTCTCTTTCTTGCGGGATATCTGCCTGCGGCAATCCTCGCGGGCACCCTCATGGTCGGGGCGTATATTATCTCCGTTCGGCGGGGATATCCCAAGGGTGAACGGTTTCATCTGGTCAATTTGCTGAAGCAGCTCTTTCTTTCCTTCTGGGCACTGGCGGCGATTCTCATCGTTGTCGTCGGTGTTGTCGGCGGAATCTTCACCGCCACCGAATCCTCGGCAATCGCGGTAATCTACAGTCTCATTGTGAGCGTCTTTATCTATAAAGGTCTGGACTGGAAAGGAGTCTGGAAAGTCATGGATGAGGTGGTGGGAACCCTCTCCATCGTTCTCATCCTCATTGCCACATCAAGCATTTTCGGCTTTCTCCTGACACGGCTCAATGTTCCGACCCTGGCCGCCAACGCGATTCTGGGTCTGACTGAAAATCCCATACTCATCGCCCTGCTGCTGAACGCGATTCTTCTCGTTCTCGGCATGATTATGGATATGGCGCCGATTATTCTCATCGCCACACCCATTCTCCTGCCGATCGCCACGAGCATAGGAATTTCTCCCATCCAGTTTGGCATCCTGATCATCCTGAACTGCGGAATCGGATTGTTGACCCCGCCGGTGGGGTCGGTGCTCTTCATCGGCTCGGCAGTCGGAAGAGTGTCCATCGAAAAGGTTGTACGGGCGACAATGCCCTTCTACATTCTGATGATCATCACTCTGATCCTGGTGACCTTCGTTCCGTCGATCAGCCTCTTCCTGCCGGAGCTGTTCAGGTAGGGCAGAGGTCGATGAAATACAGTTATCTGTATAAGGTGAGTCCCCAAAGTTTATTGATTCTCAGCATGGTGAACATCTATCGAACCATGCTGAGCGTCATTAACATTGTGTTCACCGGGTCGATGATCCTCCTCGCAATCAGATTCTGGTCCGAGGTGAATCCCTTTCTGCGCATTCTGTTTCTCTTCGGGATTCTCCTCTTTCCCGTCGTACAACCTCTGGTCATCTATCTGCGAAGCAGAAAAATAGTCGGCAACATGCCCGACGACATGGTGATAAGCTTTGACAGCGATGGTATCACCATTTCTTCCGAATCGGGACGGGCGGAAATCAGCTACGGTTCCCTGAAATTCGTACATCGGATCGCCGGCATGATCATCATGTATACCAGGGACGGCAGGGGATACATCCTCGGCAGGGGAATCCTCGGGGACAACGGAATACAGTTATTCAAGTTTGTTTCGCAGCAATTGAAATAGCCTTCCTGACTTCATCGCAATGTCCGGTATGAAGCACCCTTTTCACATCTCATGAGATCTGTCTTACAATGGTACGTGTACCGCGTTGTATGCGATAGGCGCATGCAAAGGTACAAAAGGAGGCTTGATATGAACGTACGATCCTTTCGTATGGTCGCCATTGTCGCACTGATCGTGATCAGCGCCGGTTGGGCATATTCGCAACAGGCCGCGGATGCCGACGGGCGTGTGGATTTCACGCTTCAGCTGCTGCACTTTGCCGATATCGACGGTAATGAGGAGCGCGCACTCGATGCGGTCGATGAGTTTTCGGCGCTGGTAAACGCCTTTCGTCGCGATCCAACCTACGGTGCGGCAACTGTTGTTGTCAGTTCCGGGGACAACATCATCCCGGGACCGCGCTATTTTGCGGCGGAGCAGGGTGCGGTCCGGGCGGTTACCGGAAGCAATGAACCGGGCCACGCAGACATCGCCTTTATGAATGCCTTCGGTGTCGCCGCATCGGCGTTGGGAAACCACGATCTCGACACCGGCCCGGGGGAGCTGGTGGACTCAATGAGCCCGGAGGCAACCGACTCAGCGTCCTTCCCGGGAGCCCTCTTTCCCTATCTGGCGGCAAATCTCGATTTTTCCACCGACGGCGATACGGCGTCCCGTGTCGGGCCGGCCGGCGGGAGCGTGGGGGATCTGGCCGGCAAGTTTGCCGCTTCGGCGGTTGTCTCGGTTGGCGGTGAACGAATCGGCCTCGTCGGCGCCTCAACGCCGACGCTCTCGACGATTACATCCACCGGTGGAATCGGCGTCAGTCCGGAAGGGACGGGATTTGCGATGGCCGATCTGGCCGCGGCGATACAGCCGGCTGTGGACGCCCTCGTCGCCGACGGAATCGACAAGGTGATCCTTCTCTCCCACATGCAACAGATACGCGTCGAGCGCGAGCTCGCCACACTGCTGAGAGATGTGGACATCATCGTCGCCGGAGGATCCAACACCCGCATGGGCGACGCAACGGATGAACTGTTTCGGGGGGACGACGCATTCCAGGCGGCATACCCCTTTATCACCGAAGGCGCCGACGGCAATCCGGTTATCGGGGTGAACGTCGACGGTGACTACAAGTACCTCGGACGCCTCGTCGTCGGATTTGACGACCGGGGAGTCGTGGTCGTCGACAGCCTCAATGAACAGCTGAACGGCGCGTGGGCCAGCAATCCCTCCGTCGTCGCGCGGGTCGGCGGTCGTCCGATACCGCAGGTGGTCCGGGTGCGGGACGCCCTTACGAGCGTCATTACCGCCCAGTTCGGCAACGTCCTCGGGTACACGAGTGTATATCTCGACGGCCGTCGCAGTCAGGTACGCACAGAGGAAACAAACCTCGGTAATCTGACTGCCGATGCAAATCTGTGGTACGCCAGTCGGCTGTCGCCGCAACGCGTCGACGTTTCCATCAAGAACGGTGGAGGTATCCGGACCGAGATCGGAGCTGCGGTGGTGCCGCCGGGGTCGGTGGACTACGCCAATGCCGTCCTGTCACCGCCACCGGCACGGGACGACACGGGGACGGCGGAAGGGGCAATCACAGAAGGTCATTTGCGCGCGACATTGCGCTTTGACAACGGCCTCGCTCTGCTGACCGCCACCGCCGCGGAGCTCAAGATGGTGCTGGAACACGCGGTGGCGGAGACCGCGCCGGGGCAGACGCCGGGACGCTTTCCGCAGATCGCCGGTATGCGCATACGCTTTGACGCGTCGGCGCCGGCGGGCAACCGGATTCGATCCCTGGAAATCCTCAACGAGGACGGCTCCGTACGCGATACCGTCGTGTCGGGAGGGGCGATCCGTGGGAACGCCAACCGAACCTTTCGCATCGTCACACTCAACTTTCTCGCCAACGGCGGCGATGACTACCCCTTCGGCCAATTGGCGAACCCGAACAGGATGAATCTCTATGAAGGAGCCGGTTTCGGCGAGGACACTGACTATCCCGATGCAAACCTCGCAGCCGATCCCGGACGAAATTCGAGCTTCAGCTACACCGGGGGCGAACAGGATGCCCTCGCGGAGTACCTTCTGGCGATGCACGCCACTCCCGCGACGGCGTACAGTCAGGCCGAATTCAGCCGCGGCAACGACCGGAGAATCCGTTACTGACTGATACGGCGGGCGGCGCGGACGCGTCGCCCGCTTTTCCCCACCGAATCTCCGATTTGACCTTGCCCTCGGCGGCAACTCTTCCTATGATGCGGAACCTGAATCCCTTTGAGCTGGAGGTGCCTTACGATGCGGGCCGTGATAACGGTAGTGGGAAATGATAAGCCGGGAATAATTGCCGCGGTGAGCGGAGCGCTGGCGGAGAAAAACGTCAACATCCTCGATATCAGTCAGACGATCATGCAGGATGTCTTCACCATGTTCATGCTCGTGGAGACGGGCGCGATGGACATCTCCTTCAAACAGCTGCGGAACCTGCTCACCGAGCTGGGAACCCAGATCGAAATGAGCATAAACATGCAGCACGAAGACGTCTTTCAGTCGATGCATCGCATTTAGAGAGGTACCATGCTGCTTTTTTCTCCCTTTGAAATTCGTGAAACGACACAAATGCTCACCGAGCAGAATCTCGATATTCGAACGATCACCATGGGCATCAGTCTGCTCGACTGCGCCGGAACGAGCCCGAGACAGGCGCGCCTGAAGGTCTACGACAAGGTAACCTCCGCAGCGGAGCGGCTCCTGGAGGTTGGTGAATCCATAGAAGTCGAGTACGGCATACCGATCATTAACCGACGCATTTCAGTAACGCCGATCTCTCTTCTCATAGAGGCGACCGGTGAAAAAGAGCCCATCGAATTCGCCAGGACCCTCGACCGGGCGGCACAGGCGGTGGGCGTCGATTTTCTCGGCGGGTACAGCGCCCTTGTACACAAGGGAATGACTCCGGGAGAGCAACGGCTCATCGACAGCATTCCCGACGCCCTTGCGGAGACGGAGAAGGTGTGCGCCTCGGTGAACGTCGCCACCAGCCACGCCGGCATCAACATGAACGCGGTAGCCCACATGGGTGAGGTGATATACCAGCTTGCACGGAACACGGCGGACCGGGGCGGATTCGGCAACGCCAAGCTCGTCGTCTTTTCCAACGTCCCCGAGGATAATCCGTTCATGGCCGGCGCCTTTCACGGAATAGGGGAGTCGGAACGGGTTATACACGTCGGCGTGAGCGGCCCCGGCGCGGTCTTTTCCGCCGTCCGGGAGCACCCCGACGCCACCTTTGACGAGATCGCGGAAATCGTAAAGAAGACCGCCTTCAAGATTACCAGAATGGGACAGCTCGTACTCGGCGTCGCCGCCGAACGTCTCGGCGTGGAGCCGGGTATCGTCGATCTCTCCCTCGCGCCGACACCGGCTGTGGGTGACAGCGTCGCCCGCATCCTCGAGGCGATGGGTATCGAGCATACCGGCGGTCCCGGCTCAACGGCCGCCCTTGCGCTCCTCAACAACGCGGTGAAGAAGGGGGGCATGATGGCCTCCTCACGAGTCGGCGGACTGAGCGGTTCCTTCCTGCCGGTGAGTGAGGACGAGGGCATGGCGGAGGCGGCGGAGCTCGGCGCCCTCTCCATAGAGAAGCTCGAGGCGATGACGGCGATCTGTTCCGTCGGCCTCGACATGATCGCCATTCCAGGGGATACCTCACCGTCGACGATTTCCGGAATCATCGCCGACGAGATGGCCATCGGCGTCATGAACGGCAAGACCACCGCCGCCCGACTCCTGCCCGTTCCCGGCAAAACGGCGGGCCAGTGGGTCGAGTTCGGCGGTCTCCTCGGGCGCGCGCCGATCATGCCGGTAAGCGCATTTTCCTGCGAGGATTTTGTCCGTCGCGGCGGAATCATTCCCGCCCCGATTACCTCTTTCAAGAACTAGGCGGGACCCACGACCGGATTGACCAGCTTTCCGATTTTATCGATTTCCAGCTCCATCACATCCCCCTCTTTTAAAAAGACAGGGGGGGTGCGAGTAAAGCCGACGCCGCCGGGGGTGCCTGTGAGGATAAGGGTTCCTGCCGGCAGCGTAGTGTCCTCCGACACATAGCGAATAATCTCGGCCACCGAAAAGATCATGTCCGATGTGTTTGTCTTCTGCATCACTTCGCCGTTCAGGCGGCAGGTCAACTCCAGTTTCTGGGGGTCGCCGATTTCGTCCGGAGTGACCAGACAGGGTCCGAGGGGGCAGAAGGTGTCGAAGCTTTTGCCCCGAACCCATTGCCCTCTCCCGGCATTTTTCTGCCAACGCCGTGCGGAAATGTCATTGGCTACCGTATATCCCGCAACGCTATCGAGTGCGGTCTCCAGGGTGGCGTCTCGGACAGACTTGCCGAGAACGACTGCCAGCTCGGCTTCGTAGTCCACCTCCGGTGTCTTCGCGCAGACTTTCGGGATCACGATAGGATCGTCAGGATTGGCGACGGTATTCAGGTTCTTCATGAACAGGGTGGGGTATCGGGGCAACTCATTACCCGTTTCTTCCGCGTGGGCGTGGTAGTTCAACCCAATGCAGAGAATACCGGTCGGTATAAAAGGTGCCAGCAGTTTCTTGACGGCCACCCTGTTGCCGGTGACCGTAAGGGATGAGAAAAAATCCCCTTCCAGGACGCTCGCCATGCCGTCCCGGTAGTCGCAGCCGAGAACGATATCGCCCTGTCCGTCGATAAATCGTATGATCTTCATGAATCCTCCAATATCAGGTACATGCTTTTGTCCGCCGTCAGAGGGCCAATATAAACCTTTGCCTAAAGGACCGCTCGTACAATTTCGTCAAACTCGTCATCCGTCAGCAGTCCGCGTTTGGCGATACCCACCTTCTTTACCCGCAGGACCAGTTCCTCGACGGTTTCATCGGAGACATCGGTGTATCCCTTTCTTTCCAGGTGATACAGTATGGAAAGTTTCCCGCTCTTTTTTCCGAGGACGACATCGCCGTTGCGACCCGTCAGTTGTGGTTCGGTGGCAAACATCGCCAACGGCTTTTTTATGACGAGATCTACGCCGATACCCGATTCCCGCGTGAAGTTACGCGGACCGATCACCGGTTTATTGACCGCCGGTGTAATCCCGGTGATGGATTCGATTTTCGATGCAAGATCAACGAGCCGATCCATTCTATACGGATTTGGTAGCTGGTACAGAACCTTCATCGCCATTATCAATTCTTCAGTTGCCGTGTTCCCGGTTCGTTCACCGAGACCGTTGGCGGCTCCGTGAACAACATTCGCGCCCGCTTCAAGGGCCGCGAGCTCAGTAGCGAGGGCCATCCCGAAATCGTTATGAGTGTGTATTTCGACGGGTAATCCCGTTTTATTTATCACATGACGGACAAGGTATTTAATCGCAGTAGGCAATGCGCAGCCTACGGTGTCGACGATACCGATACTGTCGGGCGGCGCATCCCGCATAATGCCTTCCAGAAGGTGTTCGAGATCCTCAAAACGCGCCCGGGTTGTATCGTACGGGAAGTATACCGTGTGCAGTCCATGCTCCCGTGCATAGTTGATTACCGGGACACTCCTCCTCAAAACCTCCTCCCAGGTCCAGCCGAATTGATATACAAGCTTGGGATATCCAATAGGTATCTCAATAATGACACCGTCCACGCCCGCATCGATAGCACTGTCTATATCGTCTTTTCTCGCTCGTGCGAACGAATATATTTTTGCATGAAGCCTGGCATTCACTATTGAACGGATCGCAGCGAAATCGTCTTCCGAGACGGCAGGCATGCCGGCCTCAATACGCTCGACACCAACGCCGTCGAGGAGACGGGCAATTTCAAGTTTATTTTCCGGAGTCATCACCACTCCCGGCGTTTGCTCTCCGTCCCTGAGCGTCACATCATGGATTATCACGTTGTCCGGTATAGAAAATTCGCTCTCCACGGGATCAACATAATTATAAGGGCTTACCCACCACTGATCGGGTTTGTGATACTCATGTTTACTCATAATGTCTTCCTTTTCTCTGGTTTGTTGTAACCGCTCCGTTTTCATCGGGAAACTTGAATTTGCGTGTGTCCGTCGGTATTTGTAATTTAATTGTCACCTCGTCTCCTTTCGGTGCGCATGCGGCGCCGATTCTGATCTGATTCGCATCACAACTCAGTAAACTCCGGTCCACCCACCTATCACGTAAACCGTCATGGCGACAATGAAACTGGCAACCACGGTCATGACCGTTCCGGCAATCGCCATATCCTTTATCGAGAAATACCCCGCCGAATAGGGGATCACATTTGTTGGAGTCGATGTAACCAGGATGAATGCCATACTCGTGGTGAGTGCCGCCGGAATCGCTATGGAGAGAACGTCAATGTTCAACGTCGTCGCCAGTGTGATCATGATTGGAATGATTATTGTCGCGGTAACGGTATTGCTCGAGAGGAATATCTTCAGGAACCCGATAATGAGCACAACGAGAAAGACCCTGACAAACGGTCCGAGAGAGCCGATGCCGCCAAGAAAAACCACCGCCATCCATTCTACCGACCCGGTTCGGTACAACGTTATTCCGAGGGAAATTCCGGAAACAATAAGGATAATGCTGTCCCAGCTGATCTCTTTTTCGATCGTTTTCCAATGTTCTCTTCCCACGCCGGGAAAGAAAAAGAGACTCGCCGTCAGGAGGACGGGCATTGAGATTGGAATGTCGATTCCGAGAAGCTTCTCCAACAGCGGCGTTGTAATCCAGAGGGCGACGGTGAGCAGAAAGATCGCCAGAGTTACTTTCTCGGTCCTATCCATCGCCGGAAACTCATGGTACGCCGCACGCAATTCCTTTTTTGTTTTTTTGAGGTGCTTCATCTCGGGCTTGAAGAAGAAAAGGAGCATTGCCCAGGAGGGCAGTATTAACAGTATTCCGGCGGGGACACCGTACATCATCCAACCTGCAAAGGTAAGTTTGATACCCGCCAATTCATCGAGGAACTCTATCGTCAAGGGATTGGGGCCCGCACCGGAAGGCGCCATGATTCCGCCGATAATCGGTCCCCACGCGCAGGCAATCATAAGTGCCTTTCCAAAGTTGCTCTTTAAGGGAGTTACACCTTCTTCGCGTAGAACGGCAACACCTAATGGCATAAGCATGGCGGCGACCGCGGTATTCGTGATCCACATCGAAAGAAATCCTCCAACTACCAGAAAACCGAGGAGGATCATGGAAGTCCGATTGCCGGTTCTGGAGAGAAGAAACGCCGACACGCGATCACCGAGGTTGCTCCGGGTTATGAAACTCGAAAGCACCAGGACACCGATAAAGAAAATGAAAATATGGTTGCCGAAACCGGCTTGAACGATAGAGGAGAAGGAATCGACCCTTAACACGGTGAGGAGAAATACACCGAACAGTCCAGTGATATGGAAGGGAAGGGCTTCCGTAATCCATAGAATCAGCGCGAAGAGCAACACCCCAACGGCTGCCTGACCGTCCCGGGTCAATTCGGCGGCGCCAGCAATACGAATTGACCCGGGGAGAGAAAAAAAGCGGCCTGCCAGTGGAAAGACCAGTGCTATTGCGATCACGGCCCATTGAAAGGTGAGGCTCCTCTTCCCGCCTATGGAGGGCTTGGTATTCGAAGATCTGTCGATCCGTGGATGTATCGGTCCGTTCATCGTGTCATGTCCCCGTTGTCAAGACGGATTTGAGAAGTTCCCCAACAAGACGCGGCCGTTCCGCGACCAACGCCCCGGCATCGGTCAATGCGGCGATTTTGTCTTCAACGGAACCGGTTCCTCCGGATACAATGGCACCGGCATGTCCCATCTGCTTACCTTCCGGAGCGGTCCGGCCCGCGAGAAAGGCGACCAACGGTTTGGTAAACCGTTTCTCGATTATCTCCTTCGCTACCTCCTCCTCCATCGTACCCCCGAGTTCACCGATAACGACCACCGCTTCAGTCTCCGGGTCCTCTTGGTACCTGGGTAGCATCTCCGCAAAACGGGTGGCCGGAACGGGGTCACCACCGATCCCGATCAAGGTGGAAACTCCAAAACCCGCCGCGACGACCATAGAAGTCACTTCATTGGTCAGGCTCCCGCTTCGTGTCATAACACCGATAGAGCCCGGTTTATATACGCGGTCTATCCAGTATGGAAAAAAGCCCATCATCGCCTTACCGGGGCTGATTACTCCACTGGTGTTTCCGCCGATGACCACAGCTTCGGCCGCTCTGGCGGCGTGCCGGATCTTTACCGCATCGTGAAGGGGTATCCCGTCGGCGACGGCGACAATCTTCTTGATACCCGCCTCAAGCGCTTCAAGGACAGCGTCCATGGTGAGGTGAGGGGGAACAAAAATGATAGACGAGTCCGCCTCTTCCGACGCCAATGCCTGTTGAACGGTGTGGAAGACGGGAATGTCATGGATGCGCCTGCCACCCTTTCCCGGGGTGACGCCGCATGTGACGGCGGTACCCATTTCCAGGATGTGCTTTGTCCAGAAACTCCCCTCCGTTCCCGTGATACCCTGGACGAGCACCCGTGAGTGCCGATCTATAAAAATGCTCATCGGCGCCTCTCCTTCCGGGATATCTCGACGGCACGGCGGACCGCTTCTTCCGTATCGAGGAGCGGTTGCAGTCCGGCCGCTTTGAGCGTCTGAAATGCCTCTTTCTCGTTTGTTCCGCGGATACATGTGATGATCGGTACGTCCGGTCTGAGTCTGGTGATCGCCTCGACCACCCCCTGTGCCATTACGTCGGCTCGGGCTATTGTCCCGAACGTCACGATGAGAATAACTTTGGGATTGGTCCGGAGGCAGAGCTCCATCGCTTGTACCGCTTTCCGATAGTTGGGACCGCCAAACTCCAGATAATTGGCGATGGTGCCCCCTTCGTAGTGTACAAGATCAAACACAGTGGTAGTGAGGCCGGCTCCCGCACACATGAGACTGATATCACCATCAAACGGGAGATAAGGGATTCCCTCTCGTGCCGCGTCGCGTTCTATCTCGGTCTGATACGGTTTTTCCTTGATCCACGTCTGGCGGTTGAGGGAGTTATTGTCGATCGCGATCTTTCCGTCACCGGCTATGAGCCGATCGTCGGATGTGACAAAGAGGGGGTTGATTTCCGCAATCTCGCAATCGAGTTCCTGAAAGATTGAGCCGAGGTTGACCAATACGGCAACGACTTTTTGTGCCACCTCCGGTGAGAGGTCGAAGGAGTATGCAAACTGTCTCGCTTCAAACGGACGGATTCCCAGGGCGAGGTCAAAATGAGACCGGACAATTGATTGCGGCCTGGTTTTTGCCAGTGTCTCTATTTCCACACCGCCCTCGGTCGATCCGATAATAAGACCTGAGGCAGAAACAGGATCGACGGTAACGGAGAGGTAAAGTTCTTTACGAAAATCAATTGCCTCTTCGATCAGAACCCGTTCTATTTGATTCGCCGAATTATCGAGCAGAGCGTCCGTTTCCGCGACCGCCTCTTCATGTGATGCAGCAAATCGAATCAGTCCTGCCTTTCCCCGTCCGCCCTGAAGTATTTGCGCTTTCACAACGCACGGCACGCCTGTGTGATCCAACGCATCCGATACTTCACTTGGACTGGAGACGAGATAGCTCCGCGGAACCGGAATGCGGTGTACCGAGAAGATCTCTTTTGCCTGATACTCAAATAAATTCACTCGTCAAATCCTTCGTTCCGTTACGAAATGGCGCTCTCTAAAGAATCCTTGACGTCCCGTGAGGGTAATGATAACATGTATATGTATACAAAATCAAGATAGGAATCAAGATGAAAGAGGATTCATTTCACAAGGAGATCGGCGAGAAACGTCCGATTCAAGCCATCGAAAAACCGGAAAGTCTCCGGAAGGAAGTTTACGAGCGCATCAAGAACGCCATAGTTACCAATAAATTCAATCCGGGACAGCGCCTGGAAGAAAAATACCTGAGTGATTCACTGGAAGTGAGCCGAACACCGATCCGTGAGGCTCTCACACGGCTGGAGCACGAAGGACTCGTCGGATCAATTGCCAATCGTGGTTCATTTGTCAAACGTTTTACCGTCAAAGATATTCTCGAAATACTGGAACTAAGAGAGGTGAACGAGGGATTGGCAGCGCGGCTCTTTGCCGAACGTGCGGCCGAACAGGATGTGATGGAGTTGCGTGGAACTATGACGCCTTTCAACGTTGATACCGTTGAAGACAATATCGACGAATACAATCAGGCGAACGTTGAATTTCACAACATTGTCATGCAGGGCGCTCGAAACGGACGATTGGTCGCCGCGCTGGAGAACCTCTATGACCACTACGCGGTAGCCACGACTCTGCGTATCATTCCTCTTACCAAGAGGGGCGCGCGATCCCTTCGGGAGCATCTGCGGATTATCGCGGCGATAGAGGAGAGGGATTCTCAGAAGGCGGAAGAGGAAATGCGCCTGCATATTCGGTCGATCATCGACGATTTCATACGGAGCTCAGACGAAGTTTCAGATTTGATGTAGCGGTCGGCGGGAAAGCCGGTACGGCAACTTGGTCAGTTCGACCCGAAGGGAGGCACCCGTTCCACGATGAGAACATTGTGGAGAGAGTCTATAAACGCCGGTAATACAGGGACGTCCGGGTTTCGGCGGTCATTAAATAAATCCGACTCCTTGTGTGGAGGTGATAAAGGGTTCAGGAGGCTCGCTATGCCATGAGAAACGAATAAAACGCCGTGCAGGCACAGTTTTGGGGTATCCGGTTGTGCCCGACCGCCGTCGACGGAAGGGTAGCATGTGACCACAAATAAAAAGAAGGAGAAAAGATGATGAGTAGACTCACGAGAATTGCACTTGCGCTTGCCCTTATATTCGCAGTTGCAATATTTTCCGTTTCCGGAGCTGGTCAGGCGGAGCAAGAGCAGGCTATGTCTGCGGATTACCCAAATGACAATATTACCGTCTACGTTCCGTTCTCGGCAGGTGGCAGTACCGATCTCATGGCGCGTATAATCGCAGAGCCGCTCGGAGAGATTCTGGGAGTACCGATGGTTGTTGAGAATAGACCTGGAGGCGGTGGAGCCATCGCTATGAATGCACTGTCGATTGCCGACCCGGACGGGTATACGATCGCCCTTACCTCTCTTGGTCCGGCGATGCTGACGCCAAACCAGGGAGATGTCGGTTATACTGATGAAGAGTTTGCGCCCATCAGTCAGACCTCTTTCCTTCCGTCGATGCTGTTTGTAAGTTCAGATTCACCATATGAAACGTTGGCGGAATTGGTTGCGGCGGCGAAAGGTATGCCCGGTGAAATGACCTATTCCTCTACCGGTGCCGGCGGAACGGGGCATGTCGCGTGTGAATTGTTTCAGGAAGAACTGGGTGAGAAAGGCCTGTTCAATATGGTTCCCTTCGATAGCGGGACAGAGGCTACCACGGCGGTGTTGGGCGGACATATCGAGTTCAGCCTTGGTGACGCCGGTGATACCGCGGATCACGTTGCAGATGGAAACCTGAGAGTTCTCGCGATAGCATCGGAAGAACGGGATCCGATGTTTCCCGACGTACCTACGTTCCGGGAACTGGGATATGACGTCGTTATCGGACCGTGGTGGGGATTTGCCGCACCAGCCGGAACACCAAAAGAGATTATTGATATACTGGATGACGGAATTAAACAGGCGCTGGAAAATCAAAATGTTGTACGGCAAATGATGAACATCAATAGTCCGGTGGTATACACGGAAACCACGAAATTCACCGAGAATTGGCATCGGGATTTCGATATGTATCGGACGATGATTCAGGCGATACAGGGAAATTAAATACTAACACTGTACCGTGCCAAGGTAGTTGGTGCCTGGTCAATGGCACGGTACGACTGTCCGTCGGGACAACCAAAAAGTTTGACAGCGGTATTTGCGCATGGTAACATGTATACAAATACAAACATACATCGAATCACTGGTGGCATATAGGTTGCGGCGGTTCAAAGAGTCCTGGTTGCACGTCATAACGAGGAGGTGAGAATCGAGTTAATTGCTTGATGCTAAATTATGAAAAAAATATCTATGGATCTAATAGTTTCATCGCTGTTTTTCATATCTGGATTGGGAATGCTTGCCGTTTCGTCCCAGTTACCATTCCGTACAAACGTTACGAACTTTGCCGGTCCGGGAACATTTCCCGTCGGGCTGACGATTATCATAGTATTTTTTTCTGGAATTTTAATCGTAAAAGAAGTTATCAGGATTTCAAAGGGAACTGCAAACGCTTTAAAAATAACAAAAAATGATCTAATTAGAGTTGTTTCAATTATTGTAAGTTCAATCATATACATTGAACTTCTTCCCGTGGTCGGTTATTTGGCGGCCACTATCGGATTTACCGCTCTGGCTTTATGGATATTTGGATTCCGTAAAAAATTGCCTTTCGCAGTTATTACGATTGTATTTCCCCTCGCTATTCTCGTCATTTTCAAGGAATTTCTCAATATTCCACTACCATGATACATAGGAGCGGAGCAAAATGGGTTTTGCACTGAATTTTGTTGTTAATGCGCTGTTTTGTTTTTTAGGCACCAGTATTGGAATTGTCTTTGGTGCCATTCCCGGTCTGACCGCGACAATGGCTATCGCTCTGTTTTTACCTTTTACCTTCGGCATGGACCCGGTGTTGGCCTTTGCCCTTTTGTTGGGCCTCTATGTCGGGGGCGTTTACGGCGGATCGATAACTGCCATCCTGATCAATACTCCCGGTACACCGGGAGCGGCTGCCACCGCGGTGGAAGGGTATCCCCTGGCGAGACAGGGAAAAGCTTTGGACGCGCTGTCACTGGCAACGGTGTCGTCATTTATCGGAGGAATGCTCAGTTGTGGAGTGTTGATCGTAATGGCCCCCCAGCTGGCCCGGGTGGCTCTACGGTTTGGACCGCCGGAGTACTTCGCCATATCCCTCTTCGGGTTGAGCATGGTGTCCAGCATCGCATCGAAGAATATCGTGAAAGGAATAATAGCAGCCGCTTTCGGTCTGTTGGCGGCGACGATAGGTATCGATCCGATAGTCGGAACGATGAGATTGACTTTCGGCAATCTGAATCTAGTTGCCGGGATTGGTCTGATCGCCTCGTTAATCGGTCTATTCGCAATTTCCGAAGTCCTCTCGAAACTGGAAACGATAAAACGAACCAAGGGGATAGAAGACAAAGACATCGAAAAAATAACCGGGAACTTTGTAAGTCTGAAAGTATTACGGGCAAATATTGTGAACTTTCTCAGATCCGCTGCAATTGGTATCGGAATCGGTTTAATACCAGCGGTAGGGGTGAGTATGTCGAATTGGATCGCCTACAATGAAGCCAAACGGGCAACCAAGACACCGGAACTCTATGGAGAGGGTTGTTTTGAGGGAGTTGCCGCTTCAGAGACGTCCAACAACGCCGTTACCGGTGGTGCCCTCGTTCCAATGCTCACATTGGGAATCCCCGGAGACGCAATGACAGCTGTCCTGCTGGGTGCGTTGTTGATTCAGGGGCTGGCACCGGGACCAAAACTCTTCATAGATACCCCGGAGGTTGTGACCGGTATATACGGAATGCTGGCACTGGCAAACGTATTCATGCTGATCATCGGGCTCGGGATGATTAACATTTTTGTAAAAATTATTAAAGTGCCGACAAACGTCCTGATGCCGCTTGTTCTGGTCATGTGCTATATCGGATCATATGCCATCCATAACAACTTCTTCGACGTATACGTCACGTTGTTTTTCGGTATTGTTGCATTCCTGTCCCTGAAGGCAAAGTATCCGCTTCCGCCGATGCTCTTAGGTATAATTCTGGGACCAATAATTGAGTCCAATTTCAGACGGGCCATAACCATGTCCCGCGGCAGTTTGGGAATATTTTTTGAGCGCCCGTTGTCGGCGACATTTATCGTAATCGCCATTGTCGCAATGATCTATCCCGTGTTGAGGGAGTATATCAAGCCCAGGGTAAAGACGTGAGGTAGCTGTATCAAAAGTTTGTGAATGGCGCGTATGAACTCCTACGTAAAGATGGAGATTTCCGATAAGATCGTACTTCTGACCATTAACCGGCCGGGAGCGTACAATGCTATTAATCTACCTACGGCGCAGGAGCTTGCGGAACATCTCGTGACCTTGGGTTCCAATCGGCAGGTACAGGGGATCATTATCACCGGCGCGGGTACAGCTTTTTCAGCGGGCGGTGATATCCGGCAGATGATGAACGACCCCGATGGCCCGGCGGCGACCTTTTCCCGACTCGCGGCCGTGGTAAACACCTGCATCACTGAGATTCGGCGGATGCGGAAACCGGTGGTTGCCGCAGTAAACGGGATCGCCGCCGGCGGCGGTTTTTCTCTCGCCCTGGCCTGTGATTTTCGAGTGATCGCCGGGACGGCGCGACTGAAACAGGGTTTCACGACTAATGGTCTATGCATCGACGGCGGCGGCACCTTTTTGCTCCCCCGGCTGGTAGGGTTGGCGCGGGCCCTCGAAATTGCGGCCCTGGATGAACCGATCACCGCAGAAGAGGCGCTGACACTGGGATTGGTCAATCGGGTGGTGGAACCCGACGAGGTCGTGGCCGCCTCCCGACGGCTGGTGGATCACATACGTCAAAAATCGCTGCATACCTTCGGCTGGTCCAAACTACTTTTGACCAACGCCTTCGAGACGCCGCTGGAAGCACAACTGGAAATGGAACGACAGGGACTGTTCAGCTGCGCCGCCCACGCCGACGGCCAGGAGGGAATGAAAGCCTTTCTGGAAAAACGAGCACCCCGTTTCAATCAGTAACCGATCAGTCAACTGGCGAAGAAATAATGCGGCTCCTCTTCATCTCCATGATTTCGTTGGTCAGGCAAAAACCTTTCAGGAACGCGTCAAAGGACTTGCCGAATCTCTCGTCTACATGAAGAACCTGGTCGGGACAGATATATACACAATGGAGACATTCGATGCACTTCGTGGGGTCCGCCTTTCCCGTTATTGCATCAAATGCATGTGTCGCACACTCCTTTTCACACCGTCGACACATTCGGCACGTTTCAACCGTTCGCTCCGGGATCGCTCTCAACGTTCTTTCTTTGGATTCGGGACCTCCAAACAGGCAAATGGTCTCGTTGTAACCTGATGGCTTCTGCAATGGTAAAATATCCGGAGACGGAGACCGGAATATTCGACATGCCCGGACCGCATATTCCGACGCGATCGCGAAATCCGACGCATCAGGTCGATTGGGCAGGATCGTCCACCCTGTAAGATTGAAGGTATGCCGACCGGGAAACTCTGCGGACAGACATACCCTGAAACCGGCGGCCTCCAGTAGTCGTTTTGTATGGAAATGGGCGAAACCGGCACTTCGTGCTCCGTAAGTGAAAAACATGGTCGCCGGTTTTCCATGGCCTTTCAGTGTTTGAATCCAGTCGTTTACTACCGACGGTGCAAAATCCATGTACACCGGAAATCCGAATACCGCGCCGTCAAATCGATGAAATCCGAGCCGATTCTGTCGTGATGAAAATGAGGTTACATCAAAGACTTCAACGGTACATCCGCGTTCTATGAGTCCGGAAGAGACAACCTTGGTTATAGACGCGGTAACACCGGTTCCCGAGAAAAACACAAGGGCAATACGCATGAACTTCCTTGGTCAAACCGAATCTGAAACTCATCATATCGGAAACGTCAGAGAAGTGCACGTATGACTCTTCGCCACATACTTATTGCAGCGGATGACATAAAACAAAGGGGACCTACGGCTATTACTTTCTGCGGGCTCCCAGTTTCGAGGGAATAATCCACGCCGGCAGGGCTATCCTGAACTTCTGTCCTCCCCTGAGGGAGACGATGACGCTCTGCAGGACGATGAAGAGATAGAGCAGCAGTCCGGCGATGATCGCCTGGAGGTTTGAGTCGACGCCGGCGGCTCGGATCAGTTCGTTGATTGTTAGCAGCGTCAGGGCTCCGACCGGCGATCCCAGGAGGTTGCCGACGCCGCCGTTGAGCATCGTACCGCCGATGATCGCGGCGGCGATAGCCTTCATTTCCATTCCGGCGCCGTTCCCCACATTCCCCGCACCGGTGGTCATGATAAATACGAAGCCGGCAGTACCTGCAAGGAGACCGCTCAGCACGTAGGAGAAGAACTTCGTTCTCTTCACGTTGATGCCGAGCATGAGAGAGCTCTGGCTGTTTCCCCCGACGGCGTAGAGGTTGCGGCCAAACCTGGACCAGTGCATGACACTTGCCAGGACCACCACCAGAACAATTACGACGATCGCGCCGGGTTTGATTTCCAGGGGGATGAAGTTGCCGAGACGGTTCGTCCTGCCCAGCCATGGAAGGACAAATTCAAAATCGCGGAGGGCAACAAATTCGGGGGCAGTTACATTGAGGGGGTCCTTGTGAATGGTCGTCAGGAGGCCCGCCCCGAGAAACAGGCCGGCGAGGGTGATTATAAACGGCTGAATTTCGAGGTAGGCGATCAGGAAGCCCTGAAGCAGACCGAACGCGAGGCCGATCGCCAGGGCGAGGACGATTGCACCGCCGACGCTGCCTCCGCGCAGTTCCAGCAACACCGCGCAGGACATGGTAACAAGGCCCATGACGGAACCGACGGAAATATCGATGCCGCCACCGATCATCACGATGCTTATCCCCAGGGTGATGATGATGAAGGGAGCGTTCAGACTGAAAAGGTCAAAAAAAGTCTGGAATTGCAGAAAACTGACGGGGTAGCTGAGTACGGCAAATCCGTACATCAGCACGAAAATTCCCCCGGCGATGTAGAAGAGCAGGTTGGAGTTGGTTATCGTTTCTCTGGGTTTGACGGCGTCCGCTGATTTCACCTTACACCTCCTGCCCGGGAGCGGGAGCCGGACCGACCCCGCGACGCCTGCTTCCAACCCGACCGGCGAATTTCCTGGCAGCCTCCCGCACAACCGGCGATGAAACCACCATGAGCAGGATTATGAATACCGCCTTGAACGCCTTGATCGCCTCGGTGTTCACTTCAAGTCTGAGGAGCGTTCTGTTGAGTACTTCAATCGTATACGCACCGATGATCGAGCCGGTTATGCTGAATTTGCCGCCGCTGAGGACGTTTCCTCCGATGGCGACGGCAAGAATTGCGTCGAGTTCTATGAATTTGAGGAGGTTGACGCTGTCGTGACGCCCCGCCTTGGTCACGGCAATAAATCCGGCGACGGCCGTACAGATACCCATGATCATGTAGGTCAGAAACTTTACCTTCATCGGGTCTATGCCGTTCAGGCGCGAGGCGGTCTCGTTGATACCCACCGATTCAGCATAGAGCTTGAGATTGGTGAATTTGAGCGTGAGCACCACAATCACTATGAACAGCGCGGTCAGAATGATCGGAGTCTGAAGGGGAACGCCGGGGATGACGCCGCCGATTTGACTTGTCAGTTCCGTGGCGATTACCGGGGAGAGTTTTCCATCGATGAGAAAGGCAATGGACCTGCCCCCGGTGAAGAGAATGAGCGTTGCGACCATCGGTTGGACCTTGAAAACCGCAACCAGGGATCCATTGAACGCCCCGATAAGCAGCCCGGTACCGCAGCTCGCAAGCAGCGCCGCCAGTATCGTCGTGAGGGTGACGTGATCGGCGGCGATGATGACCTGGCCGAAGACTGCCGAGGCGATCGTGGCGGCAACGCCGACGCTGATATCCTGTCCCCCCGATGACGCCGTGACGAGGGTCATGCCGATTGAAATGATGACCAGCTCGGACGCGCCGAAGAGAATGTTGGGAATGTTCCCGTAGAGCGCCCCATTGATCATTGAAATACTGAAGTAGTCGGCGCCCTTGATCAGGTTGATGATAACCAGCAGCCCCAGTACGGAGAGGGGCAGCACAAGATGGGCTGCCGTTGATTTGACTTTGATGCGTGCCATCCTACTCTTTCCCCCTGGCAATCACGTGCATGACGTCGCTCTCCGTCAGATTTCCACCGGAGAGCTCGCCGACGATTTCCCGGTCTTTCATGACAATCAATCGGGAACAGGTCCGCAGCATTTCCTCGATTTCGGACGAAATGAAGGTCACGCTGACTCCCTCTTCCGCCAGTTTCAGGACGAGCTTCTGGATCTCCACCTTTGTGCCCACGTCGATGCCCCGTGTAGGCTCGTCGAGGATGAGGTAGTCCGGGTGGGTAAGGAGCCAGCGCGCAAGAACCACCTTCTGCTGGTTGCCCCCTGAGAGGGACTTGATCGGTGTAGCCGACGTCGGTGTCTTGATATTCAGTGCGGCGATATACTCGTCTGCGAACTCCTCCGCCTCTTTCCGTGAAAAGGGTTTGAGGAACCCTTTCATCACCTGCAGCGCAAGGATGATATTCTCCCGCACGGAGAGTTCGTCAATAATCCCGTCGCCTTTCCGGTCTTCCGGAAGATAGCCGATACCGTGTTTCATCGCATGTATAGGTTTTGTCAGCTTTACCTCTTCCCCTTTGACGCGAACCGTTCCGCCGGTAACTCTGTCCGCCGCAAAGATCGCCCGTGCGCTCTCGCTGCGGCCGGAACCCAGCAATCCTGCAAAGCCGTTCACCTCGCCTTTGTGTATCCTGAAGTCAAAGGGGCGCACTCCCGCCGCGCTGGAGAGCCCTTCCGCTTCAAATACCGGTACACTCTCGTCCGCGCCGGGGGGCTCATGGGTTTCAAAGTCGGCGATCGCATCAAGGGCTTTTCCCATCATCCTGGAGACGAGCTCCAGCTGCGGCAGTTTTGATGCTTCGTACTCGCCGATGAATGCTCCGTTTCGGAGTACCGTGATTCGGTCGCTGATTTCGTAAACCTGGTCAAGAAAGTGAGTGACAAAGAGGATCGCCACACCCCGCGACTTCAACTCCCGCATGAGGTTGAAGAGTTTCCGGACTTCGTCTTCATCGAGGGATGAAGTCGGCTCGTCCAGGACGAGGATTCTGCAGTTCATGTCGATCGCCCGGGCAATGGCGATCATCTGCTGAACCGCAAGGGAACAGCTTGAAAGCTGCTGGGTAGGTCGCGCCGGAATCCCCAGGGAATCCAGGAGTTCCGCCGTTCTCCTGTTTATCTTCTTCCAGTTGACGAAGGTGTACCTGCCGCGGCCGATGAACGTGTTTTCCGCGACGGTAAGATTGGGGCAGAGCGATATTTCCTGATAGACCGTCCCGATCCCGTGGTTCTGGGCATCCTGGGGCGACCGGAAATGTATCTCCTCGCCGTCGATTGAAATCCTGCCGGCATCCTTCTCGTATACTCCGGTCATCACCTTGATCAACGTGGACTTGCCCGCTCCATTCTCGCCCATGAGCGAGTGGACCTCGCCCGTACGGAGGGTAAACCGCACATCCTGGAGTGCTTTCACTCCCGGAAACGCCTTGTGAATACCGCTCATTTCCAGCACATTCTGGGACTGCAATTGTTGGCTCCCTGGACTTGAGTATAATCAAAGGCGGTACGATGTGCCGGACAGGATCCGACCACCGTACCGCGCACACAACCAATTTCCCCGTTTTTTACCGGGTAATGACTCCCTTGCCCGGATCGTCATTGATTCCGTGGGTCGCAATGATCTCGTCGGTCACCGTGTCGGTGTCGACACCGAGCTCGTCAATATAGACGATTCCGCTGGGGATCGACTCACCGGCCTCAAGTGCTTTGATCCATTCTGAGATCTCCGCCGCCTGGCGCGGGCTGGACTGCTGGTCGTAGTTCCAGTAACCTGCCTGGACGTTCCGAAGGGCAAAGCGGTTGAAGTCGAATCCGATAATGACGACGTCACCGTTTGCACCATGGGAGATTCCGGCTGCGTCGAGAGCCTGCACGGCACCCTGGGCCATACCGTCATTCTGGGCGTAAATGACATTGAAGTCCTTGCCCGCCGTGATTGCAGCCTCGACAACCCGTCGCGCTTCCTCAAGGCTCCAGCTGTCGCCGCCCGTTCCGTCGGCTACGATGGTGAGGTCTCCCGCTTCTTCAGCTTTCAGCACCGCATCGCTCCGGCCAATCTCGGCGGCGGAACCCAACTGCCCACGGATGAGGACAACGTTGTATTCACTTAAGCCCTGTTCCAGCAGCCAGTTCACTGTATTCCGTCCCTGTGCATACATGTCGGAAACGAGGGCCGCGCGGAAATTGGACTGGGCGGTGTCGATGAGCCGGTCAAAGAGAAAGACTGTTACGCCGGCGGTCTTTGCGGACTGCAGCACGTTGTCCCACCCTGAGGCGTTTGCCGCGGAGATGAGGAGATAATCCACGCCGTCGCGGATATACCCCTGTGCCGCCGCGATCTGCTCGCTGTTGTCCCCGGTATTGGTCTGCCGCGCATCGTATCCGTTGGCCCGGGAGAAGACGGTGTTCATGTCCTCCACGTTGGCCTGGCGGTACCCGGACTCCTCCGGCGGCAGATTTACGATTCCGACGCGGATCAGCCCGCTTTCGCCTGCCCCTTCGCTTGATCCGCGGGCACTCACCATGCCGGTAACGGCCAGGACAAGTACAAGGATCAGACACAATACCCTGTGCGCCTTTCTTCCAGACAATTCTCGAACTACCATAGTGAACCTCCGTTTATGTGAAACGACTTGACTCAAAAGGGCGGCAACGCCGCGCTTTCCGACCTCTACCAGTAAAAAGGCAATTTCGGCGCGGCGCTACGGGAATCCTTTCGCTCTTGTGACGATCCTTTATGGGAAAAACCGGTGCGCCACGTTATTTCTTTGATTTTATTGGGGAATACCGTGATTTCTTTCGAACTTTTGCCGTCGGCGCGGTTTTCCCTTTTGCCCGGTTCCATCCATGGTAAAATCGAAGGACTATCGTTATGGGTATACAAAAGATTGTTTCAACCCTTTTCATAACTCTTGGGATCGTCGCGCTGAGCGGCTGCAGTTCCGGATCCGGTTCCGGAAGCACCCGGGAGCCGGAGGCAAGCCCGATCGTGCTCGGTTATTCCCAGCTGGGGGATGAGAGCACCTGGCGCAGCCAGAACAGCCGTTCCATAATCGCCGCCGCGGAAGAGGCGGGTATCAATATCATGTTTGAAAACGCGATGCAGGATCCGGAAAACCAGATCAAGGCGATACGCTCATTCATCGCGTACAAGGTCGACGTCATCGCGTTTTCACCGCTGGTGGAAACGGGATGGGACACCGTACTCGGAGAAGCCAAGGACGCCGGTATCCCTGTGATCATCGTTGACCGTATGATCAACACCGCCGACGACAGCCTCTACGCATGCGCCCTCGGCTCGGACTTTGAACAGGAAGGACGTCGGGCCGGGGAGTTTCTTCTCAGGAAGTTCGATGACCGGCAAGGTCCCGTCAATATCGTCGAACTCGGCGGCACTGCCGATTCAACCCCCGCCATCGGGCGATACAAGGGTTTCAGGGACGTCATCGCCTCCCACCCCCGTTTTCAGGTGATCTTCAGCGAGGACGGCGACTTCATGGCCAGCAAGGGACGGGAGATCATGCAGCAGGTGCTTACGCAGTTTGATCCATCGGAGATTGACGTTCTCTACTCCCACAATGACGACATGACCTTCGGCGCAATCGAGGTGATGCACGAGTCGGGAATAAAACCGGGCACTGATATTGTGATCATCTCCGTCGATGCAACGCAGCGCATCGTCAACTACCTGAAAGCGGGGCTGGTGAATTCGGTCATTGAGTGTAATCCCAACAGCGGCCCTCAGGTGATGGATATCGCCCGCAGGATTGTCTCGGGTGAAGCGGTTGAAAAGCACATCTATATCAATGAGACCGTTTTTGACGAATATTCAGACTTGGACTCGATTGCGGACAGAGGGTACTGATACCAGAGGTACGGGAATGTTACGCACAAACAGTATACGCAAGACATTACGGGTAACAACCATCGTCGCCGTCCTCGCGATGGTTCTGCCTCTGCTGATCAGTACCCTCTACTACAACATCACCCTGAGCCAGTATGGGAGGATCATAGACAACGTCTACAGCGCAAACAGCCTCTCCAGCCGCCTCCAGGGTGATATTTACAACACCATGTGGAACGTCGTATCCGGGAAGACGAGATTCTCGGACAATACACAGTACGAGTTGATGGACCGAATCCGCGGTCGCCTGGACGCGTTGAAAGCGGGCGCCAACAGCGAGGACAACAGCTATCTGATCCAGGTAGCCAGGAACACCCTGGATACGATCGAGGGCTACGTTGACGAAATCGGTGCAAATATCGCCTCCGGCCGCCCCGTCCGGGAGAACGAGGAAATACTGGGAGAGATCAGCTCGGTGAGCGAACTGCTCTATGACGTCATTCAGACTTTTGTCGCCGCTGAAATGGAGATCGCCCATATTCAGACGACACAGATTCAGCGGTCCAGGGACCTGATGACCGTCTTTCAGATCATGCTCTTTGCATCGATTCTCACCTTCCTCTTCAGGAACTACAAGCAGTTGAACCGCCGCATCAATGACCCCGTTTACCGCCTCAAGACGATGGCCTCCCGGATCGCCCAGGGCGACCTGTCGATCCGCGTCGATAAACCGGAGGTGAGCGAGCTTGATGAACTCACCGACAGCCTTAATACGATGGCGGGAAAGCTGGGTCAGCTGATCGAGCAGAATATGCAAAAACAGCAGAACCTGCAGAAGGCGGAAATGAAGGCGCTCCAGGCGCAGATTGCTCCGCACTTCATGTACAACACCCTTGATACAATCCTCTCTCTGGCGGAGGACGGGCAGAACGAAAGTGTCGTGACCACGACGCTGGCACTATCCCGTTTCTTTCGCCTCTCCCTCAATAAGGGGAGGGACTGGGTGCCGGTGGCTGAAGAGAAGTCCCATGTGGAGAGCTACCTGGCCATACAGAAAATTCGCTACGGTGCGATTCTTGAATACGAAATCGACATCGCCGAGGAGATCCTCAACCAGTCGATGCTCAAGATTCTGCTGCAACCCCTTGTGGAAAACGCAATCTATCACGGCATCAAGGAGACGCGTCGCGCCGGTATGATACGGCTGACCGGAAGGTCCCGGGAAGGGTGTCTGATCTTCACGGTGGAGGACAACGGTCTGGGAATGACCGGGGAAGAGCTGGATACACTGAAGGAGAGTCTCTTTCACTACGACGTCTCCAATCCCGAGATGGGATTCGGCCTCTATAACGTATTCAAGCGGATTCAGCTTTACTACGAGATCGACAACGGACTGACTGTGGAAAGCGAGTATGACAAAGGGAGCCGAATCACCCTGCGGCTGCCGGCGATACCCTCGCCCGTCCCCGCCCGGGTGCCGGCGATTTCAGGGGGAGGGAAGTAGCGATGCATACCGTTTTTCTCGTAGAGGACGAGCCGGTTATACGAAACAACATACGCAAGGCGGTGGAGCGGAACGACGAGTACTATAGCGTCGTCGGAGAGGCTGGTGACGGCGAGCTGGCGCTCTCCATGATTCGCGAGCTGAAACCGGACATCCTGATCACCGACATCAAGATGCCCTTCATGGACGGGCTTGCCCTCGCGCGTCACGCCAGGGCGATCATTCCATGGCTCAGAATCATCATCATCAGCGGCTACGACGAGTTTGAACTCGCCCGGCAGGCGATCTGGGTCGGTGTGGACCATTACCTTCTCAAGCCGGTGACGGGTCGGGATCTTCTCACGGCGCTCCAAAAGGCGAGCGACCAGATCACGGAACACAAGAAGCACAGCGCTTCCTATCTGAGCGAGAGTTCCGATGAAGAAACAGTCCGAAACGCGCTGGTAAGCACCTTCCTGGAACAGCTCTGCGGTGGAGGAATGACGCCGGACGAAACCTTTCGCCGCGCCGACGAGCTGGGAATCAACATCCTGAGCAGACGCTACGTCGTTCTCGTCTCGGTCCTCGAGGGGAAAAACGGCTACCCCAATCGACAGGAGATCGTATCACGGGTGAAGTACATGCTCGTTGACGAACCGGAGGTCTTTTATTTCTTTAACGGCGTCGATCAGGTGGTCATGATCATCAAGGGCGAGGAGGAGACCGATGTCACCGAAAAGGCGTACCACACGGCACAGACGCTCAAGCATGAAGTGGAGGACGACGGCACAACCCTCCTAACGGCGGGCATCAGCAGTGTTGCCTGCCGCATTAGCGCCATACGGGACGCCTATCACGAGGCGTGCATCCTCCTGAAAACATTCGGACAGACCAGCCGCGGCCGTATTCTCTGCGCCGGCGACATCGGGCGCATTCACAGCCCCGTCACCACCTCCGCCGACAGGCTCTTCAACCTCAACACCGAGAACAAACTCAAGTTCGCCACTGCAGAGGATGTGCCTTCAATCGTCCGGGAGTTCACCGAGAACATCACCGCCGACGAGATGCAAAGCGTCCTCTACCGCTACTACGTCCTCATGGACCTCACCAACACGGCCATGAGGATCATCCGTGACTTCAGCCCCGGCACCGATCCCGCGGAAATCGCCGGGCACTACGCGGACCTGCGGGAAATGTTCCAGTCCGCCATGTCGGCCGAGGAGTTCAGCGAACTTGCGACGGCAATCTGCCTGAAAACGATCGAGCTGCGCGACAGCGGCAACACCAGCCACCACGCAAAGCTGGTACGACGCGCCTGTGAGTACATTCAGGAGAACTACAACCACCCCGACATCTCACTGACCACCGTCGCCTCCCACGTTGCATTGAGTCCCACCCACTTCAGCACAATCTTCTCCCAGGAAATGGCGGTGACCTTCATCGACCACCTTACAAACGTCCGCATGGAGAAGGTAAAGGAGCTCCTGGCAACCACAGACGAAAAGGTCGTCAACATCGCCTTTGCCGTGGGATACAACGAGCCGAACTACCTGAGCCACCTTTTCAAGAAGCGGGAGGGACTGACCCCAAAGGAGTATCGGCAGCAGAGACGGCCGTACAACGTCACCCCCCGTGGTGTTGGACAGTACGCCCGAGGCGGAGGAGGGCGACACCAATCATAATAAACCAGGCGACGTAACCAAGCCCGGAAAGCGCCGAAAGGAGGTCTCCGATCACCGGGACGTACAGCCCGAAAGCCAGGAAATTGGTTGCGAGTCCGACAACGGCAGTGGCGTTGGAGTAAAACGGACTTTTCAGCATCAAAGCGGATACAAGAAGCAGCGCGATGGTACCCAGAACATAGTGCAGGTGATATGCCGTTCCGTATGCAACCGAAAGCATCGCCTCTCCTGCCGCAATCAATGCGTTTCTGTCCGATGCAACGGCTGATTCCGCATAGCGTTCATAGAGATACATCATATTGAATACCGTGCTGGAGCTGAAAAATGCAATGGTTCCGGACAGTCCCAGGATGAGCGCCACAAGGGCTATTGACCTGTTTACCCTCCACAAAGACAGACACAGCGCGGGAATGAGAATCAGGTTAACGACGTTATTCAGGAGGTACAGCAGATCAAGGGAGACCAACCCCATGAGAATGTTCTTCTCAAAGAGTGCGAAGAAACCGGCGGCACTTTCCGGCGGCGGGCTCATGATAAAGGCGACGACCTGCCCGGGGATAATGGCAAGTGAAAAAAAGGCGCCAAGAGCGCCAAAAATATAGATGGGACGCCAGTGAGCTTCCATAGGTACCTCCCGACCACCGCTGTAAATATTGCAATGAGTATAGATTTATTACGGGCAGCGCGTCACGTACAGCTTCAGTCTTTACGGCCGGCGGCGCGCCTCTTATACTTTTGACCATGAGAATTCGGCGTCTCGTCGGGCGCGCAACGCTGCTCCGTACTGCGCTGGTCGCGGTGGTACTCCTGTTGATACAGTCATGCAGCCCAACCCCGCCGGTCAGGATCGGATTTATCGCCGCCCTCAGCGGCCGCCTCTCACAGCTCGGTGTTGCCAGCAGGGAAGCGCTCCAGATCGCCGTTAGTTTGCAGAACGAGCGGGGCGGTATCAACGGGAGACGGATTGAGCTCTCCGTCGTCGACGATCAGAGCATTCCCGAAAAAGGAATTGAAGAGATCAACAATCTCGCCGACGTGGGCGTCGCGGCAATTATCGGCCCCCTCACCAGTAACATGCTCCCGGCAATTGAATCTCTGGAGGGCCGGAACATTCTCATATTCAGCCCCACCGTTTCCACCGCTTCCCTGGACGGCAGAGACGACCATTTTATTCGTGCTATTTCCAGTACATCTCATCAAGGTCGCATCCTTTCGGTGCTCATGGACCGGGATGGAATGGATACCGTTTCAATAGTCTATGACACCTCCAACGTAGAATACACCGGGGATGTTCTTGATTCGTTTCTGGAGTTCTATGGGGGAGCGGGTACCGTGAATGGAATCTATCCATACGACAGTTCTGACGACCATGACTTTGTCGAACTTGCGGAAAAGATTGTCGGTGATTCCTCCCAGGCGTTGCTGATGATCACAAGTGGAATTGACGCGGCGGCGCTGGCGCAGCAATTATGGAAACGTGACCACGCCGTCGCGCTCTATGGGGCACGGTGGGCAAAAACGGACGATATCCTTGAGTACGGTGGCCGCGCGGTGGAAGGCATGAAGCTTGTCAGTGACTATTTTGTCTGTGAATCAGACGCCGCCGCGGAGTTTCGGCGTCGTTTTCGGCAACGACTGGGATACGATCCCGGATTCTCATCGATATACACATATGAAGCGGCGCAGATACTCTTTTCCGCCATGGAGCGCGCCTCATCGTTTTCAGCCGACGAGTTGAAAAGTGAAATCCTCAACAGGGTCCATCCCGGTTATTGTTACGATATCTTCCTCGACCGGTACGGCGATATCCAGCGGCAGGACGCGTATACGGTAATAGAAGAAGGAGTGTTCCGTGCGCGCCCGCTGGAGTAACAACCGCTCGTTCTTCTTCTACTTTCTTATCGCCGCGTCGCTGATCATTCTATTTCTTGTGGTCATGCTCTCCGTCCTCTATACAAGTGCCTTTCGCAGGCACTTCATTGAAAACATACAACTTCAGTCCTCGGCTACCGTTGAAGCGGTGAATGGTCTGGTGGAGGCCTACATTCAGGAATCCGCCGAAAAACTATCCGCCGCCGGGCAGGTTGCGGACAATGCCGGTGACCGGCGGTATGAAGAGCTGTCCCACGTCTTTGAGTACGCCCTTTTGTCCGATCAATATGTAAAGTATTTTCAGGCCCTCGGTCCCGACGGTATCGTTGAGCTCGTTTATCCAGCCGACGGTACCCTTGTCGGAACGGATGCCTCGGGACATCGGTTTTTTCGGGAAGGAATAGAAGCCGACGGGCCGCGCTGGTGGGGAACGATTCTTTCCAGTCAGACCAACGAGCCGGTGATCACGGTGACCGCACCCTATTCCGGGGGGCTCCTGATCGCCCAGATTTCCCTCATTCCGATGCTTGAGAGTCTTGAAGCCATTTCCTCAAAAAGCAGCGGTGAAATCGCCCTGATGGACAAGAACGGGATTTATCTGCTCCATTCCAGGGTAGACCGGGTTCGTCAGCGGGAGATCTCTCCCTTTCTGCCTTTGGTGCGGGGGCGGGAGGACCGGTTTTCCGACATTCTAGAAGTTGACGGCGAACGTTTCGTATGCACCGTTGCTCCCGTACCGGAGCTGGACGGCCATATCATCCTCTATCAGCCGTATGCGGCGGTGCAGGATGCATTCTCGGCACTCATTGTCCGCCAATCCCTGGTGGCTGCGCTCATTCTGCTGCTGGCGGTGTTTCTCGCCTATATCAGCGGGAAGTTTCTGTTGCGGCCGATATTGAAAACGGAAGAGGGGATCAATCGCATCGGGGAAGGCGATTACAGCTACCGCTTTGAGGAGCTCCCGTTTTCCGAATTCAACAAGCTGATTCTCAGCATCAATTCCATGGCCAGCCGCATACAGCAGCGGCAGGAGGAAATCGAAGCGGCCCGTGCCGCCGCGGAAGAGGCAAACAGGACCAAGGATCGATTCATCGCCAACATGAGCCATGAGCTTCGAACCCCGCTCAACGGGATAGCCGGAATGACGAGCCTCCTTCTCGGCTCGGTGAACGATCCCGATCATACTGAAAAGCTGGAGCTGGTGAAGGTTTCGGTGGATATGATCAGTCAGGTCGTCGGCGACATACTCGACTACGCGCTCATAGAACGGCAGGAACTCAAATTACATCGGACGGTCTTTTCTCTCGGCGTTGTGTGCGACAATCTGATTCGACTCCATGAACGGGAGGCAGAGCGTAAGAATCTTCAATTGAAAAGCTACAATCACCTGACGGGTAATGATCGTTTCGTCGGTGATCCGGTCCGGATTGCCCAGGTTCTGACCAACTTGCTGACCAATGCAATAAAGTTTACCGGCGCCGGTACGGTCGAGCTGAATGTGCACTCCCGTCAATCTGCCGAGTCACGGGTAAATATCGAGTTTGTCGTCAGGGACTCGGGCATCGGTATTCCTCCGGATGAAATTTCCCGGATATTTGAGCGCTTTACCCAGCTTGACGATTCCACGACAAAGGAAGGGCGCGGTATCGGCCTCGGGCTGGCGATATCCCGTGACCTGGTGAGACTCATGGGCGGAACCATTACCGTTGAAAGCGCGGTTGGAGAGGGGAGTGTTTTTACCGTTGTCCTTCCCCTGGAAATCGCCGCGGAAGAGCTCCCTCCGCAGCCACCGTCCCGACGCGCACCCGATGAAGCGCCGGAACGGACGCTCCTCATCGCGGAAGACGAAGCAATCAACCGTATGTACCTGAAGCGACATCTTACGGGTCTGGGATATACGGTGGCTGAAGCAGTAAACGGCGAAGATGCCTGGCGCATGGCCCTTGAACTTCGCCCGGACCTGGTCCTCCTTGATATCAGCATGCCCGTCATGGACGGGTGGGCGGCGATTGAAAAGATTCGGTCCTTTCAGGAACTGGACGGAATTCCGGTGATCGCATTGACCGCCCACGCCCAGCGGGACGTTATGGAACGGTGTCTTCAGGCCGGCATGGACGGTTTTATCTCCAAGCCGATCAATGAAGCCGTCCTCGACGGAAAAATCGCCTCCCTCCTGAGCACGCGGTCCTGAACGCACCTGACCGACTTGCCGGCGCCCGTACCGGCCACAACGCAATTTGAATTCCGTAGGTATCATTCAGGAAAGTGGTAACACTGTCTGAGATATAGCGCCTGCTAATGCTTCCGGGCTTCCTGTCCCGAAATTTCATGCGCGGACCACCCGTCACTTCAGCTCCGTCAAATACTGATCCCCGGTGAGCCATAGTTCTTCCATGCGATACATGTGCCAGTGGTCGTGCATCAGGATGTGCCGCAGCAATATTCCCGCGGTATAGCGGCGAAATTCAGGATGAGTACCCTCACGTTCCCAGATCGCATCGGGTAGTGAGACCGCCAGTTCAACCTGCCGCGCGCGCCACGATCTAAACTGTTCCAGTGCCTTCTCCGGCGGCATCATCGGTTCATCGGGACCGTCGTCCCGCTCCTGATCATCCGACGGTCCATCCGGCAAATAGGGGGTGAAATTCGGCCGCTCTTCGTCACGAAATCGTTCCAGCCGTCCGTGCAGCATGGACTGCACAAAGGCGAGATGTGACAGATGCTCCGACACGGTCCAGAATCCCCGCCGGCGGCGCAGGTCCATCTCTTCACCGGGAATTTCGGCGACAAACTGTTCCAGCACGTCCGGAGACAGCCGCAAACCTTCAATGATCACAGCGATTTCGTTACGCATCGTCACCTCCTACGTCCAAGGATATATCGGTTTTATCGAACGCTCCTACCCGCGGAGCGGAAGACCTACCGGGTGAGGGCCGTCGTAATTGCGTTGAGGAGATCCGAAGTTGTGTAGGGTTTTTGTACGACCCCGGTTGAAACAAAGGTATCGATCTCGCTGCGTATCTTCGGATCGTCGGAGGCGGTGACAAAGACGATTCGAAGCCCTCGTTCTGTCCTCGAGTGCCCGTGCCGCGTCGATGCCGGTGACTCCGTTGGCGAGGAAAATGTCCATGAGAATGAGATCGGGGTCCAGTTCCCGGGCGAGTCTGATCGCGCCGGCGCCGTTGGAAACGATCGCGGGCACGATGTGTCCCCAGGATTCCACGAGTTGTTTCATCGCGAGGGCGGTGATCATTTCATCTTCCACGATCAGGATTGACGCCAACGGTTCTCTTCCTTTTTCACCTCTGAAAATTCTACCACAAATGAAACGGTCTTTCCTTTTTCCGTCCGTGTGAATCCGTCCAGTTGCATTACCAGCGCATCGACAAGAGACATATTCTCGACAAGCATCTCGTCTCCGAGATCGAGGGATGGTTGGGAGATGACGAGTGTCATTGCACCGGGTGACCTCTCATGTAGTTCAACTTCCACCTGAATTCTCCTGCCGCCTTGCTCCGCTCTCCGGAGTGCGTGAAGCAGAAACTCATTGACGATGAGACCGCAGGGAAGGGCCGTTTCAATATTCGTCGTTACGGGTTCCGCGTTGACGCCAATGGTGACGCCCGTCTGCCGCGGTGCCTCTTCGTCCATCGCCTGCTGCGCGAGGGCAGAGAGATATGAATCGAGGCGGAGCGTCGCGTAGCTCCCGTCGCCGGAGAGCTGTTTATGGAGCAGGCCGATCGCGGCGACGCGGCTGGCGATAGACCCGATATGACGGTTTGCCTCCTCACCCTCCGATTCATTGCGCTGAAGTTGAATGAGCCCCGCAACGGTCTGCAGGTTGTTCTTGACGCGATGGTGAATCTCCTGGAGGAGCAGGTCTCGTTCCGAAACCGCCCGTTCAAGCGCCTCCTGATTCCGTTGTCGAGCCCGGATATGCGTCTCCGTGGATACGGCGTACAAAAAGAGCAGGAAGTAGGGAATGATCATAACTTCCAGGAACTCTTCAACGGTGTCCGAAGGTCGAATCGATCCCGGAGTGCTCAAGCAAATTGGCGACGACGGTGAAAAGCACGATGAGGATGGGGATAAGAAGAAATACCGCCACCCGGGGTTGCAAGTGGCCGGCGACGATCTTGACGATCATCACCACGATCGTTGCAACGAGGACCGCCGCCGCAAGGGCGTTGATTGTAATGATCATCGGGAGTCTCCCACTGAGGAGGAAAAATTGCGCAACACTCCCCACAGGAAAAAGACCGACGCGACGAGAATCGAAATGTGCTCGGCCGTATTGAACATGTCGGGAAGGGCGGTTCCTTCGACGATCGTAAAGACGTGGGATGCGACAATTGCACCAATGCCGCACAGAAACAATGGATAGCGGGGGAGTCCGGTACGAAATACTAGGACAACCAGAATTGGAAGGCTCAGTATGTCGCCGAGGAGGTTAAACAGTTCACTCGTTTCAAACATTTCTGAACAAATAATAGGAAAAGCGATCCCCGCGTACAAGCGGATTCGGGCAACCGACACCATCGGCGCACGCTGAATGGATACAGGAACGGAGTGTTAATGCAATTGATGAGTTACTTCTCCAATATCCTTCCTCAACTAGACCATATCGACGAGCTGTATGTCTCCCTCCGGCAGATAGCGGTCGATCATATCTTCCTGCTCGTCCGCCAACAGCAACAGATCAAGGAACCGTTTCTTGCCGTCGGTTATTTTTTCTATGTTCACCCCCATTCCGAACCTCTCCTGACGAGTCTCGTTCACGATACCGTATCGCCGCACCGCGTCGCGATTGAATCCCCGGATTACAAGCCACCCACCCATCACCATTTCCTGTATCGCCAGCGGGGTATCAGACGGGTCCGGTAGAATGAGACGTAGAGACAGGTCGCGCCGATGACGAACACCGTCGTGCCGAACCCGCCGACCGCAACGATGGACAATATCCCGGCGACGGTACCGAGAATGTAGAGTGCGCCGGCCATCACGGCGTGAATCCGATACGTCTTCATTGAAAAATAGTATGGAGAAGTGGTCCCCGAGTGCAACGGCATAATCCCGGTAACAATCGAACTTGCGAACCCCGACGGATTACCCTATCATTTCACTCATGAAAAAGAGCGCAGCGGTCGGTCTGGCTTTTCTCGTCCTTCACCTTTTCATCACACCCGCTCTCTTGAGCCTCACGCCCCGGGAGGAGTCGAGTCTCGAACAGGCGCTGCGCATCGGGTACATGAATCTGTTGTACCTCGATGAGAGCTTTCTTCCGGCGGCGTCCAGGTGGGATCAGGCGGATCGCAGCGCCGGAGTGATCGGGTTTTATCGGCGCTCCACCCCGGGCGGGAATTATGGTGCCCTCGACTTTGACCTCTTCTCATTTTCACCCGTCGCCGCGTGCTACGGTGATGAGTGTGAGGACTACACCACGACCGCGCTGGGGCTTTCCTACCGCTTTACCGCAGGCGGAACAGTTGTGCGTTACGGAGGGTCCCTTTCATTTTTCGGCGTGGACTCGCGTCCCGAGTCGGTCTCGATAGGAGACGCCGGCGGACTCCAGGAGCGCATCAGCGTCGGCGGCAACATCGAATATCGCGGTTTTCGGTACGCCCTGACGGCCCTGGCGCAACACATAAACATGTTCGATTTCGTTGACAACAACGGCGACACGTCGGCGGTGAGCGCCACCGATACGTGGGAGTTCAGCTCTTTGCATGAAATTGAGATCCCGTTCGGTCTCTACTCCCGGACCATTGCTACCGGGGCGGAAGATTTCGACGCAATTCCCTATGCCGTGGTCGGGGAGCGAATCCTGCTGCCGACTCTCAACTCCCTCGTTGATGTAAAATACGAAGTCTTTGACGGGAGCTACGGGTTGTACGGTCTCGCCTGGGACCAGCGTCTTGGCCGGAGCCGCCGACGGTGGCCGTCGACGGAGCTCTCTGGAGGCGTGCGACTGAGCGACAGCGGCAGTCTTTATTCCTACCGCCTCGGCGTCGTCTATCGCGCATTCAAAGCGGTGATGACCCACCAGCTGCGGGACCTGCGGGATGACTCCGCTGAGAATGTGCTCGGTGTTGCTCTCGGTGCAGGGATCCACATCGTCGCCCCGGATCGCGCGGGGACGTTCTTATTCGAGGTCGTTTACTCCCGGAACTACCTCACCCAGCTGGAAATCGTCGGTGGTGCGGAGAACGCCAATTACCTGCAGCTGAAGATCAGGACCGGCGATCCCAGTCTCCTGCCCCCGATCCTGGCCGACGGATAAGCCCGGGGACGTCGGGCCGTTGTTCACAATTTCAGTGCGCCCTGCTATGATGCGGCGCAATAATTCTCCGCATACAGCTCCGGTATAAACGGCCGGAAAAGGAACCTTCATGTTAATCGATTATATCCCCAGGCACACCTACGGCATTGCAGCCTCATACCGCGACGGAAAAATAATATCTGTTATAGCAGGGGTGCAGATTTTCGCCGACAACAGCCTCAAGCTTCGATTTCCAAAAACGAATCCATTCAAGCGCAGGGATACTATTACCATTCACCTGGACAACAGAACGGGTGTGGACACCTACGATGCCGATCTGAAGGTATACCGCTGTTCATATAAGGGCTCGATCGTCGATTCCGGAGATGACGAAGCGCGCATCATTCCCCTTGAATACTCCCTGGTCTATTCCCATCAGGTTGTGGAATCCTACAAAGCCCCGGTTTTTGAATATTCCGAGGACCCCAGACCTGCGGTTCCCGTACCGGAGTCACCGTTGAAATCCCTGAGCATGGCCGACGGCAACGAAGAGGAAAACAAACTCGGGGTATTGGTAACAAAATCGGTTGATTTTCCCCAGACCAGCGTGATGGCATTCCTCAACACCGTGGACGATGACATTTTCATCATTACCCGAGGCGCCACCCGAAAAGCCCACAATCTCCACAGGGATTCGGACTGCTATTTTGCAATTGACCATCGCGCCAACTTTGTCTTTGAGAACGCCTATGAATGGAACTACACGATCATTAAAGGAAGGGCCTTTACGATACCGCCGAGAAATCCAATCTTTCACGATATTCAGCAGAAGTTTGTGGAAAAGAACCCCTGGGAACTGGTCTTCTTCGGCGCACCTGACATCGAGCTGTTCCACATAGAGCCGGATGAAATCATGTGTCCGGAAAAATACGCCGGATTGAGGGTAGCGCAGAGACAGCTGAATTATTCGGGTTGAGAGGAACAGGGAGTTCGTAACATCCTGCGGAGTCATCCTGCGGAGTATCCGGAACGTGAGAAAGACTGTCTATCGGGAATTGTATCCGCCGCGACGGAAGGTATTGCTGATTTTCAGGAACGGTGCGGGATCCACAACCTGTGTGCCCATCATGATCTCAAAATGGAGGTGCGTGCCCGTGGCAATTCCGGTCTGACCCATCAATCCCAGTTTCTCTCCCTGAACAACGCGTTGCCCTCGGGATACTAAAATGCTGCCCATATGCGGATACCGCGTGCTGTAGCCGTATTTGTGACGGACTACCACCTGAAATCCGTATCCCGGATCGTACGCCGCCTCCACAACTTCACCGTCTGCACTGCTGACAATGGGTGTTCCGGGATAGCCCGCGATATCGAATCCCTTATGAAGGTACCACTGGCCGGAAATGGGATGAATATTCGGTCCGAACTCCATTGAAACGTTTCCGCCGTTGCCGCCGACGGGCCACGCATTCGGAATATCCCGCAGGATTTGTGAGACCATTTCCTGGGTAGCAGGAATACCCGACAGCAATGCCGCCGCATGATCGAGTTCCTCGGAAAGATGTTTCACCGAAGCCGGCAGCTCCGCGGAATTCTTCGTCTCGCCCCCGAAATACGATTGCAGCGTAACCGATGAGGCCGGATCGGGATTGTACGCATCGTTCCGTTGCGGCGGGATGAGGAGATCCGTCAGCGATTCAACCTCGGCGTCGTATGGCTGCGCCAATTGCTCCAGATTATCAAGCTCCCGCAAAATTGCATCCAGATTTGCCTGTGCCTCCGCCAGCTCGGGGCGTTGCTCCGCGATTGACGGCTGTCCTACATCGAGCTGCAAGAGCAGAACCAGTCCGCCGATGATGAACCCAAACAGAATCGCCCCGGCGAAAAGAACTCCGGAATGAATAGAAAACGACACCGGTGCCCGGGATGAATCAAACAGTACCGAGACGGTATATCGTTTTCCTATCTTCATATGACCTGCCTGAAAAATATACGTGACTCATCGGGAGATTTCATGCCCGGACAGTGCCGGCCCGGAATACGCAAACGAGTATCATTAAAATATCACCACTGCCGCGTCGTTACAACCATTCTCAAGGGCTGGTTTGACCGCGTCTTTGTCAGCGGAGGACTGTATTCAAGTCGAAAACGATACGGTGCCGGGCATTTCCGGGGGAAGCGGGCGATCTGTTCGGTAACGACGGGCGCACCGGAACACGCTTTCGGTCCGAAAGCCAGAGGCGGGGATCTGGACGCCATCCTGTGGCCCATTGAGCGTTCCCTGTACTACAGGGAAGCACGCCTCCATTCATTGCCGTCGGAAAAACCGATGAATTTTCCTGGATGGGCCGACTGGGATAATGTCAATCATCGCCGGCATAGGTAATGTCCAGGAGTCCCCGTGGTATGTACGCCCCGGAGAGCATGTTTTTTATCCGTTCCACCCGTTGCAGGTTTGCCGCCGGATCATTTTTTATATTTAGCGTCGTCGGCGAGATTATGGACGCGATCAGCGCGATATACTCATCCTCCGTCAACTCGTCGATGCGTTTAGCGAAGTAAAACGTGGCGGCTTGGTCGAGGCCGAATTGTCCGTTTCCGAAATATGTTATGTTCAGGAAGATCGTAATCTGGTCATCTTTCGAGACGAGCGGATCGAGGGCAAAACGGGCGCACAGCGTTTGTTTGATCTTGGCAATACCCTGCTTGAAGTCCCTGAAATAGAACTTTTTCGCCAGGCTCTGGGTGATGCCGGTCCAGCCGGTACCGGGCGTGCGGAAGTCCACTCCCCGGTGATTGTAGAAATTGGGATCCTGAACCTTGAGCAGAATCTCGAGTTGCCGGTCTGAAAGATCGGCCGTCCGGATTGACGCGTCGGACAGCAACTGAGCAGCCGTTCCGATCGTGTGTCGGCGGGCGAGTGCGACTTCGATACTGAAGTACATAACAATGATCAGAAACAACGCCGCGGCAACGGAGCGTCCTGTTCTATTCCGGCTTTTCTTGTTTTTCGTACGCTTTGTTCCTGGAAATTCAATTGAGAGATATCATGGTGACCATCGAATCAGACGTCGACCGGGAGGCAATACTCCCGGTCCGCATAAAATCCTGCCCCGACCGCTGCCGCTACTGCAGATCGCTCATTTCGATCGGCCACGATACGGATGAACGCGAGTTGTCGACGCCGACCTGAAACTGATACCGATCACCGTCTTCGTCAAAAGCGATAACATCGTAGACCACCTCGACGCTCCCCGCCGGCACGTACATGGAGATCGTATCTCCGGGGCCCATGATGGTACTGCTGCCGAGAAAGTCGACTCCCAGATAGGACGAATCGCTGGGAGAGATAAAGAGAAGCCACATCGCATAGGCCGTTTCGTTCCCAAACGCTACTTCAACCAGATCATAGTCCGGCGCCTGCTCACCGGAGTAGTCATCCAGGGTCAACTCGATGATGTTGTCACGATCGTCGCAGATAGCGGTTTCCCAGATGTAGTAGGCGTCGTTGTCCTCATCGACAGCCATAAAATCAAAGTTGTTGCAACGCTCCGGATGATGAACGAGAAACTTCACCGAATCTCCCGTCTCCATGATCGTCGTGGAATCGAGGACGTCCGGTCCCCAGGAGTTGCTGTCCGCCGGTGAAAAGAAGATATTGTAAATATCGAATCCGGTATTGTTTACGATCTCAACCGACGTCGTCTGGCTGAGAATATCGTTGATCTGCGCCGGCACCGCCCACAAGATCCCGAGAAGCATCACCGTTGCGATCGCCATAATTCTGTTCTTGTGCTGCACCATTTCCGCCTCCTTTGTACGTTTCCTGCGTACTCTACCTGTTATTATCGATGGCGATGCAAATTTCCACCATGGATCGGTCATAATTGTCAGGATCTGCCCATAGTGCGGCTCCGATGTTTGTCTCGAAAATATCTTCAACGTGCCGCCTAATGTGAAATCCACGCGGCGATATCGGATTCTTCAATCACTCCGTACTTTGCCCGGGTGCCGTGGACCATCGCCCAGTATTTGTCCCCGTATGACCAGTGCCACCATTCGGACGGGTAATTCACAAACCCCGCCGATTCCATGCACGTCTTGAGGAGCATTCGATTGGTACGCTGTACTGCCGTTATCAATTCCGAATCGAAATAGGTGCGATTGTCCGTGTCCCACGGTTCAGCGTTGAATTCGGTTCCCATGTCGAGGTCGATCATGTCCTGGTCCGAAATGGTGAGATCCAGTGCGGCACCGGTCGGATGCGGTGCGGTGGATAGGGGCGCGACGTACTGAGATGCAGCCATCTCAGCCTCCCGTCTGGAATGGGCGGAGTTCAGTTTCATTGTCGCACCGACCGCCTTCTCAAAGGATCGCGCCTGTTGCGAGGATGGACGGTACGCCTCCTTGATAACCAGGCGAAACTGATCCGGAAGGTTTGAAAGAGCCGTCGTCAGAAGGGCGGCGACCGTTTCCCGGGCAAAGCAAAAATAACAGGACTCGTTTGCAATTTCCGAGCGGGTCTCGTCAATCACGATTCGGTCACCGAGACGGCGAAGATCGACCATCGTTTCGCCGTTTTCCTCAACCGGGATTGCGATAACCCGGGGGTCCCCAATCAGTACAATAGTCCCGTCGCCGGTGATACTCATTCGTCCATTCTATCATCGACCGGTCCGCGGGAGGTAGATGGTGGTTTCCCCGTCGTATCCGTTGTACGTTTATTGAAGTCGATTGACGAAGAGAGGGATACAATGATCGATAGACTGCCGTCATACGCCGTGCTTATTCCCGCACGGAAGAGAATAGTGATCAACCTCGTCGCGTTTATCGCGACGCTCTTTCTGACCTTCTATAACCAGCTCGTGTGCCCATTTCTCGACTCCCTTTCCTTTGTTGAGGAGTTCAGAAATCTGGCCGTCGTCTTTGTCTTCCAGATCGTTGTCCGGGAGGTCGCGTTGTATCTGGTCCGTCCTGCCGGCGGATCGGAGGCGCTCAATAAACGGTACTACCGGATACTGGTCCTTTCCTGGATCGCCGCAGGCGTAGCGGCGGCGGTTTTGCATGAGTTTTTTTATATAAACATCAATCCCGACGGTGTGTACCAGACCTTCCCCTGGAGGAGCGATTATCCCTGGCACAGCCACCTGAAGGTATTGAGCGGGTACTGGTTTCTCGGCGGCGGATTGATTACCCAACTTGAACTCACCATCGGTGAAAAGGAAATCCGAAAGTACATCGAGAAGAACGAGGGTACGCCGGACTACTTCGATGAACGAATCTCGACCCGGATCACCTGGGGCAATTTTTTCTACGCCTTTGTTCCCTCCATAACACTGCTCATCATGGTTGTACGTTACTCCGCCCAGGAAATGCTGATTCCCCTCGGCGTGGCGGCCGAAATTGCGTACATCGGAACCGTTTTTATCGCCGTCGCCCTTGCGGCGGCCGTGCTGTACGGCCGCATGCTGCGGGAGGACACGGCGCGGATCGTCGACATGCTCAAGACGATCGGGGAGGGCGATTTTACCAAACGCCTCTATCCCACCAGGCAGGATGAGCTCGGCAAGATCGCATCGGGTATCAATCGCATGGCGGAAGGGCTCGTGCAACGGGAGCGGATCAAGGAATCCTTCGGCTACTTTGTGTCGCCCGAGATCGCCGAGAAGTTCATCAGCCAGTATTCGAAGGGGAAGGATATGCGGAATCGCGGCGAACGGAGGAAAGTCGCCGTCCTCATGTGCGATATACGCAACTTTTCATCGATTTCGGAAAAACTCGATCCCTCGATCGTCACGGCAATGCTCAACAACTACTTCGACCATATGGTTGCGGCGATCCGGAAGCACGGCGGAATTGTCGATAAGTTCATCGGAGATGCGGTCATGGCAGTTTTCGGTCTTCTGGAGGACGACGAAAATCCGACGGCGTCAGCCGTTGAAGCGGCCCTGGAAATGAGATCCGCCCTCAGGGCGGCGAATCTCGCCGGCAGGGAACGGGGCTATCCCGCGATCAATAACGGAATAGGAATCCACTACGGCGATGTGATCGCCTCCTATCTGGGTAGCACCGACCGCATCGAGTTCACAGTGATCGGATCCACCGTCAACACCGCGGCGCGCCTCGAGGCGCACGCCAAAAAACCGAACCCTCCCATCATCATCAGCAAGCGGGCCGCAGTCGAAATCAAAGGTTATTTCGGCGTGTCGGAAGTGGGAGAAGGGGAGCTCAAGGGAATCGGTGTTCAGAAGCTCTATACGATCAGAAGCAGGAAGAAACGGCGAGGGTGAGGTGAGAGGGTGTCGCTCCGGGTCTCGATCTTCGATCGCTGTATGGGTCTTGTGTCCACGACACATAGACATGAGTTGCGTGTCTCCATATTGTGAGCACCTCCGAATGATTTCTACGATACGTTTCGACGATCGCCTCCGACGGGGAGGGGAAAAATGAGTGAATAGGACGAAAGTAACAATGTTGTTCGGAGGGTTTGCAGGAAGAAATAAAAATTGACACCCGCCCAATAAAATACAATAATTTAATATGAATTCATTCTTAGCAACTATCTCTAAATTTACCCAAAATCGAATTTATGGCATTGTAGGAACACTTCTCGTCCTTTCAACTCTCATCGGCTGCGGCATGCCGGGCGACGACGGGGATTCCTACGTAGCCTATTCTTGGGCGGTCGGGCCGTTCAGTTTCTATAGCACCGATCCGGCGTTTTCGGGGCGGTCGTTTATAGGTAACAATACGTATTACAAGTCGGATGAGGGAACGTGGTACATGGAGTACCAATCATGGGACGAATCCTTATGGTGGGCGGAATACGAAGTCTATCGGGAAGAAGGCAAGGACGGCGCACTGTTTACGGACGGGTCTGACGGAGACGACCTTTACTTCGAGATTTCGTGCCTCTCGTCTGGACCGAGTCTCTATATATGGGATAGACCATATGGAGGTTGGGTCGTTTCGAGTGGGGTGAAGTCCGAGGCAATTGCAGTTATTGGGGCAAAAGGTACGACGGAGGGGTCACTTCCGGAGGACGACGAAAATATATCGGTTGTGACGAACAACGAAAAGCGACTGAGTATCGGACGTGAGAGAGGTGAAGCCGTCGGACCGGAAAGCGTCAGGGTCGGGAACGCAGTTTTTACGATAACCTACGGCAGGATCGAGTAGAATGAAACAGGGAACGAATATTGCGATTGTGTCTGTTGCGGAAACCGTTCGTGAAGGAAAGGAGTGACCAATGAGAGTGAAGCGATTTGCCTTGACGGTTGGAGTGGCGATCTTTCTTGCGGGCACGGTGTTCGGACAGACCGGGGGGCGCGGGCTGATGTTGTTCGGCGGATTGGGGTTTGCGGGAATTGAGTACCAGAGCGACGTCCAGGAATACGTCGATATCATCGAGGACAATAGCGGCGTCGATCGGTTCAAGATGCATCTGAACCTCGGAATCGGTATTGCGGTGTCGCAACGAACGTACCTGACGGGATCGATGAACGGATACAGCGATATTTTCACCTATTCCGATTCGCAGGTTGATGAAGAACTTCAGATCGCTTTCGTGAATCTCGGTCTGGGTTTACGGTTTTATCCAAACGTGACGGGAGTCGTGACTGGATTTGACATCGGACCGGCGGGGGCGGTGAGCACCTTTGACGCAAGTTATCTTGACGAGGAGATCACATCGGAATCGGACGAAGGTCTCGGCTTCGGTATTATGCTGGGATATGACTTTGCGAGCCGGCCGACGGGCTTTTCCGCCTTGGTCGGAGCGAGGGCGGATTTCATGGAGGTTGACGGCGAGATGAATACCTTTGGCTCGATCTTCCTGGATCTCGTCTTCAAATAGAACATTGCCGCTCTTCTTTGAATGCGAAGAGGATGAATGAAGACTTTCTCCGAAACCGAGTGTCTTTGTGGCATGTCGATCTCAGAGCCGAACATAGCACGCCCCGGATTCCGAAAGGATTACCGCGACGGGGAGATTCCGATTGATCCTATCCGGAAGGACGGGGAGGAGCGAAATGTGATACTGCCTGTTCAACGCGAAGCCTGTACCGGCCGCATTTGCGCGACTGCCAGATAGCTCGCCGCAACGGTGATTCCACCGGCCACGGAGCCAATGATATTGGCGACGGCACCGCCGGATGAATATGCAATCGCGTTGAAGTCGTTCTTCGCTCCAAGCAGGTAGGCGATGTAGTTATTCAAAACATCGAATGCCGGCGACGCAATCAGCACCGTGAAAAGAACTCCCGACAGAATCGCCGATCGTCGGATCGACGGGTACTTGAGCATAAGGACTCCAAGGGCGACGAAAAGAACGTCCGTGAGATAGGGAAAGGCCACAATTATGAGCTCCGCTCGTGGTCCCGAGTATTGGGTGGTGATGTGCCCGCCGTCGAGTTCTCCGCTGAAGATACGCGGAAAGAGCTGAATCTCACTGACCCGTTCACCGAGAAACCATGCGGGAAGAAGGTGCCGCAGTTCATGAATCATACTATAGGTGGCATACCAAACGACGTAGATGGAGACGACGTACAGGAATAAACGCGCTGTTCCGATATTCATTCGGCGGAATACGAGGATGAGCGGCAGGACGATCACGAGGGCGATTTCAATTGTGGTGATCAAAAGGCTTGTTGCCGGTGTCAGGGTCATCATGAGAGCCCGTTGAACCGGCGGCCGTGTCGCCAGCTTATCAGAAATGAGCCGCCGATGATGAGCAATGGAATTGTGATGATCCAGCTCTCGCCGCCGCTCATGAGGAAAAACGCCAACCCGAAGGCAAAGAAGAGGACCGACCCGACGAACGGACGTCGCCATGCAATGACAAGGGCAACGACGACGATCACGGTCGGTACCATGTGAATCAGCCATGCAATCGGCACTTCCCACCAGCGCAAGGCCGGGTCGAATACGTCGAAAGTAAAAAGCCCCAAAAAGGCGGCGAACAGCACGCCGAGAACTCTCGGTGTCCAGAGGAAAATATCCTTCCCGGTGAGTTTCATCGCGATACTCCCATGGCGACCTGTGTGAATCGACCTGTCTAGTATACCATCTATGCCCAATGAACGACCGGGAATCGCCCGGGACAAGGGGACATACACACCGATGATCGAAACTGAACGATTGCTGCTGCGGGAGTTTGACGATTCGGATTCCGCATTCATTATTGAACTGTTGAACGATCCGGCCTGGATAGAGAACATCGGCGACAAACATGTAAGGACGGAGACCGACGCAGTCGCGTATCTCAGGAACGGACCGATCACCAGCTACCGCACCAATGGATTCGGTTTACTCGCGGTTGCGTTGAAACGGGACGGGTTCATTATCGGTACCTGCGGTCTGATCAAACGGCCCGGCCTGGATGACGTCGATATCGGTTTTGCCTTTCTTCCCGCGTATCGCGGGAAGGGATACGCCCTCGAGGCATCGATGGCCGTATTGGATGCTGCCGTATCCGTCCACAACCTCCGGCGGGTTCTGGCAATAGTCCTGCCGGAAAATATTGCATCGATACGACTTGTCGAACGACTCGGAATGGCTTTCGACAGGATGGTTGTGTTACCCGGTGATTCGACACCACTTGCATGTTACTCCATCGAGCTGTAGCCGTTCCGCTTTTCTGAAAACACCGGGACGTTGCACGTCCGTCGCATCCCAACGATCAGCGCTGCTTCGTCGCGAGGCGTGCAATTCTCACGGCAGCTCATCGTATTTCGGAATATGTTCGAGATTATCATCCCAGTTTGCCTTTTCTTTCATATATATATGACCGGCAGGAGTAATATCAATTTCCGTATCAAGACTTCCGGCAGGAACAACCAATAACGTTCCATCCATTTGGATATTCGGCACTGCGGAACTGCAATTCGGGCAGAATGCCTTTATGTGACCGGAATTTTGATAATTGAATATTCTGACGTCATGTTCTCCTTTTAACCATTTTAAAGTTGCCGTAGAAGAAAACAGATTCGCCGCATGTACGGAACCCGTATCTTTTCTGCACGATCTACAATGACATAAAAAGAAATTCTCAAAGACTCCATCTATTTCATAGTGAATGTTGCCGCATAAACATGAACCAGAATATTTCACTTTACCTCCCTTTCGCCCATTAACGTCACATTTTTCGTTTTCTCGTATATTGAACTTCGTCACATGGAGATTTATGTCACGGTATCCGCATTTGCACCAACCGGCACATGACGCGTGCGAGCCTGGCACAAGTCATGTGCCGAATTCGCACAAAGCATGCGCCATTCCGGCACAAAGCATGTGCCATCGTGCCGACATGAAGGGGACCATACATAACCCGTCGGTGCAATAAAGGTTGTATCTGTTCCCGCTTGTGTGTTCCTGCCGACGCTGAGCGGACAGCCCGGACGGGCGTTCCCGGTCAGGACCGGGGTACCAGGAGCCAGACGCCGAGTGCCATCGCCGCAACGCCCGCGATTCGCCGGAGATCAATCGTCACCGCGGTACCGCCGGCGCCGCCGAAATGGTCGATAACCATGCCCAGGACAAGCTGGGAGAGGATGATTGCAGAGAGGCCCGCCGTCACACCCGCCCCCTGAACGGAATAGGAAACGCCGACAATTATCGCGATTCCGAGAAGGCCGGCGACAACGATCCAGGTGACCACCTGCGGCGTCTGAGCGGTACGCCCGGACAAGATAAGGAGTCCGGCATCGACACGTCCCGCGAAACGTACGAGGGCTGCGACCAGCACGATCACGACGGCGATGGTTCCTCCCGCCGTGTTCACCATGAGACCGGTGCGGAGCGGCCCGATGACCGCGCCGGCGCGTCCGGTCAATGTCGACTGGACGGCGATTGCCGTCCCCGTCGCCAGGGCAGCGAGAACCGCCGCAAGTACCCGTACCGTCACGGACGTGCCCCTTTGTCACACACCACCACCCACGAGAGATCGGAAAATCTCTTCCATTGCGCCGTCCAGCCGCTCCGATGAAGCATCTTGGTACTCTCCTCCACATTCCAGAAAAACTCGTCTTCCATATCATCGGCAAGGCCGGGACAGGAATCGCGGTTGGCCGCCAGAATTCGGAGCCGGTCCTCTTCGTTTCGGTACATCAGATCGCCTGCGATAACCCGCGTCCCGCCGTCCGTCTTTTCCCTGAGGGTGCGGAAGAGGTGCTCCCGCTCGAGCGCGGTGAGGTGGTGGAGGGCGTAGGAGGAGACGACGGCGTCATATCCGGCGAGCTCCCGTTCCGTCACAAAGGCGAGGATGTCATCCCTCACCAGGGTGACTGCACGGCCGGCAAGCTTTGCCTCGGCAAGGGCGAGCATGCGCTCCGATACGTCCACGCCGGTGACCACCGCGTCGGCGGGGAGGCGGAGGATGGTGTTTCCCGTCCCGGTGCCAAGATCGAGGACGCGGCTGCCCGGTTTGATCCGGGAACCGATGCAGGTAAGGACCCGGGAATACCCCGTCCGTATGGGATTGCCCTCATTCCGTACGTCCCCGTCATACTCCGGTGCGTCGCCGTCATGGTTGAAGTAGTCGGCATACTCGCTTCTCATCGCTCCACCGGTGAAAGTATGAATCCCCTGATGACAAGATGCAACGCCAGGATGATCTCACCCAGCGCAGTCGGTGCGTTGAGGGCAAAGTAGGGCACCGATACGAGCGGGACCGCTTCGACCATATAGAGCAGCGTGGCACCCATCGTCAGGACGGCGGCGGCGACCCCCCACAGAGAGATCCACCGGGGAATCAGGCGGGACTTCAGAAAGGATGCGTAGAGAAGGAAGGTGCCGACGGTCCAGGGCAGGATGACGGTGATGTGGTTAAGGGCGTCCCGGCCGTGCCGCAGAAGCGCACCGGTCACATCCATATAGCTCGCCGTAGCAGAATCGGCCCCGGAAATTGCGCGCGCCAGCGTCAGGAAGAGAAGAAGCGTGGCGATACCGGCAAAGAGGAAGATCGCCCCTGTGGCGCGGAAGACGAGATACGCCCGCGCCGCATGCCGGCCCAGGACGCCGACAAGGGGAGTGGTGATGACCGCGATCGTCACATAGAGGACCGCCATCACCGCCTGAAAGAAGACCGCCCGGAGAATTTCTCCTTCCAGGGAAGGGAGCCGCATGAGATAGTCCGCCTTTTCCAGGGCGGGGACGGAACTGAATATCCCCGCTCCCATGGAGGCGATCAGGAGAATGCCGAAGGCGACGGCTGTTCGTCTCGATATCATTTCACACCTTCCCCTAAAACTGCGGTCCCAGGAGTTCCGAGAGCCCTTCCAGAAGGGGCACCATCCTGCCGCTGTTGGTGAAGACCACCAGCCCGTACGACTCCTCTGGAACGAACATCGCGTAGGACTGAAAGTCGTGGTTGTTGCCGGTATGGAGGTGCATCGTCCACCGGGGCGTTCGCTTTTGCGCAAAGCCGAGGCCCCAGCCGGTCTGCCCCACCTCCACCTGCAGGGGGTTGTCCGCGGCAAAGCGCGTCTCTTCGCGGAGCATTGCATCAAAGGTGTCCTCTTCCAGTCCCTCCCGCTTCAGCATGGCGACAATGAACCGGGCGTACTCGGACGCCTCGCTGTGGAGGCTTGAAAAGGCGTTAAAGGTCTCGCCGTTCCATCCTCCCTCGGCGGGGCTTTTTTGGGTCGGATTGCCCTCTTCATCGTGACCGTACACCTTGTGAGCCTGGAGATAGTCGTCCCAGATGAAGGTTGTGTGAGTCATGAGCAGAGGCCGGGTAACGGTTTCCCGGAAGAGGTTGTTGAGCTCCGCGCCGAGGTCCGTCCCCGTCAGCGATGCGATGACCGCCGCGAGATACTGATAGGCTTCACCGGAGTAGCCAAAGCCCGTACCCGGCTGAAAGGCGAGGGTGATGGGCTCACCGAAGGAGTGGTTGGGAAAGCCCGTCTGATGGGCCAGAACCATGCGCGCCGTAATCGCCTTGGACGCCTCCCGCGACGCCGGAGCTATGCCGGGGTGGGGAAGGTATTCATGGAGGGACCGATCCAGATCGAGCACGCCCTCCTCGACGAGCTTCAGCGCAAAGTAGGCGAAGATCGGTTTTGAAAGGGATGCACCCTCAAAGACGCTTTGGTCATCCACGGTCTCACCTGTTTCCGCGTTACCCACTCCCAGCGCCGCGTGATAGGCGATCTCGTTATCGTTGATAACGGCAATAGAAAGACCGGGGATCTCCTCCCGGCGCATGATCTCCAGGATCTCCGCCGTGAGGGCGGAGGCGGTGAGCGTCCCTCCGTCGAGGGTGTTCACGCGGGGCTCTTCCGCAGGGGCCGCGGCGGCCGCGACGGCCAGGATTATCAGGAACAGTAGCGGTTTTGTCGGTTTCACAACGTATCGTCTCTCCCCGCCGCGCCCGATCTCCGGCACGGCTCATTAGAATGTGTAGGGGAGAGTATCGAATCGGTTGAGAGGTGAATTGTAAAAAAGGGACATTCTCAGATGGAATCGTCGCCGAGCTTCCAGAAATCCCTCGGGCTCAATCCGGTGAAAGCGCGGAACTCGTGGTTGAGGTGGGCCTGGTCAAAGTACCCCGCCCCATGGGCGAGGTCGGTGAGGGTAGACGCGGCGGGATACCCCTTTATGACCGACTCAAAGCGAACGACCCGGGCGTATTTTTTCGGCGTGAATCCCGTACACGCCTTGAACCGCCTGTTTAAGTGCTTCCGGGAGAGGCCGTACCGTGCCGCCAGATCGGCGAGGGACACGTTGCCCCCGCCGCTTCTGATCACGGTAACCGCATCAGCCATGGCTGCATCGTCTGTTGTGGTCCCGAAGGTGCGGCCGGTTCCCGATCCCCCGGCTGCGCGCAATCGTGCCCGGAAGAACGCGGTGAGCATCGCTATGCGTTCCGCCACGCTCCCCGCGGCGGCGATCCTCTCGTTCAACAGCGCCCCGTCCCGTGCAAGAAGGGTATCGACGGAGAGGAGCTCCTGACTCACCTCCGATGCGGCAACGGGAAAGAGCCGGGCCAGCGCGTGGGAATACACTGAGACACCCAGGAGGTGGCGATAGGGCCGTATCGTGAGGTGGCGGGGTAGATAGGTATGCCCTTCCACCATGGAATGGAGAAGTTCCCCGTCGGCAGAGGAATCGGAAAAGGCAAAGGTGATATTGGTCAGCGTATTTGCAACGATGTAGTAGTGCCCTCCCGGGTGCGGCGTCCGGGCGTCCCAGCTGCACAGCCAGAAGTGGCGTATGATATCTTTCAGTTCATCGCACGGCGCGATTTCGGCATAATCCATGAGGTCGGTCAAAGATACCACGGCGGGAGGATTCCGGCACCCTCTATGGTTGATGACAACCCGTCCCGTTTGTGTAACCATATCGTCCGGAGGATTCGTATGGAGACAAACACCGGTGATACCGGCGCTGGTACAACCCTCTCGACTCGGCGCAGACGAGCTGCCCTTGCTGCCGCTATAGCGCTCCTGGGAATGGGCGTCGCCGCGGGTGTCGCCTTCGGCGTCATTCACGGTCAACTCGTTATTCCCGGTAACCCCGTCACAACCGCCGCCAACATACGGAACAATACCACCCTTTTCGCGCTTGAAGTGGCGTTGTGGATTATCATCGTGGCGGCTGATGTGATCGTCGCCCTTGCCCTGTGGCGCTTCTTCAAGCCCGTACACCGGGGACTGTCCCGTGCTGCGGCGGTGATGCGTCTCGTCTATTCGGTGATTCTCGCCACGGCCGTCGTCATCCTTGCAACGGCTCTTTTTGCCGGAGACGACGCGTATTCCCGGATAACTGTCTTTGAAAGGATATGGTCCCTCGGTCTGATTCTCTTTGGCGGCCATCTGTTGCTGCTGGGAATTGTGTCCATTCAGGCGCCGGAAGTTCCACGTATTATCGCGTGGCTCCTTGCGGGCGCGGGACCGGCGTATACGGTAATTCACATAATGGACAACCTCGACCCCGACGCCGCTAAGCTCGGCGCGGCAATAGGCCGCATCCTTTCTGCGCCGATGGCCCTTGCCGAGCTTGGGTTTGCGGTGTGGCTGATCGTACTGGTTGTTCGCAGTCGAAGGCGACGTGACGGTGCATCCCGGTAACACGGATACATCGGATACATCAGAGATTGAGTAGACGAGGATTGGGTCATGGAGTTTCACCATCACACGCGGGGGACTCACAAAGTAGCCGAATTGGTATCACCGGAGCGATGCATCGATACCGCCTCGGACTTTCTCGATGTCGTGGCAAATGCCGGGGCCAGATCCGTGCTGGTACACAACCATCACCTCCATGACGATTTTTTCGATCTGAAAACGGGGCTCGCCGGTGAAATCCTGCAGAAGGTCAGTAATTACCGCACCCGTCTGGGCGTCATCGGCGACCATTCGCGATTCACTTCCGGCGCCATGCGCGATTTCATCCGTGAGAGTAACCGGACCGGACAGGTTGTCTTTGTCGCGTCCGTTGAGGAGGCTCTCGACCGATTTCTCGGGTGACTGCAGCCTTCATAGAAATCACTGGGGATTGATTCCCATCCGGCAACGATCGTGCAATTTGAAAAGGAATTCTTCCGGCGCAGACAGGGCAGGGACTTCGTCCGATTCCCCAGTATGAGCCGACTCCCGACCTGATCGCGAATATGGTTGGATTCCGGAAAGGGGAAATCGAAGGGATCTCCGATGTCGTAGAGAGAGTTCTTAGGTAACTTTCGAATCCCCGTTCGCCGACGGAGGCATACGATACAAAGTGCGCCGATCCTTCCAGGGATGGATCGGGGGAGGCGAGGAGGAGGGCGTACGCTTCCTCCTTGAGGTCGCGATAGAGACTGGCCGGCTCGGCTTCCATCCGGGTTGCCGCGTTCGTCTCGTCGACCATCCCGGTACGAACGGCGGGGAAAACGCCGATACTGGTATTCTCCCGGCGTGACGCCTTTGAAATGGTAACGCCCACGACGCTGAATCCAATGTCCGTTTTCACCGTCCTGACAAAGAGTGGACCACCACTGTTGCCTCCCTCGATCGATACAGTATGTTGAATGAGATAGCTGTAATGGGGGTCAATTCTCGCCGCCGCGTTGGTGACAACTCCGTAAGACAATTGTCACAACAGAGACTGGGCAAATCCGGGATAACCTGTCGCATACACCCGTGTACCGTCGGTAACACGGGTGGAGGATACGGGAAATCCCCGGGTAAATGATCCTGCCGGCAGACGCAATACGGCGAGGCATATGCGGTCTTCCACATATGCTAACGGCAACGATCAAACGCACGAAAGATGAGGACAACTCCGCATTTACCCGTTCTGCGCCCGCATAAACGAGAACTGCCGACGAGGTATGAGGTTTCGCGCCAGGCATTGACCCGAAAAGGACGGAATCACCGGAGTTGCAGAACCCGACGGATTGTATGGGACAACGGGGTCACCCAGCCGGAGGATGATAACTCAACATGAGGCGCCCCGACCCGGTGAAGGAGCACGTTTTCCGACGGGCCGTCGGTATTTCTGAACTGACCGAGGGTGATTGCGGCGACGCCGATGAGGACGAAAAGTCCGTACCATTTCCTTCTGCCGTGGTGGTTCATCGCCCGCCTCCCGTCACCCACTGACGGGCAAAGGTGCGGATTTCCTCCCCGTTGATCCGCCGATAACTTCCGGTTACTCCTGCCTTCCTTTTCAGGAGGTATCGCATCAGGGGTCCGTAATCTTCAATTGAAAGTTCTCCGCCGAAGAAGCGCCGCTGTTCCGCCCGGGTGATCATGTCGCGGGGAAAATTGTTTTCAAAATAGGCTGCGTCCTCCCGTCCGGAACAGAGAAAGAATCCCATGCGTTTTGCCGGCAGGACGGCGCGATGTGCATCGATGAATCGGCGAATCCCGGGGTGCACTTTGCCCGCCCAGATCGACGATCCGATGATGACGTGGTCGTAACGGGAAACTTCCGTGCGCCGTGCCTTCTTAATGTCCACGACGTCACAGCCTGCGCCTCCTGCACGGTTGATCTCATCCCTCAGTGTGAAGGCACACTTTTTGGTGCATCCTTTTCGGCTTCCATAGAGAATTAATGTTTTCATGTTCATCTCCCTTTAGTGGTTTTAACCGTTTGTGGCGGGGGATGAAAAAAAGTTACGGCCTTTTGTGGTATAATCGAACGAAATGGCAGACATCGAGTCGATTGTCCGTGAACATGGAAAGCGGCTGTACAATCTCGCATATCGGATCTGCGGTGATGCCGAGCTTGCGGAGGATCTCTATCAGGAGAGCCTTATCGCGATCAATCAGGCTCTTCCGTCATTTCGGGGAGAGAGTACCTCTTTCACATGGGCATACCGTATTACCACCCGGACCTGTCTCAGAAAAAGAGGGGCCCTCACGGGGGACAGCGATGCACGGGCGGCGTTGCGGCGGGCGGACCACGCGGGGCACACGGAGGGGGATGAGGAATATGCGATTGAGACCCTCCCTTCGGACGGGATGTCCCCCGAGGAAAAACTGGTACACGACGCGCTCATGGCGGAAATCAGGGAGAAGTGCCACTATTTTGTGACCTTTTCCCTGACCGACGAACAGCGGGTGCCCCTGCTGTTGAAGGACCTCTTCGATTTTTCATACCGGGAGATCGCCTACATTCTCGATGTGACCGAGGACATTGTCCGGTCCCGGATTTCCCGGGCCCGTACCAATCTGAAGCGTCACTTTGAAAAACGGTGTTCCTGGATCAATCCCGCCAACCCCTGCACCTGTGAGAGCCGCGCCGGCGAGGCGATCGCCAAATACCCGTCCCTTCTCAGTACGCTCCGACGCCGGACCAGCCGACCCGAATACAACCGCATGATCGCACGGCAGATCGGAAAAAAGATCGAATCGGAAGACGATATCATCGCCTCCTTTCCTCTTCTCGACCATAAAGCCCGTACCTCCCTGAAAAAAATTAGTGAATAGCGCCGCGACGCCGTAACCTTTTTCAATCTTCACGCCACCAACTCCATATACGTCCCGGTAGCGCCGGGACGGTAATAATTCTCAAGGAGCACAGGATGAAGGAATTGAAGGATACCATCGCAGTCGTTACCGGAGCGGCGTCGGGGCTGGGCAGATCGATTGCATTGCATCTGGCGGAGAGGGGCGCCATCGTCGTCGCGAGCGACATCGACTTCGGCGGCGCGGAAGAGACGAGCCGCCGGATTGTTGAAGGCGGCGGCAGATCCATTGCGATCGCCGCCGATGTGACCGTTGAAAATGAGATTGTCAACGTCGTCAACCGCACGGTAGAACGGTACGGAAGGATCGATTATCTCTTCAACAACGCGGGCGTAGCGCTGAATGGGGAGTTTCAGGATATGGACGACGATACGTGGAAGAAGATCATGGACGTCAATTTCTGGGGCGTCGTCTACGGTACCCGCGCCGCCTATTCTCACATGATCGGGCAGGGTTTCGGCCATATCATTAACGTGTCATCCCTGGCGGGGCTCGTTCCGGGCGGACTCATGACCGGGTACGGCGCCGCAAAACACGCCGTGGTGGGGTTTACCGCAACACTCAGAGCCGAGGCGCGGCAATACGGCATCCGTGTTTCCTCCCTCTGTCCCGGGTACCTCGATACGCCGATGCATGAGACCGCCGCCAATGTGACGCCCTACATCGCCGCACATGATGCGGAATATCTCAGCAGGTCCCACGGGTACCCGCCGCCGGACCGGATCATCCGGCACGTGATGCGCGGCGTGATGCGCAACAGGTCAATCATCGTTTCGCCCCGTATTCAGCTTCCGGTCTGGTGGATCTACCGTGTATTTCCGGAGTTGCTGCCGCGGGTCTGGTCGGCGATAATAGCTGGTATCAAGCAAAAACAACCGGCTGTGTAAAGGGGAGACAGTGGAAGAATATCCGCAGCCCGTGAATGTTCGGCAAATGACGCTTTCCCGTATTCTCTTGATGCATCTCTGGCCGGCAATCGCTTTTTTCGTCGTCATTTACGGGATCGGTCCGAAATTTGCCGGCGACGATCGACCCGTGTCGTTCTGGTTTGTCCTATTTGTTATGGTCGTGTGCAACGGCCTCGAACTGGCGGCGGGAGTGGCGGGGCTGCGCCGCTCCGGTCGTCCCGTTCCTCTCCGGCGAAGTCCCCGGCGAAGGGGACGGTGGTACGTATCCGCGATCGCGGTCCTGATCGTCGGTTTTGCCGCGGCCGCGGCGGTAACGCCGGTTCACCGGCTCCTTGCCGAATCGACGCTCCTGGCACCGCCTTCCTGGTGGCCCGCCGCAACCGACCCGACCGTACCCAAATCGGGTATCGCCGACGCCTTTCCGGATGTCAACCTTTCCGGGAACTGGCTGTTTTTCTTTGCCTACGTGACGATCGGCCTCTTTTTCAACGTCATTGGAGAGGAGGTGTACTATCGGGCCTATCTCCTGCCGCGGATGCACGGCGTCTTCGGCCGGTGGGCGTGGGTTGCAAGCTCGCTGCTCTTTACGGCAAAACATATCTACCAGCCCTGGGCATTGCCGGGAGTCCTGGTTGGAGCCCTCTGTTTCGGATTTGCCGCAGGCCCCCTCAAGAGCGTCCGCCTGGCGATTCTGTACCACTGGATCGGGAATTACCTACTGCCGGTAGGTATGCTCTTCCTGGCGGTTATGAACATTTCAATGTAAGGGGAAAAGGATCTGCATGATGAGTGACAGGGGCGCCCCAACTGCTACACCCGCCACAACCGGTACCGTCGCCGCATTGCTGGGGATCCATCCCAACACCCTTCGCTGGTACGAGGCGGCGGGGTATCTGCCGGAGGTTCCGCGCACGCGAGGTGGATACCGTCAGTACTCTCCGGAGCTCGTACGCCTGGCCGGAATCGTCCGGGAATCGCAACCGCTACTGCGCATCTATGGACCCATACGCCGCGCCGGCTTTGTCTTTCTCCGGGGGTGCAGGGAAGAGTGCGTCGCCCTGGAACGACGTGGTGACGTGAGAGCGAAGGTTGCCGCGTGGACGGAAGGTGCGGGATATCCGCTGCCGGTGGAGGGCGCGGATCACGCGGTGAGCCCGCCCGGGACGTACCCGGCGTACCCGCCGTACCGTACCGCCCTGGCGCGTCTGGCTGAATTGAAAGATCTATTGGAGCGGGAACACCGCCTCGCCCTGGACGCCCTGGAAGCACTGGAACGATTCCGGCGCGGCGACGCCGCGGCTACGCGTGATATGGAGCGGGAGCGGGCTCCGTCACGCCGGGGCGTGCTCTCCTATATCGGACCGACGGCAGCAGATACAGGCCTCTCCCGGGACCGGATCATCAACTGGGAACGGGACGGACTGTGCCGCTACCCGCGGAGCGAGGCGGGGTACCGTCTCTTTGGCGCGGACGAGCGAGACCGACTTCTGATTATCAGAAGCTGCAGGACCGCCGGATACAGCATTACCGCCATTCGCCGGCTGATGCGCGCCGTTGAGGAGGCGTCGCCGGTTTTGGACGTGCCCACGGACGCTCCGACCGTCGACGTGCAGCCCTCTGCGTCGGGGCCCGACGCTCTTCGGACCGTTGCCGACACACCGACACCACAGGAGACGGCGCTCTTTTCCGTCTTTCCCACCGATACCCTCCCGTCCACGCTGGAAAGGCTGATCGCCCTGACTGAACGTCTGGAGACGATAATTCGGGCCGGCTGATCTCCCGTCGTCCCTCTCAACCCTCCAATTTAACACCAGGGTTGTACCATGACCCATCAATTCACAGGAGGCGGTATGACAGATACGGTAATTGTGCGCGCCCGAGGAATATCCAAAGAGTACCCCAGCGGCGTGCGTGCTCTGGAGGAGGTTGATCTCACCATCCGGGAAGGAGAGCGCTTTGTGCTCCTCGGTCCCAACGGCGCGGGAAAGTCGACGCTGGTCAGAATCATTTCATCACTTTCCCGACCGGACCTGGGACGGTGTGACGTCTGCGGAATGGATCCTCAACGGGACGCACGGCGGCTCATGGAACGGATCGGCGTGGTGACCCAGGATAATGATCTCGATCCCCAGGCGACGGGACGGGAGCTGCTGCGGTTTCAGGGCAGGCTCTTTGGTCTGGACAGGAACGAGAGCGGAGCGCGGGCGGAGGAGCTCATTGAGGCGCTTGACCTCACCGATCACGCCGACAAACGGGTGGAGACGCTGTCGGGAGGGAACAAGCGCAAACTCCACTGCGCCCTCGCACTTGTCCATCGTCCGCGGCTCCTCTTTCTCGATGAGCCGACGGTGGGTATGGACCCGGAAGTGCGGGCGCGGTTCTGGGGGTTCATTCGTCGTCTCAATCGAGATGAGGGAATCACGCTGGTCCTCACCACCCAATATCTGGAAGAAGCGGAACGGCACGCCGAGGAAATGGCGTTGCTCCGCAACGGCAGGATTGTCTACCGGGGATCGGTGGAGACTTTTATCGGTGAACGTCACATCGCGGAAGGCAACCGGAGATCTCTTGAGGAGGGATATCTGGCGTATCTGCAGGAGGCCGGTCATGCTGCTCATTAAACGGGGTGTCCTGCGGATGCTCAGACGTCCATTTGCCCTCCTGGGGGGGCTCGGCATGAGCCTCTTTTTTCTGGTGGTATACAATGCGGGAATTGGCGGTGTTGAATTTCTGCCGCAGTTCGGCGGAGGCGGGTATCTCGCCTTTCTTCTGCCCATGAGCCTCGTCTCCCTTGCGATGGGTTCTGCCGCCGGGGCGGGGCAGTCACTTCACGATGACATGGCGTCGGGCTACTTTCGCCGCCTCTACCTCTCGCCGGTGCGGCGCTGGACATTTGTGGTTGCGCCGATTACCGCCGACGCCGTCGCCACGGCGCTGGGGTCTTTCGGCGTTGTCACTGCGGGTCTCGCCTTCGGCGTACCCCTCCGGTTTGGAATTGTGTCGGCGGCGGGGCTGCTCCTGCTCTCTCTGCTCTGGGGGACGACGCTGTCGGCCCTGTCGGCGGGAATCATGGTGCGTACCGGCAGCCCCGAGGGTGCCCGGATCGTAACCACCGCGGTCTTCCCCCTGATTTTCCTCTCCACCACCTTTATGCCCCGTGAACTGATCACCGCGCGGTGGCTCCTCCTGGTCTCCCGGGTCAATCCCGTCACCTATCTCCTGGAAGGGATGCGCTACCTTCTCGCCGGCACCGCGTCGGTTGATTTCTTTCTTCTGGGTCTGGGACTGACATCGGCGGGGGCGTTGGCGGCGATTCTCTTTGCCCTCACCGGCACGCGACGGATCCTGGTATAGATCGGGAGGGAGGGGAGCGTGAGCCCTGTACTTCCGCCGTCCACTGCAATACATTTTTCATGTATGAATGTGCGAGCGGAACCAATACAATTCCCCGACGATGGAGCGATCCCCAACAACCGGTTGCCGTTGCTTCTGTATCGAAAAGTCTGGCCGGCGGCGGGGGATCTCGCTCCACAGATTGAGGAGACCTTTCTCGGGAATGACTGGCGCGGCTTGTGGCGAAACGGCGTCTTTCCCTACCATCATTATCACAGCACGAGCCATGAAGTGCTCGGTGTATACGCCGGTAGCGCCGTTGTGCAGTTCGGCGGGGAGTCAGGTTCCCAGTTGGAGGTGTCGGCGGGGGACGTTGTGGTCATCCCCGCCGGTGTCGGCCATAAACGCATCCGTGCATCCGGCGACTTCGCCGTCATCGGCGGCTATCCGGAAGGGAGATCCTGGGATACCTGCTACGGCAAACCCGGAGAACGGCCTGCCGCGGATCGCAGAATCGCTGAAGTTCCCCTGCCTGAGACAGACCCCGTCGCCGGACGGGAGGGGCCGCTCCCGGCAATATGGAGCAACTCCTGAACCATCCCCATCGTGTGTCGTCATTTCTTCATTCAATATTCAACGGAAACCAGGGTCAGTCCCCAGGCGGGTGCCGGTCCGGGCGCCCGGGATCGGTCGGCCGACACAAGGATCGTTCGGAGGGCTTCGGGCGTCAGGGTTCCCTCACCGGCCAGAACCAGTGCCCCCACCATGATGCGCACCTGACGCCAGAGGAAGCTGTTGCCTCTGATATAGATGTCCACCGGTCGCGATACCGGCTGCAAGAGCGGTAGTCCTTCAGCCGAAACGCCGCGCCGCCCGATATCGATCGATAGAATCCGTCGGACGGTGTTGGCTCGCTTCTTGTCCGCCGTAAATGCGGCAAAATCGTGTTCGCCGACGAGCACCTGCGCCGCGGCCTCCATCGCGCGGAGATCCAGTTTTCCGGGGTGTCGCCAGACAAAACCGGTGAGGAAGGGGTCGCCGACGGGACCGTCGACAATGGAATAGCGATATGTCCGGGCAACGGCGTGGTACCGCGCGTGAAAATGATCATTGGCACGCTCAATAGAACGCACCGCTACATTGTCGGGGAGGTGCCGATTCACCTGATGGAGCAGTTCTTCCGGGTCGATTCCTCGGGGTACGACAACGCTTGCCACCTGGCCTTCCGCGTGGACACCCGCGTCCGTTCTGCCCGCTCCGTCGACACGTATCCCGGAGACGTCCGGGAGGGATCGCTCGATCGCCGTAATGAGCGTATCCTGCACGGTTTTCCCGTTGCCCTTCTGCCATCCGCGAAACTTTGATCCATTATAGGCGACGGTCACTTTGAGCCGCTGTTGGTCCGGTACGACGCTCACGGCGCATCGTACCAGCATTTCAGGTTTTCGAACATTGAATGTGCGTCCCGTCTATCCGCGACGGCCGGTCTTTCCCTTGCGTCCCTTTGGTCCCCGGGTCGCGTTCCGGCCCTTCCCGGACCGGTGCCGTTGACCGCTCTGCCTGCTTGACGGGGAATACCGGGCGGCGACGACCTCCACGCGTATCGTCGTACCCTTGTACCGGTAACCGTCGAGGGCTTTTCGGACCCGGTTGGCCATGTCGCTGTCGACCTGTACGTCGCATGAGTCGGTGTTGATGTCGATTCGTCCGATGCGAATGTTTCCGGAGTCGGTCGCCTTGTTAATCAGCCCGATGATCTGCGGCGGCAGCACCGACTGGCGGCGGCCGACACTCAAACGGAGGCGGACCATTGGACCCGTCGCGTTCCGGTTCGGTTTGTTTTTACTTATTTTGCTCACCGTCGGATTGAGATCCTCGGCGCCCGCATATTGTTCGAGAAAACGATTGAATTCCACTGAAATGAACCGCTGCAGCAGTTCCTCCCGGTCAAAATCCGCAAGGGAGTCCCGAACCGCCTGGAGGTACGGCGCGACCGCCTCCTCGTTCACCTCCACGTCCTTCACGCGGGCAAGAAGATCCATGAGCCGGGCCTCGCAGATATCACGTCCCCTGGGGATCTTCGCCTCCTCCAGTTTTCTGCCGATGGCCCGCTCGATGTGGGCAATTCGGTGCCCCTCACGCATGTGTACGAGGGCGAGGGACGCGCCGCTTCTGCCCGCCCGGCCGGTCCGACCGCTGCGGTGCGTGTAGGCGGAAACCTCGTCGGGAAGGTCGTAATGAATGACGTGAGTCAAATTATCCACGTCAAGGCCGCGGGCGGCGACGTCGGTGGCAACGAGAAGCGATGGATTTCCTTCGCGGAATCGACTCATCACCGAGTCGCGGTGTACCTGGGCAAGCTCACCATGAAGCGCATCGGCGGCGTAGCCGTCCCGGGCGAGTCGCGCGGCAACGTCCTTTACGCCTTCCCTGGTGCGGCAAAAGATGATTGCATACATGCCGGACTTCACATCGATTAACCGTTTGAGGGCCTCATACTTATCGTGAGCATGGACCCGGTAGAAGTAGTGAGTTACCGTACCCGCCCCCTCGTTCTTATGGCCTGCGACGATCTCGTGGGGGTTGGTCATATACGTCGCCGCGATTCGTGCAACTTCCGGCGGCATGGTGGCGGAAAAAAGCAGGGTCCGCCGGGAGGGATTTGCGGCGGCGAGAATCGCGTCGAGCTCGTCCTTGAATCCCATGTCGAGCATTTGATCGGCCTCGTCAAGCACGAGGAAGCGGAGGGCGGAAAGATCGGCAATGCCTTTATCCAAAAGATCCTTCAGGCGCCCCGGCGTGGCCGTGATAATATGGGGTCCTGCATTCAGATCACGTATTTGAGGACCAAAGGAGGCACCACCATAGACGGTTGTCGTCCGGAGGCCTTTGAGGTTTGCTCCGTATTCCGCAATCTCCCGGGAGACCTGTAATCCAAGCTCCCGTGTGGGCGTCAGGATGAGCGCCTGGGTTGACCGGCTCTGCAGGTCGATTTTCTGAAGGATGGGCAGCCCGAACGCCGCGGTCTTCCCGGTCCCCGTCTGAGCCAATCCGGTGACATCCCGCTCCTCGTTCAGAAGAAATGGTATCATTTCAGCCTGTATGGGCGTCGGCGTCACAAATCCGCGCTTGCCGATCGCATCGAGCAGGGCCGTGGTGAGGCCCAGCTGGTCAAAAGTTGTCATTTCTTCCTCGCTTCCGGGCTCTGCCCGGGTGTTTATGACCATATGAGGTGGAGAGGGTGAAGTCAAATAACGATTCCGTTTTTCGACCGTCTCGGGCAGGAGCTATTGTTACCTTTACTGTTGAGTCTATGGACAAAAGGGAAGAATATTCCTGCACAAATTATAAAAGTGGCCCGACAGGACATCAATCCGGATGACGTCCTCAGTGATCCGGTCTATTGCAGTGGGAACGACTTCGTCGCTCCGGTGAACCGGATGGTTCAATATAAGAAATTTAACGAAACACCGGCAGATATGGTTCTCTATTCCGTATCTATGGGCTGGTCGGTGCCTGTCGGCACCTGCTCGCAGAAGGCGCGTATCCGAAAGGAACGCGCCGACACTATGCATCCTGGGCTGGTCGCAATCCTTCGGATTGCTGCTCGCCCATGCATCCTGGGCGTAACTGGATTTGAACCAGTGACTTCTACCGTGTGAAGGTAGCACTCTCCCACTGAGTTATACGCCCTCAATCGAGCTCAAATATAGCGTAGAGCTTCGCCTTTCGCAAGTAGGGCGGCGCGGCCGACTCCGGGCGGGATAAAGCCGGGCGCTGCGTCGGTATAGGCGCCCGACCCTGCCGACGCGGCGCACCCGTGGGCGGCGCAACGGACGCATTGTGCCCGCCGGCGACAAACGCGCCGCGCCTGCCTGCGGCGTCGCGGCGGAAGGCGCAAGCCCGCGCCTTCCTCGGCCGCTCCTACTTCTCCACCTCCGCAAAGGTGAAGGTCTCCCGGTAGCTCTCCAGGGGCTCGCAACTGCAGACGAGGTTGCGGTCGCCGTGGACGTTGTCCACTCTGCTCACCGCCGGCCAGAACTTGTTTTCCCTGGTCCACGGCGCGGGGTAGGCGGCGCGCTCGCGGCTGTAGGGGTGGTGCCACTCGTCGGTGAGGTCCAGGAGCGTGTGGGGCGCGTTGACGAGAAGGTTGTCGTCCTTGGGCATGGTGCCGGCGGCGACTTCGTCGATTTCACCGAGGATCGCGATCATGGCGTCGCAGAAGCGGTCGAGTTCGTCCTTGTCTTCGCTTTCCGTCGGCTCCACCATGAGGGAGCTGTGCAGCGGCCACGACATTGTGGGGGCGTGAAAGCCGTAGTCGGCGAGGCGCTTCGCCACGTCCTCCACGGTGATCTCGCTCTCCTTCTCTATCTTCCGGAAGTCCAGGATGCACTCGTGGGCGACAAAGCCCTGTTCGCCGGTGAAGGCGATGCTTATGTACGGCCTCAGGCGGGCAGCGATGTAGTTGGCGTTGAGAATGGCGATCTCGCTCGCCCGGCGGAGGCCGTCGGGTCCCATCATGGCGATGTATGCGTAGGGGATCGGCAGGACGCCTGCGCTGCCCAGGGGAGCGCCTACCACCACGCCCGTAGGTCCGGGGTTGTCGAATACGCCGGGGAGGTAGGGAGTGAGGTGTTCCGCCGTGAGCACCGGACCGACGCCGGGACCGCCGCCGCCGTGGGGAATCGCAAAGGTTTTGTGAAGGTTGAGGTGACACACATCGGCACCGATGTCGCCGGGGCTGGTGATGCCCACCTGGGCGTTCATGTTCGCCCCGTCCATATAGACCTGGCCGCCCCGGTCATGGACGATCGCGATGGCTTCCCTGATTCGTGATTCATAGACGCCGTGGGTGGAGGGGTAGGTGATCATCATCGCCGCGAGGTCGTCGGCGTGTTCATCGGCCTTGGCCCTGAGATCGTCCAGATCGATATCGCCGTTATCCGCGCTGTTTACGACGACCACCTTCATGCCCGCCATTGCGGCGCTCGCCGGATTGGTGCCGTGGGCGGAGTCGGGGACGAGACATACTTTGCGGTTGTGTTCTCCCCGGGCGTGGTGCCATGAGCGGATGATCATCAGCCCCGTATACTCTCCGTGAGCACCGCTGTTTGGCTGCAATGTGCAGCCGTGAAATCCGGTGATGTCACAGAGCCATGACGAGAGCTCCTCCGAAAGAATCCGATATCCCCCGGCCTGCCACGCCGGTGCGTAGGGATGAAGGGAGGCAAACTCGGGCCACGTGATCGGCTCCATCGCCGCGGTGGGGTTGAGCTTCATCGTGCAGCTTCCCAGGGCGATCATGGAATGGGCAAGGGAGAGGTCCCTGTTCTGCAGGGCGGTGATGTAGCGGAGGAGTGCCGTTTCCGAACGGTACCGGTGAAATACCGGCTCCGTGAGATAGTCCGTCGTCCGTTCAAACTGTACATGCGGGCGGTAGCGCGTCGTCGCGACTCGCTCTTCCATGCTGCTCGGTTCCAGGGCGATTCCCACGGCGGTGAGCAGACGGGTGAGTTCCTCTACCGTGCTCCGCTCGTCGAGGGAGATGCCCAGGCGACCGTCCTCGAAGGCGCGGAGGTTGAAACCCGCCTCGGTGGCGGCGGCAAGGTAGCGCTGCTGCGTCACCCGGTCGGTGTTGAGGGTAACCGTGTCGAATATTTCTCCCTCCATGACGGGTATGCGGTGCTCCCTGAGGACGTCGCGCAGCGCGTTCGCCAGGGTGGTAATACGCAGGGCGATGCGGCGTATTCCTTCCGGACCGTGATAGACGGCGTACATGGAGGCCATAATCGCCAGGAGGACCTGGGCGGTGCAGATATTGCTCGTCGCCTTGTCGCGGCGGATATGCTGTTCCCGGGTCTGCAGTGCGAGGCGCATCGCCGGCCTGCCGTGGCGATCCCGGCTGACGCCGACGAGTCGGCCCGGCATGAGGCGCTTGTGCGCTTCCCGTGTGGCAAGGAACGCCGCGTGGGGGCCACCGTACCCCATGGGCACGCCGAATCGCTGGGAGTTACCCACGACGATATCGGCACCCCATTCTCCCGGCGCCGAGAGGAGGGTGAGGGAGAGCAGGTCGGTCACGACGATCGCCATCGCTCCCGCGTCGTGGAGCTCGTCAACCACCATCCGGTAGTCCTCGATGATGCCGTCGGTGTTTGGATACTGTACCACCCCGGCGATGTCCTGTTCCTGCAGTTGCCACTGGTCCACCGGGGCAACCATGACGTCGATGTCCAGCGGCTCCGAGCGGGTCTGCAGGTGGGCGATCGTCTGGGGATGGAGGCGCGTATCAAGCCAGATCCGGGCGCTTGCGCCTCTGGGACCGCGATGGGCGCGCATGGCCATGGTCATCGCCTCGCCGGTGGCGGTCGCCTCGTCGAGCATGGAGGCGTTTGTGATTTCCATGCCCGTGAGCTGAATGATCATCGTCTGAAAATTGAGAAGCGCTTCCAGTCGTCCCTGGGAGATCTCCGCCTGATAGGGGGTGTACTGGGTATACCAGCGGGGATTTTCCAGAATGTTGCGGAGAATCACCGGCGGCGTGATGGTATCGTAAAATCCCATGCCGATGAGGCTGCGCATGGGCACATTCCGGTCGGCGATGCGCCGCATCCGATCAAGGAGCTGGTCTTCCGTCAGCGCCCGGGGGGTATCAAGTGGTGCCGCCCGCTCCAGGCCGGCGGGGACCGTTTTTGCGATGAGCTCCTCCACACTTTCCACCCCGACGGTGGCGAGCATTTCCGCAATATCCTCATCCCGCGGTCCGTTATGCCGGAAGTTGTACTCCAGATGGCGGTCAAAAAGATCGGTTGCCGAGGGAATGCGTGTGTATTTCGGCTTGTAGACGGGCCCCTTGTTCTGACGGCATTTGATGCGCCGCGTCCGTACGGCGACCCAGAGGGGCGCGTCGGCGGGTATCTCCCGGTCCACGTAGGCGTTGGCGATAAAGCCGCCCGTTGAGGGGGAGGCGCCGCCTGAGGCGACGACGCCGACTTCATTACCGTCGCCGTCGACGACACCGTATCCTTCCCGGGGAACGCCCGGCTCAACGGTGATCAGCCGGCGGAGATTGCGCGCCGGCTTCTCCTTCTTCCGCGCCACGATGGCGTCCCGACCGATAAAGTCGTGGGCAAGGTCGCACGCCCAGAGGAGGCGCGCCTCCACGGGGGTGAGTTCTTCGGTGAGTTCATGGCCGTAGAGGGCGAAGCCCGACTCCAGTCTGAGGCTATCCCGCGCGCCCAGCCCCACCGGTACGGCGTGAATGCCGAGGCGCTCCGCTTCGGCAATGAGATGCGTCCAGACCGCTTCCGCCGCCGCTGCGGGAAGGAAGAGTTCAAAGCCGTCCTCGCCGGTGTATCCCGTCCGACCCGCTTCTATTTCCGTTTTTGTTGAACCCGAAGGGTCACTCCACGATACCGACACGATACCAAAGCGGGGAACCTCCGCGAGGGCGCCGTCGATCGCCTCAAAACAGAGTGCCGCCGCGCGCGGTCCCTGAACGGCGAGCATCGCCGTATCGTCGCTCTCATCGGAGAGGGTGACCCCGCTTTTTGGCAGGTGTTCGGTAAACCACTGGACGTCCCGTTCCCGGCGGCTCGCGTTGACGACGACAAGATACTCCGTCTCCCCCGTGCGGTAGACAAAGGTGTCGTCAATGACGCCGCCGTCCTCTCTGGTGAGGAGTGCGTACGTGGAAAGCCCGATGTCCAGGGTGGTGATGTCGGCGGTGAGTAGAGACGAGAGCCAGGGGGCGGCATCCTTCCCGCTCACCCTGACCTGTCCCATGTGGGAAATATCAAAGAGGCCCACCGAGTTGCGGGTCTTGTGGTGCTCTTCAATCGTTCCCGAGGGATATTGTACCGGCATGTTCCATCCGGCAAAATCGGTAAAACGGGCTCCTGCGGCGGCGTGCCACTCATACAGACCGGTCTGTTTTGCGTGCATAGGTACTCCTTCTCGCCTATGCCCTGTCCTGGACCTGAGAGATTGACCGGTGCGCACGCGCCGCCCGGCGTTCCCCTTCGGTGTGGCCGCGTGGAGGACGACCAGCTCTCCAGAGCGTTACTCCCGTTTTCCGATCCTTTTGCCTGAGAGTTTCAGCGTAAGCCCGGCACGCTTACCTTTGCACCTTCGGCGGCTGCGGGATCATGATCCGGCGGCCCTCTCTCGGAAAACGCAGTTAACTCACTACAGCCTATGCTCCGTTGGGGAGCCTGTCAACTTTTTCCGTCCCTCCCCGGTGACGAGGCGGCGATGGTGTCGCCTATGCGGCGAATGACCGGCTCCAGCTCCTCGGGATGGTCGACGTGAAAAGATTCGGTATTGACGAATATCTTGGGTGAGAGGTCGTACCTGTCGTACCACGACAGATAGCGCCCGTTCAGTCCCTCCAGGTACTCCCGGGGGATGTCCGACTCCAGCCCGCGGTTGCGTTTCCTGATGCGTTCCAGCGCGGTATCGACGGAGGCGTCAAGATAGATGAGGAGCTGCGGCCGCTGGACGTGTTCAAGCATGTTGTCCAGGAGCGTCGTATAGGTGCGGAACTCCTCCTCCGACATGTCACCGTCGGCGGCAAGCATTTCCGCAAATATCCGGTCGCCGAAGATGGAGCGGTCCAGGACGCCGCCGCCGTCGCGGAAGATCTGCTTGATCATGCGGAAGCGTTCGTTGAGAAAATGGATCTGCAGGGTGAAGGCCCACCGGCGCTTGTCCGCGTAAAATCGGTCAAGTAGTGCGAGGGTGTCGGGATTGCCCAGCTCCCGGTAGAGGGGTATGCCGAAGCGCCGTTCTATGATCTCCCCGATCGTCGTTTTGCCCACGCCGATCTGTCCTTCGATGAGTATCACCGGAAATTCTCCTCTGCTCATATGTCCTTTGCGTTACATGCGGGCGCCGACGGTAAAACTGAACACCCACGCCGGGTTGACCATGTTGTACGCCACATCCAGTCCCAGTGCGGGTATGGCGACGCGGCGAATATAGACGCGAAAACCGCCGCCGGGACCGTAGTAGAGTTGCCCGTCAAGGGCGTCACTGTCAAATGCCCCCGCCTCCCAGTAGTGGGAGAGGACAAAAGCTCCCCAATCGGTGCTGACCACGGGCAGATCGTATATGACGCTCCCGCCGGCCCAGCGGTCGGCGTAGGTCGCCTGATAGGGGAGGGTTCGAAATGCGTCCCTGTCGCTGATCAGCGTCTCATTGAGTACGGGCATTGCTCCGTATCCGCCGGAACCGACGATGCGGGCACGATGGGTGCCGAAGACGGGAACGCCCCAGGAGAGATCTCCCCGGACTCGCCATCCCTCTTCCGGTGTGAGAACGCTTCCGCCGACGGACGCCTCGGGACCCATCATCAGCACGTCTACCGGGCGGGTGCCGTCGTAGTCCAACGAGATTTCCGGTTCCAGGTACCATCCATCCTCGGGGGAACGGTCATCGGTACCTCCCCGGAAATCGGTTATTGAGCTTGTCGACACGGAAAGGCGGGACCGGATACGGAGGGTCGATGTGATACCGTAGCCTATTCCCAGTCCCACACGCCGGTCGTCGGTGGTGAAGCGTCGTATCACCTCACCGTCGGGGCGGAGCGCCTCCACGTCGGAACGTCCACCGGCGGCACTCACCGACGCAGACCATGGTCCCCCCGAAACGGACGGATCGGCATAGACAAAGAATCCCCGCGCCCCGTCGGTACCGCCGAAGGCGGCACTGATGAGCTGCTTGTTCCGCCCGAAGAGGTTGCTTTCAATGAGTATCAGGCCGCCGTTGACGCCGTCTCCGCCGGTACTGAAAAAGGGCACGGGAACGAGGGTCCACTTCTCTTCAAGGGTGATGCGCAGATCCACCTCCGAGGCGTTTCCCGGAGCCGGTCGGGGCGTTGCGGAGACCGCCACGGATGCAAAGAGATCGCTCTTCTGCAGTTCCCGTTCAACCGTCCTGATCGTCGACTCATCCACGGGATCGCCCCGTTGAAGGTCGATAATATCGAGTACCACCGTCTCGTCGGTTCTGCGCAATCCCTCTATGCGGATCTCCTGGAGAACCCGGCCGTCCTGGGCGGCGACGGATGTAAGTATGACAAGAAAAAGCACCAGTATTGGTGCTTTTTGTATTGAGCTGAGCGTCTTGGGCACCATCGGTAGAAAGTACCACAAGACGCCCGTAAAGGCTATCGAAGGAGAATGAACTCAACCCGCCGATTTTTCCAGCGGTTTTCCTCGTCGCTGTGGGGGACGATGGGCATCGTGCCTCCCCGGCCGACCGTGGAGATGCGCTCAGCGTCCATGCCGCGCTCAATGAGCGCCTCCCGCACCGTCCGGGCCCGTGCGAGTGAAAGGGGTTGCAGTTCTTCCCGCTCTTCCCGCTCCGTCCCGGTGATGTTGACGGCGTGTCCCTCCACACGGATGCGATAGCTCGCATATTTGTCAAAGACTTCAACAAGGCGGTCGAGAACGGCGATGTTCTTGGCTCCCGCTTCCGTCGAGGGATCGAGCTGGAGGGCGGGAGTGTTCGGTTCAAAGTTGATGTTGGATATCTGGACCTTCAGCAGGTCGCCCTCCCGGACCACGAGAATGTCGATGGGTATGACTCCCCGCACTTCGCTGCGGTTCCCCACGGCGTCCACCACGGTGAATCGATAGGGGTAGTCCTCCGCGCTGATGACCGTTTCTCCGGTCTCGGAACGGCCGTCCCAGATCAGCTCCCGCCGGGGCGTCCCGCTTCCCTCAAAGCGGTAGAAGGGGCGATTTCCCCGGTCAAGTATGTCAATGCTCCACGACGCTATCGGTGAGGCGTCGTTCGCGGAGAGGGATATTGCCAGCTCGTCGTTGAGGCCGTCGTTGTCGGGAGAAAAGGGAAGACCCCGGAGCTGCACGTTCAGGCGCGGTCCCGCGGTATCCACCGTCACCGCCGGGGAGGTGACCCGCGGCCGGGCACCGTTGTTGTACTCAACTATGTAACGGACTGTGTATTCGCCGTCGACGATCCTGCCGGCGTCGTTTTTGCCGTCCCAGAGGACCGAGTGCCGCGGTTCCGTCGGCGTCGCTTCCAGGGTCCGTATGACTCGCTCCGCCTGGTCGATGATTTCCACGCGTCCCCGTTCAGCGCCCTCAAGGCGGTTGGTGATAAGGCCTATCGCCAGAGAGTCCGCCACACCGTCACCGTTGGGAGAGAAACGGCGGGGGGAGACCGTTACGAATATGCGTGTCGGCCGGGTGTCTATCGTTATCGCCTCGCTTTGGTAGCGGGTCGTGTTGCCCGCTTCATCGGTGCCTTCAACGCGGTACCGGTACGTTCCGTCGGCGACGGTGTTGCCCGCCTGGTCGGAGCCGTCCCATACGAAGGAGTCTACCCGTCTGTTCCAGCTGTAGCTGCGAATGACGGTGCCGTCCGCTGCGGTTATCGCTCCGCTCCATCCTTCCGCTGGATCTCCCGACTGGGTGACGGTAAGGGTGTCGCGACTGTCGTCGCCGTCGGGCGAGAAAATTGCCGGGCTTACCCGAACGTCGAGGGCCGGTGGCGTGATGTCGAGGGTGAACGGATCGGTCTCACCTTTGGCGATGTTGCCGTGGCGGTATTCCACGGTGAGCGCGCCGGTATAGGTGCCCTCCGGCGCCCGTCGCCCGCCGTCTCCTGAACCGGTCCACGTCAATGAGGAGGGGACGTTCCGTCGGTCTCCGCTTCGACGATAGACCACATTGTCTCCTCCGTCGCTGATTTCAAGCGTCCACGAGGTGACGTCCTCGGGAAGGGCCACGTCCGCATTAAAGGGGACGTTATCCTTTACGCCGTCCCCGTTGGGGCTGAAGGCAAGGTGCTGAGCGTAGAACTGCAGGGGCGTCTCGGCGGTGTAGACTTCAAATTGCCGGGGTGTGCTCCTGCCGGTATTGCCCGCCTCATCGGTGGCGGTGACGACATAGGTGTACATTCCGTCGGATACGCGGCGCTGTCGCGTCGTCAGCCCGGCAAATCGCAGCTGCCGGGGAGCGGTTCCGACCCACTCCCATCGCCCGGCGGTCTCTCCGGACTCATCGGTTATGGTGGCCGTCCACAGCGGCTCCTCTGAGCTCTCCTGGGTTATGAGCAGTTCGTCAAGGCGTCCATCGCCGTTGGGTGAGATGATCGGTGTGGAGAGATCGACCGTTACGCTGGGAGCGACGGTGTCGACGGTGACGGGGCGTGCGCCCTGTGCGGAGATCGGTTCCGCCCGCTGGACGGGCCGGGCGGTGATTACTCCCCGATATTCACCGTCGGGGACGACGGCGCCGGCGTTGGACCTGCCGTTCCATACAACCGATTCAAGTTCTCCCGTACCCGTCCGGGTAAAGACGGGCGATGATCCTGCCGTGCCCGCCTGATTCAAGGGATAAATCTCCAGGGTCCATCCCGAGACGGTGAGATCGATGTTTGCTTCCGGAATGAAGGTTACATCGTCCATGACACCATCGTTGTTGGGGCTGAAATCGGTGCGGGTCGTACGGAGTCGCAGCTCGATGTCCCGGGTATCAGTCTGAAAGGGGAGCGTCCGGGCGCGGGTTGTGTTTCCCGCGTCGTCGGTTCCGACTACTTCGTAGTAGTAGGTGCCGTCGGCAACCACCTCTTCGTCGTCGCCGATGCCGTCCCAGACAAGTTCACCAAGGGAGCCTGAAAATCGCCACGTCCGCACCGGCTGGTTTGTTCCCTGCCGCACGATCCGGGCATTCCATGTCGGTTCCTCCGACGATGACTGTCTGATGAGAATGGTGTCCTTGTCGCCGTCACCGTCGGGGGAGAAGGCGCGTTCCGCATCCGCCACCGTCGCCGTGACGGTCGGGTTTTGCGTATCCAGTACAAAGGTCGGGCTCGTCGTTTCCGGACGGTTGCCGTGGCGGTAGGTCACGATGAGGCGGGCGCGATATACGCCGTCCGGCGCCACCGATCCGGTGACGTCCCGGCCGTCCCAGGGGTAGCTCCGCTGCGGCGCACCGGAACCGTCGACCCGGGCGACGATCTCGTCGTCATTGTTCAGTATTTCTATGCGGAACCGCTCCGCTCCGCGGGGGTCGCCGATTTCCGATATGAGATTGATCACATCCTGGACGCCGTCACCGTTGGGTGAAAAGGCCTCCACCGTCTGGGCGGCGCGCACTGCCGTGCCGGTGCTGGAGGGATAGATATAGACAGGTGTTTCCCGGGTATCCAGCTCAATATCCACACCCGGCGAGGCGACGCGGTTGGCGGCCCTGTCTTCTCCGGTGAGCACGTAGCGATACTGCCCGTCGGGGACGCGTCTGCCCCCTTCATCCCGTCCGTCCCATTGAAGCTGTTCACTCGGCTCGCCGGTCCAGCTGTAGCGGCGCACCACGGCGGCTTCATCGGCGCCGGTTACGCGCTGGATGGAGGCGTTCCATGACGGCGCCGTATCGGTGGTCTGAATGAAGTTCACAACGTCAATGCGACCGTCTCCATTCGGTGAAAAGACAGGCGTGTCGGCGCGTACGGAGAGACGCGGCGGCGTAACGTCGAGAATGATCTCCGGAGAGGTCGCCGTGGGACGATTCCCGTGACGATACCGCAATTGCAGTTCACCCCGGTAGGGACCTTCCGGCAATATCCGTCCGTCATCGCCGCGACCGTCAAATCGCCACGTTTCGGGAAGATCAGTACCGGTGACTGTGCGCCTGGCCGTACCTGCCTGGTCACGCACGACAATTTCATACTCCCTGATTCCCTCAAGGACGGGTACGTCCGGCGTGAAGACGACGATGTCCCGTCTTCCGTCACCGTTCGGCGAGAAGTGGGCAATGTCGACGGCAAGGGCGATTGGTGTCGGCTCGGTATCCACAATGATGTTGTTGATACGGCTCGTTCCGGAGTTGCCTGCGCGGTCGGTGGCGGAGAGGCGTACGCTGTAGACGCCGTCGGGGACGAGGGTGCCCTCGTTGTCCGTTCCGTTCCACGAAAATGTCTCGAGGGCATCGTCGTTCACCGTCTCGGTCCTGACGACGCCCTCTCCTCCGTCCAGGACCTCGATCAACCAGCGATCTTCGACGGAGGTCTCCACGGGAAGTTGGAGTTCGTCCTTGATCCCGTCGTTATTCGGGGAAAATATAAGTTCATCGGGTCCGGCGGGTTCGGCAAACTCCGCTGCGGGAGGCGTATTGTCGACGACCACCGTGTAGGACGCACTGGATCGCCCGTTGTCGTTGTCGTCGGCGGCGCTCACCGTGAATGTGTATTCGCCGTCGGGAGCAACGCCGCCGCCGTCGGTCCGTCCGTCCCATCGTATCACCTCGGGAATGGCGACGCCTTTTTTGACGTACAGGAGGCGATCAACGATGTTCCGGAATCCCTCGTTTTCAGGACGTTCTTCCTTGTTTTCGATGCGCCGAATGACGGAGCCGGTAGAGTCCGTGATTTCCAGGGCCCACCTGTTGATGTAGCGTTCATCGGTGATTTCCACGGGAAGCAGCAGATCGTCGGAGCGGCCGTCGTTGTTGGGGGAGATGTACAGGATCTCCGGATAGGACACATCGATCCGGGGCGGAGAGCGGTCGACGACGCCGAAGGCGATGTTTGTTCCCGCCCCGGCCGCCCACACCCCGTCATAGAGGGGCGCCCAGACGGCGTGGACGTCGATGTCGCTCCCCGTCCAGGGTCGAACGTCGCCGTTGTCCGTCGCGCCGCGTCCCGCCGCACCGCTCCCGCTGGTAAAGCGATAGGTTATACCCACCGACGGGAGCAGAGATCCCGCTTCCCTGGACGATTCACGCTGCTCGCGCAGGTCGATGCCCCATCCGAGATTGACCGAAAGAGACTCACCCACAGACAGCCGCGATCCGACGCGGTAGCGGAGGTTCTGAAAGGTAGGCGCGGAAATGCCTGTATGAAGGGGCGATATCCACCATCTCCGTATCCAGGACCGTCGCGGCAATGTCCGCCGCCGGCGTAAAGGGGGCGGGAGAGCCCGAGGTACCCCCGGAAGTGGAAGGAGCGATTCCGAGCTGTGACAGGGTAAGGCCCCACCGCACGTCGCCAAGAGGGCCTACCGATCCCAGGCGGTGAATCATACCGAGATCAAGCCCGGCGCCGACGCCGAAGGTCCCTTCATGAGAGCTGAAATGGGTGCGTACGCCCGTACCGACAAGAAGGTTCGGGTAGAGGTCTTTGGCAAAACTGAGGTTGATACTCCCCCGGGTGCCGATGTTCAGGGCATCATATCCCGCCCGGGCAAAGTTGCCGGAACCGCTGAAAACGCCGAAGCGGGTCGGGAATGTGGCACCAAGATTTGCGGCGTGACCGCCGAGTGCGCCGTTTCCGACGATAGAGAGATAGCTGCCGTCAAGGTGGATCCGCTGTTTGAGCGCAGAGGTTGCCGGGTTGACGACGTCGCCTGCAACCGATTCTGTCGAAGTTGTGTGTTCCGTCGTGGACAAAAAGAGGGGAGAACGCAACCGGTCAAGGACTTCCCCCCCCGGAACGGGATCGTAGCTTTGAGAAAAGAGCGTCTGGGTGGTCGCGGCGATCAAAACTGACAGTGTAAGGAGGCGGAGGGCGTGTTTCGTCTGCATTGCCACAATTTTACCCTATTCCGTGATTGTTTTCATCACCATGATTCGCATCCGTTCCCGCCGGTCCGAATTTGTCTGATCGCGGGAGTTTCAGTATTTTACACTCATTCCCCGTCACGCATCTCTCCAGGAGGAGAACTATGAATCTCGATAGATTTACGACCAAGGCACAGGCTGCCGTCCAGGAGGCGGCTTCTCTGGCGAACAGAAACGATTCAGGAACGCTGGAAGCGATCCATCTGGCACGGACGCTCCTTGACCAGAGTCAGGGCATGATCACCGCCATTCTCCAGCGCATGGAAGTTCCGTCATCGCCCCTGCGGGACGAGCTGGACAGGGCGATCAACCGACTGCCCCGGGTAAGCGGGGACGGAGCGCAGCTCCATCCGTCGCCCAATTTGAACAGGATTCTCGCCAAGGCGGAAGCGATGCCCGACGAGCTTGGAGACAGCTACGTATCGACTGAGCATCTTCTCATTGCCATTCTCGAATCGCCGGACACTGCGGCGGAGATATTGAAACGTCATGGTCTCACCGCGCGGAATGTGAGGGAAATCCTCGACGACGTCCGGGGCGGGGAAAACGTGGACAGTCAGGATCCTGAAGGAAAGATGAAGGTCCTCGAAAAATACACAAAAGACCTCACCCGCCCTGGCACGACAGGAGCAGCTTGACCCGGTCATCGGCCGGGACGAGGAGATCAGGCGGGTCATGCAGGTGCTCAGCCGACGGACCAAGAATAACCCCGTCCTCATCGGTGAGCCCGGTGTCGGGAAAACGGCGATAGCCGAGGGCCTTGCGCGGCGTATCGTCGCCGGCGACGTACCGGAATCCCTGAAGAACAAGCGTATTCTCGCCCTCGATCTGGGCTCGCTCCTGGCGGGGACCAAATTCCGCGGGGAATTTGAAGAACGCCTCAAGGGTGTAATAGAGGAAATTGCCCGTTCCAAAGGCGCCATCATCCTCTTCATCGACGAACTTCACACCCTCATGGGCGCCGGGAGCGCCGAAGGGGCGATGGACGCCAGCAACCTTCTCAAGCCTGCGCTGGCGCGGGGCGAGCTGCGTGCCATAGGCGCCACCACCCTGGACGAGTACCGCAAGCATATCGAAAAGGACGCCGCATTTGAGCGCCGCTTTCAGACTGTCTTTACCGACGAGCCCAGTGTGGAGAGTACCGTGGCCATTCTCCGGGGACTGAAGGAGCGCTATGAGGTGCATCACGGGGTGCGTATTCGCGATGACGCCCTTCTGGCGGCGGCGACGCTGAGCGACCGGTACATAACCAACCGATTCCTTCCGGACAAGGCGATCGACCTGGTGGATGAAGCGGCGAGCCGCATGAAAATGGAGATAGAGAGCCAGCCCACGGAGCTGGACCAGCTGGACCGGAAGATCCTGCAGCTCGACATCGAACGCCAGGCGCTGA
>CBDESZ010000016.1:0-331352 GCA_965242725.1 Alkalispirochaeta sp.
CATAGGAATCATCAGATACCAGCAGGGTTTCTACGAGTTCGCACTGGAAAGGGCGCAACGGGCACGCTCGATAGAACCGTATTTCGATCGCGCTGGCAACTGGAAGGAGGAAGCGCATCTCGCTCTCGGGTCATACAGAAGCGCTGAACTCGCCTTTACCTCCGTGGTCGCGCTCGATGGGGCAAGCGCTACGGGCTACATCTATCGCGGGTACACACGTCTCAAAATTGGCGCCTTTCATGAAGCAAAGGCTGATTTCAACCAGGCGATCACGATAGATGACACCAATCCGTGGACCTACCTCTACCTTGGTGAAGCGGAATCGGAGCTTGAGGATTTGATGCCGCACTTGAGAGTTTCTCGACAGCACGACAAAGAAACGCTCCTGAACCGGCGGTTCTCTCCCGGGAGGGTCAAACCTATTTGACCGCCGGTGAACACGATCGCGCCCTTGCCGCTATCAGACGGGCGTCGGAACTGAGCCCCGGAGATATGGGCCTTCTCTACCAGCTGGGTCAGGCCCACGAGACGATCGGGAATGATGACGAGGCAATCGCGGTCTTTCGGCGCGTCACGGAAGGGGGCGCCGGACGATCCGGCGGCGTACAACCGGATCGGTTTCCTCCTGAACGGACAGAATCGTCACGCCGAGGGCCATAATGCCGCTTCAACGGGCGATAGAGCTCGCTCCCGACTGGTCGTGGCCGATCAACAACCTTGCAAATGCCTATGTCGAGACCGGACCGGATCGAAGAGGGAATGAACTGTATAACCGCGCATTGGAAGTGGAACCCGACTACTACGTCGCCGCACAGAATCTTGCACGGGCGTATTACTACGATCTCGACGACGTCGATTCCGCGATCGTCGCGATCAATCACGCCGTCGAGCTCTATCCGCAAAGTATCGGTTCATTGACGCTCCGCGCCGAAATTCTTGCAGATACGGGAAGAAACCCCAAACAGGCGCGGGCGGATCTCATCCGCGCCAATTGAGCTTCATCCCACAATCGGATCGCGCGGCACGACAGCTCGGCTGAACTCGACTATCGGTGAGGGCAGGTATCGGGACGCGGTCTCCCGCCTGCGGCGGGCCCGCGAACTTGACCCTGACCGATCGCTCGACAATAGAGAGTCTCGCCAAAGCGCTGCGAAATCTTGGATTGGTTACCGAATTGGAGGTGCTGCTCGATGAGGCACGCTCAATGGGGTTGTGGAGCGATACCCTCGGGAGAATTGCAGAGGTCACCGCGGCGATCGAACCGTGCTTCTCCGGGCACATCCGGAGCGGCGGCGGCTCCATCGCCGCTCCGGGCGACCGCCGCCGCGCTGACTGTCGAGCTTTACCGCCGCTACGGACGCCTCGTCGGATCGGCAGCAGTACGGCAGGAATGGACGCTTCGCGATTCCCCTCGGCAGCCTCCCCCGGCGACGTTCACTTCGAAACCTGGTTTTCCGACGCCCTGGAACGGGGAGTTCGAGATCCACGTCCGGTCGTCACTCGGCGACGGTGATCTTCTCTATCAGCGGGTCATAGGCGGCGCGGAACTGACGCGATTCCACATTATCGAACTTCGGTGATGGGGACGTTCGCGGAGTAACTCCACATCGCCACTTCCGCCCCGCGTTCTCGTGACGAGACGGACTCGTCGATTCCGCAATTCAACATACCCTTCCGTTGCCTCGTCGAAGTGTGCGGTTTACGGGCAAGATGCCAGTCATCCTCCTGGAGAACGAGCGTCACCGACGCACCTTCTTCGGAAAGGGAGACCGCGTCGGTAAATCCCCGGACCTTCCGCGTTCGATCCTCAGTATGTAATTCGTTTCCGCAAACCGTTTCCCCCTCATCGTCGACGAGAACGATCTCTCCGTCTTCGACGCGCGGGTCGGATACGCTGAACCGCACTGTGAATTCCTGATTTCCCTGGAGTGACGTCCGTTCTATCGCAACGCCCGTCGCGGCGGTCGAGGGCAGGTATGTATCGAAATGGTCCCGGTAACAGTGACACCGTCGGCGCGGTCCAGGAATACCGACGATGGGTAAGGGTGTTGTGATATGCCGCCTTTTCCTCGGAGGTGATATATCCTGACCGGACGGTCATCCTGTCAAGAAACAACGCCAACTCGGTCCGTAGCGATTATTTCTCCCTCTTCGCCGAAAAAGGCGACATCGTACCATCCGAGAACAACCGCAGATGCGCTCCGGTGCACGTGTCGGCGAATCCACCACGGCCACCCGTCAAGTTCATTACCGTCGCGGAAAGCGCTCGGTTGAAAGCTCGTAGCGTATGCCATACGGATCGGTCACGACCGTTTCACACCACCTGGTCCAGGTCGACAACGTCCGGATTTGTTTTTATTCGAAACGCGGACGTGAAGAGGTACATAATGCGGCTCTTCCACTGCGGCCTGCGCCCGGTACTGCAAGCGAAGCGTCATCTCCTCTACGGGCGTTTTGGGCGGAAAGAACCGCTCACCGACCACATGGCGACAACAATCGCACACCACGCACATCGGCGGGTCATTGTCGACCTCCGCCGTCAATCGGAACGGTTTCCGAAAAAGGAGCGGTATCGATATATCGCCGGTCCGTCGTAGAGGACGATATAGGCGGAATCGGCCTTTGCCCGTTGTGCTTCGGTGAGGCCTGAGACGATATACCTGTTCACGTCTCCGTCGGTATGGAAGTCGTCGCCGCCGTTCAACTCAATCGGTGATGTACCTCCGCCCCAGGGACGAAATAACTCACTCTTTAGAATCTGCTCGTTTTCGGTGTCGATTACATAGATCCGGCCGGTAATAAACGCGGCTGTCAGTCGACGGTGAAGGCGATTTCCAGCGTCGAATCCCCTATTCCGTCGGTGCCTATGGACGCCGAACGAATTTCCGCGTAGGCGAGCGCCTGCACGTGGGCGGCGCCGATATCGCCTTCATAACCGGACGTGTAACAGGATCAACGCCGACGCCGTATCTGCACCCGGGAGGGTGCACTATGACCGGCGTCTCAATGGTACGCCCCGTCAACCAGGTCAATCCGGGAAAACAAGCGGCCCGATGGGAAACGCACGGAGGGAGGAGCGGGAGGGAGAAGCGAAGTATCGATTAAACTGAAGTTTTCAAACTGCTGACGATCTGCATTCCCAGGAGTCGTCGACCGTAAATCGCCACCGCTCACCGCTCCAGTTGACCAGGAACGCCCCTTTCACCTGGTCGATAGATGCGTCCGGAGAGAAATCGTATAGGCGCGAGGAAAACGCAGGTAGAGCACGTTGTCAGATCGCAGGCGTCTATAGCCCGGGGTGATAGGCGGTGATGTCCCACCGAACAGGGGAAACCTCCACCGGTCCGGGAGGATAAAATCCGCCGGAATCGTCGGTCGACTGAGCCACCGCCGGGACTGCGAGCGCGGGCAGCGGTCACAACGATAAGGAATACCGTCGCGTACTCCCGCAATAGACTTATTCGCAACATTCCTTGAACGGTAAATTGAAGTTCCAAAAGACGCCACCCCCTTACAGTCATATATGCTGCGATGCATCGCACAGTCACCTTCACAGAATCTTCACGGGTACGGGGGTACCATCGCTGCAGACTCGGGAGGTACACGATGAATAAAAACACGACATTGCGGCGATTTCTGGATTCAGTGAGCCGACTATCTCCGCCGGTGATCATGGTTACGGCCATTTTCCTTATCGCCCTGATCGGCGTGCGTGACTATCTGACCGGATACGAGACCTCGTTCGCCATCTTCTACGTTGTGCCGGTGGGTATCGTGGCGTGGCGGCTCGGCCCGGGAAGAGTATCGGCGTTGGCGATCCTCAGCGGTATCGTCTGGCTCCTTGCGGAACTTGCCGCGGCGCCGGTCTATTCTTCACCACTGATTCCGTTGTGGAACTCTCTCATGCGTATGGGGATTCTTCTACCTGATCGGCCGGCTTCTCCACTCCCTCAGGACACAGGAAATGGCGGCGGTGCGCGAGCGGGAAGGAGCCGAGGTTGCCCAGCACATCACGCTCCTCCTGGTCGAACATATCGGACAGGAGAACCGCCGCATCAATGCATGGTTGTCCCGTCGGCGTTCAGGCGACCATCAGACGCCGCCCGATATTGAATCGGCGTCCCTGCGGATCGGTACGTACCTCTCGGTCCTGTCGGAAGCATCCTTTGCCTACCCCTATTACTCCCTGACCGGCGGGAATACCCGGGACCTCCTTGCCCGGATAGAGCGGCGGCTCAAGGCGGCACAGACGACGGCGGAATCGTCAGATCCGGAGCGGGAGCCCGTCATTCCCTGCCGCGCGAGCGGACTGCCCTGACGACAGGGAACTCCCCCGCGCCTCTTCCCGTGCCTCCGCCCGCATCCCCTCACGGCGGACAGTCCGCGCCTCCGTCCGCCCCTCCGTCCAGCGGCGGATGTCGGTGAGAATGGAGAGGATCGTCGGCAATACCACAAGGGTCAGAAAGGTGCCGAAGAGCAGGCCGAATGCAATTGAGACGGCGATGGGAACGAGCAACTGACCGCCCTCCCCCTTCTGGAGGATCAGCGGCGCCATGCCGCCGGCGGTGGTGATCGTCGTCATGACGATCGCCCGGAAGCGCTGCGTCGCCGCGTCGACCACCGCCTCCCGGGGCCGGTCCGGCGTGGCCTGGAGCTTGCGGTTTATACGTATCGATGAGAACCACCGAGTCGTTGACGATAATTCCCGCCAGGGCGATGCATCCGAGGAATGAGATAAATGACATGGGAATGCCGACAACGGCGTGGCCGATCGTTGCGCCGATCACCCCGAGAGGGATGAGGCCGAGAACGGTCAGCGCCTGGCCGTAGGACTTCATCTGAAAGACGAGGATCGTGAACATGAAGAGGAGCGCCGTCACCAGGCTGAAGATCATGGACCGAACCATCCGGTCCACCTCCTGTGCCTGCCCGCTCTGGGAGAGCGAGACGCCGTCCACACGGGCGAGTACGTCTGGCAGGATCTCGTCGTTGATCTCCCTGTTGACGACGTTCACCTCGTTGCGGGAGGTATCAAGGGAGGCGCTCACCCGAATGGAGCGGTAGCCGTCCTGTCGTGAGATGCGCCGGAGGCTCCGCTGCAGAGAAAAGTCCGCCACCTCCCGCAGGGGAACAAAGCTCCCCGCCGGCGTCATGATCGGCGCCTCTTCGAGGCGCCGCAGGGAATCCCGCTCCTCCCGGGGGTATCTGACCATGAGGGGAATCGAACGGGATCCGTCCTGGAGATCCATCACCTCAAGGCCGCCGAAGGCGTTGGAAACCTGCCGGGAGATGCTCCCCTCGGTGAGACCCAGGGCGCGCCCGCGGTCGGTGACGGAGAAGATATACTCCCGTGCGCCGAGGGGCAGATCGTCACGAATGTCGGTGACACCGTCGATATGCCCGATCCGTTCCTTGAAGAGGTCCGCCGCCAGCCGCAGCTGCTCGGGATCCTTGCCGAGAAAGCGGATTGAAATCGGATCGCCGCCGAATACGCCGTCCTCACCGATCACGAGGGACTCAAGCTCGGGGAAGCCCGTAATGGAACGGTTGAGTTCCCGTCCGAAGTCCTTGACGGAGAAGTCCCGCTCCTCATTGGGAATGAGGAGGAGGTAGACGATGAGACTGTCGCCGTTCTGCCAGGAGAGGTGGTTCACGATGCCGTTGGTATAGCCCCGCTCGGGCCAGGCGTAGTCCTCGCCAAAGGCGAGAACCCGTTCCTCCAGGCGGCCTCTGACGCGCTCCATCTCCGCCGCCGGCGTTCCCGAGGGAAAAGTTGCCTCAACGTAGACGTACTGGGACTCCACCTCGGGAAAAAATTCGGCGCGGATGTGGTTTCCCGCAAAGGCCCCGGCCAGAACGATGACGCTCGCCACGAGGGCGGCGATCACCACCGGCCGGTTGCGGAGGCTTCTTTCAAGAAAGGGCCGGTACCAGCCGTTGATGACGCGCTCCTGAACGGCCTCGATGCGCGCACGCAGGGGGTGCACCCGCGTGTCCGAGAGGGCGCTGGAGTGGGCAAGATGTGCGGGGAGGAGGATCAGCGCCTCCACGAGGGAAAAGGCGAGGCTGATAATGACGACAAGACCGATCTGGGAGGTGTACTTGCCCATATCGCCGTGAATGAAGAAGTAGGGCGCAAAGGCGATAATCGTCGTGGCGATGGAGACGCACACCGGGACGAGAACCTCCATGGTCCCGTCCACCGCCGCCTGGAGGCGCTCCTTTCCAAGCTCCTTCCAGTGGCGGTAGATATTCTCGCCGATGACGATCCCGTCGTCCACGAGAATCCCGATGACGATGATCATTCCAAAGAGGGTCATTTCATTGATCGTGATACCGAGAATCCACTCGAGAAAGAGGAGACCGAAAAAGGAGATAGGGATGCCCATGGCAACCCAGAAGGAGAGGCGCAGATTGAGGAGCAGACCGAGAATGAGCAGCACCAGGGCGAGACCCATGGCACCGCTGGCGGTCAGCGTGCCCAGGCGCTCGTCAAGCTCATCAACATCGCGGATCGCCGGCATGAAGGTGATGAGCCCCCCGTAGCGGGCGTTGTATTCGGCGACCTTCTCGTCCGCAAGGCGGCCGAGGGCGATAACATCCTCAGACTCGTTGTACATGATCTGCAGACCGATCGCATTGCGCCCGTTCACCCGGGTGTAGAGGGCGTTTTCCGCCCGCTGTCGCGTCACCGTGGCGACGTCGCCAACCTTCACAATCCGCCCCGTTGAGGTGGTGGTGAGGGGGATCTCGGCGATGCGTTCCGGGGCGAGCTCCTTGTCGTAGTTCCTGATCTGCACGCGCTCCCGGGAGGTGAGCACCGATCCCGCCGAGGTATCCAGGTTGCTCGCCCTGACCACATCCGCCAGGGTGTCGAGACCGATGCCGAGGCGCCGCTGCACCGCCGGATCGAGCTCGATCACAATCTCTTCATGGGGAAAGCCCCACTCCCTGATCTCCGAAGCCTGCCCCGACTTGAGCAGGTCCTCCCGGAACTCATCCGCCACATCCTCCAGAATGGATGGATTGAGATTCTCCTCGCCGTAGATAAAAAGCAGCATCACCCGCGCCCACTCGGTCTCCCGCTCTATCCGGGGCGGACGGGCGTCCTCGGGATAGTCGCCGATTGCGTCAAAGACGCGCTGAATCTCATCCACTAGCTCCCGTTTGTCCACCGTCGGGGTCGTCTCGAGACCAAAGTAGGCAGCGCCGTCATAGGAGTTGGCCATGACGGAGACGACACCTTCCAGTCCCGCAAGGCGATCCTCAACGCCGATCACCAGACCGTCCTCAACCTCCCGCGCAGACGCGCCGGGCCACGCCACGTTTATTGAAATCCAGTCGAACTCGATAGCCGGCCAGATGCGCTTTCTGATATTCATGAGGCCGAAGGTTCCGGCCAGAAGGATGAGCAGCATCAGCCAGTTGGTGAGAATGCGATGGTTGGTAAAGAGGGTAATGAGCTTTTTCACCCGTCCACCGCTTCCGTGCTCAGACGCATGCCCTCAATGGGGATTTGTATCGCCGTAGTGACAAGTTCCATCCCGTCCCTGAGGCCCGCGCCGGTGACGACAATCTCATCACCCCGGTAGCCCCGGATGGCCACGGGATACTTCACCAGCGCCCCCTCCTCCATCACATTGATCGTGCCGTCCTCATTGAGGAGGCCCCGCGCCAGCAGGAGCGCCCCTTCAACGCTGTCTCCGGACAGTTCCACGCGCACAAAACTCCCGGGAAGGAAGCTCAGCAACCGGTCGGGATTTTCAAATCGAACGTAGACCGTCACCATCTGCGACTCCCGTTCGGCCTGACCACCGATACGATCAATGACGCCGGAGAGGCCCGACACTTCTCCGAGGCCGCGCCCGCCCGCCATCTCCGCTTCCCCGCTGCCGCGCCCGCCCGCGCCCGCCACGCCGCCGGGCTTCACCGTGACGGCGACGCGTTCAGACCGATTGAGGTAAAGGAGCTCCTCCCGCGTCAGGGAGAGGGCAATCTCAAGGTTGACCGGATCGATGAGCGTCACAAGGTGCTGACCCGGTGACACCGCAAGCCCCTCGGGCAATGAACCGGAGAGGACGGTACCGGCAAAGGGGGCCGTTACATTGTGATGTGTAAGTGTTCGTCCGGATCGGACGAGGGCGTGGTAGCTCTCAATGACGCCATGGGTGCTCAGGACGAGGCGCTCCCGCTGGGACTCAATGGAAGGCAGATCGGGCACCACGCCGGAGACGATTGCCGTGTGGAAGGCGGCCCACTTGGGCCGGACACCCATCGGATCCTGCGCATCAAGTGCCGCCATAAGTGCCGCAAGTCCCTTGAGCAGGGATGTTTCCGCAAGCTGTAGCTCGCTTTTAACATTTGTAGAATCAATAGAGACGAGCAGCTCGCCCCGGGAGACCTGTGATCCCGGTCGAACATTGTCACGGGAATAGACGATCTCGCCGCCCACCTGGGCAATAACCGGCAGGGTCTGCCGCGACTCCACGTACCCTTCCACGACGATTGAGCGCGAAATGGGAGCCAGCTCAATGACCTGCGTCGTCACCTGCCGCACCGACTCCTCGGGCACGGCCTCCTCGCTCTGACGGCTCCACAGCGCCAGGAGCGTACCCACACCACCCGCAACAAGAAGGATGGCAACGACGACGATACTCTTTCGTACGGCTGAATTCATGTTCTATCCTACTACATAGAACACCGGCGGAGCGAAATGTGTCACCCCCGGTTGAAAAAAGCCCGGCTGCCGCGGCCCGCACTCCCCTCAATCACCGCCCGATCACGCCTCCAACCTGAACATACGGGTCCGCTCGGTAAGCATATCGCCGAGCTCCTTGTTGGTATCCGCGATCTCCGCAACGGCGGTGACGGAGCCGTTAATCTCCTGGGCGCCCCGGGAAATCTCTTCCATGCTCTGTCGGATATGTTCGGTAATCTGCCGCAGCTTCCCCGTCTCCTCAAGAATGGACTGATTGCCCGATCGCATTTCCCGCGACCCCGCAACGACCTGGCTTGTGATATCGCCGATTTTCTGCAGCGCCCCCAGCACTTCCCTGCTTCCCGTGGACTGCTCCTGCATACTCGCCTTGACTTCACTCTGAAGGGCGGCGGCCTGTTCAATCAGATCCTCGAGGGAGGTAAATTCCCGGGAACTCGCTTCAGAGGTTTCAACCGCCGACGTGATCGCCTCACGTATGGATTTGAGCTCATGCTGAATGCGTTTGGACTCCTTCTGGGCGTGCTCGGCGAGCTTCCGCACCTCGTCGGCGACAACGGCAAAGCCCCGCCCGCTCTCGCCGGCGTGGGCGGCCTCGATCGCGGCGTTCATGGCAAGCAAATTGGTCTGCGCCGCAATGCCGGATATCGCCTTATTGGCTTCCACAAGGGTGGTGGAAAGATCATTGACCTGCTGGACTCTCCTGTTGACGTCCAGGAGTTTCTCCCGACCGTTCTGCGACGCCGTCACAACCTGCTCAAACATTTCCCCCGTTCGTTCCACGTTATGTGTGACCGCCCGGATGTTCGCCACCATTTCCTCAACCGATGCGGAAGACTCGTTCACGTTGGCGGCCTGATCCTGAATCACCAGGTCCAGGTTTTCAATGTTCCGTGTAATCTGCTCAAGCGACGCCGCCGAACCGTTCATGCTCTCGGTCTGTCGAATCGTCTGTTCACGGACACTGTCGATATTGGCGGATATCTCGTTTGTGGCAGCGGCGGTCTGCTCCATGTTCGCCGAGAGCGAAACACCCTGCTCCTGCATCCTTTCACTGGTCTCAACGATCGTTCGTACCGTCACCCGGAGCGTCTCGGTCGTCTCATTGAAACGATGGGCGATCTCGCCGAACTCATCCTTGGTCGTGATCGTGATCTGCTCGGTCAGATCACCCCTGGACAACCGCTCACCGAACGCGCCGATCATGCGCAACCTCGCCACGATGCGGCCGGAAAAGACGACGGCCACAATCAGCGCAAGGAGCACGCTCACCATCGCCGCCCCGGCAATGACGGAAAGCCCGATCCGGATCCGGCGGTACACCTCGTTTTCCTGCGCTTCGACGAGCTCTCCCACAAGATCCCGCAACAGGTTTGACTGTGTGACAAACCGGTCGTACATCGAATCAAACTGCAGCCCCAGAGAGGCAAGCGGTTCACCGGTTGATGTGTAGAAGTCCAGGCGCTGCCGACTCAATTCCTGGAGTTTCTCGAGGGTGTTTTTTACCGGCGGGAGCGTACCGAGGGCCCTCTGATACTGCTGATCCGACATGTTGCCCGCGTCGTTCAACGCTTCTACATGACCAATAATGCGGTCGATTTCCGTGGACGCATTGGTAAGACTCTCCTCCACAGCCTGAAACCGGTCCACAGACTCAACTCCCTGAAGAATTCTCTCCAGCCGGAGATTGGCCCTCGTTACCTCAATCTGGGTTGTCAGCACGGCCGTATTCGACGGAAACAACTCTTCAACCAACGTCTCCGTACCGCGTGTAACCGTGAGAAAAGCGACAACGGCGACGGAACCACTCGCAAGAAGAACAAAAATGAGAACTCCAAAGGAGGAGAGCATTTTTGCACGTAATTTCATATAGACTCCTGAAAACATGCCGACCGAACCGGCATGTGTCGTGAGAAATGTAAGTTGTTTAACGGGTTTGAAATAATTGGAAGCGGGACGCTTCGATACGTATCAACCCAATAATAGGAGATGGTGTCGACTTCTGCAAGGGAGGGTGAAGATCCGGAACATTTAATTGAACCATCCGGTTCCGCTGAGCGGACAGCACGGAGAGCTCGGCATACACCCGGATCGGAGGGCGGGCATGCCGCCGCTCACTCCCACCGGAACAGAAAGGCCGAAATCGTCAACAGAAGGGCGGTAAGCCCCGTCAGGAAGAGGAGATGCGGCGCGATATCAATGAGGCCGGCCCCTTCCAGCATGATCGCCCGGGCGCCGGATATGAAGTGGGTCAAGGGCAACGCCTTCGAGATTGACTGCAATACCGGAGGTGACCCTTCCAGGGAGAAGAAGACCCCGGAAAGAATGATCATGGGAAAGGTGACGAGGTTCATCAGTCCGCTTGCCAGCTCCTCGCTCTTAAGGCGCGAGGCAAAAACCAGTCCCACCGAGATCATACACACGATTGCGAGGGCGGTTATGAGAAGCAGGTTCAGATAGGATCCCTTCATCATGAAGTGGAGAAAGAAATTCGTCCCGATGAAGACCACCGCGGAGGTGACGATGACGATGGTGAGGCGGCTCGCCGCCTGGGCGGTCACAAAGGTCATCGCCGATACGGGCGTCGCCTTGAGACGCTTGAGAACGCCGTTCTTGCGGTATCGCACGATCACAAAGCCCACGCCAAAGAGGCAGCTGAACATCATATTCATGCCGATCACACCGGGTACGAGCCAGTCCACATAGCGTATCGGCTCGCCCGTCACCTGGCGTTCCACAAAGCGTGACGCGCCGACCTCCACCGGCAGCTCCGGTCCGGAGTTCGCCTGGAAAAGCATGCGCAGCAGCGGCCCGTTGGCGGACTGGCTGTTTATGTAGTACCGGTCATCGGTAAAATCGACAACCATATCCAGTTGATGCTGGCGCAGCCGTTCAATGACGACATCGGTGGTCGTCTCACCGCCGGCGATGTCGTACTCCACAAACTCGATTTGATCGATATTCATGAACTCCATCGACGTATCGGGAGTACCGATCACCCCCACCTTGAATAACTCATTGTCGTCCCCGGAAAAGGCAAAGGCAAAACCGAAGACGAGAACGACCGGGAAGAGGAGATTCCAGTAGAACGTTCCCCGGTCTCGTACAAACTCCATGGTCCGGGCTTTATACAGGGCGTTGAATTTTCGCATAGTCTTGTCCTCGTCAGATTCCTTGTCAGGTGCGCAGAGAGCTGCCGGTAAGTTTTATAAAGAGGTCCTCAAGGTTCGGCTTGTGAATGCTGAGGCCGTCGAGGTTGGTATTCACCGCCAGCAGCTCCTTGAGCGCCCGGTCCACATTGGTGGTAACCAGTTCCACGTGGTCGTCGGTGACCTCGGCGTCCGGCGGAACAGACTCGCCGTACCCGCTTTTCGGCACCCGCAGGAGAACGCCGTCAAAGTGCTTGTCCAGAAGTGTCGCCGGCGTATCCAGCTCAAGCACGTGGCCGTGATCCATAATGGCGATCCGGTCGCAGAGGATCTGCGCCTCTTCCATATAGTGGGTGGTAAGCAGAACCGTCGTATTGTCCGCGCGAATCGTCTCGATAAGGCGCCAGAAGTTCCGACGGGCCTGGGGGTCCAGCCCCGTCGTCGGCTCGTCCAGGAAGACGATCTCCGGGTTGGGAATGATCGCCAGCGCGAGAAGGAGCCGCTGCCGCTGACCCCCGGAGAGCTTTCGGTTGTCCCGGTCGATAATGTCCTCGAGAGAACAGATATCGATAACCTCATCCATGGGACGCGGATGGGGATAGAGCGCCTGAAAGAGCTCCAGCGTCTCCTTCACCGTTATAAACTCCGGCAGCGCCGTCGACTGAAACTGAATACCCACCTTCTCCCTGAAGCGGCGATCGATGGGCTTGCCCCTGAAGAGAATCTCCCCGCCCGACGGCTGAAGGATTCCCTCCATCATTTCAATGGTCGTCGTTTTCCCGGCACCGTTGGGCCCAAGAAGGCCAAAACAGATACCTTCGGGAATATCAAAGCTGATATCGTCAACGGCCTGAACGGAACCGTAATTCTTGCTCAGACCCTGTACTTGCATGATCATGGTCCCGAAAGTACTACTTATTGGAACCAAACAGCCACTTGCGCCGGGAAGATGATGGGACTATACCTGAATACATGAGAAAAACAGGAATCGACGCGCGTCCCCCGTTCCCGAGACGGCCGGCACCGTACGTTCTTCTCACCGTCCTCATCCCGGCCGTCCTCCTTCTTGCGGGCTGCTCTCCCCAGGCACGGATGCAGAGTGCCGTGAAGACGGGAAACTGGGACAACGTGGAGTCGTTCCTCGCGGAGTCGCTCGATGACGCCAAACCCCACGAGCTGCGGGAAGTGCATGAAGAACTGTTTCTCTCCATCAACCACGGATCGATCATCCAGATGGATACAGAAGAAGCGGAACGGATATGGAACCTCCTCCCCCGGAAGACGCTCATGACCGACGGCGGGACCCTCGGAGAGATACAGGATCCGCCGCCGGAAGGACGGGACGGCGCGGAGAAGCTGGTCGACGCCTTCGGCGCCGCGGGCATTGCCGAAATCCAGCTCCATACCGCCCTAAGTCTCCGGGCGGGGCTCGACCGCGTTCCCGGCTATCCCGAACTGGCGCACCGTCTCGCGGAGCGGTGGCTCAGGATCTACCAAAAAGAAGGGTCCGATACGGAAGAGGCCGCCAAAATAGCCGCATATCTTGAGGAGAGCGCCCGCACGCTGTACCGCCGGGCACTGGGAGACGTCAAATCCTACTATGTCGCCGCGGAAACGTACCGGGCCGGTCTCGACGGTGACTCCCGTTTCGCCTACGGGAACCGGGACACGATTTCACGGCTCGCGGGAGTCTGGTACCGAAGCGCCGTGTCATTAGACGAGTACGGGCAGAAGGTCCTGACGGAAGAAGAGCGCGCCCGGGGCCAGGACTTTTTTGACCGGTACATACCCAACGGAATTATCACGCAGCTGAGCCTTGAAGACATCCAATCCGACACCGGCCTCTCTCTCTATCCCATCGGGCCGACGGGAGAAATAATTGTCGGTCATGACAACGTCCTTGAATGCTTTACCCTTGCAGGCGATCCCCTGGCACGATGGACACTTCCCGAGGGGGAAAGCGCCCGGAACCTTCGCATTGCATACACCGACGACTACACCTTCGCGGGCCGGGGCACCCTGTACCGCTTCGTTCGGGGCGAGGAGTCCTATGCGACGATGGATACGGACGGCGCGATCGATTCCATCAGGACGCTTCCCGGGAAGCCGGAGGTCCTCCTCATCAGTCTCGAGGGGGATGAAAGAACACGGGATCTGCTGGCCGTCGACGCCGATGGGATGGAACCGATCGGCTACGCACCTGATGTCTGGAGAACGGCAACGCGACGGGAAATGGAGCACTACATATCGCCCAATGAACCCGTGCCGGTTACCTACCGGTTTGACGACAACGGTCAGCTCCGGTTCACGCAGACCGGCAGGAGCGGCTCGGAGGTATCCGTCGGGGTGCCGAACCGGGGCACCCTGACCGGCCATATACGCTTCTCGTCGGGCCCGCTCCTGCCCCACGGGTTCACCACGGCGATCTCCCCCTCGGGTGAACGGATTGCAACACTGGGTGAAGACAACCGGGTACGCATCTGGACATACCCGGAGCTCTCACCGGTAGCCACCATACAGGGCAGCGCGGACGGATACGTGGAAATGGTGTCGGTGATGGTCCTCGGCAGCCGCATGGGAAACATTCAGTACTATACGGAGGACCATTACCAGAACCTCACCGTCTTTTACGAGTTTGACAGTCATGACCCCTTCGGCTTTCCCTCGGAAGACGCGGTGCTCCTGGTAAGTTCCCGGGCGGTCCAAAACGGGAACGGTGAGTGGGAAAAGGTGAGCCCGGCGGTCCTCCTGGACTACCGGACGGGAGAAAGAACCCCCGCGGCGGAGGCGGGCGGACTGGACGTAAGCGGGAAGGAGCGCCGGAGCCCCCTGCAGGCCACCCTGAGCCGCAGACAGGTGACGGTGGAATTGCGTCCGCCCTATTGATGAAGCGGACGTCGGGGGAGACGCGTTCATCGCCGGCGCCTTCGCAAAAAAGGTCTCGAAATCGTTTTGCTCCTCAATCTGCCGACGCAATCCCGACTCGTCATAACCCGTCAACCAGGAAATGATCTCGTCGACCTCTTCCTTCGTGCGGTTCTTGCGCTCCGCTTTCCGGACGTACATCGGATAGACCTTCGCAAAGGGCATCGTAAAAATATCGTGTTTCGGCACCGTCTTATCTCCACTCAACATTGCAATGTATCGACAACTATGTACGGCGGGATATCGGCTCTTCCGGCATTTCGGAAAATATAAACGAACCATCCGGTTCCGCTGAGCGGGTATCACTCATGGCGTGAAATCACCCGGATCGACGGGGAGATATGCGTTAAGAACTCCTTACGGGAATATGTGGTCACAGCCATATATTGGTAGTACTATTATTTTGGAAATTTTCATGAGTGATTTAATCAGATACGTTAGAAAAATGAAGTCTATTCGGGGAGTTGACCAACAAAAGACGTGGCGAATCGAAATCGTCTGAACATTATCGTTAGAATCCTCGTGCCGATCGGCCTGGTGATAATCCTATCCGGCGGATGTATTCAGCCCTTTGGATATTCACCCGAGGCGCTCAATAACGTCGAAGAATCTGCACCGGTAAATCTGCCGACGGCGACAACGGTCGCGACACCGGTCTTTGATCATGCCCCGGGGACGTACAACAGCGATCTCTCCGTATCAATCACGTCCAGCACATCGGGGGCTGCCGTCCACTACACGATCGATGGTTCCGTCCCGACGTCCTCCTCCCCCGTTGTGGACGGACCGATCGACATTTCCGGTCACCTAACGACGATCACCATCACCGCATTTGCCGCGAGGGAGGGTATGACACCCAGCGCTATCGTAACCGGTACCTTTGCGATAAATTACGACGCCACAAATCCGCCGACCTTCAGCCCCGACGCCGGTACCTATACGTCCGACCAGACAGTAACGATTTCAGCTCCCGACCAGGGCGCGACCATCTACTATACAACCGACGGCAGCACCCCGGACTCGGGCAATCCTGCCCACCTTTACACGGAACCCATCCCCGTTTCCGGTCACGGCACATCGGTTGAGATACGGGCGATCGCCGTGGCACCGGGGAAGACGACCAGTTCCGTTGCATCCGGCACGTGGACGATCGCCTATCCCCAGGCGGCGGCACCGGTTTTTGATCATGCCCCGGGGACGTACAACAGCGATCTCTCCGTATCAATCACGTCCAGTACGGAGGGGGCTGCCGTCCACTACACGATCGATGGTTCCGTCCCGACATCCTCCTCCCCCGTTGTGGAAGGACCGATCGACATTTCCGGTCACCTGACGACGATCACCATCACCGCATTTGCCGCGAAGGAGGGTATGACACCCAGCGCTATCGTAACCGGTACCTTTGCGATAAATTACGACGCCACAAATCCGCCGACCTTCAGTCCCGCCGCCGGTACCTATACGTCCGACCAGACGGTGACGATTTCAGCTCCCGACCCTGACGCGACCATCTACTATACGACCGACGGCAGCGCCCCGGACGCAGACACACCTGCGCACCTCTACACGGAACCCATACCCGTTTCCGGTCACGGCACATCGGTTGAGATACGGGCGATCGCCGTGGCACCGGGAAAGACGACCAGCTCCGTTGCATCCGGCACATGGACAATTGCCTATCCCCAGGCGGCGGCACCGACCTTCAGCCCCGGCGCCGATACCTATACATCCGATCAGACGGTGACGATTTCAGCTCCCGACCCTGACGCGACCATATACTATACAACCGACGGCAGCACCCCGGACTCGGGCAACCCTGCTCACCTTTACACGGAACCCATACCCGTTTCCGGTCATGGCACATCGGTTGAGATACGGGCGATCGCCGTGGCGCCGGGGAAGACGACCAGTTCCGTTGCCTCCGGCACGTGGACAATTGCCTATCCGCAAGCGGCGGCACCAACCTTCAGCCCCGCCGCCGATACCTATACATCCGATCAGACGGTGACGATTTCAGCTCCCGACCAGGGCGCGACCATCTACTATACAACCGACGGCAGCGCCCCGGACTCGGGCAATCCTGCGCACCTCTACACGGAACCCGTACCCGTTTCCGGTCATGGCACATCGGTTGAGATACGGGCGATCGCCGTGGCACCGGGGAAGACGACCAGCTCCGTTGCATCCGGCACGTGGACGATCGCCTATCCTCAGGCGGCGGCGCCGGTTTTTGATCATGCCCCGGGGACGTACAACAGCAATCTCTCCGTATCAATCACGTCCAGCACGGCGGGGGCTGCCGTCCACTACACGATCGATGGTTCCGTCCCGACGTCCTCCTCCCCCGTTGTGGAAGGACCGATCGAAATTTCCGGTCACCTGACGACGATCACAATCACCGCATTTGCCGCGAAGGAGGGTATGACACCCAGCGCTATCGTGGCCCGTACCTTTACGATAAATTACGACGCCACAGATTCGCCGACCTTCAGTCCCGCCGCCGGGACGTACCCGACCGACCAGACGGTGACGATTTCAGCTCCCGACCAGGGCGCGACCATCTACTATACAACCGACGGCAGCGCCCCGGACTCGGGCAATCCTGCTCACCTTTACACGGAACCCATCCCCGTTTCCGGTCATGGCACATCGGTTCAGATACGGGCGATCGCCGTGGCACCGGGAAGGACGACCAGCTCCGTTGCATCCGGCACGTGGACGATCGCCTATCCCCAGGCGGCGGCGCCGACCTTCAGTCCCGCCGCCGGGACGTACCCGACCGACCAGACGGTGACGATTTCAGCTCCCGACCAGGGCGCAACCATCTACTATACGACCGACGGCAGCGCCCCGGACTCGGGCAATCCTGCTCACCTCTACACGGAACCCATCCCCGTTTCCGGTCATGGCACATCGGTTCAGATACGGGCGATCGCCGTGGCACCGGGAAGGACGACCAGCTCCGTTGCATCCGGCACGTGGACGATCGCCTATCCCCAGGCGGCGGCGCCGACCTTCAGTCCCGCCGCCGGGACGTACCCGACCGACCAGACGGTGACGATTTCAGCTCCCGACCAGGGCGCAACCATCTACTATACGACCGACGGCAGCGCCCCGGACTCGGGCAATCCTGCTCACCTATACACGGAACCCATCCCCGTTTCCGGTCACGGCACATCGGTTGAGATCCAAGCGATCGCCGTGGCGCCGGGGAAGACGACCAGCGTCATTGCATCCGGCACATGGACGATCGCCTATCCTCAGGCGGCGGCACCGACCTTTACGCCGCCGGGCGGTACCTTTGACAACGATCAACAGCTTACGCTGACCACGGTCTCCCCGGGAACGGAGATTCGCTACACCACCGACGGCTCCGTACCCACCGCCGCCTCCGCATCGTATGACGGACCGATCACGATTAGCTCGAGCGGAACGGTCAGGGCGATCGCCGTCGGCGGCGCTTTCAGTGCGTCCCCACCGACGCAAGCGACGTTCAACCTTGTCGCGGCGCCCGTCGTCATGGACCCCGTGGGCGGTGATTATGGCTCCACCGTTTCCGTCACCTTGTCCACCGCCACGGCGGGAGCGGCAGTTCACTATACTCTCGACGGATCAGCGCCTGACGGGACGTCTCCTCAGTACGCCGGCGTCCTCAACCTTACGACGCCACTGACGCTCAAGGGGATTGCGATCAAGACCGGCTACCAGGACTCAGCGGTGACGACGGAGTACTACGTTCCGCCGGCAGCAGAACCGGTCACCTTCAGCGTTCCCGCCGGGAGCTACGACCGCTCGCGTTCGGTCCAGCTATCAACGGAAACGCCCGACGCGACGATCCACTACACCATCGACGGATCTCAGCCTACGACCGAATCCCCGGAGTACTCCGGCGCGGTGCAGGTACACGAGACGCTGACGATCCGGGCAATCGCCGTGAAGCCGGGCGAGTTTGGGCCGTCTCCCGAGACGAGCGCAACCTACACAATGACCGGCGACTTCAATACAACGACGGTTGACGACATTCAGACGGCAGTCAATGACGGGCAGTTGACGGTGACGCCGGCGGAAAACAGCGCCGCCGATCCGCTTCCGGTGGGGACGATAATTTACCTCCAGACCGATCTCGGACGGCTGGTGAAAATCGCCCTTCGCGTCAACAACGGAACGAGCACCTTCTACGACTACATCACGTACAACACGGACGGCTCAATCCATAGTCAGGGCATAAACAAGAACGTCAACAACAACCAGTCGATCAACGCCGACGAGGGCACACTCCACTGGATAGACCAGTTTACGGATATCACCGACTTCGGAAGGACCGGGCCCGAGCCCCCGGCGGAGTACCCGCCTGAGTCGTTTGTGGTCCTCCAGTCCGCGACCATGCTTATCATTCCCCCGGAACTGCCATGAAAGTCTGGCTCAAGGTTGCCTTTGTGGTCCTCCCGGTACTTCTCGCAACGCTCATAATCGGCGGCGTATCCTCCTATCTGGTAGCGGTCAACGCGGTGAATCGCGTTACAACCGAATTTCTGGATTTTAAAGTTGCAGAGCTGGAGAAATACATGGCCGGGCAGTGGGACCTCCTGGCACAAAACGGTCTGACCGGCAATCCGGTCATGCGTCAGGCGACGCAGGCCGGTATCGAGGTGTACGCGACCAGCCTCGTGAGGAGCGAGACGGAATTGATCTTTGCCCTTACCCCTGCGCGTGAGGTGGCGATGGCGACCGGAGAGATCACGCTTACCGACGCCGAGCGCGATATGCTGGGGGCGTATCTGTCGCGGGAGGCTGGGCCGGATATTCGGGCGCTCCAGACGATCTCCGTCGACGGTGTGGAACGCATCGCAATGGGTTTCATCTTTGAGCCCTTTGAGTGGCTCGTCCTGGTCACCGAAGACCGCACCGCCTTTTACACCTACCTCAACCGGATCACGATCCAGACGATCGTCCTGATCATCGGCGGAACGGTATTCTCCCTCCTCCTGATCCTCTTCTTCGTCCGGTACACGATGCAGCCGCTGACACGAATGGCGGGTACGATGAAGGAGATCATCTCTTCCAACGATCTGAGCGCCCGTGTGCCGGTAGAACACAACGATGAGATCGGGCAGGTTTCCCACACGTTCAACATTATGGTCGGCGAACTGGACAAGGCGTACAGTGCGATCAAGCAGTACGCCTTTGACGCGGTGGTGGCTCAAAAAAAAGAGATCAAGATCCGCAACATCTTTCAGAAGTACGTGCCACAGGAACTGATAGACCGTTTCTTTGAAAACCCGGAGGCGATGCTGGTGGGTGAAAATCGCAACCTCTCCATCCTCTTTTCCGATATTCGCAGTTTTACTTCCATTTCCGAGCGTATGGCGCCGGAAGACCTGGTGGGATCGCTCAACCGGTACTTTTCGATGATGGTGGATATTATCATGAACCGGAATGGGGTGGTGGATAAGTACATCGGTGACGCCATAATGGCGCTCTTTGGCGCTCCGGTGCAGCATGACGACGATCCGGTCCAGTCGGTCCGTGCGGGAATCGAAATGGTCTCGTCGGTCCGCCAATTCAACACTGAGCAATTGCGCCAGGGGAAGCCGGAGTTCCTCATCGGCGTCGGGATCGCCTACGGTATCGTGACGGTGGGAAATATCGGCACGGAACGGAAGATGGACTATACCGTTATCGGCGACATGGTGAATCTGGCGTCCAGACTGGAGGGGCTCACCAAGCTGTACAAACAGGAAATCATCATCTCCGAGAGCCTCTACGACCAGGTCCACACCGTGCTTCCCTGCCGGCTTATCGATGCGGTCGCCGTGAAAGGAAAGAGTCAGGGAGTCAAAATATATACGACCGCCGGAGAGCTGACCCCGGCGGAACAAGCGGTATGGGATCTCCACAACCGGGGCATGGACGAGTACTTCAATCGCGATTTCGAGGGGAGCCGTGCAACCTTTCTTGAAGTCGCTTTCAAGGCCGGTCCGGAGCGCATCACCGATATGATGATCCAGCGGTGTACAGAGTTTCTATCAACTCCTCCTCCGGAGGACTGGAACGGGGTTGAAGTCATAAAGACCAAGTAGAAATGATGACCCACTCACGGAAGAACGACACATCAGTGGCAACGAGAAACACGGCGGCAACAACTGCTCTTGGTATCCTGATGATCTCGCTCATTACAGGAAATCTGGTCGCCCGTGAGCCCCCTCGCCAGGTGGCCGTCGTTTCCATACAGAACCTGTCCGGTACGGAGATCCCCGATCCCCTTGAACAGATCTTCCGCACGGCGCTGATGGAGCTCTTTCAACCCTTGGGATTTCTCATACGAGTCGCGGATGAGGAAGGAGAAACGGGCGGGGGCTTCGCCGGCGCGGAGGCGGACACCGATTCCGCCCTCACAGGTCATCCCATCGCAGGTCATCCCGGCGCATTCCTTCTCGCTGCGGAAGAAATGGACGCCGCCGTCGCGCTATCGGGATTTGTACGCGTCACCGATGAGACCGTCCTTTTCCAGTTGAAGCTCTACGACGTGGAACAACGCACCGTCCTTGCCACTATCGCTGAGGAGCGCCGTCCGGGCCTCTCCCTGTACAACGCCGTCCGCTCAACGATCGCCGGGCTGGCACCCGTTCTCGAGACGTTCCTGAACGACCGTTCCGTCTATTTCGCGCCGACAAACCGCGTGGAAACGATCGTCATACGCTCACCCGACGAAGGCGCAACGGTATCGATTGCCGGCAGCGCCGTCGGGACGATCACCGAAGGAACGCTCAGCGTTCCCTTTACCCCCTTCCCGCTCGGGACCGCCATAGATATCCGGACGGAGAAACCCGGATACCACACCCGATCCACGACACATACGCTCGACCGGCGGGACAACGAGATTATCCTCGACCCCCTCATACCGTTCACCGAAAACGCGCTCTCCCCATTGATGGAGGTCGCCCCGTTTATCGGGATCGGCGTGGGTTATAAGAAATATCTCGTGCCGGACACCACCTTCGGGTACGCCCGGGCAGCTCTTCTCACGGACCTGACGCGAAGACGTACGGTCCGCGGTGATATCTCACTTGTCGTCGGCCGCTACCTGCTTCTTCCGGTTCACTCTCCCCTGCGCCTTCACCTCACGGTCGGTGGCGGGTACATGCGTACGGCGCAAATAGACGGGACCACCAGCTGGTTTGGTGATTGGTATATCTCATTGGGAAACCCCACCGTAGAGGCGAACATCGGTGCGCTCCGTTTGTTTGCGACCACAGAGATCCGTTACGCCCTTGGAACCGCCGGGGGCGACCAGGCACGGGGGTGGCAGCTCGCACCGGGTTTCATGCCGCCCCTTTCCGTCGGGGTAGTGATTCCGTGGTAACACGTACCTTCGTCATTGCGATTGTCGTCCTCGGTCTTTCGGCAGGCGGCATGTCCGGCATATGCGGTATAGAAGCCCAGGAAAGCAGTTCCCCGGCGAGTCCCGGCACACTACGTGAAGACACACCCCCTGCAGTCGCCATATCCGACGCACAACCGCAACGACGACGGCTCCTTGTTTTCTTTGGCGCCGCGCCGACACTCAGCCCCGTCGATACCCGTCTCGTCTACGAGTCGTTCATAGACGCCCTCCGCAGGTCCGACGGGAATCTCACCCTGCTGGAGCATACGACCCTCTCCATACCGCAGCTGTGGGAGGAGAGGTACGCAGAAGCGCGTCGCAGGGGCGCCCACGGATGGCTGACGGTGACGGTTGACGGGAATATGGATGACCTCCGGATCTCCGCGGACTCCTTCGATATTCTCAGGAATAGCGGCGTTGAAAACATCATTGCGCCGCCGGACCGCCCCGTTCCATTCCGATTTATCCGCCAGGCATACTGGATCCCCCTGACGGAACCCCGGACTACCCGACAGCGGTGGAACACGCCGCTCTTTACCACCGTAGCCCTCATCGTCCACGCGCCGGAGGGAACCGTCCTCTCGGGCATCACCCCCGAGCCGGTAACGGTCGGTCCCGAAGGGTGGATCGAGATACCCGTACCGCCGCCCGCCACCGTGACACTTCGCGGCGAGCTGCCGGGCCATACGGCGGCAGTACAAACGGTGTACATACGGTATGATCCGGTGACGATCGTCCTTGAACCGACATCGTATGCACACTGGGCTGCGGAGTTTCGAGCTAACGGACTCCAGTTTCCGGCTGTGCGGGCAACGTGGTATCCCCTTCCCGGTGTCGTGTATCTCAAAGCGGGAGGCATGACCTATCTCATGGGACTGTATTTACTGGATGAGGACACCTCCGATTCCGCCCCCGATTTGATAGCGTCCAATCCCTTATCGCTGCTCACAATCCATGGCGGGGGCTACTTCACCGCGCCGGAACGGCCTGTACGCCTGTATGGTGACGTCGGTGCGTTTCTCAGGCTCAACCACTCGGGCGGCGCCATGTCCGTTGATTCGGTTGCTCCCTGGGGGCTATCCGCCGCATTGGGGGTGGAATACGCGCCGCTCGGAAAGATCCGTTTCTTCCTGGAGTACGAGCCGCTTATATATCTTCCCCCATCGGTGGATGATTTCTTGAAGGTCTCCTTCCCCCCGGACTACTACTCGGGCCGGTCCGTTCCGGGACATATCGTCACCGATGACGCGGTTATCGATATGCGCAACATCGTCCTGGGAATACGGTATTCCTTTCGGTAACGGCGGGGCTACTGGTCGGTACCCACGCGGTACCCCCGGGGTACCCGCGGCGCGGGCCGTCCGTATGTGAAAAGCACCTATCGCGCGGTGGCGATCGTATCGGTTACAAACGACCGCAGCGATTCAAGTAACCGGCGATACTCGGGCGAGTTTTCCTCGTCGGCGAGTCCCCGCTGGAGATACGCATTCCGCTCTCGCGGATCGGGAAAGAACGCAACCTCTTCCATGAGATCGTTGATATCGAGGAGGGCGTGCTGATATCCCGCCTCCTCAAACGCACGATCATAGGTATGTACGCGATCGAGGATGTCCGGGAAAAAGCGCTGCATCTCCGGAGAACCGAGGAACGTATCCAAATGAACCTTGGCTGCAAGGTAATCGGCGCCGCCGGTCTCGCCGCGCGCTAAGGCTCCCCCGCTCTCGCCGCGCTCCCCGGCCTCCCGGCCCGTCAGAACAGCGGCCTCCTGCATCAGGAAATTGCGGTAGCCCTCCTGTAACGCCTCCAGAAACACCACGTCATCGCGGAGGCTGCGATTTTCCGTCCTGGCAACCTCAATGGCGGCGACAATCTCGGCCCGCTCGTTCCGTAACGTATGGGCCTCTCTCCGAAGTACTTCAGCTTCACTTTGGAGCGTCGCCGCTTCCCTGCTGAGTTGATCAACCTCATCATTGAGAGCCTCCGCATCGTCCCGCGACGTCGCGAGCCGGCGTTCAATTGTGTCGATGTGTGTCCGGAGATCGGCGATCTCGCCCCGGGTCGATTCCAGCGCGCCGTCAAGACGGTCTCTCTCCCCCGTAATCGCGGCAATACGCTCCGTAGCCGCAGCGAGCTGGAGCGTGTATTCATCTATACGGCGGTTATTTTCGGAGACGGCGGCGTTGCGTGCCGCCAGCTCGGCTTGGACCGCCAACTCGCGGGCCTGCAGTTCCAGGATCGTCTGCTCATACTCAACGATCCGGTTGCGCAGCGGAAGGATGACGTCTTGTGCCTCGCCTTCCAGAGTTCCCCGCAGGCGACTCGTCGATTGATCGACCAAAAAGACGTGGGCGTCGATAAGACCGTCAATCGCGGAAAAGGCGTCCCGATAGGTACGTTCGGCTGCGGCCGCGTCCCCGTCGTTTAACAGACGATCGCCGGCGTCGAGGGTGGATCTGATCGTCCGTAACTGAGTGAGCCCCGCGGTCAACGATTCGGTCTGGGCGGCTTGATCGAGCGTCTCACCGACAAGGCGTTCAAGGGTGTCAATGAAGAACAGATCCATATCCCGCCGGGAGTAGAGTACGGGCGTGCCGGTGGATGGGTTGAGAAATGATCGAAACGACGCGATCGTCTCGCCCACTTCAGCATAGGCGTTCCGGGCAATCGCATCACGTATTCGATTTAAATACCCCGACACCTGCGTCTGCAACGCCAACTCCGCCTCCCGGTTTTGCGTCAGGAGACTCAGACGCGCCTGCGCCGCGGCAAGATCGGATTGCGCCGTCGCCCGGTCCGATTCCAACGCTCTCGTCCGGGACTCAAGTTGTCGTCGCAGGTCTTCTTCCCGGGCGCGGAATCCCGCCACCAGCTGATCCCGCTCTGATGATAATTCCGCCAACTGACGATCGTACTCGCCCTGTACCCGGAGGAGATCCTCTTCCAGGAGCCGACGCTCCTGGTCAATTTCGGCACGGAACGCGGCAAGTTCCTCGTCAACCGTCGCCGCGCGATCCCGCTGAAAGTCATTGAGGCGGTCTTCAAGCTGTGAACCCTCCACCCCCTGGTCATTCAGACGCGCCCGCTCGGCGGCCAGTTCTCCTTCCAACTGCTCCCGCAACGCCGCCTCCCGCTCCCGTACCCGTTCGTCAATCGATGCGAGAATACGGTTGCGTTCGTCCGCAATGGACCGCAATCGGTTTTCGATATCCGAAATCTCCGCCTCCTTGCGCTGCAATTGGTCCCGCGATTCCTCCCGCAACCGTCTGATCAGTTGATTCTCGACGGACGTAAAGATTTGCCGGTTCTGCTGAAACACCTCGGCATCCCGGTCAAAAACGCGCCACAGCCCAAATACGGAAACGGCAATCAACACAAGCGCGCCGACATTCACGAGCAACGGAAACAGCGCGCCATTCCGCGTCGCATGAACGACAAACAGCTCATCGGTAACCGCGAGCTTGTGGGACGCAGTCTTGCTGTCGATTTGCTCGAGAATCTCAGATTGTTCTTCCGCGCGGATCGCCGAAACTTCGTTGACCGCCGCGCCACCTGCCATAACGGTTAATATATCATAAAAAAAGTCATAAAAGATTGCGGCAACGGGAAAAAAGCAATCCGAATTGATTCGGGAAGCGGTGGACAGCTTTCTGGAAAGCGCATCGGAACGTCAACGAGACGCGATGCTGCAGGAGGTCGCAGGCCTGTGGCGGGATCGCGATGACCTTCCGGATTTCGGTGCCATCAGGCGCTCGTGGGATAGAAGGTGAGGCAGGCGTAAAAATCTGTCCTTAACTTGACAATATGTACGAAATAAGGTGCGTATAATGATCGAGGTTTACAAGAAATGACCATTTTGAATGCCAGTGATGCCCGGGCGAATCTGTCTCGATTGATTGATCAAACAAATGAATCCCACGAGCCGATAGTCATATCGGGCAAAAGAAAAAATTCGGCCCTCCTTTCAGAGGACGACTGGAACTCCATACATGAAACTCTCTATTTGACATCAATACCGGGGATGCGGGAATCGATCGTAGAAGGTATGAAATAACCCTTATCAGAAAGCTCTACGGAGCTTGACTGGTAATGTGGCAGACTGTGGACACACTATGAATGACGATCGAGCGCACCCCGGAGGGACGCGCTTTCGGCCAAATCACTGCCTCAGAATCTTCTCCATCTTCTTCCCCTTCGCCAGCTCATCAATCAGCTTGTCAAGGTAGCGAATCTTCTGCATCAACGGATCTTCAACCTCTTCCACGCGAACACCGCAGACCACGCCCGTAATGAGCGAACAATTCGCGTTCATCGCCGGCGCCTGTGCAAAGAACGTCTCAAAATCGTTCTGCTCCTCAATCTGCCGACGTAATCCTGACTCGTCATAGCCCGTCAACCAGAAGATAATCTCATCAACCTCTTCCTTCGAGCGGTTCTTTCGCTCCGCTTTCTGGACGTACATCGGATAGACCTTCGCAAAGGGCATCGTAAAAATATCGTGTTTCGGCACCGTTCACCTCCAGTCGACTCGGAAAATATGATCGAACCATCCGGTTCCGCTGAGCGGGTATCCCTTTAAGCGGGCAGTCACCCGGATCGGGAAGATATGCGGCGGGACACCAATGTGCAATACCGCGTTCAATCGACTCCCCGTTCGAACTCATCCGTTGTTATTTCATTTCTTCGTCACGAATCCTCTGTACCGATTCTTCAATGACCAGGTGGCCGGTAGGCGGGAGAACCGGCACGCCGTGTTTTTTTGTATAGGCCGCCGGCTGTCCGTAGAATCCGTTGCGCGCCAATTCAGAGATCACTTTCCCTGCGGTCTTCTTTTCCTTCCGGGCAATTTCCTTTGCCGTCTCCAGGACATCGGGATAAATATCAAGGGTAGTTCTCATTCATTTGATGATATCGCATCACAATCTTATTGGACACGTACTTATTCCGCACGTGCGAACCGAATGTGCAGTACGGGGTTGCGGTATATCTATCTTCTCCTTTTCTGTCTTTTCCCGGGATGAGAAATCTACAGGCATGGATCCTGGTACGCTGGCAGAAGCACTCAGAAACATATCAACCTATGTTCCTATTCGCTTCCATACGCTCAAACCGTCAATCCAGATATGATTGAGCGGAATCGCGTATCACGTCGTCGAATCGGGCTTTCTCCTCTTCAGACCACGTACCGAATAGATCTGAGAATTCGCGTTCCCGATCAGATTGTGACGGATCCGACAACACTCTCTGAAGGAGTGATTTAATCGTTTTATTTCTGCTCAATCCGTGTTCTTTTGATTTCTCGGCGATTTTCTGTGCTAGGTTATCATCGACGCCGTGAATAGTGATGGTTTTCATATGCGCCTCCCGAACCGGGATATGGCCTATTATCATTCATAAAAAAACTTGATCCAACTGCAAAACGCCTACGACATAAATAGAGGTGATTCCGGCGCAATCCGAAGGCGGAGAATGTGCCTGGTCAGATCTGTCCGCCTCCACTATCATATCAATCCATGGGCAGTCCCTGGTATGCCGACACCATTCCTGCGTTTCTTGACGAATCTGCTGACGCCATCATCGGGCAGTTGAGTTCTGCCGGTGAAGGGAGCATTGAAAAGGCGCAAATTGAAGCGTGGCGGCGCCAGATAGGGATACTCAAGGACACACTGCTCCACATCACTGGTGAAAAACACAGCCTCACAGACGGGACCATTCTGTTTGAGTATCCCGTACCCCGAATGGGAGGACGGATCGATACGGTCTTTCTTTTCCGCGAAGTAGTGTTCGTATTGGAGTTCAAAGTCGGCGGGACTCACTATACGAGACACGCCCGGGATCAGGTGTGTGATTACGCATTGGATCTCAAGAACTTCCATGAACCCAGCCACGCTATCCCGATTGTCCCGATCCTTGTCGCTACGGAGGCGCCACCGCCTGTGACGATAACCGTCCAGCCGACGACACATAATGATGGATTGTTTGTTCCGCTGGACAGCTCGGCCGCCTCCCTTCCTCGTGTGCTTCTGACGGCCCTATCATTTCTGCACAAGAGGATGTTCGGGGGATATACCGATCCGGTCGTCGCGGAAACGGCGCCGGTTTCAATCGACCCATTCTCATGGCAGCACGGTCGATACCTTCCCACGCCGACAATCATTGAGGCGGCCATAGCCCTGTATCACGGACATTCCGTTGCGGAGATATCCCGCAGTGACGCGGGAGCCAAGAACCTCCACGAAACCACCGACGCCATTTCACAGATCATCGCTGACGCCCAGAAGAACGGGATAAAGGCGATCTGTATGGTAACCGGCGTCCCCGGCGCCGGAAAGACGCTGATCGGTCTGAATATCGCAACAAAACATCTCAACGCGGAAAGTGATCTCTTCAGTGTCTTTTTGTCCGGCAACGGCCCACTGGTCAAAATCCTCCAGGAGGCGCTGGCGCGGGACAGGGTCCGCCGGGCAAAGGAGCGGGGAGAAGTCCTCCGCAAAGGCGTTGCCCGGAGTGAAGTGAAAGCCTTTGTCCAGAACGTCCACCACTACCGGGATGCATATCTGGATGACGACCGCCCGCCGGCGGACCATGTAGCGCTATTTGATGAGGCTCAACGTGCGTGGAACTTAAAGCAAACCGCGAGCTTCATGAAACAGAAGAAAAACCGTCCCGACTTTGATATGTCGGAACCTGAGTTTCTCATTTCCTGTATAAATCGACATACTGACTGGGGCGTCGTCGTCTGTCTTGTCGGGGGCGGACAGGAAATAAACACCGGCGAAGCGGGTATCGGCGAATGGCTCCGGGCCATTGAACGCCGCTTTCCAGACTGGCACATACACGTCTCGGACCGCCTTACCGAGAGTGAATATAACGCGTCCCGGATTCTTACCCGCCTGGAGAAAACGGGAGCCGTGACGTTCAACAGAAACCTCCACCTCGGAGTTTCCATGCGATCCTTTCGGGCGGAACATGTATCCAGGCTGGTGCGGGAAGTACTCGATATGGAACTCGCCGCCGCACAGAAAACTCTTGAGCAAATATCATCGGACTACCCGATTTTTATAACCCGCAATCTCGATCGCGCGCGAAAATGGCTCCGCATACAGGCTCGTGGAACAGAACGTTACGGAATCGTCGCCTCGTCTCACGCCGAGCGCCTCAAACCTCATGCAATAGATGTCCGGACTCCCGTTGATCCGGTACACTGGTTTCTCTCCGACAAAGATGACGTTCGTTCGTCCTATTATTGTGAAGATGTGGTGACGGAGTTCCAGATACAGGGACTGGAACTGGACTGGGCGTGTGTCACCTGGGACGCCGATTTCATCCCCGACGGTGACCATTGGATATGTCGGGAGTTCCGTGGTAACCGCTGGATCAACGTCCGCAAGGATGACCGCCAGCGGTATTTAAAGAACGCCTACCGTGTATTGCTGACCCGCGCCCGCCAGGGTATGGTTATCTTTATCCCGCCCGGCGAGAAAGACGATCCAACTCGCAACCCCGAGTGGTATAACGCGATCTGGACATATCTCAGGACGACGGGTCTTCCGGAACTTCCCATATCTGTTCGAGAGCGAAGGGAATCCAACTGAGCGTCCCACCACCCTCAATCTGGTTACGATACGCTATGCCGGCTTCGTCAAAATGGACGTCCCGCAACATCACCGGGCGTTCGATACGTAAATAGGCGGCAAACAACCAGATATCGTCTGATCCTATTTCCCTATGTTCCTGTCGCGTCTGGGCAGTATCAATACTTCCATAGTGAGGTCCCATACCGTGTCGGAGTGTCGGTACATACCATGGATCGTCCGTTCCGTGATAAAGCAGGAGGGGCACCCCGGCTTCATCCACGACGGAGCTGTCGCGGAACCAGGAGGTAAAGTCCGGATTGCTCTTCGTATCTATCTTTTGGTTCACATCGCGGCCGCTTATTCGAAACGCCTTAGATTCGTTCCTGCCAACTCTTCGGATTCCGTTTGGCATGGAACACGGCGAGAACAACAACACGCTCATCATCCTATACAAATATAATTTCGTAGGGGAAACGGCGTGACAGGGCGCGTCGAGCACTTTTGCGTACGCGGGGGTATTGTTGCGGAGTGCGCTGAATGGCATTGAAAACGGCATCGATGCACAGAAGAAACTCCGAGCCAAGACCCGGAACGCGATCCTCGTACCAATCGAATGCGTCGGTCATCTCCGCTTCAGCTTCCGGGCGGACGATAAGCCGACGATTCATCGTCTATTCCGGATCCGTTCCCGCACCACCGCCCACGCGTCCCCCTCTTCCGGATTCCGATGATACGCATCCAATCGACGGTCTATCTCTGCCTTTTGCTCATCGGTCAGCACGACTTCTTCCGGTACTTCCGCTATCGAATCCCATATATCTTCGACAAGCTGAATACGTTCCGGAACGCTTAACCGCAGAACATCTGCTTTTGTAAACGCGCTCATGAGACATCCATCCTACCGTCGTAGTCGGTTATGTTTCAATCTATTAATTCCCACATGCGCCCGGTACGTTCACTCGCGGCACACCGGACCGGCAGTTCCATCGATAGAACGCCGGACGCGTCCTCCGGCCGAAAAGACTACTCAAAGGGGGTAGGTGGATCTGCCGGATTCCGCGGTAGGCCGGCAAGACGGGCGCGAAAGTCATCCCGCGTCTCAATAATCAGTTGGCGGGTAATCTGAAGTAACGACCACCGATCCTCCGGTGAATCACCGGAAAGACCAGCGCCGAAAGGGTCGCGGCTCATCGTCCCGCTACTGTATACCCCATTTGCTCGTAGCTCTTCCTGCGCCGCCTAAAAGAAGCCGCGAGGACGGGCACCTGCACGTCGGCGTAATCATAGACACGAACCTCGTCTTTGTCGGAATGACGGCGATGCAATCGTCCAACGTATTGTTGTACGATACCTTTCCAGCTCACGGGAAACGTCAGGAAAAGGGTATCGAGTCTCGGATGATCAAAACCTTCGCCGATGAGTTTACCCGTGGCGAGGAGGACCGAACGGTGCGATCCTTCAAAGGACTCCAACGCCAGAATCGTGCGCTTCTTCCCCATTCCGCCAACCAAAATCGAACAGTTGTCAACATGCCCTTCCAGCCGATCCTTCAATAATTCAAGATGGCGTTTCCGCTCGGAAAGGACCAGCGGTATTCGCCCTTCCTGGACCGCATTCAAGACATCGCGTGCGATAAAGTCGTTCCGCTCGTCGTCATCTGCCAGTTCGGCGTATATTTCGTGAATCGGCTTGTTTTGAGCGTTTTCGATTACAAGGGATGTTTCGCGGACGATGAGAGTGTGTTCAAATCCGTGGCGGCGCGACTCCGCCCGTTCGTCCACTTTGTGTCTGATAGGACCACATTGCATATGAATAATTGGATGTCGTCCGTCCTGGCGAATCGGTGTTGCGGTCAAACCGAGGACATAGGTGGCCCGGACCTGTTTCAGCACTTGTTCAAAACTGAACGCTGAAACGTGATGACATTCGTCGACGATCACCTGTCCATACTCTGCGACGAGATCATGTACGACGCCATTACGAAAGAGACTTTGAAAGAGAGCGATATCGATAACACCGGATGCTTTCGTCTTGTCTGCTCCGATCACCTTGACACTATCATCAGACAAATCAAGGAACTCTCGTAGCCGGTCTCTCCACTGATCCGCAAGCCGGGTACGGTGCACTAGAATCAGGGCATTTCGCTTACGGGCGGCAATGACGGCCGCGGCGGCAACCGTTTTTCCAAATCCCGTGGGCGCACTTAATACACCACAATCGTATACAAGCAATGAGGCAACGGCTTCGGATTGGCCCTGCGAGAGTTCACCGATAAACGACGCGGGAATCTCACTTCCCGGATTCCGACGGTCTTCGAGTTCCACATCGGCACCGACATCGCGAAGTAGCTCTGTTGCGTCTTCTTCGCATCCGCGAGGCAACCCGACATGCTCCGGGAAATCCTCACTACACGAGATTATTCGAGGTATGTTCCAGACGGGTCGCCTCTGTTTCTGTGCCTTGTAAAACTCGGGGTTACCGAATGCCGCGATCGCGGATAGACGACTCAGCAGCGGAGTCGGCAATCCCTTCTTTTCGATGTAAAAAAGATTTGCCCGGACCGTCTTCACCGGTTTGTTTCCTGTGAGAGTCGATTCGGCTTCTCCGGCGACACTGCCTGATGGCCTTCGTTCCCACGGAAGGATTTGCGGTCCGTTGTATTCGGGCAGGCTTGGATTTACATCCGAATAGTGTGGATTTTTTTGTTCATGATCGATAGTGAGAGCCGATGAGACGAGCGCGCGACCGAGTAGCCGAGGCATATTTGCAAGGGTCTGCGCGAGCATTTGTGGATCGACTTTTCTCAGGGAAGTAATAAGTGCCCATTGATCCGGGTACGGTCGCCCGGAATCGTCTATGAAAACAGAGTTCCCTTTATCCCGTGCCGTTCGCTGGAGCGGAAGAGCTATCAGATTACCGAAACCGCCCTTGGGAAGGGTGTCCTGGTTTGGAAAGAAGCGATCAAAGGAATCGAAAGCGATTGGATACTCCTCCATCGCGGAGTGGGACAAAACCAATGTCCCTAGTGCACGCGCGTCCCGGGCAGGGACGGGTTCAGTGAAAAAGATCCAAACATGAGCACCGTTACCGGAGCGCGAACGCTCGACGTAACACGGGATATTCTCCGCCTCACATCTCGTACGAAAACGGTTCGCGTCCCGGAACCAGGTCGACTTGTCGAAATCCACCGCAAGAAACCAACACGAGTCGTCCGGTAACAACGGATATATTCCGACCACGATTTGTCCGGTAAGATGTTGGTAGACGACCTCGGGGTCCAACGGTATAAATTGCTTTTGCCCGAGATCGCGACACACGTTCTTGGGCCGACGGCAGATAGATCGGTCGTCTTTATGGCAGTGTACCGGGCTGTACCCAGCTTTACCCATACGACTCTCCCACCGAAACGCAAAGACGTCTTGACGTCCACGAAAGACCTTCAAAAAGAGATCGATTTTCTCAGGGGGAGTTAATGATGTGGTCAACCGATCGGTCTTGGTTTGATCACCCCGAAGAAGGGCATTCTCACGGCGCAGTCTCTCTACTTCCATCTTGAGGCGATTATTTTCATCTTGAAGTCGCCGAAAATCGGTCATAGTGAAAATCGATTAAGGCTACACGTTTTTCTCGCTACGGAGAGCCAACAGATCTTCCCGGAAATCCTCGATCATCGATTTTGTATAGATCCGATAGATAAAGCCCCGGTTTTGAAATTCTACGAGCTTGCGAAAATCGCTCTGTCGGGCGCGCCACGAAATTCCGTCAGTGAAAAGCAGAAATGTTGTGTCATGGCGTTTTTCATTGACGATTCGATTTATGTCTCCAATGACATCGGTCTGCTTGCTGCCGGTAGCCCCATATCCCTTTACTTCAATGATTATTTCGGGATTGTCGTTTGACGGAATGGCAAAATCGGCTTTTTCCGTCGAGAGGCCGTTCAGTCCGGAGAACCGTCCCCGGATCGAATAGACGGGGAATATACGTGTCACAACCTCTTCCACAAAGTCTTCGAGATCACGCCCGCGTTTCTGACCTTTAATGGCGCTTCCCCGTCCGCCCTTGAGACGTTCGGCGATAATGTCCTTCCATGTATAGGTTCCGGATACCGTCTCGGAAATACGTTGCCGTATCAAGAGATGGTCCAGCGTCTTTACATAACCTTCCGGATCTTTGAGAAACCGTTTGTTTCCACTCCCCCCGTCCCCGAGTTCCTCAAACAGGCCGCGAATGACACCGTTGTATTCGTCCTTGGACATCTCCAGAAAGAGCCGGATTATAGTCGATGCGGCTTCAAAGTCCAGGCGCAAAAGCTCGATCAACTGCTGATCGTCAATGTCCGGAGAGTCTCCGATATTCTCCAGAACCGCCAGGACCCGTCGGGAAAAATCGTCTTTCCAGTCCGTTTCAAGAATAGACAATGAAGATAGAAGCTCATCGGTATTCTGGGTAACTTTTTTCAACGTTACGTCCCCACAATAAGGTATTCGTCTACCACGGCACGTTTTACGGCGTTGTGTGTACCGAAATGATACCGATGCGGACGCCGATAGACTTCGACTCGTCTCTTGTACTGCCCCAGCATCGATTCCAGTACATCCAATGAAGGATACCCGTTTGACGAATAGGATAGAACAATCTTGCTGTCGGTAAATTTCCCAAACAGTCGTTGAAAGGCTTCTTCGGCAGTCCTGCGGTAGGAGAAGGGAGTATATTTCTTTTTTATCTTATGCACCTTCGTGTGATAGAGAATTTCCTCACCTGCCCAGTATTTGGAAAGTCCTTCCAGAAAGTGGTAGCGTTTCACGTAACAGTTATCGTCCGATCTGGGGACGTACGGCGGATCGAGGTATACCAGGTCGGGGCGATAAAAGTGTTCATCAAAATCGAAGATATCCATGTTGAACGACAGATGTTCGGCACCGTTTGCAAAGACCGCAGAATTGTAGTGATTAATCTGCTCAAGAAAGTGCTCCCTGAGGGAAAGTCTCATATCCCTGCGACCATCGTCGTAACGACTCGTATCACCGGATATGGTAAACACTCCCCGGGGCTGTTTCTTGACGCTGCTCCGTATCAGCGCCGCCATTGCCAGGGCCCGAAGATACTCATTATCCAGCTTCCTTATATTATGGGATACGAGATCGAGGAACTGCAGATCCTCCGGAGAGAAGAAAATCCCTTCAAAGGTAGACCGGATAAAATCGGGCGCCGACGGATCGTTTTCAACAAGGATTTCCAGGTCTTCCGGCGCTATCCGATTTGTATCATTTTCGATGATTGCCTTGGTAAGAATGTGTGAAAAATGCAGAAAGTCATTGGTCAGGACGCGTTTTCCCATTGCCTTGCAGAGATACGCGACCGCACCGGACCCGCTAAAGGCATCAAGAATGGTGTGGAATTCCAGGTCCTGCAGAACTTCGGATATCCATGGCAACAATCGGTTCTTGCTTCCCATATATCGAATCAAAGGAAAAGCATCGATGCGTTGTTGAATGGTTTGCTGCGTTTCAGGATCGGCCGGATTGGCGAGCAATTCCACTGGGATATCCATCACACAAGTATATGCCACCACCTGGTCCGGGTAAACCGTGGGAAGTTTAGCTCAAAGAATGATTTGGGAAACACGATAGCCAGAGGGTCGATTCCAGTGAAACCCGGCCGCGTCCCCTCCCCATCACCCCACCGTCTCCAAAAACTCCCCCGCATACCTGGACGAATACGGCGCCGAAGAATGCTCAAGATACATCCACCGGAGATTCACAATCTGGCGGATATGGAAGAAGTCATGGGCAACCCACGCCGCAACGATATCACCCGCCCGGAGCGCCTGCGTCCCCGGGGCGGGATTCCGGTGCAGCACATCGGGATCGAAGTTGTCCACCCTTCCCAGCCATTCCAGAGAGGCGGCGCGCTCACGATTGAAGACCTGCACCACGCCGCTCAAATCGAGCTCCCTCCCCGGCGCATCCTCCGGCCCAAAGGGCCACTCAAACGACGGAAACGGATCGTCCGGATTCCGCAGCACCGAGGAAAGGCGGGCGCGGAAATCATCGCATTCCTCAACAACCAGGTGGCGGACGATCTGAAGCAGCGACCACCGCTCCTCCGCCGACCATCGACGGACCACATCCGACGCACCGCCCGCCGCATCGGAAGCAACGCCGCTCCACGCAGCCTCCTCCGGTTGCACCCCCTCAAGGAGCCCGACAATGGCCGCGCCGTTCGCCTCCAGTCGCAATCGCAACTCATCAATATTCATGCATCACAGCATATCAGCCGTTCCGGCATTCCGGAAAATATAATTGAACCATCCGGTTCCGCTGAGCGGACACCCCTCATCACCCCTTTCTATCGCCTCCCGGGGCGAGTATTCTACGGGCATGGACCCCGACGCGCTGGCCCAGGCACTGAAGAATGTCTCAACCTATGACGTCGCCCGCTCCGGCGGACCGGGCGGGCAAAATGTGAACAAGCTCAACACAAAGGTGGTTCTTCGTGTGCCGGTGGGCCAGCTCCCCCTCTCGGAAGCAGAAGCGGCAAGAATCCGCCGCGTCCTGGAAAACCGGATCAACCGTGAGGACGAGCTGGTCATTCACTCCTCGGAAACTCGCAGTCAGACGGAGAACAGAACGCGGGCGGAAGAGCGCGCCTTGGGGCTGCTCCTTGAAGCGGCCACACCGCCCAAACGGCGCAAGCGCACACGCCCGTCCAAAGCGGCCCGGGAACGGCGCATCATCGCCAAGAAACAACGAGGCGAAACAAAGCGATTCCGGCGGGATCCGGAGGGGTAGGAGGAGTGGGTGGATTGATGGTGTTTCGTTGTAGTAGAATCCGTGTCGTGGGATGTTCTTTCGACGGAAACGTGACTCTCATGTTGGTCGCGGCGCGGTTTCCGGACATCGCCGTTACTTCCTGGGCGACTCGTCGGTGCCTCAATACCGATCTCCTCAAAGACTAAAAGTAACCGTCTCTATGAGTGCAGGATGTCAAGCAGCGAAGTCGAAGTTCTTGAATCGTTCGAAGTCGCGCTTCTTTCGCCGAAACGAGCTCTCTCTTGGAAACCGACTGGCCTCACCATTCTTCAACATATAGAAGATCGTTCCGATCGTTCTTCCTACAACTGCGACACGGATCTTCTTGCGGGACTTCCCCAAGGATCGAGCGACAAATCGATCGAGTAGCGGATTGCCGTCCACTAAGTGATGAGAGGCTTCCAACAACAGGGTAAATGTGAGTCGTCGTCCTCGCTTGTTGATACCGCCAATATGGGTGCGTTCATTTGACGAATCGACTCGAGGTGCGGCCCGGAGATAACTTACGAGATGTCTCCTTGTACGAAAACGTCGGATATCGACGATGTCCGACATGATGCAGACGCTGCCGAACACGCTTATCCCATGGATCGTCATTAGTACTTGGACTTCCTGAGAATATCGGATGACGCCAAGAGCTGTGATTCGGTCTCGAGTTGCCTCAAAGTCCGCGTCGATCAATTCGTACTCCCTCAGAAGTTGACGGATCATAAACCGGTCGGAGTCGCGGAAGCTGGGGTTCGCAAAAACCTCATCGGGGCTTGTCATCAGATCTTGACGACTGATTTGAATCATTCGCTGGCGACATACTGCGAATATTCGATTGCGAATCCGGTTCCGGGAGGTCGTCAGATACTGGTAGTGCGTGACAAGTACTCGGAGTTCCTGTGTCTTTTCGTCCGGAACAAAGACTTCAGGAAAATGGTCGTCCTTATCGTCGTTTTCAAGATGGCGTTTGAGTGCGTTAGCAAGTTTCCTGGCATCAACACGATCGGTCTTTTTCACGCCGCCCCATATCAGGCGCATATCCATCGGATTCACGACAAAGACCCGCGCTCCCGTTGCCCGAACCAATCCAGCGAAAAAGAACGCCCCGCTGCCCGCCTCAACGCAAACGGCAGCATCTGCATTCAAGTCGTCGAGGAAACGATCGATACTATCCAGCGGGTATCGTCGATTCTGCCGCTCGATGCCGTTCATCCCTTCTCGAATCAGGTGGACCGTGATTTGCGTCGAATGCTGATCAACACCAACATAGACCATACTGCAACCTCCTCAGAAAAATTTGAGAGAAGGACGGTCCTGATCGAGTGCGTCTCATGCCTCTATGCGAGCTACCGCCATCCGCTTACACGGCGGGCCCAGGAGATCGTACGAAGAAGGCTGACTAGTCCAATTAACGGGCTTGTGATTTTCCGATGAGAATCACCCCCAACGGTTACTTCAGCCTTCGTCAATCCGTCACCTCTCAGGACCGACGGTACCTTCTCTCGTACGACCTCTCAAGGCCGCCGGCACTCATGATGTCCAATTTTCCCGCACCTTACGATCAGCACCGGAGTGAATCATACTGCTGACTTTCAAAAGGAGGGCATCGGTATGACAGCGAATAATCAGTCTGAAGAGCGCCGGGAAATGGTGCGCCAGTTTCATGAAAGCGGGATGACTCAAAAGGACTTTGCCGCGTTTTATGGAGTCACGCGGAGCACCTTGGGATATTGGGTGCGACGGCTTCGGGAGAACGAGCAATCGACGGAAACGACCTCGTTCGTCCCCGTCGGAGCGATTATGTCTCCCACACGTTCAACGGCACTTCGCGTCATCATCCGTTCCGGTGTAACGGTAGAATTGGATCTTCCCGCGTCTGAAGAAACGATACGAATGGTGTTGAAGGCGGCCCAGTCGATATGATCGGTCCGGATTTCTCGCAGATAGCGATTTATGTCCGACCCGGCATCACGGACATGCGGAAAGCTATAAATGGTCTTGCGATCATCGCGACCGAGCAGATGAACAAAGACCCATTGTCCGGAGCACTGTTCCTGTTCTGCAACCGCTACCGAAGAATTATGAAGGCCCTTTATTGGGACAAGAACGGGTTCTGTCTTTGGCAGAAGAAACTCGAAAAGCACCGCTTCCCGTGGCCGCAAACTGAAGAGGCTGCTCGGAGCATCACCGCCGGAGAACTCCGGATGCTTCTCGAGGGTATCGACTTCTGGCATGTCCACGAGTCGTTACCGTATCGTTCGGTCTCCTAAGGCTATACACACAAATTCCAGCATGCTAGAATTCTGGCCATGGCGTTGGCCGATACGGTGCTGGAACAGCTTGATCCTCAAGTCCGATCCTACATCGAAGATCTCGAGAAACAGTCCGCATCACTGGCACGTGAAAATGAACACTTATCCCAGGAGAAAGAAGCCCTTTCCAACGAGGTGCAGTCTCTTGTGTACACCGGCCCAAAACGGACACGTATTCCGGTGGAAAGCGGACAGTGATTCCGGCGTAATCCGGACACCGATTCCGGCGGAAAACGGACAGTTTTTCCGGAGCGCCGGAATCGATTCAGCCTGACAGAAGAGATCCTCGATCAATACGGGCACTCCCGGCAAACTGGTGGGTAACATCATTGTGAGGGAGTACGGAATGCCGAGAGAGAGGATACCTGTGAAACACATGCGCAAATTGCTTGCGCTCACCTACGAGAGCAAACTGGGGCTTCGGGACGTATCGCGACTCACCGGAGTATCGAAGACGACGATCAGTGAATACCTGGTGCGATTCAGACGCACCGGAATCAGCTTTGAGAAGAGCCTTGAGCTCACCGATGACGAACTGCTTGGCCTGTTCGAAGAGAAAAAGCAGGAAGAAAGCGAGCAGTACACGCAGGTGATGGCGCTCTTCCCGGAATACGCAAAACGGTTAAAGCGCCGGGGAATGACCAAGCAGCTGTTGTGGGAGGAGTACCGGACGCAGCACCCCGACGGGTATCGCTACAGCCAGTTCTGTCACCACTTTGGCATGTTCCTGGAATCCGGCGAGGTCACCATGCGGCAACCTCACGAACCGGGAGACATGGCCTACATCGATTACGCCGGTGAGACCTTCCCGTACTATCGAGACGGCGAAGAACAGCAGGCAGAGGTATTCGTTGCGGTACTCGGAGCAAGCCAACTCGCGTATGTCGAAGCTGACGAGAGCCAGAAACAGGAAGCGTTTCTCCGTTCAACCGAGCGGGCGTTGCGCTATTTCGACGGAGTTCCCCGCGCTCTGGTACCGGATAATCTGAAGGCGGCCGTGCTCAAGGCAAGCAAATACGAACCGGAAATCAATCCGCTGTTCGACGATTTTGCCGAGTATTACCGAACGACGGTTATTCCCGCCAGGGCATACAAACCAAAAGACAAGGCCCTGGCGGAGAACACCGTCAAATTAACCTACCAGCGGATTTTCGCCCCGCTGTACGGCAGGACGTTCCATTCGTTGGCTGAGCTCAACCAGGCCATCGCCGAACGCCTTGAGACCCACAATACTCGAGAATTGACCAAGCTGCAAATCTCTCGACGGCAGTTGTTTGAGGAGATCGAACGATCGGCGCTGAAGACGCTGCCCAGCGCGCCGTATCCGATGAAATCCTTCGAGAACCACAAGGTTGCACCGGACTATCACTTTATCCTGTCGGAAGATAAGCACTACTACTCCGTTCCCTGGCAGTTGAAGGGTGTGCAGGTAAAGGTGATCTTCGATGAGCGTATCGTCGCGGTATATCACGACAACGTACGCGTTGCCCAGCACCGGCGCAGCCGGAAAAAAGGGCAGTACACGACAAAAGCCGAGCACATGCCCAAGCACCACCGGTTTTTTCAATCCTGGTCTGCCGAAAAGTTCACCTCCTGGGCCAATTCCATCGGAGAAGAGACGTTCCTGGTGATTTCTCGGCTCCTGAGCGATAAACCCCATGAGCAACAGGCATACAAGTCCTGTCTTGGGGTGCTGAATATGGCACAGGAAGTCGGTTCAGATCGACTGAACTTGGCCTGTCGACGAGCCCTTAACTACTCCAGAATCAGCTATCGGGATGTCCGTGGGTATCTGGACGAGATTTTGCGCCAGGAGAAGGATGATCACGAGGATGATCGGGTACTTCTTTTCACCGACCACAAGAATCTGCGTGATTCGGCAATCTACAAGTAAGGATGAGCACCATGAACAATAATCAGGCAACGATCAACAGAATGACCGAGATGCGCCTGCATGGAATGGCCCAGGCGTTTCGCACGCTTCAGGAAACCGGAAAAACCATGGATCTCACCATCGACGAGACGATCACGTACCTGATCGACGCCGAATGGGATGAGAAGCACAACCGACGGCTCGATCGGCTTACCCGGGCTGCCCGGTTCCGCTACCAGGCTGCATTGGAAGATATCGACTACACCCTGGATCGGAATCTGGACAAGAACCAGATTCTTCGGCTCGCCGACTGCTCGTGGATATCCCGGGGGCAGGATCTTCTCATCACCGGTCCAACCGGTTGTGGAAAAAGCTTTCTCGGATCAGCCTTCGGGCATCAGGCGTGCCAGCACGGCCATTCCGTGGCGTACTTTTCCGCATCTCGCCTGTTCAACGAAATCGAAGCGGCCAAGGCGGATGGAACATACCTGAAACATCTGACACGAATCATGAAGAGCGCATTACTGCTCATCGACGACTTCGGCCTGGAGCCGCTCAACCATACCTCTCGAATGGCTCTCCTTGAAATCCTTGAGGACCGGCACCGACGGAAATCAACAATGATCATCTCTCAGCAACCGGTAGAGAACTGGCATGCCCTCATAGGCGACCCGACGATCGCCGACGCAATCATGGATCGGCTTGCATTTCATTCTCACCGAATTGAGATCACCGGCGACACGGTGAGGAGGAAACTCTATGCGGTAGATTGACCTGAAAACGGACAGCTGTTATGAGTGATGGCGAGGATTTTGTTCCTTCAGGCAGCTGTCCGTTTTCGCCCGGAATCCCTGTCCGAAATCACCGGAGTACACACTCTCGAAGAGAAGCTCCAGCTGGCTGTTTTTCTCCGTTTCGGTCGTTCCAGTGAGCAATCCACCGTCGCTCCCGGCCAGGGCGATCTGTTTACCGAGGCCGATGACACAACCACGGCGGAGTCAGAAGAATCCGAGGACAAAGACACCGTAACGGTCGCCGCCCATACGAAGAAAAAGCCCGGCCGCAAGCCGATTGATCCGGCGCTTCCCCGCTTTGAACGGGTCATCGATATTTCCGATGGCGACAAACAGTGTGCCTGTGGTCACCAGATGGTACGGATCGGTGAAGAAGTTACCGAGCGCATTCAGGTCATTCCGGAGAAGATCTGGGTCGATCGTATCGTTCGCCCCAAATACGCATGCCACCAATGCGAAGGGTCCGGTGATGAATCCAAACCCGCAGTGCGAATAGCGCCGGTGGAACCGACAGTGGTTCCCGGAGGTATCGCCACCGCGAGCCTGATCGCCTTTATCCTGGTTAACAAGTTTGTGGATCACTTGCCGTTCTACCGGCAGGAAAAACGATTTGAGCGGATCGGGATCACCATATCCCGAGAGAACATGAGTAACTGGACGATCCGCTCTGCCCAGGTACTCCAGCCATTGATCGATCGGTTTCGGACGCTGATTCGCGGAGGGCCGGTGGTGAATGTCGATGATACCCGGGTACAGGTCATGAAAGAACCGGGGCGGGCAGATACAACGAACAGCTTTATGTGGCTTGCCCGCGGCGGGCCGCCGGATTCACCGGTAACACTGTATCACTACAGCCCGACCCGGAGCGCCGACTATCTCAGACGACTCCTCTCAGGGACTGCGCTCTACATGCAGGGTGACGCGTATCAGGCGCATGAGCAACTGGCAAAGGAAGAACCCGGCATTATGCGGGTTGGGTGCTTCGCCCATGCCCGGCGAAAGTTTCACGAGGCGGCGAAGGGGAGCAAGAAAGCCGGCGCTGCCCACGAGGGGATGAAATACATCGGCCAGCTCTACCGGATCGAGACGGAGTTGCGTGCATTGGGTCTCTCCGACGATGAGTTCTCTAGGAAACGACGTGAGAGGACAGAACCGATCATGGCGAAGTATCATCAATGGTTGACCAAGAAGCAGCAGGCCGTTGTTCCTTCAACTCTTCTGGGAAAGGCAGTGACCTATACGCTCGACGAATGGCCGGCGCTTGTTCGCTACCTCGATCACCCGGCACTCACCCCGGACAATAATGCCGCCGAAAACGCAATCCGCCCCTTTGTTCTGGGCCGGAAGAACTGGCTGTTCTCCGGAAGCCCGAACGGCGCTGCCGCCTCATGCGCGATCTATTCATTGATCGAGACTGCGAAGCAGAACAGCCTGAACCCGTTCGCGTATCTGTACTATGTCCTTGATCGGGCTCCACGGATCATCGCCGATTCCGAATGGGATGAGCTGCTTCCCGGTAAGCTCACTGAGGAAACGATATCAGCATCCTACCCCGCACCGGGGCGTTTAATTTGACGGTTACGACTAAAAACGAGACATGCCAGTCGAGAGTCACCAAGAAAAGTGCAAAAGAATCTGGACACTACCCGAACGCTTCGAAGGTATTCTGTATAGATTTTGCGACAGCCTCTATATGCTTCGTAAATGTGATGACCGTTCACGAAGAGGATAGTTTAAGGAGTCCCACTATAGGAAACCCTGGTACCAATAATCGCGCCCGCCGCCTTACGTTCATCAATGCCGTGTTCGTCTCCGTGTATCCGCAGTACCGTACAATCACGGAATCTTTGAGCGGCCAGGAGCATCCCGAGACGATGTGGTTTTGGCCCTAATGGAACGATCGAAACGTCCGACTCGTGGATAAACTCTGAAATGAGTTCAGCTATCGCTTGAAACACGATGCGAACACTCCGAATGGGCAGAGGAAACACCTGATCGGCGTCTTCTAATATTGCTTTGTTCGCGTCACGCGCCCTTTGTGAGTATTCGTCATGTGCACCGGGATCGGCATAGATAGCGATTAGTACTTCTGGTTCCAATTCTTCGACCACTGCTGTAGCAGACCATCCATCGAATCCTAAACCAACTATTGCGGTCGACATAGCAAGTGTATATGGCATACCCTCAAAACCAGGTATAGCGGCAACACTCTGTAGTTCCAGCCGCGGGTGCTCAGGCATATATTCTGCCAAAGAATAGAAGAAATCAATCGTAACATCGCGATCAAAGGATGTATTGGAGCACCAACTTAGTAATGCAGCGTACCACGATGTACTCATCGAGCTGTAGTCGACAAGCAGATGAAGATTGCTGGTACTGGAGTTTCGGACTCTGTCTAGGATTGAGTATATCGTTTGTTGTGATTTTCGTTGCTCGGAATGAAACTCAGAGGAAAAATGTGTTGAAAAAAAGGTATCACTCATTTTGCGCTGATGATTATCCGAATAATCCGTGTATCCGAGTACATGAGTATTACAATCAAGCTTCCCCTTTAGTGCAGTGGCTAAGTGTGTTGCTCTCGATTCATAACCTGACGCAAATATAGCCGCATCATACGATGTCGTTTGTGAAGTCTCCAAATCAATGTCTTCAACTCTATATAACTTCATTGTTCCTCATTTATTGGTAGAGATAATTGAGTAGATTCGACGCCATCGCCGTTCTCAATCTGCTCCTGACCCTGGCTCAAGATCTTTGATAGTTTGACTGGCCTTCCATTTCTCGGTAGTAGACGGAAGTGCGGGCATAATGCAAACGCGAGTTGAAATGTGCCAGTTTTTTCGGGTAGTTGGTCTGGCGAAGACCGCCTTCTTCGTGGATAGAGTAAGCCGAGTGAGACGGCCCGACTGATAACGGGCCAGTATTCTTCCGGCACGTCTTCGTCGAATTGGATCGCTGAATACACATCGGTAGTCAAAGGCGAAGTATGAAACCTATTCCGAAAATACATGCCAATTCGGTCGATAAGTTCGAAAAGTGCGGTCCCAACAGCCTCGTCGCTCCTCTTTCTTTCTAGTTCATCTGCTGAAAAAGAGATTAGTTTCTCGGATTGGCGCGTCTTGGAAACTACGGGTTCTTCTTTATTCACCGAAGACCTGGCCGCTGACTTAAACTCGAGCAGGTACTTGTTATATATTCGTATCAGCTTTCTTGTGTTAAAATCCGCACATCTGACGATCAACTCAGCACCGGAAAATACGTCAATTTGTGCGTTACCGCGCTCGTTAGCTACCGCTTCGCGCAATAGCAGTGCACCGCGAATCTTTCGATCGATTGAATCTCCAAACTTTGCGGGCGAACTTGTGACAAGCTCACGAGCTCGGTCTCTAGTTTCGGTGCTACAATACTTTTCAATGAGTTTATCGATTCTATCGTCCAGTCCTTTCGAGTACTTGTGGGGCTGAAGAAGAACTGAGTGTCCAAAGAGTTTGTGTAGAGTGATCTCTGACGTGAATGCATGAGATCTTGCCACCCGCTTATTGAGGATCGTAGCAGCAAATTGGTACCCCGGCGCGTCGGTTCGGCCACTTCTTAATACGGGGTCTTGGTCAATATACACGTATTCGAAATCGTGTCCTATATCTAGCGGGGCAGCTATATTCGTAGCAAGTGTGCTATGGTAATAAGGCATCGTAACAATCTTGAGAAACAGATTTGCAGACTCTGCCCGCATCAGAGTATTTAGGACACGAAGGTGTGATTCTTCTAGATACTCTGCTTCGTCGATACAAAGTGCCCAAGCTGCACTTTGCGACAATTCTAGGATCTCCGTCGCGATCGGAATGCCCGTCCTAATCATGCTTAACAGCGGCACATCGAGTTCGTAACCTACTGACATGTCGGACCGGTCATTCTCATTCGATCTTTTCGCCTGTAATAGGTTCTTGTGGTGTGCGATCTCCAGGAAATGCTTCTGTATACTTCCGAGCTGAGCGATCGAAATCTTTCCACCAGTCCACAAACTCGATAGCTCTTGAGACAGTAATCTCTCCCTACGAGCCCGACGACCGGGATCTTCGAAATACCGATTAAGGCAACTTCGAAGTGATTCAAGGAAACTAATTACGGTGAGTAGGTTAAAACGCCACTGAAACTGACTTTCAGCTTCCTCTTTTGAACTCCAAGGCTTGCTACGAAGTGCTCCTACCCACTCCAAACTCGTCGGTGTGTACATGCCTATGAATGCACGATCTTCTATCGCACGCTTGGCAGGCCTTTCATCTAAGAGCGATAAATGGGAATGTGATAACATCCGTGCCAGAGAAGTCTTTCCGGCTCCGCGTGAGCCGAGGATCACATGATGCTTCGGTGTCATCAGACGCCAAAACGCTTTAAGGGGAACGAAAGTCGCGGCGATGTCTTCAGCGTTGAGATGCTTGGCATTTTCAACTTCAAAAAGGTTTCTCGACACCTGAAATTGCTTACTCAAATTACGACTCCTTCAAGAGGATCAGGTTGTCCAGATTTTCACCATGCGGGGTTAGCGATAGGTCCGGGGGCAGGATCTCCAATGCCGATCTGACGCGTTCGAAGGGTACGTATTCCAATGATAACATTGCTGCGAGATCTCGCCACTTGATGTGATCTTTAGTCGAGAACACTTCCCTTATCTTTGGTTCCACTCTAGATAACAATTCTCCTTCACGCAAGTATGAGCCAAAGGGATATCGATGGGCCACTCCATTGTGGGCGTCGCTAGGTTTCCATCCCTTGGCAGCTGTATGGGTCCAACTTTTGACTTCACCGTACGCCGAAAGATCTTTGGGATCTCTACCGTTCACTTCAATTATATGGAACTGATTATTGACCACTCCGCTCCACCTCGAGTCTAAGATTGCAGAAAAGCTCCCTGCTCCTATCACTACAAGTGGAAACGCACCATTTATACTGACGGAATGTACATTCGGTGCGTGCTTGTGTCCATGTATCAACAGATCAAAATGATTTCTCGAAAGAGATTGAATTAAGTTCATACTATTGGTCATAACGCTAAAATCAGGTTCATCAGGTAACGGGTCACTATAAGCCAACACATGATGATGAACGACAAAAATCCTTAGTTGGTCGTGGTTTGGACTTTTCTGAGTTATTAATTTATCAATTGTTTCCACAGTTCGCTGTGGGATCAGGCCGTGGTGATTCGATTTCTCGGGTCGATCATGCCAGGATGAATTGAATGTCATAACGTATGCTTCCGGGAAGCGCCATTCGCAGACAAATGGAGCAATGTCGAAGGAGCCTCGGGCACTTTCATGTCTTTCGGTGAGGTACGACGCAGTGCGTAAAAGGGGATCGTAGCGTTGCTTGTGTCGCAATCCTGTTGGATCATCGCTGTCGATCCGTAGAACACTCCAATCCACGTCATGATTACCTGGAACGAAAACTACCTTATCATTAGATATGTTAAGTACGTTGCATATCCGCTTTATCGCTGTGACGGCCAATTCCATTTCCCTCGGATCTGCTCTGTGAGATAGGTCTCCGGGTACTATGAGAATATCTGCGGAAAGACTTTCAGTTCTAACAAAGTTTTCGAAACTATCGAGATAGTTGTCAACGAAATGTTTTTCGTCTCTTGAATCAGGACATAAATCATTTGCCTTGGACCCGTCCCCAGAATGAAGATCACTTACTACTGCAATGCGTGTCATGATGACAATCCTAGATTTAAGTTTGAGGCGACGATTTCTGAGGCCGGGTTCCGACGTTCTGCCTTGCTGGCCATCCGACGTGGAACAGAAATAGTGCTAAAGTTCCACTTGTTTTTTAAGTTTTGTATTTGTTCACAATCCGCATAACTGAGTACAAAAGCCGCTCCACGTTTGTCAATAACCTCAAGAACACGCATGAGTCTCTCTAAGTCGTCAAAATCGAACAGTTTTGGCCCATATTGGGTGAAGGATTTTACCCCACGGCGAAAATACGGTGGATCTAGATATACAAAGTCCCGTTCTCGAACATTGCTAAGAAGAAAATCCTCAAAGTCTATGCAGGAAAACGTTACTCTATTCATTGTTGCACTTATTTCTCTCAGTCGGTCTTTTGATGGTAGTTGACCGGTTTTCCTTGGCGCATAGGGCACATTAAACTCTCCCTTGTGATTGGTTCGATACAGACCATTGAAACAATACCGATTCAAAAAGATGAATCTCGCTGCCCTTGCTACATTATCGTCGAGATTTGTCTGGCTTCTGACGTGATAGTAGAATGCTTTCGTGTTGGGCATTTTTTGCAAATTGTCGGCCACCTCGTCTGGTCGATCAACAATCGTTTGGTATGTTTTAACTAGTTCGCCATTTAAATCGTTGAGTTGCGCCGTATGTGGAAGAAGGCGAAAGTAAAGAGCAGCAGATCCCGCAAAAGCTTCGAGGTATCTTACAAAGTGTGGAGTCCAGAATTCCTGAAGCAATGGTAGTAGAGCTTTCTTACTACCAGCCCACCGAAAAATAGGTTCCATTTTATAACTATAAACTAGAATTTATGTGTCGCACAGCGCTTCATTTCGAAGACCCACCAACCATTTCTCTAAAGTCTCGCGGTCCGCCTCATCGTGGTATGAGAAACTCTAGAAAATCGGCAATCCTTCCATACATAAAGATAAAGTACGATATTTTGCGCACTTTCATGGGAGTTGAAAGAAACGGCCCTCGACTGGATAGTGTGAGTTACCCCTAACCAACTATCACAGGAGGACTGTCGCGGGCCAGGCATAATCCCCATAAATTTGGCGTTGGGGCCATGGATATTCCCCACCCGCCGAGCCCCACGGGGCCATTTATATTCCCCAGTTTTTCCGCAATAGGGCCATCCATATTCCCCACCTGATGGGGTGATACCGGTACCCTGATGCGCAGGAGGACTGTGGGTCATGGGATACCGTATGCTGAAGATTGATCACCTCTATGAGGTATACCGTCGCGCCATCGCCGGAGAAAGCAAAAGCGCGATCGCCATACACACTGGATGGGATCGCAAGACGATCGGGAAATACATCAGGATTCTCTCGGAGCGGTCACTACTGCCGGCAGAATTGGCAGTCAGCCGGGATGCGTTTCAGAGACGGGCAGGAGATCTTGCCGATCAGCCGCGTGAGAAGTCTACACCGGCGAGGGATCAGCTTATTGATCATCTTGATGAACTGCGCGAACTGATCGCTCCGTCCAAAGATGAGAACGGGAAAATCGAAAAACCGATGCGCCCGAAATCGGCATATCGGGTGATCCTCCGGCGCCATAACCTCTCCATCGGATACTCGTCGTTCAAACGGTTCGCCCGGGAACACGGTTTAATGGAGGTTGCAAAGAAGACGTATATCCGTATTGAGTTACCGCCGGGTCGGGAGGTCCAACTTGATTACGGCACCATGGGGCTTCTGGCCGTGGATGGGCGGAATCGCACGATCTACGCCTTCTGTGCAATTCTTGCTCACTCTCGCAAGCCCTTTGTCCAATTGGTCACCAGCCAGAGCGAACAGAGCTTTGCGGAGAGCGTGGTTGAGATATTCCATTTCTACGGCGGTGTCACCGAGTTTCTCACGGTGGATAACCTGAAGGCTGCGGTGATTAAACCGGACCTCTGGGACCCGCAGCTGAACCGGTCTCTGGCAGAAGTGGCTGAGTATTACGGAACCTTTGTGAATACCGCTCGGGTAGTGACGGCAACAGATAAAGGGAAGGTCGAGCGGATTATTCCGGTTGTCAGGGAAGCGTATCGTGTCATCAGAGCAGTCCATCCCACCGCGACCCTCACGGAAATGAACCGCTACATGCTTCAATGGTGTGTCGACGAATACGGTACGGAACCGCATGGAACGACTCGTATTCCACCTGAGGAAGCGTTTGTGGCCGAGCAAAATGCACTCAAACCGCTCCCGGAATCGCGATTCGAGCCGGCTTCCTGGGCCTATCCGAAAGTTCACAAGGGTGATGGCTTTCTGAGCTACCACAAGATGCGCTTTGCCGTTCCGGCGAAATACCGGGGAAAACAGGTGGCGGTACGCGCTACCAGGCGCCTGATCGAGATTTTTCATGGCCCGGAGCGTATCCGCATCTATCCATATGAGCCGGGAACGCGGGTGTATTACTTCACCAGCGACTTTCCGGCGGAAAAACAGGCGATGATGGACGGGTCCTATCCACAACACCTTCTCCAGCGCGCGAATTCGTACGGGAGTGCAGCCCGGGATCTGATTTCCGCAATCCTGGCGCCTCACGCGTATCTCAACGCCCGTCAGGCTCAGGGACTACTCCGTGTTATGGATGAATTCCGCGAACATCCGGACTTTGATACTCACTGCCTCACCGCACTGCGCCGCCGGATCGTCGTTCCCAAAACGTTCAAAGCATTGTTTGAACTAGACAGGACCGCCGGCAGGCGAGGAACACTCTCTACCACGCCCGCTGTCGATATGACGATGGCACGGGATATCACCTATTTCTTTGACCTTCAGGAGGAACTCGATGCAGCAGGCTCACGAAATTGAACACGAACTTAAACGACTACGCATGCCCGGAGCGTACCAGCAGCTTGATCACCGGTTGATTGAGGCTCAAGAGCAGAGCCTCGGTTATCTCGAGTTCCTCGCTCTGGTTCTCCACGACGAACTGGCAAACCGGGAGGCGAACAACTTCACCAAACGGTTGAGTCAGGCATCCCTGGGAACCCGGGAAACCTTCGATCGCTTCGATTTCCGTTTCAATGATGAAGTCTTTCCGGCGGCAACGATCCGCGACCTGGCATCATGCCGGTTTATCCAGCAGCACACCAACCTCGTTATTGCCGGTCCTCCCGGAATCGGGAAGACGTTCATTGTGAAAGCGATCGGCCACGAGGCATGCCGCCAGGGATTCACCGTGCTGTTCCGCAGCACTCAGCGGCTGCTTTCCAGCCTCCTTACCGCTTCACCTGATCGGCAACGACGGATGCTCAAGAAAGCGTGTTCCGTGGATGTCCTCATCCTCGATGATTTCGCCTTCCGCTCTCTTGATCAGCATGAGGCGGAGATGCTGTACATCATCGCCGAAGAACGGAACGGTATCTCCTCGACCATTCTCACTTCCAACAGACCGCCGCAGGACTGGTACAGCATCTTTCCCGATCCCATCGTTGGTGGTGCTATTCTCGACCGCATGGTCTCGGGAGCGATTAAACTCATTACTTCGAAAGGGCGCTCGTACCGGAAGGAAGTACACGGCTCCCACACCTCAAAATCAGCTCCGCCAAAATCGTGACACCCCCCCGGATACCCTTATTTTCACTGGGGAATATGGATGGCCCTGGGGTGGGGAATTACGCGGCCCTTGACAAGGACCGCCATGAATGGAAATTACGCCCCAAACCTGCCGGCTGTTACGATTTAAACCTGCCACCCATTCCGGCTAAACCTGCCGGGTATTCCGACGTAAACCTGCCAAATTTCGGCGGTCATCGTAACGGGTGGCAGGTTTGTATCGGAATGGAGATTTGCATCCTCGCAAGAAACGTTGGAACTCGTCATCGTAGCCGATGAGGAGGAACCGAATGCCGAAAGCGAGGATCAGCATGAGTAAAATACGAGAAATCATTCGGTTAAACGAATCTTCCGGATTATCCATCCGGAAGATCAGCCGCGCACTGGCCGTATCCCGGCCGGTGATGTCGGAGTATCTCAAACAGGCAGAAAATGCCGGACTGAAATGGGCGGATGTGGAGACGATGAGCGACGATGAGTTGCTCGAGCGTTTGCGGGATAGCGAAACACGGCGATATGATCCACGATACGAAGTTCTGATGAATCTGATGCCGGGAATGGTCAACGAGCTGGGGCGACGCCGCGGCCGTATGGGTGAGATACCGGTCGTGTGGAAACCACACGACCGGAGCTTTGCTCCTGAGCTTACGGGACGGTGATCGTATTGGCGTACGTGCCGTTCCGGAGCTCACATCCTTCCGTGCGACGGGCCCTCAGTTGGACCGTGTAGGGGCCCGCGGGCAGGTCCGGGACTTTTCCGTCTACGATTTTTGTACCGTGGCGGCTGTAGACCGTTGCGCGATACCCGGTGCCGGCGGCATCCACAAAGAAGACGCCTTCGTCCTCCGCTTCCGTATGGAAGGCAAGGCGGGCGCCGACGATGTGAAAGAGTTGCCCCGGAGAGAGCTCATCCGCCGCCGCAGGTTGATCCACGTTTGTAAGGGTTGAAATGACCGGCAGTTTTGGATTGAGCTGCTCCTCCACGGAGATCGCCAGACGGTTCTGGATCTCCTGGTAGAAGCCGCGGTTTGGACGATACCGGAGCTTCATGCCCTGCGGGCCGATGTCAGGCGTGACGGGGCTCCCGTTTCGCTCGCCCCGTACGTGGGCGGCAAAGATGCCGAGGGGCGTCTGCACGGCGTTGCCCTTGGCGGTGTAGAAGACGAGTGCCTTCTTGAGTCGATCTACGGCGAGACGCATGTCGTCCTCTTCCAACGCCGTATCCATCGCCATAAACCGCAGAATTTCTTCAAACTCCACGGTTACCCGATTGACCACACGCGGCCGTAGCGGCAGTCCGTTATGCAGCGTGTTTTCCACCAACGTGACTTGCAAAGGCATAGCCACCTCCTGGGAACGTATTTACTCCGCCCGAGGCGGGAGTAGTCTCACGTATCCGGATCGAGTAACACAGGCGAGTGCAATGATCTTTCCTAGTATCGGTTCAGGAGGTTATAAATAAGAGTTATTTTTCCGTATTCTGTTGAAAATATTTCTAACTCGAATTCTGTATTTCGAACGTTCCAGACACACGATATGTTCGTTATATACACGCGATTCGTACATTCCATACGGCGCGTTTGTACGTCACGTCCAAACAAAGAGTTCGTGACATTCAAACTGTGTGTTCGGGAGTTCCGGATATCGGGGAAGAAACCTTCTTTCATTGAAGGTCGTATCCTGCGTCGCTATATTCCATGTAATGGCACGCTTCGGTCGTCACCGTATTACGATACTCGTCCTTGTCGCGCTCCTGTCCGGGATTGCCGGGTTCCGGTACTTCGGTACCCGGGAGGACGTTGCATTTCCCGATCTCCAGGGTCCCGACGGGGCAGCGGAGGTAGCGGTTTCACCTCCCCCGACGGATCCGGCTGCCTATCGGCTGCACGGCAGCGCTTCTCATGCCGCGGCGATACTGTTAACCGATACATCGTCGTCGTGGCTGGGCCTCGCACACGGTCTGAAGACGATGGGGGTACCTTTTACGATTGTCACCGATATCGACGAGGCGCTGGAACACGACGTCGTGATCGTCTATCCCGCGCTGACCGGAAGCAGCCTGCCGCCGCACGCCCTGCAGGCGCTGGCCGCACACGTCAGATCCGGTGGAACCCTCGTTGGTTTTTCCGTGATCGGAGGGGGGATGCCGCCGGTCTTCGGATTCGACAGAGCAAACGAGGATGCGCGGCGCCGTGAAATGGTATTCACCGACTCGCCCTGGGTGCGGCGTTTTGCCGCCGACGCATTGGAGCGGCGCGTTCCCCTCGCGCCGCCCTCCGGTGACGGGAGTCCGGTGCTGATCTTTGCCGGAGAGAAGCTGGAACCTGTCGCGCGGTACCGCGACGGCGGGGCGGCGATCGTTATGAATCGTTTTGACGCCGACGGCCGGACCGGTCGGGCCTACGCGGTCGGATTCGACATCGGTCACTACGTCCTGCGCGCCACAAACGGTCGCTTCGCGGAGATGGTTTCGAGTTACACAAATACATACCAGCCCCAGGTCGACACGCTCCTCAGATTTCTTAAAACCGTCTATCGTGAGGGAGAACCGGACGCGGTGACGCTGGGTTTCACGCCCCATGGCAGGGATGTGACGATCGTGATGACCCACGATATCGACTTTACCCGTTCAATGGACAACGTGCGCACCTACGCCGATTATGAGTCGGGTGCAGACATTCCCGCGACCTATTTTATTCAGACGAAATACATGACCGACTACAACGATCGGGCGTTTTTCGGTCCGTCCCGGCAGGAGGATCTCCGCTATCTGGAGGCGCGCGGTATGGAGATCGCCAGTCACGGCGTCTCTCATTCAAACGAATTTCGTTCGATGCCCCTCGGTACCGGCCTTGAGCGGTACCCGGACTACGAGCCCTTCGTAGAATCCTTTACCGAGGTACGGGACGGCTCCGTACTGGGAGAGCTTCGGGTCAGCAAATTTCTCCTTGAGTCATTGTCTGCGTCGAACGTGTCGTCGTTCCGGCCGGGGCACCTGTCGCACCCCGACTTCCTCCCCGAGGCGCTCGATGCGGTCGGGTATCGTAACAGCTCCAGCATGACCGCCAATGAAGCGATGACGCACTTCCCCTATCAGTTGACCCACAGTCGCGGGTACGCCACGGAAGTCGACGTCTTCGAGTTCCCCATAACGATAGAAGACGAGTACGGAAGCCTGACCGACAGAATTGACGCGTCGATCGCCCTGGCCGATCGGATCGCTTCCCGCGGCGGCCTCGTCAACGTGCTGATCCACACCGACGTGGCGGGTGAGAAGCTTGCATTTGAAAAGCGCTTCGTGGAGGCCTTTCGCGATCGGGCGTGGTTCTCGACCCTCGGAGACTTCGGCGAGTGGTGGCGCGCCCGGGATGAAGTGACCCTGGAGGTCGTTCGTGAGTCCGACGATCGCCGTCTCCTGATCCTCGAGGCTCCCTTTGAACTGGAAGGGCTGACCCTTCAGGTGCCGGAGCGCTGGCAGCTCGTCCATTCACCCGTTGCGGCGCGACAGGAAGGAACCGCCGTCGTCGTGGAGGCACTTTCCGGCGTCACACGCCTCCCGTTTCACGTGCGATCTGTCCCCTGAACGGCGTGCCGGGCGGTGCGACCGTTTCGCGGGTCGTTTTACTCAACCGATACCGATGCGTATCTTGACCACATGAAACACGTACCAATCTGTGTTGTTTCACTCTTTTTCATGGTCGCCTCGGTCGCCGTCGGGCAGGACAATACGGCTTCCCCCGGGAGCGACGCCGCCGATCCCCGCGCCGCGTTACCGGCTACATGTACCTCGGATCTCGATTTTGCCCAGGTTCGGGACGTCCGTGCGTCGCGGGAAGGCGACACGTGGAGCTTTTCCGTTACGGTAGAACACAATGATGAGGGATGGGACCATTACGCCGACGCGTGGGTCGTCGTGAACCCGGAGACGGGTGAGGTGTACGGGGAAAGGGTCCTTCTGCACCCCCATGATACCGAACAGCCCTTTACCCGACATCTCAGTGGTGTGGAGATTCCTGACGATGTCGAAACAGTGCTTGTGGCCGCGCGGTGTTCGGTTCACGGATATGGAGGATGCGGCGTTCTCGTTTCTGTGGATTAACCCGTTAGACGGAGACGCAGCCGTACCGGCAGTCCGTTTTGCAACGTATGTGGAAGATCCGGGGTTTGCGTCATCACAACGCCAGGATTCCATCCTGCAAGGCAATCACCACCGCCTCGGTGCGCCCCTCGGCGCCAAGCTTGCGGAAAATCGCCGAGAGGTGATATTTGACGGTGTTTTCCGAAATCCCCAGGGACAAGGCGATTCCGCGATTGCTCCATCCCTCGGAGAGCTTCTGCAGGACGTCCCGTTCCCGGGGCGTGAGGGTTACGCCGACGCCGTCGATTTCATCTTCAGCGGTGGCGTCGCGGTAGCGGCTGTCCCGGTAACGGCCGCCCCGGACGGCGAGGATAATCGCCGCCTCCACCTCGCGCCACGTCCACGGCTCCGACAGAATCGCCGTCCCCTCCCGCCGGGCGAGCTCTCCGGCGCTCTCCTCCCCGGCTTCTTCTTCCCCGGCCCCACGCGCAAGGAGGGCGACAACCGGAAGTTCCGGCGGAACACGCTTCAGGATCCACCCCACCTCGTCGGCGTCGCTGTGGTGGAGGAGGAGCGCATCGATCGGGGTGGCGTCCAGCTCCAGTGAGCCCGGGTGGGCAAACTGAAAGGCAAACTCCATCTCCGGGAGGGCTGATCGTGCGTCCTCAAGAAATGACTCCGTCCGGCTCACCACCCCGACAGTCACGTCAATCCGCCTCTCCGTGGTGGTGTCCGTGGAGCCCGCCATGCCCGTGCCCGTGGCCGTGATGCCCGTCCCGGCCACGGTGGTGACCGTGTCCCCGTCCTCTCCGGCCTCCACCGCAGCACCCCTCGCCGTGGCCGCCGCCGTGCCCGTGGTGCCCGCCGTGACCGTGATGGTGGTCATGCCGGCGCTCGGCAAGGGTGACCTCCACATTCCGCGTCTCACCGCCCCGGAGGTAGTGCACATCAACCGTCCGTCCCGGGGGACCCATGAGGGCGGCAAAGAGTGACTCCGCACTCTCAACATCGACATCACCCACACGCACAACGATATCGCCAACCCGCAAGCCCGCACGCTCCGCCGGAGAATCCGCCTCCACATCGACGAGGAGATAGCCCGACGTGCGCCCCGCCTTATCGCCGTCAAGGGACGCCGTCTTCCCGCGGGTGCCCAGGTAGGCGACGGTAATGCGGCCGTGGGTGCGCAGGGAATCGACTATTTCCGAGAGATCCTTCCAGACCATGAAGAGATTGTCGCCGCGATCGTGGCCCGGAAGAGCCAGGGCTACCGCATCGCCGGTGGGTGCAATCAGGGGCGCACCGGAAAAGCCGGGATAGGAAAGCGCGTCAGTCTGCAGATAGCTTGAAAGGAGACGGCCCGAGGGGAGACGGAATGGTTCGCCCACACACCGGACCATTTCAAGCCGGGACTCGACACTCTGGGACGACGGAAACGCTACCGATACCGCAAGGGAGCCCACCCTGGGGAGGGCATCGCCCTGCGCATCGCCTCCCCCGCCGCCGGAAGCCGTGACGGGTGTGAGGGGGAGCGACTTGTCGTGGCGAATGAGGGTCACGCCGCTCGTCTCGTCAAAACCGATCACCTCGCCTTCCGCCTCCGAGCCGTCCGGCCCGCGCAGCCGGACGGTCTCACCGATAGTTGCGTCCATCGCGACGGTGACGATCTCTTCGCCTGAAAATACGACGCCGGTACGTCCCTGCGCACCCGGCGCCGAAACATGGACGATCGACCGCGACGCCGTCGCCACCAGCTCCGCAAGGTCCCGGGAAAGTGCCTGCAACATATCACTCATAGTGCCTCCTTTATGCATCTCCCACAACGTACCGCGGGTATGCATCGCAGGGTACTACCGGAATGGGTGGGGCGTACAAACTGTCCTCAGAAGGCTTTGTTCTCAACTTGACAAGTTGACAGATTCGTCCGCCGATGACTTCAGGATTACCGAAGACGAACTCCTTCGCCTGAAATGAACTATCTCCTGGACACCCATACGTTCATCTGGTCTTTCAGCCGGTCCGATTTGATTCCGAAGCGGACACGCCGGAAAATGCAGAATCCGGCGAATACCGTATTCATAAGCGCGGTCAACCTGTGGGAGCTTTCGATCAAGAGCAGATTGAAAAAGATCGACCTCGGTGGCGTGACGATGGATGAGCTCATCGGATTGGCCAAAGAAATGGAATTTGAGCTGATCAGTCTGTCACCCGAGGAAGCCGCCACCTATTGCCGGCTCGAAGAAGACAGTCATTTTGACCCCTTTGACAGAATGCTTATCCGGCAGGCGATACGGCGAAACCTCGTGTTGATCAGCAGAGATACCGAGTTTGAGAAGTTTGTTCCCCATGGATTGAGACTGTTGTGGGAGTAACCACGCAACACACCTGATTTATTCGATACGCAATCCCGCCAGCTTGATTTCTTCTCTGCAATCCCGGGCAAGAATGCGGGCCAGCTCTCTGCGGCCCCGTCGGACCCGGGACTTTGCCCCGGAAACGGTGATACGGAGGGTCCTGGCGATATCGACGAATCTGCGATTGTCCAGGTGGCATTGGACCAAGGCGTCACGGTATTCCGGTTTGAGTGCGGCGATGTATGTGGGAAGCCACCCGGCAAGGGAACGCCGTTCTTCCAGAACCTCGTCGGGTTCCTCAACAGGAACGTCGTATTCCAGGGGAATGTCCCGCCCCTGTCGTCCCTGTTTTCTTATATGGTCGGTAATCGCATTTCTGGCGACGGCGTAGAGCCAGGAATCGCGCCGCTCCGGAAGTTTTCGGCGTTGTGTGGCGGTACAGATCTTTGCAAATATCTCCTGCACGCATTCTTCCGCGTCGTCGTGATTGCCGATTTGCCGCATCGCCATGCGACGGAAGACGACGGCACATTCATTCCAGATCGTTTCGATATCCCATTCCTGATATGCCATAGTCTTCGTTTAATATAGCCGTAGACCGCCCGTTCCGTAAAATCGAATAATGCCGCCTGTTTTGCGTCCTTTTGAGAGTCTTCTCGTCCTGTAGGGCAGGGAGGACAACATGTTACGACTTTTTACGGCGATTCTTCTTGGAATGAGCAGCAGCGTCACCTGTCCGAGCAACACATTGCTGATACATCACGGAGGCCGGTCTGCTCTTGTGGTTACCCTTGCGGTTGCCCTTTGCGCGGTCCTCGGAGATACGGCAGTGCTGCTGCTCCTGCTCCGGGTCGTTCCGGAATCGCTCCGTGCGACCGTTACGGGCCAGTACTGGTTCTGGATGGTCGGTGCGCTGATTATGGGGTATATCGCCGTCGGGCAGCTGCGCAGCGGGCGCTCGGATTCTCATGAGAGTGCGGTGGCCGGGACGACCGCCTCCAGGAAACGCGCGTCATCGGGGCGTCCCTTGCGGTCGGCGTTTTCCGGCTTTTCCGTCACCGCCTTCAATCCCTTCACCTGGGTATGGTGGATCGGGCTGTTTGGACCGGGGATCGCCACGGACGGCACGATCCGGTATGAATTCTTCGGCGGGATTCTTATCGGGGCGACCCTGTGGTTTACTTTGCTGGCGACTGTCGTTCACATGGTGCGCGGACACATGACCCAGCGGGCCGACACGGCGATACATATCGTAAGCTTCGGTATCCTCGGTACCTATGCGATATGGTTGGTGGTGGAGGGGCTAAGCCGACTGATAGTCTAAGGGTTCGTAATTGACCAGGGATTGATCACCTCGGACTCAGTCGATGTAATACTCACCATGAATCGTTCGATCACGTATAAACAGATATTTGCTCCTGCAATCGGCATGGCCCTCGCCGGCATGGTTGCCCTCATCTGGCTCAGTCTCGGCGTCGGGATTATCGGTGCCGACGGAGACCCCGCCAACCGCATGTACCTTGGAGTTGTACTTGTCACTGCCGTTGGATCGGGGATCGCACGATTCCGGCCGGTGGGCATGGCGCGAACGATGATAGCCGCGGCAATTGTCCAGGCGGTTATCACTGCCGTCGCATTGTTCGGTCGCCTCGGTCTGCCATACAGCGGACCGGCGGAAATCCTCGGACTGAACGCTCTTTTCATAGCGTGGTTTGTCGCATCGGCCCGTATCTTCTACCGCGCGGCGAAGGGTAGAATGACACCATGACTTCACCACAGATGACAATTGATCTGCTTTACTTTAATGGATGCCCCTCATACCGACAGGCGTGGGATGACATACTCGACGTCCTCGTCGAGGAAAAGATCGATGCTACGGTGCGGCTCGTTGCCGTGGAAGATATGGACCGTGCCAGGGAACTTCAGTTCGCCGGTTCACCGACGATTAAAGTCAACGGTCGGGACCTGGAGGACTACCGGGGAGAGGGCGTCCTGGCGTGCCGGATCTACAATGAAAACGAAGGAAAGGGGTGGCCCAGCAAAGAGCTGCTGCGGGGGCGCGTGAAGAGCGCTTTGTAGGAGCCGCCGACTAATCGCCGGATCGCGGCGTTGTTCCGGCAAAACCGGGCGTATTAAATCGTCCCGTAGGTAAGGCGTCGCCAGAGCCATTCCAGCGGTCCGTAATTGTGGCGGCGGAGCCACCACCGGCTCACCGGTATCTGCAACGCATACAACCCAATGGCAAGGAAGAAACCGGTAACCAGGCTGGTTGTGCCGAACATGCCGAATCCATAGCCGTAGGCCAGGGTACTCATCACGATTGAATGGGTTATGTAATTGGTGAGAGCCATCCTGCCCACCGGCGCCAGGGGCATCAGAAGACGTGCGCCCCGTGCAGTCCTGCTTAAGAGCACGATGCCGGCAATGTAGGAGAGGGAGAGCAGCACGCTGCCGATTCCAAGGGCGATGACCTGGGCGAGCTGCAGGAGGGTGAACACCTCGATACCCAGCTTGTTCTGTTCAAATCCCGTGGCGCCGACAAAGAGATTGAGTAACAGCCCCACCGGAAGCGCCCACGAAAGGAGCCGCCGAAAGAGGGCGGTATTGGATTCGATATTTGAGAACCAGCCCTTCTTACCGGCGCGCAGTCCCAGCAGAAACATACCCAGCACGCTGGGCGCCATAAAGAGCGTCGTAGAGGTAGTCAGCCCGAAAAACTCAAAGAAGCGGAACCGCGTAACCTCCCACCACGAACCGCCGCCGTACACGGCGGCCGCCGCGGCACCTTCCGCCCGGACCTCTTCCTGTACCTCATGAAATGCCGCCTCCACCTGTGCGTAGGCACCCGTCTCGGGAGGAGCCGCACGGGCGAGTTCGATCATACCCGCCGATAGGGCGATAAAGAGCATGGGAAGGATGAGAAATATCAGCGCCCAGATGAGAAGCGTCTTCGGCGAGCGCTTCCGGAAGAGCATCACCGTGAGAAATCCGATCACGGCATAGAGGAACAGTATGTCCCCGGTCCAGAGCAGGGCCCCGTGGGCGACGCCGAAGAGGGCGAGCACCAGGAGGCGCCGCACATAGGTGGGGAGAAAGGGGACGCCCCTCGACTGTGCCCGGGAGAATTGTATCGCCATTCCCAAGCCGAAGAGAAATGAAAAGAGGGTGTAAAACTTGGAGACGAAGAAGGTATTGGTGATGAACATCACCACCCGCTCTCCCGTGGTGGATTCGGCGGTTATCAGCGGCGTGGTCCAGTGGTTGAAAAAGTACAACACATTTACGACCAGGATTCCCAGGATGGCGAATCCCCGGAGGACGTCGATTACCTGTATCCGTTCCTGAGACGCGACGGGGCGGATCGCGACGGGGCCGATATCGTGGGAATCCATACAAGCCTCCTTCCTGTTATCTCCCGATTATCTTCCGATCATCGTGTTGTGATTCGCCGGATAGCGATCGCCTTCTATGGGAATCTCGTCAAGGACGGCGGCGATTTCCCGCAGATCCTGTGACGTCAGTTCGATATCGGCGGCGGCGAGGTTCTCGTCCAGCCGGTCCAGATGGCGCGTACCGGGAATGGGCACGATCCACGGCTTCTGTGCAAGGAGCCATGCCAGCGCGATCTGGGCCGGGGTAGCGTCCTTCGCCCGGGCGATGGTCCTGATCCGGTCCACCAGCGCCAGGTTTGCCGTGCGCATAAGAGGGGCAAAGCGGGGAATCCTGCTGCGGATGTCGGAGCTGTCGAAGGTCGTGTTCTCATCGATCTCGCCGGTGAGAAAGCCCTTTCCCAACGGGCTGTAGGGAACGAGGCCGATACCGAGCTCCTCCAACGTCGGAATGATCTCCTCCTCCGGAGAGCGCCACCACATTGAGTACTCGCTCTGCAGGGCGGTAACGGGCTGGACGGCGTGGGCGCGGCGGATCGTGTCGGCCCCCGCCTCGGAGAGACCGAAGTGCTTCACCTTCCCCTCTGTAATGAGCTCCTTCACCGTCCCCGCCACATCCTCGATGGGAACGTCGGGATCGACACGGTGCTGGTAAAAGAGATCGATCGCCTCCACCCGCAGGCGCTTCAGCGACGCTTCGGCGACGCGCCTGATCTGCTCAGGCCGGCTGTCCAGTCCGGTAGCGGGCGTCGGGCCCGTCCCCTCCCCGTGTTTGAAGCCGAACTTGGTGGCGATCACCACCTCATCACGGAAGGGCTCCAGCGCCTCGCCGACAAGCACCTCATTGGTGAAGGGCCCGTAGACCTCGGCGGTATCAAAGAAGGTCACCCCCCGCTCCACGGCGGCGCGGATGACGCCGATCATCTCCTCCCGTGTACCCACGGGCTTGTCGCCAAAACTCATACGCATACAGCCGAGTCCGAGGGCGGATACTGTGAGTCCGCTTGTTCCGAGTTTTCTGTATTTCATTTTTCCTCTGTGAATTATACCTCGATGTATGTTTTCGGGATATATTCCGACCTGTTTCGGCAAGATGTGAATCGCCCCGGTTTCAAAGGACAGATTGAAGTGTGAGTTCGTCGGGATCCGCATTCCCGGATCGAAACAGATCTGCAGCGAAGTGTCGTTGTGCGTTGAATGCTATTTCTTCTGTTGGAGTTTCATGATCGCATCGAAAATGGTATCGACGGTTTCGCCCTCAAAGAGCTTCTCTCGTTCCTTGGTGTAGTCCCCACTGCCGGGATTCTGGTCCTGAAGGAACGTAATGAATCCGTCAGGGCCAAGTTCGCGAAACAGAAGTTCGAGACCGGCTTTCCGTATCTGTGCGGGGCTCAAGTTATCTACATCGATAATTCGTCTCTCTCCTCAATCCAATTCATGGGGTTTCGGACTCTCACCCGAACCAGGTCACTGTTGGCCGCGCCCTGCTTAATCAGCTTATCGTCCACGGTGAAAAGAACCTCCGCGCCCGCTCGTTCAGCCAAAACGACGTGAGCCGCACCATCGGCCCGAACCCTCGTTCGGCAAGCTTCCGTGCCCGAATGCGGTCCTCTTCGGTCACCGTAAGCATCGTACTCATCATACCCATAAGGTACGCAATTTGTTGACGAGTATCGAAGTTTGGATTCCGTCCCACTTCGAAGGTGAGAACCGTGCTGCCGACCCATTCTAAGTCTCCATTCTTGACCCGTCGAAGGAGAAAGCGTACCGCCTCGGATTCCAGCCGAACCCGCTCCTGAGCCTGGTCGTCAAAGGGGTGAGATAGGCAGCAAACATCGAAGTAGACTTTCACGATTCTCGTCCCCGGTGCTTCATAGGTACAATCATTATATCGTGCATCGGCCTTTGGTTCGATTCCTCATGCCGTTCACGCGACATACAGCTCATTCTCCATCGGATGGTACACCCGTTGAAGCTTCTTTCGTGAGTCAGTCATCCGTTTGGTGTAGCCGGCGGGATGATGCGATACCGCTTCCGGCTCTTGCCGCCGACAACTCCAACGAAACCACAAAGTTCACCGGGTCGTTCCCTACGTAGACATACCAGTTATCCCCGTCTCTAATGGGATCCACCGTCGTAAATCGCCCCACCGCGGGCGTCGTGATCCGCCGTCGTGCCAGGGAAGCCACGGGTGATCGAGGCCGGGGTTGAACTCCGTGTCCCGGTACTCCGCCACGGGATTCATGGTGAGTCCGTCGTAGAGATACTCCGTCACACTTTCGTTGTCCCAGCTCCGTTGCCATCGACTGCCGAAGCTCACCGTCTGGTACTCCGCCCGGCTCACCCGTCTGCCCAGAGCGTCGTACTCGTAGCGTATTCCCGACTCCAGTTCCCACTCGTGCCGTCCCCAGTGGTAACGGCCGACCAGACCTTCCACCTCGGTGTTTACATCCACCACGCGGTTCTCCGGGCTGTAGGCGTAGACCACTTGGAGGTTTCCCAGCGCTTCGCCGGTGAGGTTGCCGTTCTCATCGTAGGTTTCGAAGGAATCTGGACGCCCCCGCCGATTCCTGTATCCGATGCCGGGACGACGGACATAACTGAGCCGGTACCGCTCGTCATCCTATCACCCGGCATTGGTTTTGCGATTCAGTGTGGCGTCTCCCGATTCCCACCGTGGGCCGGCGGGCCGGGCTCTGCGGGGGTTCCGTCTGCCGACTTCATCGGCAGACCGGCTTCGCCGCCCCTCCGATCCCTGGCGCTGCTGACGCATCAAGATCGGTCCATTCTGTTTGATTATTCGAGTCTTCAATTTCTCAAGCCAGTATCCATCGCACGATCAACACTTGCATCACCATGACCCCAACCAGCAATGGGAAGATGATGACATCACCGACTCTCCTTTCGAAGTCGGTCATGCGCTCCTTGATCTTTCGCACCCGTTCTACAGCGGACCTCCGGCCCGCAGATCCGCGTGCAATTCGGTCAAACAACATTGCCAAGGCGAATAGTCCGATCCCAACAACCAAACCTGCTGATTGTTGGGCGGCGAACCCAGGGAATACGACAGCTATCAACAGAAAGAGCCACGGTGCCAACACCACCACAATGAAGGCTGTGGCCCCCACGTCTGGTAAGGCAAATCTCCCGAGAACCGGCAACGCCCAATTGGTATCCTTGATCGCTGCGCTTATCCACGCATGTATCAGCCAAATCGATCTCACATTAAACCTCGCAGTGTCTTTCTATTCGAGACTCGATCATATTCGGCTTTTAGCGGCGGGTTGCACCGTTTTCAGTATGCCAATCATGATATGCACGACGAAAGGTCAGTACCTTAAAAGGAAGTTGATTGCCATATCGTCCCATCGTTCTCCTTCATAGACATCGACTATGGTTAGAATTACTCTCTCGGTCTCTTGCCTCAGCTCAATGGCTTGTGGTGAGGGTGTATCCCGTAATTCAACCTCATATCTTGATTCGTTCGTTATATCCCGTACCTCAATACGTTTCGCTCGCGCATTAGCGCGGTACAAATACGGTTTCTCAAACGAAACGAATCCGTTGGATATCCAAATCCGCTGCGAGTAGACCGGCGAGATGACGATTTCCTCCCCGATGCCGGGCCCCGGGACATTCTCAACCCACGGCATAGATAGCCTCGTGTTGCGGAGGTTCGCACCGGTATACGCAACCGATCCCTCCACCAAATAACTTGAGACACTTTCCACGTCGAGGAGGGTTAAGGCTTCGATCCCCCCGGAATCCTGCGATACTCCGACAAAAAACGGGAATGCCATTGCGTCCTTGTAAGCGAGCAAGAATTCGTCACATGCAAGTATGAGCCAATGCCCTTCCTCCGATCCGTCGATCTCAATAAACGGAACACCATTCTCTTCCGAAAACTGGTAACGATAGGAACGGTGAAATTGTTCACCCCTGTCCGGATCGATACCGGAAAAGACAAGATCATTTCGCGACTCGAAGCGAAGCATAGCGAACTGCGAGTGATACACCTTTCCCGCCAATGAATTACTCTCCCCGTACACGTTGAAAACACTCGGGCCTATCAGGATCGAGAGGACGCCGACTATGAGCAGAAGGAGAGATTCGCTACTTATTCTTCTTGCTTGATACACCGACCGTAATCGTGTCTGGATTTCCATACACCCTCCACAGCCACCGCTCGGGGTTGAAGTGTCTCCCCCAGCCGGTCACGCGGCGCGTCGCCTGCTCCACTTCCTGCCGCTCCACGCCGGTGAGCACCACATGCTCGGCAAACGCCGTCGCTCCCTCTCCGGGTACCAGATGCCATCGTCCCCACCCGTCGGGCCGTCGGCCGCAATAGCCTTCGTAGACCTTCTCCTTCCCCGCAAGAAGATCGCCAGGCATACCTTCCTTTCTGCTACTCCTGCACTACTGAGAATTCAATTGTGCGTGTTTCATATTGGCGTGTAATCGGAACTAGCCGCTTTGAACTTGTTAAGTACCGATAGGCGATCACGGTCATTGTCACTGGCTCCGAGCCAGGCCATCTATCGAAACGAACGATGGGTTCACCACCAGCTATACTGCTTGAACTTATTCGAGCCTCTGGTGAAGAAATCTCGAGCAGACGATCTATCCGTACCTCTGTCCGCTCTTCGGGCAACAGCGCTGTCAAAAAGGGCCCGTTCCCACCAGCTTTCTTTATCGTAACCATGTACCACTGCGCATACGGTTCTCGCTCCCATTCAAGAGTCACATCCTCAATGTCGTCGAATTCGCTGCCATTGATCGGACTAACTACCGTCACTGGATCGTTCACGTATAGGCTAATATGTCCATTCGAGTCTATTAACTCCTCTACTTCAAACCAGAAGAGTTCACCAAAAAGGACAGTCTCTGCAGTGCTTCCCACGGTCCGCCTTTTTTCGTACCGCATAGAGACAGCTGTGGTAGAAATCGAAATATGCGCGGTTGACCTAGGCTGCAAGCTAATCATCTGATGCCCAACCAACGTTCCTTCCCCATCTCGAAAGAACACGGCTATGTCTATGGAATCAACGATGCCAGTGTATTCGGGAATCAAAACGACAGGTACAGATTCAGCAGAACACGACATTATCGAAGCTAGAACCAATAGTGATAGCGTTGCGACTGTTTTAGAATAATGCATCAATAACCTTCCTCAAGAGCGACCGTCGATCTTCCTCCAGAGCCTGATCAACCAAGTGAGGTGTCCTCTCCAACACCTCTCGTGCAAAGTCCTCCGGCAATGGATCACCGGGATCGTATCTCAGAATGTCCACGTCTTCGGAGATCGATGGTCCTTCGTTTTCCACGGGAAGCGTTACTCGCACATCATATCCCCGGATGTTGTTGTCATTTCGGACTCCATAGGTTGTAAGTGTCACCGTACCCATCTTTATAGCACCACCGTAAATCGGCGCGGTTAGCGATATCGCACCACCATTCGGTCCTTGCTCGTATGCGCCTTGCCGCAGTATCTCTCCCACCCCAGCGAGTAGACTTGTATCCTCGTACTGATTAACGACCCAGCGAGTTGTACCAAACGGATCAACGATCACCGGGCCATCTGCCATACGGGGATCACCATACATGCCAAGCTGGTCGATCTTTGCCGCCAAATCTCCCGCCGCCATCAACCCCCACGGATCCACAAAGTTCACCGGGTCGTTCCCTACATAGACGTACCAGTTATCCCCGTCTCTGATGGGATCCACCGTCGTAAACCGGCCCACCGCGGGCTGATAATCCCGGAAGCCGTAGTTGTAGAGGTTCGTCCCCTGGTCGTAGCGTTGACCCGTATACCCAACCTCGTTCACCCGGTTGAAGCTCCCCTCATAGTGGTTCCCAAAGGCGTCATAGCCGTAACGCTCCACCGTGTGAACCCGACTGTCGGTGTTGCAGTTTGATCCTCGATACGCCGCTCGGTAGTCTCCGTTCTAATACAACCGGTACAATTCGGTGATACAGTTAGGTGGAGATATCAGCGCCTGGAGGACCGCCCGACGATCCGGCCTTCTCTATTCCTGCGAGTGCGCGTTCTTTGTATTTGTTTGACACTTCGATTAGATCATTGTCGTTGGAAAACTCAGACACCGCACTTTCATGCGTCCGCAGCACCATTTTATAGTCCTCATTGTTAAAATAGCCAGCCAACAAATACTTGTAGACGACTTCCTTACCCGACAATCCAGTTTCGGTCTGTCTGAGATACTCGCACCGTTCTACAACCTTGTCATAGTTCTCGCGTTTCCATTCGGGAAGCACGAAGTAATTGATCCCCTTCGTAAGAAGTCTTTTGTCCCTAAGTTGCGGTATAAGCATGCGAAAATACTCAAAACCGGTGTCAGATTTTCCTATATAAGCATAGGCGAATGATAGATTTCGGATAGAGAGAAAATCAAAATCTTTATTTTCTAGGTCAGCGTGTGCAATTGAGATTATTTCCTCGTACCTGCGATCCTTGAAGAGTCTAGCAGATCGTAGAATCCGACGAAAGTTTTTAAAAACGTAAAGAATTCCTTTCACCATTTTCATATCGCATCCTTATTGAAAGAACCCTAAAATATCCGCAACGACGTCCAAAATCGCTCCACCGAGTGTTTTCTTTGGTTCTGGTGCCCTCCGCCTTGTTCAGGATCGCCATTATCTGTGAGTCCGAAAACCGAAACTTCCTCTTCGTTACTCCTTTTCCAGGGATATTAGGTTTTCTACTTTTGGCGAAGGCTGCTTTCTGAGGGGATTACAGTTGCTCTCACCGTTTGAGTTCCGTGGCTGCTTTCTTCTTTATATGGAATCTATCTATCTTTCCATCTCCAAACGCGATCTTCAAATCATTCATCGAGGCAAGATCGAGAATAATAGGCACCAAGTAGGACTCGATTGTCTTCTTTATCCCTTCTTGGCGTTCGGAGGATGTCACATCCTCGTTCTCAAGATCGAGAGACTTCTCAAGAGCCATTCCAATGTCTGACGGAACCAATTTTGAAAGCCGCGTACGCAAATGGCATTTGTTCTCCTTGGGAAAGGGCTCCTCGCCTCCAAGAGACTTCATCCAAATGCCTACGTTTAGATAGTGCTGCAGCCCAAACTGAGATCGTTGCAAATTAACCACCCAGATGACGTCATTAGAGTCTCGAAACCACGTTAGACCCTTTTTCCGAAATCCATGACTTTTCAGACAGGTCGCAATGGATGATTTCAATTCCGAATCCGCATTCATGGCATAGTCTACCTTTCCCTTATAGAATCAACAAATCCGTTTGGGAATTATCGATCATATGTTTCGACCAATCCCGTCCACTCGCCACCATATGTATCTTCCAGCTCCTGACGATAGCGCTCGACTTGACATTCTCCCCTACGAATCGCCCGCGGGTTATTGCGCTTTAACTCGACTACAACACGTGTTTCGAAGTTGACCGTATCAGCTCGACGACCACTCTCAAAACGAAATTCCTTCTCATAGCCTTCACCAGGATTCCATTGTTTATGCGCCTCTCTACCACTACGGGTGTACTCGGTTTCTCTACGAAATGCATTGACAACACCGCGGCAGCCGTCAAATTAACCGCGCCGGCACGGGGTAGTTGGCAGATATGACGTCCTGATTCAGATTTCGAGGAAGCAGAGTGTCCCATTCGTCGTCATCAGAGATCCGTGGTGCCCGATCGAGCACGTAGTACAGATAGGAGAATGGGTTCAGATCATTCTGCTTCGCCGTCTCGATCAGCGAATAGATTGCGCATGAAGCTTTCGCGCCGTTGGGGCTGTCGGAAAATAGCCAGTTTTTACGTCCGAGGACAAATGGCCGGATGGCGTTTTCCGCCGCGTTGTTGTCCGGCGCGAGGACCGGATGATCGAGGTAGCGAATGAGTGCACTCCACTCGTCCAGCGTGTAGTTCACCGCCTTGCCGAGAAGCGATGATGGCACAACGGTTTCCTGCTTCTTTGCAAGCCAGTGATGGAACTTCTCGAGGATCGGCATCACCAGGGTGCGGCGCTTCTTAAAAAACTCGTCGTCGTCGATGTATTGTGATCGCAACTCGGTCTCGATACGGTAGATTCGCGCGACGTATTTCATACCCTCATGGGCGGCACCGGCTTCCTTGCTGCCTTGCGCCGCCTAGTGAAACTTTCGCCGAGCGTGGGCGAAACAGCCAACACGAATAATACCTGGCTCTTCTATTGCGAGTAGTACGTGGGCCCGGTGCGCATCACCCTGCATGTAGAGCTCGGCTCCGGAAAGAAGCTCACGAAGATATTCGGCACTGCGGTTTTGACTGTAGTGGTACAGCACAACCGGCTCATCCGGTGGCCCGCCGCGGGCTAACCACATGAAGCTGGTGGTCGTATCCGACCGGTTCAGCTCGTTCATGACCTGCACCCGGGTATCGTCGATATTGACTGCTGGACCACCGGGGATCATGGTGCTAAATCTCTGTATGAGCGGCTGGAGCATCGTTGCGGATCGCACCGTCCAGTTACTCATGTCCTGCCGGGAGATCGCGATCCCGATTCATTCAAACCGTTTCTCCTGGCGATAGAACGGCAGGTGATCCACGAACTTGTTGACCAGAACGAACGCAATCAGGCCGGCAGTGGCGATGCCTTTCGGTACCACCGTCGGCTCAACAGGCGCGATCCGTACCGCCGGCTTGGATTCATCGCCGGAGCCTTCGCAGTGGTGACGTGCGTATTTGGGACGCACGATACGATCAACCCAGATCTGCTCCGGGATGACCTGAACGCGCTCGGTGACTTCCTCGCCGATACGGACCATCTCATGGCCACAGGCACACTGCTTGTCTTCCTCAGGGATGTCGATGACTCGCTCAAATCGCGGGTGTTTCGGATCAATCGGTTGATCGCCTTACGCATGTCGGTTACCCAGGGCGGATGAAGATCTCTACCCGGTTGAGATCCGGGCCAATTATGATGGCGCCAAGGCCCGGATGATCGTCAAAAACTCCACTTCGCTCACTGGTCGTTCCACCTCGATCACGACACCAGTTCCAGACGTTACGCGAAGCGTCTGTCGCCCGGCAACCGGATTAACGGTACCGACTGACACCATGTCTGATGACCGTTGTGCCCACTACTTTTTTCGTTCACAGCCCAGCCAATACTGAAGGGTGCTAATCGGCAGATCGTGGCGTTCACAGAATGCATTCTGAGTAAGGCCACTCTCGTGAAAGTCGTTCAGTAGTCCTTCGCGTCTCGTATTCCGCTCGTTGGTGTTCACTATCCCCTCCTTGCATGAAGGAGTATTCAGTATCGATGACGTCCGGTGTAGGTGGGGATGTTTTGACGATTACGAATAATTAGAAAATTCGCCAAGTAAAATCTATCTAGTATTATAATTATTTTATCTTGATATGAAATATAATTCCATTATTTTTGATCAACTACGGAACTAGTCTCACGAATGAGGTCGGCCTCCTTAGGAGTCAGACAACTAAGCGGTATATACAAATGAACACCGTTATTATGTTGAACGAAAACCAATTCCTCGGTTTCTCTAATACGAAAGAAATCATTTCTATTCAACATACCTTCCCCTTGAGATGTCGCGTAATAAATACCTTCTTCGTTAATCTCAACCTTTATAGGGTTTTTAAGGACATTGCTAATTCTATAGTTTCGGCGTGCCGTCCACTCTGGTCCTTTTATCCAATACCACGCAAATATAGCTGTAATTCCAATAAATATAATGGACGCAATATATTGACCGATTAGTGCGGTAACTACAATCAATCCACCGCCAAATATCGATAATGCAATAATCTGCCATATCGACAATTGGTTTTCTTTTTCAAGTACAATATAATTCCGAACATACATAGCCTCATCCAATTCATATTCTTTCATATCGTTTAATCCTCGCTTGTTAAAAAGACCTGGCAAAGAATTTGGCCAATTCCCATCCCGCGTTTAACACGCGCCCGGCGGTCCTTCCGAGACGTTCTGCTGCACTCGTCGCTGGCGGAATATCCGGACCCGGTCCGGCAAGACCAGATCCGAGTTCGACCACCAGTCCGTATGTAAATGATCCCGGATTCTGTCGGATGGTCCTCCCTGCATTCACAAAGGCTCCTTTCGCCAATGCTTGTGGTGTTGCCGTAAGAAGTTTCCTTGTCGGAGGACCCGGAAGCATCAAAGTCGGAGGTGTGCCACTAACCAGACGGGTTTCGAATTCGGCCCCGGTTGTCTGATCCACGAAATACGGAGGGTTCTGAGAATCTTTACCCGCCAACCTTTGCAAGAACGATCTTTCATCGTTAGGCCTAACCAGCACGAGATTTCTAGGATCGGGCGCAGTCCCATTCCCCGCCGTCTCCTTCATCAACCCCCACGGATCCACAAAATTCACCGGATCGTTCCCTACGTAGGCATACCAATTGTTCCCGTCTCTGATGGGATCAACCGTCGTAAACCGTCCCACCGCGGGCTGATAATCCCGGAAGCCGTAGTTGTAGAGGTTCGTCGCCTGGTCATACCGCTGGCCGGTGTAGCCCACCTCGTTCACCCGGTGAAAACTCCCCTCGTAGTGGTTCCCAAAGGCGTCGTAGCCGTAGCGCTCAACCGTGCGGCCCCGGCTGTCGGTGATCACCGCCGTCGATCCCAGCACGTCCTGATGGTAGTATTCCGTCTTCTCCCAGGTCAATCGCGTGTATTCAGGGTTGAAGTCGCTCCTTGCGATGAGCTCGTCCCGGTTCCCGTAGACGTACTCGCCTACCGGGCGGAATCGTCCCTGCCGCACCCAGCTCCAGCTCCGGTGTCCCGGATGGGAGCGGTGATGTCCCCACCGCGGCCGTCGTGATCCGCCGTCGTGCCAGGGAAGCCAGGGGTGGTCGAGGCCGGGGTTGAACTCCGTGTCCCGGTACTCCGCCACGGGATTCATGGACAGTCCGTCGTAGAGATACTCCGTCACGCTTTCGTTGTCCCAGCTCCGCTGCCATCGACTGCCGAAGCTCACCGTCTGGTATTCCGCCCGGCTCACCCGTCTGCCCAGGGCGTCGTACTCATACCGTATCCCCGACTCCAGTTCCCACTCGTGCCGTCCCCAGTGGTAGCGGCCCACCAGTCCTTCCACCTCGGTGTTTACGTCCACTACGCGGTTCTCCGGGCTGTAGGCGTAGACCACCTGGAGATCTCCCAGCGCTTCACCGGTGAGGTTGCCGTTCTCATCGTACGTGTAGAGCCGTTCTCCCGCCTGCTGCAGGCGGTTCTCCTCGTCGTAACGGTAGGGAATCGCGCCCCAGCCGTTCGCCTTGGAGAGGCGGTTGCCGTTCTCGTCGTATTCGTAGTTCTCAATCCAAAGCCATCGCTCGGGGTTGAAGTGTCTCCCCCAGCCGGTCACCCGGCGGGTCGCCTGCTCCACTTCCTGCCGCTCCACCCCGGTGAGCACCACATGCTCGGCAAACTCCGTCGCGCCCTCTCCGGGTACCAGATGCCATCTCCCCCACCCGTCGGGCCGCCGGCCGCGATAACCTTCGTAGACCTGCTCCCTTCCCGCAAGAAGATCGCTCAGGTGGTCGCCGAACTCAGACTCGTCAAAGTCGGGGACATGAGGCAGGCGGAAGCCGAAGTGCACTCCCGGGTGCTCCGGTTCGTCTCCCATACCGCTGCTGTGGAGTCCGCCTCCGTCCTCTTCGTACTCAGGATACAACCCCACCGTGAGGCGCTCCTCAAAGTCCTCACTCGCCTTCCCCACCCCAAAGGGATAGAGCGCCGTCTCGAGGCGTCCCGCTTCATCGTAGCGGTAGACGGTGAGTCGTCCCCGCTCATCCACGCGGTAGGTGCGCTTGCCCGACTCGTCGTAGACGTAGCCCTCTCCACTGATAAGCTCTCCCCGGCTCTTCCGTTCCCGTATGGCGCTCACTCTCCCCGCCGGATCGTAACTGCGCTCGGTGATAATACCGTTCGGGAGCTCTCGTTCGATCTCACGCAGGAGCAGATCGTAGGTGTAGGTTGTCGTGGTGCCGTCGGGGCCGGTCACCGACAACAGCTCTCCCGCCTCGCCGTAGGTGTAGCGGGTGACCCGTTGGTCGGAAAGCCAGGCGATGCGGGTCCGGCGCCCTTCCGCGTCGTAAGCGTAGGTGACCACCTGTCCCAGGTCCGCGTCCTCGCTCCGCACCAGCCGGTTCAGCCCATCATATGCATAAGCGTATTCCCGCGCTTCATTATCCGCCGCGATGAGGTTTCCCGCCTTGTCGTAGGTGAAGGTGTTCTGTGATCCGTCGGCAAACTCGACACGCGTCAGTCGTCCCAGAGGGTCGTAGAGGTAGCCGGTGTCCGCGTCGGTGAAGTCGGTCTTCCCGATCCGGTTGCCTTCCCCGTCGTAGCGATAACTCTGTGTATCGCCCAGCCGGTTGGTCTCGTTCACCAGCCTGCCGAGGGCGTCGTATTCGTACTGATACACCTCGCCCTTCCCGTCGGTCATGCCGGTCTGTCGGCCTTCTTCGTCGTAGGCGTAGGTCACCGTCTCGCCGGCGCCGTTGGTCTCCTCCTCAAGCCGTCCTAATTCGTCGTAGGTGTAGGTGGTGACCCGGCCCGCGCCGTCGGTGACGGAGAGCAGGTTTCCCGCTCCGTCATAGGTGTAATTCGTCTCCGCCATGATCGGATCGGTTACCGTAACGAGGCGGCCGAGTTCATCGTAATCGTAGCGGGTGATGTGTCCCAGGGCGTTCCGCTCCGTCGCGATATCGCCGAGCAGGGTGTAGGTGTACGTTGTGGATGCGCCGTAGGGGTTGGTCACCACCGTTCTCCTGCCCGCTTCGTCATAGCCGTAACGCCACGTCGCGCCGGTCCGGTCGGTAAGTTCGGTAATCCGCCCCACCTCATCCCGGGTAAGCTCCACCCGGTTGCCCGCGGCGTCGATTTCCGCGACAATACCGAGGAAAAATTTGAGATCATTCGGCGCATAGGTGAAAAATAGTTCGTCTAAGTCCTTTCCGGGAATTTTCGTGCTCACCCTATAGAGCGGCGAGGCGTGTGTTCGCGGTACGCGGAGAATTGACCGTACAACTCCCAAGCTGTAATCTTCGAGTATGAACAAGACGGTGGAAAAGATCGTTACAGAAGCATTGTCCCTTTCCCCGCAAGCACGTGCGTTCCTAGCAGAGCGCCTCATAGAAAGCCTTGACACCACCCCCGGAGAGGATCTATCTCCGTTGTGGCGTGAAGAAGTTCGAAAGCGGTGCCGCGAAATAGACGAAGGTGCTATCGAACTTCGAGATGCGGCCGACGTTTTCGCCAAAGCGTACGCCGCACTCCCGTGAAGCCTATACGATTCCATCCTGATGCCGACTCGGAGATGGTCGAGGCGGCCATATGGTACGAGTCACAACAAGAAGGCCTCGGAAAGCGCTTTTTGACCTCCGTTCAGAATGCTCTCAACCGGATCGAGCTAAATCCCAAGATGTATCCGATTGTCGAGGATGACGTTCACCGATGTCTTACAAAAATTTTCCCGTTCGGCATTCTTTTCCGCATCAAATCCGATACCATTGCGGTCATAGCTGTAATGCATCTTCACCGCGATCCGGACTATTGGAAGGCCCGGAAGTTCGAGCAATCTTCCGTTACAAATGGAGAAGACTTCACCGTAGAGCCATGACGCCTTCGGGAGATTGCGATCGGAAACTCAGGGGAAACCTCACAAATCGCACCCATCGCATCCGATACTGCCCGATTCAAGCTCGATCGTCGCGTGGTCCACACCCAAGTTCTTCAGGGCGTCCCGGATTGAATCCTTCAGCGGCTCGAGACTGTCAAGTGTCGCGGTGCCGTCGCTTACCACATGGAGCGTGACCAGGGTATAGCTCCCGTCCAGCGTCCAGAGGTGGACGTCGTGGACCTCCTCCACGCCGGGGATCGTTTCCACGGCGTCGTGGACGGTTTCGACCGAAATCTCCCGGGGAACGTACTGGAGGAGAACGCGCAGCGCCCGCATGAGGATCGGCACCGCCCGGGTCAGGACAAAGAGGTTGATGGCGACCGAGAGCAACGGGTCGATGATGAAAATCCCCCAGAACCTGATCGCCAGGGCGCCTACCAATACCGCAATCCATCCGAGGACGTCTTCAAAGAGGTGGAGAAATGCCGCCCTGGCGTTCATTGATTCCGTCCGAGAGAGACGGAACGCCGCCAGTGCGTTCATCACGACCCCGAAGATCGCCAGCACCAGCATTCCCGTGGTGTCAACCGCCTCGGGATTGAGGAGTCGCGGCACTGTGTGAATCAGGACGGTGACGGCACCTACGATGAGGATCAGTCCGGTGATCAACGCGCCGAGGGTGGAGAAGCGGCGATACCCGAATGTCAGGTTTTCCGACCGTTTGCGGCCGGAGACCTTCTCGAGGACGAGGGCCACCGCGAGGGTCACCGAGTCGCCCAGGTCGTGCACGGCGTCGGCGATGATGGCGACGCTGTTGGTGAGCAGCCCTCCCACCAGCTCGATAACGGTGAAGAGGACGTTTATGGCCAGGGCGATCCGCAGGTCTCCGACGACGGCGTGGTTGTGCGCCTCCCCGGGCCCGTGTTCATGGTGGTCGTGGTGGCTGTGGTCGTGTTCTTCGTGGTGGTTACTCATATCTGTGCAAATCCCGTTCCATTTCGTACTGGGAGACAAAGCGCTCAAAGCCGAGCTCCTTCAGCGCCGTCTCCATCTCCGTGCACGACGCCGGCAGGTTGATGACTTTCAGTTCATCTCCGGCAACGATCTCTTCCGCGTGGGTGACCACCGCCCGGAGCGCGTCGATGTCGGTACCGGCGATCTGCATGAGGCTTCCCGTGTCCACGGCGACAGCGGCCCACGCCCGAGTACACCCTTCACCGGGCACTTTCACGAGGCGACACGCTGCGCCGAGTGCCTCAATCGCCTCGGCGCTGTTCTGCCACGAGGGCCGACATCCCGGGACCAGCGAGTAACGTTCCCGCCACCCCCGCTCAACGGCGATATCGACGGCACCGCCGTCCTTCCAATCGCCGTCTTTCCTATCGTCGCCGTCCATCGTATCGCGGACGACCGTCTTTCGAAAACAGTTGAGCTCCCTGGTCACCTCAAACCCGTGGCGACGGTAGAGCGCCACGGCGCGGTCGTTGCCCTGCAGCACTTCAAGGAGGTACCGCTGGTAGCCGAGGTCCCGCAGCCGGTCCACCGTCTTCGTCAGCAGCTCGGCACCGTACCCTCTGCCCTGATATCGCTGCCGTATTCCCGTCCCGGCATCATACGCGGTCAATACGCCGTCCAAACGGCGCGATCCGGTGAGGACAAATCCGGCAAGAACGTCGCCGTCAAAGAGCCCGAAGGAGTGGTCCAGGCGGACGGACCGCTCCCGGATCATCCGGTCCAGCTTCGCTTCGGTCATGTCCACGGATATCTGGTATTCCGAGAATGCGTCGTTGAATGTGTCGGTAATGACGGCGCGGGTGACGCCGTCGAGGGTTTTGAATTCGGTCATTTACTGTGAAAGCTCGCCGGCCGAGCAAGGGGCCGACCGCCCCTCAGTACGCGCCGTCCGTCGCCTCGCCGCGGACGAGCTTCACCCCGGAGCTCGTGCCGAGGCGGGTGGCGCCTGCGCGAATCATCGCCACCGCGTCGTCAAAGGAGCGGACGCCGCCGGCGGCCTTCACCGAGGTGTTCTTGCCCACGGACTGTCGCATGAGTTGCACGTCCCTGACGGTGGCGCCGTGGTGGGAGAAGCCGGTGGAGGTCTTTACAAAGTCAACGCCCACCTTCTCGGCGATGCGGCAGGCGAGGATTTTCTCCTCGTCCGTGAGAAGCGCCGTTTCGATGATCACCTTGAGAACGACGTTGCGGCCGCACGCCCGCCGTACCCAGCGGATGTCGGATTCCACCGTTTCCAGGTCGCGGGAACGGAGCGCCCCCACGTTGATGACCATGTCGATTTCACGGGCGCCGTCCTCCACCGCGTGGCGGGCCTCAAAGTTCTTTGCCCGTCCCGCCATCGCACCGAGGGGGAAGCCGACGACGGCGCAGACCTTCACGTCGGAACCCTGAAGGCGCTTTGCGCAGTGGCGCACCCATGAGCTGTTGACGCAGACCGAGTAGAATCCGTACTCCTTCGCCTCGTCGCAGAGCGTGTTGAACTGCTCCACCGTCGCTTCCGGCTTGAGCAGGGTATGGTCGATGTATTTTGCCAGGTCTTTCGGGAGGATCACCGGCTCGTCGGCGGTCCCTGACGCGCCCGCTCCCGCCGCGTCTTTGCCCGACCCGGCGGCGCCCGCGGCTCCCGCGGCTCCCGCGCCCGATGCCGTCTCTTTGTTGAGCCGGGCGAGTACCTCTTCCGTTATTTGCTGTATCAGTTTGTCTTCGTTCATTTTCGTTACCTCATTCCGCAGACCAACCGCGGTCAGCGGCGGCGCTCCACGGCCATCATCTTGTTTATTCGTCGCCAGTGTCTTCCCCCTGCAAATCGCGTCTTCAGCCACGTTTCGGCCATGGCACACAACTCGTCGACGCTGTGAAGCGGTCCGCCCAGAGTAAGGACGTTTGCGTTGTTGTGTTCCCGGGAGTTTACGACCGTCTTCATATCATAACAGAGGGCGGCGCGAATACCTCGCACCTTGTTGCAGACCATTGAAGATCCGATTCCCGCGCCGTCGATCATGATGCCCCGGTCACACTGCTCACGGGCGACGGCCTGGGCGACCTTGAGAGCAAAGTCAGGGTAATCCACGCTCTCGGTGGAATAGGTTCCCACGTCAAGGATTTCATATCCAGCCAGTTCCAGCACACCCTTCAGCGCCTCCTTGGCGGCAAAGCCGCCGTGGTCCGCGCCGAGGGCCACGCGCTTTACGTTGTCCCGCTGATTGGTCTCTTTCATCGAATCTTCATCGTAGACCGGACCGGTGGTCTTCATCGCGTTTCTCCCGTATTTGAAAGTTCCACTGCATCCACGATTCCCACGACGACGGTCCGCACCGGCGCCGATGTGTCCTGCAGCATGAGGCGGGCGGCGTTGCCTTCGTCACAGACGAGGACGATGTCTCCCTGTCCCGCCTGGGCGAGGTCGATCGCCACGACGCACGATCCGGCGCGGGTGAGTTCCCCCGTCACCGGCTCCACAATGAGAAGCTTGTGGCCCCGGAGGATTTCATGTTTTCGCGTCGAGGTGACGTCTCCCACAACTCGTCCGAGGATCATCGTTTACCCTCCGAACCGTCGGCGACGTGGAGGTCGTCCACGATCGCCAATATCGATGCGTCCGAGGGATTGAAGGTGTGGCGCAATGCCATTGCCGCTTCCCGTCCGCCTTCGTAGAGGACGGTGTCTCCCGGACCGGCCTGAACGGTGTCGCACGCGACGAGGGGCGTCCCTTTCGGCGCACCATGTTCGTCCAGAGGCTGCACGAGGAGTAAGGTCACTCCCGAGAGCGATTCAACCCGGCGGTCGCACACAACCGATCCGATGACTCTGCCGATTTTCATGATTTGCCGCCTCGCATGCTCGTCAATCCCATGACACCCATCACACAATCCGGAAGTATCCGACAAGGGTACACCGCCGCTCACGGGTAAAGGTCCGCGGCCGGGTAAAACCCTCTCCGGTGGGGCTGGCGATCGTATAGGAGGTGTACCCCGCGCCGCCCTCGGCCATGCCGTTAAAGTTCGATCCGTTCTTCACAAAGAGGGAACAGTTCATCACCTTCGCCATGCGCGAGAGGTTGTCGATGTTCTTTGAGTGAATGCTCGCGGTGTGACGAAATCCGTGCTCGCACTGCACGGCGTAATCGATCGCCTCGTCGGCGTTGCGGAATCGCGCGATGGGGAGCACCGGCATGAGCTGTTCCGTCCAGATAAGGGGATGTCCCCTGTCCACCTCCGCAAGGAGGAGGCGCGTCTCCGGCGGTACGGTGAGGGACAGGACCTTGTCCGCAATGTAGGCGGCGTCCTTTCCGACATACGCCTTGTTTGCCATGCCCTCGTGGCCTTTCCGCCCGGGGTCGGCGATGATGACCTTCGTAAGACGTTCGATCTGGTCGGCGTTGAGCTCGTACGCGCCGTGGCGGACCATCTCCCGCTTCAGTTCGTCGGCGATGGAATCCACCGCGAGCACCTCTTTTTCATCGATACAGATGATGTTGTTGTCCAGGGAGGCGCCGGCGACGATGTCCCGCGCCGCCTTTTGAATGTCCGCCGTCTCGTCCACCACCGCCGGCGGGTTGCCCGGTCCCGCGGCGATCACCTTCTTGTGGGTACTCATGGCGGCGCGGACGACGCCGGGACCGCCGGTCACCACGAGCATGGCGATTGTCGGATGCTCCATCATCTGTCCCGCCGAGGCGATCGTCGGCTCCTCGATCATGGTGAGGACGTTGGCCGGTCCTCCGGCGCGCTGGATCGCGTCGTTCAGCAGCGAAACCGTCAGGGCGGAGACCTTCTTTGCCGCGGGATGGGGGTTGAAGACGACGGTATTTCCCGCCGCCACCATGCCGATGGCGTTGCAAATGATCGTCTCCGTGGGGTTGGTACTCGGTGAAATGGCGCCGATCACGCCGTAGGGCGCCCGCTCGGTCATGGTCAGGCCGTTGTCGTCGGTGTACGCCTCGGGACGCAAATCCTCAACGCCCGGCGTCATCGTCGCGGCGAGGCGGTTCTTTACCACCTTGTCCTCGACGCGGCCCATTCCCGTCTCCTCAACGGCGAGACGGGACAACCGTTCCAGATTCTGCTTTATCGCGGCGCGCATCTCTCCGATCATCCGGTCCCGGACGCTCAGGGGCGTTTCTGCGAGGGCCCGGAACGCCTCGTCCGCGGAGTAGACTGCGGCGTATATGTCGTCGAAAATCCCGCTGAAGGGCGCACCGCTGTGCTCGGCGGCGCCTTCCCGCGGGAGTCCCCGCAACACCTCTTTCACGATATTCATGATCTGCTCTTTATCAGACATACATCACTTCCCTGTTTCCGCCACGTAGCGATAAAGCTCTTCCGAAAGGCGGGGAACGATCGTCCAGTGCAGAAGCAGTCCCCGGTCTTCCAGAACGGTACGCGCCCGATCGACGGCGTATTGAACTTCACCCACCGCCCCGACAAGGCGAACCGAGGCACGGCCGCCCATGGAGTCGTCGATTCTCACCGTCACGACCTGGACATCGGCGCTTTTTGCCGTCAGATCGGCGCAGGAAATGCCCGCCGCCACCGTGGAGGTTTCGAGAATCCCCAGCGCTTCCCAGTCATCCCGCATAGCGTCACCCGGCCGCGCGCCACCTTCCAGCGCGACCATGACGCGGGGATGGAGATTCGGCAGGTAGAGGTGATCCACCAGGAATCCCTCGCTCACCAGAACCGACGCCTTCAGCGCCGCCTCGACGGACGCCTCGTCCCCGGTAATGAGGATCACCAGCTTACCCGGATTGATCGTACGTACGTCGACGACGCGGACCGGCGCGGCCTTGACCATCGCGTCCAGCGCCTTCAGGCCGGCAGCAGTGTTGCCATATTCGTGCAGGCCCAGAACTTCCACCGTCTTCACCGGTCACTCCCCGCGGCGGATTTTCGGTACCCCATCGTGCCGGTGGCGCCCGCTTCCGCCTGAGCAACTTCATCCACCTCATCGACGATACCGACGATGAGGGCGTCCACGGCGGCGCCGTTGGTCTGGGGAATCTGGCGACACGACGAGCCCTGCGCCACGATCACCACCTCACCGCGGTCCGCGCCGAGGGGGTCGAGGGCGACGATGGAATCGGACGCCTTGTCCCGGGACGTCTTGTCGCCGGAGGCGCTCCAGGGACGGACGAGAAGATACCGCGGCATGGCCTCTACCCTGCCGGCGTCCTGAGAGGCGACGACGGTGCCGCAGACGGTGCAAATCGTCATCGCTACGCCTGTTCCTTGTTGTAAACGGTCTTGCCGTCGAGATCGACAAGATCCACGATGGCGGTGATCGTCGCGTCGCTCGGTTTGCCGTCAGTAACCTTGGTCATGCGGGAGCTTGAGCCCGCCACGTACATGACGATCTCCCCCACTCCCGCACCGACGGCGTCCATGGCGACGACGGTGTCGCCGCCGCGGATCTTCTTCCCGGAAAAGGAAATCTTCTCCACCAGCAGGAGCTTGATTCCCTCCATGCGCGCTTCCTTGCGGCTGGAAACGACCGTGCCGACCACCCTTCCGAGAACCATGGCGCTACTCCTTCGCGCCGGACATCTCCCGACCCTGGAGGTCGGCGAGACGGGACTCGACGATATCCTTGCTCACCAGCACTTCCGCCTCGTCACCGGCGATATAGACGCGGCCGAAACTTCCGAATCCGGTAACGTTGATAATATTGATTCGGGACGCCTTTTCCGCCTCGTTGGCGGCGTAGTAGGCGTACCCCGCCGGCTGGATTTCAAGGACGTAGAGGGTATCGCCGCGGAGGACCATGTTGCCGTATCGAACCTTGTTGATCATTTGCGCGTGGTGGTCGGAGACGTTCTTAATGAGCTGACTCGTCTTGATCGTCGGTTTCATCCGGTCCGCTTCGGTGAGCTCAAGGGCGTCCAGGACGGCGGCGCCGGCCTGACGCGCCTCCGCCTGCTGGTCCGAGTGGACCTCCAGAAGGCCGAAGAGGCGTTCAACAATCTGGATGCCCGGTTTGACGTCCGTCGCCTTGAGGGCGATGTCGGTAAGCCTGTTGATTTCGATCCCCGGGGAGATTTCGATTATGGAACACGCCTGCCCCGCGACGGGAAAGTACCCCTTGGACACCGTCGCCAGATATGACGCCATTTGCAGCTGCAGGGAATCGAGAAATACGTATGTGCGAAGTTCTATTGCGTTCATGGAACGCTCCGCCTATTCCGCGTTTCCGAGGGGAAGAACCTCGTCGACGTTTGCGTGGGGACGGGGAATGAGATGGACCGAAATGACTTCTCCCACCTGCTCCGCCGCGCGCGATCCGGCGTCCAGGGCTGCCCGTACGGCGGCGACGTCGCCTCTGATCACCGCCGTCACATAGCCACCGCCGGTCTTTTCATAGTGCTTCAGTTCCACCCGCGCCGCCTTGACCATCGCGTCGGACGCCTCAACCATCGCCGCAAAGCCTCTGCACTCGATCATACCCAGTGCGTTTCCGTTGACCTCTGCCATCTCATCCTCCTCATGACTGCCCCGCCGGTCTCCGTCGACGACGAACACGCCCGGCGATTGGTATATTTGTATCAAAAGTTGTTTCGATTATAACACCGCAATCCGTCCTGTCAATAACAGTGTGCGCCTGATTGGGACGGGGGTCAATGAAAAAGCGGGATACGCCGGCGGCGGCGGCCTGTCGGGCGCCAGTCAGGCGAGGATCAGCTCCACTCCGAGGTCCCGGATCTTCTTCTGATCCTCCCCGGAGAGGCCGGTGTCGGTAATGATCGTATCAAAGTCGGAGAGCTCCGCAAAAAAGGACTGAAAGACGCGGCCGAACTTTGAAGAGTCTGCAAGGAGGATGCGCTCTTCCGCGGTGGCCATGATCGCCTGTTTGGTACGCCCCTCCACGGTGAGGGATGTCACACCCAGCTGATGGTGCACCCCCGCCGCGGCGACAAAGGACTTGTTTGCGCGGTTGCGCCTGATGAGCTCGATCCCCTCGGCGCTCTCAAAGAGCATCGTCTCGGGGTGGTAGTAGCCCCCGGCAAAGACGAGCCGGGCATTTTTCAGCTTGGAGACGTGGAGCAGGATGTTGAGGTTGTAACAGAGAATGGTGACGGGGAGTGTCGGGGGTATGGCCCGGGCGAGGCACTCCGTCGTGGAACCGGTGTCGATAATGATCGTATCGTCCGGCTCGATCATCGCCGCGGCGCGGCGGCCGATACGATCTTTCTCTTCAGTATGCCGGGAACCGGCGGCGATGAGTGAATATTCCAGGGGGTGATCCTCGCCCTCCGGTGAGGTACTCCCGTTATAGAGGACGCCGCCGTGAAAGACGCGTACCGCTCCGCGGTCTTCCAGGACGGCAAGGTCGCGACGGATCGTCATGGTGGATACGTCGAAGTGTTCCGCCAGCTCATGGATCGTCGAGGTGTTGTAGATCCTGAGGTATTTGACGATATCGCTGACTCTGTCTGCCCGTTTCACCGTTCCCCGTTACGTCCCTTCCTCCGTATGCAGCCAGCACGCCACGGTGTGTCCCTCTTCGGTGAGGACCGTCGGCGGATAGTGGGCGTGACACTTGTCGGTGGCAAAGGGGCAGCGCGGCGCAAAGTGGCATCCCGGGGGCGGGTTTATGGGAGAGGGAACGTCACCTTCAATTGCCTTCACGCTCTTGCCACGGTCCTCCATCGCCGTGCTTGGAAATGCGCTGATCAGCGCCTGGGTGTAGGGATGGAGTGGTTTGTCCATGATCGTCCGCTTGGACGCCGATTCCACGATGCGGCCCAGGTACATGACGATAATTCGGTCGCTCACAAATTCGACCACCGAAAGATCGTGGCTGATGAAGACGTAGGTGAGGTCCCGCTCCTCCTTCAGATCGAGGAGAAGATTGATGATCTGCGCCTGGATACTCACGTCAAGGGCGCTTACCGCCTCGTCAAGGACGATCAGTTCAGGGTCCAGCATGAGGGCCCGGGCGACGCCGATGCGCTGTTTCTGTCCGCCCGAGAACTGATGGGGATAGCGGTTCTTGTACTGCGTGTTGATGCCCGTCTCGGTGAGGATCGCCTCCACCTTGCTGCGCCACTCCGCCCGGTCGCCGACGCCGTGAACACGAAGGGCCTGGCTGAGCAGGTCTTCCACCCGCTTCCGGGGGTTGAGGCTTGACGAGGGATCCTGGAATACCATCGCCGTGCGGCGTCGGAAATCCTTGAGTTCCTTCTTGTCCAGCGAAAAGGGATCGACGTCGTAAAAGGTGATCTCCCCCTCAACCTTCTCCTCAAGTCGCAGGAGTGTGCGCCCCAGGGTGGACTTGCCGCATCCCGATTCGCCGACGACACCGAGAACCTCGCCCTTCCGGACGGTGAAGCTCACGCCGTCGACGGCCTTTACTACCGAGTCTCCCACCTTGAAGTGGGTTTTCACGTTTTCTACTTTCAGAATCTCAGACATGTTCGGATTGCTCCTTCGCTGCGGCAGATGCCGTCGCCGGTTCCGGCGGCCCGTCGGGGTACCAGCACCACGCAAGGTGATCGCCGCCCTCGGAAAAGGAATCGGGGAATTCCGTGACGCACCGCTGGCCCCGGTTGGGACAGCGGTTTACAAAGGGACAGCCGTCGCCAAGAGTACGCAAATCGGGGACCGTTCCGGGGATGGCCTCAAGCCGCCGGGCGCCGCGATACTTCGGATTTCCCGGAAGGCTGTTGAGAAGTCCCCGCGTGTAGGGATGACGGGGGGCGGTAAAGACCTGCTCCACGCTCCCCTGCTCCACCGCCCGTCCGGCGTACATCACCGTCGTCCGATGGGCGACCTGGGCCACGACGCCCATGTCGTGGGTAATGAGCAGAATGGAAACGCCGATCTTCTTCTGCAGCTCCGACAGGAGGTGCAGAATCTGCGCCTGAATGGTGACGTCCAGGGCGGTTGTCGGCTCATCGGCGATGATGAGGCCCGGCTCGGGACTTGCAAGCGCCATGGCGATCATAACGCGCTGTCGCATGCCGCCGCTCAGCTGATGGGCATATTCATCGGCCCGTTTTTCAGGCTCGGGAATCTTGACGAGATCCAGCAGTTCCACCGCCTTCTTCCACGCGCTCTTTGAATCCAGTTTATGGTGAACGCGAAAGACGTCGGCAATCTGCTCTCCGATTTTAAAGACGGGATTGAGACTGGTCATGGGTTCCTGAAAGATCATGCTTATCCGCACGCCCCGGAGCGCCCGATGGTCCCTGGGGGGAATCTGCAACAGATCGCGACCGTCAAAGAAGATTTCGCCCCGTTCAATCCGCGCCGGCGGAACGGGGAGAAGGCCCGTAATGGCGTGGGCGGTGACACTCTTGCCGCACCCCGACTCGCCGACGAGGGCGACCGTTTCGCCCTTCCGTATTTCCAGGTCGATGCCCCTGACGGCGCGTACGACACCGCGGACGGTATGAAAACTGACGTGGAGATCGTTTATCTTAAGCAGCGTTTCGCTCATTCTTTGTATCCTTAATCTTTCATCCGCGGATCGAGCACGTCCCGCAGGCCGTCGCCGAAGAGGTTGAAGCCGAGCACCGCGAGGAGTGTTGCGATACCGGGAAAGGTGACGATCCACCACGCGCTCGTCACAAACTCCCGACTGGAGGCGATCATGAGCCCCCATTCCGGCGTCGGCGGCTGCGCCCCCAGGCCGAGGAAGCTCAGCGCCGCCGAGGAGAGTATCGCCTCACCAACACCCAGCGTCGCCTGAACGATCACCGGGGCGAGGCTGTTTGGCAGGATGGAACCGAACATCAGTTCAAAATCGCCGGTGCCGAGGCTCCGCTCGGCAAGGACGTAATCGGCTTCCTTCTCGGCGAGTACCGATGCCCGTACAAGCCTGACGTACCGCGGCATCTGGCTGATACCGATGGCGATCATCGCGTTGGTCAGGCTCGGTCCAAGGACGGCGACGATGACGATGGTCAGGAGGACATAGGGAAAGGCGAGCATGATATCGATAAAGCGCATGACGATACGGTCAAAGAGGCCGCCGTAGTACCCGGAAACCGTCCCCAGTGCGACGCCGCCGATCATGGCGATACCTACCGAGACGATACCGATAGTCATGCTCAACCGCGCACCGTATATGATTCGACTCAGAAGATCCCGTCCCAGATCGTCGGTCCCGAGGAGACCGAGGCCGCTGAAGGGCGGGCTCTTGCGGATCGAAATATTCTGTGCCACCGGATCCGCCGGCGCGATGAGGGGAGCCAGGATCGCCACCGTTACAAAGACGATGATGATAAGCAACCCCGCAATGGCCGCCTTGTTCTGGCGCAGACGCGTCCAGTTTTCCTGAAAGGGAGTGAGATCCGCAGGAGCGCCCTCAGCTTCCGGAATCGTTTCAATCAGTTCACTTGTATCAGACATGTTAGCTTCCGTGTTCCTTTATTACTGAAGGCGGATCCGCGGGTTCACCACGGAGTAGAGTACATCCACCAGGAGGTTTATCAGCACGAATACGGTGGAAACGACGATGACCCCCGCCTGTACCGCCGGATAATCCCGGGCGGCGATGGCGTTATAGAGCCACCTTCCGATGCCGGGCCAGGCAAATATCGTCTCTGTGAGAATCGCTCCCGCAAGAAGGAGTCCAAACTGGATACCCACCACGGTGATGATCGGCAGCAGCGCATTTTTCAGGGCGTACCTGAAGATCACCCGCCGTTCCGGCAGCCCCGCGGCGCGGGCGGTCTTTACGTAATCCTGCCGGAGCGTCTCCAGCATGCTGCTGCGGGTGGTGCGGGCGATGATTGCAAGTGGAATTGTCGCGAGGGCGATGGCGGGAAGGACGATGTGCCTGAGAGCACTGAGGAAATACTGGGGATCCCCCTCCTTGACCATGAGAATCAGCCCGTCAAGGAGATAGAGGCGGGTGATGGGCTCAAAGAAGAGGCGGACATTCATCCTGCCGCCGGTGGGGAACCAGCCCAGACCGACACTGAATATCATGATAAAGACGAGGGCGAGCCAGAAGACGGGCATACTTACCCCCACCAGGGCCCCCACCATCGCGGTGTAGTCGATCCAGGAGTTCTTTTTCACCGCGGAAATGACGCCGATGAGAATGCCTATCGTCGTGGCGAGAAACATCGCCACCAGCGCCAGCTCCACCGTGGCGGGAAAGAGCTGGCCGATTTCTTCCATGACGGGGCGTCCCGTCTTGATGGACTGTCCAAAATCGAGCTGGACCGCTCTCCCGAGGTAGCGCACGTATTGCTCCCCGAGGGGGCGGTCAAGTCCGAGTTCCTGTCGCAGCTGCTCCAGTTGTTCCGCGTTGGCGCGCTCGCCAAGCATGACCCGGGCGGGATCGCCGGGGCTCAGGGCGACCATGAAAAAAACGATGGTAAGAACGCCGATGAGGGTGGGGATGAGGAGGAGCAGCCGTCGGGTAATGTATTTCAGCATGGTTTCCGTATCTTATCGTTGGAGGGTAGAAAAGAAAAGCAGCCCGGTCTCGAGGACCGGACTGCCGCTGCAGTTACACTGCCGTTATGCAAGGATCAGTTGTCAAGCCATACGTCGTAGAAAACGCGCTTACCCGTAGGATAGATCACGAAGTCACGGACGTGGCTGCGAACGGGAACGGTAACGACCGAGTGCGCCACGGGTACCCACGGTGCCTGGTCGTGAAAGACTTCCTGCGCCTCTTCATAGAGTTCTACACGCCGATCGTAGTCGAAGGTTGTCTTCGCCTCTTCAATAAGGGCGTCAAACTCGTCGTTCCGCCAGAATGCGATATTACCGGCGGGCACTTCTGCGGCGTCGCTTGAAAGGAGCACGTAGAGGAAGTTGTCGGGATCACCGTTGTCACCGGTCCAGCCGAGGAGCGCCATTTGGTGCTCACCGCTGTCGGTGCGGTCCAGGTACGTTCCCCAGTCAAAACTGACGATCTCCGCTTCGATTCCCACTTCGGCAAGGTTCGCCTGTGCAATTTCCGCAACGGTACGTCCGTCGGGGAAGTAGGGGCGGCTCACCGGCATCGCCCACAGATCGGTTTCAAAACCGTCGGGGTAGCCCGCTTCGGCCAGGAGTTCCCGGGCGCGTTCGGGATCGTACTCGTAGTCTTCGATCTCTTCGTTGTAGCTCCACATCGTCGGAGGAATCGGGTTCTTGGCAACCTGTCCGGCACTGCCGAATACGGCGTCGATGATGTCCTGCTTGTTGATCGCGTGGTTGACGGCACGACGAACGAGCACGTTACCGAAGGGTTCCTTGTCGTTGTTCATCGCGATGTAACCCACGTTGAGACCGGGCTGCTGAATCAACTCGATATTGCCGTCAGCCTCCATCGCTTCCAGATCCTCGGGAGAGGGGAAGTCGATCACGTCCACTTCACCACTCTGAAGAGCGAGATAGCGGGCGGTCGCATCGGGAATCACCCGAAGGATGAGCCGGTCCAGGTACGCGGGACGGCGCCAGTAGTCGGCATTCCGCTCAAGAACGATGCGGTCGTCCTTTACCCATTCAACAAACTTGAAGGGACCGGTTCCGACGGGGTTGTTCTTGAAATCCTCTCCCAGTTCCGCAACTGCCGTGGGACTTACGATCGCCGCAAAGTCCATCGCCAGGTTGGCGAGGAAGGGAGCTTCAACCTTCTTGAGGGAGAACTCGACGGTGTAGTCATCGATGACGGTGATTTCGTCGATGATGTCTGACATGCCCATGTAACCCCAGTACTTCCAGGGTCCCAGGTCATAGTAGGGGTGATCTTCCAGATACTGGCGATCAAAGCTGAACTTCACCGCGTCCGCGTTGAAGGGCGTGCCGTCGTGGAATGTGACGCCTTCCCGCAGATGGAAGGTAAAGGTCAGACCGTCGTCGGCAACGTCCCAGCTCTCGGCAAGGGCGGGGCGGACTTCCGTCGTACCGGGGACAAACTCGACAAGATTGTCGAAAATCTGTGTGCTTCCGTAGAAACTTTCACCGTCGGTTTCACGCGCCGGGTCGAGACCGACCGAGTCACCTGAGCGGGCAAAGACAAGAACACCGCCCGACTGGGGACCATCGGCGGACCCGCCGGTTGATCCGGTCGTCTCCTGTTGTCCGCCGGCAAAGACCATCGCTGACGCCATGATCATTACGATTAGAAATAATATTGAGCGTTTCATCGTACCTCCTTTGAAACTATGGCGTTAACAGTACCAATCTGAACGAGGACGAGCAAGTATTTTTTTACAGGTTCCCGGTAAATGGAGCTTTTATTCAGCCGACGGACCGGTGAAATCCACGTCCTCAGTGGTGTGCGGAATCAGCACCCGATATAGAACGGCGCCGATATTTCAGTACACGAACCTTTTCCATCGTCACAAGCCCCTCAACGATCCATTCATCCAGAAAAGGGAGAAGTCGTTCAATCTTGTCCATCGTGTCGACGATTTCGACGATGACGGGCAGATCATCCGAAAGGGCGAGGAGTTTGCTTGCGTGAATACGGCTGTCGGCGCCGAAGCCGAGTATGCCCCGCGTGACGGTTGCCCCCGCCAGTTCAAGTTCACGCGCCTTCATCACGATCACCTCGTACAGCGGTTTGCCGCGAAATCGGTCGTTTTCCCCCAGAAATATCCGCAACAGCGTACACTCTTCAGCGACACCCATCGTTCCTCCTTCGCATTTTCATGACAGGACCATCCGTCCAACCATCCGCGTCAGATACACCGCCCCCAGACAAGCGCCGAAACCAAGTACCAGATTTGCCGCCAGGTTGAGGACGCCAAACAACCACTCCCCGTCATGGACGAGGTTGAGCGTCTCAAGGGTAAAGGTCGAAAAGGTGGTCAGGGCTCCGAGAAAGCCGACGCCGATCATTGCCCGTACCGCCGGCGCGATGGTCAGCCATGTGCTTCCTTCATAGAGAACGCCGATAAGAAAGGAGCCGATGAGATTTGCCGCCAGGGTACCCCAGGGAAAGAGCACCGCCGACCGTTGAGCGATGAAATACGCAAGGGAAAAACGGGCGATCGCCCCGAGGGCACCTCCGAGTCCGACGGAGAGGATGTGTGAGAGACTCATGTATATGACGGTGCAATAAATGAAGGGGTGTTACAAGCGCAGGAGCAGCAGAACGCGATCTCCCAGTCCTTTCAAATCGCAATCAACCTAACCAATTTCTAACGTAAATCTCATACAAGACTCATGGGCCGCCACTTTCATCAGGGTGTACGGAAAACACACGTTCTTTGAAGGAGGAACAATTGATGAAAAAAGCAATCACCATACTGAGTCTGCTCATGGCGGCGGGACTCTTATTTGCCGGGGGTCAGCAGGAGGGATCCGGCCGGTCCGGTCAAATGGAAGAGTCCGGCGGCGCGTGGAGCTGGGTTATTGATGACGGCGATTTTCCCGAGGTAAACGCTCTTGAAGTGCGGGGAAACGTGATCACCGCGGGTAGCTCAACGGTCTTTCCCGCCGCGGAGTATCTGGCCGCCCAGTTTCAGGATGAAGGGTACAGCGGAAACATCACCATCGACAGCATCGGTTCAGGCGGCGGCTTTGAACGCTTTACCGTCCAGGGTGAGACGGATGTATCCAACGCCAGCCGGGCGATACGGGAAAGCGAAATCGAACAGGCCCGTGAGATCGGCCGGGAGCCGATCGAGTTCCGCATCGGCACCGACGCCCTCGCCGTCGTGGTGAATCCCGCCAACGACTGGGTCTCCGATGTCACCATTGAAGAACTCGCCCGAATCATGACGGCAGACAACTGGAGCGACGTCAATCCGGACTGGCCGGACGAGCCGGTCCTCAAATTCATTCCCGGCACCGACAGCGGAACCTTTGACTACTTTGTGGAGGAAGTCTTTGACGAAGACGCGGAACCCCTCCTCGCCGCCTCGGATGTGCAGCTCTCGGAAGACGACAATATTCTCGTCCAGGGTATCGAGGGCAGCCCCTACGCCATAGGGTTCTTCGGCTACGCCTACTACGCGAATGAAGGGGACGCACTGAAAATTCTCAGCATCGATGGTGTCGAGGCAAACACGGAGAATGTCGACGCCGGCGACTATCCCCTCGCTCGCCCGCTCTTTATGTACAGCGATGCGACGATCATGCGGGAAAAACCGCAGGTTGCGGCGTGGCTCGCCTACGTTCTCAACAACGCCACCGACGGCATGCTGGCGGTCGGGTACTTTGAGGCTCCCGCCGCAGTGATTGAAGCGGGAAAACAGAAATGGCTCGATGCCGTGGGAGATATGTATTAACAGCTTTCGCAGCGGGATGCCGTTACGATCCGAAACGGGAGAGGCGTGCCTCTCCCGTCTTTTTCTTTGGAGGTACCATGTCCGATAGTCCGACCACGCCGGAAACGATCGATTTTTCGCCAAGAAGGAGACCCCACGAGACGGCGATCAAGGGGTTTCTCTTCGGGACGGCGGTCATTTCCGTCTTTATTACAATTGGTATCGCCTTTGAACTGGTAAAGGAGTCGTGGCTCTTTTTCGGCGATCCCGAGGTCAGTCTCCGGGAGTTTATTTCTTCCACCGAGTGGCAGCCGGTGATCGGACAGTTTGGTATCTGGCCCCTCCTTACCGCGACGCTCACGACAAGCATCATCGCCATGCTCGTCGCCTTCCCCCTCGGCCTGATGGTGGCTATTTACCTCAGCGAATATGCGTCCGACCGCGTCCGGAGTACCATCAAGCCCGTTCTGGAGGTCCTTGCGGGAATTCCGACGGTGGTCTACGGATACTTTGCGGTCACCTTTATGACGCCCCTCCTGCAGTCCATCTTCGGCAACGACATTGTGGACGTCTACAATACCGCATCGGCGGGTATCGTCATGGGGATTCTCATTCTGCCCCTCGTATCATCCATGACGGAAGACGCCCTGAGTGCCGTTCCGCGGAGTCTGCGCATGGGCGCGTACGCCCTCGGTTCGACCAGAATGGAAACCTCCATTCAAATCGTCGTTCCCGCCGCCTTTTCCGGCATCGCCGCGGCGTTCATCGTCGCCCTCTCCCGGGCCGTCGGCGAGACGATGATCGTCGCCCTCGCGGCGGGGGCGGGTCCCAACTTCACCCTCAATCCCTTTGAAGGCGCCGAGACGCTCACGGGCTATATCGTCAGGATCAGCGGCGGCGACATCAGCTATAACTCCGTCGACTACAACAGCATCTTTGCCCTGGGCCTGCTGCTCTTTCTCATCACCCTGACCCTCAACTTCATCAGCCGGCGCATCGTCGAGAAATACCGGGAGGTGTACGAGTGAGCACCTATCAGGCGGAGCACATCACCCACCGTCACGAAGAGATCATGGAAAACATCGAGCGAAGACGCCGGCGCGGTAAGGTATGGCACGTCCTCTTCTACATCGCCACGGCAATATCGATTCTCGCCCTCATCGTCCTTTTGCTGAACATTTTCAACAGCGTCTTCGGCTTTGTACTGATCACCAACGAGGTGGAACCGGAAGCACTCGTAGAGGGGGGCGATCTGGAATCCCTGTCCCGAGAGGAACTTATCGGGCTTCTGGAAGAATACCTTTCCACCGGTCTGATTCGCCGATTCAACCATGAAGATCCATTGGCGGAGCGCAGCGTCGCCGATCTTGCGGCACTGGTCCGGCAGCGCATCGTTAATCCAACGATTGTGGAGGCGTGGTCGCTCAGGGATTCACTCTTCAATCAGGGGGAGATCAGTGAAGTCAGGGATAACACGCCTGGGGCGCGCCTGCAGTTCCGCAGCTGGCTCACTCCGTCGTTTCTCGTCTCGCCCCAGAATCCGCGTCCTCAGCTGGCGGGAATACGGACCGCCTTTCTCGGATCCCTCTGGATGATCCTCATCGTCATCGCCGTCTCCTTTCCCGTCGGCGTTGCCGCGGCGATCTATCTTGAGGAGTACGCCCGGGGCGACCGGTGGTACAACAAGGTCATCGAGGTCAATATTTACAACCTCGCCGGCGTTCCCTCCATCATATACGGGCTGCTGGGTCTGGCGGTGTTTGTCCGCATGCTGGAGCCGATCACCAGCGGAACTCTCTTCGGCGCCGCCGATCCGACGACGGCAAATGGACGGACCATCCTTTCTGCGGGACTGACGCTGTCGCTGCTTATCCTGCCGATCATCATCATTAACTCCCGGGAAGCGATCAAGGCGGTACCCAACAGCCTCCGCGACTCCAGTTACGGCCTCGGCGCAACGAAGTGGCAGACCATCTGGCATCACGTCCTGCCGGCATCCTTTGACCGGATTCTCACCGGCACCATTCTCGCCGTATCGCGGGCAATCGGGGAGACGGCTCCTCTCGTCGTCGTCGGGGCATCCACCTTCATCACGGTAGACCCTGAATCACTCTTTTCCAAGTTCACCACGCTGCCCATTCAAATCTACCAGTGGTCGGCACGGCCGCAGTCACAATTTCGAAATGTCGCCGCCGCGGCAATCGTCGTACTTCTCATTCTCATGCTGACGATGAACGCATCGGCAATCATTCTGCGCAATCGTATTTCAAAGAAAAGGAGAGTCTGATCGATGGACACGACCCTCGCCATGCAGACAAGGAATCTGAACTTCTACTATGGAGACTTTCAGGCGCTCTTTGACGTGAGTCTCGACTTCGTATCAAGAAACGTCACCGCCCTCATCGGGCCGTCGGGTTGCGGCAAGAGCACCCTCCTGCGCTGCCTCAACCGTATGAACGACCTCATTCCCGATACACGGGCTGAAGGGGACGTCTTCTTCCGGGACCAGAACGTCTACGGTTCCAACGTCGACCCCGTGGAAATCCGGCGCCGGGTGGGTATGGTCTTCCAGAAACCCAACCCCTTTCCCAAAAGCGTCTATGAAAACATCGCCTGGGGGGCACGCATAAACGGCTACAGGGGCGATATGGATGAGCTGGTGGAAACGAGCCTCAGGAAATGCGCCCTCTGGAACGAAGTAAAGGACAAACTGAAACAGAACGCCCTGGGCCTCTCGGGAGGACAGCAGCAACGCCTGTGCATCGCCCGAACCATCGCGGTGGAACCGGACGTGATTCTCATGGACGAGCCGACGAGCGCCCTCGATCCCATTTCCACGGCGAAAATCGAGGACCTCATCACCGAGCTCAAGGAGCGTTACACAATTATCATCGTGACCCACAACATGCAGCAGGCGGGGCGCGTCTCCGATCAGACCGCCTTCTTCTACGAGGGTGTTATAATTGAAGCGGGCATCACGAGAGACATCTTTTTCAACCCCAGAGAACCGCGGACGGAAGCGTATATTTCCGGACGGTTCGGTTGACGGGCAGGAGGACATCGCAATGCAATACCGACACCATTTTCAGGAACAGTTGCACCACATGTATGAGGATGTACTCAAGATGGGTACCCTCGTGGAGGAGGCGCTGCGCAAGGCGCTGAAAGCGGTCACCAATGACGACCGCTCCCTTGCCGAGAGCGTCAAGAGAAACGACGACACCATCGACGCCCTGCAGTTTGAAATCGATCGGCGATGCACAGAACTCATCGCCACGGAACAGCCCGTGGCGACGGACCTGCGGGAAATCCTCGTCGCCATGAAAATAGCCGCGGACCTTGAGCGCATCGGCGACCACGCCCGTCATGTAGTTCGCGTCATCGACGAGCTCACGGATGTCGCATTTCGCGATACCCTTCCCCGTTTTCAGGCGATGACGGAGATGGGGATCGGCATGGTCCACGACTCAATCACCGCCTACGTCAATCATGATGCCGAGAGTGCCCGAAAGGTCGCCCGCCGGGATGATCAAATCGATGAAATGCACCGCGCCCTCTACGGAGAGCTGATTGAGATCATCAAGAAGAATCCCGACCGCGCGGAAGAGGGCACTGCCCTTATATTTCTGAACCGCTTCCTGGAACGGCTTGGTGACCACGTGACCAACATGTGCGAGTGGATCGTCTACGCCAAGACGGGAGAACACCTGGAGCTCAACAAGATCTGAAGGGCTCCATGACGGGCGGGGTGCGTGCAGACTACCCGCCCGATTTTGTGTTACAGTTCCGGTAAATGGCCGATACATTTCCACGGGACCTCCAGTACGCAAAATTTTCCGCCTACGGCTTTCTCAAGAATCTGCGCTTCTTTGAGCCGTTCATGATTCTCTTTTTACTGGAGCAGGGGCTCTCCTATTTGCAGGTCGGTACGCTGTACGCCGTCAGGGAAATTACCGTCAACATTCTGGAAATACCCAGCGGTGCCGTTGCAGACGGACTCGGCCGACGTCGCACGATGGTGGCCGCCTTTGCGGGATACCTCGTTTCCTTTGTCTTTTTCTGGTTTGGATCGGGTATGCCCCTGTTTCTCGTCGCGATGCTCTTCTTTTCCGTCGGAGAGGCGTTCCGGACGGGAACGCACAAGGCGATGATCTTCACCTACCTACGCCTCAATAATCTGCAGGAGTACGGGAACGACTACTACGGCCACACTCGCTCGTGGTCGCAAATGGGGTCCGCTCTTTCGGCGATCATCGCATCGGCCATCGTATTCATTTCACGGGACTATCGTTCGGTATTCCTCTTTTCCATGATTCCCTACGTCCTCGATCTCGTTCTGATGATGACATACCCCGCCGCCCTCGACGGATCGATAGAGAAAATCACGTGGAAGTCGGTGGCGGAGAACTTCCGGAACGTTGGAAAAGGCTTGCGTGAGACGTTCCGGCGCCCGGGAGCGGCCCGGGCCGTCCTGAGCGCCTCTTCCTACGGCGGATATTACAAGGGCGCCAAGGATTATCTCCAGCCGATGATTTCCGCCGCCGCTCTCGCACTGCCGGTAGCCCACACCCTCTCGGCGCAGCGCCGGGAGGCGGTCCTGATCGGTGCCGCCTATACCCTCATCTTTCTGATGACCTCTCTGGCGTCACGAAAATCGTCGGTCGTCGCCGGGTGGTTTCGGTCTTCCGAAGGAGCCCTCAACATCCTGCTCCTTCTCGGACTCGGCCTCGGTCTGGCCGCGGGCATATCCCGGTGGCAAGGCCGCACGATGATTCCCGTCGTCGTCTTTCTCATGATTTACGTCCTGCAGAACCTCCGTCACCCCGTCGGCGTTTCCGTCGTGGCAAACCGAATTCCCGAAGACGTTCTGGCAACGATACTGTCCGCCCAATCACAGTTGCAGAGTCTCTTTGCGGCCATCGTCGCCCTTCTTGTAGGCGCCACGACGGACTATATGGGCGGCAACGTCGGTATGGGACTGACCCTCGCGGCGGGTATGGGCGTCCTCCTCTATCCCCTACTGCGTCTCGCGCCGCAACGGCAGGCAACGGCTGCGGACGGTGAGAGGTGAGCGGTGAGCGATCCGACGTGACTCAACCCCCATCAGTCCGCGAAGGAGCGTTCATGAAGAAGCAGGTCCTCCTAATCGTATCTTTCCTCTCCTTTATTGCCCTCGGCCTCCCCGACGGAATGCTCGGCGTTGCCTGGCCCTCGATGAGCGCCACCTTTGGAATTCCCCTCGGGAGTCTCGGCGTCCTGATGGCGGGATTCACCGTCGGATACGTCGTCACCACGGCGCTCATCGGTTCGCTGATACACCACTTCGGGTACGCAATGGTGATGATCGCCTCGGCGGCAAGCCTCGCCGTCGGCGGAGCGCTTCTTGCCGGCGCCCCGTGGTTACCCGTGGCGATGGCGGCGACAATCTTTCTCGGTATAGGGTCCGGTCTCCTTGACGGAGGACTGAACGCATATGGCGCCACCTATTTCCGTCCCCGCGACCTCAACTGGCTCCACGCATTCTACGGAATCGGGGCAGCCCTCGGCCCGGCGATCATGACGCCCATGATCCTTTCCGGACCGGGCTGGCGCGGCGGCTACGTCGTTCTCGTCGCAGTCGCGTCGGGAACACTCGCGCTTTTTGTACTCACCCGGCGATCCTGGGCGGATCAGCCCGCCCGGGAGGCGCGCAAGGCCGCGCAGAAAACGGCGGTTGGAGAAAACACAGTTGGTGCGGAACGCAACGCACCGGAGAACACGGACGGGGCCCCCGATGAGACGACGACGGTTCCTCGGTCAAAAATCCGCCTTCGCCTCATCGCAGTCGGCTCCGTGGCAATCTTCTTTCTGTACACGGGTCTTGAGGTGGTTGCGGGACAGTGGGCGTTCAGTCTCTTTACCATTAATCGGGGCATCAGCGCCGCCCGGGCCGGAACATGGGTGGGAATCTACTGGACCGCCCTGACGGTGGGACGCATCCTCTTCGGTTGGGTCTCGGAGCACCTGCCCGTTCCGGTCGTCCTCCGGGGCGCCCTGATCGGCGTGGGTCTCGGTATCGTTCTTCTCATTCCGACGGGAATGGCGCTCCTCGCTCCGGTGGGGCTCGCAACGCTTGGTTTTTCTCTCGCTCCGATTTTCCCGCTTCTTATCGGAGAGACGCCGCGACGGATCGGTGCCCGCCGGGCCAATCATCTCATCGGTTTTCAGATCGCCGCCGCAAACATCGGTGCGGTTTCCATTGTTGCCGCCGTAGGTCTCGCCGTTGAGACGATCGGGCTGGAAGTGGTTCCCTGGTCACTGCTCATTACCTTTAGCGTCTTTATCATCCTTCACGAGGCGCTGGTACTCCTCAGTCGTCCCTAATGTATACACATTCGTGATGCAAAACGGGGTCGAAGTTCCCGCAGGGCGGGGGCGGAGAGATCGAGCCCGTTCTGCAACAACATTCTCTATACCGTCCGGATAACAAGAGGTGATTACTGCCGCCGGTATATGAGGTATGAAACACGCAGGAGCGCGCTCGATAAAAACAGCACGATCCCAAGGGAAAAAATCACCGGAATCTCCCAGTCTGGATTGACCGCAAAGGTGACGAGCATGACCCCGGAAAGTATGAACAGCGTCACCCGGACGGTGAAGAGCGCAGCCTTACCCGCCATCATCACGTCCCGCTCGTCGTAGAGAACCATTTCACGTTCTTCGGCACGACGTCGCTTGCGCCGCCGTCCGATGGAAGCAACCGTCACCACCCCGAGACCGGCAATGAGAAAGCTGCTTCCCGACGCGACGTCGCCCGCGGCGATCCGGACCGCGCCGGCAATGATCATTGCGACGATAAACACGACCTGCACGCCAATTTTCACCGTTCGACTATTCATCGCTCTCATCCTCCAACTCAAAGAGCTCTTCGACGGTGCATTGAAAAACCCGGGCGAGCTGAAGCGCCAGAACGAGGGATGGCAAGTACCTCCCCCGCTCGATGGAGATGATCGTCTGCCGTGTAACCGCAGTGCGCTTCGCCAGCTCGACCTGAGTCATTCCCTTTTCTTCCCGTCGCACCCGCACATTGTTAACCATAGGAACCACACCACCATGTAAAGCCTGCTTTACATCGATGATACACCGGGCACGGGGGAATGTAAAGGCTGTTTTACATTTTTCCGCTACCCCACGGCCTTCCGTACAAGCTCCTTGATTTTCTCTTCTTCTGCAGGCGTCATCTGTGTCAGGGCGTACGCGGTGGCCCACATGTTTCCGTCGTCGAGATTTGCCGTGTCATTGAACCCGAAAGTGGCGTACCGGGAATCAAACTTGCCCGCCCCCTGGAAAAAACAGATAACCTTCCCATCCCGCGCATAGGCGGGCATGCCGTACCACGTCTTGGGCCACAGGTCAGGTGCCGTCGCGGTGACGATCTCATGAATTTTCTCCGCCATGGTCTTGTCCGTTTCGGCCATCGCCGCGATCGCGTCCCGGACCTGCTGTTCTCCCGCGTCGCGTTTCCGGCTTGCCCGCTTTTCCACAGCCAGTTCTCTCGCCCGGGCGTTCATTGCGTCCCGTTCCTGCCTGGAAAATCCCGTCTTCCCGGAATCATTTGCCGCCATAATTACCTCCTGTAGTGACATTCAGGCTAATTAGCTTTATAATCAAGATACTTTACTATAAAATATATGTCAACCTGTTTTTACTGTCCAAAAGCGTGCGGGTGGGCATGGAGCAACCTATTGTGAATAATACATTTTCGACGGCCTGTTTCGGAAAATCCATTGAATCCGGGCTTTGCAGGTACAATCCTTTGAAGGACAGTGACTTTGTCAGTCGGTCACCCGCACGGTTGTGGACACTACACAGAGGTTGGTTGTGAATTCAAAAGAAGAATTGGAAACTGCAGTCCTGATGGCTGCCCGGGACTATGGAATCGGTACGATCCTCTTCCGCAACGCCCTGGCAAAAAAACTGGGCCTCAACCTGACGGAGTCCCTGTGCCTGACGATACTTGGAATCAAGAATGTCTCATCCCCGTCAGAACTCGCCCGATATACCGGCCTTACCACCGGCGCAACGACGACAATGCTGGACCGGCTGGAAAAAAAGCATTTCCTCCGGCGACGGGCCAATCCCGACGACCGTCGCGGCGTACTCATTGAAATCGATGACCATTACTCCGCGCTCGCCGCGGATCTGGTAAAGGGAATACAAAAAGCCTACCGGGATGTGATCGAAGGCTACTCCGTGGAGGAGCTGGCGGTCATCAGGGACTTTCTCATCCGCTTCACCGGAAATCTGACCGAGGAGTCAGAACGGATCTCCGGCCGGGACGTGACTATATGACACCCGCCGCGCCGGCGTCGCACATCCGGCGGGCGTGTTGCCCGACGCGAAGCAGGCGCTTCCGCACGCCGGAGATCGACATCCCCTGCCGCGCGGCGGTCTCGGCGAGGGTGTTCCCGTTGAGGTAGTGTTCCAGGGCGGTCTGCCGGTGCTCATCGCTCAAACCGGCCAGGATCGATTCGGCCACGGCTCGGTCCAGAATTCGGTCCGTCCCGTCATCATCGGAAGAAATCAGATCAAGGGCATCGCCGCCGGTGGTCGTCGCCATGCGCCGCGCCCTCCGGAGCCGATTCAGACACACCCGGGTCGCCATCGTGTAGAGAAGACTTGACGGCGCGTGATCGTTCAGCCGTTCCCGATACTCGAGAACCCGTACAAAGGTGTCCTGCATCGCATCCGCCGCCGCCTCTTCGTCCCCGAGCAGGGCGCGACAGCGCCGCATAACCATCGGTCCATACGTTCTATAGAGTCGTTCCACATCAAGTGCCATCGTTCCTCATTGCCTCCTGTGTTGAGGCAAGCCTACGGGCGCTCCGCAGACGGAACTATCGGTATATATTCGTATTTCGCATGTGCAACGCCGGCTAGGAAGAAATTCGTATTCCCTTTTGGGAGTCATTGAGGTTGAACCCGAGGGTCACAACGAGCCCGCCCGCTCCTGTGGTGCCCCGCCTGCTCCTGCCGCCCGCCACCGGGCCGGGTCAACGAGCGGGCGGCATGAACCGCTCCGCCACCGTGCCGGGTCATTGAGCGGGCGGCATGAACCGCTCCGCTACCGTTCTTCTCAGCTCCGCAAGAAATGCCCGGGCGGCGGGGGACAGGTACGCGTTCCTGCGATAAATGACACCCACTTCATTCCCGGGAAGCCACGGGAGGCGCCGTTCGGTGAGGCGTCCGCTTTCTATCTCATGGACGGCGTTGAGCCGGGGTATGACGGAAACGCCCAGCCCGATTTCGGTGTAGCGCTTGATCACCTCAATGCTGCCCACCCGCATCACCGTCGCCGGCTCAACTCCGCCTGCACCGATGTCCCGCAACAGACGGTTGTGGCTGACGCTGCCGCTGTGGAGGAGCAACAGCGGGTAGCCCGCAATGTCCCCGGGCGCCACCTTTTCCTTTTTCGCCAACGGGTGATCGGGCCGGCAGATGAGGACATCCTCCCGGTCGTAAAGCTTCTGTGACTCCAGTCCGGCCCCCGACACGGGCAGCGTCACAACGCCAAGTTCAACCTGACTCGCCACCACCCACCTTGCCACTTCACTGGAGTGGCTGTTGGCAAGGTGAATCGCGACGCCGGGATAGGAGTTCTGGAAGGAGGCCGATCACATCGGGTAATACGTGAAGGCAGTTGCTGTCGTTGGTACCTATTTCCACCGTACCGCGCCGAAGCCCCTGAAGCGCCTCAATTTCGTCCCCTCGTATGGCCAATGAGATCGAGCACCTCTTCCGCCCGGGCGAGAAGCATCTTTCCCGCCGCCGTCAGGACGAGGCTCCGGGGCTTCCGCTCAAAGAGCTTCTCGTCCAGTTCATCTTCCAAGGCCTTTATCTGGGTGCTCACGGCGGGCTGTGTCAAATGTAGTTGCTGCGACGCCCTGGTAAGATTCCCTTCTCTGGCAACGCAGACAAAACTTCGCAACTGGTACAGTTCCATTTATCCTCCTCGGCCTCTGCAACGTGCGCCCCTGACGGGGCGGACGTGATGGGTGCTGCCCGTACGGTCGTCATGACTGCCACGATCGCCTAACTATAAATTATTTTAATGATAATCATTAAAACTTTCAATTTTACTAATGGTCCGGAAGACCGTATTCTCTGATTGAAAGGAGTTCTTCATGGAACGTGTAAAGGTCGGTATTAACGGAATGGGTCGGATCGGACGCAACCTCTACCGGGCAATTATGACGGAGTACGCGGATACACTGCAGGTGGTCGCCGTCAACGACCTCTTCGACACCGAGACGATTGCGAGGACACTTCGCCGGGACTCGGTGTATGGACGTTTTCCCGTGGATGTGCGGGCACTGGGTGATGACTCCATCCAGGTCGGTGAGGAGACGGTGCGCGTGTTCCGTGCAGCCAGGCCGGCGGAGATCAACTGGAACGAGACGGGTGCGGAGGTTGTCTTTGAGTGTACAGGCATCAACCTGACGTCGGAGGCCACCAGGGACCATCTCGGCGGCAGCGTGGACCGGGTGGTTCTGAGCGCGCCACCCAAGGACGGCACACCGATGTTTGTCATCGGCGTCAACGACCACGAACTTTCGGGCCGGGAGGAGATCGTCTCCAACGCGAGCTGCACCACCAACTGCCTCGCCCCGCTGGTGAAAGCTGTTGATGACGCTTTCGGCATCGTCGGAGGATTGATGACGACGACCCACGCGGTCACGAGCGGGCAGAAAACGGTGGACTCCGCCGGAAACGAGCGGGCGCGGTCGGCCCTGAACAACATTATCCCCACATCCACCGGCGCCGCCCGGGCGATCGGGAAGGTCATAAAGCACCTGGAGGGGAAACTGAACGGATCATCCCTGCGCGTACCGGTGACCACCGGATCGGTGGTGGAAGCGGTCTTCACCGTGCCGGGACGACGGACCACGGAAGACGTCATCGCGGCACTCCGGGCCGGTGCGGCGGCCATGAACCTCCGCAGCCCCATCGGACGCGTCCTTTATGTGGGAGACGACTATCAGGTGAGCGCCGACGCCATCGGATCAACCTGGAGTTCCATGGTTCCCGGTAACGGCATCATGGCTGTCCCCGCGGGGGGTGAAACGATGATAAAAATCACCTCCTTCTACGACAACGAGCTGGGATACGCCCATCGTCTTGCCGAGTTGGGAATCCTCGTCGCCGGACAACGGGGGTAGTCCGGGCCTGCTGTCCACGACCGTGCGGGTGAGACGGAACGGCGTCCGGCGCGACTTACCTGCGGGAGGAAAGGGTGCGTTTTATCGACACATTGAGGATGGAGCCCTCGTCGTCCCTGCGCACGAGAGTACTGAGGCTTGTATTCAATTCCTTCAGGAGGACGTCACATCCCGCGAAGAGCGCCCGTTGCCCGTCGATATTGCCCGATGTCGATGGATAGTCGTAGGACATCGTCGACGTCTGGGTGACACGATAGCCTCCCGCGGTGTAGCCGTAGGTGCCGAAGAGGGACAGAATGAAGGGCCCGATATCGCCGGTAAACTGCACGCCGCCGTAGACGGTGCCGGTGGTCGTCGTCGTTTGCACGGTCGTATCGTCGTCGATCCACGTTGTCGTCATGGGAACCCATTGCGGTATGGTGACCGTCATGGACATGAGGCCGATATCTCCGCCGGCTCCGCCAAAGAGATACGCGTCGAGACGGCGCGTGTCCGCCGCTTCCACAACGGCGGTACATCTCAGGGGGAGCTGGACGCCGACAAGATCCATGCGGTCACCGACAAGTATCGCGCCGCCTGCGGTCGCGCTCAATAAGAGGCGGTCGAGGGGGCTCTCCTGCATCGTGCCATAGACACCGAGGCCGCCGATACGGAATGCGGTGTTTCCGATCTCCCGTTCAAGGAACAGTCCCTGGAGTCCCGCCGTTACGATCTGCTCGCCCCGGACGATCCGGGGATACCCGACGGGCGGCGGCGCAACGTCAAATACGGCGACCGTCTCATCGGGGTACGCCAATACACTAAAGACCACGCCGAACACACCGAGCCAGAAGAAGCGAAAAAGACGTGCCACCCCACACCTCCCCTTCCCGGATTCGTCCAATCCACGGGAAGAACAGATAATCTGTCGGACGATATCGGAAGTATAGTCCACCCGACGGGGGAAAGGTATGGGGCGGTCAGATAAATTCTACGGAATATCCGGGAAAGCGCTCCTTGAAGGATTCGATCAAATCCCTGCGGATTCCCATGATGATCGTCATGGCGATGCCTGTGCACGCCATGCACCCGGGTACATGGCGGTCAAAGGGCACATCCAGGTAGATGACGCGATGCTCGTCGCTCACGCGGACGCGCTGCACCAGACCGAGATCACAGATCGGCAGCCCGCTCTCGGGATCCCGCACTTCCCGCAATATGGTGTCGATCTTATCCTGCACCACCGGGTCCGCTTTTTGGTTGGCCATACCTTAAATATACCCCGGATTTCCCTCCTGTGCGGGGGCAGTTTTTGCGTTCCACTGTTCAATACGCACTCCCCGCACAAGGAGCCAGACCGGAAAGGCAAGCTCGGCCACGGCGATTGGTAACGCGACAATGCCGGGAGTCGTTTCGTATCCGGGGACAAACAGGAGCGAGGTGCTGTCGATCAAATATCCAGCCGAAGCGATAAGAAACAGGACGCCGAGGATTCGGGGAAAATACCCGGACACCAGTATCAGATACCCCAGGAGGACGGCGTGCAGCGAGAGAAAGACGACACCGATCGTGAACCCCACGGCGTGTCCTTCCAGGAAGAGGGCCACCAGCTGATACCGTTGCTCCGGCTGGAAGGCGGCCATAAATCCGGAATCACCGGCAACGATCAATGCAAAAAAGTAGTTCAGGAGATTCAGTCCGTGAATGGTCGTCATCGCCAGACGGGCAACCGACGCGATCAGGGCGGGAACCCTGCCCACCGGCCTGAGCAGGACGTACAGCAGGACCGACAAAATGACTTCACTCAACAACACAATGAACTCGCTGCCGATCCCGATATGGAGAAGAGAGGGGTTGTCCACGAGATTGCGGGTGGTCGCCGCGGGATCTCCGTCGATGATCAGCTCACCGGGAACGTAGAAATGCGCCACAATTGCCGCAGCGGTGATCACCAGATACAGTACCCCGGCAAGTCGCGCCGTTCGATACACGTTCGTCATCGGTAACTCCTTATTTTTCGCGATTGATAACAATGGTCACCCAAGAGTACGCAATCGGCGGTAAGAAGACAAATATTATAAGGTATGTACGACGGTTTGCAGCCATTCCCGCAGCACCAGCGCGTGATTCCGTTCCCGGTCGCGGGCGGCGTAGAGGAGCGTGACCGTACCGGATACGGCTGCATCCGTGAGCCGCTCCAGCTCACCCCGACGCCCCTCCAGTTCCGTCCGATATCGCGCGACAAACTCCTCCCAGCGGTCGGGATGTGAATGGATCCAGCGGCGCAGCTCGTCGCTCGGCGCGGCAATCCTGGCCCACCAGTCCATGGAAAGATTCTCTTTGCGGACACCCCGGGGCCACAGTCTGTCCACCAGTACCCTGAAGCCGTCGTCGGGCGCAACGTCGTCGTATACTCGCTTGCAATGAATCATACGTTCCCTCCGAAACCATCCATTTTCAGGTATTTTACGTATATTTGTCATGGGAGGAACCAATGGCGGAACTCAAGACACAACCGACCGACGGGGACGTAACGGCTTTTCTCAATTCCATAGAAGACCCTCAGAAACGGGAGGACGCCTTCGCGATTCTTGAAATGATGCGGGACGTCACCGCTGCGGAGCCGAAGATGTGGGGCGAGAGCATCGTCGGTTTCGGTGACTACCACTACAAATACGCCAGCGGCAGGGAAGGAGACTGGTTTCAGGTCGGTTTCTCACCGCGGAAACAGAGCATGACGCTGTATCTGACCTACGGAATCGAGGAGAAGACGGAGCTGATGAAGGATCTCGGAACGTACAAAACCGGCAAGGCGTGCCTCTATGTGAAACGGCTGTCCGACGTCAATCGGGATACGCTGAAGGAGCTTGTCCGGAGTTCCGTCGCGGAGTATCAGAAGGGAAAATGACCGACCGACCCGCCCCGGATTGACAACGCTCCACAGGGCACCTTGCTTTTCATCAAGAGGGCTTTTACGATTTCCTCATGCGCAGGGGAATGGTCCTGATATGTCTGCTTCTGTTCCCGGCTTCAACATGGACACAGAATGTCGATGTATACGGTCTCTACGGGTTCGATTCGGCGGTCATGGCGAATCGCTGGAATCCGCTGACCCTCTACATCAGCAACCTCCCTGCCCTTCCTGAACTAGCCGTTACCGTATCGGCAACGATCGACCCCGTCGCCCGCCCCGACCGGACCGTCTACTCCGTCGTCAATACCGTCTATCCGTCGTCGGACGGTACCGCAACGGTTCGAACGATCGTCCCGGTAGGACGTTTTCCCCTGCCGGTGGAGGTTTCGGCTCTGGATTCCCGATGGACCGTCAACCCTGCACAGTGGAACGCACCGGAGCGCCTGGTGGTGGCCATCACCGATCCGGACACGCCGTTTTCGCCCTTTCCCGGTGCAGACGGGAACGAGACGGCGCGCCCCGTCATGGAAACACTCCCGGACCATCCCCTCGGGTATGACGCCGCCGACGCACTCATCGTGTGGGCGACTCATTTTGAGCGGGCGACGGCCGCCCAGATACGCGCTCTGACCCACGCCGTTGAATGGGAGACCACCGTTCCCGTTCCCATCGTCGGCGCTCGCAGAAACGATACCGACGCCATCGGCAATATTCTTCTCTCCCAGCCGGTCTACCGGTTCCCGTCTCGGTGGATACTGCTGGTCGTTCTCGGCACCTATCTGGGTGCGCTGGCGGTACTCGGCAGGTCCGGTTCGGTCCTCACCTTTACGGCTATGCCCCTGGGACTGTCCCTCCTCTTCCTCGTGGTCTATGCGGTGGTGGACCCGCCGCCGGCGGAGGTACATGTTGAGGTGCAGCGTGTCGAAGGCGTGGCCGGTGAATCGGGGGCCCTCCTCGTGCGGGACGTGCTTGCCATGTCGATACACGGAAACAGCCGTGAAGTCGCGATACCTCCGGAGTCGGTCCTGTTGCCCCGTCCAGGCGAACAGGTAACCGTGACCGGCGACAGGTACATCCCGACTGCCGGCCGCTGGAGCAGCGATCACTTTTCAACTGCGGAGATCATTCCCAACCCGTACGGATCGACCCCGGAACGGAGAGGCGGTATCACCGTGCGAATCGACCCCGCGGGCATCCACTATCTCAACGCCGCCGACGAGGGAAAGGACGCCGCGGCAGACCGTATTTTCAGATACTTCCTTGGAGAATACGGGAATGAAGGCGCCGGCGCAGTGGAGGTGGTCGTCTCCGACGGGGTGGTAGATCCGCTGGCAACGACACCGCCCGCCGATCGCGTCGGTGTTCGATCGGTGTCGGTATTTCACCTGGAGACGGAAGGATGAGGAAAAAAGCTGCGGGAGGTATGGTCTTCTTCTCCTCGGTGACGATGTTCATCACCCTCCTCATCTGGCCGACGGAGAGCTATGCCCAGCTCGTGCGGTACGGCACAATTCCGTCCCTCTTTACCACCCTGCCCTACCTGCTGAGCTTTGCCACGCTGATATCGGCGTTTTACACCGGTCTCTATCGCACACCCCGGTCAATCTTTTTACAGGCCCTCCCCGCCGCCTCGGTGGGACTGCCTGTATTGACCATGGGTGCAATCATCTCCCACCTGCCCCCCTCTTCCGGTTTGGCGGTTGTACTGTATCTCTACGCCCTCGCCCTCGTAGCCTTTGACCTTGGCGCCATGTGGTCCCGCCTGAAAGCCGTTCCGACGCTCCTGCGGATCGGTGTGTGGGGTGCGGCGATTCTCCTCCTCGTTGGCTTCCTCCGTTATGCGCCCGCCTTCCTTCCGGCCCGTGTCATGACCGCCGTGCTGGAAGGGGGAACATCTATCCGTCTCTTTGTGACGATAGCCGCATCGGTTCCCTTCACCTTTGTGACCATGGGGGTTCTCCGTGTTTCCAGATAGGATCGGGCGGAAACTGCGCCGGAGAAAAACCCTCATCCTGGCGATTTCCCGGATGGAAAGGCAGCTCTTCTACTTTCTCCTTCTGCTTTCCATTCCATTGACCTTTCGATTCCATCCGAGAACGCCCACACTGATTACCCTCTGCATTCTCCTGCTCGGAGGAGCCGTTGCGGCGTTCCTGCGCAGTGCGCGGGAAACGCGGCGGATGAATCCCCTCGCCGATGCGGACCGCCTCTTTCGCGCCAACTCTCTCCTCACCACCGCGTGGGACGTGCGGGAGAGCGACGAGCGGCGCTATTCAGAATTGTCACGGCAGATCGTCCTGAACCGCGCCGCTCCCCTCCTGGGACGAATCAGGACGGAGCGGATATATCCCTACGAGCCCTCCCGTCACCTTCGCCTCATGCCGCTGGCGCTCCTCTTTCTTGGCGGCGTGTGGCTCGCCACCATCGCCTTCGACACAAGCGGGCCCGCATGGAGCGGCTATTCGGACGATGATCTTTCGCGCTACCGGAATCCGGCGCCGGAAAACCTGCCCGAGGAGGACCGGAGCGGGGCGGCCCTTGCAGATGAACTGACGCAACTTTCTGAGGCTCTCGAACGGCGACCCTCAGAGAAGGATCTAATGCGCGATCAGGGACTTGTCCTCCCCGATGATTCCATACGCAACCGCCGACTCGGTGCGACGGACCTTCTCAACCAGGACTCCGGAAGACCACTCGCCGAGGGAAATACCGCACCAGACGCGTCACTTCGGGAGACCCGGGAAGATGAAACACAACCGCTATCCGGACTCGACTCCGGTGGAGTACCGACCGATCCTCCGACCGGCGACGGGGAAGACATGGGAACGCCCCGTTCCGACGGAACCGACCAGACACCCGGAGAAGAGACTACCTCCCGGGATGGTCCGTCCGACGACGGTGCCCCCGGGGGCGGCACTGAGCGCACCTCGCCCGATGAGGACGCCACGGACGAGAACGGGACTCGTCGCTCCTCGGATACCGAGGAATCGGAAAAGGCGGCGACGAACGGTGAGGCCGGGGAGGAGAGCGATCAGGAGAGCGACAGTGAGAATGAGCCGGGCCTCGGAGAACCGGGAACCGACGCGATGCCTGACCTTCCCGATACCGGACCTCCCCGACCCCGGACGATGAATGACGCGATCCGGCAGGTCCTGGAACTGCCCCGGATCGACGCGGACGGAGAGGTAACGGAGCTGCTCGCCTTGGAAACTGCCGGTGAGTCCAATGGTGCCGACCCGCAGTCAGGCACGCTCAATCCGGAGTTTGAACGGCGATTACAGATGACCCTGAACCGCTCCGCGATCCCCCGGGAATTGCAGGAGTACGTGCGTAACTATTTTATCATTATCGCCCGACGGCAGGAGGAGGAGGAATGAACGAAAAAGTCCCGGCAGAACAATTGCTCGCGGAGCGGGGTCGCACCTATGCCTCCCGGATTCGTACCGCCCAGGCGCAGGTCCGTCGTGTCATGGTGGAGCAGGACGAACTCGTGGAGGATGTCTTTGCATGTCTTCTCACCGGCGGTCACGCCCTGCTGGAAGGCGTACCCGGCCTGGGAAAGACGCTCCTCATCAGAAGCATCGCACGGGTCGTGGACCTGAAGAACAGTCGCATTCAGTTTACCCCCGACCTCATGCCCGCCGACATCATCGGCACCGATACACTGGTACAGGACGAGCGGGGCGGTCAGGATATACGGTTCCGCCCGGGGCCCGTCTTCACCAACGTTCTTCTCGCCGACGAAATCAATCGGGCGACACCAAAGACTCAATCGGCACTGCTGGAGGCGATGGAGGAGCGTTCGGTCACCACCGGCGGAAAGACGCACCGCCTCGAAGAACCGTTCATCGTCCTGGCTACACAGAATCCCATCGAACTTGAAGGGACCTATCCCCTCCCGGAAGCGCAGCTTGACCGATTTTTCTTCAAATTGCACGTCCCCTTCCCGACGAGAAAAGGGATGCTCCAAATCCTTGCACGCACGACCGGCACCGCCGTCGAAACACCTGAAGGCGTCCTGTCCGGTGCCGATATCATTGAAATGAGGTCCTTTGTCAGGGGCATCATTGCGGGAGAGACGCTTCTCAATTATGCGACAAGCCTCGTACTGGCGACGCACCCCGACGATCCCTCCGCCCCGGAGCAGGTCCGGGCGTATTTGCGCTACGGGGCGAGCCCCCGGGCGGCACAGGCACTCATTCTGGCGGGCAAGGTCTACGCGTTTCTGGAAGGACGTTTTCACGTCTCGGCTGAAGATATCAAACGCGCCGCCCTGCCGGCGCTGAGGCACCGCATCGTTCCAGGCTTCCGCGCCGAGGCGGAAGGCATATCCGCAGATGCCGTCATCGAAGAAATTCTCAGAAAGGTATCCCCTCCGTGATCGACCGCACGCTCTTCAACGACGAGTTTTTTCATGCCCTCGGCGGTCTCTCTCTTCCCCGGCGCCTCCGCGGCGGCAGCGACGGAGGTATGCATGAAACCAACCGACTGGGCGAGAGTCTCGAGTTTGCGGAATTGCGCCCCTATCAGAGCGGCGACGACCTGCGACAGGTGGACTGGAACGCCTATCGTCGATTCCAGCGGCTCCTCGTCCGCCGGTATCAGGCTGAACGCAGCCACGACGTCTATGTATTGATCGATGCGAGCGCGTCCATGGCGGTGCCGGCGCAACGATTCGACAGGAGCAGACAGATCGCCGGCGCCGTCGCGGTGCTTGCGTCTCGGCGACAGGATCGGGTCACCCTCATGAGTTTTTCGCACGTGGTGAACAACCTTTTCATGCAGTCCCGTCGCGACCGGGGTGCACTGAAACTGCTGGAGCACCTGTCGGCAATGAAAACGGGAGGGGAAACCGATATCGCCGGATGTCTCACAACCGCGACGGATCACATCAGGAGAAATTCGCTGCTCGTTGTCATATCGGACTTTTTTTCCGTTCCGGAGGATATGGAGGCGGTCCTGGCCGTGCTTGAACGCCTCTCGGTACAGATGCTCTTTATTCGCGTCACGACGAGGGAAGAACGCAATCCCGACTTTCGCGGCGACGTTCTCCTTGAAGACAGTGAAACGGGGCACATGCTTGAGACCCGCGGAAAGGAGCGCGCCCTCGCCCTCTATCGGAAGAACTTCCAGGCACATACTGACCTTCTCTCGCTCCATGCCGCATCCCATGGCGGACGGCTGGCCGACGTCGCCGCGGAGGATTCCCTCGGAACCATCATGAAGGAGGTTATCCATCCTGCATGATTCACTTTACCGCTCCTCAATGGCTGTACCTTCTCTTCCTTCTGCCCCTGCTCATTCTCGCTCATCTGCTGTACCACAGGAGACGGCGGCTCATCGTTTCGTCACTACTCATCTGGCAACAATCGTCGGACCGGATTCAAAGGTCCCTCGCATTTCGCCGCCTCCTGAATATCAATCTCCTTCTCCAGTCTCTGACCCTTGTTACGGCGGTCCTGGCATTGGCGCAACCGGAAGTACTACAGGGCGATCGTCGGGACGACCGGCCGGTGGTGCTCATCCTCGACAGAAGCGCCGGCATGGCGGTCAGGGAAGAGGAGGGCTCGCGGATGGATATCCTCCGGAAAAGCGTTTCGGAGATGCTTTCCCAATTGGAGAGCCGGCGGGAGACGACGGTCATTACCTGCGCCGCCCGGGCGGAGTTTATCGGACGCTTCACCTCGGACGATCGGGAGCTCCGCACAATCGTCTCACATCTGGAAGCAACGAATGAAACGTCAGACCTCGCCTCCGCCCTCGATCTTGCCCGGGAACTCTATCCGGACGGTGAAATTCATATATTTACCGACGGCGCCTGGGACGGCGGGGCCGTCGATATTGACCGGGGACTCGACCACCTGCACCTTCTGGGCACAGCCCGGGGAAACGCCGGTTTCGTTCACGCCTCGGCAACCCCACGGGGGAGCGGCACGGATTTTTTCGCCCTCATCGGGAGTTACGGACTGCCGGAGCTTCCCGCTACGGCGACGCTCTACGCAGGCGACACCATTGCGGGGAAAAAGACCGTGACATTGAAAGAGAATACGACCACGGAATTTCTTCTTTCGGTACCGGATGGAGCGGCCTCCGGCGACCGCTGGGTCCTTCAGCTCACGTCCCCCCGGGACAGTCTGGAAGCGGACAATCGTGCCTATCTCATTCCCGCCCAGCGCCGGCCCCTTCGCATCGCCTGGGCGGGCGATACAAATCCCTTTCTCGATTCGGTTCTGTCGGTCTATCCCGACAGCGACATGCGGCACTACCTGCAATATTCGCCTGCCGTCACGGCTGATCTCGTTATTCTGGACGGGCTCAGGGGCGCCACAGTTCCGGAGGGTCGACTGCTGGCGATAGATTCCACAATTGCGGGGGTTCATCCCCTGGCGCCGCACTATCTGTCTGAAGGAAGCTCCCTTGAGGCGGCGACGGATCATCCGATCGTCGCCGGTATCGATCTCGGCTCGGCGTATTTTGAACGGGTCTTTACCGTTCCACCCCGGGACGGCCTGAGACCACTCCTGTACCATAACGATTCCTACGCCGGATTTACCCTTGAAACGGAACGACTCAAGGTGGTCTCCCTCAATTTCGACACCACCCGTACCAACCTGGTGCTGCAGAACGCCTTTCCCCTGCTCATACATAACGCCCTCTCCTGGCTGTCGGGCGACCTGTCACGAACGGAAGCGATCCGCACGGGAGAGACGATACATATAGATTCGATGCCCGGTGATGCGATTTCCGTGACAACTCCGCGGGGAGAACGGTGGTCGCAAACGGCGTCGGGAACATCGACGGACTATACCGGGACGGAGACTGCCGGTATCTATTCGGTGGAACGCAACGGCCGTCCATGGTCGATTGCGGTCAACCTCTTCAGTCGGGATGAAACCAACACCCTTCCCCGGGTGCAGGCGACTCCCGTTGTCGGGAGGGCTCCGCGACAACGGACGCTCTGGCGAATCCTCACATTGGCGGCGATCGCTTTCCTCGCTGCCGATACACTGCTGTGGAGCAGAAAAGGGTGATCCGTCCCTTCTCCCTCGCCGTCAGATCAATATGCATCGTTCTCGCCGTCGCAGCGCTTATGGAACCGGGCGGTCGAGCCGTTGATCACGGTATTCACACGGTCTATCTCCTGGACGGTTCCGCCTCCATGGAGCCGGACGTGCGTTCCGGAATGGTTGGGTTTGTAGCCACTTCCGTGGAAACGCTGGCTCCGCCCGATACGGCCTCCCTCATCTCTTTCAGCGCCTCCCCGGAAATCCTCCAGGAACCGGTCTCCTCCTCGGGAGATATCAGACAAGCCCTTGAGCGGTGGTCCGACACTACGTCACGAGATACGTTCACCACCGGGAGAGGTTATACCCGATACGGTCAGGCGCTCTCCCTGGCGGCGGCGCTCCTACCCGACACGGGGGACCGCCGGATCGTACTCCTGTCGGACGGACTTCCCACGGACATGGCCGCCGCGGGAGAAATACCGCCCCTCCCCGAAGACCTGCGGATCTCCACGGTGTTTGTCTCCTCCGATACACCCTTCCCGGAGGTGAGAATTGCCCGCCTCACCGCACCGCGCAGGGCGGCGCAGGGGGACTTATACGACCTCGCAGTCACCGTTGAAAGCAACTTCAGGACGTCGGTCATCCTGGAAATGGACCAGAACGGTGTCCAACCGGTCAGAGACCGACTGGACCTCGTTCCGGGTATGCAGACCTTCACCTATCGGAGAACCGCCGGCACCTCCGATCCGGTAGAGGTTACCATCAGTCCCGAACTGGACAGGCTGCCGGAGAACAACCGCTCGGAAATCCGAGTGCTCCTCCGGGAAGAACGTTCACTGCTGTACCTCCGACCCCGGAACGAGACGGGTCAAATGAATCCGCCGCCCCTGGCACAGGCGCTCTCCCTGCAGGGGTACGCGGTGACGGAGGGGAACCCGTCGGTGCTCACCGGAGGCGGCGGTACCCTGCTTGCCTACGAGCTCATCATCCTTGACGACATTCCCTCGACGGAGCTGCCCCTTCCGGCCCAGGCGATGCTGGACCGTTATGTACGCCAGGGTGGGGGGGTGATCGTCGTCGGCGGGCCCGACTCCTTTGGATCGGGAACCTATGCCCACACACCGGTGGAAGCGCTGATGCCCGTCAGCTTTGACATCACCTCACGACTGCAGATACCGTCACTTGCGATACTCTATCTGGTGGACAAATCGGGGAGCATGCGGGGAACCCGGCAGGGCATCAGCAAGCTCGATCTGGTGAAGGAGGCGGTTCTCTCATCGGTGGAGGTATTGCAGCCAAACCAGGTAGTCGCCCTGCTCTCCTTTGATGCCGACACGGAGTGGACAATCCCCTTCACCGCGGCATCACAGCGGGAACTGATCATCACCGATGTGGAGAAACTGTCTCCCGGGGGCGGTACCGAGCTCGCACAGGCGATGGAGACCGCCCTTGTCGCCATGGGTGAAATCGAAACGGCGGCCAGACACGTCATTCTCCTCTCCGACGGCCTCACCAGGGAGGCGGATTTTGACGAAATAGCGCAGCGGTTCCACGAGGAGGAGGTAACCGTTTCCGCAGTATCCATCGGATCGGAAGCGGACCGGGAACTCATGGAGCGCATCGCCCGCATCGGCGGCGGCCGCAGTTATCATGCGGAGGGCGTCGACGAGATTCCGCAGATCTTTGCCCGTGAGACAGGAATCGTGGCGCGAAACTCAGTGGTAACGGAGACCTTTTTTCCCGTGCCCGGTGACGACCCGACAATTCTCTCGGGAATCGATCCTCTCGAATTTCCGCCGCTGGGGGGATTTGTCCTGACCTACCCGAAGGCGACCGCCCGGATAGTGCTTGAGGCACCAGGGGGCCAGCCTCTTCTCGCATGGTGGCAGTACGGAACGGGACAGGCGGCGGCATTTACCTCGGATATCAACGGCTTCTGGGGAAGCTCCTGGGCGGAGTGGTCCCGTCTCCCTCTGCTGGCGGGACAACTGGCGGACGCGACGGTTCGGACGACGGACAACCCCGGCGTCTCACTTACCGTCGACTCGACGGAGACAACGTTCACCGTATCCCTCTCCCTCCTGGACGAAACCGGAACGCCCCGGCACCCCGACGATCCCGTATCCCTCCATACGGTCCTCCCCAATCTCCGGGAAACGACGGATGTGATGACACCGATCGGCCCGGGACGGCTGGAGCATACCCTGCCGATGGAAGTGCCGGGCACCTATCTCTTCACCGTCACCGAAGGGACGAACTACCTCACATCCTTTTCCCACACCAACCCCTATTCCGGAGAGTTCTCGATGCGCTCGCCGAATCCTGCGATTCTCAAAGAGATCGCCCGCAAAGGGGGTGGGATATCCGTGTCCATCGAAGAAGGCAGCTTTCCGGCTGAACGGCTTCCCCTTCTCTCCCGCCCCGTACCCGCCCGCCGAGCGTTATGGCCGTTGCTGTTGACGGCGGCGGTGGTTCTCTTCGTCGTCGAGACGCTGATATCGGCGTTCTTTCTTCGAAGAACTAGGGAGTAAGGGGCACCACCACCAACTTCTTGCTGATTCGCGGCGTTCCATATACAAACGCCGCAACTCCCTGGGCGGGATCCCATGAGATGTGATCTATATAGGATCCGGGGTTGCGATCAGTCAGGGGCGTCACCGTACCCTCCGAGAGGTCCACGAGACGATCGTGAATGAGGAGATACCGATCATTCCGGCGCACGCTTCGCAGCAGCCGCTGGACCTCGGCATCGAGAAGCTCCTTCATTCCGAAGGTTGTCCGGGGAAGACTGAAACGGACGACCTCGGCGCCTCCGGCTCGGACAAAGACGAAAATCCTCCGTGTGTCCCCCTCCTCGCTGCCGGAAACGCGAAACTCCACCGATACGGGGCCGACGCCGGTCGGGGCCCCGGCCGGGGCCGGCACGGTGATCATCATCTGCCAGAACAGGGACCGTCCGTCGGAAGGGGTGCTCCAGAAAATCGGGCCGGGATCATCCTCCCCGGGCTCTTCAAAGCCCGCAGTTGCGGAACGGAAATCCGTAAGCACCGGAAAGAAAAGAAGCGCATCGTCACAGGTTTCCATCGCTCTCAGCGATGATGCGCCGCCGTCCGGAGCGGGAACAATGACCGTCCGGCTCACATCAGCTGCGGTGAGATGCGGATCATCCTCCCTCGTTCGGTCGACGTAAAAGAGCGCCGTCGCGCCGCCGGGAATCACCGCGGTTGCCACGAGGCGGTCGTTTTCAATCTCCATAGAGACGGGCGTTCCCGCGGCCAGATCGGCGCGATCCATTTCCAGAGGTGACGTAAACTCAATGTATCGCTCGGGCTGAACAGTCCAGCACCCGGAAAGCACCATCAAGACGACGGCAAGCGTCGCCGCCGCGGCGTACCGCGTCCTGACTGATCTCATTCGAACATCGGTCATGTATTGAAATTATACCGCCCACATCCCTGAAATGACAGCGGTCGGAACTGCGGCACTGGAACCCATCGCCCCCTTGCCGCTATCATTGAACCCGTGCATGGTTTCAAGACATCCCCGTTTCTATTGATCGTCCTTCTGTTCGCCATTCTGATACCCGCGGAGGCTCAGGAAAAAAGATCGACCTCAGCCGTCTCCGTATCTACCCTTCGGGCACGGCTCCAGCCCGACCTGGAGGTGATACTGCCAACAGGCGAAGTCTCCCAGGCATCAAATTTTCTGCTTTCGCCGATCCTGCTCCACACCGAATTTGTCTTTCACACCCTGGAGAACCAGGTGATGGGCCTGGTAACGGTCTCACGGGCCGAGGGGGCGGTCATTCCCTACATTTCAGTAAGTGAACATGTCGATTTTGAGCGCGATATCGATCCCCGACTGACAGACGGAAACGTCGAAATAACGCCGACGGAACGGCGGGTCGCCCGAACCAGAACGCTTGAGCCGGGCATAAGCTGGCGTCCGTTCCAGCCACTCACCATCAAATTCGACGTGGCAATCGAGGACCGATACAGCGGAAATCTGGATGGAGACACCGAGGCGGTGCAGGATCTCGGGTTGACCCCGCAATTGGGAGTCACATTCGATCGTCTGCGCCCGCTGTCCGCCGCACGATCGCCCCTCATCGTCGGCGACTACTACCATCTCGGTGTTCACCAGCTTTTTGCCGAGAACTTCTCCCATCCCGTCGCATCAGGACTGCGGGCCACCTTCATCGGCGGGTACACCGTCACCCCCCATTTCCACGCCAGTCACCGTCTCTCCGTCCTTGTCCCGATCCATATTCAGGACACCGAACGGTTCACGCCTCTCGCGCTGGGGGGGTACGACAACGTCCGCGGCTATACCGCCGGCGACGTTGCCGGAATCGGCGCACTTCTCAGCAGAAATACCTTTGCCTTCATACCCGTCCCCGACGGGGCGAATTCGTCCGGAGGATCCACAAAACAGAAACTTCGGATTCACAGTCTTCGCATGCTCCTCGCCCTTGATGGAGCACTCATGGACCAGAACATGGCGATAGATTCACAGTTCGACCTCTTTGGGAGTATCGGCCCGGGACTAGGCATGACCATCTCAACACGCCGGGGCCTGCACCTCGACGTCACCGCCCTCACCGCCTTTGCGGACTTCAACGCTCCCCCGGTTTTCTATATTCGCACCAGTCTGTATGTGTTTAACGGGAAGTAGGAAATTGGCTTAGTAATCAGTTTCACCCTATTCCCGCAATCTCTCGAATGTTCCCGTTGTATATCCGTTCAAGCTCTTCAGACGACAGGCCCAGGCGGTCGATGACATCGATAGTCTTTTCTATATACATAGGGCCGCCTTCCGGATCAAAGGGACTGTCCGAGGCAAAAAGCACCCGATCCAATCCAAAGAAGTCCAACCCGCATTTCGTACCCGCTTCCGCACCGAACAGCGCCGTATCGGCGTAAAAGCGCCGGAAATACTCGATGGGGCGCTCAGGCATGGCCGCGACCAGGTCACCTAACTCGGTGCCCGGTGTACGCGCGCCGAGCTGATCATTTCCGTATCCAATCCTCCCTTCAAAGTAGGGAATCATGCCGCCCATGTGATGGGTGATAACTTTAAGACGCGGATGCTTCTCCATGATTCTCGAAAAGACGAGACGGGACATTGCGACACTAGTTTCATAAGGCCATCCGAGGGTCCACCAGATTTCGTATTCGGAGCGCTCTTCCCCGACGTAATCACTGACCTGCGCCGTCCGTGCGGGATGGAGCCAAATCGGTCGATCCCGCTCTTCCATTTCCGCAAAGAGGGGGCGATACGTCGGATTGTCTATCGGTTTGCCTGCAATATTGGTATATATCTGAACGCCGCAACATCCGGGGTGTTTAAATACCCGTTCGATTTCACGTATCACGGCGTCAAATGAATTCATCGGCAGTGAAGCCACCCATGCGGGAAAGCGATCGGGATGGCGCTCTTGCAACTCCGCCATGAGATCATTGGCCCGTCTCGCAACCTCCGGGGCCTGGTTCGGAGTAGTTATGTTTTCTATCGGCGGTGATGAGAGAATGAGGATTTGCTGGTATCCGGGAAAACCATCCATCATCCTGAGCCGGGCTTCGAGGTCCCACAGAGCGGGAATGGTCAGCCACCGTTTTACTGCCCCTTTGTTCGGCACAATTTCTTTCAGCAGTTCAAAATAAGGCTGTGGAAGAATGTGACTGTATGCATCGATCTTTGTGAAACTGTCTGATGTTGCATTCATATTTATTTCCTGCTCACTGAAGGGAGCCATCGGGTAACCCGAAGTTCTACGATTCGGACAACCATTGAGGCGGCCCAGGCGACGATAATGATCACCAGCACCACTGCAAGAACTTCGGGAGCGTCAAAACGTCCGCCCGCTCTCGTAACAACTCGGCCGAGTCCGACTACGGCGATGAACATCTCGCCCATGATGGTCCCTTTTACCGCCCTGCTGACGCCGAGCCGCAATCCAGCCATGATCATCGGTGTAGCCGCCGGAAGGACCACCTTCCAAAGCGTCTGGAATCTGGTCGCGTTGTAGGACCGCGCCATTTCAATGAGGTTTCTCGGTACCATCCGTACCCCGTCGGCGGTATTGAGAGTGATAATGAACACGGAATATATGACGATTACCCCGATGATCGATCCACTTCCCATTCCAAAGATGGAAAAGAAAATCGGCGCGAATACGAGCGGAGGCGCAGTCAGAAGGGCGTATACATAGCGATCAAGCGCCGCGTTAACGAGCGGAAACATTCCCATGAGCGTGCCCACCGCAACGCCGGCTCCGGCGGAAATGCAGAAACCGATACCAAGGTTGACGACCGTCGTTATCAGATTACCGAAAATCTCGCCTCTTGCGGTCATCTCAAACAATGCAACAATGACCGCTGAAAAGGGGGGAAGAAACGTAACGTTCCATACTCTTCCGATCAATTCCCACGCAGCGATGCCGGCCAGTAGTGAGAATGTCGAGACCGCGAAGTTATTCTGTCCTATCCGGAACAACAGGCGACGGCCCGTCGTGCCCTGGTCCATTGAGATACGGCTCATGGAGTGCCCACCCCGTTAACTTTATCAGGCTGATAATTACGGAGCTTTTCCCACAACTTCGTCGTAACATCGGCGATGGTGTGGCTGTTTGCGGCGTACTCCGTTGCATTTGCCCGGGGTCTGCCCAGAGGCACGTCCACCATTTCATCGATCTTGCCGGGTCGGGAAGTCATAACCATGACACGGTCGCCGAGAATGACCGCCTCTTCGATACTGTGAGTGATGAACACCACGGTGATACGCCGGTCTTCCCATATTCCAAGAAGTTCCTCCTGGAGGAGTCGCCGGGTCTGTTCATCAAGAGCACCGAAAGGTTCATCCATGAGCAGTACCGTCGGTTTCACCGCCAGCGCCCGGGCAATTCCTACTCTCTGCTGCATTCCTCCGGAAAGAGCATTGGGCAGGTGGTCTTCAAACCCATCGAGACCAACTAGATGGATGAGATCCCGTGCCGTGGCGATTCGCTCGGACTTTGACACGCCCCGGAGTTCAAGGCCAAAGGTGATATTATGCAAGACTGTTGCCCAGGGAAGGAGCGCGAAACTCTGGAAAACCATGGCTCGCTCCGGTCCCGGTCCGGTGATTGCGGTACCGTCAAGTGTGATTTCGCCTTCTTCCCAATCTACGAGACCCGCAATACAGCGCAAAAGCGTTGTTTTCCCACACCCCGACGGTCCAAGAATGGTGACAAATTCATTGTCCTTCACCGTGAAATTGATGTCAGACAGCGCTTGAATCACACTTCCATCGGTACCGATAAACGCTTTTGATAGCCCGGAAACTTCGATCATGACGTTACTCCATCGTGTGCTGCCCAAGGTGTCAGTTTTTGTTCCAGCCGCCGGGCAAGTGAAATAAGTACTAGTGCTTCAAAGACAACGACGATAACGACGCCGTAGAGATGGCCGCTTCTGAAGGAAGCGCGGTAATTTAGTATGAGTCCCCCAACTCCCGCCGAAACCATGAGCAATTCGACAACGACCATACCGGTAATTGCCCGCCCAAGGCCAATTCTGATACCTGCCATGATAGACGGCATCGCGCCGGGGAGAAATATCCGTCGCCAGATCTCGCGTTCCGACGCACCGAATGAACGAGCCATTTCGATAAGATTGGAGTCCACCTGACGCACACCGGTCTGGGTGTTGACGATCACCATTGGGAGTGAAAACAACACGACCAGGCTGACCCGGGACAGGAGACCCAACCCCACGGACATGACCAGCAGAGGAATGACCGCTGCCATCGGTGTCGTCAGCATGATACTCACATACGGATCGGCAATTTTCTGCAATGTTTCAAAACGGCCCATCATCAGACCGATCGGGACACCGAAAACGACTGATACGGCAAATCCGATCGCCAGTGCCTGGTTGGATACGCCCAACTCCAGCCATAGTTCGAGACTCGTCAGGAGCTCCGCCAGGGCGAACATCGTTTCCGTAAATGTCGGAATCAAAAGTCCGCCCGATCGCTCCGCAAAAACCTGCCACGCAAAGGCAAATACCACAAAGGTGATCACCCGGGCGATTGTTTTTTGTCGACGCGTTACCTTCCCGCGCCGTTGTATAACTCCGGTTGCTCCTGACTTTGCCATGCCGTCCGTTCCCTATTGAGCCAAAGACGCTGCCGCCGCCCGGACGAGATCAAGGTTGGCGATTTCGTCTGGAGTCAGTCCCGGTTCAATGGTCCCGGCACCTTCAAAGAAATCAATGGTATATGCGAGATTCTCTTCGGTCAGTGCATTTGCGTTGAAAAGTCCTGAATCGACGTACCGCTGGGCCATCCCCTGCCATTCGTCCACCGTTCCGCCGAGATAATTTGCCGCAAGTTCCGCGAGGTACGATGCGTCGTCGTTTATGAGTGCGTGCTGCTGAAGCAGTGCCCTCAAGTATAGTTGTACCGATTCAGGCGATTCGTTTACAAAATCGGCATTTGCATATATGGCGGATGGCCGAAGTCGGGAAAGATCTTCCGAGAAGTTGGCGAGAACATTAAAATCTCCTTCTTCCTGTTCAAGGTTCAACACTTCGCCAACACCGAGGGCCGTCGCACCTATTTCACCGGCAACCAATGCCTGATAACGAATTTCCGAGCCACCCAGCACGAGGTAGTCCGGTTCGATTCCGCTGCAATTCTCATTGATCCAGCTTCGCACCATGGCGGTTGCCACCGCACCTTCGCTGAAAATCCCAACCCGCTCTCCGTCCAGGTCGGCGCATCGGGTGATATCGCCTTGTGAAGTCAGGACCCATGCATTTCCGACGACATCACCGATAACAGTGATGGGTGCACCCCGTTGTATGGCAACCAGCGCTGCCGTGATCGTTTCTCCTGATATATCAAACTCCCTGCGAATGAGACCTTCAATTGCGAGTTCCGGTTCCGCTACTTCCACCCAATCGACATCATATCCTTCTTCCTGGAGGGACTCGACGGCGGCCAGAATCGGTACGGCAGCAATATCCGGCTCCACAACCGCCACGGTAAAACTCACAGCGCTCATATCCCCGCCGTCGCCGTCACTCTCGCTCCTGCCGGACGCGAAAAGGGGTGACGCGATCAGTATCGCCAAAGTCACCAGACCGACCAACAGTGAAATCCGTCGTGTTCGATTACTCATAGTGCTCCTCCTTGAAAAATATAGAAAACGTTTTCTATGCTGTTTGTACCGTAACCCCCTTTTTCTGATCTGTCAAATTTTTTTCACGTGAATGTCACCGGGAGGATCGTCACTATATAAACAGGACGGATCCTCGTTCAATCAGACGCGGTTTCAGGAAAGGAGCACGTATCTGATCCTGTACCGAATCTTCGAGCGGCCGATCGTTTAATAGGCATTCCACGGCGTGGACTCCGGTTTCATAACGAAATGTATCGTAGGTTGTGAGCTGCGGCCGTACATATCGGCCTGCGACTGAGTTTCCTATTCCGACAATAGAAACGTCGTCCGGGACTCGTATACCTCGTTCTCCCAGCGTATGCATCGCACCCACGGCCATATTGTCGTTTCCAGCGCACAGGGCGGTAAAAGAGCTCGTACGATTCAGCAATTGTTGACATGCCAGATCACCACCCTCCTCGCTGAAAGCACCGTAGGCGACTTCGGATTCGTCAAACGGCACCCCCCACTCTTCCATGGCGAGACGATACCCGCGAACATGTTCCTGACTGGTGATGACGTTGGAGGGTCCGGCAATAAACCCGATCTTTCGATGACCCGCTTTCAACAAATACTCGGTCATTCGTCTTCCCAGAGCACGGTGGTCGTAACTCAGACACGGTAATTCGATACCCTGCGGCGCTAGGGCAAGCACTTTGAGCCCCTCGGTATCCATTCGTTCGATCTGTCGCGACAGAATCTCCGTATATCGGGCGTCCGCAATACCACCGCCGGCAACAATGACGCCTCTCACGCGATGCTGCCAAAGAAGCTCGTGATAGGCAAACTCCTTTTCCAGGCTGCGTCCTGTGTTGCATATGAAGGCAAGACACCCCTGTTCGAGGGAGCCTTCAGTCACGCCCCGGGCAACCTGACCGAAAAAGGCAAACTGAATATCCCGGACTATCAGACCGATAACGTCGGTAGTCGCTCGTTTCAGGCTTTGGGCGGAACGGTTCGGCGCATATTTCAGCCGTTCCGCGGCATTGAGCACGCGATCGCGAAGTTCGGAAGACACCGGGTAATCGACATTATTCAGAACCCTGGAGACGGTGGTAATCGAAACCCCTGCCTCCCTGGCAACGTCCCGTATCGATTGGCGTGGGGGCAATATGGACCTCCTGATTATCGTTCTCAACGGAAACCGTTTTCTATAAGGATAGAGAATGACCGTTCGCAACGCAAGTGTACGGATAACACCGTTCAATTAATCATTTGAAGAGTTGCCTTTCTAAAAATCCACAAGAATGAACTTTTGTATACACGCCAACTTCATTGTGGAGACGTAGTCGAAACGTATCCCCGGAAATGCTATGGAACTGACCCCCGTAGATATTCACAAAATACCACTGTAGACAAGAGCCCGTTACCCATTCAGACATACAGAGAACCCGGAGATAGAAGTGTCGGAAAAGGGGGAAATCTGATCGCCTGTCATCTCGGTCGCGTCTACCATCGATGCCGAGTATTAAATACCGTTCTTTCAGCAGGGCCGGCTCGTTGTTCACAAGACGGCCTATTTTCCCACAACGGTTATTACCCGGATTGAATGGGCGCAAAGTGTATTTTCGTCACATTGTTCGTTCTGTACTCGGGATATCTACAACTTCTGCAACATCATTCCATACACTGCCCACTGGCCGGCGGCATACACAACAATACCTCCAGAGGCTCCCTGCCGGTACTGATCCACTCCACAGGTGAACCGGAAAAAGGCAGAAAGAGCTCATCGGCACGGGAAATCTTCAGCTCACCCCCGTTACTGCGCAGAAGACCGGAGCCGGATACGACAACGGCTGTGAGGAAGGTTTCTTCCGGAGGTACAACGCACCGTTCGGTCACGACGAGACTGTCCATCGCGAAAAACGGCGTATCGGCGAGGGATATCAGAGCCCGACGACTATGTCCCTCCGTTTTCTCCAGGACCCGCGGCACTTTTCGCGCCCTCACCATGATTTCGTCGGGCGTATAACCGTCATAGTGGAAGCAGTCATACATTTTTTCGTACCCGATCCCCTGATGATAGACCTCTTCGGGATACGGTTCCGATCCATTTGTCATCTTTTCGACGCGAAAGGTAATGTCCGTCGGTTCCTGTACTTCCGCAAGGAGACATCCCGATCCGATTGCATGGGGAGTTCCACTTTCCACAAGAAATACGTCGCCCCGCTGTACAGGGATCCTGTGGAGAGCCGACTCCAGCCCGGGGATGTCCTGATCGGCGGCAAGTTGTTCCCATCGCTCCCGTGTGATACCCGGTTTGAATCCCAGGAGAATGTAGGGATCCTCGCCGTCAATGACTCTCGTATCGATGATGTACCACGCCTCTGTTTTTCCCCAGGGCGAACCGAAATACTCCCGCGCCTTTTCGCGGGTCGGATGGGTCTGAATGTTCAACCGCTTGTCGGAGTCTATCAGCTTGGTGAGAAAGCCGGGGTTTTCACCGAACTCCGCGACGTGGTTCGGTCCGAGGTGCCCTGCCGGATCGTCACTGATCACATCCCGCAAAAAGCGACCGTCGTGACGGCCCCCGTTGACGATGCTCAATCCCGTGTCGGGATCCGGTGCGTAGCGGGAAGTCGTAGTCGAAGCGACCCACTCCTCCGGTTTATTGCCGTCTGCGGCGGGACGTACTCCCTGCCATTGGTCGAGCAGTTTCCCGCCCGTATAGGTTCTCACTACGCGATTGTGGTGCAGCTTCATTGGGTGTTCTTGGAACGACATCGGTAGGTATCTCTCCTTGCTCTGATTCGGATTACATGAATTGCGGTACGATGAGACGGGGAAGGAAGAGCACGATATCCGGAAACAATGCAAGCAGAATAAGAATTCCGAGCATCGGCAGCAGAATGATCGTGACGTCTTTTAATACACTGTGTACCTGCTCCTCTCCGATTCGGGACGTAATGAGCAGACACAGACCGTACGGCGGCGTCACCAGCCCGAATGCGAGTGAGACAATACCGATGATGGAGAAATGAATCGGATGGAGTCCCGCAGCCAGAGCGACGGGATACAGGATGCTCCCCATGATGATGATCGCCGGAATTGCGTCGATGAACATGCCGACCACGAGGAACACAAAGGCAATCACCAGGGTAATCCCCGCCGGCCCCACCGGAAGGCGTTCGACAAAGCCGACCAGCGCCCGCGGGATTTGATGATAGGCCATCAGCCAGCTGAAGACGGAAGCCGTTCCCACGCAGAACAGGGCGATACCCGTGAGCTTTGCGGTCTCGATCAGGGTGGCCACAATCTTCGCACCGGAGAGAGAGCGATTGGCAATCCCGACGGCGAGGGAGTAGAGAACTGCGATTGCCGACGCTTCGGTGGGCGTAAAGAAGCCGAAGGCGATACCCCCGATAATAATGACCGGCGTCATGAGACCGGGTATCGCGTCCAACGCGGCGACGAAGAACTCCTTCAGCGTTGCCCGCTCGTAAATCGGATAATTGTATTTTCTGGCATAGACATAGACGGTAACCATCATGGACAGCCCCAGGAGAATCCCCGGTACGATACCCGCGAGAAAGAGGGATCCAACGGAAATGGACATGGTACCGCCCCAGATCAGCATAAGGATGCTTGGGGGTATAATGACGCCCATCACCGCGGAACACGCAGTGATGGCAATCGAAAACTTCCGATCGTATCCCTGATCGATCATCGCGGGAATCAGCACCTTTCCTATGCCGGCGGCGTCTGCGTTGGATGATCCGGAAATACCGGCAAACAGCATTGAAACAAACACGTTGATATGACCGAGACCGCCGGGGAAATGTCCCACCGTCACCCGTGAAAGATTGATCAGCTTCCGGGTAATACCGCTTTCATTCATCAGATTTGCCGCGAGGAGAAAAAACGGAACCGACAGCAACAAAAAGGAGTTATAGGAAATGTACGTCCTGTCGATGAGCGCAAAGAACGAAACGCTGTCGGTCAACAAAATGACCGGTACCGATGCGAGGCCGAGTGCAAATGCCACCGGTATTCTGAGAAATACCAGGACCAAAAAACCGCCAAAAAGTAATAACGCTATTCCCAAAGGGCCCATAGGTTACCTCTCACTTTCCTGAAGTATCGTGGTGAACAACTGATCCAGAAGAAACAGGACACTTAAAAACCCGAAAAGGGGAATTGCCGCGCCAACCCAGAGCATCGAAATCTGGGCGATGTCTGAAATGTCATAGAGGAGTACCATCGCGTAGCTGAAACCGCGATACATAAAAATCCACGCAATGGAACCCATCCCCAGGATCACAAAGATGTTCCACGCCGTTCGCAGCGTGCGCGAGTGGGGATCCCGGAAAATGTTGACGACAAAATGGGTGGTTTCCTTCACGCCGACCGATGCTCCGATAAAAATCAGCCAGATCAACAAAAAGCGGGATATCTCTTCCGTCCAGAGCATGTAGGGTAAGAATGGAATAAACCGTCCCATGACCTGCAATGAGACAATCAACACCAATGCGGCGAGAAGTACCGTAATGATGAAAACAAGGGCGCGATGGAGGTGTCCCATCGCCTTTCGGTACAGGGTTACCGCAGAGAACCCCGCAGATTGCTTTTGTAACTGCTTCACACTAATTCTCTTTCCTCGTCCAGGGGCAGAACGATGAACCGCACCCCCCGAGCGGCGGTGCGGTTCCCTGCGCGTCATGTATGACTGAGCTTACTGTACGGCCTGGATCGCTTCGTACAGCTCCTCAAATCCCGACTCTTCCACATAGTTCATCAGAGCAGGACGTGCCCGTTCACGGAACTCCGCCTTGTCGGCGTCGGAAAAGGGGTGAGCCGTCGCGAGACCCTCTTCGACAAGTTCGCTGAGTTGTCGGTTCGCCATGTCAATTTCATACTGCGAGCCATATTCACCCGCCTCGGCGCCCGCCTTGAGTACCGCTTCCTGAAGAACCGGGGACAGGCTCTGAAAGGTCTTTTCCGAGATAAAAAGGGGACGAACGGTGATTGAATGCTCGTTCTGGGTGTAATGGGGTGCGACTTCAAAGAAGCGCATCTGTGCGTATCCGACCTTCTCGTTTTCAAGGCCGTCAATCACACCGGTCTGAATGGCGCTGTATACCTCGTCGTAGGCGATGACCGAAGGAGACGCACCAACGGCTGAAAAGACCTCAGCCCAGATCGGCGCTCCCTGGACACGCAGCTTGAAGCCCTGAAGCTCTTCCATATTGCGGATCGGATAGTTCGAAATGATGCTGCGGCTGGCGCCACCGGCGTAGCCGATCGGCCGGATGTTGGCTCGTTTAATGATCTCTTCCGAGATTTCATCAAAGAGCGAACTTTCGAGAACCGCGTTGCGGTGTTCGATGTCCCTGAAGAGCAGAGGCATGTCGACGATCGCGATTCGGGGAACCCGCTGGGCGATATGGGCGGGTGCAATAATCGCAAGATCAACGGACTCACCCTGGCTCATGAATCTGAGGTAATCGGACTCAATTCCGAGAGAACGGTCCAGGTTCATGTTCAGTTCCACCGTCGCTTCATCCTGGTACTCATTCACCAGCTCTTCAAATTTGACGAGCGTCTGGGTGAAGGGATGATCCATGCCGAACATGGACGCAGCATTGAGAACGATCACCTGATTCTCCCCGGCATCACCGGCCGCTTCACCCTGTCCGGCCCCGAAAAGAAACGCCGGAAAGAGCACAAACGCTGCGACGGCGACCAGCACCATGCGGCGCATTGTCTTAATTGTCATATACAATCCTCCTGATATTGATATGTCATTATCGGGCCAAATGTATGATCCCGCAAGGAAAAAATTCGACTGAACACAATTTTGTGTCGATTACAGCCTCTCAAACCGGCAAAAAGTGGTCGTTGACACGGAAACAGGTCCCCGGCAGCTTGCCACCTCGGGATTTAGATATGACAATAAGTCGGTCGGCGGGATGCCACATGTTGTCGGCAATCGAGGTAGATATTGAACGATAAGACAAAGTCGCCACTGTACGACAGGATATTTCAGGCTCTGGAGAAACGGATAATTGATGGAACGTATCCGGAAGGTGCCCGCATCCCGACTGAAAAACAGCTCATGGAGGAGTATCGTACGAGCCGAATCACCGCGATGCGGGCGGTGAAAGAACTTGAAAATCGGGGATATGTGAGCCGTGTACGCGCCAAAGGAACCTTTGTGAATACCCGGACTCACTGGAAAGAGAACAACGGAGGGTCCGTATACGCGGTAAAGCCGCTTGTCGCAATCGTGTTTCCCGCACCGGTTACGAAGGTCGCCCTGAACATGGAGGTCCTCCAGGGGGTTGAAGCGGCGTGTCGTCAAATGGGATATACCCTTTCGGTGACAAGTATCGATATCGAGGAAAGCCCCGAGACGGGACCCCTTGATATGGAGAAAAACCTGATCGGCGAAATCATTGAGAGCGGCGCGGTCGGCGCGATTATCTATCCATATTCGACCAGAAGCAGTCAGGAGATGTACAACCGGATGATTGTGAGGTCCTTTCCCTTTGTTCTCGTCGACCGGCGCGTGTTCGGCGTTGATGCATCGGTTGTCGCCTCGGACAACAGGGGCGGATTTTACTCAATCGTGAAACACGTGATATCCCGGGGTCACCGGCGCATCGCCTTTGTCTCCGGAGACACCTTTGAGTCAAGCAGTCGCAGCGACCGCTTCCACGGCTACGTACAGGCAATGAACGACCACAAGATCCTGATAGCCGATGAACTCATCGTCCATGACCTTGTTCCCTTTGACTATAATTACGTCTTTTACGATCAGGAAGTTGCCGGGTCCGAGTCGCTCCGGGAATCCATCAGGGCGATGCTGACCCGCTTCACCGCTCTTTCCGAGCCGCCCACGGCGATCGCCGCAACCAACGATTACATCGCATTGAACATCGTAAAGCTCGCCCGGGAGATGGGGATTCGTGTACCCGAAGATCTTTCCGTCACGGGTTTCGACAATCTCTCGATGTGCTCCCTGGTAAGCCCGCGGCTTACAACGGTGTCACAGCCCTTTGTCCAAATGGGCAGCGGGGCGGTTGAGTTGCTTGATAAACACATCAAGGACCCCACCAAGACGACGGAGATCGTATCGCTCCCGACGACGCTGATTACGGGAGAATCGGTTGCGGAGCTGCACGGATCCTGATTGACGGGGACCCTCAGTCCGCACTTCGCCGCAGAATACCCCGTATCGGTTGTCTTTCCATACACCCGATACGTATCATTACAATCATGAATATCGGTGACATCGCGACCACCGTTCTGATACTTATCGGAGCGGGGGGCATGGCGATGGCTCTCGGCATTACGAGGGCCATTCGCACGGCGGTGGCGGCGCACCATTACGCACGACGGTGGCGCACCCTCTCAATTCTGATGGGGTTCTTTCTCGGCTGTTACCTCTGTACCGTTGTGCTTATCCTCTTCGGCCGTTCCGACGTCCTGCTCTTGCTGACGGGAATCGTCTTTCTCTTCGGCGCGGCCTTTGTTCTTCTCGTCGTTCGCCTTGGACTGACCACAATCGAAGATCTCACGGAATCGGAGAAGCGATACCGGGGCCTCTTCAACGAGGTTCCCGTGGGCCTCTATCGGACGACCCCCGCATCGGGCTTCGTCGATGCAAATCCGGCCCTCCTCGAAATGCTCGGCTATACCAGCCTTGAATCGCTTCGCGCAGTCCCGACGGACAGCTTCTACACGGACCCTGCCGAGCGCGCGCGGTGGCGAACCCTCCTTGAAGAGACGGGTACCGTCCGCGATTTTGAAGTGAGTCTCACCCGCGCCGACGGCGAGGTCATCTGGGTCAGGGACAACGCCCGGGCGATCCGCGGCGACGACGGCGTTCAGTTTCAGGGTGCCATAGAGGACGTGACGGAACGAAAACTCGCGGAAGACGCCCTCCGGGCGGCGAAAACGGCCGCGGAAAACGCAAACCGCGCCAAAAGCATCTTCCTCGCAAACATGAGCCATGAGCTGCGGACGCCTCTCAACGCGATCATCGGATACAGTGAGTTGTTAATGGAGGACGCCGAGGAGCTCGGTCAGGAAGACTTCATTCCCGACCTCAACAAGATCAAGGTCGCGGGAAAGCACCTCCTTGAGCTGATCAACGCGATACTCGACCTCTCCAAGATCGAGGCGGGGAAGATGCAGCTCCACCTGGACACCTTCAATATCGCGGAAATGGTGCGGGACGTATGCACCACCGTTGACCCCCTCATGACCAAAAACAGCAACGCCCTCGTCGTGAACTGTCCCGAAGAAATCGGCGCCATGCGGAGCGACCTCACCAAGGTGCGACAGGTCCTCTTCAACCTGCTCAGCAATGCGTCGAAATTCACGGAACACGGCACGATCACCGTCGACGTCGAGGCGGACGACTCCGGCGAAAGGATCATTATTCGCGTCACCGATACGGGGATCGGCATGTCCGAGGAACAGGTGGACCGCGTCTTTGAGGAGTTTGCCCAGGCGGACAGCTCCACGACGCGGCACTACGGCGGTACCGGCCTCGGCCTCTCCATCAGCCGCCGCTTCTGCCGGCTCATGGACGGAGAACTCTCCGTTTCCAGTCAGGAGGGCAGCGGTTCAACCTTTACCGTCACCCTGCCGCGAACCTTAACGGATATGAGCGCACCCGCCCAAAGCGCCGAGGGCGGTGCGGAAGGGCGCTCTCCCGATATTTTTCCCGCCGGAGCAACGTCGGTACTTGTCATTGACGACGACCCGGCGGTGCGGGAACTCATGTCGAGATTCCTTGCAAAGGAAGGTTTTCAGACGATCGCCGCCGCCGACGGCGCCCAGGGACTGGCGAAGGCGAAGGAGCTCAAGCCCGACATCATCACCCTTGACGTCATGATGCCCGGTATCGACGGGTGGTCCGTATTGCGGTCACTGAAGGATGAGGAGGAGACGGCGTCCATTCCGGTGGTCATGCTCACCATCGTGGACGATCAGAACCTCGGCTTTGCCCTGGGAGCCGCCGACTACCTCTCCAAGCCGATCGACCGCAACAATCTCCTCAAAGTGCTTGGAAAACACTGCTGCACTCCCGAGCGCTGCACCGTGCTTGTCGTCGACGACGATCCGGAGACGCGGGAAATGCTCCGCCGTACCATGGAGAAGGAGCACTGGACGGTGGCGGAAGCGGTCAACGGCCGGGCAGCTCTCGAGCTTATCGCCAGGCAGACACCGGAACTGATCGTTCTCGATCTCATGATGCCCGAGATGGACGGTTTTGAGTTTGTGACCCAATTGCGGGCACATGAAAGGTGGCGTACCATTCCCATAGTGGTGATAACCGCGAAGGAGTTGACCCTGGAGGAACGGGAACAGCTCCGGGGAGAGGTGCAGCGAATCCTCCAGAAGGGCGGGCACACGAGAGACGATCTGCTCGCGGAACTGCGGACTCTCGTCAAGGCCACGGTGGTAACCGGGTGCGACGAGAACGAATCCGCACAGGGATAACGGGAAATGGCCAGGATATTGATCGTAGAAGACAACGAGATGAACCGGGACATGCTCTCCCGGCGCCTTGCCCGGCGGGGTTATGAAATCGAGACCGCCGTCGACGGCAGCGAGGGCGTCCGCGCCGCCCGGGAGCGACACCCCGACCTCGTGCTCATGGATCTCAGCCTTCCGGTCATGGACGGGTGGGAAGCGATCAGAATTCTCAAGGGCGACGACGCTTCAAAGGCGATACCGGTGATCGCCCTCACCGCCCACGCGCTGGTAACGGACCGTGAAGAGGCGCTTGCAACGGGAAGCGACGAGTTCGAGACCAAGCCGGTCGACCTGCCCCGGCTGCTTGAGAAGATCGAACGGCTCCTCGATGGCCGGAGCACGTGATGAATGTCGAACAACCATATTCGATCCTCGTCGTCGACGACAACGAGATGAACCGGGACGTCCTCGTGCGACGGTTGTCGCGGCAGGGTTACGCCACGGAAACCGCGGAAGACGGACGCGCCGCGCTTGACCGCATCGTCGCTGAACCGGGAAAATTCGACCTGATCCTCCTGGACATCATGATGCCCCGCATGACCGGTTTTGAAGTGCTTGAGACGCTCAAGGACGACACGGCCCTCCGGCACATTCCGGTCATCATGATCTCCGCAATGACCGACCTGGAAAGCACGGTCCGCTGCATTCAGCTGGGAGCGGAGGATTATCTCCCCAAACCTTTTGAACCGACGCTGCTGAAGGCGCGCATCGGTGCTTCCCTGGAAAAGAAACGACTCCGCGACGTCGAGCAGGCATACCTGGCACAGCTCAGTGAGGAACGGGCGCGCTCCGAGCGGCTGCTCCTCAACATTCTTCCCCGGCAGATCGCCGAGCGCCTCAAGGCGGAGGAAGGCACAATCGCCGACTACTTCCCGGAGGCGTCGGTCCTGTTTGCGGACATTGTCGATTTTACGAGCCTCACATCCGAGGCGGCACCGGAGGAACTGATTCGTGTCCTGAATGAGATATTCAGCGAATTTGACCGCCTTGCCGTCACTCACGGCCTGGAAAAGATAAAGACCATCGGCGACGCCTATATGGTCGTCGGCGGCATACCCGAGCCCAACCCCCGGCACATCCACGAGGCGGCGCTGATGGCGCGGGAAATGCAGCGGACCGTCACATCCTACACCGGCTATGCCGGCAGGTCCTTTTCAATACGCGTTGGAATGAATGTGGGCCCCGTCATCGCCGGCGTAATCGGAACAAGCAAGTTCATATACGATCTCTGGGGCGACACGGTAAATGTAGCCAGTCGCATGGAAGCGCAGGGAGTGCCCGGCGAGGTTCAGGTGACCGAAGCGGTACGCAACCGACTGGCCGACCGCTTTCACGTTACGGAACGGGGAAAGCTGTATATCAAGGGCCGGGGCGAGATGACCGCATTTCTGCTGGGTGAACCGAAATAGGAGAAGTCCGGCGCGGAGCCCGGCGTCACTCCGCCCGGGCGACCACGTAAAGCCGTCCCGGTTCAATGGAGCCTACCCGGGCTTGTCCCGCCCAGTCACTCCTCATTATCGCGTCTTCAAGCTCCTCCTTCAGAAATCCCCGCCGTATGGAGAGGGCGCCATCGTCGGGGGCAAAACTGCGGCGCAGAAACAGAGGCGCCGCGACGCGGTAGGCGGTGTAGGAAAGGCGGGAACGTTGAAGGTCATTGCACAACAGCGTGCCCGAGCAGAGCCGTCGACTTGTATTGAAAAAGGCAACGAGTTCCTTCGCCGACAGGTGGTGGAGAAAATGGTTGGAAAAGACGTAGTCGTAGGGGGAAGTGGCATCCGGGAGATCAAGGACGGAGCGCTCCACGACGGACACGGTCGGATAGTCCGCACACGCCCGCCTGGCGAACTCCGCAACCCGGGGATCGGCCTCACAACAGTCTACATGCATGACCGCACCGGAGGTGTTCCTGGCCGCGCGGACGAGATATCGGGCGATATCACCTCCGCCTGCGCCCGCATCAAGGAGGCGGACACTTCTGAGCCCCCTCCTGCGGATGTCTTCAAGCAAATACTGCTTCAGGAGGTATCGGGATCGGGAGACCAGGCGATTCAACAGCGGAAACTGCCGCAGTGTCCGCCGCAGGCGCCCGGGATCGCTGTGAAGGTCGTCCATACGTTCGACCGCGTCCAATCTCCCGGCAAGGTCGGGCCACCATGGTATCCGTTCCGGCGGTCTTGTCATACCGCTTCAAGAAGCGCCGATTCCACCGTCAGTCCGGGACCGAAGGCCGCCGCAAAAACGCGTCCACCGTCGCCCCGTTCCAGAATTCGCCGCAGCACAAAGAAGATCGTCGCCGAGCTCATGTTCCCGTATTCCCGCAGCACCTCATAGGAGTCGGAGAACGCCTCCTGGTGGAGGTCAAGCGCCGCGGCGGCGCGGTCAAGGATTGCCCTGCCGCCCGGATGAATCGCCCAGGTATCGACGGAACGGCGGTTGTGCCCTGACTTTTCCAGGAGGCCGTCCACGATGTCACCGATGTTCTTCTGTATGAACTTCGGTACATAGGCGGAGAGGCGCATATCAAAGGCGATGGGACCGATGCGCCACGCCATGTCCGACTCACTGCCGTCGATGACACGCCCGGCGTAGTCGATCAACCTGAGGCCCCGTGCGCCGTCCCTCCGGTGGTCGGGAAGACCCGCCGGTCCCGTCATCAGTGCGGCCGAGACGCCGTCGGCAAAGAGGGCGTTTGCCACCATCATGTCCGTCTCCGCCTTCAGCTGCAGATGGAGCGAACAGAGCTCGGCATTTACAATGAGCACCCTGGCTCCGGGATCTGCGGTGCAGATACTGTGTCCGAGTTTGAGAGCGGGAAAGGCGGCATAACAGCCCATAAATCCGATATGAAAGCGGTGTACCGTCGGTGCAAGGGGAATTTGACGCATGATGTCAAAGTCGAACCCCAGCGCCGAAAACCCTGTGCAACTGACGGTAATGAGATGGGTGATATCCTCTGGGTCCATATCCTCCCGTCGGCGCAGGAGCGTCCGGACCGCCTCGAGTGAAAGAGTGCGGGCGTGGGTGATAAACAGATCATTCCGCTGTTCCAGCCCCGGTTCGGGCTCAAATTCGGCATTTGGTGCGTAAAAGGTGTGTTCTTCGGGCGGGCGGTGGTAGTCATCCACCACGGTGTGTCTCTTTTCGATTGCAGTACCTTCGTAAATGCGATTCAAAAAGCGTTTCTGCGCATCGGTATACCGGGAGAGGCCGGTGACAAACTGCCGCGCTTCTTCCTGTGTATAGGATTGGGACGGAACCGCGGTGGCAATATCAGTAATGAATACCGGCGAGTTCGAGTTTGACATGAAAAAAAAGTAACGGTAACTTCACCGCGAGTACAGCAGGAATGGACCGGAACAGCTACAGACTCTCCGATCAAAGTGCCCGCGAAATCCTTGGTCATCCGGAGACAAAACGGGAGTATAACCGCCGCCTCTTTTCCACCGTAGCCCCCCGGTACTATCTGGCGACACGACTGCTCTCCTTCGGTCGCGACCAGGCGTGGAAACGGACGCTCGTCGGGATGTGCGCCGAAGCCCTGCCGGCACAACCGCGCCGGATACTCGATATCGCCTGCGGGACCGGAGATCTCACCCTCGCCCTTTCCTCCCGCTTTCCCGAAACAGAAGTGGTCGGGGTCGATTTGAATCCCCATATGCTCGCAGAAGCGCGACGCCGACGGGAATCGGCACCGCAGTCGGACGGCTTGGTGCACTTCATGGAAGGAGACATGACGACCCTCCCGTTCCCGGACGGGTCATTTGACCTTGTCACCGGCGGGTATGCACTGCGGAATGCCCCGGACCTCGCTGCCGCTCTCGGTGAAATACGACGCGTTCTGGTCCCGCAGGGTGTTCTGGGAATACTCGATTTTTCCCGCTCTCCCCGCCCCGCCGTGGCGGCCCTGTCGCGCGCCCTTCTTTCTTTTTGGGGAAACCTCTGGGGTATCGTCCTCCACGGTGACGGAGGCGTATATGGATACATCGCCCGCAGTCTCGCCCACTTTCCCGACAGGAAGTCCCTGGCACGACTTCTCTCCCGCGCAGGTTTTCCCCGGCTGACCAGAAAGCTCCGCATGTTCGGCATGCTTGAGGTCATCGTCGCGACCGAAGATCACCGCCTACCTACGGGCCCACCGACGCCCTCCGACAGGCCCTCCATCGGGCCCCGCGAGTGAAGACTCCGCCGGAAGGGAATGGTCCGCATCGTGAAGTGGGAGGCGAGAAATCCCGCCGCTGCCGACCGAAGCAGCACCGCGATGACGATACTCCGGAGGGCCGACGGAAAGCGCCCCCGCAATGAACCGATGCGGGTCCCCAGGGCGGCGCGTCGCGCCGCGGCGCGACCGGAACGCATACGGGCACTCCGGTAGACCCGGTGTATCTCTTGTAACTCGAGCGGGCGGACCGATCCGGCGTCGCCCCCCTTTGCACGCCATTCCCGGACCAACAGGTCCGCCAACAGCTCCGCATCGGCAAGACCGCTGTTCATACCCTGCCCGCCGATGGGTGACATCGTGTGGAGTGCGTCACCAACGAGAAAGCAGCGACCGATCCCGGCACGACGGGCAATGCGGGTTACCGGTATGAATGAACTCGTCCAGGTGAACTTTTCGCTTATGAGCGCATAGCCCGTACGTTCCTGTACATGCTGCCGCAATAGGTCCCCGATACGGCTTGTATCCGGCGTGCCTTCGGGTCGCCCGTCCGATAGCCCGACTGATCGCTGCCTCTCGGGAGGTCGGAATCGGCCGGGAAGCTGGGCGATCCACCGTCGCCTGCCGTGGGTGAGCGGAAAGGATTCCACCGCTCCCCGGGGAGTAAACCAGAGGTGTGCATCGTTACCGAAACCGCTGTGATCGACGGTGTCCCCCATGATGAAGCGGTAGGGCATGTAACGGGGAACCCCGGCGACACCCGCATGTCGGGCGCCCTGCCCGTGAAAGCCGTCGGCCCAGACTATCCAGGATGCGTTGAGGACCCGTTCTTCTTCGCCGGAACGGCCGGAACCCAACGCCCCGGACGCATCCGCCCGGCGCAGGAGAACTCCCGGCGCGTCACTATTCCGCTCGCCGAGGCATGCCGGACGATCACCCGTCATCCCAACCACCTCCGTACCCTCCAGAACGGGCACGCCCAGCGCGGCCAGACGGCGGCGCAGCAGATCTTCTGTTTCTACCTGAGGCATCACCAGCACATAGGGGTGACTGCCGGAAATACCGGAGAAATGAAGTTGTCCGAGAGATCTGTACCCATCGTGGACGAAGGCCCTTCTCACCGGAAGACCCCGCTCCACCATGGAGCGTCCCAGACCGATTCGATCAAGGATCTCCAGCGACGCCGGCATGACGCCGATCGCCCGGGACCCTTCCCGCGGTCCCGACCGCCGTTCCACCACAACGGTATCCAGCCCGCCCGCGGCGCACAGCGCCGCAACGGTCATCCCGACGGGTCCGGCGCCGACCACTACCAGTTCGTGCATGTACTCAGTTTAATCTTCAGGGAGAAACGGACAAGGTAAAAACCTACTCCAGCACCATCACCCTGTTTTTACCGGCGGCTTTGGCGTGGTACATCGCCGTATCGGCACGGTTGACGATCTGTTCCCACGAGTTGGTTTCATCGTCGGTGGGCAGGGTTTCACTCCACTCCTCAGCCTCCACGCCGCCGCTGACGGTGAGGCGGATGACTTTGCCGGGAGAGACGGGAATGCTGAGTGCCTCGATTGCGGCCCGGCATTTCTCGGCGACCTTGAGCGTCTGATTACGATCCACTTCCGGACAGAGAACGAGAAACTCCTCACCCCCCCAGCGGCCGCACACATCGGTCGTCCTGAGGACGGAGCGAAGCGTTTCCGCCACGGCGATGAGGGCGTTATCTCCGGCCTTATGTCCGAAACTGTCGTTGATACTCTTGAATCGATCGATATCGAATACGATGATCCCGTAGGACCGCTTGTTCCGGGCACACCGGGCGGATTCAATGGTAATGCGCTCAACCATATCCCGGCGGTTCGGCAGATCCGTGAGGGTGTCGGTCCGGGCCATTCGTGCCAGCTGCAGCGTGGTCTCCCGCAACTGCGCCTGATATCCGTCACTGATGGACATGATCTTGTCGAGCTGCTTCTGGAGACGGAGATAATTCTTTGCAAGCGTCGCGACATCCTTGTCCAGATGGCGCTTCAGACGTTCCGCGAGCGAAACGGCGAGGCTGGACTTTGTCTGTGGCGACCCCTTCGTGCTGCCCTGGGCGGGAACAATCGTCGGTTGTTCCACCGTTCGGATCAGTGCGTGGTACTTGTCGCTGATATCGAGAATTTTGGAAAAGCGCGAGGAAATCCTGATATACGTTTCCGCCAGATCACGAAACTCCGCGACGGAAACCGTTTCATCGGTCCCCTGCCCGGACAACTCGGACAGCCGTACCCTGAGATTCTCGATGCGCTCGTCGTCGTTCACGAGTACGCTTCTTCCGGAGTCACCGGAACCGTTTCAAAGGGAATTTCAAGATCCTCAAGAAACTCCTCGGCCAGCTCGAGAGCGCGTTCATTCTCCCGGTCATAGAGCCAGCGCACACGGACCGTTCCGCCCGCTTCGGCGCGTTCACTCACCACATCAAGAATGTCGAGCATGCATTTGGTGCTGCTTGAATTCATATACCGGATATTGATCTCCAGAATAAAGGAGTCAATCCTGGGCAGTTCCGTCTGAAGCCACTCAAAAACGGGTTCGTAAAACTCAAAGGAGTTCTCCGGATAGGATTCACCGGTAATTGTCAAAATATGTAGTTTCTCATCGTATGTGACGGTGGGACTCGATGTCGTCCCTTCAATTAAAAGCATCACGATTCTCCTGCCACCGACACTTCAAGTATGAAGTAGTCATATTCATCATCCACGGCGTCAAAGTGGTACTCCATAGGCGCCGTTGCGCGGCGGGCAATGTCCAGGAGCCCCAGACCGGCACCGGTAGCCTCCGGTGGATGGTCACGCCGGAGCTGCTCCTTGTATGCCTTCCGCAGTCCCTTCTTGTCCAGTCCGCTCAACGTGTCCAGCCTGGACTTCAGATCGGGAACATCACTTTTCAATATATAGTTGCCCGCTGAAACGGTGTAGCGTTTATCTTCATAACCGATGACAACGATCGCCGCGTCCTTTCCTCGTTTCTTCAGCTCTCTGCGAACCGAGTAGTTCCGGACATTCTGCGTCTGTTCGACATAGACGGCAAAAACGTCGATGACCTGCTGGGGGGCGATCTTTTCCGCCTGCAGGTACGTCTTTGCCGCGTTTCCAAGCTCTTCAATGAGACTGTGCGTGAAAGCACCGTTGAAGGCGATGAGAATTCCCTGTCGATCAAAAATGGTACGGAGCTGTGCGATATCCTTCACAATTTCCTGCCTTTTATGTATCGCGATCAGTTTCGCGTAATATCGGAGAGAAGGCAAGAAGGATCATATCGTCTTTGGGGCGTAGATCTCCCCGATACTCATCAAGGGCGCGGGCCACTTCATGTTCCTGTTCCGACAGGGGCAGGGAGCAGGAACCGTGGAGAATCTCCTTCAGTCGTCGCCGTCCCAGCCCGTAGCCCCGTTTTCCGCCGGGCAAATCGAGGACGCCGTCGCTGAAGAGATAGAAGACGGAATTTCCCCCTGCCGGGACCGTCGTGTGCGACAGCGAGGGTGTTCGATCGGTGGACCGGAACCCGAGGCGGACGCGGTTTCCTCCAACGTGAACCATCTCTCCCCCGGAAGCGTAGAGGAGCGGCAACCCCGCCCCGGAGAAATCGATGGTGCCCGTTGATTCGTGGTATCGGCACAAGGCGATGTCGAAGCCGTTGTCCAGATGGGCAACGTCGTCGGAGCCTCGGAGACTGTCCTGAACGTATTGGTGGAGGCGGACGAGCATTTCCCTCGACAGGGTATTCACCGTTGACGTTTCAATTACCCGGTTCAACTGCGCTCCCACGAGCATCGTCATAAACGCACCGGGAATACCGTGTCCCGTACAATCGACCACGGCGGCGCAGAAACCGTCTTCCATCGGTCGCACAAAGGCAAAATCACCGCCCACGGTGTCCAGGGGGCGATGAATGATGAAACTGTCTCTGAAGTGGAGTTCACGGTCGGTCCGGGACGGCATGACCGAGTCCTGTATCAGTTTTCCGTATCGTATCGATTCAAGAATCCGCTCCTGGCTGCGCCGGAGTTCCTGCGTCCGTTCCGCAACCTCCCGCTCCAGATTTTCCGTGTAGTTCCCGACCTGTTCGGTCATGCGGATAAAGGTGTCGGAGACGTTTCCGATTTCGTCGGGTCGGGAGCGATCAAGTTCCACGTCAAAGTTGCCCCCCGCGACCTGGAGTGCCGCCTCCGCCAACGTGCCGAGGGGTCGCAGGATTTGCCTGTCCAGCAGCAGGACAACAACCCCCGCAAGTGCGAGAAGGGAGAGAATCATCATGGCAAGGAGGGGAAGAAAGTCCCGGGCACCCATGATCTGCTTGTCGTCAACCAGAACCAGGTTATACCAGTCCAGTTCCGGAATATGCCCCACCGCTGCGGTGACCGACACATCACCAACCTTCAGCGGAAGAGTGACCGGCGTCGATCCGACTGTGGAAAACGCCTCTTCCAGGCGGACCCTGTCTTCACCGCGGGAAAGGAGGGACGGCAGATCGATGCGATCTTCATCTCTCGTAACCCGGGCGTTGTGATCGATGATGGACCGGTCGGGGTGGGCGAGAATCTGGGCGTCGCTGTTCACCACGATGGACGTCACGCCGGAACCTCCTTCGGCAACGAGCGTATCCAGCACCTCGCTGAGGTCCAGCCCCGTTCCTGCGGCGCCAATGGTCGTACCGTCGGAGTCCCGTACAAGACTGTTGATCCAGACGCGGACCTCCTGGAGAAAGGCGTTGTAGTCGACGTTGATCCAGAAATTCCGATCCGACTCCAGGGTGGCAAAAAACCAGCGGTCCCGGGGATCATCCCGTTCCATCACCGTCAGCTCCCGCCCTGCGGTTTGCGGCGTTTCCACATAGTACGCCAGCGTCTCGGCAATGGCGACAAAATAGGAGTTGTCGCTGAAGAGTCGACGATAGCTGTCCAGCTGCGCAGCGGCGGCCCGTTCCGCCGCTGCGTCGTCGGGGTTGTTCATCCATTGAATAACCGCCGGATCGTCTGCGAGTTTCAGGCTCAGTGCGGCATCCCGTTCAACGACCGTCAGAATGCGTGAGCGTTCGAGAAGATTCCGGGAGACGGCAAAACGGTCCACATATTCCCGGGTGATTCCGTCGATGGTAAAGAGAAAAATGATACCTGCGGCGACGGCGGTAACGAGATACAATGCGCCGATGGCGACGATAAACCGTCGTTTCAGGGAACTTCGAATCATAGGAAGCCGTCTTCACCCGATGCAAACATGTGCGTTAATTATGGGTGATACGGAACGAAACGGCAACGGGCCGGGTAACGGGCACGGTCAGCCAATTACACATCCTTGCACAGCGTCGCCTTTAAATAGCCCTCAAGGTCGGGATTTGAAGCCTTTTTCAGCACGAAGTCGACCCAGGCGTCCCGCTCATGACCGATGAGGAACAGGTCCCACGCACACGCGGTAAGACCGGTAGGGGTCATATACGTCAGGGCTTCAGGCCGGTCGGTGGGCGACACGTACACGTGATGATGAAGCTCATTCTCATCTGCCCACCAGTCCACAAAGACAAAATTGCCGGTCTTTCCTTCATGAATGCCGACAAAGCCGACGCGGTAGTGGTGCGTCTTTTCCGCACTCTCCGACAACCGGTCATCCGTAACCCGACGTGCTGCGTCAATCAGGTCCTGCCTGGGACGCCCACCGGTATAGGAAATACCGTAGGTTTTCAGTCTCCAATGACCGGCTTTCCAGAGACCGAGAAAGCAGAGTGACCGTGTTTTATACGCTTCCGATATTGTGACCATGCCGCACTCCGAATTGGAAAAATACGCCGACTCGCCGGCACCACTACCGTTGCCGGAACCTCCCGCTTCCGGACATTGAAATCTCCTCGATGTCCGAACCCTTCGCCACTTCCACATCGCCTGACCCGGTAATACGCACCGTGACGCTGCCCGCCGCCAGGTCGCCGCCGCGAAAACTGCCCGAACCGGTCGTACGGATGCGTGCGGACGCCACCGCCCCGTCAACCGTCGCGGATCCGCTTCCGGAAAGGGAAACAACGAGCTGTTGTGCCCGTACGGACGTCGTCGCACCGCCGGAACCGGTCAAATCGATGGAAACATCGCCCCCCTCGATCGTACCCGTCCTGATATCGCCGGAACCCGTCGCACGGAGCTCCACCTCACCGGCGCCGACGGACCCGACCTCAACGTGACCGGAACCGGTTGAACGGACTTCCAACGAATCGGCGGTAATCGCGGCAAACCGGATATCCCCCGAGCCCGTCGCGGTCAGCTGCACGGCGTCACCGATCCATTGATCCCGGGACACAATGGATCCCGAAGAGGTGAGTCGCACCGCTTCAATTTCCGGCATCGTGATTGCCAGCCGGATCACATCGCCCCGGCGAATCCGCAACCACGGTTCATCGGTATCTACAACCAGCGTTCCGCCGTCATTCCGAATACGAATGTCCCGGACGTACCGGTCGGGAATATCCGCCTCCACCGCCCAGTCCCCGCCGCGCTCAAGCACCGTCTCCGCGGGAATCCGGATATCCACACTCTCAAACCGCCCGTAATCGCGCCGTCCAAAGGGATCCTCCCCATCACCCGCCGCGTATGCTATTCCCGCCGCCGCAACACACATCACAACCGTCGTCCACACATGTCTCATAATTCACCTCTCGACACGTCCATTTGTGAGTGTAACACCGTTGCTGTTGTCTTCTGTCACCAATAAATATAATCGAACCATCCGGTTCCGCGGAGAGTAATCATCACATCGTCGGTCCAACACCGGGATCGGGGGGCAGGCGTCCATGCGTTTTTTATCTGAAAAGGGCTATATCTGCAGGTACCGGAGCACTGAAGGTGTGGCCATCCCACGGTGTTTTTAGTTCCTGAGTGTTATAATCAACTACATCGCCACGGTGGAGACGAATCCACACACGGCGCGTCAACAGGAGAACAAAATGCTGAGAACGACCCAATCAATACGGAAAGCCCTCCCCGACCACATTGCCGGCCCCCTCATTGTGCTCGCCCTCTTCTTCTTTGCGGGAGCAACGATTTCGGCGCAGTCCCGGACAGTGGGCGCGCGCATCGTGTGGATGGACGATCCCGACGAGGTGATCATCCGCGACAACAACGGCGAGTCCATCCAATCCGATTTCGGGCTGATGCTGGAGGGCGGTTACTCTATCGAGACTGCGAATTCGGTGGTAGAGCTGGAACTCGTACCCAACGGGTCGGTCGTAATTCTCGACGCCGACACGTCGTTCCACGTAGACGGGCTCGCCGGGGAGAGACGCAATCGCGCATCCCGTGAGAACGCCTTCTCTCTCGTCGCAGGGAAGATGCGCCTCGTCGCGGCTCGGAACACCGGGGCATCCTACGTGGTGCGCACCGAAACCGCCGTTGCCGGCGTCCGCGGGACCGATTTTTACCGCCAATACGATCCCGAAGAGGACAAAGACTGGCTCTGCGTTACCGAAGGCGCAGTGCAATTTTCCTCGCCGAACGGCGACCGTAGTGTCCTCGTTCCTGCCGGTGCCTTTGTCGATCTCAATGTGGGTTTCGAGATCTCCCGGCCGGACGAGGAGTGGCTGCAGTCAAACCTCACCCTGGAATCGCTTCAGGGCGCTGAGCTTCCATCGCGATAGTGCTTCCGGCAGTACAAGCACGGTTCGTCCGTCTGCGATTGCAGCGCGATGCGCTGCACGCAGCGGCAATCGGCAAAGACGGTGGCGTCTCAAAGAATTCCAAACAACCGCAGGGAACTCAGCGCCACTGTGGCAACGATGACCCAGCGTACTGCTCCGGTACCCCGCTTCACGGCAAAGTTCACCCCCACCCAGGCGCCGGTCATGGACCCGATACCAAGAAGCAGCCCGTAGTGCCAGAGCACCTTGCCGTAAAACGCGAAGACCACCAGGGAAAGAATGGTGAAAAAAACGACTACCAGCAGTTTTGTGGCATTCGTCTTGATCAGGTCCTGTCCCAGAAGCACCGATACCGCGCTGATCAGGAGAAATCCGACACCGGCCTGTATAAAACCGGCGTATACACCAATCAGAAAGAATGACGAGTAACGGACCCAGACGGATGTGGTCCAGGACGGCCGTTCTCCCCCGCCTTCGGGCTTTCGGATAAAGAGGGTGAGAAGAACAAGGATCAACACAAATCCGAGAACGAGATTGAAAACGGCGTCACTCAGATTAGCCGCAATAAAGGCCCCGCCGATGGCGCCAACGAGCCCGGGCACCGCCGCCTGCCAGGCAACGCCGAGATCAAGCTGCCCTTTCCGTCTGAATCGTTCCGCGCCGACGAGACTCTGAAGAAGGACCGCAATGCGATTCGTGGCGTTGGCGACGGTACTCGGTATGCCGAGGAATAGCAAAGCCGGAATCGTCAGAAGAGAGCCACCTCCGGCAAGACTGTTTACAAATCCGGCGATACCTCCCGCCAGGACGAGGAGCGCGAGTTTTCCGATTTCAGTCCAATCCACATTCAACTCCTGAAAAAAGCGTTATGCCCCGGCCGATCGACGCGGCAGTTGCTACAAACCCTCAAACACTTCCGCCAGCTGTCCCGCGTCCGGACGGGTACCGTACTCGCACGGCTCAAATGCCTCTGCCTCAACGACGGCGTTTCCGTGCTTCTCGCCGTATCGTTCGACCAGAAATGTTCGGTATCTGTCGGCAATCGTCGGAACAAATCGGTGTTTATAGTATCGTTCGAGCCACGCCTTCCGTTTCCCCTGATCCTGCGGAATCGGATCAGGATATCGCTCCACCCATGGCAGCCATTCAAAGAGCTGACTCTCATGCTTCCCCAGCATATCCAGCTTGTCCCCGATAACGGGATCGATGTCTATCACAACCGCCGGTGCAAAGGGCCGGGGATATTCAAAGGCGTCAGCCCAGTAAAAAATGATCGGATTGTACTGCAACGGCTCACTGTCCGGCACCACGTGGGGTACCATGAACATATAGGCGGAATCCTGCACAAGCAGCGACATATAGCGGTGGTCCGGATGATAATCATTGGGTCGATTCGTGACGATGACGTCAGGCTTCACCTCACGTACAAGGCGTATTATCTTCTCGCGGTTCTCCAGCGTCGGCTCGAGGGACCCGTCAGGAATACCGAGAATCCGGCTTTCGGCGCCGATCCTCCCCGCCGCTTCGGCAGCTTCCTTCCTGCGTCTGGCCGCAACCTCCTCCGGCTTCATGAGATGATGCCCCGAGCGGCCGTCGGTCACACTCACAATGACGACTTCGTTTCCGGCCTGTGCCCATCGTGCCGCGGTTCCGGATGCCCGGAACTCGGTATCGTCGGGATGAGCGCCAAGGAAGAGAATCGTCATGGTTCCCGATTTCGTCGTCAATCGATTTTTATTCACAGGGATACCTCCAATACGTCAGGTAATATCGTTTATGGCGCCAGCGGAAGGGGAACGGTGACCCCTGATGCGGCAGACCGATACGCCGCGAGAACGACTTCCAACGCCACGCAGCCATCTTCTCCGGTTGCGCCTTTGTTCTCTTTCCCCGCTATGGCGGCACAAAAATCAAGGATCATCTCGCGGCTTGTGTTTCGCCCGTAGGGCACATACTCAACGGGTTTTACACCTTCACCATATCTGACAATCCGCGACGCCTGCGTGTCCACCCGCAGCGAGCGGAGAGAACCGTTTATTTCAAGGACGTTGTCTCCCCATGTCGGAAAGCTCGCGGGTCGGGACCAGCTTGCGTCAATTGTAAGGGGAACGCCGCCCTGCATTTCGACGAGGACCAGACCTGCATCTTCTACGGCGATATCTGAAAAAAACACAGCCTGCTCCGCGTACACCCTTTCAGGTTCAAGACCGAAAATCCACCGCGCAAAGTCCAGCTGATGAACGATATGGTCCATCATGGATCCACCGCCGGAAAGCGCGGATTCCACAAACCATCCGCCCGGGTTCTGTCCCCTGTTCATACCCACAAGTGTTATGGGATCCCCAATTTCACCTCGTCTGACCAGGGGAACAAGCTGTTCTGCAGCTTCCGAGAACCGTGTCGTAAAGGCGATTTTCAGGATACGACCTCCGGCTGCGGCAGAATCGATGATTGCCCGGGCGTCGTACAGGGTCGTGGCAATCGGCTTCTCACACAGAACGTGTACCCCCGCGTCCAGTGCGGCGACGCAGTGATCCCGGTGGCGGCTGTTCTCGGAACAAACAATGACACCGTCGGGACGGTCACCGCCGTTTCCGCCGGCAAGAAGTTGGTCGAGGTCGGGATAAAACCGCGTTCCATGTTTCTGCGCCGCCGCCCGACCCCGTTCGGCGTCTTCGTCGAAAATACCGACACATTCGATACCGGGGGTGCTGTTGAGAACCGCCTGATAGCGTTCCGCATGGACATGGGCAAAGCTGACAATTGCCAGTTTCATAGCATCACCGCCTCATTAGTCGTCACGCTCTCCCGGTATGCGGTAAGGGCACGAACGACGCGCCGCACCACACCGTTGTCCGGTTCGCCCGAACCGGTTGACAACCCGACGACGGGGCCTCCGTGGGGATCATGTTCAGTGATTCCTGCTTCGCTGCCATCCACCCGTGATTGCGGGGCGTCTTCCTGCGCGCCGATCCGTTGCGCCACCGTCTCAAGAGCCCTTCCAATCCCGGGTGGCCCGAGCGCGGTCGCCCCCTCGTCGATGTCGTGATCCGTTCCGAGGGAGGTGATTCCATGTGCGTGACGTCGCTCCCAGGCAAGCATCCCGCCCCGCCAGGCGTGTTCCCATTCGGTCGCCCCCGGTTCCGTGTCTTCCACGGCGAGATTGATATGCACCAGGGTACCGAGTTGCATACGCAGAATAATGAGGCTGTATTGCCCGTCGCCACATTCAACCGCACGAATCCGCGACACAGCACCGAGATTGCGTGCAAGGAAATAGAAGGCTTCACCCAATGCCCGCTGCCTGCGCACGCCCGCAGCATATCCCCCGGCGTAGCGCCAACTCATACGCAGCACACCCATCCGGCTTTTTTCGGCCGACAACCATTGCGTCACAAGTGTCGAAAAAGAGTCGCCGTATCCGCAGGCAGTCAGAGCATAGATCGGCATATCCTCGGAGTCGGGAGAGAGCTGCCGGAGGATCGTCGGATCGGCACAGAGCGCCGGGTCTACCACAAGAGGGGATTTCCCGCGCCCTCGTTCAGGGAGTACTCCCGTCTCCCGTCGACGCCATCCGCCGGTGCCGGGCAGTTCATAGCTGCCAAGCGCCGCGTCCATTTCGCCGGCAATATCTTCTGCCGTCCAGACTGATACGTCAGACACCATTCACGTGCCCGCTGTCGTTTCCAGAGAAGAGATCAGCTTCAGGGCGGTCTCTACCGCCAGCCGTGCATCCTGCAGGCTGATTTTGAAATCATCCCCATCCCGCAGGCGGTCGCTGAAGTGCTGCAGCTCTTCCGCATAAGGGTTCGTGCCGAGTATAGGAGGAAGCTCGGAAAACTCCTTCCGCTCCCGTCCGCTTTCGGTGAACACCTCAACATAGGCGTGGCTGTTTTCGCGAAATTCGCACTCCATCGTCCCCTCTTCAAAAAGCATGCGAAAACCGCTGGTAAAGGGATACGTCTGAGGCATAAGGTGGCTCGCTTCAATGCTCGACCGCCCGCCTGAGGGGTAGGTCAGAGCCGAAACAACATGGCTCGGGCCTCCGGGCTCCGTCACGACTTCCCGTGCCATGAAATCGGCGGGGGCCCCGAAACACCAGTTTGAAATATCCAGGTCGTGAATGGAGAGGTCCATAATGGTGCCGCCGCTTTTACTCCGGTCCAGAAGCCAGCTGTTCCAGCTCCACGTCGGTGTAAAGGACTCCCTCCATGCCGAGAAGAAGAGCGGTTTTCCCATCGTTCCGGAATCGATAGTGCTTCGCAGGTACATATATTCGGGCTTGAAACGGCAGACATGGGCGACCATCATTCTCTGCCCGCTTTTCCGGGATGCATCGATCATTGCGTCGATGTCCTCGAGAGAAATTGCAAACGGTTTTTCCACGAGGGCGGCCAGTCCCGCGTCAAATGCCGCTTCCGCCGCTTTGCGGTGCAACGTGCTGGGCAGACAGATGTCGAGAACGTCAAGGTTTGCGCGTTCGATCATCTCCTCCATCGTTTTGTAGCCCGGGGCATCCGCCTCCTTCGCAAGGGCATTCCGCTTGGTCTCGTCCATCTCCGCGATGCCGACCACTCGGGCGCCTTTGACAAGGTGCCACGCCGGAACGTGTCGCTCGCCGATAAAGCCTGCGCCAACTACGCCAATTCGCAATTCATCGTTCTTCACGGTACGCTCCTTATCACTGTCGAATCGATCGCTCTCTATTGTAGAGGGCGAGCAGCAGTAGCAGGATACTGCCGTTGATAATCATCTTCACCGGTGAACTTGCCCTGACCATAATGAGAAGACTTGCCAGAAGGGTAAGCACTATGGCGCCTACAACGGAGCCGGAATAACGTCCCCGGCCCCCGGAAAACGGCGAGCCCCCGATCAGGACGGCGGCCACCGCCGGGAGGACGTAGTCGTTTGCAATGTTGATGTTTACAAATGTGTTGTACGCCGCAAACCAGAACCCTGCCATTCCCGCCAGCATACCGCTCAGGACATATACGAGACCGCGAATTCTGTTTGCCCTGATCCCGGCAAAGTTGGCGGCGTTCTCGTTACTCCCGGTCGCGAGAAACTGCCTCCCGAATACGGTGCGAAACATCAGGACATTCATGATAAGTATCATGAGGGCTCCCAGGATAACCATGTACGGCAGCCACGGGAAAATACGGGTTGTACCGATATAGCTGATTGCAGGCGCCGGTTTTCCGTCCGGCGTTCCTCCGGAGACGAGCATTTGTATCGTAATGACCACATTTGCCATTGAAAGCGTCATGACCAGCGGCGGAACCTTTGCCTTGATAATACCCAGGGCGTTGCAGAATCCTATTGCCGCGCCCGACGCCAGAATGATCAGTATTGCCGGCAGGATCATCGCGTTGTTCTGACGCATCACCTGAACCGCAATGATCGCTCCAAGGGACATGACCGATCCCATACTGATATCGATGCCCCCTCCCACAATCACGACAAGGGTCTGCCCGGCTGCGGCGAGGGCGAGAATGACGCTCAAACCGAGTATGTTTCCGATATTCGCCGGGGACATGAAATTACTGTTCAGGAAGCGGCCGACGACGAGAAGCAGCAACGCAACAAGGATCATTGTGAATGTCTGATTCTCCCGCAGCCGCCTGTAGAACGCTGCCGTGCTCAGTTCACGGGCCGGGTCCGGCATTTTCATACCTCACCGTCCTCACCGGGTCCCGGTTCAACGATAACGACTTCTTTGCGACTTCGCTTGAAAAAGACGGCGCTGACCAGGCCGAAAATAATGATAAGGTTCGCAAGTAAATCCTGGTAAAAGGTCGAAGGATTGAATCCGGGAATCATCACCTGCATGCGGTTGAACGCGAAAAAGACGATATTGGAGACGATAACGAAGAAAAGCGCTCCCGATACGGTTCCTCCAACGGATCCCCAGCCGGAGTCAAACATGGTACCTCCCAGGATGACCGTGGCAAGGGACTTGAGCGTGTAGGGCCCCCCGATCAGGGGATCACCCGCACCCATGTATGCGGTAAGGCTCAATCCCGCGCACCCGCTGAAGAACCCTCCGAGGGTGAAGGCGGCCAGTTTGGTCAGTTCCACATTGATACCGGAGACGTAGGCGTTACGCTGATTTCCCCCGACCGCCCGGATATGCTTGCCCAGGGGCATGCGAAAAATGAAGAGCCAGAGGAGCACCGCCGCGGCGATGACAAATACGGGAGTCGGAATACCCAAGGTAAAACCGCCGAAACGGGTGTAGATTTCCCGGGGTACCGAGCCGCCCGGCGACGGGAGGACTACCAGGGCAAGTCCGAGGACAATGGACATGCTTGCAAAAGTTGACAGAAAAGGTGGAAGCCGCACATAGGCGACAACAAGACCGTTGAGAAAACCGATCGCCGTCCCGGCGAGGAGTGCCAGTGCCCACGCCTGGAATATCGGCAGGCCAAGCTGATTGCTCGCCGTAATGGCCACGGCGTTGACGAAGGCAATATTGGCTCCCAGGGAGAGATCGACGCCGCCGACGAGGATTACCGTCATTTGCGCCATTGAGACGAGGATTAACGGTGTCGCCGTATTGATGATGGAGCTGAAGTTCCACGGCCGGAAAAAATCCCCCCCCTGGATGAGAATATTGATCCCGATCGCGATAAGAACCAGCACGTATCCCGGTGCCGAGGGGGAGCTGCCAAGAAATTTTTTCAAACGCTTCATTTTTTAACCCCCAGCATCGCAGAGACGAGGCGCTCTTCCTTGAGACCCTCGCCGCGTAACACATCGACAATTCTGCCTTCATAGAAAACAAGGATCGTGTCCGCCAGATCCAGCAGCTCCTCGTTTTCACTTGAGGATATGATTATCGCTGTTCCGTCCTGGGCCATACGGCGCAGCAGGGTGTGAATCTCGAGGCGGGAGGTGACGTCGACCCCTTTTGTCGGATCATCGAGCAGGAGAACCCGCGGTTTCACCTTGAGCCAGCGTCCAACAACCAGCTTCTGCTGATTCCCTCCGCTGAGACTGTTCGCCTGATCCGACGCACTTCCGATTTTTATTGAGAGTTTCTTGACCATCTCCTCCGCGCCGTCGGCAATGACGCCGGGACTGACAGGCGCGGCGATTGTCTGCTTTGCAAATTCCGCCATATAGATATTGTCTATGATGGGTCTGACGGGAAAGATCCCTTCCCGTTCCCGATCACCCGGAATAAAACCGAACCCATGACGGACGGCGTCCGCCGCAGACTTGAATCGTACCGATTCGCCGTCAATGAGTATCTCCCCGGAATCCGGTCTGAGATAGCCATAGACGGCGCGAAGGAGCTCTTCCTGGCCCTGCCCCTGCAGACCGCCAATCCCGATTATCTGCCCCTTCCTTGCTGAAAAGCTCACTCCCTGCACTTTGGGGTCAAGACGCAGATCGCGAACTTCCAACAGCACTTCCTCGGTCACCCGCGTTTCCTGATCCTCGTCGGAACGCTGAAGTTGACTCACCTTCATTCCGGTCATGTGGTATACCAGGTCGTGTTCTTCGACTTCCCCGGTGTGCACCTCCGCGACGCTTTTACCGCCGCGTAGAATGGTCGCCGTGTCGCACAGCTCAAACACCTCGTCCAGCCGATGTGAGACAAAGACGATTGCCATCCCTTCGTCCCGGAGCTTCTTGAGTACCGTAAAAACGCTCTTTACCTGTTCTCTCCGCAGGGAGGCCGTTACCTCGTCCAGCAGCAATACCTTCGGTTGCCGGGAGAGCGCCTTCGCTATTTCGACGATGCTTAAGGTGGAAGAGTCCAGGTCCATGGCGAGGGCGTCCATGTTTACTCTGGTGTTGAGTTGTCGAAGATACTCTTCAGCGAGAGCCGTTACCCGTCGTTCATCGACGACGCCCCGCCGGGTCGGCTCGTTTCCGAGCATGATGTTTTCCGCAACGGGGAGGCGCGGAATGAGGCTGAGATCCTGATAGGCCGCCGCTATTCCCAGTACGCGTGAATCCCGGGGAGAACGGATCTGCACCTTTCTCCCGTCCATGGTGACGGTGCCAGTGTCCCTGCGTACCAGCCCGCTCAGAATCTTCACCATGGTGCTCTTCCCGGAGCCGTTGGCCCCGAGAAGGGCCCGGATCTCTCCGGGCCGCACCGTGAGTGATGCCTCATTGAGGGCGTGGACCGCGCCAAACGCCTTTGATACATTCGTCAGTTCAAGCAAGTCCGGCATCCTCTACCATGTGACTGCTGCACTAATCGACAAAGAACTCGTCGACCTGCTCCTCGGTCATCACCGAGTCAATGTAGTCATTGTCAGCGAGATGGGCGGTCTTCTCTACCCACTCGTCCCGTGTGTCCCGGGTGATGATGAGATTCTGGGCGAGGCGGATGACATTTCCGTCTTCCAGTTTGGCGGGATCGAGTTCCTGTCCGCCGAGAAGCCGAACGCCGATCATTAATCCATGTACGCCCACCGCCGGCGGATTCTCAACCATGATTGAGTTGTAGTCATGCTCGGCCCAGGTTCGAAGTCCGTCGATAGACTCGTCACCACTGATCGCCTGGGGAAAATCCCGGCCGGCTTCCACAAATGCGGCCACGATACCTGGAGTCGCCTCCTGGGTGAGCACCGCGTCTATCTGCGGATGTGCCGCGAGAAGTCCCGCCATGAGCTGCTTTGCCTTGGAGGTGTTCCATCCGTGATACTCGGTGGCGAGGACTTCCACTTCAGGATACCGTGCGAGATAGGCTTCGTAGATACTCTCCCGCTCGTCGTTTGCCGGTACACCCGCAATGGCATTGAAATGAATGATCTTCCCTGAGTAGTCGATCTGCTCGAGCAACCATTCAACGTGGAGTTTCGCGTAGTTGTACTGGTCGTTGGTAACGGTAATGACGTCGGGATGGTCGATTGTGGAATCGACGGCAATAACGAGAATGCCCCGCTGCACCGCGCGATCGATGATCGGGTTCAATGACGTTGAAGAGACGGGATTGACGAGAATCAGGTCTACCCCCTGGTTAACCAGTTGCTCCATTTGCTGCGACTGCACCGACGCCTCATTGTTGGCCGAGAATGCCGAGTACTCCGAGACAAGTCCCTGCTCCTTGTATTCGTCGATCTTCGCCTGAATGTTGTTTTCAAACTGGATTCTCCAGGCGTTGTTGTTATTTGCATTGAGCAACGCAACGCGATAGCCACCGCCCTCCTCTGCGGTCTCGACGGAACCCGCTGCAAACACCATAACCGCCATTGCAAAGAACAGGATTACTGCAGTTATTCTTTTCATCCTACACTCCTTTGAAAGAATCTTTCCGAATACCGCCAACGGCGGCGTGTCGGTTCATGAATTACCGGAGCGCGCGGCAACACACGCTCCCGTCCCCTACATCAGCGGCGCATTGATGAGCGCCCGCATATACTCGTACGCCATCTGCGTCTGGTCGTGGACGTACTCAATTCCCTGCAGGACGTGGTCCTTCAGCGCGGGATGACAGAACTCGAAGGACATGTAACCGTCGTATCCGCTCTTCTTGAGCTCATCCACAAAGGCCGGGTAGTTTACCTGACGCACCCCGAGGAACGGGTATTTGATCAGCTCCGGTTGCCCGTCACCGTCCCGCAACCACTCCCCGTTGTAATGGGAGAGCACCTGCAGATCGCCGGTATTGCGTACCGCCTGCCGCAGATGCGTCTCTCCCTGCGATGCTTCACACGGCGCGTCAAGGCAGCATTTGACCCACGGAGAATTGACTTCATTCACCATTTCCAGCATGTATTCATGGCCGTGAATGACCGGTTCGTGGTTCTGCAGGGCGAGATAGACGCCGTACTCCTCCGCCCATCGGGCGCACTCCTTGATGCAGTCGCGAACCCACCGCCATCGTTCGATTCGTGTGCTGTCCAGATTGCGTGCCCCGATGCCCTGTCGGGCGATATCGTACGTTGCCACGCCGTCCCGGAAGGTGATTCCGCTCCAGGCGGCAAAGATCCGCAGGTATTTTGCCCCCAAATCCCGGGTCAGTTTGAGCTGCTCGTGCACCATGACCAGTTCGTTTTCCCGCAGTTCCGGGATCGGACTGGAAAAATTGTTGTTCGCCGCCATCGCCGGTAACTCGATGTTTCTGCTCGCGGCGTATTCCACAAAGCGCTTGCGCCGGTCGTCGCTCCAGTCGAGGGGAAAGCCGTGCGGCCGCTTGAGGTCCAGCTCCACACCGTCAAATCCAATCTCGGCGGCACGGTCAACGAGCTGCTCCGGCGTGAGTGCATCTCCCCGGTACCACGTTCCGGAATAGGTAATTGAATAGAGACCAAGCTTCATCGTTCCTCCCATTACTTCAGTGCCTGTCTCAGTTCCAGAGACAGCGTATTCACGACGCGTCCGTTCGGGTTGACAATCGCACCCCTGTCGGTGTCGTACCCGTCCACCATCAGTCCCGCTTCCGCTCCTTCCCGTACGGCGGCGTGCAGATTTCTCGGTGAAACCGCGTCTCCAACGCGTATGGTCGGAATACCCGCACGGCGGAGCTCTTCGTGAAGGCTCCCATCCGGCTGCATACGACAGCACACGACGGTGTCGGCTTCGATTTCCCGCGTTTTGAGATCCCCCGTAAGAACGACGACACGGTCCTGACGGATTTCCACAATCTCGGCGGCTTCCACAATTTCGACGGGATGTCTGAAAGGTTTTGTTTCCAGTGCAGGGGCAGTTTGCACTTTGAACTGCTGATTCATGACCCAGCGGTGAATCACCTCTATCCCGGCGCCAAACTCCACCTCGGATGTAACGATGGTGACCCGACGCCCAATCCGCGCGAGGTGAGCTGCCGTGTCCGCCGCAGGGTAGTGATCACCCCAGACAAGGACGCGTTCACCCGTCTTTACCGGCTTCCGGCCGTTTTGTGGATGAAACTCGCAGCTTACCTTCGGGCAGGTCATCACCGCCTCAAGGGGGAGTACATGAGCCCCCTCGGCTCCCGGCACCCGGGGTCGAACGGAACGGGCACCGGTGGCGTCAATGACATAGTCAAACCGCCTGAGTTCCTCCACCGACGGCGGGTGGTTCAATTCCACATGAACCGGCGATTGTCTGATACGGTCTCGAATCCAGTCGGTGTACCAACGGATCTTTTCCTTGCCGTCTACGAGGCAGCACCCCAAAATGGCCCCGCCCAACTCGCCGCTTCTTTCAAAGAGCGTCACCGAATGTCCGCGGAGCGAAGCGATGCGTGCCGCCTCCATACCCGCGGGGCCGCCGCCCACCACGCCAACCTTGAGGGGGAACTGGGCGGGTTCGATTTCGGTGAAGCGCATGTCGCCGCACGCCGGATTGATGGTGCACGCGATTTCACGCTTGGCCATGATAGAGTCCTGCCAGCACCCTTCAAGACAGGAAATACAGCGTCGTATTTCCGACTCCCTGCCTAAAAACGCCTTGGTCGGCCACCAGGGGTCGGCGAGCAGCTGTCGGGAGAGACCCACCATATCGGCCTTCCCCTCAGCAAGGGCGCGGTCGCAAAATGCCGGATTGCGCAGGGTATGACTCGCCAAAACCGGAATCCGCACCCGCTTCCTGATCGCTTCGGAGATGTGGAGATTCCATCCCTCTTGTATCTGGATCGGATCGAGGCCGACCGACGGTGCGCCGCTGGTACTGACGTTGATACAGGCCACACCGGCACGCTCCAGCTCCTGCGCCACCGCAATGGCCTCCTCAAGATCGCGCCCGCCCGGGGTAAATTCGACGGCGTTAAACCGCACCGAAATTGAGAAGTCCCGGCCGCACTTCTTCTGTATCGAGGCGACAATTGCGAGAGGAAAACGCATCCGGTTTTCAAAACTGACGCCGAACCGATCGTCCCGCCGATTGAGATAGGGACTCATGAAATCAGAGATCAAATAGCCGTGGGCCGCGTGGAGTTCGACACCGTCAAAGCCCGCCTGTCTGACCCGCCACGCCGCCTCGGAAAAGAGGTCCACCATTTCAAGGACTTCATTGGTGGACATCCCCCGCGCAGTCGTTCCTTTCGACTCGTCATCCGCGTAGACAACTTCGTGACCGGAGCCCCAGAATATCCTGGATACCCGGTCATTGGTGGTAAACATGTCGCGTCGCGGTATTGAAGACTTTGGACCCGGATGCTGGAGCTGAACCATGCAGCGCGCTCCGTATCGGTGCATCACCTCCGCCAGTCGCGCCAGCCCGGGAATGTAGTTATCCCCGTCGGCGACGAGGCAGCCCACCGTGGGACGTCCGGTCGCTGCATCCGGCGTGGTGGCGCCGACGATAATGAGGCCCGTACCGCCCTTGGCAATTTCCTGATGGTGATGAATGTCCCGCTCGCTCACCGATCCGTCCGCGTTTGACGAGCTGGTATCCGTCGGCTGGTGGACAATGCGATTTGGTATAATCAGTGACCCCACTTCGATCGGCCTGAACAGGTGGGGATATCGCAGATCGTTCATCTGTTGTCGCTCATGTGGCCGTCCCCAGTCCGTGCTGCAGCTCCAGGGAAAGGGTGTCCACAACCCGTCCATTTGGATTGACGAGCGGTGCACCTTCAAGTACCCGTGCTGCCTCCGCCCCTTCTCTCACCGCGGAGTGAAGATTACGCGGGGCGACAGAGTCGCCCACATTGACGACGGGAATGCCCGCCGCCCGCAGCTGGTCGTACAGCGAGCGGTCGGGAACCATTCGACAGCACACAACGGTATCCGCAGGAATCTCCTGTTTCTCAAAACGGTCGTTCATCACCACCACGGCGTTGTCGCGAATCTCGACGATTTCACTCGACTGAACCAGCCGCACGGGGTGCTTGAAGGGTTTTGAATCCAGCGCCTCCGCATCGGAGAGGGCAAAGCGCTTACGGAGCACATACATGTGAATGACTTCTATGTTGCGACCAAACTCGCTCTCCGCGGTGACGATGGTTACGTCCCGTCCCATGCGCGCCAAATGAGCCGCCGTATCCGCGGCGGGATAGTGATCGCCCCAGATCACCACCTTTTCCCCCGTCTTATACGGCTTGCGCCCATTTTGGGGATGGTACTCGCAGGAAATCCTGGGGCAGGTAAGAACGCTCTCCATCGATACCACGTGACTCAGCTCATTCCCCGGAACGTCCGGTTTGGTCGAATGTGCGCCGGTGGCGTTGATGACCATGTCAAAGGAGGAAAGCTCCTCAACGGTGGGCTCATGATTGCGCTTCACCGTTACATCCATTTCGCCGATCGTGTCGCGTATCCAATCGGCGTACCAGCGCATCTTCTCTTCCTTCCCTTCCACAAAACAGCAGCCGAGAATGGCGCCTCCCAGCTCGGCGCTTTTTTCAAAGAGGGTGACCTGGTGACCCCGCAGCGCGGCGATGCGCGCCGCCTCCATGCCGGCGGGTCCGCCGCCGACAACTGCAAGTTTGATCGCCTCTTTGGCCGGTGCAAGATTGTCGTAGAGGTCGTTTCCACAGCCGGGGTTGATGGAGCACATGATCTCTTTCTTGGCGAGCATTGAGAGCTGCCAGCACCCTTCCAGACAGGAGATACAACGACGTATCTTTTTCTCCTTGCCGACAAACGCCTTCATGGCCCAGTACGGATCCGCAAGGATTTGACGGGAAAGACCGACCATGTCGGTTTTGCCCTCCTTCAGGATGCGCTCGCAGTACTCGGGATTCCGCAGGGTGTGGCTGTTGATGACGGGAATCCTGACGTGTTTCTTGATCTCTTCAGAATGGAAGACGGTCCACCCCTCGGGGTAGTACATCGGATCAAACCCCGCGGCGGGGCTCTCCTGCACGCACTGACTCAAGTCCAGAGCGGCTACACCGGCACGCTCAAACTCCCTGGCTACCTCGACACTCTCTTCCAGGGTCCGTCCCCCGGGAACCCACTCGTCCACGGAGTAGCGCACGAGAATTGGAAAGCTCTTGCCGCACTTTTTCTGAATGGAAGCGATGATCGCCAGGGGGAAGCGCATTCTGTTCTCAAAGCTGCCGCCGAATCGGTCGTTCCGCCGATTGATGTAGGGACTCATGAACATTGAAATCAGATATCCGTGGGCGGCGTGAAGTTCAACGCCGTCAAACCCGGCCTGTTTCACCCGCCACGCGGCTTCGGAGAAGAGGTCCACCATCTCGAGGACCTCGTTCGTCGTCATCGCGCGCGCCTCTTTGCCATGCTCCTCGGCATTCTCGTAGACGATCTCGTGACCCGCTGACCACGGCAGTTTGAGGACCATGTCGTTTGTGGACATGATGTTGTGGCGGGGTATTGCGCATTGCCGGCCGGGGTGCTGCAGCTGGAGGACGCATTTCGCGCCGTAACGCTGCATCGACTCCGCCATCCGGGCGAGACCGGGGATATAGTTGTCCCCGTCGGCCACCAGACACGTGACGGTGGGACGTCCGGACTTGGCGTCCGGAGTGGTCGCCCCGACCACGATGAGCCCCGTGCCGCCCTTGGCGACCTCCGTATGGTGGTGGATGTCCCGCTCACTGACCGAGCCGTCGGCGTTTGAGGAACTGATATCCGTCGGGACGTGACAGACGCGGTTGGGAACGGTCATGGTACCGATTTCAATGGGTGAAAACAGATGGGGAAACTTGGTCACGAGGCGATCCTTTTCACTTGTTGCGATATGGCGTCGGTCCCGACGGATTGTCCCGCCCGATTCCCCACGCCCATACCTGCGCTACAGTGACCGCAGAAACTCCACGGCCAGCCTGATATCGTCTTCCGGAGAATCACCAACTTCCCGCTCTATGGTGAGGAAGCCGGAGTATCCGATTGTGCGTAAAGCCGAAAGATAGCGCTCCCAGTCGACGCCGCCCTGACCGAGGGGGACCTCGTCAAAGTACTCGCCGAAATTGAGTCCTTCGATGCCTCCGACGGCAAAGGCTTCGTACACTTTGACGGGGTCGCACGGGGCGTAGCGTTTGCCGTCCTTTGCGTGGGTGTGCACGATGTGGTTACCGAGAATGATCGCTTCCTGCGCCGGATCGAGGCCGAGAACCATGAAAAGATTTGCGGGATCGAAATTGACGGCCATACCGGCGGTGTCGACATCCTGAAGGAACTGCTTCAGACGGGCCGCCGGCTCGGGACCCGTTTCGATTGCGAACTGTACACCCCTCGCTTCGGCATACAGACCGATCTCGCGACACGCCTCAACCATTATGGCGTAGGTGTCGCTGGTAACATCTTCGGGCACGACACCGATATGGGTCGTCACCACGGAGGTGCCCAGATCAACGGCAAGATCAACAATCGCCTTGGAGCGGGGTACTTTGGTGGTGTTTTCTTCCCGTTGCTGAAAACCGTGGCCACCCAGGTCGCCGCAGAGTGCCGCGATTTCCAGATTCTGACGGGCGCAGAACGCCTTGAAGTCTCTGCGATCGTCGGCGTTCATTCGCTCCGGGGCGGTGTCACCGTCGACGACCCATACCTGTACGCCGTCGGCACCAACCTCCCGGGCTTTGAGAATTCCTTCCCGCGTACCAACCCTGAAGGAGTCACTGATCACGCCGACTTTAAAATCCGTCACAAGGCTCTCCCCGCCCGCGGTCGCATCAACCGGTAACAATCGAGGTAGACGCAAACGATAAGCTAGTGAAAATTGGACTATTTCAGCGTAGACCCACTTTTATGGGCTGTCAATTAATTTGTTTACTGAAATAACATATTTGTCGCTTGATGGAACAAAATAATTGCTTCATAGTAGAAATAATATGAATACAGGCGGCGGCGTTTCCAACGGACTGGCGATCATGCAGGTACTCAACCTGATTCGGGTACATGGACCGGTCACACGGGCGCGACTCGGAGAAATGAGCGGCTATTCCCGCTCCACGATTTCAATAAACAGCGATCGCCTCCTTGAGATGGACCTGATCCGAGAGGAACCTTCCCAGACGGGCGGACGGAAGTCCAAACGGACACAGCTGCGGGTCAACGGCGAAAAAGGTGTCATCGCCGGCATCGAATTGGGCGCGACGGGCTGTGAAATCGGACTCTGCAACCTTGAAGCCGAACTTCTCGGCTACGACTCCTACCCGATAACCATGAAGCGCGGCCCCGGACCCATCATGAAACACATACGGGATACCATAGACGCGCTCCTCAGTCGGCCCGAAATCAAGGGGAAACCCCTCCTTGGCATCGGTGTCGGTCTTCCCTGTTCCGTCGATTTCAACAGGGGATTTGCCGTAAGCAGCTCGTTCATGCCCGGATGGACCGCCTTCCCGGTACGTGACATCCTCCGCGACGCGTATCAGTGTCCCGTATTTGTCGATAACGAAGTGAATACGATGGCCCTTGGTGAGTACTCTCTCGGGACGGATCGCAAGTATAAAAACATGCTCTACGTCAAAGTGGGGACAGGCATCGGCGCGGGCCTGATCATCAACGGCGAAATCTATCGCGGAAGTACCGGCGTCGCAGGCAATCTGGGACATGTCTCCATAGACGGCAACGGAACGCCGTGCAAATGCGGTCGGGTCGGCTGTGTAGAGGCGATAGCCGGCGGGGGCGCCATCGCGGAACAGGCACGAAAAATCGTTGAAAGCGGAGAAGACGGCCTGCTCGCTTCGATATGTGCGGATGCCGGCCAGGTGACGGCGCAGGAAGTACAGCTCGCGGCGGAAGCGGGGGACCCCCGTTCCATAGAAATAATCCAACAGGCGGGAACCGTCCTTGGAGAAGTACTCGGCAGGTTTGTCACCTTCCTCGATCCTTCCGTGGTGATCATCGGAGGCGGATTGGCGGGATTCGGTCCAACATACCTATCCTTTATCAGAGAAGGCATCGTGCATCAATCGGAGCCCCGGGTACACGCCAACCTGCCGGTCCTCTTTTCAACCTTCGGGGACAAGGCGGGCATCATCGGCTCGGCGATCCTGTGCACAAAGGAAATTTTCAGAAGCGGCGAACTTCTCGCCTCCCTGTCTACTGAGGAGACGCCGTCAGACCGGTAACGGGGAAATCTGATCGATCTGCTTTCGATTAATGAGGACAAGCACCATCGCGATCAGCGGAAGCAGACCATACCCGCCGTATAAGACGTTGTAACCGTAGAGATCGACGATTCGGCCTCCAAGAGAGCTGCCGACAAACCCGGCGAGCCCAAACCCTATGGCAATATACAGGGCGATACCCAGTCCGCGGTGCTCAACCGGCGACCGTCGCCTGATAAAGGCGAGGGCGCTCGTGTGCAGGGTTCCATAGGTCAGACCATGCAGAATCTGCACAACATAGAGCGGCGCGATCGTCGGCGTAAGAAAGTAGATATACAGACGAACGGTCCCCGCACCGAGACTCACAAGTAACAACCGCGAAATGTTGAATCGTCTGATCAAATACCCGGAAAAGAAGATAAAGGGAACCTCCGCGAGGGGGCCTATCGCCCAGAATCCTGAAACCCGGGAAACACCGAATCGCTCCTGCACAAAAAGGGAGAAAAAATAGTAGTGCGAGGCCATCGCCATGATCATCAGAAAGACGATGGCGATACCCGCCCAAAAGACCGGCGGAAAGGACCTGAGCGCCGCGAGAGTGATTTTCGGCGGCGCCGCATCGATGTGCACCCGTGCTCGAGGCAGGAACTGTACAAAGACGGCGTAGGTGACCGCCATCAGTCCGAAGCCGGTAATAATCGACACTAATGAAGAGGCATCGATCCAACCGGTCAACTGGACGACAAGGGCGGCGGAGAAAAATCCGAGGCTGCCCGCAAGACGCGCCTTGCCGTAATTCTGCTCAAACCCGGGCAGTGTGTGGGATGCGTAGGCGTCAATGAGCGAAAAATGGCTCTTGTAGAGGAAACCCATCGGTGCGATAAGGAGAAACGCGACCGCAGTCAGTGTGTTGAAGTACTGCAGTACGAACAGGCCGACCACAAGAAGGATGCTTCCGCTCATAATCCGTCTGAAGTGACCCGTTCTGTCGCCAAGCGCCCCCAGCGCGATGGGACCCAGCACGCCGGCAAGCTCGTACACGCCAAGCATCACACCTATTAGCGACGCGGAATACCCCTTGCCCTTTAAAAAAAGCTGAAGAAAGGGCGTCATGATGCCCAGAGAGGCGTTATAAAAGAAAAAGCTCAGCGCAAAGGAAAGTATCGGTAGGCGTCCCATAACCATGGCTCCTCCAACAGGATTTCGTACCGTATACGGGTCCGCCGTCCCGTAGCAAGAACCCGGAGAATCGTCACGTCACGTCACGTCACGTCCGGGAGGCCTCAAAAAAACGAATCCACGGCAACACCACTCAAAAACGCAGTAGAATGGACTCATATTGCATGCGGGGTATCCGGAATCCAGGGAGAACAAAATGGAAAAAACCATACCAGGGGTAGCGGCAATTGCGGGGAAGTGGATGGTATTGATCGGCATCACGTTACTTGCGATATCGTGTGTCGGCAGTCGCGAGGCGCTGAAGGAAGTCCGGGAAATGCCGATCGCCCACATTGAAATTTCGACAATTCCCGACGGGAGCTATGAAGGCTCCTTCAGCTATTCCAACACCATGCAGCGCGTACGGGTACGCGTCACCGACGGGCGGATCACCGCCATCGATGTCCTGGAGGGCAGCGAGAGCAGGCACGGACTGCAGGGTCGCACCGTGCTTGAAAGGGTCATCGCGGAACAGCGCGTCGACGTTGAGGCGGTCAGCGGCGCCACAACAACAAGCAAAGCGTACCTGAAAGCGGTTGAGAAGGCACTTGCCGACAACTGAGAATCAGCTACGCCTCACGGGAGTCGGGCCACCTTTGTTGCGACCGATACCCGGCACCCGCGGTATCCACATCGGAACACTCCGCCTATACGCCTCGTAGTCCGTCCCGAATCTCCTCACCAGGTTCGGTTCTTCCCAAACCTTGAAATAGATTGAATTGGCGACCGAGAACAGGACGGTCCAGCCAAACAACGACACGCGATTGGCCCACAGAGCTTCAGCCAGAATCATCAAAAGCACGCTTGAGATCATTGGATTTCGTGTCCTGCGATAGACCCCCTGTGTAACGAGGTGGTGCGTCGGATCCCATGGCGCCAACGTACCTTTACCGACCGAGATGAATGTACGGAGCGTGACAACAAAGAATACAAACCCACAACCAAACAACAGAATCGCGGTACCACGACCAACGAGTGGGTGACTGAGGAGCACATCGACCGCCGTTTGCGGAAAGAAGCGGACCAGAAGGCTCGGAACAACCACCACACTGGCCACCGGAAGTGAGAGCGCCTTGATATGACGGAACAACTCGGTATTCAGCACGACCGGCTCCCTCCCGGAAGATGGCGGCTATCTGCGCGGATTGAACGTGGCTACCGCTTCCGGCAAAAATTTCATACATCGGTGCCTATCAGGTTGAGCTCCGCCACCGCCATTTCCAACAGGCCCTTAATCTCAGGCCAGGTGGTGTCAAATTTGCGATCTGTATCAATGCGGTGTACCACCACAAGTTTTTGTTCCGGGAGCACGGCCAATAGGTGAACTCCCAGGCCGGTATGGTAGAAACCAAAACCTAACCCCGCCTCCTGCGGAATAATGCGCCACAAATAGCCGTAGGGATCACCGAAGGGATTTTCGACCGGATACACCGTGGTGCTCTCATCGATCCACGACTTCGGCACAATAACATTGCCTTCCCAGGTTCCTCCGTTGGCATAAAGCCTTCCGAAACGCGCCATGTCTCGGGAGGACATACGAAAGAAATACGACGGATGCGCTGATTTTTTTTCTTCCGTCACATATGTGCCGTCGCTCGGCGTAAAGTCCTCCATCCCGATAGGCTCTGCAATCTGCTCAAAGAAAGCCTCGAAGATATCTTCGCCGGTGACATTTCTGAAAATAGTACCGAGCGCATTGAAGTCCCAATTATTGTAGTAAAAGAAGGTACCCGGTGTATGACTTCCTCGCGGCGGTCGCGCATCAACCATCGAGGGGGCTTCTCCGCCCGCTTCATGATAAACGCCCGATCTTGATAGCAACAGATCCCGGACACGTGCCTGTTTTTCTTCGTCGGTCAGACGCGGTGGAATATCGTCGATCCCGAGCTCGGCAAGCGATTGGTCCAGGTCAATCATTCCCCGGTCGCGGTAAATCCCGTACAAAGCGCCCAAAAAGGGCTTGCGGATGGAGTGGCACTGATACTCGCGAGCGACATCCCCGAACTGGAATACCACCTGTCCGTCTCTCTCGATCAACAGGACGGCAGTTCCTATCTCTTCCGCCCGCGAATATATGCGACGTATCGCCGCGTTATCGTGATCGTTCTCCGGCACGGTCGATCGTCGGGTTGCGTTTTGCTGACACGACTGCATCAACGTCGCAAGCACCAAAATTGCGACAACTTTCCTGTAAACCTGCCTAATTTGCACGCCGGAGTAACCTCCTGCTCTCTTCCAGACGAGAAACCGGGACAAACAACCTTACTCCCTGCACCACGGTCTGGCCGATAGCAAGGCCGCCACAGTCGTCGGACCATAGTCTGCAGGGAATCCCAAAGCCATGAAGGATGTTGCGGGCCAGCTCCGCTTCGGGATGATTCCGAAACTCACCCACAACGACCCACGTATTTGAGTCGGTCTCCATGAGAAAATCTCCGAAAAGTACGCCGCTTTTACACGGCTGATACAAGTTTCGTTCGCGAGATTAAAAAGATCAATTTGTGGAACATAAGGTAGATTTGAGGTAGATTTCAGCGTCGAATCGCCCGTCTCTTATGTGCAAGAATTGAACCCCCGGAGGGGAAATCGGGATTGCACGAAACAACCTGCTGTCCGCTTTCACAGAAATCGCAGTGCGGTATCCGCCGTAACCAGACGTCTTTTTTTTGAAGGTCTCGGAGGTTCTCATTTGCGGAATCCCCGTATCTCTTGTCGTGAGGTATCTAAGTGCTATCGCTGGAGAAGTAAAAAGTCGTTTCGATGACAGGCACTTCGTGATCGAAGTTGTATATTTTTGGTGTGAAAGTTAAGACCTCCGTCATGCTTTCCGAAGAACTCCTGGCTGCTATCGATCAAGAAACGCACGGAAAAAACCGCTCGGTACTTATCGAAGAAGCCTCCTGGAGTTATCTCCGATCGCGTAGACGTCAAGAACGTCAAGAACGAGAACTCGACAGAATCAACAGCGACGCAGTAAAGCTGAACAAAGAAGCTCTCGATACAATTGAGTTTCAAGAGGTCGAATGAAACGCGGTGACATCTACCTCGTGAAAAAGCCGTCGAATGATGAGCCGGAGCGACGCCGGGCGTTTGTCGTCGTCAGTCGCCAGGTTCTTATCGATTCGAAGTACGCTACCGTTATGTGCGCTCCGATTTATTCTGCAATCTCCGGATTGGACACCCAAGTCATCATTGGAACACCGGAAGGTATGAACCACGAGAGCGCAATTCATTGCGACAATCTGGTCAGTCTTCCCAAGTCCATCCTTACAGATCTCGTCGGATCCCTTGGCTCGGAAAAAACGTGCCAGCTTGACCAAGCGCTTTCTATTGCGCTTCATCTCGATGAATAGGCCATACGGTCATCTTCTTTGGTCGTGCCGCCGGTATGTATTCCAACCGCAAATATGTCTCGATCGATCGGTTGGGAAGTTCGTCGGAAAACACTCCGGGCGGATCAATAAACAGATGGTAGAGCTGAGCCGCTGGATACGGCGGTGAGCGTGAGCGAGCCGACTGGCGCGCCCGTTGCCGGCGCCAGCCGACTAGCAACGAGCGTGACAGAAGCAACAATCGGCTGGAACGACTTGTTAGATGGCGACTCAGACGGTAATTGGGTCAATCAGCGTTTCTTTAAGCGTCTTCACGAGCTCCAGCTCATATTGGATGTCATCAATCCTCTGTTGCGACGAGATCCCTGCGTGTTGATTGATCTGAATCGTGAAGCTTTTGAAAGGTATAATGATGCTCGAAAGCGTGGCCCCATCATCGATGAAACGATCGAAGATGGGCTCATGACTGAGATCTGCTCCAAATAAGGCGGATGCAGATACCCTAGTACTCACTTTTCGAAACCACGCTCCCAGAAAGTCTGGCACCCGCCCCTTGAGAGCATGGAGATCAAGCGTTAGCTCGTGGACTTTAGTTTTGAGTGTTGAGTTATTCTTGATAGTTCGAAGCACGTCTTTGGATACGAATGACTGTACTGCAATTAATCCAAAACCCTGTTCCGGTTCACGGTAGAACGGAAATTTGAAGTTTTTAAGGTATTCGTTGAAGTTGACACGAACGGGTTCGCCTTCGAAAAAACCAAAAGCGGTTCCGGAATCCTTGAGGATCATCTCGTGCGAGAACTCGAACAATTCGAACCCGTGATAGTCTATGTTGCGCTTAGTGATTTGCGTATCCGGAGGCTTTGTAAACCCCTCCAGAGACTCACCCTTTGCCGTAGAAATGGTCTCATTGATATCTAGTTGGGGAAAAGCTTCAACTCGGACGATTCTATAAGAGTTCACTATGCGAGTCCCTTTAAGTTGACGACATCCAAGGCATCGCTGGAGAGAGCCGAGAATAACTTGGCTCGAATGCTCAACGAGTTTTTGCTTACCCAAAGAGACTCATTGGCACTATTGGGTAGGCGGACCTTGCAGTCAAACTGTTGAATGCTCTGCTCGGGTAGACGCCGAAGCCAATAAGAATAGAATGGACTCCGCTCCCCGTAGTCAATGCGTAACTCGAACATCCGCTCCGCACCACTATCCTGCCTCATGTAGTTGCCAATAGTTTCCAGAAGTTGAGACAGTTGCGACATTCTACGCGAAGCGACCCTCATTGGCACGTCAAACTTTGCGGTCTTAATGAACAGTTCGAGTTGGTCGCCGTAAGGCTGAAGACGAAGCTCAATGAGAATTCGTTCCTGCCATATGAATGCCAAGTAGTCGTCGGATGATTGCACGATCCGCGCCGTGCTATCACTAAGTGCAGTCGAGGCAGATCCAATGTCGAAATCGAGGACACTCCAATATCTCGCAGTAAGCTCCCATGATGTGTAGTCATGTCGAAGCCGAAGGATGAGTCTTTGAACAAACAGGAACAATTTGTAGTTTGAGTTATAGAATGCCTGAAACGTCGCAATAAGATAACTGCCGAGTGCTACTGCGCTTTCGATGGAATTCCATTCGGATATGATCCGGTCTCTGAAGACAAAATAGAGCGTTGGAACACCCAAAAAGAAGATGAATGCAAGTACCGGAACAGCAAACCGTGGCGTCGATCTACTCATCACATAGAGAATATTAGCACGAGACGTTCTTGCACACAAACACGTGTTTAGTATTCGCCATCTAACGTTGGCTTGAGCTGCTGGCTCCGGCCCGAGCAAAGCGAGGGATTGGCGCGGTTGTTGCGTACGCGACAACCGTGCCAAAGGAACAGCCAGCTCGAAGCCGTTGTTATGTTGCACGCAACACAGGACAGCCATCGAATAGGGAATCTACCTATCCGTCAATTCGCTCATGCTCTTTGTGTACGCGCGATTTCGAGAAACATCGAGTGATTCCACGTCATGGAAACGCTCTTTTGCGTTGTTCCAGACGATCAACGGCTCATAATCCGGATAGTCACCGGGGCGTGCACTTATAGGGAACTTGCCAACGAAAGTGTTGAGAATTCGTACGTAGGCGAATACGGACGTGTCTGTCTTATTCACGAACGCAATGTTGTGGTGTTGGTATTCTTCAAAAGGATCATACGCGTCGTTACTGCTTCGGACTACAGATATGTATTGGGCGTACTCGTTCGTGTATTGCCGATTTGATGCTGCCACTATCGCAGACCGTGCTTTGGCACAGCTCGGATCAGCCAAAAAACCCGTACCTAACCACATACTTGCAAGTTCAAAGGCGATTTTATACATCGCGATGGAAAGCTGAGCAAAGTCAATCGAAAACCTTATGGTCATTGGCGGAGCTGGTTCATCAATGATCGTCATATCTCTAACTAGTTCATCTTTGCTCAAACACTGTAGTCCTTGTTTTCGTCTTTTCCGGTTTACATGGTCCAACACCATGTCGATTTCATTGATATCTGCGGTCATGGTCACAAGTGTCCTGTCCGATTCGATAACCTTTTCTTCAAAAGAAAACGGCGCTACTATCCGAGTTGGCTGCCCCCGATCATTAAATTCGTATGTGTACTTCTGTCCGTCCTGCCCCCGCAACGCCTTATTGTAAAACGCCGTTGAAAGCTTACCGTCCTTGTCCCGAATCTGATTTAGGAGCATTGCCATCCGAATGGGGAAACAATCCGTCAGATGTACGTCGACAGAATGCCCAAGTTTGGCGTTGCAGTCCTTGCACACGAACCGGACACACAGAGATCCTCCAATAGCTTCAGGAAAGACGTGCTCGTCACTGGGTTCGCAATTGCGCTGACAGAAAACGCAGGTCATCGGCAGTCATTCTAACAGATTCGATTCGTGCAACATAACATCCTCCACTCCAGACTTTTCTGTATAACTCCGGTTCCCCGTCCTCCCCCTCACAACGTGGTTGTCAGACAAACGGGAAATCCTGGAAACTGATGCATGACGAATTTCCTTTCGTTGGCCGAGCTTGAGTCGCGTCAAATCTCCGATATTCTGGCCGTCGCGAACGCGTTTCGCCGGAATCCCGTCGGGGACGATCTGGCGGGGAAAACGGCAGTGTTGTTCTTTCCGGAATCGAGTATTCGAACTCGAATTGCATTTGAGCAGGCGGTTTACAACCTTGGTGGAAATTCGATCCTTTTTCCTCCTGATGCCCTCGACAAGAAAGAAGAGATAAGGGACGTCGCGGGTTATATGGACAACTGGATCGATCTTGCGGTCATCCGACACGCCGATATTGAGAAACTTCGTTCCGTCGCCCGCTACGCCGGATTCCCGGTGGTGAATGCAATGACGTCGAACAACCATCCCTGCGAGATTCTTTCGGACTATTTCGGCATCAGTTTGATCAGACAGGACACCGACAAGCTTCGTTATACCTTTGTCGGTCCCGCCGGCAATATCCTCGGGAGCTGGATCAATCTCGCGGCAGTGATGAATCTGAAACTGGTTCATGTTTGCCGCGACGGCGAACGGGTCATGCCGGACTCCGCAAACTACACGTTCACCACTGATCTGGAATCGGTGTTACCGGAAAGCGATGTGATTTTGACCGATCCGCTTCCACCGAGTTTTCAGAATGAATCGTATTATCAGTCGTACCGGATTACGTCGCGTCATCTTGCCCTCCTCCCGGACGGCGCCATAGTAAATCCATGTCCGCCGTTTTATAGAGGGGAAGAGATCTCGGAAGAAGTGATCGCTTCGCCCCGGTTTGTGGGATACGGGTTCAAGAAGAACCTGTTGTATGTTCATCAGGCGATAATCCGGTATTGCCTGGTTACGTGACACGATTCGGAGCACGTACAGTCGGGGTATGTGACGTCGCGCGCTACGGGACGGATCGCTTGAAACAGGTGATGCGCAGGTTATTCCGGCGGAAATACCTGAACTGTTGTTTCGTTACCATACAACGTCTCGCCCGTGCGTTAATCGGCAAAGTTTAGTCAATCAACGATCACATCGTCCGCGCCAAATCCGTCATTCGCAGGATCGATTTCCAGCTTGAGGATCTTCCAGATATCCTTTCCGTCTTCTTTCATGGTGAAACGGATATCAGTATCTGTGCCATATGTGGTACTGGATATTGTACTCGTTACAATCTCGCCGGAAATATTCAACGTCGAAAGAGAATGGTTGCTGTCCTGGAAGTCACTGCTCCAGAAATTCGCTGTTTTGCCTTGGTCGTACTTCGCCGCATCCGGATGGATATGTTTGTACATGTTGCTGTAGTTGCCGTTGTTGGCGTCGGAAATGAACATGTCTATTCGCTCGGAGATCGACACGCTTTCCACTTCCGGCATCGGACAGGCGAAAAATAACGAAGAACCAAAAACGACGATCGCGATATAGAGTAATACGTGTACGGTGATGCGCTTTTTCATGAATGCTCCTAAATATCGGCTTCTACCAGTTGCGGAACGATGCCTTCTTCAAACCGCTCGAGGAAGACATGATACTGAGCGAGGAAATCCTGGTATACCGGATTATCCCGATCCAGTATATAACGCGTAGACAGCTCTACATACATTTTGCCGAGAACATACCGTCTCAGGGACAAGGCAGACAACGCATTGTACCGATAGTTGAGAACGACGGTCCTGTTGCGGGCGTTCATGTTGAGCAATTCCTGTCGGAGCGCTTCCCGTTCTTCTCCCTGTTCCATTTCCGTAACACGCTGGTACAGATCTTCCCGCTCGGCGCTGAACTCTTCATAGAGTTCATAGTATTCCCTGTTCCCTGCGATGAACTCATCCAATGAAGAAATCAGTGCGGCTGTTCCTTCAGAGGGTTTTTCAAGATAGCTCTTCAGCTGCTGTGCGTTCCAGTCGCTGAAGTCAATCGTCCTGCCCAACCACTCAAATTTCTCCCCCGGCGGCCCTCCGGGCGGGACTTCCACGCCTTCGTTCTGGGCGAGGCTCACCGTCTCGCCGGCGGAGGTGATGTCCACGAGGCCCGTTTCAACCAGAAAGAGACTGGCGCCGTTGGCGCCGGCGTAGACGGTGACTTCCGTGCCCCTGACGGCGGCGACGACGGAGGCGGTGCCGATGATCGGCTCCTCCCGTCCGGCAAGGCGGCGGAAGCGGTAGCCCACCGCGCCGGTGCTGTTGCTCATGACCTGGCGGCGCCGCCCGTCCCGTTCTATCTCCCGGATGGTGAAGACCGTGTCCGGATGGACGCGGATGAGGGCGGCGGCGCCCTGCTCCAGCTCCGCGTAGTCGGCCCGTCCGGTGACCACACTGTCACCGGCGCCAAGGACGCTGCCGAAGTCCAGCTGCTGTGTACCGCCCCCGGCGGTGCGGTGCTGCGGCTCCCCTTCCAGGTACGCCACCGATGTTTCCTGGGCAAGGGCGGGTGCGGCCGACAGTAACGCGAGGAGCGCGGCCATGACGAGGGCGCCCGGCGTTCGGTCTTTGATATTCAGATTATTCATGGTCGGCCCTCCTCCGGTCCGGTGAATCCGAAGATCCGGGGCAGCGGGCGTATGCGTCCGATGTGGTCGCCGGTGACGATGAGGAAGGTGCCGTGAGTGGTGTCGACCCGGGCGAGGCCGGGGTCGGGGGCGGCGTACTTCTCAAACCAGACGCGGGCGTCCATGGTGTCCGCAAACTGAAGGTAGGTGGCGTCGGTGACCGGTCCCAGCTCTTCTATGGTGGCGTCGTGGAAGGTGAAACCCGCCTCCCGCAGGTTGGCCCACATCGTGCGTACGTCCGATTCCAGGATGACGATTTCGCCGTCCAGGAGGAAGGGGCGAGCGGTGAGCTCCATGAGACGGTCCGGCTCCGCCGTGTTGAGCTCCGTGATGAGCCGCTCCACCCGGTCGTCCCGCTGTGCAACGGGGACGGTGGTGCACGAGGCGGCAAGAATCGCCAGGCCCACAAGGACAACTATGACCGGTGCGTGTTTTATCATGTTGGTCAGGAGCATAGACCGGCGGGGACGGCTTTTCAAGTTTTTCCGGTCACCACGTCGCAGGTACGGTCACTTCATGGTACGATTTCCGGAAATGGCGGTGGTATTCGTGCGCCTCTTCCAGGAACTCAATGAATATATTCTTCCCGCTCTTCGCCGGGAGCGCATGAAGAGGCGGTTCCCCCTTGAGGTCGAACGTGACACGACGATCGCATCACTCCTCATGCGTCTCGGCGTGCCCCTGGCGGAAGTTGACCTGATTACCGTGGACGGCGAGTCCGTTGCACCTGACTTCACTCCCGCCGACGGTGCGGAGGTGAACCTCTATCCCGTCTTTGAACGCTTTGATGTTGGTGGGGTGAGCCGTATCCGGTCGGCACCGCTGCGGGTGTCGCGCTTTGAGCTGGACGCCGGTCTGGAGGAGCTTGCACGTCTGCTGCGGGAGGGTGGTTTTGACGCCGAGCTTCGTACGCCCCATGACCGGCCCGGCCTTATTGAGCGCGCGCGGCGTGAACACCGGATCGTCCTGAGCCGGGACCCCGACCTGGTTCATGACGGGTCCCTGACCCACTTTATACGGATTCACGCCATCGACTCCCGGCGGCAACTGGCGGAAGTGCTGTCACGGCTGCAGCTGGATGACCACGGCTGCGTTCCGCTTTAGGGGAAGGAGATTTCCCGGGAGTTCCTGAGTTCTCTGATTTTCTCCACCGACAACTGCGCTCCCACCTGCTGAATGATCACCTCCGCAAGGTAGACGGCCATGCGGCCCGCATGGACGGCATCGGCCCCACCCGCGAGGGCGGCGAGGAACCCCGCGGCAAACATGTCCCCCGCGCCGGTGGTATCGAGAACGTTGACGGGCCGGCCCGGTACCGTTGAGGTCCGCAGGCTCCCGCCGGTGTTTTCAATGACGACGGCGCCCTCCTTCCCCGTCTTGAGGGCGGCGATGCGGACGTGTTCTCCCAGGGCGTCCACCAGTTCCGCCGGATCTGAAGTGCCGAAGAGGATGTGAGCCTCCTTCCGGTTGGCGAAGACGATGTCCACGTCCTCCCTGAGGAGGGCGAGAAAGTCGCTGCGGTAGCGTTCCACCGCAAAGGGGTCCGCCACGTCAAAGACGACGGCCGTCCCGGCGTCCCGGGCAACGCTGATCGCCCGTCGTATCGCCGCCTTCTGCACCTCCGTATCCCACATGTATCCGGTGAAATAGAGGAACCCTGCGGTTTTGAGAAGCTCTTCATCGAGATCTCCGACGCCGAACTCCTGACACATGCCGAGGTGGGTGTTCATCGTTCGCTCTCCGTCGGGCGTGACGAGAATGATGCTTGATCCGGTCGGACCGTGACCCATAATGAGACGGGAGGTGATGCCGTACGCTTCAACCTGCCGTGTGTAGGCTCTGCCGAACTCGTCATTGCCGATCTTCCCGCAGATCACCGCGGGCACACCGAGCCCCGCCACCGCGAGAAGGGTGTTGGGCGCCGAGCCGCCGGGACGCAGAATCGGTTCCGTCCCGCTGAAGTACGCGAGGATTTCCTCCTGCCGCGCCCGGTCCACGAGATGCATGATGCCCTTGTCCAGTGAAAGGTTTGCGAGATCGTCGTCCTGTGCGTGAAAGACCACATCGATGAGGGGATTGCCGATCCCGAATACCGTTTGCATCGTAGTGCCGCCCATTGGGTCATCCTACGTGTTTTGACGGGGGGCAACAAGTTGGTAGACTCGGACCGTCGCCGCAAAGGGCAATAAAAAACCCGGTACCATGAGGCACCGGGTAAAGTGTCAGATTTCTGCGATTCCACGCGTCATCGCATGGCGTCGCATCAGTAGGATTCGTCTTCGTCCTCGGTTTCCTCGTCGGATTCCTCGGATTCATCCTCTTCCATGAAACGACCGTCCTGAGGACCGCCGGGATTCAGATACTCCAGATAGGAGTTATCCTCTTCCGGTCCGTCACTGCCGGATGAGCGCTCGGCGCGTTCCCGTCGCTTCTGTTCTTTCTTCTTCTTTTTATTGAGCTCGCGTCTGCGTTTATCTCCGCTATAGTTATTACGCGCCATTCCGCTCAGTATGCCCCGAAATCACCGCGACCTCCGTCACGATGACCTCCGCGACCGCCGCCGTAACCGCCGCGACCGCCGCCGCGTCGACCACCGCCGCCGCCGCCTTCAGTGCGGGGTTGAGCTTCGTTTACCCGAAGGGGACGCCCGTCGAGGTCGGCGCCATTCATCCGCTCGATGGCGGTTTCCGCTGCTTCGTCGTCTTCCATTTCCACAAATCCGAAGCCACGGCTCCGACCGGTGTCACGGTCCATTACGATCCGCGTGTCCGTTACGTTTCCGAATTCTGAGAATGCGGCGCGAAGACCTTCTTCTTCAGTCCGAAAGTTGAGATTGCCCACATAGAGCGTTTTAGCCATTGATCCTTCCTCCTTGGATCGCAGGGGCTGGACAGCGGATGGTACCGGAACATACACACGACGGAACAGCGTCTAAGGCACGCCGGGGTCGCCATCAACCCCACATACAAATTTCGGTCCGTCGTGAATCGGCTATAAAATAGCTCTTCAAGCGTACCACGGGCAGTATGGGGCATTTTTTTCACCGTGACAAGTAAAATGTGATATTGTTACCCATGGCCAACCAAAATCGCCGTCAGGAACCACGGTTTTACATCTCACAGCTCATAGAAATGAGTTTCGGCAAGGAACGGTGGGTCCGCGCGACCGCACTGGATATCAGCCGCCACGGTTTCAGGGGACGCCTGTCCGACGAGATCGATCCCGGATCGGCGATGTTTGTCCTCTTTCATCTGGAAGATGAGGCGGTTCAGGTCGAAGCTATCGCGATGCACGTATCCAAAAATGAGGACGGGACCACCGACGTGGGTTTTCAGTTTACCACGGTGGACGAACGCGCCCGCACGGTGCTGGATTCATTTATAGACAACCTCGCAGGGGAATAATCCGGGGCGGCGCGGGTCGGTCAGTTTGTCCGATCCAACGGACCGATCTCCGTCCAGTCTCCGATCTCCCGGTCCCACTTCCATAAAAAGCGTCTCGGCATATCCTCCGATACGGTAATGGCCAGCACCGTCGCCGACGGCCGGTCCCGGAGATAGAGGAAATCGTCATCCCGGTCGTACTCCTCCAGCCGCGGCGGGAGTCCCGCATCCTGGGTGAACCACATCGCACCACCGTCGTTCCATATCATGCCCGCACCGATGCGAAAAACGGCGTTCCGCAAATTATCGCGTCTCCCGTTGTCGGCGGACGTCGCGGCAGGCGCTGCGGAGGCGATGAGCCGCTCCCTGAGAAGCGTGGCCGGGGTAATTCCCGACATGCGCTCGATTTCCGTTCCGTCGGGCCGGAGCAGAATCACCTCGGGTAATCGCTGTACATTCCACTCCGCCGCGGCGGGATCGGTGTCGCTGATACGCACGGCGATCCATCCGCTCCGGATGAGGGCAGTCAACCCGGCGTCACTGAGGGAGTTTTCCTCAAACCACCGGCAGGGATCGCACCATACGCCGCCGGTGATCAGAAGAAGGACCGGTCGCTCCTCCCGTTGTACCTGATCAAGGGCTGCCCGGGGATCGTTGAGCCACTCCACCGACGATGTGCTTTGTGCCGGCGTTGCCGGAGGGAAGACGACTCCGGCGACTCCCGTGATCAGGACAAAGAGGGCCACAACCACGCCGTCAGGTGTTTTCTTTTTCTGTGCTTTCTTCATCGGACCGCTGCTCCCCCAATAGTATACTCCATCGCCCGGTGCCGGCGGGGCGCCGTATTCAGAGCCCGGCGCCGTCAGTCCAGAGATGTCCTGCCCCGGAAGCTCCGCGCCAGGGTCAGACGATCGGCGTACTCGAGATCCCCGCCGACGGGGAGTCCCAGGGCGAGGCGGGTCACCCTGATTTCCCGCTGTTCCAGTTGTCGCGCCACGTACAGCGCCGTCGTGTCGCCTTCCACCGTGGGATTGGTGGCGATAATCACCTCGTTGACCCCTTCCGACGAAACCCGGGAGAGAAGCTCACGAATGGTCAGATCATCGGGACCGACACCCTCGATGGGGGCAATGACCCCCCCAAGTACGTGGTAGAGACCGTGGTACTCGTGACTCGCCTCGAGGGCGGCAACATCCTGCGGCTGTTCAACCACACAGATCGTCGCCCGGTCCCGTCCGGGATCGGTACAAATTGAACACGGATCGGTTTCGGTATAGCTGCCGCAGCGGGAACAGCGGATGATCGACTCGTGGAGGGTGTGAATGAGCGTCGCCAGCCGCTGGGCGTCACTTTGATTTCCCTTCAGCAGGGCATAGGAAATTCTCGTAGCGCTCTTCTTTCCCAGTCCGGGAAGGCGGGAAATGGCCTGTATCAGCTGCTCAAGCGTGTTCAGGGCCATGGCAGATCACGTGCCGCCGAACATGCCCGGCGTGATGGGAAGTCCGCCGGTGAGGGACGAGAGGTTTTCCTGTATGGACGCCCTGATCTTGGCCACCCCGTCGTTGTGGGCTGCGCGGATGAGGTCCTGGAGCATCTCCTTGTCGTCGGGATCGATCACTTCCGGAGCGATCTCGACATTGAGGACGGTAAACTCCCCGTTCATCTCAAGTCGGACCATGTCGCCTCCCGCCGTACCGGTGACACGGGTTTCCCGCAGTTTGCGTTGCGCCTCCTGCATCGTCTCCTGCAGCTGCCCCATATTCTTCAGCAAATCCATCGGATTCATGATTGTTCCTCCACAATTTCGCCGCGGAAAACCTTCCGGACCATTTCCGCCTCTTCATCCACCTGCTTCGATGCTTCTTCGGGAACGTCGCGGAGGGTGGAAATCCGCACCGACAGGGTAGCCCGCTGCAGCTCATCCATCGCAGCGGCCTGGACTGAATCGCGGTCCGGCGACAGCGAGGATGCGCCGAAATCATCGGCAAAGGCAATCGTCAACGTCTCGTCGCTCAGACGCCACAGCCGGGCGCGGGCAAGCAGCGCAGCCACGCTGATTCGCTGAGTCCGAAATCGTCCGATAATCGCCTTGATCTGTTCCTGGGTTATCCCCGATGTCTCCGGGGGCAGGTCGAAATCCACCTCTTCGTCGGCTTCCTCTTCCCGGGACGCCGTCGGCGGTTCCTGACCGTCAGGGGATTGTCCCGGTTCGTCATCATTTCCATCCCGAACTGCCGACTGCGGGCCCACCTGACGATCCGCAGGGGATGTCGAGCCTGTGCGGTGCCGGTGCGCTCCTTCATGGAGGAGTTCCTGCTGCAGGTCCCGCACCTCCTTGACGAGGCGTTGCGGTGCCATCAGTTCCAGGAGGGAACAGAGGCGGCTCACCGCCAGCTCCAAATCAAAGCGTTGATTGATGGAGTAGCGCAGATCGCGGTAGAGCTGCAGCACGATCTCGTTGGCCTGTTCCAGCTGATACCGGTCAAAACCGGTGCGAACCGCCTCGGGAATGCGTTCCACATTGATGCCGAGAATCGCCTCCCTGGTGATGCCGTTGGCGACGAGGAGAAGAGTCCGCAGGTAGTCGGCAAGGTCTATGGTGAAGCGCTCAACGGGAACCCCCGACTGGAGGGCGTCGTCCACGATTTTCAGTGCATCCGCCGACGCACCGGAAACGATCGCCCGGGCGAGCGAGTTGAGCCGCTCGAGACCGAGAAGTCCCAACTTCTCGTGAATGATTTCAAGACGCACATGCTTGTCCGAAAAGGCGACGACCTGATCAAAAAGGGTGTAGGCGTCCCGGAGACTTCCCGTCGCCTCTCGCGCGATCCACGAGAGGGCGTCCTCATCGGCCTTGATTCCCAGATCATTGGCCGCGGCGACGAGCATGGTTCGAATATCTTCCATGGGAATGAGACGAAAATTGAACTGCTGACAACGACTGCGAATCGTCGCGGGCACTTTATGTATTTCCGTGGTGGCGAAGATGAAAATGATGTAAGGCGGCGGTTCCTCAATCGTCTTCAAGAGCGCGTTGAATGCGCTGTTGGAGAGCATGTGAACCTCGTCGATGATGTAGATCTTGTACCGGGACGAGTTGGGAGCAAAGAGCACCTCGTCCTTGATTTCCCGGACGTCGTTGACACTTGTGTTGGAGGCACCGTCGATTTCAATGACGTCCAGAGCGGTTCCCCGGGCGATCTCTTCACTCCCGGACCACTCCTCGCACCCGTCGGCATTGGGGCCGTCGGGGCAGTTGAGCGCCTTGGCGAGAATGCGGGCGGCACTTGTCTTTCCCACGCCGCGGGGTCCGGAAAAGAGAAAGGCGTGGGCGATACGGCCCGATTTGAGACTGTTTTTCAGGGTGGCAACGACAAACTCCTGACCCACGAGTTCGTCAAATCGTTTAGGTCGTCTTCGTGTCGCCGTTACTTCATAACTCATTCGAACCTCCCGCCGACGCGTCCGGCAGCGGTACCGGGATTGCGCGAAAAAAAACCCCTCCAGCTCCACCCAAGCGTTCTGCGGCACAGGCGCCGTCGCTTACCGCTGCTTCCTTCCGGATCTGACGGGGTTGGGCGACAACGACTTGCACAGGGCCCAGGCTTCAACACCGAAGGGGCAAAAACGGAGAGAGGGGGATTCGAACCCCCGGTACCCGGTTAGGGTACAAACGCTTTCCAAGCGTTCACCTTCGGCCACTCGGTCATCTCTCCAGGACATGGATGCCCGCGACGGGCTTCTCATCTATACCATCCACGGTATGGATGTGTCCATCTCACGGAGAGGGAGGGATTCGAACCCTCGGTACGGACAAGCCGTACAACAGATTTCGAGTCTGCCCGATTCAACCACTCTCGCACCTCTCCTGTACGAATGTCCGGGGATACTACCGTGATTTACCGGGAGAAATCAATAGAGTCACGGTTCCGGCGTGATCGGAACGATGTCGATTTCCTGTCGAATGGTAAGCGAATCGGTAAAATCCCACCGTTCACCGCTCCAGCGTAATGGAACGACGATCCGGGTCACCCCGTCACCGTCGGCCGTGGTGGAAAGGGAGACGGTGGCCAATGCGGAATCTCCGTCCAGAGTCACGTCGTCAATTGTCGTGGTGATGTCGCCGCCGAACTCGCGGATCCCCTGGAGCCACCCGTCGTTTTCCGCGACGAGGTCAGGCGCCAGCTCGGCTATCGTCGCCTCGTCACCATCCGCGAGCGCAGAAAAAAACGCCCGCACCGTCTGGGCTGCGAGCGTTTCCCGTTCCGCGGTATCCCGACCGTTACATGCGGTCACCGCCACGGAAAGGACGATGACCGTCAGACATAGCCGAACGATCCCGCTAGTTGTAGCTGACAACGGTCCCGCTGATCGTCGCGGTTGCCGGTGCGTAGAGCCCAAGGGTGATACCGTTCAGGATATAGTCAATAAAGGAAGCCTCGTACTCGACCGTCACGTTTATCGCTGCATCGCCCGATCGCCGCTGGACTTCCCGCCGTATGGCATCGTAAATCTCATCGTCCATCGCCGTGGCGGAAAGGTTGAACAGGTTTGCCCCGCCGCTTTCGCCAAGAAACTCATTGACCTTTACCGTCGTCTCAAAATCACCGAGGGGCTGCATGCTCGGCATGTCCTCAACGACCTGTAAACCTGACATCTGAAACGTCGTACACCCCGCGATTAACGCGATAGCGCCGACAACTAAAACAGCTTGCAATGCTCGCTTCATTGGATCCTCCCTTTCGTTTGTCCGTTTATAAGGTAGACCATCCGCGACAGAGATTCAACATTCCCGTCCGGGTCCGTCCCTCCTGTCCGGACCCTCCCGGCCGCCTTCGCCGCTAACGCGACATCCTGTCGCGTTGCGCTCCAGGTATTCGCGCCGCTGTAGGCGCGTTCCTCGCATCGGCGATTTGCCGCTGCGGTACGCGCCTTTGCTGCGTTTCGAGCCCACTTTACCACCTGTTCCGCTCCCGGTGTCCAATAAAAAAGCCGGAAGCTGTGTTTCCACAACCTCCGGCCTTTACGTGCCTAAGTGGACTCGAACCACCGACCTTTAGATCCGCAATCTAACGCTCTATCCAACTGAGCTATAGGCACAAACATGGTGCAGATGCCGTAACCGCCCAAAGCGGGAAGTCGGCACACTGCGGTCGGACGCGCAACCGTCCGCACACTCGCGGAGAGGGTGGGATTCGAACCCACGGTACCCGGATAGGGTACAACTCCTTAGCAGGGAGCCCGATTCGACCGCTCTCGCACCTCTCCAATTTGGATCAACCTTTCATCGGTCCGTTCCTCGGACTTCGTCCTCCGGTACGGACCTTAGCCCGGAGAGAGTGGGATTCGAACCCACGGTACCAGCAAAGGTACAACGGTTTTCAAGACCGCCTCCTTAAACCACTCGGACATCTCTCCAGTGTGCCGGGTACTATACTCAAGGCGGATTGCCTTGTCAATAAATGCCCGGTATAACTGGGGGGATGACACACAAAGACAGAAAGCCGCTGCTGGTGGAACTCGATTTTCGGGTGAAGACATACGACATCGACTTTGCCGGCCACGTCAGCAACATCGTATACATCCGGTGGCTCGAGGATCTGCGCTTTGCCCTCCTGGATGCATACTATCCGCTCCAGCCGCAAATTGAAGCCGGATTCGCGCCTATCCTCGTACGTACAAACATTCAATATCGCCGATCGATAAAGCTCTTTGAGCCGGTCCGCGGCCGTATGTGGGTCCAGAGTGTCGGAGGCGCAAAGGCGCTCCTGTCGGCGCAGATTGTGGTGAATGAAGAGGTATGCGCGGACGTGCTTCAGGAAGGTGTCTTTGCGGACCTCAAGACGGGACGACCCATGCGTATCCCCGAGGCGTTTCGGAATCTCTACGAAAAATGGGATGGTTAGCCGATGTCGATGCCCCGCGTCGCTGGTGTTCCCGGAGCGGCGCCTACCCGTCGAGTCGACCTGAAAGCTGCTCCCTGAGAAACTGCGTGTACACCTCCCAGGAGTGGTAGCCGTAGTTTCCGGCCATGACAAAGAGAGCCGGCACGTCATGCTTCCGTACCCACCGATAGAGATAGCTGTCCCGTTCCAGAAGCGCCGCGGCGTCCATCTTCAGGAGCTCCGCCGAGGGCAGCTGGTCCCGCTCATACGGATCGGCACCGTCAACAACAAGGACGAAATCGGGGGGCGGACAGCTCGCTTCCATCCGTTCCATGCCGTCCCGTAGCCGTTTCAGATAGGAACCCTCCTCACCGGAGGCGATGGGAATATCCACCGTGCTGGGAATGTGAGAAGGGTTGGGCGTCCCGTCGGGCAACACCTGCGGTTGATCCAGGGGCCACCCGTGAGCCATGTGAATGCTCAGGGTGCAAATGGTATCGTCGTCCCGGGTGAGTGCGGCGGTGCCGTCGCCCTTGTGGGCGTCCACATCCACCACCCAGGCATTTTTGACGCGTCCTTCCGCCTGGAGGGTCCGAATGGCGATAACCAGATCGTTCACCGGACAGAACCCCTCGCCCCAGGCGTACTGCCCGTGGTGCATGCCGCCACCGAAGTAAAAACAAAACCGGTCGGGGTGATCCATGACCAGGCGGGCCGCATAGCTCGTTCCCGCCGCCAGCCGCAGACTCTGGTCCCGCAGCGCACAGAGATCATACTTTGCCGCGGCGGGATCAAAGCGATGGTAGCTGCCGTTGGGATTCACCAGTTCAAAGGTACGCTGCATCTCCCGCTCACACGGTCCGTCAATGCCTGCTCCCGGCGACAGAAGGCGCTCCACATACTCAGGATCGTGGACCCGCGTCAGTGCCGCCTTGTCCAGGGGAGGCACGCTCTCCTGAATCAACCACTCATCCTTTCGTGCGGCGAGCTCGGGATCTGCGGTAAGGGCCTCGATCGTCCGTTTTGCGTTGGAGCCGAGGATGGGAATCTGAATGCCGTAGTCGGTCATCGGTCGGCGTTGCGTCGGGTCGTAGAAAACCATGGGAATACTGTAGTATGTGGATCGCCCAATGACAACGCATCCTTCATCGGACTTTTTACATGAACTTGCGTCACAGAAGACGACAGACGTTGCCCGCAGCCTCATCGGCGCTTCGGTGTGTGTCACGGTGCCGGACAACACCGACGGCATCACCCGCCGACTGCGGGCCTGCGGCATCATCGTGGAAACGGAAGCGTACCTCGCCGATGATCCCGCCAGTCACAGCTACGGCGGCCCGACCCCCCGGAACGCCTCGATGTTTCTCTCTCCCGGCCACGTATACGTCTACCGCTCCTACGGCATCCATTTCTGCCTCAACATCGTGACCGCCCCCGAGGGGGTCGGCGAGGCGGTTCTCATCAGGGCCCTCGCACCTGCCGTCGGTTTGGAGGTGATGGCGGCGCGGCGCGGCGTGGTCATCCCGCGGGAAGAGCTCCCGGACAGGACGTCGCCTCTTTCGGCGGATCGACCCTCCCGGCGACTCCGGTCGCTCTGCTCCGGGCCCGGTAAGCTGTGCCAGGCTTTGGGGATCACCACCGCGCTGGACGGAGTTCGATTAGATGAAGAACAGGATGACGGAGCGGTGATTTTTCTTCAGCCGGGAGTGACGGGGATCGAGGTGGCGACGACGGAGCGGATCGGAATTTCCCGGGGGCGGGAGCGGCAGTTGCGCTTTGTCCTGAAGGGCAGTCCGTGGCTCAGTCGTTCCCGATGACACCGGGGGCGACAAGCTCCACGAGACGCTCGAGATCGTCCATGGAGAGGTAGGTGATTTCAATCTTGCCGCGATCATCGGTGCCGTGCAGCAGGACCCGGGTACCCAGGCGTTCCATGAGACGCTGCTCAAGCTCCATCATTTCCACGGACTTGCGGCTGCCGCCGTCACCGCTTCCGGAACGGACCGACGGGGAACGGTGATCTTCGTTCGCGTCCTGCGAAGAAGATTTATCTCCAATATCTACATTATGAAATGAGGGGGTATCGGAGTCGGCGGTTTCCCTGTCCCCGGGACGGGTGATATGTGCGAGGGCGCCGTCCGCAGGGGAACCCTCATTCATCAGCGCGACGAGCTGCTCCACGATTCGCACCGAGAGATCATCACGAATGATAAGCTCCGCAACGTGTCCGATCTGCCCGGGATCATTGAGGGCGAGGAGCGTACGGGCGTGCCCCGCCGACAGGGAGCCGTCGTTTACCCGCTCCTGTATTTCCTCGGGCAGACGCAGGAGGCGGACGGCGTTGGCCACTGCGGAGCGGCTTTTACCGAGACGGTGGGCCAGCTCTTCCTGGCTTCCGCCGGAACGCTCCATGAGATCCCGATACGCCCGGGCCTCCTCGATGGGGGTGAGGTTCTGGCGCTGGATGTTTTCAATAAGGGCTATTTCCAGCTTTTCGTCTTCCGAGAAGACGCCGGGAAGGACTGGCACAACGGTGAGACCCGCCAGTTTTGCCGCGCGATACCGCCGCTCTCCGGCGATAATGACGTACACGCCGTCATCATCCTGCTCCGCCAGGATCGGTTGAATGATGCCCCGTTCCTCGATGGAGCGGGCCAGCTCCTCCAGCGCCTCGGGTGAAAAGCTCTTGCGCGGCTGGTCCGGATTTGGACGGACGTTGTCGATGGGGACGCTGACGACGGAGTTGATGTCCCCCGTCTCGAGGCTTCCCAGATCGCGCCCCTGAAGGAGGGCGTCGATCCCCTTACCGAGTCTTCGTTGCCTGGACACGCTGGATGACCTCCTCAGCGAGTTTTTGATAGCTCCGAGCACCGACGCAGTTCGGGTCGTACTGATTTACCGGGATGCCGTGGGAGGGCGCTTCGGAGAGGCGGATGTTTCGGGGAATGATCGTTCGAAATACGCGCTTTCCGAAATACCCGATCACCTCCTGGACCACATCGTTGGCGAGACGCGTCCGGGAGTCGTACATCGTGAATAGGATTCCGAAAAGTTCAAGTTCCTGATTGTAGGCGGTCTGCACCCGTTTGATGTTCTGCAACAGCTGGGTCAGACCTTCCAGGGCGAAGTACTCCGTCTGAAGGGGAATCACACAGTTGTCCGCGGCGACGAGGGCGTTGAGGGTGAGAAGGCCGAGGCTCGGCGGACTGTCGATAAAGATGAACTCAAAGGCGTCGCGCTGGGGTTTAATCGCGTCCCGGAGAAAGTACTCCCGTCGCTTCTCATTGACGAGCTCCACATTGGCGCCGGTGAGATCGGCACCGCCGGTGACGATTGAAAGGCCCGCCTGGGTCGTATCCTGTATGACCGCCTTCAACTCCTTTTCACCGCTGAGAACCTGGTAAATGCCGGGCCCGTCGTGGTCGGCCCCGACACTGGACGAAAGGTTTCCCTGGGAATCAAAGTCGACGAGGAGTACGGAGTGACCCGCATCCGCGAGGCACGCTCCCAAATTTGCGGCGGTGGTGGTCTTACCCACTCCGCCCTTCTGGTTGGCAAAGGTTATGACGTTTCCCATGGTCTCGCGGTTGAGTATAGCCGATGGCGGTGCGCCTGTCACTCCGCCGCCGACCGCACAGATCGGGACACCAATCGTGACGGATCGGGACGGGCCACACCGAGAATTATCGCCAACATCGGACGATATGGCGCCCTTCCGTCCGCTTTCTCACCGTATTCTCTTAGTTCGAATAAATATTCGCCGATTGACCAATAATCGTATATTTTTTACAACTCTTGTATTCATTTCGAAAAGGAGTAAGGTATGAAGCGAGTTGCACTCATTGTATTGATCGTCCTGATGGCCGTTGGTTCGGCGTGGGCCGGTGGACAAAAGGAAGCGGAAGGCGGTCCCCGGACGATTACGATCGCCACCGACGCCACCTGGCCGCCGATGGAGTATATCAACACCGATCAGGAAATCGTCGGATTTGACATCGATCTCCTGAACGCCGTGGCGGAAGCCGCCGGTTTCACCGTTGAGTTTCAGAACACCGCCTGGGACGGTATCTTTGCAGGTCTCGCCAACGGCGACTACGATGCGGTGGCGTCGTCGGTAACGATCACGGAAGAACGGAAGCGGACGATGGACTTCTCCCAGCCCTACGTCAACGCCGGACAGGTGCTGATCGTCCGTCAGGACGCACCCTCGGGATGGACCACCCTGGACGACCTCGCCGGAGAATCCGTAGGTGCCCAGATCGGTACAACCGGCGCCATTGAAATCGACAACAACGACAATGTCGAGCTGCGCACCTATGACGAGATCGGTCTCGCCATTGAGGACCTCGCCCAGGGCAGAATTGCCGGCGTCGTTGCGGACGCTCCCATTGCGGCGGACTTTGTCCTGCAGAACGAGAACTATCGCGATGCTCTGCAAATTGTCGGCGAGCCCTTCACCGATGAGTATTACGGTGTTGCCGTCCGGAAGGGGAACGACGAGGTTCTTGCGCTGATTAACGAAGGTCTCGACGTAGTCCTGAACGACGGAACGGTTGAGGAGTTGCAGGATAAGTGGCTTCGGTAAGCGACGGTTCCCAATCCACTCAGAAGACGCAAATCACCATAAGCGATGGAGCCCTCATCCCCGACCGGGGTGAGGCCTCCATTTTTTCGGCGTGGCGCATCAGCTTTTTTGGTGCCCTCGCCCTGGTGGTTCTGCTCCCTCTGCTTTCGCCGGATCCCTATCGGGAAATCATTACATTTCTCCCTGACGGAATACTGAAAACCTTTCAGGTGACGCTGATCTCCATATTTTTTGCCCTTATCATCGGTCTCGCCACCGGTCTCGGGAGGATATCACGGATCACCCTGGTCAACAGGATCGCCACCGTTTATGTGGAGGTGATACGGGGAATCCCGTTGTTGGTGCAGCTGTTCTATATCTATTTTGCCCTGGGGCGGTTTTTGAGTCTCGACCGGCTGGTTGCGGCAATTCTGGCCATGTCCGTCTGTTACGGCGCCTATATGGGAGAAATATTTCGCGCCGGAATTCAGTCGATTCCCAAAGGACAGATGGAGGCTGCCCTTGCCCTCGGCATGAGTCGCCGACAGGCACTTCGGCTGGTTATCCTCCCCCAGACGATGCGGGTCATCCTGCCGCCTATTGGAAACGAGTTTATCGCCCTTCTCAAGGACAGTTCCCTTGTTTCCATCGTCGCCGTCAGTGATTTGCTGAGACGGGGACGGGAATATGCATCGACAACATTTTACTATTTCGAAGCGTACACGATGGTTGCCCTGATATACCTCGTATTTACGCTTTTTTTCTCCAAGGTGGTCGCCATCATGGAAGAAAGGTTGGAACGCCGTGGTAGATAGCAGAGTTCGTATTGAAAATGTGACCAAACGGTTTGGCACCATCCAGGCGGTGCGTAATGCATCTCTTACCGTTCTCCCCGGTGAGGTGGTTCTCATCATCGGACCTTCGGGAAGCGGGAAAAGCACCCTGCTCCGCTGTATCAACCGTCTTGAGACGGCAACGGAAGGGGATATCTGGATCGACGATGATCGCGTCACCGATCCCCACGGCAATATTCGCCAGATCCGGGAAGAAGTGGGCATGGTCTTTCAGAACTTCAACCTTTTTCCCCATTTGTCCGCCCTGGACAACATCACTCTCGCACCCCGCAAGGTTAAACGGGCGGATCGAACGGTTTCGGTCAAGCGCGGCCGGGAACTCCTGAACCGCGTCGGACTGGCGGACAAGGAAAACGCATTCCCTGAACAGCTTTCAGGAGGCCAGCAGCAGCGAGTGGCTATCGCCCGGGCATTGGCGATGGACCCGAAGGTAATGCTCTTTGATGAACCCACCAGCGCTTTGGACCCGGAAATGATTAAAGAGGTGTTGGACGTCATGCTTCAGCTCGCCAGGGACGGCATGACCATGCTCGTTGTCTCTCACGAGATGGGTTTTGCCCGCGCGGCGGCCGATAAAGTCGTTTTTATGGACAACGGCGAGATCATTGAGACGGGTACCCCGACGGAGGTATTTGACAATCCCCAGGAGGTCCGAACCCAGACGTTCCTCAACCACATTCTCTAATAAAAGTAATCAAACCGGAAATTTATGCCGATAAAGGTAGAAAAGTGAAAAATACTTGCAGTCGTAGTAAAATTGATTAAAGTGGTAAACATGGCGAACGGTGATTTTCGAACAGACAAGCGCATCATGAAAGAGTTCCCGAAAGTGGAACTTCATCGGCATATAGAGGGCGCATTTGCCCTCCCTACACTGCACCGGATCGCCATGAAGAATAAGCTCGACTACAGCTCGGATTTCTCGGAATTCAAGAAGGCCGTACAGTTTCCCCGGGAGTCCGAGCCCGATTTTTTGACCTTTCTCTCGAAATTCAACAACCAGTGGTACCGTTCCCATGAGGATGTGTACGAAGTCGTACACGACTCGGTATTGCAGTTTGCCGACGACGGTCTCTTCTACATTGAAATGCGTTTTTCTCCCGAGCATTTTGCCCTGCACAATGATTTTAATCGGGAGGAGATTACACGCCTCATCGTCGAAGCATCCAACACCGCCGCCGCCACAACGGGCGTTCGAATGAAGTACCTGATCACCTTCAATCGGGGCAAACAGGATCAATTTGAGATGATCGATCTGTACCATTCCATTCGCGACCTCAATTTAACCGATATCGTCGGTATCGATCTGGCCGGCGATGAAACGCAGTATCCTCCCCAGGATTTTGTAAAGTTCTTTCAGGTTGTGAAGGATGAGGGGATCTATAAAGCGACGATTCATGGCGGCGAGGTTTCGCCGTCACAGCAGATATGGGATTCCATTGAGCTCCTGCACGCCTCCAGAATCGGACACGGCACGTCGTCGGTGGACGATCCCAAACTGCAGGAACTTTTGAAACGCGAAGGCATTGTTCTTGAACAGTGTATTACATCGAACTATCAGACCGGCTCGTGGGTAGACGAGCAACACCACCCCCTCGGGAAGCTGTACAGGAACGGCGTACCTGTCACTATCAACTCCGACGACCCGACAATTCAGGACACCGACCTTACCGATGATTACATGAAAGCGTGCCGATATTTCGATCTTTCCCTCGACGATCTGGTCAACCTCAATAAAATTGCGATTGACGGCGCGTTTCTTCCGGACGACGAAAAAGAAAAGTTGCAGGCGGACTACGCCGTTGCCGTACAATCATTCCGCACCACCCACTCTCTGTAGACCGAAAAGCAAGTCAGACTATCATCTGTTTCACGTGAAACGTCCTGGTCCACTAACAGTGGTGATGGACGATCGGTCTTCTCCGCGCCTCCACGATCGGGCTTACAATCGGGCGGTTTCGCCCATCCCTCGGTGACATACCGATGCCACAATAGGGTGTTGAAACGTCGTACCGGCGGTTCTTCCCGCAATGGTGTCCATTTTTCGGGCGATTTTAGGGAAATCCCCATCCGGCTCGGAGAATCGGCTGGGACGGGAACAACTACTTCCGTACCATATCGGCCCGGGAACGGGTGGCTACGGTGATCTCGGTTACGTATTCACGCCGCAAGGCGTCGCCGCGGCCAGGTAATCACGCCGCGAGGTACGGCCGCAACGATGTGTTTCGCCGCAACGCGAGGAGCGGACGTGTATTTCGGCTGTACCACATCGGTGTGGCAGCGGTTGGCTACGGCGGTACGCCGCAAAGGCTGCATATTGGTGAGCCGTTCTTCTGTATCCACACGCGTTTTGCAACCTGAAGACGGATTGTTTTCCATGATTGAATTGCCGCCATCATGGGGATGCTACGTCCGTAGATCCCTGTTCGCGCAAAGGCCTATCCTTCGAAATGCAACACGAATCTATACACAGGCCGGGCATCCCGCAACGGAGAGTCATTTTTAAGGAGCTTCAGAAGGTTACAGAAGGTCACGGAAGGTTACAGCAAGTGCGGCGCCACTATAATCCGGAAATACAAACAAATGATCGGGATTGGACCGGGAGAACATCGTCTGCAAGTACGGCTGACGCGGTACATTGTTTTACCGCGATTCTGTCGTGAACGACTGTTGTATTGCACATTTTTAGACCCTGCGGGATGTCCGGGCCTTGTTTCACGTGAAACAGTACACCCTCGGCCACAATGACAAGAAAGGATCGACAGGAGAGGCGTTCTTCTGTTCAGCACAATAAGTATTTCAATTACAAAGACGACCATTGTCGTTTTTTACAGCGTGGCCAGGTTCTCTACCGTCCTTTTACACTTCGGGTTGACGCAGGGAATCGGCCGCATTGTTCGCGTGAATATCATCTCCGACATACCAAATCGAGGCAACACTCCCTGACTTCAATAGAATACGGTTCTGACGACGGTAAGGGCGGGCAGGATTACGGAAAGAACCTAGTTGGTGTAGTTTGGCGTCGTTTGGTGTCGGCTCCTATTTGATATCTTCCTGGATCGCAATTGGGCCTCTTTTTGATCGATCCACCAATTACCGCCGTTATTCAACCAGTACTCAATTTTGACCCCATGTGTAGAACTTAAGGTTACAGCGGGCGAACCGGGTCATAGTTACCTATTCTGCCTCGTTACTCGTCAATGGTCGCCGTAATTGTTCCACGTGAAACATTTTTTAACCCTTCCTGCAGTGACGTCACGACGCTTCGGTCGATGGTTCCGCGGATTATTACTTCCTCAGTAAAACCCTCGTCGCCGATCTCTCCACCGTGCTGTTCCAGGAGCGTCCGTACCGTATTGTGCAGCTCGTATGGGATTTCGATTGTGAACGTTACAAGATCGCGTTTTTTCGTCGTTTTCAATACACCAAAGGCACCCTTGGCTGCGTCGCCGTAGGCATGGACGAGCCCGCCGGTACCGAGCTTCGTTCCGCCGAAGTACCGTACCACCGTTATCACACAATCCGTGACGTCACTTCCCTTCATGACTTCCAGGACGGGTCTCCCGGCCGTTCCTTTTGGTTCACCGTCGTCGCTCATTCCAAACTGTCTGGACGATGTATCTCCTATGGAAAAGGCATACACCACATGTGCGGCTTCCGGATGTTCGTCTCTGCGCTGTTGTATCTTTTCTTCTGCGGTCGCTCTGTCGGCACATCCCTCAATCTCTGCGATGAATCGGGAGCGCTTGATTTCGATTTCGTAGCGGGCATTATCCGCGGGGATTTTCATGATTCCCTACTGTCCACAACCGTGCGGGTGGACACGGCATAACGTATTGTAAATAGCTCATTTCGCCGCGGCGACTTCGGTAAACCTATTCCATCCAGGCTATGTACCCGCAATTTCCTGGTAGACCGGGACATGTACAGGCGGCCGTCCCACGGTTGTGGACACTGAACTCACGTCGCCGGCGCTCCGGGGATAGCGCTCTACGCATCTCCCCGTTCGGTATCGGCCTGTGTTCCCTCGGATCCGGCTTCCGTACCGTTGTTCGATTCGCCACCGGATTCCTTGTCAACTCCGGAGGAATCGGCGTCAGAACCATTTCCGCCTTCGATATCGCTGTCCGCGTCTTCATCGTCGCTTTCCTGAAGTTTGGCAACACCAACGACGTAGTCGGGACGGCCGACGTTCATGACGGATACACCCCGGGCGTTCCGACCCTGAAGGGATACATCTTCCGCGCGAAGCCGGATCGTCACACCCTGGGCGGAAACGGCGATAAAGTCGTCACCATCCATGACGGGGAGAACCGCTACCACCTCGCCTGTACCGCCTCCGTCGGACGCTTCGGTGACCGAGAATGCCCGCATTCCCTGTCCGCCCCGTCCGTGAAGGGTAAACTCCGCAAAGGAGGTTCGTTTTCCCGAGCCGTATTCGGTGATCAGGAGCACATATCCGTCGTCGGGGGCGAGACACGCTCCTGCAATTTCATCTCCCCGTCGAAGTTTCAGACCCCGCACACCCCGTGTATTCCGTCCCATGGTGCGGACGTCCTCTTCAACGATGCGCAGTCCCTGGCCTTTGCGGCTTACCAGCAGAACCTTATCCTCTCCGGAGGTGAGCATCACCGAGACGAGTCGATCGCCGTCAACGAGCTGTATCGCCCGTATGCCCCGCCGGCGGGCGTTGACAAAGGCGTTGCTCTTGATTTTCACCACCTGTCCGTGGGCGGTGGCAAAAAAGATATTCACATTCGGATCAAACTCCTTGAGCGGCAGAACCGACGCGATGTCCTCATCGGCGGCGATCTCGAGCAGACTCTTGATGTGAGTGCCTTTTGCCTGGGGTGACGCTTCCGGGATTTCATGAACCTTCAGGTAATAGGCCTTACCGGCGCTGGTGAAGATCATGACATGATCGTGGGTGGAGCCGATAAAGACGTGTTCGATAAAGTCGTCGTCCCGAAGGTTGCTCGATGAGTTGCGTCCGCGGCCGCCACGTCCCTGGGTACGATAGGTACTGTAGGCAAGGCGTTTCACATAGCCACGGTGGCTGACGATCACCACCATGTCTTCCCGTTGAATGAGGTCCTCAATGTCGATGGACTCGATTTCGCTGTACTCAATGGTTGTGCGCCGTTCGTCGCCGTACTTCTCGGCGATTTCGTAGGTCTCCCGCTTAATGAGGGCCCGCAGCTTCTCTTCACTGCCAAGGAGTTCCTTCAGTTCTCGAATCAGCGCCCTGACTTCCTCAAGTTCATCAATTATTTTCTTTGTCTCCAGATTTGTTAGTTTCTGGAGGCGCATGTCGAGAATCGCCCTGTGCCTGTCGCTCCGAGAGCTCAAATCGGCTCATGAGGGCGTTTCGCGCCGTTTCCACGTCGGCGGACTCTCGTATCGTCCTGATGACCTCGTCCAGGTTGTCCAGCGCGATTTTCAGTCCGATGAGGATGTGTTCCCGTTCCTCAGCCTTGCGAAGGTCGAATTTCGTCCGCCGGATCACCACCTCGTGACGGTGATCGATGAAGGCCTTCAGCATGTCCCGGAGGGTGAGAACCTTCGGTCGACCGTCCACGAGGGCAAGGGCGTTCACGTTGAAGTTGACCTGCATCTGGGTGTGGGTGAAGAGCTGATTGAGAATGACCTTCACATTGGTATCTTTTTTCAGCTCGATGATGATGCGCATTCCGTTCCGGTCCGACTCATCTCGCAGGTCTGCGATTCCCTCGATCTTCCGGTCCCGGACAAGCTCGGCGATGCGGGTAATGAGCGTCGCCTTGTTCACCATGTACGGAATCTCGTGGACGACGATGACGTCCCGGCCCCGCTTGTTTTCTTCAATGACAAAGCGCGCCCGCACGGGAATGCGCCCCTTGCCGCTCCGGTACGCCGCCTTGATTCCCCGGGTACCGTAAATGATTCCGCCCGTGGGAAAATCGGGACCTTTTATATAGGCATTGAGCTCTTCATTGGATATGTCGTCCTTGTCCAGCATTGCCGCCACACCGTCGGCGATCTCCCGGAGGTTGTGGGGAGCCATATTGGTCGCCATACCGACGGCGATACCCGAGGCACCGTTGGCGAGGAGATAGGGAAATGCCGCGGGGAGAACGAGGGGTTCTTCGTCCGAGTCGTCGTAGTTCGGACCAAAGTCGACAGTCTCCTTGTTGATGTCCCGGAGCATCTCCTCGGCGACGCGGTGCATCCGCGCCTCGGTGTACCGCATGGCCGCGGGAGGATCGCCGTCCACCGATCCGAAGTTCCCCTGACCGTCCACCACGGGGGTAACGCATGGAGAATACCTGGGCAAGCCGGACGAGGGCGTCATAGACACTCTGGTCGCCGTGGGGGATGGTATTTTCCCAGAACGTCTCCGACGATGCGCGCCGCTTTCTTGTAGGCCCGGTCGGAGCGAAGTCCCATGGCGTTCATTCCATAGAGGATTCGCCGGTGGACCGGTTTCAGCCCGTCCCGGACGTCGGGCAATGCCCGGCTGACGATGACGGACATCGCGTAATTGAGATAGCTCTCCCGTACTTCATCCTCAATCGCGACGGGTATGACGCGACCGGTCATGTGACTGTCAGACATTCTGTACTCCTCGTAACGCGACGACTATCGATTGATCGTAAGTTCGAACGTCGCTGCAGGCGCGGTGGTTATGACGATCAGCGGAATCACACATCAAGGTTGCTGACCGCCAGGGCGTTCTGTTCAATGAACTCACGCCGTGGTGCGACATTTTCTCCCATGAGCGTCGTAAAGACTTCGTCCGCTTCCACCGCATCCTCGCTGCGTACCTGCATCATGTTTCGTGTGTCCGGATTCATCGTCGTTTCCCACAATTGTTCCGGGTTCATTTCACCGAGACCCTTGTATCGCTGAATACCCAGTTTGTCTTCAACGATACCTTTTCGTTCCGTTATTTCCCGGACGATGCGCGCCCGTTCGGCGTCATTGTAGGCGTAGTATGATTCTTTTCCTGATGAAATCTTGTAGAGGGGCGGCATGGCGATGTAGACATGCCCCGCCTCGACAAGCTTGGGCATGTATCGGAAAAAGAAGGTAAGCAGCAATGTGCGGATATGCGACCCGTCCACATCGGCGTCGGCCATGATAATGACTTTATGGTAACGCAGTTTGCTCAAGTCGAATTCCGCTCCCACGCCTGCACCAAGGGTGGTGATGACCGGCTGCAGTTTATCGTTGGCAAGGACCTTGTCGATGCGCGTCTTTTCCACGTTGAGCATCTTGCCCCCAGAGCGGCAATATCGCCTGGAATTCGCGATCCCGGCCCTGCTTCGCACTGCCTCCGGCGGAATCACCCTCAACGATATAGACTTCCACCTTGGAAGGATCCCGCTCGCTGCAGTCCGCAAGCTTTCCGGGAAGCCCCGAGCTTTCGAGAAAACTCTTGCGTCGCGTCAGGTCCCGGGCGCGACGTGCCGCCTGTCGCGCCTTGGCGGCAAGCACAGCCTTGTCCAGAATCGCATCGACAACCTTCGGATTTTCGTCAAAAAACAGACTCAGGCTTTCATTCACCTGACTTTCCACGATACCCCTGACTTCGCTGTTTCCCAGTTTTGCCTTGGTCTGACCTTCAAACTGCGGATCCATCACTTTGACGGAAATCACGGCGGTCAATCCTTCACGGACGTCGTCGCCGCTCAGACTCTCGTCCATTTTCTTTGCGTGTTTGCTCCGCTTCAGGTAATCGTTGAGCGTACGAGTAAGGGCACCGCGGAACCCGCTCATATGGGTACCGCCCTCGCGGGTATTGATATTGTTGACGAAGGAAAAGACGATTTCGTTGAACCCGTCGTTATACTCGATGGCGATTTCCATCTCCACATCGTCACGTCGCGCTTCAAAATAGATCACGTCGGGCTGAATCGTCGTCTTGTTCTTGTTCAGAAATCGAACAAACTCCCGTACGCCGCCGTCAAATTTGAAATCGTGTCGCTTCACCTGGGGAAGCCGCTGATCCTCGATGGTGATACGCACACCCTTATTGAGGAAAGCAAGCTCCCGCAGGCGATGGGAGAGGACGTCAAAGCTGAAGGTGATCGTCTCAAAGATCTCCTCGTCGGGCCGGAATACGACTTCCGTCCCCGTGAGCTCGGTGTCACCCATCATTTCAACGGGATTCTGGGCGATACCCCGCTGATAGCGCTGAAAATGGATCTTGCCCTCCCGATGGACCCGCACCTCGCACCATTCCGAGAGGGGCGTTCACCACGGAGACACCGACGCCGTGGAGACCGCCTGATACCTTGTATGTATCCTTGTCAAACTTGCCGCCTGCGTGGAGGCGGGTCATGACGATTTCCAGGGCGCTCACCTGTTCACCGGCGTGGAGGTCGACGGGGATACCCCGTCCGTCGTCTATGACGGTAATGGTATTGTTTTTTCCGATGATGACGGAGATTGTGGAACAATATCCGGCGAGGGCCTCGTCGATACTATTGTCTACGACTTCGTATACAAGATGGTGCAATCCATCGATTCCGGTACTACCGATATACATCCCGGGACGTTTCCGAACGGGATCCAGACCGGTCAATATCTGGATGTTTTCTGCAGAATAATTTTCGGACATGTTGTTCCTTCGTGAAGTTACCGCATTATAAGGAATTAGGTCGGTAGAGTAAACTGCCGGCACCCGTCGCGACGATCGCCGTTATCGGGAACTATCGGGGCCTGTATAGAATGCATTTCGGTGGATTCTGTGTGGATTTGTTGTGGATAACTACAGGAGAGTTCATGCAAACCTATGCGCCATCGACCTTTAGGAGATGTGGAAAGAGTGGATAGTTCATTTCGGCATGAATTTCAGGGAAAATCGGGCGAAATTTCGGAAAAATCCCGTCTCGTTCTAGCTGGTAAAGAATCGGTGCTATGGTATCATTACCATTCGTCATGACTGGGAGGGAATGACTGTATGTGGATAAAATGTGGATAAATTGAGGGCAATATGAGCGACTGGCAGGATAATCGGGTTTTCTGGGATGAGGCGTTGAAGCATATCGAGCATCAGGTCTCGGAACAGGAATTCGTTATGTGGTTCCAGCAAATTCAGTACGCACGATCAGAAGAACATACGATCACCGTTTCCGTTCCTTCGTCATTTTATCGGGATCAGGTTAAACAACGCTACCTCGACATCATTGAAGGCAAGCTTCATGAACTGTCGGGAAGACCGTTTCGAATCGATTTCGAAATCCAGAAGGCGGATCTGACATCCCGTGCCGTTTCACAGGGAAACGGATATCTCCGGAAACATGCCGAACATCCTGCGTCACCGGGGAAGGAACCGGCGGCGAGGAGAACACCGATCCCGTGAAGCCGGATCCCGTCATCCCGAGGCGCGTCGTCTCCAGCCGGCGGAACGGCGCATGTCCGCACCCGGACTGAGCACGGAATATACCTTTGAACACTTTGTCGTCGGTGATAATAACCGGTTTGCCGCAAACGCCGCGATGGCGATCGCCAACAATCCCGGTACCACCTACAATCCCTGTCTCATTTACGGAGGTGTGGGACTCGGAAAGACACATCTCCTGCAGTCAATCGGCAACTCCGTGTGGCAGGGCGACGCGGAACAGCGAATTGTCTACGTCACTGCCGAGGATTTCACCAACGAGTTCATCCGCTCCATTCAGGAAAACCGGACACACCTTTTCAAGAACAAATACCGGAACGCCGATGTCCTGCTGATCGACGACATTCATTTTCTTCAGAAAAAGAATGAGACCCAGGAAGAGCTCTTTCACACCTTTAACGCCCTCTTTGATGCCAAGAAACAAATGGTCTTCACTTCAGACCGTCCGGTTAGTGAAATCAAGGATATCACTGAACGGCTGCAGAATCGCTTTACCCGTGGATTGACCGTCGATCTGCAACCACCGCAAATGGAAACAGCCGTGGCGATTCTCAAGAAAAAGGCGGAAAAGACGGGAATCAGCGTTCCCAACGACGTGATCAACCTCATCTGTCAGAAGATCACCACAAACGTCCGTGATCTCGAGGCCGCCCTCACTCGTATCATCGCTTATGCGGAACTGGTCAACAAAGAGGTTACCGTTGAAGTCGCACAGCGTCAGCTGAAGGATTTTTTCTCAAGTCCCCTCCAGAACAACATCACCGTGGACGTTATTCAACGGACCGTGGCCGACTATTTCAATCTCTCTCCCAATGAACTGAAGGGAAAGAAACGAACCAGGCAGGTCGCATTTCCACGCCAGATCGCCATGTATATCGCCCGTGATATCACCGAGGCGTCCATGACCGACATCGGTCTCGAGTTTGGTGGACGGGATCACACGACGGTCATGCACGCCTGTCAGCGGGTGGAAAGCCGCATGCGCACCGATCCGACACTTGAAGATGTCCTGCAGACGTTGAACCGGAGAATCAAGGAAGAAGGCAGTCGAGCATAATGGGGATATCTGCCGGATAAAGGGGGTATGAAATGGGGATATCGCATACCGTCGTGGATAAGTGGATAACACCGGGACAGAACAGTACACGTTATCCAACGGGTAACATACGACGGTGTAAAGAATTACCCCCTATTTCCACAAATGCACCGAGCCTACTACTGTTACTACTACTATTTATATATAATCAGCTAGGGAAAGGAGCCTGAATAACCGTGAAATTCACCGTAGAACGAGACCAGATAATCCGGGAGATTCAAGTCGCCCAGGAGATCATTTCCTCGCGTTCCAACATGTCAATCCTGTCCAACGTTCTCCTTCAGGTACAGGAAAGCACTCTCACCGTTCGGGCAACGGACCTGAAAGTGAGCTTTGAGACGACCCTGCCGGTAACCGTCATGGAGCCCGGCGTCACGACCGTCTTTTGCGACAAGCTCCTCGGGATCCTCCGGTCCGTTCCATCGGGTGAGATTGAATTTGAACAGAATCCCTCAAAGACGGGCGAGAATTTCGTCATTCGTCCGAAGTTCAAGAAAATCGATTTCAAACTTCGAAGCATCGCGGCGGACAAGTTTCCTGAAATACAGATTCAGGCGCCGGACGGGTATTTTGACGTTCCCCAGGAACAGTTCATTGAAATGGTTTCGCAGACCTCCTTTGCCGTCTCCGACGATGAGACGCGCTTCTTCATGAACGGCGTCTTCATGGAACCCGACAACGATAAACTCGTCATGGTCGCCACCGACGGTCGGCGCCTTTCGTTCATCAGTCATGATCTGCCGGAAGGAATCAGTGACTTTGACGGCGTCATCATTCCGCCGAAGGTACTCAACCTGGTGAAGCATCTCGCATCCGGAGAGGGTACCCTCCGCATGGCCGTTGCGGATAAACACGTCTTCTTCGATTTTGAAAACCACCTGATATCTTCCGCCCTCATCGACGGGCAGTTTCCCAACTACCGTCGCGTCATTCCGGAAACCCAGCATTACTCGGTGGTGGTGGACAAGGGAGAGCTCAACGAGGCGCTGAAACGCGTTTCCCTTCTCGTGGAAAAATCACGGCGTATCTATGTGGAACTCTCTTCCGGTCAAATGCAGATTCGCAGTGAAGAGAGCGAAATAGGTATTGCCCGGGAAGATATCGCCGTGGAGTATGACGGACCGGAAACGACGATCGCCCTGAACTACACCTATCTGGTGGAACCCCTGCGTGTCATGGACAGTGATACCATCTCTCTCCATTTCACCGAAGCCAACAAGGCGATTACCATGTATTCAGAACCGCGGGGACGATACTTTCACATCGTCATGCCCATGCAGATTCAGTAGTCCGACGGCTCGTGGCTTTCGAGCATATCCGGTTTTACCAGTTTCGAAACCTTGAGGACGGGACGGTAGATATACCGTCCCGTCAGATTTTTCTTGTCGGCGAAAACGGTCAGGGAAAAAGCAACTTTCTTGAAAGTCTCTATCTTCTCAGCTACGGCGGCAGTTTCCGGACCCGTCGCGATACGGAATTGTGTCGGACGGGTGAACGGGAAATGGCGGTGGACGGTACGGTGACGAATCCGGAAGGGTCTCACCGCATCCGGATTCGATTTCAGGATGGAAAAAAACGGATCGTCCTCGACGATTCACCCCTGACGGACCGGCGGGACATGATTTCCATTATCCCGTCGGTGATCTTCCGCCATGACGATATGGGGTTCGTCAACGGACCGCCGGAAATGCAGCGCTGGTTTGTCGACCAGACCCTCAGCATGAATCGTCCCGGCTACGTTGACGACCTCAGGCGCTATCGCATCATCCTGAAAAACCGGAACCATGCGATCAAGAACGATCAACTCGACCTGCTTGATGTATACAATCCCGAACTGGCCGCGGCGGGGCTTCTGATTCAGGAGCGTCGGCGTGCCGTCATAGACGCCTTTAACGCGGTATTTCACAATGATTTCATGCGAATCTCCGGTCTGACCGAGCCGGTGTCACTGGAGTACCGGCCAAGCTGGCGCGGTCTGACCGGCGTGGAAGAGGTGGTGGCGGATCTGGAATCCCGTCGGGCACAGGAGTACAACCTCAAGACGACGACCAGCGGACCCCACCGTGATCGTGTCCTATTCCGGTACGGGGGACGGGATTTTCTTCAGATCGCCTCGACCGGGCAGATTCGCCTGGTGGCGCTCATTCTTCGCGTCGCTCAGGCGCGATACTACGGGAATACCACCGGACGTCTGCCGGTGCTCCTCCTTGACGATGTGCTGCTGGAACTGGACCCGGGACGTCGCGCACGATTTGTCGAATCACTTCCCGAATCGGAACAGCGCATTTTCACCTTTCTGCCCGGTGAACCCTATCACGCTTATCGAAACGATGAGACCTTGATATATTTTGTGGACCATGGCAGGGTACGGCGAGAGTAGCGCCAGAGATCTTATCGCGCGATTTATCGATTCCATAGGCATTCGAGACGAAAAGGGAATCGTTCCTTTTGTACGGGCGTGGCCCGATATCGTGGGAAATGATCTGGCCGCACATTCACAGGTGCTGGACATCAAAAACGGTGCCGTCCTCGTCGGTCTGGATCATCCGGCGTGGCTGCAGCGGATGCACATGGACCGGACGCGTATCGTGCGGTTGATTCAACGCCGCTTTCCCGCGCTGGACGTACGGTATCTCCACATGACGGTGGTGGACAGACTGGAACCGGCCCGCTCTCAGCGGGTGGATACGGAGTCCGGAAACACCCCGAACGGTGATGATGGTTCAGCCGGGCAGGATGTGACCGATCGGAGCGAGGAAACGGGCCCCGGGACAAGGGACTCACGTTCCACTGACCACCGGTCCGCAGGCGGTGACGATGATTCGGTACCACAGAAAGCGGATGAAGATCCGGAGTTTTTGAGCAAGTTACAGAGTCTTGAGGAGGCGATCCGTCGCAAGAACGGCGACGTTGATTGACACGGCCGGAAAACGGTCGGTATACTCCGATGCCTGTTACGAAATAGACGAGGAGAAGACGAATGAAGCGAACTTATCAGCCGAGTCGCGTTAAGCGTAACCGCAAGTTCGGCTTTCGCGCCCGTATGAAGACCAAGGGTGGTCGGCTGGTTCTCAAGCGTCGCCGAGCAAAGGGACGCAAGAAACTGAGTGTTGCGGACGAGAAGAAGCCTTACTAAGGCGGAAATATTACGAAAACGACGTGATATTCTGCGCGTCTTTCAAAGTAAAGACGTGCACCGAGTGAAGGGACTCCACCTGCGTGTTGTGGCAAACGAAATTGGGTGGAGTCGCGTATTGTTTGCCACAACACGATCATTTTCCGGAGCGGTAGCCCGTAACCGGGCTCGCCGTCATCTCCGGGAAGCGTATCGATTGATAAAACGGGATATTCAGGGGCACTATGATATCGCCTTTGTGTTGTATCCGGGTTCGCACGACTTCACCGATCGTCAGGCACAAGTTGAGAAACTGCTACATCGGGCGGGTTTGTTGCCCCCCGGGTAAGGACACATAAATGGAAAAGAACACGCTTCTCGCGGTCGTTCTCTCAGTGATTGTCATCAGTGTTGGCTTTATGGTGCAGAACATGCTGTACCCTCCTCAGCCCGTTGAATCGACCCAGACCGAGAGTACAGCCCCCGGCGAAATTGAGACGACTCAGCAGACATCATCCGGCTCGCAGACCGGAGGTGGAACAACGGCACCGGCAAACGACGCAACGGCCCCCGCGGTCAGCCGTCAGCAGATCGGGAATCCGGTACAACCTGTCGCACGGGACGGTATAGACGCCTCACCCGTCACCTATCGCAACGATGTGATGGAGGTTGTTTTTGACCCGGCGGGAGCCCGCATCGTTTCGCTGAAACTTCTGGAACACATGGATGGTGACGTTCCGGTGGAGATGGTACTTCAGGGAGAGACCGATCGCGGCGCCTTTGAACTGCAGTTCGGGGGAGCCGACGCACAGCCGGTGGACGCCCTGTTTGAGCGGGTTGATTCCGTCGATTCAAATCTGGTGAGTTTTCGCCGCGATTTCTACGTCGAGGGAGCACCTGATCAGCCATTTACCGTCACCAGGAGCTACCGGTTCTATCCGGAAGAGTATGTTATCGAGGTCGGAGTTGATATCCAGAACTCGGTGAACGCCTTTGTTCCGCTGGACTTCAACGGCGACGCCTACACCATCACCTACGGCCCCCAGATCGGACCTTCCTATGAAGAGCTGGACGGACGAAATGAGTATCGCAACTTTTACTACTACGACGGCGACCGCCGACGAAACATCCGCATTCGCGGTGAAGGGGTAGAGACGCTCACCGAGCGCGTGCAGTGGGCCGCCCTCTCGGGCAAATACTTTGCCGTCATCGGCATCCCCGGCGCCGTCGACTATACGTGGACCTTTTCCAGTATCACTCCTCCCGGTCTTGAAAACGGGCATACCCTTTCCATGACGAGACCGGTCATTCGGTCCGCCGCAAACAGGGACACCTTTCGGTTCTACGTCGGTCCCAAGGTGAAGCGAATTCTGGAGCGATACAATCGGGCGGAAGAAAACGCCCTCGGGCTGCGAAACCTCGATCTCGATCAGGTTCAGGACAGCCGGTTTCTCTTCGGATGGCTTGAAAATATCCTGAAGTTTCTGATGCAGCATATCTACCGTTTTGTCCCCAACTACGGGTATGCAATTATCATCCTGACGGTCCTGGTGAAACTTCTCCTCTTTCCTCTTACCCACAAGAGCTACGAAAGTACGAGCAAGATGCAACAGCTGAATCCCAAGATTCAGCAGCTGCGGGAGAAATACAAGGACAATCCCCAGAAACTCAATCAGGCGATGGCGGATATGTACAAGAAGGAAGGGGTCAATCCCCTGGGTGGGTGTCTGCCTCTGCTCCTTCAGTTTCCCTTCTTTATCGCCATGTTCGGTGTGTTCAACAATCACTTCGATTTGCGGGGAGCCGTCTTTATTCAGGGCTGGATCACCGACCTTTCCGCTCCGGAATCAATCCTGAATTTCGGAAGCTTTACCGTTCCCTTCCTGGGTTGGAACGATTTACGATTATTGCCGATACTCTTTGTGGGGAGCCAGTTGCTTTCAAGCAAGCTGATGCAGAACCCCGCGGCCGGCCAGAGTACCGGTCAGATGAAGTTTATGCAGTACGGGATGCCGATCATGTTTTTCTTCATCCTGTACAACATGCCCAGCGGACTGCTGGTGTACTGGATTTTCTCCAACGTGTTGACCGTTGGACAGCAGTACTTCATCAACCTGCGTAGAAAACGCCAAGCAACGGAGTAAATAATGGTACGAGAATTTGAAGGTCGCACGGAACAAGAGGCGATCGACGCGGCGGTCAGGGCGCTTTCCCTGGACCGCCATGAGTTTGAAGTGGAAATCCTGGAAACGCAGAAGGGTTTTCTCGGAATGAACCGGTCCACCCGGATTCGTGTCCACATTCCGGATCATCTGAACGTACCCGACGTTGACGATGACCGGGAATCCAATGCGGCAGCTGCCGGACGAAGTTCTTCGGTCTCGCCGAACTACGGTAATACCAGCCCCGATCCGGAAACCGATTTTGAACACGGAGTGGTGGACTTTGTAACGACTCTCTGTGAGAAGATGGGTTTTCCCGCAACGGTGACGATCATGTACCGGGAGCCGAAGAAACTGGGTCTCCGTCTGGACAGCGAACACGCCAATATCCTTATAGGGCGTAAAGGAAAAAATCTCGATGCCCTGCAACTTCTGGCAAATGTCATTGCCGGTCGCCTTGAAGATTCGGAAATCAAGGTTATACTGGATACCGAAGGATATCGGGGTCGACGGGAAGAGCAGTTGATACGGCTTGCCCAGAAGGTGGGTGACCAGGTACTGCGTACCCGGGGAAGTAAACTCCTTGAACCGATGAATCCCTTTGAGCGCCGACTCATACATACGACCCTCAATGATATAGATAACCTGGGGACGGAGAGTGAAGGCGAAGGATTGTACAAACAGGTCCGGATATTCTATCGGGGTTCCGGCCGGTAAGATCGCCGATATTCGGCACCTTTTGGGGATATCCTGTGGATAAGTCGCAAAATAGATACACATATATGTAGGTGTTTTCGCGGCATTATTGGCGATAATAGAAATATTATGGGATTATGGCGGCGTTATTTCGTTGATTCTGTCTACCAAACGGGGAGACTGCGATATTCGCGCCTGTGGAAAGGTTGTGGATAAGAGGAGGAAAGCAGCATGAAATTCGATGATTCCGTGAAGTATCAAGAAAGTCACGAATGGGCGCGTCTCGATGGTGACGTCGCCACCGTTGGAATTTCCGACTACGCACAGGACGAACTGGGAGATGTCGTCTTTGTTGAGCTTCCCGAAGTCGGTACATCAATGAAAAAGGGCGACGCCTTTGGTGTCGTTGAAAGTGTAAAGGCGGCCAGCGATATCTATATGCCGGCGACGGGGGAAATCGTCGAGGTCAACGAGGTTCTGAAGGACACACCGGAAAAGGTCAATGAGGATCCTTTTGGCGACGGATGGATTGTGAAGATAAAAGTCTCCAATGCATCGGAGCTGGACCAGATGATGGACGCAGGATCATACAAGACGTTTACGGAAGGTCTGAACGAATAGCACCTGCCCCCGGTATCAGTTTGTAACCGAGACCCGCCGTACCGGAAGGTATGGGCGGGTTTTTTCATCTTCGGTCTCTCATGACCGTATCTTGCCGTATCCGTACATCGAGGTGTACCCTCTACCGGACTGTCCGTATTCCGGACACGGCCAAACAGGAGCATAAAAATGAGTACTGCAATGACACATTCACCCGTCACGGGCGACCGTTTTCGGGTTCGCGATATTTCCCTGGCCGATTGGGGACGGAAGGAAATCACCATGGCCGAGTATGAAATGCCCGGCCTCATGGCAACCAGGGAAAAATACGGCCCCGGTAAACCCCTTTCAGGAGTGAGGATAGCGGGCAGCCTTCACATGACGATCCAGACTGCCGTTCTCATCGAAACACTTGTCGCATTGGGTGCGGATGTACGCTGGGCGAGCTGCAATATCTTTTCGACCCAGGACCACGCTGCGGCGGCCGTAGCCGTCGGCCCCGACGGAACACCGGAAGATCCCCGGGGGGTTCCCGTCTTTGCCTGGAAGGGCGAGAGCCTCGAAGAGTACTGGGAAATGACCCTCAACGCCCTTTCGTTCCCCGGTGGAAAGGGTCCCAATCTCGTCGTTGATGACGGCGGTGATGCAACCCTCCTCATACACAAGGGAGTGGAAATGGAAAAAGGTTCCGACTGGGTATCGACTCCGTCGGAGAGCCACGAAGAGTCGGTCATCAAGAGCCTCCTGAAGCGAGCCCATCAGGACGATCCGAAGTATTTCGGGAAGCTCGCCGCCGAGTGGCGCGGCGTCAGCGAGGAGACCACAACCGGCGTACACCGCCTCTATAAGATGGCCGCGGAGGGAACCCTTCTCGTTCCGGCGATCAACGTCAACGACAGCGTGACGAAGAGCAAGTTTGACAACCTCTACGGATGCCGGGAGAGTCTCATCGACGGCATTAAACGGGGCACCGATGTGATGATCGCGGGCAAGACCGCCCTTGTATGCGGCTACGGTGATGTCGGAAAGGGAAGCGCCCAGAGCTTGCGCAGTCAGGGTGCCCGGGTCATCGTCACGGAAATCGATCCCATTTGTGCGCTGCAGGCGGCTATGGAAGGGTATGAGGTCAAGACGGTGGAGGAGGCTCTCCCCGAGGCGGATATCATTGTCACCGCAACGGGAAACAGGGACATCATCACCCTGGAACACATGAGGGCGATGAAGAATCAGGCGATTCTCGCCAACATCGGTCACTTCGACAATGAGATCCAGGTGGGACGTCTCAACGACGCCGCGGATGTCCACCGACAGACGATAAAGCCCCAGGTCGACAAATACCGCTTTCCCGAGGGGCATGAGATCTATCTGCTCAGTGAGGGGCGGCTGGTCAATCTCGGGAATGCAACGGGTCATCCAAGTTTCGTGATGAGCAACAGTTTTACAAATCAGACGCTTGCGCAGCTCGACCTGTGGGAGAACCGTGACAGCTACGGACCGGGTGTACGGGTCCTGGACAAGGTTCTTGACGAGGAAGTGGCGAGGCTCCATCTGGAAAAACTGGGCGTACATTTGACGACCCTCACCAAAGAACAGGCGGCATATATCAATGTCGAAGTAGCCGGACCGTACAAGTCGGACTGGTACAGATACTGAATCGGCAGGGACAAGGATTTTACATATGAGCGATCGACGATACCTCTTTACTTCGGAAAGTGTCAGCGAGGGACATCCCGACAAGCTGGCCGATCAGATCAGCGACGCCGTCCTGGATGCATGTCTCCGGGACGATCCGACGAGCCACGTGGCGTGTGAAACCTTTACCACCACCGGACTGGTCCTGGTGGGCGGAGAAATCACGACCAATACCTATGTGGATATTCAGCAGATTGCCCGGGGCGTCGCAAAGCGGGTTGGATATGATGATCCCGCCTACGGACTTGATTTCGAATCGATGAGTGTCATGAGTGCGATTCACGCCCAGAGTGTCGATATCAATCAGGGTGTCGTCGGCAGCGGGCTCAAGGAGTATGAAGGAAAGCAGGGGGCCGGCGATCAGGGTATGATGTTTGGATACGCCTGTGACGAAACGCCGGAACTGATGCCGGCGCCAATCAGTTACGCCCATCAGCTGCTGCGGTACGCCGCCAAGATGCGCAAGAACGGCGACATCACGTGGATGAGACCCGATTCAAAAAGCCAGGTCACCGTGGAATATGACGGCCACACGCCCCGCAGGATCGATACCGTCGTTATCAGTCATCAGCACGATCCCGACGTCACCCACGCCCAGATCAGGGATGAGGTGATCGAGCTGGTGATCAAGCCGATTCTGGAACCGACGGGCCTGCTGGACAAGTCGACGCGGTATTTCATCAACCCCACCGGCCGGTTTGTCATCGGCGGACCCCATGGCGACACCGGTCTGACGGGACGCAAGATCATCGTCGATACCTACGGCGGCATGGGACGCCACGGCGGCGGAGCATTTTCAGGAAAGGATCCCAGTAAGGTGGATCGATCGGCGGCGTATATGGCGCGATATGTGGCAAAGAACATCGTCGCCGCCGGTCTCGCCGGGCGGGCGGAGGTGCAACTCGCCTACGCCATCGGCGTCCCCTTCCCGGTAAGTGTCATGGTGGAAACCTTCGGCACCGGAACGGTTCCGGAAGAGCGCATTGCAGGGGCCGTTGAAACGGTTTTTGACCTCTCGCCCCGGGGCATTATCGATACGCTGGATCTTCTGAAACCCATTTACCAGGAAACGGCAACGTACGGCCACTTCGGAAGGGACTCCTTTCGCTGGGAAGTCACCGACAAGGTGACGGACCTCCAAAACGCCGTCTAGGTCGCTGTGGACGAGTGACTATGGGCAAAGAGACACCCCGCGTCGCCGACCTGCTTGAAGCGGGTCGGACCATTTTCAGCTTTGAGTTTTTTCCCCCGAAGACGGAAAAAGGATGGGGAAACCTGTTGCGGACCATCGGAACGGAGCTTCTGCCTCTGGAACCGGCTTACGTCAGCGTTACCTACGGCGCCGGCGGGTCCACCCGGCGGCAGACCCATGAACTGGTTACCCGAATTCAGGAGGAGTTCGGACTCACCGTGGTCGCACATCTCACCTGCGTCGGATCGCTCAGGGATGAGATCGACGGAATTCTTGAAGGCTATGCCCGCGCGGGGGTGAGAAACATCCTCGCCCTTCGTGGAGACCCGCCGGCGGACGAAGAGACACGGTCCGCCCTCGCGGACAGACTCGGCGCCGACGGAGAGGGTAGCCGCGATTTTCCCTACGCCGGTGATCTTGTGGCACACATCCGCCGGCGATATCCCGATTTTTCGATCGGTGTTGCAGGTTTTCCCGAGGGACATCCGGCGACACCCAACCGCCTGCAGGAAATAGAGCTCCTGAAACAGAAGGTGCAGGCCGGGGCGGACTACATCGTGACGCAAATGTTTTTTGATAATCGCGACTATTTTGACTATGTCGAACGGTTGCGTCTGGCCGGTGTTTCCGTACCGGTTGTACCGGGGATCATGCCGGTGACGAGTCGCAAGGGTATGGAAAAAATGGCGAAACTTGCCGCGGGGTCCCGTTTTCCCGCTCCCCTCCTCCGTGCGGTGTCACGGGCGCGGGGTGACGATGCGGTGACCAGGGTGGGGACGCAGTGGGCGACGGCACAAATTGCGGAACTCCTGAACGCAGATGTGCCGGGGATTCACCTGTACACCCTCAACAACTCCCGTTCGACAATCGATATCTGCCGGAATCTGGGGCTGGACTCCTACAAGGTGTGATATACAAAGTGTGATATCCGGGGAGAGAAGCGGGTGCCCGTCCGGAACGGCGCACTCCACTACCCCGTCGACCGGGAAGTGTCACCTTCCAATTCCCTAATAGTGGTGGCCGAGGCCGATAAAGAGTTCCCGCGCCTCCGACGACAGCGGCGCCGCGCCGTCCTGCACGGCGTAGAGATCCACTCCCAGGGATGCGCGAATGTAGAGACTCCGGGCAAAGAGGGGAAATCCGACGACCTCTATGCCGGTGCCGTACCGCAAATCCCGTTTGGATTCAAAGGATTTGTCCGTGTAGAAATCGCCTCGCAGATCCCTTACGTAGGCGACATCAAAAAAGGCGCCCACCTGAGCCTCAAAGAGCGGCCGAAGTGTCCAGAGGGTAAAGACCGCGTCAAGGTTGAGAAAGAGCCCGAGATCGCCGTTCATCGTATTGTCAAGAAGACCCCGTGCAGCGGCTGCGGCGTCCTCCTGGTCTTCATCCGCCCCGTCGATAAGGTAAAAACCGGAGAAGGCGGCGCTCACTCCCGCCTTGGGTGGGTTTTCAGGATTTTCAGGCATCAGGGGTTGGTATACCGCGGTGAGAAAGGCGACTTCCCGATTCCAGCGCTCCCGGACGATGTTGTAGGCGTTGTCATTGCTGATTTCGATCGTGCTGCCTCGACGGTAATTGCCGAACCAGTCATAGTCGCCCGCGCCGAGGGCGTGCTCAAATCCGGCGGTGATTCCACTGCGGTTCCTGCTGATCCCGCCGGGTCGGTGGTTCCGCTCCACATAGACACCGGGACGGTACTCCACCGTACCGTACAGCGGCAGAGCAACACCGGTATCGACGGTACTGCCCAGTTCCACTTCACTGGTGAAGTAGGAAAAATCTTCCTCCGGATCGTCGGTGAGGTAGCGATAGGACTCGGTGTAGATTGCTTCCCAGTCAAGTCCCAACCAGTCGAAACGATAGCCGAGGCCGGCGGAAATGTCGAAGTCGAAATCCTCACCGTCGGTTTCAAAACTCTCCGTAAAGATCAGTTCCCACCGCTGTTCCAGCAGGTTGAAGGGCAATCGAAACTGAGACGCGATGGTGAACAGGTCGGTATCGTCTTCGGTCCGCTCGTAGTCGAAATCGATTTCAAGCTCCTGCATCGTTCCGAAGAAATTATAGTCCCTCGTCCTGAGACTCAGTAACAGACCGCTGTTGGAGTCGTATTTGAAATAGGGAAGAATGATGAAATTCCACGTATCCCTGACGCTTACCGTCACCGCTACATCCCGGGTGTTATCTTCCGACGGGGAGTCGGAGATGACCCATTCCACCGCGACATCCTGCAGGACCCGCTGGTTCACGAGAATCTGCCTCTGCCTGAGCAGAAACTCCTCCAGCTCGACTTCCGAGGCGAAAATCGCCCCCTCCTGCAGATCGAGAATGTCGTCGAGGGCCCACTCCCGGGTCCGACCGTCGATGTTGTAGGTTATCGTATCTATACGAAATCCGGAGGCGGGGGTATCGGCGAAAAGTGCAGCTGTAGCTGCCAAGAAGGTTGCTGCCGCAATGATTAGGAGTCGTTTGCTCGTCACCTGTTTTTCCTTAATTTTGACCGACAGAATACATGATTTGCGGTCATTGCGAAAGCCCGCGTCCCTCGGACGCCTCTTCCACGGTACGGACTGCCCGGGAGATGACGGCAGGCAGCGCGATCTCTTCATCGGGAGAAAAGCGTTCCAGAATCCAGTCTCCCGGTTTCCGGCCCGCCGGCGGTCTGCCGACACCGATTCGGAGTCGCCAGAAATCGGCAGTGCCGAGGGACTGACTGATGGAACGGACTCCGTTGTTGCCGCGGTGGCCGCCGGAAAAGGCGATTTGAACCGTACCGAATGGCGTTTCCATGTCGTCATGGACGACGAGTATCTCCGCGGGAGAGAGGTTGAAGAAATCCCGCGCCGCCTGCACGCTCCGGCCGCTCACATTCATGTAGGTCAATGGCGTGAGGAGTATCCGTTCTCCTTCTTTGATGAAACGGCCGTGAAATTTCTCTTTCCACGCCGAAGCGGGAGCGGACGTCAGCTCGGGAACGAGAAGCCACGCCACGTTGTGGCGGCTACGTTCATACTGCCGACCGGGATTCCCCAATAATGCGATGAGCCGGATTGCTTGATTTCCTTGTGCCTTCATAGTAGTTAGTTCATATGGTTGAAGATGTACGTGTATTACTGTCGGACAGCACCGATCCGTGGTTCAATCTCGCAACGGAAGACTGGATCTTCCGTGAGCTCGATCCCCATACGCATACGCTCTTTCTCTGGCGCAACGATAACACAGTCGTCATCGGACGTCACCAGAACCCCTGGGTGGAATGCAAGGTGGACAAAATGGAACGGGACGGCGTCTTTCTTGCCCGCCGACAGAGCGGCGGTGGTGCCGTCTTTCACGACCTGGGAAATACGAATTTCACCTTCCTTTCATCAAGCGACGGATACGACCAGGAAGGCAATTTTTCAGTCGTCATCGACGCACTGGCGCAGTTCGGTATTGTTGCGGAACGTTCCGGGCGAAACGACATCCTCGTGGAGGGACGGAAGGTCTCCGGCAGCGCCTTCAAGCACACAAGGGAGCGCAGTTTCCACCACGGCACGCTGCTCATCAACGCCGATCTGGGCAGGCTCACGGACTATCTCAACCCCCACAAAAAAAAGCTCGTCGCAAAAGGGATAAAATCGGTACGAAGTCGCGTTGCCAACCTCACGGAATTTCAGCCGGGGCTTACCCACGACGCGATGTGCGCGGCGGTGACGGAGAGCTTTTTCCAGCGCCTCGGAAAACGGTGTGAACCGGAGCTGCTCAACCTGGACACCCTCCGGAGGATTCCCTCCCTGGACGCCTACTACCGGCAGATGGCTGACTGGGAGTGGCGATTCGGCCGTACCCCCGACTTCACCCACCATCTTGAAGAGCGCTTTGACTGGGGCGGTATGGATATCTACCTGGATGTCCATCGCGGGACGATAGCCACGGCGAAAATATTCTCCGACGCGATGGACTCGGAGATGATCGACGTCCTGCAGGGGCTGTTGCCTGATACGCGGTATACCCGAACCTCCATAGAAGACCGCATCGCCGAGGCGGAACGGACCATTCCGGAACGTTCGGCGGAACTTGAAGATCTGCGACGGTGGTTGTCGCAGATGATCGCCTGAATCAAATTCACGACCAGGGAGGAGCGCATGAGTATTCACATAGGGGCAAAGAGCGGTCAAATCGCCGATACGGTTCTTCTGCCGGGTGATCCCCTGCGGGCACAATTTGTGGCCAGGGAGTTTCTGGAAGGAGCGCATAAGTACAACGACGTCCGGGGGATGCTTGGATTCACGGGCAGCTACAAGGGGACGCCCGTCTCCGTTCAGGGATCGGGAATGGGCATGCCAAGCCTTTCCATATATGTGAACGAACTGATCCGCTTTTACGGTGCCCGGCGTCTCATCAGGATCGGATCGTGCGGTGCGATTCAGGAGGCGATCGGACTGCGGGAGATTATCCTCGCCATGACCGCCTCCACAGACAGCGCCATGAACCGCCTGCGCTTTCAGGGCATGGACTTTGCCCCCGCCGCGACGTGGTCTCTCTTTCGCGCCGCCGTGGACGTTCTGGAGCGTCGGGGCACGCCCTACCACGCCGGGGGCATTCTCTCAAGCGACGCCTTCTATACGGACGATCCCGACCAGTGGAAGCTCTGGGCCGCCCACAACGTCCTCGCAATCGAGATGGAAACCAACCAGCTCTACACCCTCGCCGCCCGGCACCGGGTTGAGGCGTTGAGCATTCTCACCGTCAGTGACAGTCTTGTTTCTCAGGACGAACTTACGGCGGCGGAACGGCAGTCATCCTTTCATGAAATGGTTGAAACCGCCCTTGAAACGGCGATTTCGTGAGTATCCCTTTTCACGCTTGAGTCAGCCGATAAAGAGGATGGCCACCCCCGCAACCGCGACGACGGCGCCGGCGATCTCCTGAAGGGTGATCGCCTCTTTTTTTACAAAGACGGAAATCGGAATGAGGATGACCGGCACGGTGGCGATGAGCGTTGACGCCACACCCGTTCCCGCCCGTTGCGCCGCGAAGAGGCCGAGGGAGACCCCCAGAAAGGGACCGAAAAAAGCACCCCTGGTGATAGACTTCATCGCTTTTCCGTCCCGAAATGCGACGGCGACGCGCTTCCAGCGGTGGGTCACCGCAAAGAGGATGATAAATCCCGCCATTCCGGCGAGGGATCTGATTTGGGTCGCCCCGAAGGGATCAAAATCCGGCGCTCCGTGACGGCTGAGGACGAGACCGAGTGCCTGCCCGAGGGCGCCCAGCACGGCAAACCAGACGCCACGAAGGGGGTGTTCCACCAGCCGCTTCTTCTCAAGTGTAGCCGCCGGTGCGGCGATGTCCGGTGCGGCAAGGCGTTTCCTGGTGGTCACAACCATGACGATACCCGAGACGGTCGTCACCATTCCAAAGAGCTGTGACGGTGAGAGGGTCTCACCGAGGATTACCCAGCCAAGCACGGCGGTCATGGGAGGTACCGACGAATAGATGAGCATCGCCTTTCGGGCGCCGACGTCGACAAAGGCCTGAAAGAGGAAGAGGTCACCAAATACAAATCCGACGAGCCCCGAGAGGGTGAGCCACGTCCACACGTGGGCACCCGCGTCAAAGGGAAGGAACCGGTGATGGACGATGGAGCCGTAGACGGTGAATATCGCAAAGGCGACGATGAGACGTATGAGATTTACCTGGAGACTGCCGACCCGCTTCCCCGCGGATTCAAAGGACAAACTGGTGATTGCCCAGCAAAAGGCCGTTCCCAGGGCGGCGAGCTGCCCGAAAGTCTGTGTATTCAATCGTTGCCTGCCCTTTCCTTCTCGTTTACAATGATCAACACGAACATGTCCTTTGAAACACTGTTATCGATCCTCATTCAATACCGACTGGGCGTATACATTGCGCTTGTAATTCTCCCGCTTGCGATTTTCGGGATGAGCTTCTTTCACGGCGTCTACGATGGTCGGGAAGCGCCGTGGCGTCACACCTACGCCTTCATGGTTCATGTGTTGACGGCGTTGTTTGCTGCGGTGGGAGCGCTCACGGTATATCACATTTTGGAGAGCGGGTCATCTGTAGTGGGCAGGGACGTGGTGACCGTCGTCGCGGCCTTCGCGGCGTCCTGGCTTCTTGTGCTCCTCGTGGTGAAACGGGCCGTCGACTTTTCAATGCTCCTTTCGGTGCGCAATCCGTTCGTATTGTTCACGTCGTGGGCCGTCGGGTGGGCCGCCGCATGGACCGTCGACCAATACGCCGTGCTGCCCTTTTCCGCGCCGCGGGTGGCGGTCCTCGCCATCACCGCGTGTATCGTATTTCTCGTGATACGGGTGATCCTCTCCATAGCGTTCAAGGTTCGTTCATGACCTCCGACAGACTCCCCTGGAACAGCTACTGGATAACCGGCGCGGGGTCCGGAATCGGTAGGGCCCTTGCGCTTCACCTCTCTGCAACGGGACGGCGTCTTGTCCTGTCAGGACGGAGAAGGGATGCCCTTGAGGAAACCGCCGCCATGTGCCGAGGTTATGGCGCAGAGGTTGAGAACCTTCCCGTGGATCTCGCGGATGAGGCGGACCGTGTGCGTGCCTATCGGCACCTTGTGGAGAGCGCCGCTCTTCCGGAAGCGGTCTTTCACAACGCCGGCATCAGTCAGCGGTCATACGCGGCGGATACGGAGTTTTCCGTGGACAAAGCGATACATGAAGTGAACTTCGTTGCGCCGGTCCATCTCACCAAACTGCTTCTGCCTCATATGATCGAGGAGAACCGGGGATGCATCGTCGCCGTTTCCAGCCTTGCCGGACTGCTGGCCGCTCCGCTGCGCAGTGCCTATAACGCCGCGAAGGCGGCACAGATATCCTACTTCCGTACCCTCAGGAATGAGCTGCACGATACGGGCGTCCTCGTTGCCGTGGCGTTGCCGGGATTTGTCCGCACCGATGTCTCCCGCAACGCCCTTACTGGAAACGGTGCTCCCTACGGCACGATGGATCCCAATCAGGAGTCGGGAATTACACCGGGTGACGCCGCCGCGGCGATTATCGCCGGTGTGGAACGGCGCAAACCGATAATCTCAACAGGTCTTTCCATCCGCGGCCGGGTCATTCTGGCGATTGAACGATTTTCTCCCTCCCTTGCCGACGCGATTCTCCGCAGCCGCGAGGTGCGGTAGTGATAATTGGTCTCTTTCCCGACGCGCTGTCGGTCGTCGTTGCAACCGACGGAAGGGGAACTTCCTTCCGTCTGCCGACCACAGGCGAGCTGCAGGAGGCGGGAGTTTCGGTGCCCGAGGATATCTGGGAGTTTTTCCGGTACGGTGAGGATTCCGTCGGCGGCCTCCTCCTTGATCCGGGGGCGGCGGCGCACCTGCCTCTGAAAGGCGGAAACGGTGCCGGCGCAGGCGACGCCTCCGACCGCTCCAGCCTCCATCTTGAAGTGGTCCGCCGGCGGGATGCCGTTTCGCACATGGATACGGACGACTTCTGGGCTATGAACAGGACCTTTCACCTTGCCCACTGGGACAGGCACACCCGTTTCTGCGGCGCCTGTGCAGCCGCGATGGAACGGAGTTCCTCGGAGATTTCAAAACGCTGCCCCTCCTGCGGAGCAGTCAGCTATCCCCACATCGCTCCGGCCGTTATCGTTGCGATCGTGAAAGAGGGAAAACTGCTCCTTGCCCACAACGCTCAGCGACCGACAAATATGTACAGCGTTCTCGCCGGATTTGTGGAACCGGGGGAGTCCCTTGAGCATGCGGTCAGCCGGGAAGTATTTGAAGAAAGCGGAATTACCGTGCGCAATATTGAATACTTTTCCAGCCAGCCCTGGCCCTTTCCCGGCTCCCTCATGATAGCCTTTACGGCGGAGTACGCAGCGGGTACCGTCGTTCCCGACCGGGAAGAAATTGACGAGATCGGCTGGTTTGCTCCCGGTGAGCTGCCCGAGGAGTTGCCCGGGTCGCTGAGCGTCGCCCGCCGGCTCATTGAGTGGTTTGTGAGCGAATATGGAACGGATGATGACCTTCGGGCGCTGTGTGCACGTTTGTAACAGTTTAGTTTTACACTTGATCAATCAATAGCAACCAATTACCTTATGGAGGAGGAAATTATGAAACCAGTAGTTTGGGGTGTTCTTGGCGTATCAACGCACTATCGCCTGCGGGTATCGGCCGGGCTGAAAAAATCGGATGCGGTGCAGCTTCACGCCATCGCGTCCAGAGACGGCGCCCGTGCGGAAGCGGCGGCGAAGGAACAGGGGTTTACCCATGGCTATGGAAGCTACGAGGCCCTTCTTGAGGACCCCGCGATCGAGGCGGTCTATATCCCCCTTCCCAACCATATGCATCTTCAATGGATAAAACGGGCCGCCGATGCGGGAAAACACATTCTCTGTGAAAAGCCCCTCGGCCTCAACGCCGGCGAAGTGGAAGAGGCGATCGCCTATACACGGAAAAAGAAGGTTCTCCTCATGGAGGGCTTTATGTACCGCTTCCATCCCCAGTGGATCAGGGCGCGGGAACTCGTCGCCATAGGGGAAGTGGGAACGCCCACGGCGGTGCAGGGACACTTCTTTTACAACAACCAGAATCCCGGTGATATCCGCAACCGGCCCGAGGCGGGCGGCGGCGGTATCCTGGACATCGGATGTTATGCCGTTTCGTCGACCCGCTACCTTCTGGGCCGGGAACCGAAGCGCGTGGTCGGTCTCATTCAATGGGATGAGCGCTTCGGCACCGACCGACTGGCAAGCGGAATTCTCGACTTTGAGGACGTCCAGGCGACCTTTACCGTCGGTACTCAGACGGGTGCCGCCCAGGGTGTGCGCCTCTTCGGAACGGGCGGCAGCGTGGAGGTGGTTCTTCCCTTTAACGCCTACCCCGACGTTCCCCTGGCGGTCCATGTCCGCTCCGGTGTGGGAAACCGCACCGTATACACCGGACCGACCGACCAGTACGTGGAGCAGTTTGAGGCCTTTTCCCGGGCGGTGAGAAACGGTACGGAAGAACCGACGCCACCCGAAGATGCCCTGAACAACCAGAAAGTCCTGGACGCCCTCTTCAGGAGCGGGAAAAGCGGCAGCTGGGAGAAGGTATAGTCGATGAGTCAAAGGGGGCACCGTCAACCACACGGACACGTGGTCGTCGTCGGCGGTGGCGGCACCGGCGCGGCGATCATTCACGATCTCGTGTCCCGTGGTTTTACGGTGACCCTCATCGAGCGGGGTGAGTTGACCTCCGGCACCACCGGGCGCCACCACGGTCAGCTCCATTCCGGGGCGCGCTACGCCGTCGGCGACCGTGAAATCGCCCGTGAATGCATGGAGGAGGTCCGCATACTCCGGCGCATCGCCCCCCAGGCTCTGGAAATGAACTACGGCCTCTTTGTCGCCCTCAACGAAGAGGACGACGCCTTTGCCGAGGAGTTTATTGACTCCTGCAACGCCGCGACCATCCCTGCAAAAGAGATACCATTGGATTCGGCCTTTGCCATGGAGCCCAATCTGAACCGTTCCATTCGCCGGGCGGTACAGGTACCGGACGGAACGATAGATGCATGGCGTCTGCCCCTCCACTTCTTTGCCACCGCCCGGGCCGCCGGGGCCGATATCCGCACCTTTACCGAGCTGATCGCCGTGGAGCGGACCAACGGACGCGTCAATGGCGTACGGGTCCGGCGCCTCACCGACGGGCGGGGAATACTCTCTTCCTGCGGATGCGGTCGTCAGCGCCACCGGCGCGTGGGCGGGAAGGGTGGCGCGATCGGCGGGAATAGAGCTCCCGGTGACGCCCGCTCCGGGGACGATGGTGGCGGTGAAACAGCGGCTGAACAACATGGTGGTCAGCCAGCTCCACCCTCCCGGAGACGGGGACATCATCGTTCCCCAGCGGGGATTGTCAATCATCGGATCCACCCAATGGCAGACCGATGATCCTGACGACGTGCAGGTTCCCCCCGAGGATATTTCCTACCTTCTGGGACGAGCGGCTGAAATGATTCCCGCCTTTTCGGAAACACCCTTTCACGCCGCCTGGACGGCGAGCCGCCCCCTGGCCGGAGCGGCACGGGATGTCGACGACGGACGGAAGCTGAGCCGCGACTTTCTCGCCATCGATCACGGTCGCTCCGACGGCTTGAGCGGTTTCATTTCCGTCATTGGAGGAAAGGCGACGGTCCTGCGGGCGATGGCGGAAAAAACCGTTGATATGGTGTGCGACCTTTTTGGCGTTGAAGAGCGGTGCCGGACGGCGGAGCTGCCCCTGTTGCCGCACCGGGCGATGTATACCGCCGCTGCGGGTGAGCGTGCCCGCCCGTCGGCGGCGACGGGCGACGGAACTCCCGGCGAGGCGGGTGATGCTTCGGTATGGAAGGGGGATGTCCGGTGACGACCGTCAGGTTTCGAATAGAAAGAAAACAACGAAAAAACCGCTGGCAGGAGTACGACGTACCCGTTGAGGACCATTTCACCGTTGTGGACGCCCTGGAGTGGATTCGTCGGTGCGACGAGACGCTCATGTATCGCCATTCATGCCATCATGGAAGCTGCGGAACCTGCGGGATGATCGTCAACGGTAAGCGCAAACTGGCGTGCACCACCAATGTGCTGGCACTGGTGTCGGACGATGACGCGGCAGGTAGCGAGACGGCGGACGATGCGGACGCGGGGGAGGCCGCGGCTGCAGCACCCGTTGTCGAACTGCGTCCCCTGGATACGATGGACCATATCGGCGATCTGGCGGTTGATCCGACGCGCCTCTTTCACGATTTTCCCGGGGACGCCGGTTACCTCAGGCCGAGCGAGTTCAACAGGGAGAGTACGCCCCCGGAAGAGATCGCCCGATTTGTACGCTTTGAGAACTGTATCGAATGCGGGCTGTGTGTTTCGGCATGTCCGGTGATCGCCGTGCGCAAATTCACCGGTCCGGCGGCGCTCTCGGCGTACAACAGGGAGCTGGACAAGAATCCCGGTCGGTCCGATGAGTTGTTACCGCAAATCGACTCCCCCGAGGGGGTGTGGGGATGTGACCGCCACCTGGCGTGCAGCGCCGTCTGCCCCACCGGCGTCTATCCGGCGAAACAGATCGCCATGCTGCAGCGGAAGATCAGGAAGTGGCGCGAGCAGAGCAGCGGTGGAGCCGGCGACGAAGGCGACGAGAACGGCGACAGTGGCGGGCGCTGAACAACGCATCCGGATCCGGTAGGGGTCGGACGCAACGATCGGGATGTAATGTTCAGGATTGCGCGGAGCGGGCGGACCGCTTTGGCCCGCATTGCCGTCCGCTCACCGGCGGTCCACAGGTTATCTACAGCTTATCCACCAGCATTGAACATTTGCCCGACGGTATGGGCAATGTTTTTTCCTTCTTTTCACTCAGGAGATCGAGGGTAAAGTAGTACAGCTTTTCCGATTCATGCCGGATTTCCCAGCCGCGGCCGCTCTTCTGACTGAGGATGGTGATGGTGTTGCGTCGGAGGTTGAGGTTTTCAATCCCCATGATTTCCAGGGTGGGGACGATCCACCGCACCGTCTTGCGAGGCAGGCTCACTTCCAGGCCGACGACATTTTCGATCATGAGCGCGATCGTCGACAGTCCCACCGAGGGTATGTGCATTGCCCGGGGAAAGTCGGGGTTTTCCGCCCATTCCGCCTCACCGTCCCGGAGGGGTTTGTACGCTTCCCAGACGTTGCCGCGCTTGTTTCCTTCAGGGTGGAGCGTGTCCAGCATGTAGTACAGATGGCGTATCGCAAATTCCCGGGCCAGCTCGTAGTGGTGCTGCTTTTCCAGCCCCTTTATGATCATGAATGTATAGGGAGGAAAGACCGATCCCCGCCAGCCGTCGCCGGCTTCCGAGAAACTCGGCTCATCCACGGCAACGGAGGGAAAGGGGTTTTCCGTCCCGAAACTCTGGGGGTCCTTGAGGTGCTCCACCAGCCGGCTTGATCGCGCTTCATTGGGAATGTCCGTTATCAGCGGCCAGAACCCGGCCACCGTCTTGACGGCGACCTGATCCTTGTCCTTGGTCAGGTCATAGTAAAAGCCGCTTTCATCGTTCCACATGAGCTGGTTAATCCGCGTCTTCAGGGAGAAGTACTGGCGGCGGTATCGAAACTCGATGTCCTTGTCGTTGAGGACGTGACCGAGTTGGGCCATGCAGGAGACGTTGAGGGCCGCCTGGGTGTTGAAATCCACGGGATAGTACATGCCGTCCCGGGGAGAGTTGCTCATGCCCGTTGCGGCAAGGGGAACGTGAAAGAGTCCCGAATCATCCATGAAGTTGTCGGTGAGCCATTGGAAGTGCTTTTCCAGGATCGGCATGATCTCCTTGATGCGCTTCTTGTTGCCCACCTTGTGATACAGGTTGTACTCCGCCCACGCAAAGAGCGGCGGAGACAATCCATCCGGATTATCGTCGGAAATGATCGGTTTCCCCGTTTCAAGGGAATACTCCGAACGGACGGCGCCGTCTTCTTCCTGTTTGGCGTAAAAATTGTCCAGCAGCGGTGCGGCGGGATAGTTTCTGTTGCTGTATACCAGGAAAAATGTAGCATTTATCGCGTCGAGCTGATTGATTCGATCGGCGTCGGGGGCGACAAAGACCCGCGGATCAAATCCGCTCTTGTCCTGGCTTTTTTGCCAGTAGTCTTTTATCCACGCCCACGTCTGCTCGTATATGTCTACAAAATCCTGATCGTAGAAGTGTATCGTTGGAAACTCTTTTTTTATTACCACGCGTCTTTATCCTATACTTGGGGGTGCAGTCCTACAAAATAGCGCGTCCAACCCCGTTCGTCAAATACGCCAAGTCCTTGCTTGACATGCTTATACCGCACTGTCATAGTTCCTCCCATGGACCCTTCTGAACTCAGAACCACCGTTGATATGGCGATGCTTGAGATAGACGAGCAACATATCGAGGCGCTGGAAGGTGCCCTTCGACAGATGTTGGACTATTTTACCACTATGTCGACCGTTGATGTGGAAAATGTCGAACCAACCACGCACGCGCTCCTGACGGAAAACCGTACCCGGCGTGACTACCCCGATCGGATGGTTGATCCCGATACCCTCCTTGAGAATGCCGCCGATCTGGAAGACCGGTTTCTGGCGGTCCCCAACGTATTATAAAGCGATGTGGAAGACAATAGTTAAAACGAAACGGGAGCAGTATGTTCGCTTTCTGCAGGAGCAGGATAGTGAAACGGGCTCCTTTCTTGAAATCGGAGAGCCCCGGCGGTGGAACGTGTCTCTTTCCGCCGCGGAACAATCAGCCGACGATCGTGACCTGACGGAGGTCGTCGCGGAGGCGGGAGAATCCCTTCACCTTCCCGTGGCGGTGAAGGACAATATCGCCGTGACGGGATACCACCTGACCTGCGGCAGCCGGATGCTTGAAGAGGTGGTGAGTCCCTATACGGCGACGTCGATACGCCGCCTTGTTGCGGCGGGTGCCGCCGTGGTGGGCAAGACCAATCTTGACGAGTTCGGGATGGGCAGTTCCACCGATAACTCGGCGCTGAAAAAGACAAACAATCCCTGGGATTATAACCGCGTTGCAGGCGGCTCCAGCGGCGGCTCCGCGGCGGCGGTTGCACAGCAGCTGGTTCCTCTGGCAGTGGGAAGCGATACCGGCGGTTCAGTGCGACAGCCCGCCGCGTTTTGCGGTGTCTACGGTCTGAAACCGACCTACGGTACGATTTCCCGCTACGGCCTGGTTGCCTATGCGTCGTCATTGGAGGGTATCGGCCTTCTCGGTGCCGACGTATCCCTTCTCGCGCAGGCGTACCGCGTCATGGCCGCCCGGGACGATCGGGATCAGACGTCGGTGTCGCGGCCGGACGGGAGTGCCGAGGGGTCTGGAACGGCGGCGGACGCGGATACAGCGGGTGGTGCGGCCCGGGGCGGGGCCCTCAGGATCGGCGTCCTCGCCGGAGATCTGGGTCTCGATGAACCGGTGGCACGCAACTATCGCGCCACCGTGGAAGCGCTCAATGATCTGGGCCACGAGACGGCACCGGTCTCGCTCTCCACTCTGGAGTACGTCGTACCGGCGTACTACACGATCGCCGCCGCCGAGGCGGCGGCCAATCTCGCGCGATACAACGGCGTGCGCTACGGGTATCGGCCCGCCTTTTCGGAAAATCCGGAAGAGCTCATGCGCGCCGCCCGTACGGAAGCGCTGGGGGACGAGGTAAAGCTCCGTATCGTCCTGGGAACCTACGTCCTGAGAAGCGGTTTTCAGGATCAGTATTACACCCGGGCGCAGAAAATTCGCACCCTCATACGCCGTGAACTGAACGAGAAGTTCCGGGAATTTGACCTCATGGTACTGCCCACATTTCCGACCCAGGCCTTTGCTCACGGCGACAAGGGTATGGACGCCTTTCAGCAGAAGGTTGCAGACCGGTTTACCGGTACGGCCAACCTCGCGGCGATCCCGGCGCTTACCGTGCCGACGGGGCTTGAAAAGGGTCTGCCCGTGGGCATGCAGCTCATGGGACCCGCCTTCAGCGAAGAGCGTCTCTTTGCGGTAGCCGGTGCGCTGGCGAAGCGAATGCCCGTGGAATTCCCGGCAAACTCGAAGTCCTTCCAATCCTGGGAGGGCTGACTGTCGCCCCGGGGAACATCGCTCCGATTCGGTCGTTCCCGGGAGATGAAATACCAACAGAAAGAGGGACGTGGAGCCGTCTTGCGTCCCGATGAACGGAGAAGGGGAAAAGCAGCGTGTACCAGTCTTTTATCGGACTAGAAATCCATACCCAGTTGTTGACGGAGACAAAGGTCTTTTGTGATTGTCGCGCCAATTTCGGCGATGAACCGAACACCAATGTCTGCCCTGTATGCATGGGCTATCCAGGTGTATTGCCTGCCCTCAATGAAGAGGCGATTCGTATGGCCTATACCGTCGCCCGGGCGCTCAATTGTGATCTCAATCCGCGCTGCCTCTTCGACCGGAAGAATTACTTCTATCCCGATCTGCCCAAGAACTACCAGATTACCCAGTTTTATGAGCCCCTCGGCCGCAACGGATACATCGATATCGAGTTTCACAAGAAAAAGAAGCGTGTCCGTATTCATGAGATCCACCTGGAGGAAGACGCCGGAAAGATGATCCACGCCGGGGACATGTCCCTTCTCGACTACAATCGCGCGGGAACGCCACTTCTTGAAATCGTAACGGAACCGGATCTCGAAATCGGCGACGAGGCGGAAGTCCTTCTGCAGGAGTTGCGTCGCATGGTCCGCTACCTGGGCGTCTGCGACGGTAACATGGAGGAAGGGTCCCTCCGCTGCGACGCAAACGTCTCGGTGAACCGTGCCGGCGAGGGTCTGGGAAACAAGGTCGAAATCAAAAACCTCAACAGCTCCCGCTTTGTCCGCAAGGCGCTCAACTTCGAGATTGAACGACAGGAGGAAATCCTGGAGCGGGGCGGCACGGTGACGCAGGAAACTCGATTGTGGAACGAGAACCGGGACCTCACGGAGAGCATGCGCTCAAAGGAGAGCGCCCACGATTACCGTTACTTTCCCGAGCCGGACCTCCCGCCCTTTACCGCGGACGACGCCTTCCTCGCAAAGGTTGAAGCCTCCCTTGTCGAACTCCCTGCGCCGCGGCGCGTTCGTTTTCGAAAAGACTACGGCCTCAGCACCTCCCAGGCGGAGTTTATATGCGACGAGAAAAGCACCGCCGACTTCTTTGAGGCCGCCGTGGAAGAGGGCGCCGATGGTGAACAGCTTGCGATCTGGCTCGCCGGGGATGTGCGAAAACAGCTGAACCGCAGCGGCGTTACGCTGCAGGAGAGCCCCCTCACCCCCTCACGCATGGCCTCTCTTCTCAAGATGCTCGACGGCGGCGTGATCCACGGAAAGATCGCCAAACAGGTCCTTTCCATGATCTTTGTGGAGGACAAGGACCCCGACCGTATTATTTCGGAGCAGGGATGGGAGCAGATCACCGATCCCGCCGAGCTCACGGAGGTGTTGCGGGACGTATTGGCCGCCCACCCCCAGGCGGAGAATCAGATCCGTGAGGGAGACCGCAAACCCTGGGGTTTTCTGGTGGGACAGATCATGCAGGCCACCAGCGGCCGCGCGGAACCGTCCCTGGTCCAGAAGATTCTCCAGGATCACTTTACCGTCAGTACCATCGACGTTTTTTCCTTCGGCGGCGCCATCGCCGGTCACCGGGAGGAAAACGGCCTTGTCGTTCCGGGAGACCTGAAGAACGTCAGGGAACTGCTGCAGCAGGATCCGGCGCTGCCGGGAGGGCTCAGTTTTGAGGAAATCCAGCTCGGACGCTTTCTCAGTGAGGAGATCACCCCCGCCGACTGGGCCGCCCTTGTCGCCCGGACCGCCCAACGGCTCGAGACGGGGGAGAGCCGGGGCATCGTCATCGGCCACGGGACCGATACCCTCACATATACGGCCAGCCTCCTGTACTGGTTTTTTGCGGACGCGAGGATTCCCATCGTTCTGACCGCCAGCGCCGTTCCCACCGGGGACGGGAGCCGCGGCGAGGGCGTTGAAAACCTCCGGCGCGCCGTGGCGACCGCCGCGGGAACGGATCGGGGTATACATGTAGTCTACGGCAGCGACGACTACCTGCCGCTGAATCTGAAATTCGAGCGCGCCGGGAGCAGCGACGTCTACGTCGGCGCCTTCCGGAACTGGAACACTCAGCGTCTTACGAGAAGCGGTCACGCCCTTGCCTCCTCCGCCCGCTCCCTGAATAAGGAGAAGCTCGTCGAACTCTTGGAGACGGCGATAGGCCGTACCTTCATCGCCAAGGTCTATCCGGGAATGCGGGGAGAGACGCTGATCGCCCTTATGGACGCGGGAATTCGCTACTTTGTTCTGGAAATATACGATACGGGAACGGCCAATTTGAGGGAGACGCCCTTCTCCCTGAAAAAGGCACTGACGGAAGGACGGGAACGGGGCGTTTCCTTCTTTTGCACCTCCCAGCAGGAGGGGGTTGTCGACTTTTCCGAGTATGTGACGGCCCATCAGCTCTGGCGGGAAGGAGCCATTCCGATGGGAGCCCTGACCACCGAGACGGCATGGACACGCCTCGTCGCCGCCCAGGTTGAGGCGATGGCGGGGGAGTATGAAGGGCAGACAATTGAAGAGACGGTACTGCAGTTAATGGAGGACGGACAATGAGAGTGTTGGCGCGGGACGTGGCGGCCCGGGAGGGAACGGAAGTAACGGTATCGGGATGGGTTCACCGCATTCGCAATCTCGGAGGTATCAGTTTTGTGATGCTTCGCGACCGGAGCGGTCTCGTCCAGGTCGTCTACGAGAGCGAGCCGGAATTTGGCCACGAGACGGTTATCTCCGTCACGGGGAGCGTTGCGGCCAATGAAAAGGCGGAGGGCGGCTTTGAGATTCACGCCTCCTCGACGGAGATTCTCGGTTCCGTTGAGGCTGACCTTCCCGTGGCGGTGAATCAGGACCTGGGAAAGCTCGGCATCGATGCGCTGCTGGACAACAGACTGGTGACCCTGCGGAACCCTCGGGTTCGACATATATTTGAACTGCAGGCGGGAATTCTGAAGTACTTCGCCGAATGGCTGCGGGGCGAAGGCTTTACGGAAATAAAGTCGTCCAAAATCATCGGATCCGGTACGGAGGGGGGGACGGGCCTCTTTTCCGTGGACTACTTCGGCGAGACCGTCTTTCTTGCGCAGAGCCCCCAGTTTTACAAGCAGGCGATGGTGGCCTCCGGCCTGGAGCGCGTCTTTGAGATCGGCGCCGCTTATCGGGCGGAGAAGCACGACACGCCGCGGCACCTCAATGAGTACGTCTCCCTCGATGTGGAAATGGGCTTTATCGAGAGCGAGGCGGACCTGATGGACCTCGAAGTGGGACTGCTGGGCCACATCTTTGAGAGCGTGGCCCGCGATTTCGGATACGTTCTTGAGGAGTACGGCGTTTCCGTACCGACCGCTGAGGAGATGCGGAAGACGCCCCGTATCAGCCACGACGACGCCAAGAAGATCATCAAGGAGCGGACGGGGAAGAGCGCCTTTGAGATCAATCCCGAGGGCGAGCGGGAGCTCTGCGACTGGGCCCTTGAGGAGCACGGTGTGGACGCCGTCTTCGTCTTCGCCTTTCCCCGGAAGAAACGGCCTTTTTACACCTTTCCAGAAGGTCTCAAGACGCGGAGCTTCGATCTTCTCTTTCGGGGGCTTGAAATTACGACGGGAGGGCAGCGTATCCACGACTACCGGACCCTGCTTGAGACGCTGCCCAAGTTCGGCCTTACCGAGGAGGGACTTGGTGACTACTGCTCTATTTTCAAGTTCGGGTGTCCCCCCCACGGCGGATTTGCAATCGGTCTCGAACGAATCACCCAGAAAATTCTCGGCCTGCAGAACGTGAAGGAGGCGTCCCTCTTTCCGCGGGACCGGAAGCGCACGCGGCCATAGGATGAAAAGACCGCGTAGCCTCCGGACGAAGGGGTGCCGCAGTGCCGACCTCCACGCCCGGTCGAGTCGTCCCCGGGGAACGACGGTGTCGCCGCTATGTGTGTCGACTTGTATGAGCGGCGGTAAGCCGGGTGTGCCGGCACGATGCGGCGAGCGGCGTATCCGCCGACGGTTTCTGCGTCGATGCAGTTCTCCCCTGCTGCGTTTCCTTCCCGTGCTCTTCGTCCTGGCGGGGTGCGCCACCACACCATTCCCGTCGCGCTCGTCCGACGTCCCGGGAATACCGGGCATGCCGGAAGTACCGGACGACTCGGCGATACGGACCGCCCCGGTCGTTCTGAATCCCGTGTACCACTCATACATCGATACGCTCCCGACGCCTGCCGGTGATGTCACGCTGGATGTGGTGTTTCTGCGTCCCGAGGCGACGGTTGCATTGGTCACCCCCCAAAGTCCCGCACCGACGGGCGCGGTGATCGTGCTTACAAATCCGTGGCGGCGACCGGGTCGACGGCCGGTGGGTATCGTCATTGACGGCGCACGACAACTGAATCCTCCCGAACCACCCTATTGGGCGCTGGTCATGGACGACAGGCTTTCCTCGGCGCGGGTTGTCCCCCAGGACGGGTTGCGTCCGGCGCAGTCGCGTGGCATCGCGGTAGGGGGTTCTATCCTCTACTGCTGGACGGACGGATTGTTGCGGCGGATTTTCCCGGTTCCACGATTCGTGCCGCCCGGGTGGTAGTTGCAGGGGGCGCCTCCGCCGGTGAAGCAGGCAGCGCCGCGCCGGGGACGGGTGGTGCCGTATCGGGAAGAGATGCTATATCAGGAAGAAATCGCGGCCCTGTATCGGAAAGAGATGGCGGCCCCGCGCCGGGGTCTGTACCGGGAAGAAATGGCGCCGGCTCCGAGTCATCCGGAATCATCGCCGTCGTGACCGCCGAAGGAAGTCGGCCATTTACTCCGGGGCCGACTACGACAGAGATCGCCGAATACCTGCGTCGCCGCGGTTTTCAGTGGGCTCTCAATCTGGACGGCGGTCGCTCGGCAACGGTACTCCTTTCCGACGATACGGTCATACCCGAAGGTATCATCTTCCGACGTCCCGGCCCCGTCGGTATTGCCCTATATGTGATACCATAGGGCGATGTTATTCCCTTCCAAAGGGTCCATGCACAGCGGTGTCCGGCGCATTGCCGCTCTGACTTTCGTCCTCCTTTTCCTTTTCGGCGGGTGTGTCACCCGACCCGATGGGATCTCACGCCGGAAAACTCCCGGCGGCGCGGAGGGGCTCCCTGAAGCGGATACAAATGTGGCGATTGACCGACGTCTTGAAGAGATGACCCTGCGGGAAAAGCTGGGTCAGCGTTTTCTCATTTATGTTCCCCGGGACGGAGGAATCACTGAAGAGTATGTCACGCTCCTGAAGCGTACCGCTCCGGCGGGAATGATCGTCTATCCATGGAATTACCGTGACAGAGATGCCCTTATCAATCTTACGGCAAAACTGCAGCGCCTCGCCGCGTATCACCCCGCAGGCGGTAACTTTCTCATAGCTGCGGATCAGGAGGGGGGACGGGTTGCGGCATATCGCTTTCCCGACCTGCCCCGGTTTCCATCGGCGGCGGCGATGGCGCGGCAAGCGACGGTGCCGCACCAAGCGGCAGCGGCGCACCAAGCGACGGTGCCGCACCAAGCGGCAGCGGCGCAACAGGCGACCGTGCCCGGACCGGCCGACTCCGATGAAAGCGCCCGCTCTTCCCCGCCGTCCGCCACGAGTTCGGAACCAACCTCTTCCTCGCCGTCCGACGTGGTACCCGATGGAAGCCCCCGCCACTCCGCAGTCGACGATAACTACCTCTACAGTCAGGGATACATCACCGGCCGGGACCTGCGTTCCCTGGGCATAAATATAAACTTTGCCCCGGTGGTGGACCTCGTGGAGGTGCAGGATCGCTCCATCATCGGCGACCGCTCGTGGGGAGGAGATCCGGACCGTGTTTCCGCAATGGCCCGGTCCTATCTCGCGGGCCTCCGCGAAGCGGGCGTCATCGGCACGGTAAAGCACTTTCCCGGCCACGGCGTGACGCGGGTGGACAGCCACGGACGGCTCCCCGAGGTCGACCTGACGATTGATGACTTGATGGACCGGGATCTGCGCCCATTCATCGCCGCCGTGGACGGCGGCGTGCCCGCCGTCATGACCGCTCACATCCTCTTTCCCCGGATCGACCCGGAATATCCCGTCACAATCTCGGAAGTATTCCTTCACGACATCCTTCGGGAACGGCTACAATACGACGGAGTGGTCCTCTCCGACGGTCTGTCCATGGCGGCGCTCTCCGACAACTACGACATCGACCTCGTCCTGGAGCGGGCCCTTAAGTACGACGTGGACCTCATTCTCATCCACGACCGGTACGACTTCACGGAAATCCTGGCGCGCACGGAAGCGCTCGTTGCATCGGGACGCATCACCGAGGAGGACATCGACCGCGGTGTCCGTCGCGTCCTGGCCCTCAAAGAACGATATCGACTGTTCTGAAAAGGAAGGTTGCTATGGGAAAATTGAAAATTGAACTTCGTTCCGCGGTGATCACGTTTCTCCTGCTGGCGGGCATCAACAGCCTCGTCCAGGGGCAGAGCGGATCGGCCTTTTCCACGGAAGAGGTGTCGAGACTCCTTCAGCGGGCGGCGTCATACACGGGCGACGAGCTGATGAACCTGGCGGACGACGCCCTCTTCCCGCCGACCTTCGTGGCGACCATGAGAATGACGACGGAGCGGCCCGGTCGCAGGACGACGGAAATGGTCCTTGAAAACTCCCATCAGGATGACGTCGGTACCTACATGGAGGTGCTGGAACCGAGCCGCTCCCGGGGCATGCGTTTCCTTCAAAAGGAGGACGACCTGTGGATGTACAATCCCCGCTCCCATTCGCGCCGAGCCGTCCGTCTCGCCCCGCGGGATTCATTTCAGGGAAGCGTCTTCTCCAATAACGACGTCTCCGACCCCAACTACGCCGATGACTACACGGCGACCGTCGAAGGTCGGGAGACGATCGACCACCGTGAGTTCGGAACGGTACCCGCCCTGCGTATTACCGCCCGTGCACGGCACGACGAGGCGGCGTACGGACGCATCGAGATGTGGTTGCGTCCCGACGAGGAGAGTCCCGACGATCTGCGGGTGATTCCCCTGCGTATCGACTACTACTCCCGGTCGGGGCTGCTCTTCAAGCGGATGACCCTCCGGGAGATCGGCCCCCTCGCGGGGGCGCGTCGTCCCTCGGTGATGGAAATGGAGTCCCTGGAGGAGCAGGGGGCGGTCACCACCGTCCGTATTGAGTCCCTGGAATCCCGGGAAGAGCTGCCGCCGCGTCTCTTCAGTCAACAGGAATTGACGAGATGATATACACTTGTACTGCCAATGGTTGATCTGCCTGCTATGATCCGGCGGCTACGCGTCCTGCCTTTGCTGCCGCTCCTGATGTCATTCATCGTCATGTTACCCGTCGCAGGTAATCTCTATCCCCAGGAGTATGACCTCCTCGGAAGCGTGGAACTCAGTAGCACAACGCACCATCTGAAAGAATCTCCCGTCGTGTCGGGAACGGGTCTTCGGCAGGATGCGTGGGAAACGGCGGGCACCATGCGTATCGAGGCAACCCACCGCCTGACCTATTCCGGCGCGGAGTTTGTTCTCGATCACGGGTTGGATATCTCTCCCGCGATCACCTCGGACCAAACGATTTTTGACATCACATCCGACGCCGGAAGTGCCGGGACGGGAGACACCGGGGCGGGCACGGTGACGCTTGTGCACAGTCTCAACCAGGGATATCTCTCCCTTTTTCCCGCCGAGTGGCTCGTCGTGCGTATGGGGCGGCAACGGATGAACTGGGGACGGGCCTATACGTTTTCCGTCACCGACGCGATGCATCCTCACCACCCGGACGCACAGATCGAGACGGGATTTGACGGCCTCTCCCTCGCCCTGCGACCAACACCGGATATCTCCCTTGAGGTGGCCGGGGCGATCCAGAATGCCGTCGATACGGGAGAAATGGAGGACGTCCGTCTCGGCGCGTATGGTCTGTTCTTCCTCGCCCCGGTGGAACTCGGCGCGACGGTGGTCTATCAGTACCGGACAATTCTCCGACCCGGATTTGTCACAACCTTTCCCGTGGGACCGCTCCTCGTCGTCGGAGAGGGAGCCATGGAAATGTACGATCCCCGGAACGAGCGCATGGACTATCAACCCCAGTTCAGTATCGGCGGCGAATACACGTGGTACGGTGAGGTGACCGACATTTCCCTCACCGCGGAGTATCTCTACAACGGACTGGCAGAACACGTGCCGGAAATACTCCTGGGGAGTCAGCCCGTTGAAGATCTGTCGGTGACAACCGATTTTGCCGGCGGTTTTGCCCGCCCGGGCTACCGCTACCTGTCGGGAAGCGTGTCCATGCACGTGACGGACAGCTGGTCGACGACACATACCGCATTGACCAATATTTCCGACGAAAGCTGGTGGGTCACCCACGGTGTCACGCTGCTTCGCGTTCCCGGAGTCGATCTGGGTGCGCAGGTGACGTGGAACAGCGGCGATCCGGGAACGGAGTTCGGCAATCTGTCCCGGGATGTAGTCGTGGAACTCACGGCAAAGGCGCATTTCTAGGCGCCCGGGCGGAATACATGGAGGAGAAAGTGGCCCTTGTAACGGTTTCGGACGTAACAAAAGAGTACCCTCTGGGAAAGACGACGATACACGCCCTGAGAGGCGTATCCCTTCACATTGAGGCCGGAGAGATCGTTGCGGTCGTCGGACCGTCGGGCTGCGGCAAGACGACACTTCTCAACCTCATCGGTTGCATCGATCGACCGACAAGCGGCGAGGTCACGATGGACGGGCAACCCCTGAGTCATCTCAACGACGACGAAGAGAGCGCCCTTCGGCTCCACCACATGGGGTTTGTCTTTCAGAGTTTCAACCTCATTCCCGTCCTTACGGTCCGGGAAAACGTTGAATTTCCCGCCGTTCTTGCGGGAACGCCGGCGGCGGAACGGCGGGAATACGCAGACTATCTGCTCAATGCCGTCGACATCGGCCAATACGCGTCGCATCGGCCCGATGAACTGTCGGGGGGACAGCGGCAGCGCGTCGCCGTCGCCCGGGCGCTCATCAACCGGCCGAGTCTCGTCATCGCCGACGAGCCGACGGCAAACCTCGATTCCGAGACGGGTGATCGCATTATCGCCCTCATGCGGGACCTCAACCACCACGACAACGTGACCTTTCTCTTTTCCACCCACAATCCGGAAATACTCCAATACGCGGACCGGACAATACCGCTCAGGGACGGCCGGGTGGGAGGAACGGAATGATATGGAAGATCGCCTGGGCGAGTCTCCTCAGACACGGACGGCGAAGTCTCCTTATTCTCCTGGCCGTCGCCCTTTCCGTCGCGGTCATGGAGTTTGTCGTCGGAATGATGACGGGGATGCGGGAGGACTTTTTTGAAACGATGGTCAGTTCCGGAGGGCACCTCCGGGTGGAACACATCGATTCCGCCGACGCGCTGGATCCCCTTTCCCTTGAGCTCCTGATTTCGGACTGGCGGAAGTACGACGACTGGTTTCGTTCCCGGCCGGAAGTGGTCGCGACGGAGGCGGTTCTCCCGTTCGGGGCGCTGCTCATACATGGGGAAACCAACGCCCCGATGGTGGGTATCGGTGTTTCACCGGACACCTCGTTTTATTCGGATGTCCGGGGCGGTATGGAGGAAGGGCGATTCCTGGGTGACGGGGACGGGGACGGCGCCGGCGCGGGAGGTGGCGACACAGACAACGGCTACACCGCAGACACCGACAGCTCCACCGCCGACACCGACAGCTCCGACACCGCAGCCGCCCCGACCTCCGGGGAGGCGTTGAACAGGGAAATTCTCATATCCACACAGACGGCGGACATGCTCGATCTCGTCGTCGGCGATTCCGCAATGGTCCTTGTGGAAGACTCCACCGGGGCACCCTACTATCTGGACTACCTCGTCGCGGGGATCTTCCGCAGCGACTCCGGCGAGTTTGACGACACATCCTTTCTCATGAGCCACGATGATGCCCGGGAACTGCTGTACGTTGGTGAGGGGACACGGGAAATCAGGGTTGTTCTTCGGAGCGACGACCTTGCCGACGAGGTGGCGGCGCACTTTGCCGGAGCGTTCAATGACGTTTCAGGGGCGGGAAGCGCCGGGGAGACCCTGACCGCCTCCTCCCCGGCCGTCACGGTCCGTACGTGGCGTGACATTCACGGCGGCACCGCCGTGCTCCTTGAGATGTTTGACGTATTCATTTACGCCATAAATCTCCTTATCGTCATCGTCGCCGCGACGGTCATCACCAACGCCATCCTCATGAATGTCTTTGAAAAGGCAAGGGAATACGCCGCCATGCGAGCCGTGGGCATGACCGCCCGGGGAATATTCCGTCTCGTCCTCGCCGAGGGAGCGGTCTACGGTATCGTCGGAAGCATCATAGGTCTCGCCGTCGGCATTCCGCTGGTCATCTACTTTCAGCACAACGGTATCGACTTTGGAGAGGTCATGGAGTCCTTCAACCTGGGCCGGGAGATCAATACCCGGTTTTCTCCCCTCTCATCACTCATGAACGCCCTCCTGGGAACGCTCATCGCCGTCGGTGGAAGCCTTTACGCCGGTCTTATCTCACGTCGACGGACGATCATGGAAAGCATGCGGGGAGGTACGATCTGATGACTATCGCCGCCGTCGCCTGGCGCAACATCTTCCGCAATCGCCGCCGCACCGTCCTCAATATCATCGCCCTCACGGTCGGCATGTCCGTCCTCGTCCTCGCCCTCGGCTGGATCGGCGGATACCACAGCTACATCTACGACACCCTCCGTGACTTCCAGACGGGAGACGTCCAGATCGTCCATCCCAGGTGGTACGCAGAACGCACACGCCTTCCCGTTGAATATCTCATAGAAAATCAGAACAAACTTCGTTCCGCGGTGCAGGAACTGCCCGAGGTTCGCAGTGTAACGCCTCGGGTGGTCTTTTCGGTCAGAACCTCCACGGGGAGCACCGCCTTCCGCATGCAGGGTGTGGCTATCGATCCCCGACACGAGCCGGAAGTGAGCGTGCTCCACCGCCACCTCGTCTCCGACGGCGGAGATCAGGGGGAAGGCCCCCTGAGCGTCTCAGCGGACGGGGGTATCTGGATCGGCAGACCCGTGGCGGAAAAGGCGGGCATCGCCGTGGGGGACACCCTTTTCCTCCGCGCCATGAACCGGCACGGTGTGGAGAACCTCTATGACGCCCCTGTTGTCGGAATCTTCGAGTACGGTTATCCCGTCCTCGACCGGAACGTCCTCTACCTCGATCTGGCAACGGCGGAGGAACTCCTGGATCTGGACGGCGGCGCCACGCACCTTGTGATCCGTCTCGCCGACGGCGTTGCGCCGGGTGACGGGGTGGAGGCTGTCGCATCGCTTGTCGAAAACCGCCGGGGTGACCTTCTGGAGGTCCGTCCGTGGAAGGACTTTGCCCGTGCCGCCGTCTCCGCGGTGGAAGGCGATACCTACAGCTTCACCGTCATGATCGCCGTCGTGTATCTCCTCATCATCATCGGTATACTCAATTCATTGTCCATGAGCGTCCATGAGCGCACGAGGGAAATCGGTACCATCAGGGCGATCGGCATACGTCGCCGCCAGCTGGTCGCCCTCTTCGCCCTTGAAAGTGTCTGGCAGGCGCTCATCGCCGCGGTGATATCCCTCGCCATTACCACCCCCATTGCACTGTGGCTCGTCCACACCGGCGTGGATATCGCCTCCAATATGCCCGACAACATTCCCGTGCCCTTCGGCACCCGTTTTCGCGCGGACTTTGCGGTATGGCACTACCTTCTCACCCTGGCGAGCGGCGTCGTCACCTCCCTCGCCGGGGCGGTCCTCCCCGCCAGACGGGCGGGAAAGATGGTCGTTTCCGAGGCGATGCGGACGGTGATATAAAAAAAGCCCGGCCGTTGCGGCCGGGCGCGTGACGATCTCTGAAGACCGCTGCTGTGTTGTTGGTATCGTTTGTTCCGGCGTCACTCCGTAACGGGATTCTTGCTGTCCAGCAGGGCGATCTCTTCCGCGGTGAAGTGTTTTTTCTGGTATCTGCTTCCCAGAAAACGGGAGACGATAACCAGGGCAACAATACCGAGTATAAGAAGAACCCATCCCGCCTGAATGACCGAGGAGAGGAGATAGAGAACACCGGAAATGCCCGCAACAAGAAGGGCGTAGGGCACCTGGGTCTTCACATGGGCGATGTGGTCTGATCCGGCGAAAATGGAGGCCATGACGGTGGTATCCGAAATGGGGCTGCAGTGGTCGCCGAAGATGGCACCGGCAAATACTGCACCGATGACGATGTGAACCAGGGGAAGTCCGCCGATTGAATATGCGAGGGGAATACCGATGGGTGTCATGATTGCCATGGTGCCCCAGGAGGTACCGGTGGAGAAGGAGATGAACATACAGATGATGAAGACGAGAAAGGGCAGGAGCGCCGGGGTCATCCAGCTTTCCGTTGCACCGACGACAAAATCGGCGGTACCCAGTTCTCCGGTAACCGTTCCGATGGACCACGCGAGGATCATGATCACCAGCGCCGGCAGCATCGTCCTGATTCCGCCCATGACGGTGTCTTCAATCTCCTTGAAGCTCATTTTCTGAATGATCGCAAGGACGACACCCACAAAGGACATGGCAAACGCTGCCCACGTGAGGGCGACGTCGACTTGCGTATCCGCCAGGGCGTCCATAAGGCTCTTACCCTCGGGTCCGCCTCCGGTATACCAGAGGGCCCACACGCCCACACCGATGAGTGTCACCAGGGGCAGGATGAAGTAAAAGACGTTGGCCTTTTCAGGGTTGACCGCTTCACCGAGGTCCATTTCCACCGATGAAAGGGGCGTTGCCCCGTCTTCTATCAGTTTTCCCGTCTTCAGCGACCGCAGTTCCGCAGTTGCCATGGGACCAAAATCCTTCCCGAATATGAAGAGGGGAACGGCGATGAGACTGAGAATGCTGTAAAAGTTCCATTGAATGGAGCTCAGGAAGGCAAAATAGGGTTGAGACTCTACAAGTGAAATGGAAACAAACGCAGCGGCGATGAGGGATACCTGAAAACCGATCCAGTCCGATACGGGGCCGATCGTCGCCATGGGAGCTGCGGTGGCGTCCAGGATGTAGGCAAATTTCTCCCGGGATACGCGGTACTTGCCGTTTATGTCCTTGGAAGCGTTTCCGGTGATGACGGAGTTCACATAGTCATTGAAGAAAACGACGATACCGAGAATCCACGCAAAAAACTGTGCCCGTTTTCGGTTGGTGATTCTGTGCTGCAGAGATCGCGTCAATGCGTGAGAACCGCCGACTTTGTACATGAGACCGGCGCCGATGCCGAGAAAGGCGACAAGCACCAGAAAGCGGGCGTTCCACCCGTCGGTCATGACGTCCTTCATCCAGTCAAAGGTCACGCCGACGGCGGCAAAGGGATTGCCTCCTGTATAGATCAAACCGCCGATCCAGACGCTTACAAAAAGCGAGATCAGCACTTTCCGGGTCATAATGGCCAGCGCAATTGCGACAACCGGTGGTACAATGGACCACAATCCAAACATAATTCAGCCCCCTTCTTTGAGTAAATATTACAAGTATAGGTCTTTTTGCCCTTTTGAGAATTTATACTACCACAGGTATGGAACGGGGTAAAATAAAAATTTCCCGTATTTTCAGAAGGCGAAGCCCAGCCCCGGCTCCTCCGAGGGGATGATCGCGCCGTCGACGATCGTCACCGCCGCCGCAGTGGGATCGTCGACAAACTCGAGGTGACCGTCCAGATCGGCGTACTTCACGTTGGGGCTGGCGAGCGCCAGATGCGCCCCCGCTGCAACTCCAAGGCCCGCCTCGTCCATACACCCCACCATGGTCGGCGCCCCGGCGGCGGCGGCAATCGCATCCAGCTGTCCGGCCCGCATGATGCCTCCCGTCTTTGCCAGCTTGATGTTGTACATGTCGGCGCCGCCGTGATTCATGATGGTCAGGACGTCTTCAGGTCCCAGGACCGCCTCGTCGGCCATCACCGGGAATCCCGTGCCGATCGCTCCTCTGAGGACAAAGAATGCATCCAGATCGTTCTTGTGGCACGGCTGCTCGATGAATTCCGCCCCCACCGTTTGGAGTGTTTCCATGCACTGCAGCGCCTGCAGCACCGAATAGCCCTGATTGGCGTCAAAGTAGAGGCGTACGTCATCACCCACCGCTTCACGTACCTTGATGATCCGTTCGCAGTCCTCCTCCACGTCTGCACCGCCCTTGAGCTTCAGGGTGGTGAAGCCCCGGTGACACCACTCCACAGCTTTTTCGACGGTCCGGGCGGGAGACATGATTCCGATTGTGACGGAAGTTCGAACCAAATTTTCGTACCCGCCAAGGAGGCGATAGAGAGGCAGGCGCGCCGTACGCGCCATGATGTCCCAGAGTGCCATGTCCACCGCCGCCATCGCCGTGGGTTGATCCTTCAACGTCTCCATGAGCCGATGCAGAATGCGGGCGGGCCGCAGGGGATCTTCACCGAGGAGCTGCGGTATGGCCACATCACGCAACGCCCGTTCCACGGTCTCCGCCGTCTCACCGGTAACCTCCTCATCATGGGCGGCGCATCCAAAGCCGGTCACGCCGCCGTCGGTCTCGATGCGGAGAAAGACATTTGTCGTGTGGTCTATGGTGGAGTAGGCGATTGCAAAGGGTTCACTCAGGGTAAGGCGGAGGGGCCACGCCTCGCAGCGGGTGATTTTCATCACGTTCCTCCCGGGGAGCGCTTCAGGATCTCGTCAATGAAGGAATCGAAGTGATGGATCAGGGGATCCAGTACGGGCAGCCCCGTCTCGTCACGGAGACGTCGGCACTCCTCGTCGATCTCTTCAGGCTTCATATCCTCGTGGTTGATCGTGACTGCAACCACGGGAACGTCGGAAATGAGTTCCACCGCGCGGATTTGACGCTCCAGCGGGTGAATCGGCGTTCCCGGGATTCCGTCGTAGTCGCGGCGGCGCGGTACATGCTGCATGATGACGCCGTGGGGTCTGCCGGCGGCAAGTATTTCAAATCCGCCCGGATAGATCGGATTCATGAGGCTCCCCTGCCCTTCGATGACCATCATCTGCGGCCGCTCCGCGTCCCACGCGCTGAGTATCGCATGTTCAATCTCTCCGGCGACAAAGTCGTTGATCAGCGCGTCCATGATCACGCCGTAGCGGGCGCCCTGCATCCACGCCGTCTGTCCGGTACCGATCATCGCCGCCGTCATGCCCAGCCGTTCCAGCGCTTCCACCAGTTTCCATGCGGTTGTCCGTTTGCCCGCAGATGAGTCTGTTCCGAGGACGGCGATGCGTCGGGACGCAACCTCCCGGATACGTCCGGTGAAGGGATGGAGGTCCCGGCGCGGGGGCGTTTTGCGGACATCGCGGATGGCGGCACCGCTGCGTGCTGCGGCCTCCCGCATTTCCGTATCCTCCGAGAGAAAGGTATGCATACCGCAGTCCACATTGAGTCCACGCTTCAGGGCGTGAAGAAGGTCCCGACGCATTTCGTCGTCCAGCTTTCCGCCGTCCGGAGCGATACCGAATACAAGATGGGTTATCTCCGTACCGAGTTGCCGCGCTTTTTCGACGGCGTCGTCTATTGTTGCATAGATTGTGATACCCGACTTGTTTTGGTCGAGAACGTCTCCGGCATCCCGTCCCGCGTATCGACCGTCGACGACGCCGAAAACATTGTAGCGCCGGGTGAATCGAACGAGACCGTGGGCCGTCTTTCCCCATAACGTATTGAAATACCCCTGGCAGTAGACGAGGGCGTTCCCGTCCCGCCTGTCCGTGTCTGCCGTGACCTGTTGCTTCTCCACCGGAAACCTCACTTTCTGTCTGGTCGTATTGTGCATCATACACCGTTACCATGTAATTTTGTCTTGCAGTAATACTTTTCATTGTGGATATCTCCATTACGGTGTAGCATCAGTTCATGAAAAATAGTTTCCTGCCCTCTTTTATGGTTATTTCAGTCATATTTACGACTCTTGTGCTGGTTGCCGGATGCGCCCAAACGGAGACCGAGGAGATGTCTGAGGCGGAAATCGTCGAGCTTCTCTCCCAGGTCGTCGCCGGTGAAGAAGCCATTGAGGAGGCGGGGCAGCGCTACTTTCTCGGGCTATCCAATGAAAACAACAACATCATCGCTCCAGCGGCTCTGCATGAGCGCCTGACCAACGGAGAACCCATTACGGTGGTGGACATACGGCGGGCCCAGGACTATGCACAGGGCCATATTCAGGGAGCTCGAAATATCTGGTGGTTTGACGTGGGGCACCATCTGGCAGAATTGCCGCTGGACCAGCGCATTCTCGTTACCTGCTACAGCGGTCAGGCGGCGGGCCAGGTTGTCGGTGTTTTACGTACCATGGGATATGAGGCGGTCTCCCTCGCGGGCGGCATGAATAACGGCTGGTACGCCTCGGAACTCCCGGTGGTGACGGACTGATACCATGAGAAGCATACGTTTCCAGCTCATTTCCGCGTTTTTAAGTATTGTCCTGCTTATCATCGTCATTGCAGGGGCGGGATTTTGGGGTATAGATTCGCTTTCCCGCGGCGTAGACCGTATCGATGGAAACAACAACCGGATTCTCACCTATCGCGACGCGACAAACATGGTCGATGATGTGCAGAGTAATATCCAGAGCCTTATAGAAAACCGCAATCAGGTCGGCCTGCAGGAGTTTTCCCGCCTGAAAGAGACGTTTGCCGAGAACGGCGACCTGGACCGTCGGGGACTGCCCGCGGTTCAGCAGGTTCTTGTCTATGTTATCAGTGACGGCATCGAGAGTTACATAGCCACCTTTGAGGACCAATTCCTTCCGGTCCTTGAAGAGCGACAGCTTCTCCTGTCCCGTTCTGTTGAGCAAACCCTCCGCAACGCCGCTTCCGGGGGAGCGACCGATGACGGAACGTCCATGAATGCGGAGTACTATCACATCGGCCTGCAGCAGACGGCACGACAACTGGAAATGACCCACACGACGATCTCCCGGGCGGGAAGCACCCTCAACGGGCTTCTCACCGATGAGATCTACCAGGTTACCGCGAGGAGCGATGATGTGGGCGACAGACTCCGCAGCGTCCTCCTGATCGCCTCTCTCGTCGCGGTTGCGGTGAGCGTGGTTCTTTCACTCCTCTACAGCAACCGTTTTACCGGTGCCGTTCAGTCGATCTTTCACGCCATGAAGGACGTTTCCGGCGGAAACCTGACGATCCGTCTGGAGACGAAGTATCGCGACGAGATCGGTGCGCTGGGCCGGAGTTTCAACGACTTCCTGGTGAACCTCTCGGGCATTGTCGCGAGCACACGAACGAGTGCCGTGGAAACACTGACCGGTACCGACCGGCTCCTGAAGGCGATGACCGTCACGGGAAAATCCGCTGAGGAAATCACCGCTCTTTCCGCACAAGTTGAAGAGGTGATCTCCCGGCAGGGAGAAATTGTTACCACCGTCTCCTCCAACATGGAGGAAATTGCCCGGACGATTGAGGAGCAGGACGCCAATATCGCCACCCAGTCGGAGACGGTGGAGCGGAGTAACCGGTCTATTTCTGCGCTGATTGACAGTATTCAGGAGACCGCCGCCAATCTGGGTACGGGCGCGATAGAGTCCGATCACCTGCAACAGGTGACTTCGACGGGCAGCGCGCGCCTTGATGAGCTCAAGGAAACTGTTCATACCCTGAGCCAGCGTTCCGAGGCGATCATTGAGGCCAACTCGACGATCAAACAGATAGCGTCCCAGACGGACCTGCTGGCGATGAACGCCGCAATAGAAGCAGCCCACGCGGGCGAGGCGGGCCGCGGCTTTTCCGTCGTGGCCGAGGAGATACGGAAACTTGCGGAGGTCTCCAACGAGCAATCCCGCACCATTTCCGAAAATCTCAATGACGTGAAGGAATCGATAGAGCGCGCCGTCGGCATTTCCGGCGAGACCGAGGTCTCTTTCGAGCGCATCACCGCATCGGTCGCGAAGGTGAACACCCTCCTCAACGACATCAAGGTGCAGGTGGATGGCCAGTCAAAGAACAGCGAACAGATACTCGCGTCCCTGGAGGAGATCGGCCGTATCACAGAAAGCGTCAAGACCGGCTCACGGGAGATGCTGGTGAGCGGAAAGGTTGCCATCGACGCAATCGGTGGACTCGTCAACATCAGTGCCAGAGTGAGTGATTCCGCCCATTCCGTCTCCGGCGAGGCGACGCGGGTCCGCAAGGATACCGAGGAGTCCCTCTCTCTGGTGAACTCCATGGTCGCCGTTACCCGCTCACTGAACGAACAGGTTGCGATTTTCCAGATCGAGGATGTCGACACCCTTCAGGCGGTCGGCGAGGAGGAGTGACCGGTTTTCCGCCCCGGGCGCTCCGGCCGGGACCCCGGTCAGTGTGCCACCGTCTGCATGAAGACATTCTGCATGAAGAAGAGCCCCACAAAGGTGAGAAGCGCCGCCGCCGTCGGGGTGGCAAACCATCCGATGAGAATGTTCCGCAGCAACCGCATATTGAGGTTCCGTCCACCCTTGGCGAGGCTGATGCCCACCACCGATCCCACCGCCGCCTGCGATTGTGAGACGGGAACGAGGGGAAAAGAGGGCAGGCCCATTCCGGTGAGCCACGCCTTGAGCCCCTCCGATGCGAAGAGAAAAAGAACCGTTGCAGTAGACGCGATGACGACAAAGGCGGCAACCGGTGAAAGCTTGTACAGACCCGACCCCATCGTCACCATGACGCGCTCGGAATAGGTGGCGACGCCGACAGAGGCGGCGATTCCGCCGAGGGCGAACAGTTGCTGTGTTCCCGTCACCGTTACGGGTCCGATCGTGAAGGTGGTGAAAGGGGACGATTCCAGAAAGACACCCACCACATTGGCCATGTTGTTGGCACCCAGGCTGTAGGCGCCGAATATTCCCGCAAGAATGAGGGCAAACCGGGTGTAGCGGTCCAATCGTATGAGGTGAATTTCCACGTGCTGCAGGACAAATCTGACGACAAAAAAGAGCAGGAACGCCAACAGTCCCCCGAGAATCGGTCCGTAGACCCACGTTGCCACGATGCGCGTCAGTGCGGTGGGGTCCGTGGCATGGCCGGTAAAGAGATTCCAGCCGATAATGCCCCCGACGATTGCCTGTGTCGTAGATACGGGCAGACCGCTGCGGGTCATGAACATGACCGTTGCCGCCGCGCTCAGGGAGACGACAAAGGAGCCGGCAAGGGCGTTTACCGCTCCCAGTGCACCCAGACCGTGTGCCGTCCCGGAGCCGCTGTAGACGGCGCCCAGGGTGATAAAGACGGCGCAAATCACCGCGGCGGTACGAAAGCGTACCATCTTGGTGCCCACGGCAGTCCCGAATATATTGGCGGCGTCGTTTGCGCCGAGAGACCACCCCATGTACAGGCCGCTGGATAGAAATATCAGTCCCGCAATTCCCATGTTCTACTCCGCCGAATCAGATCTGCCGCTTAATGGCATATACCGCGAGGCGGTCGGCGACAGCTTCCGCTTCATCGGCAGTTCGGGATATCTGCTCCGCGAAATAACGGATATGGACCTTTTTACTGAACTTTTCGATCTCATCGGAGGCGAAGGTCTTCCGCTTCAGGCGCTCTTCAATCTGATCGGCCTGATGTTCCCAGTAGTAGACTTTGTCGACGTGTTCATTGACGCGGTAGAAATCCTTGAAGAAGGCACGGACCGCCGCGCACACTTCCGTTACCGCCTTGGAACAGGTGGCGCTGAGTTCCAGAAAATCGTCCTTCACGAAGTCGTATATGTCGGGCTGTTCTATACTGAAGTGTTTTGCCACATCCTTGGCTTCGTCGGTAACGTTGTCCAGCGTCTCCAGCAGGGCAAGAACGTCACCCCGGGCGTCGGGGATGAGCATATCCGAGTAAAGGCGATGCTTGATTTCCCGCCTCAGATTGTCCGCCTCCTGCTCCATCGCCTGGATTTCATTGAGCTTGTCCTCAAAGAGTTCTTTCTTGTCTTCGATGTATTTATGTACCGCGTCTTCAAGGAGCAGCACGCTCTGTTCCACGATGCTCACATAGCGGTCGATCTTGTTCTCCAGGCTCTTTACCTTGAGACCGAGATGCAGACTTTGTCCACCTTTTGCCCTCATACCTGATGTTACTCCGGAATATTTTGATGTATTGGAGACCGAAACGACGTCAAACCGATCGGATCCTCACAAAATCCTAACATTTGTTTAACACGGGTGCAACAAAATTTCATTGCGGGGTCCCGAATGCCCATGTTACACTCGTGGACACAATGTTTCTGTGGAAAGAAGGAGGATTTACGGAATGAGAAAATTGATGCTCTTGGTTTTGGTGTTCCTGGCGGTATCCGGCGTCGTCTTTGCGAGCGGTGCGAGCGAGACGGGAGCGGCGTTGGAACCGATTCCTGCGAGTGAATGTTCGCCGGAAGAACGGGGCAAGCTGGACGTCTACTACTGTGACAAGAACGGTGACCTCGTCGCCGATCTGCCGGAGGATGAGAAATACTGGCTCGATCCGGAAACCCTCATCTTTGCATATACCCCGGTAGAAGATCCCGCGATATACGAAGATATGTGGCAGCCCTTCCTGGACCACCTCTCGGAAGTTACGGGACGGAATGTACGTTTTTTCAGTGTCGATTCCTATACGGCTCAGGTTGAAGCGATGCGCGCCGGCAGGCTCCATATTGCCGGTATTTCCACCGGACCGACGCCCTTTGCCGTTAACCTGGCCGGATACGTGCCCATCGCAATCATGGGTGGAGCGGACGGACAGTTTGGATATACCCTGCAGATGTTTGTCCGCGCCGACAGCGACTATTATGAGCTGGAGGACCTGAAGGGCAAACGTGTCGCCCACGTCACCCCCACATCCAATTCCGGTCATCAGGCTCCGAGCGCCCTTTTCCCTGAAGAAGGTCTCGTTCCGGGTGAGGATTATGAACCGGTCTTCTCGGGAAGTCATGAAAACTCCGCCCTCGGAGTGGTGGCCGGCGACTATGACGCCGCCCCCGTTGCGTCGGAAGTGGTCGACCGCATGGCGGAGCGTGGACTCTATGATCCCGATGAGATCAGGATCATCTTTGAATCCGACTCCTTCCCCACCACCTCCTACGGAATATCCCATCGCCTCCATCCCGACCTCCAGGAAAAAATAAGGGAAGCGTTCATGTCCTATGAGTTTGCCGGGACACCCCTTGGAGAAGAGTTCCAGGTCGACGGTTTCATTCCGATTACCTACGAGCAGCACTGGAAGGTGATCCGGACGATCCAGGAATACAACGGTGTGGAATATCGTCTCGAGGATATCGACTAAGCTGATTCAACGGACCGAATTACACCGGCGTGTACTTTACGCGCCGGTGTTTTTGTGTGCATCCTGCACGTCCAATGTGGAGTAAAACAACATGCTGAAAATTACCAATCTCGTGAAGAGCTACGGTCACGGTGAGCCGGTATTGAAAGGTCTGAATCTCACAACCGACAACCGCCGGCTGACGGCAATCATCGGCTCCTCAGGTGCCGGAAAAAGTACGTTGCTGCGGTGTATAAACCGTCTGGTACCCGCCAACTCCGGGCACATAGAACTTGACGGAACAGACATCCTCTCCCTTCACGGCAAAGAGCTCCAGCACGCCCGTCGCCAGATTGGAATGATCTTTCAGGCCTACAACCTGGTTGACCGGTTGACGGTCATGGAGAATGTTCTGTCCGGCCGCCTCGGCTATGTCGGGTTTCTCCGCGGCCTCTTTCGCCGGTTTCCCCAGGAGGACGTTGACAGGGCGTATTCTCTTCTGAAACGTGTCGGGTTGTCCCACTACGTGAATAAACGATGTGACGCCCTCTCGGGAGGTGAGCGTCAGAGAGTCGGATGTGCCCGGGCACTCATGCAGAATCCGCGCATTCTTCTGGCCGACGAGCCGACGGCCTCGCTGGATCCCAAGACTTCGGAACGCATCATGGAGCTTATCGCGGGAATCACCGATGAGCTCGACCTGCCGGTACTCATTAACCTGCACAACGTCCCCCAGGCAAAGACCTATGCAGACCGGATCCTTGGATTGCGACACGGCGTGATGGTCTTTGACGGAGAGGCGGACGATCTGACGGAAGACTGGCTGGAGCGGATCTACGCCGGCCACGAGGATGACCTGAAGAAACAGATGAAAGTCGCCTCGGGAGCGGAAGACGATGAGTGATCCCGCAACTCCTTTTCACTGGCGCCGTCCGCACTTTATTGAAAATCCCTATGTCCGATACGGGCTGCTGGCGGTTGGACTGGCATACCTCTACTACGCCGTAAGTACCCTGGAGGTAAATCCCCAGCGCATCGCCGAGGGTATCCCCCGGGCGATCAACATGTTCAAGGGTGCGGTTCCCCCGGATTTCCAGTCCCGGGGCGGTCTCATCATCCAGGGGTTCATTGAGAGCATTCAGATGACCCTCATCGCCACGGCGGTGGGTGTCCTCTTGAGTATTCCCATTGGCTTTATGGCGGCAAAAAACGTCGTGATCAAGCCGGTGTATGTGATCGGCCGGATGATTGTCGTCGTTGCCCGCAGTCTGCATCCCGTCGTGCTGGGTGTGCTCTTTGTCGCCGCCGTCGGTTTCGGTGCCTTTGCCGGCATTTTGACGCTGATTCTCTATACCATCGGGTTTGTGGGAAAGCTTCTCGCCGAGGCGATAGAGGAGATAAAATTCGGGCAGATTGAAGGAGTCCGTTCAACGGGAGCGGGGTACTTCATCATGCTGGTATATGCGGTTTTCCCCCAGATTCTGCCGCGACTCATCGGGCTTTCCATTTATCAACTGGATATCAACCTCCGGGCGTCGGCGGTTGTCGGTATTGTCGGAGCAGGTGGAATCGGCAGCACCCTCAACACCGCCTTTGGTCGGTATGACTATGCTACGGCCGCGGCGATACTGATCATCATGATCGGCATCATTCTCGTTGCGGAAGGAATCAGCGGACGGCTCCGGAGGTTAACGAAATGACGGCTGCATCGGAAGGTTTCAGGTGGATACGATTCAGCCGTAAAGAACGTATCATTCGTACGGTAGCGTACTTTGCGGTGGCGGCAATTCTCTATTGGGCGTTGTCCACGGTCGACGTATTCTGGCCGTGGGTGTGGACCGCGCCGGCGCAGATCAATGACATGCTCTTTCGCATGTTCCCTCCGTCACTGGCCTCATTGAATGGAATTCTGCGGGCTCTTCTTGAAACGGTGAATATCGCCGTCCTCGGTACGATCGTGGCGGTGATCCTTGCCCTGCCGGTCGCCTATCTTGGAGCGCAGACGGTGACGCCGAACAAGGGAACCCTCTGGTTTGCCCGGGTCATTATCGTCGGCAGCAGGTCGGTGGACACGCTCATCTGGGCGCTCATTTTTGTCGCCATCATCGGTCCCGGACCGTTGGCGGGCGTCCTGGCAGTGGGATTTCGATCGATCGGATTCCTGAGTAAGCTCATCGCCGAGGCGATAGAGGAAATCGACTGGGGCCCCGTGGAAGCGATGCAGGCGGCGGGAGCGTCAAAGGCGCATGTCGTCGTCTACGGAATTGTTCCCCAGATTGTGCCCTCCTTCTGGGCGATAACGATCCTGCGATGGGATATCAATATCAGGGAATCCACCGTTCTGGGACTGGTCGGAGCCGGCGGTATCGGTCTGCTCTTTCAGAGTGCCATTGATACATTCCGCTGGAACACGGTCTCCCTCGTCCTGATCGTCATTGTGCTTGTCGTGCTTGCGGGTGAGGTGGTCACCGGCCTGGTGCGGAAGAAGCTGCTGTAACACGCCGCAGTACCTGCGGGCGTCCGCCGGCGAATGAGGCAGAATTGTCCGGTCGGCGGGCGGTGACGGGACTCCGATTTCTTTGTTCGGACGGCGGGCGAAAACTCGCCGCTCCGGAAAGAAAATAGTAGTAAATAACTCATAATACGGTATACTGATACGGTGAAATCCGTACTGTATGCTGCGGTATTGATGGCCGTCGTCCTTCCCGTTGCAGTCGCCGTTGATTCCTTCGGGGACGCGGCGGAATATGCGGGTGCGCCGGTTTCATCAGAACACCTGTCGTCCGATACGTCCTTCGATGACGACGCCGGAACCATCACCTTCCAGGATACGCTGCTGCTCACCCTCCCTCATGTCGCGGTAAATACCGTTCCCGGATTCGGTCTCGGATCTCTCGCCCAGGGTGACGGAAGGGGATTCCGGAACGCTCTGTACTTTGACCTTCTGGCGTGGTCACTCCTTGGTTTCGGGATCTCCACCCTGAATCTCGATGCAGACGGTCCCCTTGCCGGACCGGCAATTCTGTCCCTCTTTGCGGGGTACGGGGCATATGGTGTGAGCCGGGTATACGGCGCTGTACGGCCCGTATCATATGCAAACGACGCCGGCATCGACCGGAACAACCTCTTTTCGCCCGTCTTTTACAATCAGGTCCCCGGCTTTGGTGCGGGGTCGTACATTCAGGGCGATCAGTGGGGCGGCAGTGTCGGGACCATTCTGGATTTTACCGCCTTTGTCCTTGTGGGCGTCCTGTCGGGGGCGGCTCTCGGCGGAGAAATCGCCGTATCCCAGGCCGCGGGAGTCGGCGCCCTTGCCGGCTTCGCGGCCGCACGCATCTGGGGAGTTGTGCGGCCTATACGCTACCGAGACGAGACGATCCTCTTTCCCTGACGGCGTCCTACGGAGCCGGCGGATCGTCATCCATGGATAAAGACCACTTTTTCGTCGCCGAGCCGGTCCCGCAGCAGCCGGCCCACCGCCTCATGTACCGCCTGTATCTCCTCCTCCCGGTAGGTGACCAGCCCTCCGTCACGGCGAAAGGGGTGGTGGAGGAGCGCGCTGTCCCGTCGTTGAGGAGTGATTCTCCCCATGAAATCGCTTCCCATGCGGAACACGCCGTACGTTGCGGATTCGATCTTTTCCGGCGGGATTCGGTGAAAGAGCGTATGAATCATCTGACCGTACGCCTCACGCCAACCCGGCACGAGGAGAACCGGATCGACGGCGATACGGACGCGCCAGCCGTTGCGAATTGCCGTCTCCATTGCGAAGAGCCGGTTTTGAAAGCTGGCACATCCACGTTCATGACGGGATGCGATGAGGGGCGGAGAGAGGGACCACACGAGGACAAAGCGGGAAGCGGCGGCGGAACGGACAAGACGGGAGGCCTCGCCTTTTGTGCGCACTTCCACCGTTACGTCCGGATGGTCTTTTGAGAAGGAGATCCATTCCGAGACGAGGGGGAGGATCTCCTCGAAGGCAAGAATATCGCTGAGATAGGAAATACTGAGCCACGTCTCCCGCATCGTCGCCTGCCGTTCGGCGGCGCGGTGAAAATCCGACGTATTGACGAAGACGAGGGAATGGCCCGACGCGTGCATACCCTGAAGAAAGCAGTACTCGCAGTTATAGACGCAATTGCGAAGCTGGTCGGTATAGAATACGGGAGTCTCCGACGCACCGGCGACGCGTTCCGTTGCTTCATAGAGAAAAGGTGGAGACGCGACGGCGGCAATGAGGGCGGGCGCGGCCTTTTGGGCCTGAAAGTCCTGACCGGGACGGTGAAAAAACTCGCCGTAGTGGTCAAGTTCGATGACGGGATGATCTCTGAAGAGAGAAAGAAGGCGTCGTCCATGGGCGTATTCTTTCGCCCCTTTCTCGATATAGAGGGCGTTATAGTGCTTCATTGTTCCACTCCGACAGCTCCCGAAGGAGACGTCCCACGTCCCTGGCACGGTCCTGCCTGGACGGGACCGCTCCGGTACGGGCGGAGAGGGCGTTGCCGCCTGAATCGCGCAACGGGTCGGGCACCACCCCGGAACGTACAGCCGCAGATCGTGCGGCAGCGGCGAGTTGCGCCCGCTGGGTGAAGCTCAGTCGGAGTTTGTGCGCAATATCAACGACAAGTCCGGCGGTCTCTCCGACGTGGGAGCCTCCGGACAGACGGTTTTCCCTCCGATCCACGTGATATGCGGTCTCCAGGGCTATGCGGAACGCCTCTTGTACGCCCTCCCGGGCGTGTGAGGGGTTCATGACCACACCGACAACCTGGAGGGGAGAGAGGACGCTTATCGCTGCCGATAGCGCCGCGGCGGCGGGGGGCGGGATGAGACGGCAGCCCCCATCCGCGGGGCCGGTATCGGCAACCGAAAGAGGTGTGATGTCACGGCCGACCACCACGTCGGGCATCCACGTTTCGTCGGCGGTACGACACCGGTAGATGATACCGACATCGCCGTCGTCGCGATCGGGCGTACCGTGAAGATCCTGAAAGACCGTTGCAATGACGACGATTTCGGGACTCCGTCGGGCGATCGTGTGTCCCGCCATCGCCGCTGCGGCGATGCGTCGTTCCGGGAGGCGGTGGACTTCCGCGGAAACCTGTTCCGTCCCTTCTCCGGCGGTGAAGGCGCCTTTCTTTTGCCCCGGGCGGCGGATCGCGGCCGTCACACTGCGATGTATGCTGTTGTTATCCGTAAAGAAAAGTACCATTCGACGATTCCGACAAAAATATACGACAGAATTTATCATGTTAATACCCGCCCGGCCGATAATTTGCAGGGAAAAAGAGGCTGGGGTAAAATAGACAGGTATTCAAAAAAGGAGTCATGAATGGCGGACGAAAAATCGGCTGTGTCCGGTGAAATGAATGAGCCGGAACGGGTGCCGGACGCCGGGGCACGGAGCTACTATCCAACGCGACGCAAACTTTTTCTGCTTACCCTCGTCGCCCCGCTTGTCATTTTCTTCGGCGTCACCATACTGCTGGGATACCTCAACTTCCGACATAGTTTCGAACAGGAACAGGAGCGACTCGAGCTGATCGCCGAGTCGGTTGTCCTGGAAATTGAAACGTACGTTCAGGAGAATGCCCAGTTGCTGCGGGGACTCGTTCGTATCGATCCCCTGGTGGAACTCCTGCCCCGCATCGATGAGTTGAATGAAGAGCTGTACAATTCCGAAAATCTCCGCATCCCCCGGCAGATCATACAGGGAATCGGGGATCAGGACGGTATCGATGCACTGTATATGGCCGGCGCGGGCACGGGGGGGCTCTTTGCCAATCGCTGGATTGCCCTTCCCGACGGGTATGACGCCCGGTCGCGGCCGTGGTATCTCGGGGCGGCACAATCGGGAGATCTGTACGTTACCGATCCCTACGAGACGGCAGATCAGGATATGGAAAACGCCCTGGTAATCAGTGTCGCCTACCCGATCAGGAGAAACGGGCAACTCCGCGGGGTTGCCGCACTTGATACGGGATTCGGAAGAATTTCCGAGATTGCCGCGGAAGCGGCGGCCGAGCACGACGTGTCCGTCTCTCTCTTCTCCCTGCGGGAGGAGACGATCATTTGGAGCGCCAGCCGGGAATCCTGGGGAACGCCTCTATCGGCGCTCGCAGCGGATCTCGGATACGGCGAGGATGATATACCGGTGCTCCTTGATAGTCTTCGGACCAACGGGATGCTCTATTTTGAAGGTCATGCAACGGGAATAGAAGGTGACGCGATGATACAGACAAATCGTGTCCCCGGTGTTCCCGAATGGGGCATCCTGCTTTTTGCGGAAAAGAGAACGGTGACGCGGCAGATCATTCGCTCCGTCATTGCCCCGCTTCTGACCGCCTCGATTATCTTTCTCGTCGCCCTGGGCATCAGTTTCCTCGTTGCCGCCGTTACCATTCTGCGACCCCTCAACTTCGTCAGTGACAGTCTGGGGGATCTCGCCGGCGGGGCCGGTGACCTGACCGTATCCGTTTCGGTACGTACGAGAGACGATATCCGTCGTCTCGCAGACAATTTCAACGACTTTGTCGGGAAAATGCGCAGGCTGGTGATCAACATCAAGAACGCCGCGGCGGAGGAGACGGCGGTATCCCAGGAGCTGACGGCCTCGATCAATGAGACGAGTGCCGCCATGCACGAGATCGTCACGAACATGGAATCCATTGAGCGACAGGTTCACCGTCTGGATGAGTCCGTGGATACCTCGGCCACATCCGTAGAGGAGATTACCCGGAACATACGCAACATGCTCAGTCAGATCTCCAACCAGGCGGCAATGGTTGAAGAGAGCAGCGCATCAACGACGGAGATGATCAGTTCCATAAACAGCGTCGCCGTCATCACCGAGCGGAAATCCGAGAGCATCCACAGTCTCAGCGCGTCGGCGGAACGGGGCAAGGAAAAACTGAACGAAATGAATCGAAGTTTCCTGGAAGGTGTCGTCAGTCGTATGGGTGAAATCCAGAAAATGACGGTGGAAATCGCCGGTATTGCCGCCCAGACCAACCTGCTGAGCATGAATGCCGCGATTGAAGCGGCCCACGCCGGAGACGTGGGCCGCGGTTTTGCCGTCGTGGCGGAAGAAATCAGAAAGCTGGCAGACGGCGCAGGGGGCAGCTCCAAGAGAATATCGGCGACCCTGAAATCGATCCTTTCCTCCGTGGAAGAGACAAAGAGCCATGTCGATGCCACGTCCCGGGAGTTTGACGTGATTATGGGTGAAGTTGACGATACGAAAAATGCATTCATGGAGATTCACTCAACCACGCAGGAGCTGAATGTCGGTGCCAATGAGATCACCAAGGCGGTCACGGAACTGAACAACGTCACAGCCGCCATTCAGACGGGCTCCCAGGAAATCGAGAAGGGGACGCAAACACTCCTTGATCATCAGGGAGTCCTCAGGGACGTCTCATCGGGGGTAACCAACGGTATCAGGGAAATCGTCGCCGGTGCGAACGAAGTTCGCCAGTCGATGCAAATCCTCACCGACGAAAATCATCGTCTCCAACAGGCGGTGGAAACACTCAACTCCGAAGTGGGGCGTTTCAGGACGGAAGATGACGTGACGGAGGACACGTAACGGCGCGTGCCTCCGGCTTCATGCATTGAACTTACTCGAGAGGGGAGAGTGATACCGGATCGGCAGAGGGAGATTCCGGCTGCCCCGGTTCTTTCGTTGCGGGAAGGAGACCAATCAGGTCAACGTTTGTATCCTCTCCCTCCACCAGGTTGTCCGGGGCCACCTCTTCCAGCGCCTCGTCCGAGTCATCTTCCACACCGGTTTTGAATACGCTTATCTCCATGTCCAGCGTCTCAGAGACGGAGTCGAGGCGATTTGTCTGATCCGTTACGTTGTCCAGCCCCTCATGCATGATGTGGGTCGCATCGAGAATGATGCCGACGCGCTGCACGACCTGGCCGGAAAGGGAGGTGACCTCCTCGGTCGCCTGTCTGTTGTCCCGTACCGCCGCCGACATGGCGTCGCCGCTTTCGGTGACGGTGGCGGAAACGTCGTTGAGGCGATGCATCGCTTCCAGAATCTGCCGTCCTCCCACCTCCAGCTCCGCCGTACTGCCGATGATCTCTTCAAAGGCGGCAACGGCGTCGTTCACCTCGGTTCCGATACGGTGGAATACCGCCCGGGTCGTCTCACCTGCGTCGGCGGCGTTCCTGATATTCCCGATGATCCCCGAGAGGACATCGTTGATTTGACGCGAGTTGATTGCCGATGCCTCGGCGAGTTTCCGGATCTCACCGGCGACAACGGCAAATCCTCTGCCCGACTCTCCGGCGTGGGCCGCTTCTATGGCGGCGTTCATGGCAAGCAGGTGAGTCCTGTCGGCCATATCGTTGATCACGGTAACGGCGGCGTGTATTTCGTCGATGCTGCTGTGGATTTTATCGATTATCCCGGCAGTGTTTTCCATTTTTCGCAGTCCCTCGGATGCGCTTGATCCGAGGGTATCCATGGATTCCCGTTTCTGTGTCGTCGTGGTGTGAATGTTTCCGATGGAACTGATCATTTCCGTCACCGACGCCGTCGATTCCTCGATCATCGTGACCTGATCGTTCAGGACGCTTTTCAGACGCTCTACGTTGCTCTGCACCGTCTCAACGGTCTGCCGGGAGACATCGACGGCGGCGCCCAGGCGGGACATATCGTTATTAATGGACTGGGCCCCCGATGTAACGCCGTCAACCATTTCGGTGAGGGCGGCGACGCCGTTTACAAGTTTTCCCTTGATGGTGACGTTGCTGCCTGAAGCACGCTTCACCCGAGCCATCGATCGTCCCAGTTCTTCCGTGAAGGTGTTGACGTCACCGCTCAAACGGCCCAGTTCGTCTTTGCTTTTCACGGCGATACGATCCGCCAGATCGCCTTCCTTCATTTTCTGGATACCCCGCTCGATCATCACAATCCGCCGGCTGATGCTCCGGGCGACGATCAATCCGATGGTGACTGAAAAGAAGACGACGACGGAGATAAAGACGATGAGAATCGTCTTGAATCGCTGCTGAATGGCGGCGATTTCCGCCGCCACCTGCTGGGACTGCATACTCAGGTTCTGCATTGCCCCTGAAGTGGTGAAATCAAGGACATGGGTTGCCCGGGTCAGTACTTCCTCTTCGTCGTCACCTTCGGTTTCGGCGGTTTCCGCGGTTGCCGCCTCGAGAAAGGTTGTAAAACCTCCGTCGATAGCCGTCTGGAAACGGGGCATCGTTCCAAGGGCGTTTTGAACGGTTTCATTGATGGTCGGGAGCACCCGGGCTTCCGCGACAGCCTGGAAGGCGCGGTCAAGTTTGGATTTCTGAAGACGAATTACCTGAAGTTGAGAGTTGTAATCCTCCTGATGGAGGCGGCCCACCTCATAGGCAAAGGTCATGAGTGCTTTTTCAAGGTCTTCCAGGGTCTCCTGTTCACGTTCTATCGTGGCAATTCTGTTTTCGACGAGAAACTGTGCGCCGAAAGAAATAACATTTGCCGCGCCTACCAATACAACCAGGACGACAAGTTTTACGCGAATCGACATGGACGTCCGCCTCCAGAGTTAGGTGATAGTTTTGTCCACGATTATTAAAAAGGAGCGAGCTATGATTTTCGCATCCGCTACGGGAGCTGTCAACATGTAACGCCGACTCCACCGGAACTACCCGTTCCGGTGGACAATCAGTCAGCCTTTCTTGAATCGCCGTTGTTCCTTTGCGATCGCTTTCCATTTCCTTTGTTCGTCCTGCCGCGCCTTCTGGTCCCGCCGGCGGTGGAGGTACGCAAGCTCACGCCGGTACTCCCGGTACGCCTCGTACCGGTCCGGTGAAAGCTCACCCGTTTCGAGAGCTTCCCGGACACGGCATCCCGGTTCACCGTCGTGAGTGCAATCGCGGAAACGGCAACCTCCGGCGAGGGATTCGATCTCGGGAAACGCGTCGTCCAGCGCCTCGTCATCCGCCCACACCTGGAGCTCCCGGAGTCCCGGCAGGTCCGCGACGATTGCACCGCCGTCGATGATGTGGAGTTCCTTGTGTGTCGTCGTATGGCGTCCGCTGAGGTCTCCCCTGCGCAGACCGCCCGTCCGTGCGCGTTCCGTTCCGGCAAGGGCGTTTACCAGCGCCGACTTTCCCACGCCGCTCTTTCCAAGCAACCCGATCGTCCTGCCTTCTGTTGCCTCTTCACGGAGTCCGGCGATCCCGTCGCCCCGGAGGGCACTGACGATATGACAGGCGACGCCCGGCGCCGCAGCGGCGAGCGCCCCCGTGACGGTGTCCATGGTTTCCCGTGTCGCGCAGTCCACCTTGTTGAGGACGACGACGGGCCGTGCCCCCGACTGTCGCGCCGCCACGAGGGAGCGTTCAAGCAGTCCGACGGTGAAGTTTCGCCCTCCGTCCAGACCGAAGACGAGGAAAATCACATCGATGTTTGCAACGAAGAGCTGCTCCACCGTCACATTTCCCGCAGCCGCCCGGGAGAGTGACGTTTTCCGGGGGAGAACGGCGTGTATGATCCCTTCCTCGGGGGTAAGGACAACCCAGTCACCCAGGACGGGAAAGTCTGAAGGCTGGATCGCCCGAAATTCAAACGCTCCCGAGACGCGGCTGTCGATGAAGTGAATCCGATCGTCATCGTCGGCGTGGACGACGCGATATATGTGATGCGTCTGCCGAACGACGCGTCCGACGGTGGTACCGTCCAGAATGTGTGAAGAAGCGATGGCGGTGAGGTCTTCCGTCCATCCCCAGCTGTGAAGGGTTGTGTCTTCCATGACCCGATCCTTGAGGCGTCACCAATGAGAGTTCGAATGATGAATGCCGCTGTTCAACAGGCGGATACAGGAATGGTACCTGCCAGGTGACGATAAAATTGCCCGACGCGAAAGGAACGGTGTTTGCCGATAACGAACCAACGGACGTTACAGGGCCGTTACACTCTCCTGAACAGGAGCATTTTGAAGAGCAATGACCGACATGTACGACCTCCTGAAACAGACAAGATGTGAAATTGTACGACCAGATCAGCGCAGCGTCAACGCCGTACCGAGGGTCACCGTTGTCAGATTGATCCAGTTGAAGGTGAACGATTCCGGATCGTCGTTTTCCGCGCCTCCTCCGAGGTAGCGATAATTCACAAAGAACTCCACTCCCTTGCCCGCTGAGTACCCCGCCCGGACGGAGGCATCCAGGAGGGCGCCGGCGGTATTATTGTCGCTGCCGTTGAGGTAACTGATGGGTGCGTATATTCCGTCCATTTCCGTACCCACCCAGAAACGGCGGGAAAGATCGTAGCGCATGCGGAATTTCAGCAGGGGAACGGGACCCACATCGGCTGAACGATAGTACCCCTCCGGAGGAACGATCCCTCCTCCGTCGTCCTTTCCGCCGGATGCTTCAAACTCGATATTAGCGTTCCGTATTTGCAGTGACGCCCCCGCCGCCACCGTAAGTCTGGGTCCGGTGACAATCTCATTGAGGTAACTCAACCGATAAAAGGGAAAGCTGTAGACGAGATTGAGGGTGGAACCGGAAAAATCCTCTCCGTCTACGGTAAAGGCGGCGGGCATGGACACCCTGGTCTCCAGGAGAAGGGGCTGGTAGAGAAAGACGACGGTATGCCGACTCACCGCAAGTTCCGCCGAAAAACGGTTCACCGGAAAGAGTACGTCCTGGCCACCGTCCTGGTGATAGAGAATCGTCTCATCGTCGTCGGAAAATGCAATGCGATGGTCCACGACGTCAAGAAAACCCGCCTCCGCAATGAGGCGGATCGACGGCTGCGACTGAGCCGCCAGGGACGGAACAAGAAAGAGCGGAATACAGAGAGTAACGACAATCAATCGACGCATATTCACCGCCTTTGAATACCTGGTATGCCTCTATTGTACGTACGTGGAATGGCTTCCTGCAAATCGTTCAACCGCCGCAGGCGTCGCCGGCGACCCACCCTCCCGCCCAGCAGATCTGAAGACTGTAGCCGCCGCTCTGACGGTTGAAATCAAGCAGATCTCCGAGGACGTATACGTTGGGTACCTTCCGCAACCGCATCGTCCGGAAATCAACTTCCGAAGGGTGAACGCCACCGCTGGAAACAACAGCCTTGTCCCGACCCATGAGGCCGTCGTAGCGGCAGGGAATCCCGGTGAGGCGCGATACGATGGTGCGTCTGCCGTCACGGGAAAGGGTTGCAAGTTTCTGGTCGGCAGGTATACCCGCGACGGTACAAATTCCACGGGCGAGACGGGGCGCAACCAGCTCGGACAGAAGCTTTCCCACCGTCTTTTTGCCCCGTTCTGCGACCGCCGTGAGGATGTATCGATCCGTTTCCGCGGGATCCGTATCGGGCCGGGGATTGATGAGCAGCCGGAACGGCGTCGTCCCCGCGAGCTCTTCCAGCTCCGCCGATGAGTTGAGCGCCGCGGGACCGCTCAGACCGAAATGGGTAAAGAGAAGCTTGCCCCGTCGTATGACCCTGCGCTTTCCATTTGCCCAGAACGCCTCGTTGTATGCGTCGGGCCCATCGTTACCGGCCGGGCCGGCCGGCGGACCGTCTTTCACCGGCGGTACGGTCTGTGCAATCAGCTCCGCATCCTGAATCGCAAGGCCCTGCAACTCCGTCACCCAACGGTCGGAAACGCGGATCGGTACGAGGGCGCTCTCGGCAACCCGTACCGCCACGCCCAGCCGGGATAGCCATGGCAGGGCGTCGCCGGTTGATCCCGTATCGGGCCGCGCCGTTCCGCCCGTTGATAGAACGAACTCGCGTCCCGCGATGATTTCTCCCCGCTTCGTCTGCACAGCCCGCACCGTCCGGGGCGAATCGTCGGCGGTCACCAGCGACGCGACGGCACAGTTCCGACGGATCGCAACACCGCCGTCCGACATGTACGATTCAAGGGCCGCGCGAACCGATACGGCGTTGTCCGTTACGGGAAAAACACGTCCTTCCGCTTCCACTTTTGTCGCCAGTCCGTATCGGTCAAAGAGCGCGCGAGTCTCGTCAGGCCCGAATCGGGCGAAGAGACTGTGCAGGTGTACACCATTCTTGCCGTATTTTCCCGTCAGGACGTGGCGGTTCGTCACGGCGTTGGTGATGTTGCAACGGCCGCCGCCGGTGAGAACCAGTTTCCTGCCGAGAACGTGATTTTTTTCAAGAAGGATGACCCGCAGGCCCCGTTCCGCGGCGCGGCCTGCGGCGGTCATGCCGGCGGGGCCGCCGCCCACGACGACCACGTCCCACAGAGCGTCGTCTGATGCACCCATGGCAGAAAAATAACGCGCGCAACCGGGTGATTACAACGGGGCGGCGGCGTTTGATCCGGTGAGATGCACATGCACCTCACCGAATGGTGCGACCGGTATTCCTACGCCTCCGGGCGCACGACCGTCAGTGTCTCCGTTGCGGATACGTTGTCCGTTACATAGGCGTTTACCCGTATGAGCGTCTCCGTGTAGTAGAGGGGCACATCGACGGAAAAAGAACCGGTTTCGTCTACGGAGATTCTGGTACCCGTTACGGTGATCATCGCCGCCGGATCCGAAACGGATCCGGAAACGGTTATTGAGGTACCCGTCGTTTCCGTCATTTCTTCCGGAGTCGCGATGCTGAGGGACAAGGCGCGGGTAACCGTCAACGACCGTGTGGCGGGAGTGACCCCTTCCTTCTCTGCACGAATACTGATGCGGTTGGCTCCGTAGTTGAGGGGAATGGTGTGGCTGAATGCACCGTCCGTGGACAGAGCAACGGTCTGACCATTTATTGTGAGTGTTGCCGATCGGTCCGACACGACCCCGCTGACGAGTGTTTCTCCCTCCGAGACGGTGCCCCGGGTTGACGGCGTGGTGACTTCGATCGTCAGACGCTGATTTCTGGACGGGGTGCCACACCCTGCAAGGAGGAATACCCCAAGAACAGTGATGGCGAGTACCATCGTGGGGACTCTTTTTTTTGTCATACCTACCTCCGGTATTGCGGTAACAAATTCTGGTAGAATAATAGAACCGAGGTGTGAAGAAGTTGTGAATGAATCGACGATTTTGGTGGTCGAGGATGACGAACGGACCTCTCGTCTCGTCAAATCGTATCTCATCAGAGAGGGGTACACCGTATTTACGGCGGGAAACGGAATCGATGCGATCGAAATTGCCAGAAAGTGCAACCCCACGCTGGTGGTGCTGGATCTCATGCTGCCGGGATTGACCGGGCGGGAAGTGTGCAGGATTCTCAGGGAAGAACAGAACCCCCTGATTATCATGTTGACGGCCCGTACCGCGGAAGACGACAAAATTGCGGGACTCGACAGCGGAGCGGACGACTATATTGGAAAACCCTTCAGTCCCCGGGAGCTGACCGCCCGCATCCGTGCGGTGTTACGCAGGGGCGTGGGCTCCCATACCGACGAAAAGGGCGGCGGGACAATTTCGTCAGGTGACGTGGTTCTGTCCGTCCGGGAGCAGCGGGTGCAGGTCCGCGGCCGGTCGATAGAGGTGACACCCGTCGAGTATCGGATACTCCTGCTGCTTATGCGTCATCCCGATACCGTATACTCCCGGGAGCAGATTATCGATCACGTCTTTGGATATGACTACGACGGACTGGACAGAACCGTGGATGCCCATATTAAGAATCTACGTCGCAAGATCGAAATCGACCGCAATGCGCCGCACCATATTAAAACCCGTTTCGGGTCGGGGTATTACTTCGACTCAGGTAATCCCTGATGGTGCGTCTGCGGAGTCGTCTCTTTTTCGCCTTCGGCATCGTCATTTTTGTCGCGGTGGGTACTATTTCCATCTTTGTTACGCGGTTTGCCGGCAATGAATTCGACAACTACGAGGAGATCTCCGAACGACTGCAAACGACGCGCATGGCCCAATGGCTGACGGGATTCTATCTGGTCGATGAATCCTGGGAGGGTGTGCAGCCCTTTGCCGAAGAGATGGATGCAATCACAGGGGTCGCCGTCGTGGTGGCCGACGGAACGGGAGCGATCGTCGGAAACTCCCGGAGCCACGAAGTACCGCCGTTCCCGCCTTCCCTGTGGAGTAAACATGAGTTGTTTGCCGGCTCCGAAGAGGCAGGAATCGGTACGCTCTATCTCAGCAGCGCCCGGACCATACAGGAGCAGTATCGTGCCCGCCTTCAAAGCATACTGTGGATTCTCCTCCTCGGTGGCAGCGCCCTGGGGGCGGTCGCTGCGCTGATTGTATCGACAGTCGTCGCGGCAATGATATCGGCTCCTATCAGCAGTATTGCCCGTGCTGCCGTAAAGGCGGGGGGAGGTGATTTTTCACAACGTGTCGATATCCGTAGGAACGATGAAGTGGGTGAACTTGCCGGGGCTTTCAATAGAATGGTTGAGGATCTGGACGCCGGCCTCCGGCAGAGACGGAATCAGATTGCCGACACGGCTCATGAGTTGCGCAACCCCGTTACCAATATCCGGGGATATGTGGAGGCTCTGAATGACGGTGTGATGGGTATCTCCGAATCTCTTCCGGTGCTGCGGGATGAGATTGAACTGCTGACCCGGTTGATCGATGACTTACAGGAACTCGCGCTCGCGGAATCGGGGATCCTGAAAATCGAACGGCGAACGGAAGACCTCCTGCGCATTGTCGGTCACGCAATTTCAGCAATGCGACCCCGGGCGAAGGAAAAGAATATCGCCGTAACGCTCGAGGCGCCGGACGATACGATTCCGGTATATGCGGACGGCGACCGAATCGGTCAGGTGTTTTCAAACATATTGCGAAACGCCCTGTACTACACGCCGCCGGGCGGGACGGTTACCGTTTCCATTCAATCCGTTGACGAATCCGTTACGGTGTCGGTATGTGATACCGGGAGCGGGATTCCGCCTCAGGAACTGGAGAGGATTTTTGAGCGCTTTCGTCGTCTCGATCCGGCTCGCTCCCGATCTACCGGCGGCAGTGGTCTCGGTCTGACGATCGCACGCCTCCTTGTGGAACTGCACGGCGGGAAGATCGTTGCGGAGAACCGGCAAGGCGGCGGGAGTTGTTTCTCCTTTACCATACCCCGTGACGTCACTCAATGACGGGCGTTCATGTGTGGTGGCTTGTAACAAATACTGCTATTCTACCTCTTGATGGCAAAGATCCTTCTTATCGTAAACCCCAACGCCGGTAAGCGGCGGGGGCTTCAGGCGGCGTACGATGCGGCGGAAGAGTTGAATCGTCACGGACACGAGGTGACGACAAAGATCTCCAACTTTCCCGGCGATACGGTGATTCTCGCCAAGGAACTCATCACCGAAGGTGGTCGCGATCACGGTATCGACATCGTTGTTGCCGTGGGAGGGGACGGAACCTTGTTTGAGGTCGTCAACGGCCTCTTTGCAGGAATGCGTGAAGCCGCCACTGAGCCGCCGGAGAGTACGACACATGACACGCTTCCGACGGTCGCGCAGATTCCCGTCGGTACCGGCAATTCATTCCTCAAGGATGTAGGTATCGAAACTGCCGGTGAAGCGGTGAATGCCATCCTTGCCGGTGAGACGAGACGCGTTGATGTAGGCAAATACAGAAACGACGATGGAGTGTGGCATTTCATCAACCTCCTCGGCGCCGGTTTTGTCTCAAGCGTCGCCCACCGTGCGCGACGCTACAAGCGACTGGGGGCGCTCAGTTACGTGATTGCCGTCGTCGTGGAAACGGTGAGGCTCTCCTCGGCGTCGATAACGCTCACCATAGACGACCGTCGGCTCGTTCGGGACGGAGTTTTTGTCGAGATCTGCAATTCACGATACACCGGGGGCGACATGATGATGGCCCCCGATGCATCCATCGACGATGGATTTTTTGACGTTGTGGTAATGTCCCGGGTGACACGAAGTCGCCTGCTTTCACTCTTTCCAAAGATTTTCAGCGGCCGCCATGTGGAAGACCCATTGATCGAAGTCTTTCGATGTCGGTCGATTACGGTGGAAACCGACCGGGTCTGGCTTCTTACTCCCGACGGCGAGACCTTTGGAACGACGCCGATACATGTGGAGATGATCCGTCGCGGGCTGAACTTTGTCGTGGCGCCGGAATCCTCAGACACATGAGGAGAGTGACGGGTGCAGTGACGACCGGTCTGGGCTATGCCGCGGCGCTTGTGGTGATACCCGCGGCGATGGGGCTCATCGCCCTCAGACGGATCAGCGGATTTGCACCCGCTATGGAACGCCCCGTTCGATATTTCGCCGCTGCCATTCCCGCCATGTTCGGCATCACCGTACGCGTCCGGGGCCTCCGCCATCTCACTGCGGCGCAGGAGGGAACGGGATTTTGCGGCGTCGTCGTGGCGAACCACGTGAATATTTTTGATGCCTTCATTCTTCGGGGATACCTCCCGCTGCCGATGCGGGGCGTCGAACTGGAGAGCCATTTCCACTGGCCCGTCTACGGGACGGTGATGCGCCTCTTCGGCAACATTCCCGTTCCCCACGGAACGCCGCTTGTTGCCCGTCGACAGCTGACGAGGGCGCGACGAGTACTTGAAAGGGGCGTCCCCCTCCTGGTATTGCCGGAAGGCCACCGCACCCGAACCGGAAAGATGCAGCGTTTCATGAGCGGTCCCTTTCGTCTCGCAAAAGATGCACACGTGCCGATCCTTCCGGTGGTCATGACGGGGGCCTTTGAACGGCAGCGCGTCGGGACGATCAGGATCAATCCAGGGGTCGTAGAACTCCGCATAGCCCCCGTCATACCCCGTTCACTCGTGCAAAGCCTCTCGGAGCGGGAACTTCGAGGCCGTACAAGAGCGATTATGGAATTACTGTGACGACAGCACGTCCACGTCGATGCCGCGCCTGGATGGACGATTTACAAGATAGAGCCCGCCGATTACCAGTACCGCGCCGATCGTCACCGGTACGGTAAGAGCTTCCCCAAGAAGAAACACTCCAAGAAGTATTGCCGATACCGGTTCCAGATTGAGGAAGATCGCAGCGCCGTTCGGCCCGACGTCGCGGATACCCTGATAGTAAAAGAGATACGCGATTCCGGCGCAGCCGAATGCGAGGTAGAGGAGGCTCGACCACGTGGCGATGCTCTGCATCGACAACACCGCGACGATGTCGGGGCGAACGGCAAAGGGGGTAAGCAGGACGGAGCCGATAACAGACGAGTAGGTGAGGACGGTGAGGGCCGATAGGTTCCGCATGGCGTACCTCGCCAGAATGGTATAGGCCGCCCAGGAGACGACGGCTCCCAGCATGTAGAGGTCCCCCGTGGAGATTCCTCCCTTTGCGGCCTGCAGGAGGTCACCGTTGGTGATGGTTATCGCCGTACCGACAAAGGCGATAACGATACCTGTCGCCGTGTTTCTTCCCGCCCGTTCCCGAAAGAAGAGCACGAGAATGAGGGCCACCGCCGACGGCGCGAGAGCGATAAAGATGGAACTGCGGACGGCGGTCACCGTTTTCAAACCGGTGAAGAGCAATATGTTGAAGAACACCACCCCCGCGAGGGTCATTCCCAGGAGAAAGAGCGCGTCCCGGCGGCCGGGACGGGGAAGTTTTCCCTGCAGGAGGCGCAGGATTGGAAGCAGGAAGACGCTTACCAGGAGAAAGCGCACCCAGGTAATAGTTATTGCCGGCAATGCCGCCGACACGACCCGGCCGGCGACGAGGCCGCCCCCCCAGATGACAGGTGCCAGAGCGAGTTTCACATAGGAGACAACCATGGTTCCGGTATACTACTAGCCCGGCGGCAGGGGCAAGATGCCGGCAGTGTATGGACGGTATCACTCGACGCGGCGATATCGGACGGAGGGAGCGTATTGCCAGCGGTCTCCCGCGGGATCGGCGCGGAGCAGGGTGAGGAAGACTTCCGTCAGGGGCGGAATTGTGAGTTCCATGGGAAGCGGAGAGTCGGCACGCATGTTGACGAAGTTGAAGCTCACCGTCGCCTCAATGGGGTCCGAGAAACCGTTCCCCAGGAAGATTGCGTACGTCAGGTCATACTCTTCGGTACGAAACTCCAGGCGATTTGTTTGGTCTATTTCCTGCTCATGACCGGTGAAATCTGAAACGGTGAGGTCTTCTCCCCTGATCACCTCGAACTCCGCGTTCCCTGGATGAACGGCGTAGTGAAATGTACCTTCCTCAGGCTGGACCGGACGTCCATCGAGGCCATAAAAGAGAAAGGGTATGCTCTGCATTCTCCCCGTGGGGAGGGGAATGCGAACATCGAAGTGCAAATGGGGGCCGCTGGATATGCCGGTATTACCGCTGTAGCCGATGAGCTCACCCGCCGCAACTTCGTCACCGACTTCAACCTCGGCGCCGCGATATCGCAGGTGAACGTAGTTCCCGAAGGTGCCGTCGTCATGGGCGATCATGATCAGGTTTGCCCTGTCGGCGTACGCCTGGGACGGACCGCCGACGCGGCTGTCCTCCTTGACGCGGACGACCACTCCGTCCCGCGCCGCGTACACCGGAGTCCCCTGGTCCAGGTTGAAGTCTATAGCGTACTGGTTCTCTCTGAAATGGGAAAAGCGACCGTTGTGCCCCTGGGTGATGCGGTGTCTGGTGCCGTGGGCAAAGGGGAAAAGGTAGAGATAATCGTCGTCGTGGCGCGCCGTTTCCGGGTTGCCCTCGGCGACGGTGTAGCTCAGATTGTAGCCGAACTGTCCTCTCGTTGCCGTCGGAAGTAGACTGAAGAGCAGTTGGCGTTCCGTTTCCGCCTCAATCGCACCTGTCCACGGCAACGCTTCCGTCGGGGTCAGACTGACGAGACGCTGAAAGTCGACGGAGATGTACATAGGAATGAAGTGGCTGTTTTGGGCGTAGAAGTCGTAGCCGTTGTCGTCCCGTTGTTCACCCCAGACGACGACGTAGTCGCCGGAATCGGAGCTGTAAGATTGGGCGACAGCTGAATCCAGAGGAAAGAGCAGTGCCGCCGCGACCGCCGCGATGAGGCACAGTGGGGACAGACGCATCATGGGTCTAATATAGCGCCTCTCCGATAGGATGACGAGGATGGAGGCGAGACATTTGCGTCGGGAACGGATAAAATACCGACCGGATCAGTAGCAGGTATCCACAATCGTGTTGCAACGCGCCGATATCACCCGGTATACGAAGCATTCAGGTGCGCAGGTCGGTATTGCTGCCCTATTTCTATTCAGGGTAAGGAAATATCATCTATTCTGCAACACGGTTCTATATACAAGCGGGAGGGGCAACATGGCACATGAAACGGTGGCGGCGGCGGAAGAAATACTGGACAGGGAGTTTCCCGTTCTGGACCATGGCTTTGTCCGGCTGGTGGACTACATGGGCGGCGACGAACGGATCGTGCAGGCGGCGCGTGTTTCCTACGGTGCCGGTACCAAGTCCTATCGCCAGGACAAGGGTCTCATCAATTATCTCCTCAGGAACGACCACACCTCTCCCTTTGAACAGGTGGTTCTCACCTTTCATACGAAGATGCCCGTATTTGTCGCCCGTCAGTGGGTACGACACCGTACCGCCCGACTCAATGAGATAAGCGGACGGTACAGCATCATGAAAGACGAATTTTATCTGCCCGAGGGAAACGCCATCGCGCCCCAGGCGGCGGACAACAAGCAGGGTCGTGAAGCCGACGGGTTTGACGAGACGACGAGGGAGGCGATTCGGGACACCCTGGAACGACAGCAGCGCGCCGCCTATACGGAGTATGAGCGACTTCTCGGTCATGACCTCGCCCGGGAGGTGGCGCGGATAAACCTGCCCCTCTCCATGTACACCGAGTGGTACTGGCAGATCGACCTGCATAACCTCTTTCATTTTCTCCGGCTGCGTATGGATCCGCACGCGCAGTACGAAATCCGAGTCTACGGCGAGGCGATCTTTGAGATCACCCGGCGGGTGTGTCCCATCGCGACGGAAGCGTTTGAGGAGCATATCAGGGGAGGGGTGCGATTTTCCCGCAGCGAATTTGCCGCCCTGCGAAGGTTGCTTGCGCCCGCCGACGACGGGACGGAGCTGGAACGTCAGGTCCGGGAAGCCGCTGCGGCGGAAGGGGTGGAAGGTCGCGGCGCGGACCGGCTGGTGGACAAGATCCTGCACGGCCGAATGGGGTAGCAACCGCGGTGACCCTCGGGTTCAATTTGAAAAAATGATTGTGAAATGCGGCCAGTTTGCAAAGGCGTACCGGCTGCGCTACGATGCGAAATACGGAGGCAGATGATGAGCGATGAAATGAACGCGACGACGAGTCAGTATTTGACATTTATGCTCGCGGAAGAGCAGTACGCCGTCGAAGTGTATGATGTAAAAGAAGTTCTTGAATATACGACGATCACCAAAGTGCCGCGGACCCAGGATTTCATGCGGGGCGTGATCAACCTCAGAGGCAGCGTGGTTCCCGTCATCGATCTGCGGCTGAAGTTTGGTATGCCCGCGGCGGAACGCACAAACAATACACGGATCATCGTCATGGAAGTGGAAGTGGGCGGTGACAAGATAACCGTGGGCACCCTTGCGGACAGCGTTCAGGAAGTGATCAACCTGAACAAGGAACAGATTGAGCCGGCGCCGCAAATCGGAACGCGAATCGATACGGAGTTCATCAAGGGTATCGGAAAACAGGACGAGAAGTTCATTATCGTCCTCGACATTGACCGCGTCTTTTCTGAAGAGGAACTCGCCGCCGTGGTGGAAGAGGTGGTTTCGGAGTAGCTCCGATTTCCCATGCATCAGCGACAGACACGGTGGGCGCCCCTGGGCGAGCTGCGCGGGAGTGACGCCGATTTTTCAACCCTCACATACCGCTTTTCTCATGCAACCTGTGGATTTGCCGCATCCAATGACGACTGGCTGCGCATTGCGCTCTCTCTGGAGGACGGCGATGCCGATGGCGGCGAGGGCGGAGCTGTGTCTGAGGATGCCGATAGCGACGCGCCCGATGGTCTGGCCGGAGCTGTGTCGGACGGCGCCGGCGGAAGCGTGGAGATGGGCGCGGAGACGGGCGCGGAGACGGGCGCGGAGCGAAGGGCGGCGGGTGAGAAGTCCGGGGCGGCGGGGCGAGCGCCGGCGCGACGGTCCTGGGCGCTGGATCCCGGAAGCGATGCCCGGCGGACGTGGCGGCTCGTCGATATGGATGTACCGTTCCTCTTTTCCGACCGCCGGTCCTACCGCTACGCCGCCGGAAACGAGGGCGTGGAAGGAACTGCAAATCCCCATGAAGACAGCAGGGGGATCGTCCCGGTGGAGGTGGGGGGAAACCGCTTTGTCCTGCCCGTGACGGGGAAAACTGACGCCGCGGCGGGATTCGCCATATCGGACCGACATATCGGGGACGAAAGCGGGCCGGCCCCCGTGCTGGACGAGGTTGAGCTCTCCCGTTGCCGCGACGGCGTGCTCCTTTCGTTCCCCCTCCCGGAGGGGTGCGTCGTCTATGGTCTCGGTGAGAAGACGGGTGGCCTGGACAAGCGCGGGCGCAGTTGGGTCATGTGGAACTCCGATGAACCGCGCCATACTCCCGGGCGGGACCCCCTCTATCAGTCTATTCCCGTTGCATATATCGTCACCGCAGGCGGAACGGCCACCCTCTTTGTGGATGCCACCGCGACGATGTGGTTTGACGTGGGTGAATCGGTCTCCGACCGTCTGCAGGTCGAAGTCTATGATGATGAGGTGACGTTCTATCTCCGTCACGATCCGTCGCTGCCGGAGGCGGTTGCCGCGTACAGCGCGTTGACCGGGCGCATTGCTCTCCCGCCGGAATGGGCCCTTGGCTTCCAGCAGTGCCGTTACAGCTATTTTCCCGATTCCCGGGTCCTCGAGGTGGCGGAACGGATGCGGGAGCTTAACGTTCCCTGCGACGTCATCTATCTCGATATCCATTACATGGACGGGTATCGCGTCTTTACCTGGGACCCCGTACGTTTTCCCGAGCCGAAAACGATGATCGAAAAACTTCACGAGCGCGGTTTTCGCGTTGTGACGATTGTCGATCCCGGCGTGAAATACGATCCCGACTACCACGTCTTTGCCGACGGTCTCACAAAGGATGTCTTCCTTGAGGATCCCGGAAAGGGTCCCTATGTCGGTACGGTGTGGCCCGGTGAGGCGGTATTCCCGGACTTTACCGAGGGTCGCGTCAGACGGTGGTGGGCGGAGCACCATCAGCCGCTCCTCGACGCCGGGGTGGCGGGCATCTGGAACGATATGAATGAACCCGCCGATTTTTCAGGGAGCGAGGAATACCGCCCCGATTTTACCGTTCCCGACCGGTTGATTGCCCGCAACGAAGGCCGGCCGAAGACGATCGCCCGGGTTCACAATATCTACGGCAACGGGATGAACGCGGCGACCCGGGAGGCGATGGAGCGATACCGTCCCGATGAGCGTGGTTTTGTCCTTACCCGCAGCGGCTACGCCGGCGTTCAGCGCTACGCGGCGGTCTGGACCGGTGACAACCACAGCTGGTGGGAGCACATCCGCCTCATGATACCCATGCTCTCCAACCTGGGCCTGAGCGGCGTGCCCTTCTGCGGCGGTGACGTGGGTGGCTTTCAAATGAACGCCGACGGGGAGCTTTACGCCCGATGGGTCGCCGCCGCCGCCCTGACGCCCTTTTTCCGCGCCCACAGCGCCCTCGATACGGTGGACCACGAACCGTGGAGTTTCGGCGATGAGGTACTGGCGGCGGCGCGTCGCTTTATCGGCCTTCGGTACCGGTTGATGCCCTATCTGTACACCCTCTTTGAGGAGGCGAGTCGGACGGGTGCCCCGGTTATCCGTCCGCTGGTGTGGGAGTTTCCGTATGATCCGCGGGTCTTCCGCAGGGCCGATAGTTACATGGTCGGGCCGGCACTGCTTGTCGCTCCGGTGGTGGAACCGGGAGTGCAGGAACGGGCGGTCTACCTGCCGGAAGGCGTCTGGTATGACTTCTGGACGGGGCGGCGATACGACGCAGGGAGCCTCGCGGAAGCGGGGCGCGGGCAGGTTGTTGCCTGCGACGCACCCCTCGACCGTATTCCGATCTTCGTCAGAGGGGGCCATATAGTGCCCTTTGAGGGTCTGCGCCAGCATACGGGAGAGCCCGGTGACGGGGTGTTGCGGCTCCTTGTTGCGCCCGACGCACATGGTCACGCCGCGGGTTCGGTCTATGGAGACGGCGGGGAAGGTTTCGGGTACCGGAAGGGCGAGTTCTGGCGCGCCCGCTTTGCATGGCGGAGCCCGCAGGGGAGCCGGCAGGAGAGCTCGCATGGTGAGAACGTCCGCGTCGGCGAAGCGGGACGGGACGGAAGCGGGAAGGGAATGGTCTCTGGAACGGGCCTTGTAACGGCAGACGAGGAGGGGGAGCTCCGGTGGACGCGATGGGAGCGATGTGAGCCGGTGGTGATTACCGACGAGCCGCGGCATGGCGGCAGCATAGCCGACCTCCTCACCCTGTAGGCGGCGCCGCATGGTGGTATATACAGAACGGCCGGGAGCCGACTGACACCACAGGAAAGGCGGTGCCGAAGATCTTTTCCAGGACCGGTTCCTTCATCGTCTCATCCACCGTTCCCGTGTGGACGACGCGGCCGTCCCGCAGGGCGACGATCGTATCTGCGTAGGCGGCGGCCATGTTGATGTCGTGGACCACCACCGCCACAGCCTTCCCTTCCCGATGAGCAAGCGTCGTGAGGGCCGCCATGACACGGCCGGAATGGCGCATATCCAGGTTGTTCAGGGGCTCGTCAAAGAGGGCGTAGTCTGTATCCTGGGCGATGACCATGGCGATAAAGGCGCGCTGACGTTCTCCACCGCTGATTTCGTGGATCGAAGCGGTGCGATAGGATTCGAGATCCATGAGCCAGAGCGCCCGGTCGACGGCGGTGCGGTCCGCCGCGGTAAGGGAACCGGCGTTGTGGGGGAAGCGGCCGAACTCCACAAGTTCTTCCACCGTAAGGCGAAGGTCAAATCGCAGCGTCTGACGCAGGATGGAGAGGCGTCGGGCCAGGTGGCGCGTTCCCCACGCCTCAAGGCGCTCTCCGGCAATTTCTACCGTCCCCTTATCGTAGGAAATGAGACGCCCCACCGCGGAGAGAAAGGTGCTCTTTCCCGAGCCATTGGCCCCGATGAGGGCGGTGACGCTGCCCGGCTGAATTTCCATTCCCACGTCGTCGAGAACCGGTACCGTGCCGTATCGTTTTGAGAGGTGTTCAACGGTTATCATCTTGTGCTGCTCCGAATGGCGATGGCGAGGAAGAACAGCCCCCCTGCCAGCGCCAGAATTGTACCGACGGGTACGGGCGTTCCAACGGTCCGACGAATGGTCTGAATACCCAGAAGATATACGATCGCCGTGAGCGCCGCCGAGGGTATCATTGATCGGTGGCGCCATGTAGAGGATGCCTCCCTGACCGTCCCCGCCGCAAGAAGACCGAGAAATGGCAGCGGACCGACCATTGCGGTTCCCGATGCGACGGCAACGGCCGCGACGGTGAGAAGATTCCGTGTCTCCCTGCGGTAGTCGATGCCGAGGGCGATCGCCGGTTCCCGTCCGAGGGCGATGACGTCGAGTATTCGTGCTTTGGTTCCTATCCATATGAACGTACCAAGGCCGACGATCGAGGCGGCAGGTATGACTGATGAACTCACATTGGTGACGCTGGCGTAGGTGTTGCCCTGGACGACGGAGAACTCATTGGGATCGATGATCATCTGGAGAAATCCGGTAAGACTCCGGAACAGGATGCCCATGACGACGCCGACGAGCAGGACCTGGTTCACCTGAAGATTGGCGCTCATCAAACCTCCCAGGAGCAGGGCCGCAAAGACGACCATCACCACGAGTGTTGCCAGATAGGTGGGGAGAGGACGGGCGAGGGTACCTGCCGTTCCGCCGAGAAAGAAGACCGCTCCGGTCTGCATGAGAACGTAAAGTGACTCGATACCCATAACCGACGGGGTGAGCAGGCGATTCCGGGTGATTGACTGAAAAACAATGGACGCCGCACCGGCACTGCCGGCGGCGAGCATGACCGCCACCAGTTGCGGACCCCGACGGGAGAGGTAGTAGGCGGCGTTGCGGGGCGTGAGTCCGGGCAGCAGGTACAGCGCGGCCAGGAGGAGTACGAGCAATGCGGGAATACCGACGGCGAGCCTTTCGTCACGTCGCACCGGTTTCGCTCCGGAAGAAATAGACGAGAAAGACGACGCTTCCGAGGACGCCGATAGTGAGGCCGATGGGGATTTCGTAGGGATGAATGACGATCCGGCCGACCACATCTGCGACGAGAACAAACGCGGCTCCAAAGAGGGCGACCTCGGGCATCGTCCTGTTCAAGTTGTCACCCTTCACCGCAGCCACGAGGTTCGGCACCACCAGACCGACGAAGGGCAACGTTCCGCCAACGACGACGACCACGGCGGTCATCGTCGCCGCGGCAAGCGTCGCAATTGTGGTGACTCCCCGTACCTCCAGGCCGAGACCCGTTGCCGTTTCCCGCCCGAGACCGGCGATGGTGATGTGGCGGGCCAGGGCATATACGAGTACGGCGAGGGGCACGCCGACGTAGAGGAGTTCATACTGTCCCCGGACGACCATCGAAAAATCCCCGGTGAGCCACGACGAGACCGACTGAACCATTTCGAACTGAAATGCCACCGCCTCCGCGACGGCGGAGAGGACGCGACCGAATACGATGCCGACCAATGGGAGGACGGCGGCGCTGCGGAGGGACAGCCGGCGGATAATGACGAGAAAGGTTCCGGTGGCGAGAAGGGCAAAAACAGTCGCCGTCAGCAGACGGACCAGGGGAGGAGCGCTCGGAAAGACGAGCGCGCCGACGAGAAAACCGAGCTGTGCACCGTCGGTGGTCGCCACCGTACCGGGTGAGGCAAAACGGTTCTGAAGCAGGATCTGAAGAACGACGCCGGTAACCGAGAGCGCCGCGCCGCTTAGAAGGACCGCAGCGAGGCGGGGGAGGCGACTGAGGACAACCAGACGCCACGCGTCGGAATCTCCCGCGATGAGATGTGCCGGAGTGAGCGGTTGTACCCCGATAAAAAGAGAGGCGAGCCCGCCGACAACGATCGCCGGGAACAGAACCCGACGATCGACGAAAGCGGATAAGAGGCGACGAAATCCCGGCATCATCGTTGTCACAGCGCTCTGTCGGTTCGGTTATTCGACTCCGAGCGCCTGTTCGATATCCGCAATCATCATGGAGGTCGCCGTCAATCCGCCGGAGGCGAGATACCACGCCTGCGGACTGACGAAGACGATTCCGTCATTCCGGGCGGCTCTTGTCTGCGCTACGATCGCGTTGTCCAGGACCGATGCGGCGGTGCCCGTACCGGTTATCGCGGCGCCGCGATCGAGGACGAGGAGATAGTCAGGGTCCTGCTCCAGGAGGTACTCGAAGGAAACACTTTGACCGTGTGTCGCGGCCTCGATCGTGTCGTCGGCGGGGTCAAAACCGAATGTGGAATAGGCGACGTCAAAGCGTGATCCCCTGCCGTAGACACTCAGGGAGCCGTCATTGACCATGATGAAGAGCGCACGTTTCCCTTCCGTTGCGTCCCTCAGTCTCTCAATGCGCCGTTCCAATGCGGCGAGGATCGATTCTGCCGCCTCTTCACGGTCGTAGAGGCGGGCGAGGAGCATGGTGTTGTTCCGTACCGAATCCATATACGCTCCGGGTTCAACCGAGAGGTATACCGTCGGTGCAATCTCCTGAAGTGCGTCGTACTGGGTGGATTGCCGCGGTGAAATCACGATCACTTCCGGTGCGAAATCAAAGAGCCCTTCAAAATCGGGTTCAAAGAGGCTCCCGGCGTTGAAATACTCCTCGCCGGCGTAGCTGTCGAGGTAGCCCGGAAGCGTTCCGGGGACGATGCCGCCCACGGCTATATCGAGGCTATCGAGAATATCGAGCCCGTCGTACCCGAAGGCAACCGGACGTTCCGGAGAGGACGGAACCACCGTCGTGCCCAGGTCGTGAGTGATGGTGACCGTTTCCCTGTCGCCTGCTGCCGACGGTTCCATTTCCGCCGTTCCCGTCGCAAAGAGGAGTGAAGTTCCCGCTATGAGAAACAACACGATTGTGAAAACACGCTGAAGGGGCATAAAGTTTCCTCCGTAAAAAAAAGTTATGCAAGGCTAACTATTATTATAAAATGTGTCAACAATAGGTCAAAAATCTATTTTACCCTTCCGGACGGCGGGAACGGGCGTATCGACGCGGTGAAAGGCGGGAAAAACCCGCTCCTTTTGCCGGACGATGTGTGACGTAGTAGATTGTATATGCATCATAGTTTTGGCAGACGCCGCCTATTTTCGCAGGAACCAGGAGGTGCGAGATGAATGGAGTGCAGGACGTCCGAAACGATCCCGTGGCCGTTGTCGCCGGAGGCACCGGGGGCATCGGTGAAGGTGTTGTGAAAGCCCTCGTCGAAGAACACTATATTGTCTACGTGCCGGTTCGTGAAATCGACCGTGCCGACAGGCTGAAAGGGTACGTGAACGATTCCGAACGGCTTCGTTTTATTCCCGCCGATCTGTGCGATGATCTCGCCGTCGCTGCGATGAAAGAGAGAATTCTTGAGGAAGTCTCCCGGATCGATGCCGTCGTCGTCTCCGTCGGTGCCGGATATTACGGACACAGCCTGCATCGTATGCCCCGGACCGACTGGGATCGGAGTATTCAGGACAATCTGGTGACCCACTTCAATACGCAGCGTGTCTTTGTGGAGCAGTTGCGGCAGCAGGACGGGGGAGTCTATGTGACCATGATCGGGCCGGAAGCGGAGCATATTCGTCCCGATGCGGGAATGGCTTCAATCATGGCGGCGGCTCAGAAGATGATAACCCGGGTCCTCGCCACGGAGTCTGCGGATCGGAATGTACGAATCCACGCCCTTACCGCCCACACGACGATCAATACCCGCACCCGGGGAGAAAACACAAACCCCGAATGGATAACCGCCCATGAACTGGGAGAGTACGTGCTTCGTCTCATTGAAGGACGCGTTCCCAACAGTAGTGAAGCACTGCACGACATAAAGGATCTCTCGCAGCTGAGGAGAGTCCTCGGTCGCGTCTGAACTTGATCCGACCGGCGTTCCCCGATACGCTCGTCGCCATGTCCGTTCTCTTTGCGTCACTCGCCGCGGTCTTTTTCGGTACCGCCGATTTCACCGGAGGCTTTGCCTCGCGGAAAAATTCAATTCCCGCCGTGCTGGTATGGTCTCAGCTTGCAGGGCTTGCTCTTGTCATTCTCTTCATCGTCGTTGACGGTCGTGCGGCAGTCCCTTCACTGGGAGACGGGCTGTTCGGCGCCGCCGCGGGCATTGCGGGCCTCGGCGGTCTGGCCTTTCTCTATCGCGGTCTTTCCCGCGGTCTTGTGGCGATTGTTTCGCCCCTTGCGGCATTGATCGGGGCGGTAACTCCTCTTGTGGGTGGTCTGCTCCTCGGCGAACGGATGTCGACTCTCGCGGCTTTCGGCGTCGCCCTCGCCCTCCCGGCGATCGTTCTCGTCTCCTGGCAGGGTCGTCTTCCCCTGCATGAACACGATCAGCGGAGAATGAGGGAGTCTCTCAGAGACGGCGTCGCATCGGGTTTCTTTTTCGGCCTTTTTTTCCTGCTTATCAGTATTCCCGACGATGCGAGCGGTATGTGGCCCCTTGCGGTGGCACGTATCTGTTCGATCTCGTTTACCGTACTGGTCGTTTCCGTCCCATTTGTGCCGAGTCAGCTGTGGGGAGGCCGCAGCGACACGCCACGGCTGCAGCTTCATGGCGGTGTCTTTCCGGTCATTGCCGCGGGCGTGATGGATATGGCGGCGAATATTTTCCTCGTCCTTGCATTTCGAAGCGGTCTATTGTCGATCGCAGCCGTCATCAGCTCCGCCTACCCCGTGCAGACCGTTGTTCTGTCGCGGTTCATTTTCGGTGAGCGGGTCGGTACCGTACGTATCGCGGGTATCGTCCTCGCCCTTTCGGGCATAGCCCTCATGTCGGCATAGACGACGACCGCGACCGCCTGAGCCGCTACGTTCGGTCGCCTGAAGCCAGTTCCATTGAGCGGGGATCGACATCCACGTATGCCAGTTCCTGGCCGTGGAGAAATTGACCCACCAGTCCGCCGATCTCTTCCTTCAACTGGGCGACGGCACTTGAAATGAGTCTGGAATCGAAACCCGTATCGAGCAGACGTTGCACCCGGTCGATGGCGGTGACGCGGCTGAATATCCGGCCAAGGTCTATGCGGCGACGCTGCGACAACTCCGGCTGAATAGAAAAATCGAGAAACGACCGGACCCGTTCGACGCCCCGCGCCGTGAGGGGGTGGTCCTCAAGGAATCGGGCGATGTTTGCGTCGCCGCCACGGAAGAAGGTCTTGAGAAAGCCGTCTCCGATCTGGTGGTAAATGACGTCGTTGGATCCTTCAAAGATTTGAAACGGGCGGGAGTCCGTCGTCGCCCGGCCGGCAAAGTGGTCCTGACGGTACCCCTTGGCCCCGACCAGTTGAAGGACGTTCTGCGCCGCCGACTGCATGTAATCGCTCATGAGCGCCTTGTGCACATTGGCGACAAGGCCCTCTTTGACCCCCCCCCCCCCCCCCCCAGGTTGAATGAAATGCCTGACCGTGTGATGGAATCATGACAGAAGGCGCGGGCGGTGGTCACCCACCCCTGCAACCGGGCGAGGTGGCGCTGAACCTGATCAAACTGAGCGAGTGGTTTTCCGCCGATGAAACGCTTCCGGGTATGCTCCACCGCTTCGTCGAGAGTTCGTCGTATAAATCCGAGAGCCGTACCGGGGAAACGCATGCGGCTGCGGTGGAGGAGATCCTGCATCATTTTCATGCCCCCGCCGTCAAACTCCAGTTTGTGGTTTTCAGGGACCTGAAGATCGAGACGATTCCGTCCATAGGGGATCATGTACAGGCCGAGGTTGTTGTAATACTCCTCGACGCGGACGAGCTGCTCCGGACGGCGGGAATCGCAGAAGAAGAATCCGATCTCCCGACTCAATGAACCGTCTTCCTTCCGCCTCCTGGCGGTGACGAGCCAGTAGTCGGCCCAGCCGCTCAAGCCGGCCCAGTGTTTTTCACCTTTTATGTGATAACCGTCGTCGTTGCGGTGAAAGCTCGTCTGCATATTCAGGGCGTCCGTCCCGTAGTCAGGTTCGGTGATCATGAGTCCACCCATGGCGTTCTCTTCGCGCATTCTCTTCAGTACCGGACCCGCGATGTCGGGGTCGGCGTATTTTGACATCGGCTCCGCGAAGAGGGCGCCGTTGATTCCGAGTATGAGTCCCAACGGAAGTGATTCGTAGGCGACCGTGTCGAGAACGGAGAGTATTTCCGCGGGATCGGCACCCCGTCCGCCATATCGGGTGGAGATCGACGCATCGATGGGGCGGGTGTTGAGAAACTCCCGCAGGAAAAAGGGCGGGATTCCGCGCTGGAGGTTCTGCCGGTCCTGATCGAGCCGTTCGTACATGAGAAATCGAAGGGTTTCCCGAAGACGATTCATATACGTTTTAAATGGTTCTACCGTGGTTTCCGTCGTGTACATGGGTACAAGTATAGTTTATTATTACTGTAATGAATACATCACGAGGGGCGGGCGCCACTTGCCGTGTCACCAACCCTTTCGGTATGCTTTGGGCGGTTATTCGGTCAAGAGCCGCTTTTTTGTAGAATGATGAACACTGTGAGACGCTTTGTAGCCGACGCGGTGCGTTGTCATTGAATAGTCAGATCACGACCGTGTGAACCCGGCCATTTGAGGAGGAACGTCATGGCAGATTCGAATATCCCCGGTGATGGAGGCGACAAGGGAACGGCACAGTCGTCAGGGGGCGTTTCACGACCGATTCGCGAACAACTCACCCCACGGGCCCTCGTCATCGGCGCCCTCGGTGCCGTCATTATCGCCGCCAGTTCCATGTATGTCGCCCTCAGGCTCGGAGCCCTTCCATGGCCGACGATCTTTGTCGCCCTTCTGAGTATGGCCGCTCTGAAAGGTCTGGGTAAGACCAACCTCAATGAAATCAACGTCACCCACACGGCGATGAGCGCCGGCGCGATGATCGCCGGCGGTTTTGCATTCACCATCCCGGCAATCTGGATTCTCCAGCCCGACAGGGAGATCTCATTTCCACCGCTCATTCTCGTCGTTCTCGCCGGGACGATTCTCGGCCTCATTCTGACCGCCCTTGTGCGACGCCACTTTGTGGAAACCGAGGCACTTCCCTACCCCGTGGGTACCGCGGCGTATGAGACGGTACAGGTGGGAGACGAAGGGGGCGGCAAGGCGGGATTTCTCTTTGGGTCCATGGGTATTTCCGCCCTCTTTGTTGCAGGCCGCGATCTTGTGGCGGCAATTCCCGCCGCCCTTTCGTCTGCGACGCTCGCGGCGCGGAACATTTCCGTCGGGTTCTGGATTTCTCCCATGGCGGTCGGTATCGGATACATCATCGATGTCGTATACACCGCCGTGTGGTTTGCAGGTTCGATTTTTGCGTATGTCATACTCGTCCCCGTGGGAATCGCCCTGGGTATTTTCCCGGATATGGCGACGGCCGAAGCGTTCCGGTCCAGCCTCGGTATCGGACTGATGGTGGGAACCGGCGTCGGCGTCCTGGTAAAGGGAATACTTCCCCGATTCAAGGCGATCTTTGCGGGTGTCGTTACCGATCTGGGAGTGAGCGGCAACCGCCGCCTCGCCGTCAGTCTCCCCGTGGGTGGTGCCGTCGTTGTGGTGATTCTTTCAATACTCGCCGGTATACCCGTCGTTCCGTCGATTCTGCTCCTTCTGGGCGTTGTGATTGCGACGGTGATGGCCGCAGATCTGACGGGCAGAACGGGAATCAACCCGATGGAGATTCTCGGAATCATCGTGCTTCTGGGAATCCGGCTGGTTGTGCCCTCCCTGGGGCAGACACCTGCGATCCTCATCGCGGCGGTAACCGCCGTCAGCTGTGGTCTTACCGGGGACGTTCTCAACGATTTCAAAGCGGGACATCTTTTTCACACGAGTCCGCGGGCGCAAATCACCGCGGAAGCGGTGGGTGGGATTGTGGGTGCCCTTGTATCGGTGGGGACCTTCGCGATCCTGCTGACCCGGTACGGTTCCTTTGGAGGGGAGCTTCCGGCGCCGCAGGCACACGCCGTGGCCGCCCTCGCGGCGGGAATTCCCGACGTGACGGCCTTTACCATCGGGCTGGTGGTCGGGCTGGTCGTCTATCTCATCGGGTGGCCCGGTATGACCCTCGGCCTTGGTGTGTATCTTCCGATGATGATTTCCGCTCCGGTCTTTCTGGGTGGTTTGATTCGTCTTGTCATCGCCAGAAGGAAACCGCAGTGGGATGAAAAAGGCGTCGTCGTTGCCTCGGGTCTCCTGGGGGGTGAGGGCGTCACCGGTGTCATTATCGCCATCGTCCAGGTGAGCGGCGGCCTCTTTTAAGGTCTTCCGCCCCTTGGCGCCGGCTACAATGCGATGCACCGATCCGCCGCGTCGCTTCGCGGGGGCCGCTGAGTACCTATGAAGAAGCCGCCGCAACGGCGCCGTTTCGCTCAGCCAGCTCCTCAAGCACACGCATCACTTCCGGAAGAAGCTGTTTCTTCCGGGAGAGCACGCCCGGCATGTCGTACGTTCGATCAGCAATGTGACTGAAGGGCAGCGCTTCCTCCGCCTGTGGATAAGATGAGGTGAGGAGGAGGCTGTTCCGTTTCATCACGTCCGTGACCATAAGCATGCACCATTTACACCGTTTTTCCCGGGCCACCGCATCGAGGGCCTCAACGAGGCGGGTGCGATAGTTGCCGGTGTCCGCGAGGGTGGTGACCTCGACCTGTCCGATCCCTACCCGTACCGACCCGTGGGTGTACTGCTTGTAGTCGGAGAGGATGATTTCCCGGGGTTCCCTGTTTTCAAGGGCGTTCAACTGGGAAAAGAGGCGCTTGGCGTGTTCGCTGGCGGATATGCCGGTGATCGTCTCCAGGCGATAGATCGCCCGACGGTCCGCCTCGGTGGTGGTGGGCGAGTAGAGGTTCACCGTGTCGGAGATGATGCCCGACAGGAGGAGGATCGCCACTTCCCGGTCGATGGCGAGGCCCCGTCCGGCGTACTCTTCATAGACGAGCGTGCAGGTGCTGCCCACCGGGCGCGTCGTAACGGCAATGGGCTGCGTCGTTGACGGCGGAGCAAGGCGGTGGTGGTCGACGATTTCAAGTATTTCCGCTTCCTCCGCACCGTCTACGGCCTGGGAGATCTCATTGTGGTCGACCATGATGAGCTTCCGTCGCGGACGTTCAATGAAGGAGCGGCGGCTCACCATCCCCTCATAGGTGCCCTCGTCAAAGACGGGCAGACCGCGGTATTTGGAATTGAGAAGCAGGTTCTTCCCCTCGTCGAAGGGCGTTTCCGTGTTCAACCGGGGGACGCCGGCGTCCATGATCGTCCGGACGGGAGAACTGAGGCGCAGGAGACGGATCGTCTCGGCGGTGTCCGTCCCGGAGCGGTACACGGCACCGCGGAAGGTCGACATGTCCGTCGCGATGGCCTCGCCCTTTTCAAGTCCTGTAATGACCACCGCCGGGAGCTGTGACTCCACGGCGTGGCGCAGAATCTCGCTGCGGTTTCCCACAACAAGGAGGGGCGGTGTCGGCAGCAGCCGTATCATTTCGATGGAGCGATGGTCGGGCATGGAACCGGTGACGATGGGCGCTTCAAAGAGACCCTCTTCTCCCTTCTGGAGCAGTTCACCGGGAAGGACGCGGTTGAAATTGGAGACGAGAAATGTATAGAGCGGTCGCGGTCCCTTGTTCTGGGCGAGAATGTATGAAGTGATTTCATTTACGCCGACGACGCCGGTGAACGCTCCCTCCCCGTCAATGATGGGGATTGCGGAAATCGTCTGGTTTTCCACCTCCCTGATCGCGTCAAGGACGGGATCGTCGGGATGGAGGATGACGGGACTCCGCTTGGCAATCATGCCGATTGTCGGCGCGACGGTGTCGACGTGACGAGGTTCCTCCACTCCGGCAAGTTCAAAGACGTCGCGAATCTGCCCGTTCAGGGGGCCGGTCCGTATCGGGACGTATCGGGTGCGGGGATCGAGGGTTCTTTTCAGTGCGGCGTAGCAGTACGCCGCACAGGTGCAATCCATGTCCGGATTCTTGTGGCCCGCTACATATACAAGGGTCTTGGTGTTCATACCGGCGTTCCCGCGCCTGCCCTTTTCAGAATGCTCCGAACGCCGTCGAGCATTGAGTCGAGATCGCTCAGGTTCAACGGCAGGACGACGCGGGTATCGGCGGATGCGAGATTGCGCAGCTCGGCGATGTACTGCTCCGAAAGCTGCAGGGACAACGCTTCGTCTCCGCCGTCGGCTTCGAGTGCGGCTGCAAGCTTCCGGATAGACACGGCGGTAGCCTTGGCAAGCGCCCGGATTTCAGCAGCCTTGCCCTCGGCCTCATTGATCCACTTTTCCTTTTCCCCTTCGGATCTGTTGATGGCTTCCTCCATTTCTCCCACGGAGTAGTTGATTTTACTTTCCATCTCACCGAGAGAACGGGCAATCTGGGCGCGTTTATCCCGTTCCGCACGAAGCTGCGCTTCCATCGCCTGCAGAATGTCGGCGGGGACGTTTATGTTCTGTATCTCATATCGTGTGACGTCGACGCCCCATTCCGCGCTCGCCGCATCGACCTCCTTGACGATGGCGGCATTGATCGCATCCCGTTCTTCAAAGGTCTTGTCCAGTTCCAGTTTTCCAATGACCGAACGCATCGTCGTCTGGGCGAGCTGAATCGTTGCGTATCGGTAGTTGCTGATCCCGTAGCTCGCTTTTTTGGGATCGGTGACCTTGTAGTAGAGGACTCCGTCAACGTCGACCTTCACATTGTCCCAGGTGAAACAGGGCTGGGTCGGAACGTCTACAGCCTGTTCCTTGAGACTGTGGGTATATGCAACCTTGTCTATAAACGGCACGAGAACGTGAAATCCCGCCTGAAGGGTGGATGCGTACTTGCCGAGTCGCTCCACGACGAGCACGGTCTTTGCCGGGACGATTCTGATACTACGTACAAGAGCGATAAAGATGACGAGGCCGAGGAGGCCGAGTACGATTTGAAGGGGTAGAAAAGGACTCATTGTGCTGCTCCTGAACTGTTGGTCGGGCCCGAGGCGCCGCGACTGCCGGCGTCTTCGCGCCCTGCTGACCCGGACGTCGCACCGTACGCGGATCCGCCTGTTTTCAGTGATTCCACCATCGACCGCAACGTCGCCAGTTCCACAGGCAGGACCGACGTCTCGCTCTCCCTGATGATCGATCCGAGGCCGGAAATGAACTGCTCCGCCACACGCATGGCAACGGCGGTCCGCCCCTTGGGCAGACTGATCGCCCCGGCTACATCGGTGATCCCTTCCGCCGTCGCAGCGGCAATGATCTCCGTCGCCTCTGCCCGACCCTCCGCTTCATTGATCCGCTTCTGCCGCTCTCCCTGGGAGAGGTTGATCGCCTGCTGGCGGTCTCCCTTGGAGGAATTGATCCGCGCTTCCCGGGTGCCTTCACTGAAGAGGATCTCGGCGCGCTTTTCCCGCTCCGCCCGAACCTGCTGTTCCATTGCGATCATTACCGTTTCCGACGGGGTAATATCCTTGATTTCATAGCGGGTAACTTTGATGCCCCAGGGGTCGGATGCCTCATCGACCGCCTTGACGATGGCGTCGTTTATGGCGTCCCGCTCTGAGAAGCTCCGGTCCAGTTCGATTTTGCCGATCTCCGAACGCATCGTCGTCTGAGCGAGCTGGGAGGTGGCGAAACGGTAATTGTCTATTCCGTAGCTTGCCTTTTCCGGGTCCACGACCTGGAGGTACAACACGCCGTCCACGCTCACCTGGACGTTGTCCTTGGTGATGCAGAGCTGCGGCGGTACATCGATGACCTCCTCTTTCAGAAGTTGCTTGTAGGCAACCTTTTGCACGACCGGAATCACAAGGTGAAATCCCGGTCCCATGGTACGCTGATACTTTCCAAACTGTTCCACCACCCACGCATGCTGTTCCGGCACGATGCGTATCAGCTTAAAGAAGATGGTGAAGACGAGGATCAGCAGGACGAGAGACGAGGCATAGACCCCAATGACACTCATGTTTCCTCCCTGTTCAAGAGATCGCCTGCGGTGACGATGTAGTTGAGATTTTCTTTTTTCAGAATCGTAACGGTGGCACCTGGAGGTATAGACTCCCCGTAGGACACCGCATTCCATGACGTTCCGTGAATACGGATACGTCCCGATTTTTCCGGAGATATCTCTTCAATGACTTCGGCGGTTTTACCGACATCGGCATCTTCATTCCCGATCGCGACGTCGCCCTTGAACCATCGGGCCGCGTACTTCCGCAGCACCCCCAGAGACAGACCGCTCGTTGCCGCCCAGATGACAAGCTGCAGGGGCAGGCGATCTGCGAGACCGGGGACGACAATAACGAGAAGGGAGTTCAACAACGCACCGAGGCCGAAGAAGAATACGACAAATTCAGGAATGATGAACTCCGACCCAATGAGAAGGAGTCCGAGAACCGCCCAAATTGTTGCGCTCACTCAGGTACTGTAGGGTCTCTCCCCGTCCAAGTCAACGGAGTCCGGAATGAACATTCATTCTTAATGAGGGTTTTTTGTCGCGTCGAGCAACTTCGATTTCAGTTCCCCTGCGCCGGTGGTGGAGAGGTCAAAGATCGGTCTCTCCGGAATGAGGGCGCGGCAGGCATCGCGGTCGGCGGCTGTACAGAGGACGGCGTCGACCTTCTCGATTTCGCTCAGATCCCGGGGAGAGGAAAGGTCATAGAGAAGAATCTTGTTGGCGTGTCGCGACAACGCCCGCGCCGTGGCGGTGACGCCGCGCTTGATGGTCATCTCGTCGGTCCCGCCGGCGCGCTTGCCGGTGTCGTCATCTCCGGCGTGACCCATCGTCCTCTTCCAGAAACTGCGATAGGAGTGGACGACCACTGTGGAAAGCTCCGTCGCCAGTTCCGTCGTGCGAACGCCATCGCCGACGACGGCTACGTGTTTTACGTAGTAGGGACGGACCACCGGCGGAATGAACCGCCACCACTCATACGGTGCGCGACGAATCATCGACGCCGAAACGGGAATATTGCTCCGACCCGGATCGACGGGAATGAAATTGGCGTCCAGCTCGGCAGCGAGGTCCCATCCGTACTCCTCTGACGCAAAAACGTGGTGCACCGGTTCGGGGACGGCGTCACGAACGGTCCGTGCCCAGATTGCAGTCGCTCCGGCCGCGCCGCGACGTGCCTCGGGGATTTCCTCGGTGATATGGACGGTCCTGCACGTCGGCGCCAGTTCACTGACCCAGCGATACCTGAGATCTCCGGGAATCGACTCATGGGACAGGGTGCATACGAGGATGTACAATGTATCAACCATATGCCGGGCAAAATCGATGAGGTATAAATGGCCGTTGTGGGGCGGCATAAATCGCCCGATGATGACGCCGTTCATGGTATGGTGGTACAGTACCGGCTTTCGCCCGGCTCTCGCAAGGAGGACGTATGCGTATTGGATTTGACCTCGGTGGTACAAAGATGCTCGCCGCCGTCATCGACGACAGCGGAACAATCATCGCCCGAAACAAGAACCGTACCGAAGGTTCGGACAACGAGACGGTCTACGCAAAGATCCTTCAAACCATCGACGGCGCGCTGAAAAAAGGCGGAATCCCCGCAGGTGACGTCAGCGAAATCGGCATTGCCGTACCGGGCCCCATCGATGCCGAGGAGGGGCGTATCCTCCAGCCGCCCAACCTCGCGCTCCGTGATTTTCCCCTCGCCCGGCGTCTCACCGAAGACCGGGGGCTTAAGGTCCTGCTTGAAAACGATGTAAACGCCGGCCTCTGGGGCGAGTTTATCGCCGGCGCCGCCCGCGACTATCGACATGTCATTGGAATTTTCCCGGGCACGGGAATCGGCGGAGGCGTCATCATCAACGGCGAGCTCTTTCGCGGCAAGAAAGGGCGGGCCGGAGAGATCGGACACATCACCGTCCAGAGCGACGGGCGCCGGTGCGGCTGCGGCAACCACGGCTGCCTGGAGACCGTCGCGTCCAAGACGGCGATCGCCCGGGATCTCGCGCTTCTCGCGATGAACGGCCAGTCTCCCATCCTTGCCGCTGCGGGAGCGACGGACATCACCCAGATCAAGAGCGGTCTCATTAAGAAGGCTCTGGACGCCGGTGATCCCGGTGTTGCGGAGGTTGTAGATCAGGCGGCGTACTTTCTGGGAATCGGAATGGCGGCGATGGTGAACGTCTTTGATCCGGAAATGGTCCTCCTCGGCGGCGGGCTTGTTGAAAAACTCGGGGCGCCCTTTATCGCCGCTGCGGAAGAGGCGATGCGCCGTCGGGCGATGCCCAACCTCGTAGAAGGGGTGGTGGTGACGGAAGCACAGCTTGGTGACGATGCGGTGATCCTCGGAGCCGCCGACCTGGCCGTGCGGAAGTGGGCCGCCGCATCTGCCGCTGACACCGACGGTGTACCTGGCACGGTCGCACCGGCATCCGCCTCCAACGCCGGCGGCCGTACCGGTAACAAACGGACCCGAAACGGAGGCAAGGCACGGAACCATGACTAAAAAGCCCAAAGGTATGGAAACGGAAAACCGGGGACACTCCGCCCGGGGAAACGCCACGGGCGATACTGAAAACAAGCATGACGATACACCGCGACTCGTCTCGGTGATCGACATCGGATCCACGGCAATACGCGTCGTCGTCGCGCAGATACACAAGGATCTCACCTGGACCACCGTGGACCGCGCATCCCGTCCCCTTTCCCTCGGCCGTGACGTATTCATGACGGGATATCTCAGTACCGACTCAATGCGCGACGCCGTTCGCATCCTCAAGAGCTTCAAGGAACTCCTCGGGGGATGGCGCATCGCCCCCGACGATGTCCGTATTATCGCCACCGCGGCGATTCGGGAGGCAAAAAACCGGGACACCTTTCTCGACCGCGTCCAGATCCGCACGGGCTTCCGCATCGACATCGTGGAAGGGATTGAGGAGAACCACCTCACCTACATCGCCGTACAGCACGCAATCAACGACCTGCGACCGCAGTTCGCCCGCTCAAGTGCGATGATCCTGGAAGTCGGCGGAGGAACGACTGAAATCATGCTCCTCCAGCGGGGGCGCATGGTGGGCGCCCACTCCCTGCGCATCGGCACCCTCCGGGTTGAACAGCAGGTTCAGCCCAACCTCACCGACAGCGATCGCATTGAAGAGTACCTCCGTGAAAACATCCGGGTGAATCGTGAGGTCCTCAATACCGAACTTCGTCTTGACAGGATTCGGTACTTTGTCGCCGTAGGCGGAGATGCCCGGATCGCCGCGGCCAGGGTCGGACACAAGGAGGGGGAGCACTTTTCAGTCATAGAACGGGAGCGCTTTGACACCTTTCTCCGGGACCTGCAGCGGCGCAGCCTCGATGAATGCGTCCGGGAGCTCCGCCTCACCTACACCGAGGTGGAGGGGCTCGTACCAGCTCTGGTGACCTACAAACTCTTCATGGATGCCACGGCGGCGGACCAGCTTATCGTGCCCGACGTGAGTATTCGCGAGGGGGTGCTCCTCAACTTCACGGTAGGCACCCACCACCCCATGCGGGAAGAGTTTTCCGAGCAGGTCATCAACTCAACGGTCGGGCTGGGGCGCAAGTACCATTTCGACGAGCATCACGGAATGCATGTGGCCAAACTGTCGGTAAGTCTCTTTGACCAGTTCTCCGCCGAACACGGCATTGAAGGTCATGGACGCCTCCTGTTGGAGGTGGCGGCGATCATTCACGACATCGGAAACTTCGTCCGCGCCTCGGGACATCACAAGCACGGTCAGTACATCATCGAAAACTCAGAAATATTCGGCCTCTCCCGATCGGACATTCGCATCGTGGCCAACGTCGTCAGATATCATCGCGGCGGTACGCCGTCGTCGGGTCACACAAACTACGTCTCCCTTCGGCGGGAGCACCGCATGCTCGTCCTGAAGCTCGCCGCCCTCCTGCGGGTGGCCGACGCACTGGATCGGGGGCACGTGCAGCGGGTCCGCAGTTTCCAGTTGGAGCAGGGAGACGAGGACGTGGTTCTTCACTGCGAGTACAGCGGGGATATTTCGATTGAGGAGTACGGCCTGCGTCTCAAGGGGCGACTTTTCGAGGAAGTCTTCGGATATGGAGTAACGGTAACATGAGCGAAAACACGACGGGAACGATGCACCCTCTCTACTTCAACCGGGAGCTCAGCTGGATCGAGTTCAACGCCCGGGTCCTCTCGGAGGCTGAAAACCCCGGAGTGCCCCTCCTGGAACGGCTGAAATTCCTGAGCATCGTTTCTTCAAACTTCGATGAGTTTTTCATGGTTAGGGTGGCGTCGCTGAAGCGGCAGCTCCGCATGGGTAAGCCTTCCACCTGTCCCACCAGAATGACGCCCCGGGAGCAGCTTGAAAGGATTTACCGCCGGGTGAGGGAGATAAACGCACGAAAGTACCGCACCCTCCTTGACGACATCTTTCCGGCGCTGGAAAACGAAGGTATACGCCGCGTCAGGCCACCGCAATGGGACGGCGAGCAGCAGGGATATGTGCGACACTTCTTCCGGGACAAGGTCTTCCCTGTACTCACCCCCGTGCGCGCCACCATCGGGGAACCGCTGCGGACCATCGGCAACCTGCGCCTCCACGCCGCATTCCTGCTCTCTCCCCAGGAGGAGACGAAAAAAGAGCGTCCCGACGAGGGCGACGGGCCGTTCCTCGTGGTGGTACAGGTGCCTTCCAGTCTGGAGCGGGTCGTCTACCTTCCCTCGGACAAGCCCTCGACCCTCTCTTTCACGTTCCTTGAGCAGGTCATCCTCGCCGAGTCGTATCAGCTCTTTCCGGGATACACAATTCAGGACCAGTGCCTCTTCCGGGTGACCAGGGACGCCGATTTCGGTGTCGACGAGGAGCGGGACGAGGACTTCATGGAGGCGATGGAGCAGATCGTCGAGACCCGCGATTTCAGCGATGCCGTACGTCTCAACGTCAACCAGGGCTCGGAGCAGCTGCGGAAGATCCTCACCGAGGCGTTTGAGCTTGAGGAAAGCGAGGTCTTCATTTCACCGGATCCCCTGGAGCTGCGGAATCTCATGGACATCGTCGCCATAGACGGGTATTCCCACCTTCGGGATGAGCCGTGGAAGACGATGCAGTCGGTGTGGGTCGATGAAGAGGAGACGATGTGGGAAAACATCCGTCGTCGGGACATCCTTCTCCACCACCCCTATGAGAGTTTTGACCCCGTGGTGCGCCTCGTCCAGGAGGCGGCGACGGACCCGGATACGCTGGCGATTAAAATGACCCTTTACCGCACCAGCGGCTCCTCCCCCATCGTACGGGCCCTTGAAAAGGCCGCCGAAGAGGGAAAGCAGGTTTCCGTCCTGGTGGAGCTGAAGGCGCGTTTTGATGAAGAGCGGAACATCGGATGGGCACAGCGTCTGGAACGGGCGGGAGTTATCGTCGTCTACGGAATTGCCCGCCTCAAGGTACACGCCAAGGCGCTCATGATCGTCCGCCGCGAACGGAGCGGTATCAAACGGTACGTGCACCTCGGAACGGGCAACTACAACGAGAAGACCGCCCGACTCTATACCGATCTGGGATATCTGACCGCCGACGACCGTCTCACCTATGAAGTGGGTCTCTTCTTCAACGCAATTACCGGATATTCAGTCATTCCCGGGCTGAAGAAGCTCTACATCGCCCCGATCGCATTGAAAAACCGTCTCCTTGAGCTCATCCGCCGGGAGGGCAGTCGCGCCGAAGGGTCCGGATCGGGTCTCATCGTCGCCAAGCTGAACGCTCTCGCCGACCCGGAGGTCATCGACGCCCTGTATGAGGCGGCACAGAAGGGGGTGACGATAAAACTCAACGTACGGGGAATCTGTATGCTCGTTCCCGGGATACCGGGGTTGAGCGAGAATATCCGTGTCGTAAGCGTGGTGGACCGCTATCTGGAGCACGTCCGGGCTTTCTGGTTTGAAAACGGCGGTGCCGCTGAATCGTACCTTTCAAGCGCCGACTGGATGCCGAGAAATCTGGAAAAGCGGGTGGAGCTGATGTTTCCCGTCGAAAACCCCGACATCCAGCGGCGCATTAAGAAAACCCTGGACCTCTTCTTTCTCGACAATACCAAGGCGCACGTCCTGCACGGTGACGGCACCTGGACACGAATCGTCCCGAAGAAAAATGCAAAACCATTTCGCGCCCAGGAAGAGGCGTACAAGGGACTGCAGGCGCGCCTCGTCAGTGATGAATCGGAGAATCGTCAGGTCTTCAAGGTACGTAGAAAACCGCCGGAGTGATGAAATGAAAACAGTAGCAGCCTTTCCCGATCGCGTCAGGGCGGAACACGCCCTCGGCTTTCTGCGGAACAACAGGGTGGACGCGATTATCTGGAGCGACGATGCCGGCGGGCTCAACCCGGCCATCGGGTTTGTCGAGTCCTACCAGTTGCGTGTCCGCGATGAGGACGTCGGTCTCGCCGAGGAACTCCTCTCCGACTTTGGAATGGTGTCACGCGACGAGGATCAGGAGCAGCGCCATTGACGCAAAGCCGCTCACGGCATTGACCGCGTCATTGGTCATTCCGCGGAACCCGCGGACGAGACGGTTTGTCGCGCCGCCGGCGTCGATCCGTTTCTCCGTGTAGCCGCCCTTGATGCGGTCCCAATACTGTGCCTGGACGCTGGCACCGAGAATGCTGTCGATGAGGCTTCCCAGAAAACCGCCTGCGGTAATGGCCGCGACCATCGGCATGAGCTCTCCAAGGTTCCAGCCGTGGGTCGCAACGTATCCCGCCGCAAACCATACCGCGATAAAGAGTGCCCCGCCCGTCGCGGCGGTGAGGCCGAGGGGACTCACCCCGCCGCTGGTACCGCGGGGAATGCGTCGGAGGGTGATGATTGAACGTGGTTCCCTCCGGCTCAACACGCCTATTTCACTCGCCCACGTGTCCGCATTGGCCGCGGCGAGGGCGATGGCAAATCCAAACATGAAAAAGGGACTGCCGGTTATTCCATGTCCCACCGCCGTCAGGGCTGCCAGCCCCCCATTGGCCAGTACCTGCACCGCATCACGGCGTGCGCCTTTTTCGTGTATCTCCTCCGCCTGACTCCGGGCAGCTCTCATTCTCCGTGCCCCCGTTCCGGGGCCCGTAAAGGTAAGGCGACTCAGGGCACTTGAGGAAATAAAGAACGCCATCAGTACCGACCAGTAGAAGCCGCCGCCGGAGAGAAATATGAGCAAGCCCACCGTCGCGCCCGCAACCGCTCCGGCGGCGGTGATCGCCCCTTTGAGATAGGCTGCCGAGGCAAAGAGGATGTTCAGACCCAGCGCCCAGGCGAGGCGGACGATCCACGCCCCGGGCATCGCCATGAGGAGGGCCAATACCGCAAAGGCGGCCAGAGGGATTGAGATGTTGTCCAATCCCCACGGAGTGAGCAGCTCAACCGCCGTTGCAGCGGCGGCAACAACAAATGCGACGGCGACCATCGTCGTCGGTTCCATCTCCCAGCTGACGGCGGTACCCAGGGTACCTTCCGAGACGCGGTCCACCACGAGACGGACCACTCCGTCCAGCCGGGACAGCGCAACGAGGATGACGTTATCCGACGGACGGGCGACCCAGCTGTTCTCCGCGATCGCCCCTGAAAACCGGGTGAACCATCCCTGGAGGAGTTGCGGTCCCGTCGCGACGGCGTTCGGTTCGACGGAAGGAAATGCAACGACAACGGCCAGGACGACGACGGTCACCGCGAAGGAAAACAGGAACATCGCCGTCGTACCGGCTGCGCTTTTGCGTCCACCCGGTACGGAGAAACGGGATGAACCGCCGGCTGCAAAAGAGTCTCCAAACCGTTCACCCGCAAGGGCCGCGCTGCCGTCGCCCCAGCCGAGGACGAGAGTTGCCACGAGCCCGTACCAGCGGGGAAAGAGGCCGGACCACGTCAGCAGAACGAGAAATACAAGCGCCACGGGAAAATAGATGGTTCCGAGGTTTTTCCGCGGCTCGGGATGTTCCATCGCCGCAAAGATGTGGCGCCGGTAGGAGATATAGTTTATCAAAACGAATGAAAGCGGCCCGATGAGGGCAACCGCAAGGTCATCGATGAAGATCATGGCGATGATCCACCAGTGGGCAACACCGATATGAACGATCTTCCGCGTCGCTCCGGGGCCGACCGCTTTCCGGTGCAGGAGCAGCTGGGCGACGCCGATGAAGGCAAAGATGAATGCAAAGGAGAGCACAAGTCCGAACCACTGTCCCGGGGGCGACATCCCGGCAATCGCCCATTCAAATATTCCCGATTTCATTTTTCCCTAATATAACGGAACCGCTTGTCAGGGCCCAGCCCACGGAGTAGCCTGTGGGAACAATGGATAAAAATACGCAAATGCGACTGGCCGTATTGATCGATGCAGACAATACCCAGCCGTCAATCATGGAAGGTCTCCTGGAAGAGATCGCAAATTACGGAATCGCCAGCATTAAGCGCATATACGGCGACTGGTCCAGCGATTCCCTGAAGAACTGGAAAAATATTCTTCTTGACAACGCCATTCAGCCGATTCAGCAGTATCCCTATACCCGCGGTAAAAACGCGACGGACATGAAACTCGTCATCGACGCCATGGACATCCTCTTCTCCGGAAATATCGACGGCGTCTGCATCGTTTCGAGCGACAGCGACTTTACGCCCCTGGCGCAGCGCATTCGGCAATCGGGACTGACCGTCTATGGCTTCGGGGAACAGAAGACGCCCAAGGCGTTTGTTCGTGCCTGCGACCGATTCATTTACAGCGAGGTCCTCCGCCAGCAGAGCAGCGAAGGTAACGGAGACAGCCGGGAAGTGCCCGCCCAGCAGCCGCGGAAACGCTTTACCACCAACGATCTCAAACAGGACACCAAACTGGTAACGATGGTCCGCAACGGCATTGAGGACGCCGCCGACGAGACGGGGTGGGCGTCACTTGGTATCGTGGGTCAGAAGGTTGCAAACAGCAATCCCGACTTTGATCCCCGGAACTACGGATACAAGAAGCTTGGTGAGCTCATCCGGGCGATGCAGCTTTTTGAAGTCGATGAACGTCCAATGGAAAACAGTCCGGCCCACAACATCTATATTCGCGACAAAAAGCGAAAACACTGAGGGTACATTCCGGTGGTTACAGGCTGATGAAAAATCCCTTTCTATCCCTCATAAAGACGGTACGGATACGTCCTCTCGATGCGGTCATTCTCGTGATTGCCGCCGTCGCCATCGGCGGGTTTTCCTACTATGCGCTGGGACAGAGCGGGCCCGCCCGATCGGCGGAAATCAAGTCGGACGAGGGCACCTTTCTCTATCCCCTCTCCGTGGATCGCACGATTTCCGTCGCCGGCCCTCTGGGGGAGAGCATCATCGTGATAGAGGACGATCACGTCCATTTCGTCGAATCACCGTGCCGCGACAAAATCTGTATCGCCGCGGGGGAGCTTTCCCACAGCGGGGAATGGACGGCGTGTCTTCCCAACCGCGTCTTTCTCACCGTGACCGGCTCGACGGCGGAAGGTGCACCCGTCGATGCTACCGCGTTTTGATGCGTCCCGTCCGATACGAAGTGCAAACACGGCGGCACGACGCGTTTCTGTATACAGCCCCGTTTACGCCCCGCCCGGCTCGCCCGTCGCCCCATCGGGCTCTTCTACAATGCGAAACTCCTCGTCGGTGAGCCTGAAATAGGCCGGCCCGTCGGGATCCTTGAGACCCGGTGAGACATACACCCGCTTGTCCTCGGTCACGAGAATCGTTTCAACGCCGTCCAGGCCTTCAATGAGCTCCACCGCGTCCGCCAGTCCCAATACGTACGCCGTGGTGGAAAGTGCATCGGCGTCAATGGAACGCTCCGCCACGATCGTCACCTGTTCCAGGCCGTTCCGGGTCGGATAACCGGTCTGGGGATCGATAATGTGGTGATACCGGACGCCGTCTTCCATAAAGAATCGTTCATAGGGTCCGGAGGTGACGATGGTGCGGTCCGCGGTGTACACGATCCCGAGAAAGTCGGATCGCGGCGCGTCGGGTCGCTGAACGCCGATGCGCCATTGAGTGTCGTCAGGCTTGTTTCCGATGACGAGGATGTTTCCGCCGAAATCGAGCAGGGCGTGGCGTACTCCCTCCGCCTTGAGGATACGAGCCGCCTCGTCCGCGGCATATCCCTTGGCGATGGCACCGACATCGACCCCCATTCCCTGGTCTTCAAGGATGACCGAACCGTCCGGCGTGAGGGTCATCTTCCGGTAGTCGACAAGTGACTGTGCCTCAGCGACCGCCTCCTTCGGCGGTACGTGTTCATTGCCGGAACCGATACCCCAGAGTTTCACCAGCGGCCAGATGGTGACGTCAAAGGCGCCGTTACTCAAACGGGAATACCTCAGCGCTTCCTCCAGCACCTCGAATGTGTCGGGAGAGACCGCCGTCTGTTCCCCCGCCGCTGCGCGATTCACATCGAGTATTTCCGTACGGGTATAGTCCTCTTCGGAGGCGCTCATCTTTTCTTCTATTTCCGTAACCCGTTCAAAAACGCGTTCAATGAGTGCATCCGCCTCGTCACTGTAGACGGTTACGCGAATGATGGTGCCGAGCAGATATGCCTCGTCGACGGTGGGTTCAACGGGCCCGGGGGAGCAGGCAGTGAGGGTGGCAAGAAGCGCCGTTACCGCTGCGACAGCGGCCGGAATGTATACCATACGGGCGCGCCGGCCCGGAGAATTCCAGATCATGGCGGGCATTGTAGCGGTGAGCCCGCTCCCTCGCAATATCCGTTACGGTTCCGAAGCCGGAGGCGGATCGAGGGGGAAGTGAATGGTGAATCGCGACCCCGACGTCCCGTCGACGGAGAGGGTGCCGCCCAGCTGGCTTGTCAGACCGGAAATGAGGGTGCGTCCAAGGGTATCGTCGGTTTCCCGTTCAAAATCTTCGGGCAGGCCGATTCCGTCGTCGGTTACAAGCAGCCGGATCCTGTCCTGATCCAGCCGTGTCATGGATACGTGAATTGTCCCATCGGCGAGGCCGGGAAAGGCGTATTTCAGACTGTTTGAAATCAACTCGTTCAAGAGCAACGCCACAGGAACGGCTTGTTGAATCGTCATCGCTACGGGATCTACATCGAGGTCGAGGGAGATGCGGTCCCGAGGTGCCGCGTACGCTTCAAAGAGATGGTCGCAGAGGGACGCGACGTACGCTTCAAGGTCGATATAGGCGTAGTTTTCACTTCTATAGAGCTGTTCATGGACGAGGGCCATCGACTGAATCTGCATTTGCGCGTCGGCAAAACGGGAGAGGGCGGTGGTGTCCTCTATGCCGGCGGATTGAAGGTTCAGCAGGCTTGAAATGATCTGAAGATTGTTCTTGACCCTGTGGTGAATTTCCGCCAGGAGAATGTCCCGCTCCCGGAGGCTCTGACTTAACAGGCGGATCGCCTCCTTCCGCTCGGTGATGTCCCGGATGATACCGACGGAGCCGGGAACACCGTGTTCATCGGTCATCGCCAGAAAACCCACCGAGTTGACGCCGCCGTAGGCAATGATGTTCCCGTAGAACTCATTTTTTTCCGGCGTGTCTTCCTTGTGCCGCAATTTCACCTCGAGGTCCCGAGTCTTCCGTGCTCCGGTACGCCGCTCGTCAAAGAGCTTCGGTGCCTTTTCCGGCCCCGTCTCTTTTCCTTCGAAATCCTTCAGGACATGCCGGCGGCTTACCCGTTCCACGTATTCCGGCTCCAGTATGACGGAGAAGTGTTTTCCGATGAGCTCTACGGGATCCCAGCCCAATGCCTTAACGGAATCGTTGATATAAACGAAGTGCCCTTCCGCATCAAGGGTATAGATGATGTCCGGAAGCGCCTGAACGAGCTCGCGATAGCGCTCTTCCGTCATCCGCAGTTTGTAGTTGTTCCGTTCAATATTTTCCTTGATATTCATGACCCGCTGGATCACTAACGGGAGAAACTGGATGTGCCGGAATTCGCCGTCGCGAATGACAAAATCGGCGGTCTGGTTCTGGACGATGTCGTCTATGTACTGGTATTCGGACCAGTCGGCTACGAGAATGAAGGGATGGCGCCAGAGATGGAGCCAGTTCGCAAAGCCACCGTTCTGAAAGGCGAGATCGGTGATGATAATATCGATGGAACCACCGGAAACGATACGATCCGCGTCGCCAACGTCTGAAGGGACGACCATCTCCATGTGCAGTTCCCGGTCGGCAATGACCTGACGGAACCGCTCCTGTTCCCGCGGATTCTCGATGGCAAAAAGAACGGTTGTCATTTGGATAATACCTTTGCTTAAACCTACACCGACGGCCCGACCTTTGCAAATCACTGCCACTCTTGAGTATATTCTTCACCATATGAGTCAGAAAACAGCCATTACGGTAGCACGGGGTGACGGAATCGGACCGGAGATCATGGATGCGACGCTGCGGATACTCGAAGCGGCGGGTGCACAGATCGAGCCGGAGTATATCGACATCGGGAAAAAGGTCTTCCTCTCGGGGAACACGACGGGTATCGAGCCCGCCGCATGGGATTCGATACGGAAGACTAAGGTCCTCTTCAAGGCGCCGATCACCACTCCCCAGGGAGGGGGATACAAGAGTCTCAACGTGACGATCAGAAAGTCCCTCGGCCTCTTTGCAAATGTACGGCCGGTACAGGCGTTCAATCCCTATATCGAGACACACTTTCCCGATATGGATCTGGTGATCATCAGGGAGAACGAAGAAGACCTCTATGCAGGTATTGAACACCGCCAGACCGCGGAGGTTACCCAGTGCCTCAAGCTCATCACCCGTCCGGGAAGCGAGCGGATCATCCGTTTTGCCTTTGAATACGCCCGTACCTACAACCGTACCAAAGTGACGTGCATGATCAAGGACAACATCATGAAGGTCACCGATGGTCTCTTCCATAAAATCTTTGACGAAATTGCGGCGGAGTATCCTGAAATCGAATCCAATCAGCAGATTATCGACATCGGGACGGCCCGGGTTGCCACCGCGCCGGAGCGGTACGACGTCATCGTCTCACCCAACCTGTACGGCGACATCATCTCAGACGTCGTGGCGGAGATGTCCGGCTCCGTCGGTATGGCGGGGAGCGCCAACATCGGTGCCGAAATTTCAATGTTTGAGGCGATTCACGGTTCCGCTCCGGACATCGCCGGCACCAACAGCGCCAATCCGAGCGGTCTCATCAACGCGGCGCTCCAGTTGCTCGTCCACATCGGTCAGGCGCCCGTGGCGGAACGGGTGCATAATGCGTGGTTGCGGACAATTGAGGACGGACTCCACACCGCCGACATTTACCGTCCCGGCCACAGCGACCACCTTGTAGGGACAAGGGAATTTGCCGACGCCATCATTGAGCGTATCGGTTCCGCCCCCAAACGACTCAAGCGGTGGAGCATCGATACATCAAAGGATACCCGTATCGTCGTACCACGGTACGTCAGGAAGAAGGTGGAAAAGAAACTTGTCGGCGCAGATCTTTTCGTCGACTGGGCAGGTGAGCCCATGGATCCTGCCGTGATCGGCGGGGATCTGGAAAAGCTCGCCGCCGAGGCGGGCGCGCTCAAGCTGCGGATGATTACCAACCGGGGAGTAAAGGTCTATCCCAGGGGCTTCCCTGAGACATTTCTCACCGACCACTGGCGATGCCGTTTCGTGGGAGCACAGACGCCCGACGGCGGAGATGCCACGGAGTACCGCACCGTTGAACACAGGGACGTGACCCGCCTGATGGATCTCCTCACCGAGCGGGGGTACGAGGTGATAAAGACGGAAAACCTCTATCTCTTTGACGGCGAACGGGGATTTTCGCTGGGACAGGGAGAATAGGCTCCGCCTGCCGGGGCGCGGATCAGTTCTCCCGCGCCGGCGAGGCGTTCAGGAACGGCACAAGGACGATGCTGACGAGCATGAGTGCTCCAAGGCCGATAAAACCGCTCCGTACCGTTCCGTTTTCCGTCAGCACCCCCATCACCGATGGAAATACTCCACTGGAAATGATGTTTACCCCCGGAATGATCACCGATACGGCGACGTTCCGGACCCGGGGCGGGCCGAGATCCGCCATCGCACTTACGGCGGCGGGAAAAAACGCGGCGATGGCGACGGGCTGCAGAAAGACAACAACCAGCATGGGAACGTTCTGAAGGAGTCCGATGGCGGTGGTGAGTACACCGGTGATGAGAAAGACGCCGGCAATGAGCCGGGCAACCCCGATACGGTCGACCAGTACTCCGGCGACAAAGAGCATGCCGATGCCGCCGATTCGGGAGACGCTGAGGAGGGTGTTGACCGGTCCTACCGGGAGACCCTCCACGCGCACAAGAAACGTGGGAAGTATGGAATAGACTCCGATGGTGGAGCTTGCCGCCAGGGAGAAGAAGGCGACGATCGCCCAGAACTCCTTCTGTTTCACGATGGACGCGAGATTTCGCAGTTGGATTCGTTCTCCGGGAAAGCGACCCGCCACGGAGTGGAGGTCAAAAAGTATGCCCGTTATGAAGGCGGCGACGCCCGAAAGGCCGGCAACCCATCGCCAGTCGGCAATCATCGTTCCGATGCCGACGATGAGCGGCGCCATCACAAAGGCGAGGTTGGGGCCCACCTCATGAATGGCGATCGCCCGCCCCCTGATGCGGTCATCGACAAGGCTTGTCACCGCCGCCACCCCCGAGGGGGGATAGAGACCGGCGCCGCCGCCGACGAGGGTAAAGGCAACATATAGTCCCGACAGCGACCGGCTCACCGCCGTCAGGATCAGTCCGACGCCGATCACGAGCGCCGACAGTGCGATCGTCCTGCGGTGGTGCAGACGCTCCGCGAGATAGCCGGAACCGATCATCGTTGTCGCGTAGGAAATGGAAAGGGGAAGGAAGAGACGTGTCGCCTGGGCGGGACCGACGCCGAGATCAACCTGTATGAATACGAGGAGCGGCGCCACAAGGAGGCGGGCATACATGGAAAAGAAGATCATCGCGGCGAGGAACGTCACGTGTGGCGCGGCGTCCCTCAGTTGAGTAAAGCGTTTTTCATCCATTGTGTACTCGAAAGGTACTACTTATTTGTAAGGTTAAATACCCCGTCCCAATCGGCCGGCGGCGCCTCCTTCTGGAATTTCCTTGACCGGTTGAAGAAGGTCGCGCTGGGGCCGTCTTCAGGAAACTCCCTGTTCAGGCGGGAAAAGACGCTTGTCGCTTCGCCCCATTCCCTGTTTTCAAAGAGATCGAGTCCCGCATGGAACTCAGCCACCAGTTGAACCTTCTCATCCGTCGCCGCATGGGATTCGTCGAGAATTTCAAAGAGCCGTACCGGCTCACTCACCCCGACGACGCGTACGCGATCAAGTTTTCGGGAAAGGAAATTATTGTCCGTTCCGTTGTGGGTGAGTTCGCTTGCAAGGATCCAGGTACCGTACTGTTTGTTGACTCCCTCAAGGCGTGCCGCAAGGTTTACCGCGTGACCCATGATTGTGTAGTCCATGCGATTGGTGGTTCCCATATTTCCCACGACCATTTCACCGGTGTTGATGCCGATCCGGGTCTGCAGGGGGCTTGGTGATAGATTTTCCGAGAGGAATCGGCGATTGAGCTCTTCCTCGACCTTCTTCATCTGTATTGCGGCGCGGCACGCCCGTTCTGAATGGTCGTCATAGGGGACGGGAGCTCCGAAAAAGCTGATGATCGCGTCGCCTTCAAACTTGTCGATCGTGCCGCGGAGATCGAGGACAATGTCACTCATTTCCGAGAGGTAATGGTTGAGAAGCCTGACGAGATCCTCGGGGTCGAGTGTCTCCGATATCGATGAAAACCCCTTCACGTCGGTGAACATCGCCGTGAGTTCCCGTTTTTCTCCCCCCAGACGGAGACGGTCGGGATCGTCGAGAATCTCGTTTATCACGTCCGTACTCAGGTAGTGGTTGAAGGCGTTGCGAATGTACGTCTTTTCCCGGGCAACCTCGACAAATTTATAGGTGCTTTGTCCCACCGCGGAAAAGAAGAGGGTGAGTACCGGCGCCATGATCGGCAAATAGAGACGCATTCCCACCATTGCCAATGCCGAACCGCCGGTGACCACCGCAACACCGGTAAAACCGAGGAGCAGTGTGGTGTTTGCCGAGCGTTTGCGGCTCACAACGACAAAGAGGGCGGTAAAGACCGTGGCGATGACGATGGAGACCCAACGGGGAAGGTTGTCGATGAAGCGGCCCGTTACAATAGTGTTCACCACCGCGCCGTGGGTACCGGTGTTTGCGTACTCGTTGATGAAGGGGTTGACGCCGATATCGGTGGTACCTGTACCGGTGTACCCGATAATGACAAATGAATCGGGAACCTGCGACGCGAGAATCTCCCGGGTTTCCAACAGGTCGTCAAGGATGGAACGGGTGTTTTCAAAGACCGTGGGAATTTCCTCCTGAAGGCCCGTGAAAAAATCCCTCATCTCCGAGGAAAGCTGAGGATCCTCCAGGGCCGCGGCGATATCGTCAAGAATAGCGTCCTCCGCCGACCCCGAAAGAAAGGCTGAAGCCTCTTCTATGAAATACTCCCGGATGGACGCGACCTCCGCGATGGACTCGCCATCCCCCGTTTCCAGTACTTCAGATACGAGGCCGTCGGCGTAGTTGTAGGCGTCGAGAAAGTTCCGGTCGCCCTCGTGGTACTGGAGGTACCCGCCGCCATCCATGGCGTTCAGGTTATAGGCAAGGTCATCAAGAAGGCGTACGTAGTATATGAGTTCGTAATAGGAAAGGTGACGAAAGCTGTCTATGTACTCATCCTTGGGCCAGTTGAGCAGCAGCGTTCCGTCCTCCGCCAGGGGGATGCGGATGTCCCGCCGTGATTCCTCACCCGGTATCAGAGCGTCCCGGAGGACGACTGTGTTGTTGGTTACGTCGACCTCCGACACACCGAGCCAGGCGATCAGGGGCGACACCACCAGCTGTCCGAACCACTCACCGTCGTACCGGCGGAAGAGCTCGATCCGGCGGCGTACGCCGTCTTCGTCGACAACCACATTGGGAAATCCTGCGCCGGCGCCGCCGTCAAGGACCGCGTTAATGGCGGGGCGGATACCCATCGCATTCATGACAAGATCACTCTCACCCGAGACGATATCCCACGCAGCCTGCTCAATGGCAAAGGCGCGACGTTCGTCGGTAATAGGCTCCTCCGCGTCGGGAATGAGGTTCACCGTGAACCACGCATCTCCGTGGGCCCGGGCGGCGGCACCGAGAATAACGTCGTTATTCCGTACGATGTCCTGGACGCGCTGCAGGAGACGGTTTTCGGCGTCGTCGGTCATACCGCGAAGATCCTCAAGGAAGTCCGTCGCATCCCCCGGAGGAATCTGTCCCGCGGCGATCGCCTGAATGAGACCTTCCACGCTTTCGTCGATTTCAGAAAATTCCCTGTCAAAGACACCGGGAATCTGCTGATCCAGGGTCTGGCCGTCAACCGCCAGTGGACTGGCGTCGACGTACTCAATATCGAAAACCACCGGACCTGAGTTGAACTCCCTCAAGGTGACCAGACCACGGGCCATGATGTCACGGGACCACGGCCACACGCCCACCCTGCTGATTGCAAGATCGTCCACATCGAGAAAGAGAATTTCCTCCCGCTGCTCTACTTCCGGTTTGATATGGAGCCACGCGTCGTAGACGTTGTGTTCCGCAGTGGTAAAAACTCCCAATACTTCAAGTGTTCCAAATAATACCAACAAAATAACAGGCAGGACCCATACGACAAAACGCTTCATATTCATAACGATTACCATTGTAATACTTTGCAATTATAATTGGTGAGAAATATACTAACGATAGGTAGAAGTTTCAGGAGAGAGTATATGAGAGAAAAATCGTTCCGACTCATCGTGGCGTTCGTATTGATCACCGCGCCGCTGCTTGCCGTTCATGGTCAGTCCAACGAAACACTGGACGACCTGCTCAATCAGCGTCCCGCACAAATGGGGCATACAGCCTATCTCGTGCTGACCGCTGCGGGCCTTATTGAAGACGACGCGTCGCCTGAAGAGGCGCTTGCATACGCCACCGATGCCGGTTTTGTCCGCGGTTCGCCGGGCGTTTCCGACGAGGTCACATTCGGCCGGTACTCGTATCTCCTCATGAAATCATTTGGTGTACGTGGCGGGGTGATGTACATGATCCTCCCGGGGCCGCGCTATGCGGCGCGGGAAGTTGTATACCGGGGATGGTCCCGCACCCGCCGCGCTCCGTCGGACGCGATTTCAGGCAATGCGGTCGTACGAATCACCAGCGTCTATCTTAACCAGGAAGGGGGCGAATGATGCGCCGATTGATGTTTTTTCTGCTGATTGTCCTGTTTGTATTCCCCCTCACACTGTCCTTTGCAATTGACTGGGGCGGCAGCGTCACCTCCATCGCCACGCAGCAGTCCGTGGACGAGGGGAGCGATGACGATGAATTCACCACCAACCACCGATTCGTTCTCTATCTCAACTCACCCCTCGGACGCCGGTGGAGTTTTGTTTCCCAGGGTGCGGGAACGCTGGACGCGGAAAGTGTTTTCGCCGCCGATATCGAGAAGCTCTATTTTCAGCGAACCAGGGACTTCGTCAATGACGAGAAATATCAGGAAGGCAACAGAGATCAGCTGCCGAATTTGATCGATATGACTACCCGTTTCGGCCGTTTTTCCCTCACCGATGCGACGGGACTCGTCCTCTCCCACGCGGTGGACGGCATTAACGTCGATTTCAACAACCGTGGGTCACAGATCTCACTCGGCGCGGGGTATACCGGATTCATAAACAAGGAGTTCTCTTCCGTTGCACTGAGTATCCGTGACTCCGTGGATATCGCCGACGACGAGACGCTTTTCGGACCGAGGCGTCTTCTGGGCCGCGGCACGGTCAGATTCCCGGAACTCATGTTCAACCAGAACGTCACCTTCGGGTTTGCATTCCAGCAGGATCTGAGGGATCCCACAGATGTGGTAGAACCCCTGACCGACGGCAATGACGTGGAACAACAGGATCGCGGCGGGCTTGTGGATACCCAGTATGCTATCGCGAGGCTGGACGGTCCCCTTCCCACCGGTCCCGTCTCGTCGTTTTATTCCCTCACCTACATCTACAACACGGGACGGACCATGGGACTTCTGCCCGACGAAAATGCAGTCAGCGGTGAGAGTTATCAGTACAGCCCCATCAAGGGACAGTTGATCCGGGGTCAGGTGAATGTATTCCTGCCGAGGCTGATGTCCACGTCGGTGACGGCGGGTGTCCTTTACTCCTCCGGGGATGACGACTATGAAAACTTCGTGGAAGGAAATACCGAAGGCGACGCGACGATGTTCACCGCCGTTACCCCCCTTGGGAAGGGAGTCGTTTTTGGACTGGAACCTGGAAATACGATGACCAGCGAGATACAGTTGTCGGTAAAACCCCTGTCGGGTTTTGACAGTCCCGTCCTGCAGTCGCTGCAGGCTCAGCTTGGGTATTACAACTTCTACCGGACCGCGGCAACGGGACCTGTCTCGGCGGCATCGGTAGACGCTACCACCGACGGTTCGTCGCTGGGAAGTGAGATCGACTTCGTGCTTCGCATACGACCCTTCAGCGATTTGGGGATCGGGCTGACCACGGGGTTTTTCTTTGGAAACGAAGATGTTCTGTTTGACGACGCCAACAGCTTTGACTACGTGGTGCGACTCAACGCGTCGTTGAGCTTCTAAATCTTGAGGAGGATGAATATGAATAAAAGCATCGTAGTCGGTGTTTTACTGCTCTTTGCCGCCGGGATGCTTTGGGGTCAGGCGCAGTTTTCCGAAGTGAACGGAAAAGTGGAAATTCGACCGGCATCGGGAGGCGCATGGCAAGCCGCCGAGGTCGGCATGACCGTGGATGAACAGACAATGATCTCCACCGGTTTCAATTCAAGCGCGGAACTGCAAATGGGCGCGTCCACCGTCTCGGTGGAACAGCTCACCCGTATGGTCTTTGAAGAAATTGTGGAACGAAGCGATTCCGTTGAAACGCGCATGAACCTCAGCGTCGGCAAGATGAGCGCCCAGGTGCGTTCCTCCGACGGGCGGGCTCAGGACTTTCAGGTGCGCAGTCCCATATCGACGGCTGCCGTTCGCGGTACGGACTTTGAGTTTGACGGCGAACAGCTGCGTGTAACGGAAGGAATTGTCGCCTTCGTCAACAACTACGGTCAGCAACGCAGAATAAGCGTGGGTCAGAAGAGCCAGATCACGGAAGAGACCACCACTCCCACCGATCCGGTGGAAGAGGCTCAAGAGGACACGACGACCAGCACCGAGCCGATCGGCGCAGGAAGTGACGACGAAAAAGAGGCACCCCAGATCGACACCGCGGTGACGCCGGCAGCGCCTCGGTCCACACGCGGAACGCTGACCATTCAGGTCCGATAGGGAGGACGTATGAAGACGAATATGAATTACAGGAAATTATTCCGACTCCTCGTCACCGGCGCCATCGTGATCGCCCTGAGCGGCTGTATCATCGCGCCTGAGGAAGAGACGGGATCGATTTCGTTGTCAGTTTCCGGACTGGCCTCAAGTGAAGTAGGGGCGTCCGGTTGGCTTGACGGCGATGCTGGACAACCTGACCTTGTCGCGGATACGGCACGGGTTTGGCTCTATAACGCAGGGAATGAGTACAATCTGGGCGGCGCAGGCTTTGTAGAAATCACCTCCGACGGTGGCACGGTTACCATTGAAGATATACCGGAAGGCGAGAATTACTCGATCGTCGTCGTCCTTGGGAAAAAAGATGGCGTTTTTCAGCCGATCAAATACGCCCAGGCGGGACCTTTCAACATCGCCGGTGGACGTGAGACGGTGATTTCGCCTAAGAGCCAGACGTTGTTGGGACTTTCCCGCGTCGAGAGCGTGCACTATCCGGACGAGCTTCTCGACGAGTCATTAACCTCGATTGCCCGTGTCGACGACGGAACGCATAGTGCCGTCGTCGCGGCGTCGGGAAATCAGATCTGGACTTCTTCGGATGGAAGCGTGTTCGCACCAGAGACAATCACGGGAGCGAATCGGATTTTTTCCGTGACGGTGGGAAGCGATATTAATGATCTTGAAACGGAGACAGTTTACGTCAACACCGACCAGGGTGTTTTTCCCCTGATATATAATTCAAGTGTAAGCCCCTATTGGGACTACAATACGACTTCGGACAGTTTTGCAAACGCCATGATCAACGAGGACGCCGATCCTCCTGCAGATATTGGTAATACGACCTATTCCGGTTCCTTCACATTGTATGAGAAAGACGATGAACCAGTTGGACCGGATGAAGGAGGTATACTGGTAGGTATGGTTGTATTCTACCAGCGCTGGGGCGGTCTCGGAGCCGGACTTATCGACGCAGGATATCCGTGGACCGACTTGGAAAACGGTATCGAATGGATCGATATCGGTAACTCCGCGGACATGGATATTAAACCGTTCAGCGAGACGGAAAGTCCCGTCCGTTCCATGGCAACCAGCGGTTTTTCCGCGGGATATTTTTCAACGCTGGTAGGTACCTTCCGAATGACCGATGACCTTTTTAACATCGGGGAAGATGAAGAGATTAGCGCAGGCGATCTCCTGGGGAATGAAGTTGAGGGTCTAACCTTTTTCGGCGTTCCCTATCCCGGGACGACGCGGCCGATGCGCATCAACGAAATTGCCCTTTTTAAGCAGGATGGTGTGACAAACGTTCTCGTTGGAACACCCCGCGGCGCTTACTGGTTTGCCGATTCGGCTCTCGAAAATCTCACGACTACCAACAACGTACGGCCCAACGCGGTAAATGCAATCGCATCCGTGAAGGACGAGAACGTCGTAGGATTTGCGCAAACTTCGGGATATATCGCCATCCTTACCGAGGAGACATTGCTGGTTAAGGAGACGACAAACCTCAGTAATGTTATCGACGTACCCGCACGTGCCCTGGTTTTAGGAGTACCGCAGGAGATTGTTATCGGTAGAGTAGGAGTAGACGAAATTCCAACGCTTTATGTCGCGGGAACCGACGGATTGGCGATTGTGACGTTGACAAACAGCTGATCGTAACGCCGGATGACCGGTAGATTGAGAAATGCAAGCCGCATCCATTGGATGCGGCTTTTTTATGTTTTCCCGAACGGCCAAAGTTCATCAATAATTTTCGTGTCTTGTACCGACCCGATCACCTGCTTTCGATCGGCAGGAAATGTGTTGAACGCGTTCAACTGACTTCCCTCCAGTTCATTGTTGTATTTCACCTCAATAAGTGTCTTGTCCAGTGTGAGGAAATCCAGTTCATGAACCCCATGTCGGACATAGTAGACGTCCTCATGTTGTCGGAGTCGCAGGTAGACGTAGTTTTCGAAATAACTGCCCCAGTCCCGTCCTCCATTGAAAAGATATTTTACCCCTAGATCGCAAGCATAGATTTTTTTCGGCGACAGGATACGCTCGTTGGTAGTCCCCCATCTGGACACGGGATGTACGAGGTAGGCGTCTTCAAAGTAACTTAAATATCGACGGGATGTGTCGGGTGACAGACCCAGGATATTGGCCATTTTGTTGACGCTCACCTGCTTGCCGCTGCGTTCCATTAATAACGTGAAATAGTCCCTCGCGATTTGATGGTCCTTAATGCCGCGAAGTGCAGTAATATCTTTTTGGATGATGTCGTCGACAAGATTCATGAGGTAGTCTCTGCTCGGATGAAGAACGTTTTCCGGAATTCCCCCGTCCTTTACATAATCACGAAAAAACTGGTCGAGAAGTTGCTTATCCCGACGTGGCAGGACAATGTCCCTGAAATCAAGATACTCTTCCAGGGTCAACGGCTGTATTTCGAGTGTTTGAGACCGCCCCGTAAGCTGTGCCCTTTGATCCTGCAGAAGTGCACTTGAAGATGAAGCGGCGATTATCGTTACCCTTTGCCGGTCAATCAAGTTCTTAAGTTGCTGTTGAAAATCCACTTTGGCCGTGATTTCATCAAGGAGCAGTACCACCGGTGTGTCGACCGAATGCTTATGGACCTTACGAAACTCATTGACGACATCGAAGATCGTCGTCTGTCGTAGCAAGTAGTCATCCATGCTTACATAAAGAATAGATACTGGAGACCATCCATCTTCGATGAGACGTTGAACGACAAGGCGCATGATTGTTGACTTACCTACCCGCCGCATACCCGACAACAGCAGTGCATGACGGTCAGATAGTCGGGATAGAATCCAGTCGACGTATCGGTTCCGCGGTTTGATGTCTTTGAGAAAATCTACACGTTCCCACCACGGATTATATTGAAACAGTAAATCGTCCACGAAGTAATTATACGATTAAATCGTATAATTGAACAGCAAAATATACGATGTTATCGTATAATATTTACCGTTCTCCAAAACAAAGGAAAATAAAAGCGGGCTCATTCATGAGCCCGCCTGAATCGATACGACTTGTCGTCTTATGTCAGAAATGAAGCCTTATGCCGACGATCGCGCCGGGTGCCTGCGTCGTCACAGCATAATTGAGGTGGGCGAATAGGTTGAATATCAATAGCTTCATATCGAAACCGGTGTTCAGGACAACATTGAAGCTGTCATATTCTTGCTCCGAGTAGGGTTGTACGGCCGGTTCCACGTCCGTTCTTGTCGGTATTCCTCCGCCTGAACGGGTCTCCAGCACACCTGAGAACTCATCCACTCCTGCCTCATAGGTCGATCTCTGGTAGTAGGTACTCATACCGACAAATGGATAAAATACATAGAGAAATCTTGTTGAAGCCCGGACGTCAAACCCGAAAGAGTGCGTCATAGCTTTAAACGTCGGTGTTCCAGCAAGTTCAAGGGCCGTGTAATCGTTGGCTCCCTCTTCGCCGTCGAGATAGAGAGGATCGATCTCGGCGAGGTCATAGCCAAAGTCAATGTTGCTGTAAACATATCCGACACCTGCGGATATCGCCGGCACCCCTCGATCCCGTCTAACAAGTACCTTTCGCAGTCGGGTGCCCACGGTAGTGATCGTTCCCGTAAGGGCTTCTTCTCCCGCAAGATCCGTAACGGCTTGAGGAATAATTCCAGCTTGGACCGATAGTTCATAGCCACCCGCGAGACCGACGCCGAATCCTGCGCGGACACTGGGATACGGTGCGTAGTTGTCAGTGATGTCACGGACTTCTTCGTCATTGGCGCCAGCTTCATCGAGAAGGTTATTGAAGAGGTCGTAGTTTTCAAATTTTTCCTCATCTTTTGTAAATTCCAGAACACCTGGCGCCACAGTACCACCGGCAGAAAATGAAAAATACATATGGGGAAAGTTACCCAGTTCGGCGCTTCCGAGACCGTGGTTGAGGACCGATGCGGTCTGCAGATTCGGAACAACATCTTTGCCGAGTTCATTGAAGACGGTTTCCAAATCGATTGAAAGCTGCGTTATTGCATCCTGTGCCGGTACGCTTGCCAATACGATCACAAAAACAATTGCTGCCAAAAGAAGGGGTTTTCTGGGCATACTTTTTCCTCCCCGTATAAACGGTCTTTCATACATGATAATCGATCGGGAAAAATATTTCCAACCGAATTAGTCAGACGTCTGCAGATTGCGCCAAATTCACCGCGTGAAACAATTGTCCCTTCGCTTGTCCTCGCCTATGGCTGTGGAGACGCTTCGGGACAATCCTTCCACGCGGACATGTGACATATCCCGTCGTCCACATGAGCTGAAGAAAATCCATCCCATCCAGGAGACGGCGTGAAGACCTGACGGGTCGGGGGAATCGTCTGCGCAGCGTCTCCGCAGCCGCAGGCGATGACAAGCGGAGCAGACGATTCCCCGAGCCAGGACATGTATTTACCGCATCACACGTCGCAGTTGCCCGCCATGCACGCCAGCTCCTGGGCGGCGTTGGTGAGGTCCGTCTCCTCATAGCGGTAGATCTTGGAGAAGTCGATCTCCGGGAAGGAGGCGGCGCGGCGCTCGTACTCGTCGGCGGAGATCTCCTCATAGGGGAGCTGCTCGTAGTTGGCGTCGGTGTGGGGAAGAAAGGCCATGCCGCCTATCTTGTCCTGATGGTCGTGAATCCAGCGCATGAGGTCCATCACCTCGTGGGGCTGATAGGTGATGGTGACGCTGGGGTTGTGCTCCGTGTAGTGCTCACGGTTCTGGAGCCAGTAATCGCATTGCTGAATGGCGCCGCGATCACCCCGGACTACCGCGGCGTCGGGAGACTTGACGGGAAAGTGAACCACCCAGGTGGTGGCGTTGTCCCGGGTCTGGCCGTTTTCCGGGTCCATGGGGACGCCGGCGTCGCGAAGGACCTTGTACACGGGGGAGTGGGCGCTCACGCGAATGTTGCGGACGTAGTAATGGGACCAGCGGGCGTGGATGCCGGAGGAGCTGTTGAGAAGCTGGCTTGAGTTGCCCGAGGGTTTCACGGCGGTGGTCGCCGCGGACTGGGGTATCCCGAGCATTTCGGCATACTTCCGGTTTGTTTCCACCACATGCTTTTGCAGGATTTCCTGGTTGGCGGGATCCTGACTGGCGGGACTGTCCATCTGTCCGTTCAGGTCCACGCCGAGGAGGCGCTCCTCCTCGCTGTTCCTGCGCCAGATGTCCCTCAGGCCCGGGAAAATTGGTGGCCATGCCTCTGAATGGTGCCGATGATCGCCGCGAGTTCGACCTTTTCCGTAAGCGTCTCCAGGGTGTCGTCCCGCGCGGGCGACGGGCGCTGGTGAGGTTGCAGAACTGGTAGGGCCGCCAGGATGATCTCGCCGCAGGGGTTGGTACCAAACTCGGCGGCGGCCCGGCGCTCGGGGGCGGTTCTTGAGGGCGGGCGCCGCGGCGTTGAAGATGCCGGGCTCACCGCTGCCGGATTCGACCATGTCCAGGACAAAACGGGCGATCTCCTGCTGGGAGAGTTTCCCGGTCGGGCCACACTGCGGAGTTGTTTGCGTTCCAGCGCTGGCTGTTGTGAATCCAGAAGTCCCCGTCCTTGGCGTGGCGCATTTCCAGATCATCGTAGTCAAAGAGGGAGATCATCGCGGTACGACGGACGCCGCCGGAAACCGCCGCGCCGCCTACGGCGCACATGATGTCGTGGGCGTCCAGGGTGGTCATGAAACCGCCCTGACGGGCCAGGATGCGGTCCCGGGTAAAGCGCAGCATCGAGCGGAGCGGTTCCGGGCCGGAGGCGCGGCCACCCTTGATCTTGAGGGGAGCGCCGGCGGGGCGTATCCGGCTCATGTCAAACTCGATGTCCTCTCCCGCAAACCACGTCTCCAGACCGATGCGCAGCGCCTGCGCCCAGCCGTCGGAGGTGTCGGGGACGATGAAGGTGGGGCGCTTCAGGCCGGACTGCCGTTTTATCCGGGGAAGCTGTTCCACGTAGCGGCGCTCCACACTGTAGCCGACGCCGCAGCCGTTCATGGAGATGATCAGGGCTTCTACAAAGCTGTCGAGGCTGTCGGCGGGGAGGTAGGAGCAGTTGTAAATGGCGATATTGCTCCGCCGAGCGGGGTCACCCGCCATGGCGAGGAGACGCATGGAGGGCATGACCTTCATCTCCAGAATACCCTTCCTGACGCGCTGATAGTCCTCTTCAGGAAGACGGTTCTCGGAGAGCTCCCGGAGGTAATCCACGGCGCGGTCCACCGTCTCCAGCCACGTCTCCCGGCGACCGAGGTTGTAGTCAAAGCGGGAATACTTGTCATAAAACTGAAACTGCTGAATCGGCGTGGGAAAGTACCGGTCCGCCTCGTCGAAGGCCGACTTGACCTCCGCCGGCACGGCACGGACGCGGCGCAGTCGGGCGTGCTCCGCGCGATAGAGAATATACGCCTTCGCCGCGGCGTACTCCCCGTTGGCCTGAAGCACCATTTCAACGGTGTCCTGAATCTGCTCAACCGTCGGCTCGGGATACTGAGCCGCGATGACGTTGACCACCTGTCGGGTGATCTCCTCAATAGGTGTGCCCGGGAGCCGTTCCAGCGCGTCATAACAGCGATCGAGGGCGCGCTTAATGCGCTTGCTCTCAAAGGGCAGGACCCGTCCGTCCCGCTTGGTCACGTGCTCAGGCATGGTAAGCGTCGTGTCGTCGGTTGTTTTCTTTCGTATGGTTGCTGGTTTCAGTATCGCGGCGCTCTCAGCCATAGTTCCCCTCCCAGGTCACTTTTCAATAGTGTTCTTTTTTAATATCGGAATCATCCTACGCCATATGTAGTGGACCTGCAATAAAGATTCCCATATTTTTTCAAAAAAATTCATGACGAACGCGAAGCGTCACTCATGCCCGTACGCATCTCGCCGGATCGCTTCCAGACTGTGCAGGACGCTCCCGATCCATCCGCACGGATCGTTCCCGGATGGGTCAAAGGTGATGACACGAATGCCCAACTGCCGCGCCGCTTCCCCGTCTACGAGCACCTCCACCCGCCCGGCGGGGACGACGATCGCCCGGGGCCTCGTCATGTAATCGAGAACGGCGCGCCGGAAGGGCACCTCCCAGGAGATGAGAACGTCCGCCGTCCGGGCGCGGTCGAGAAGTTCCGGGAGCGTCGTGGATCGGTGTCGTTCCACCGTACCGAGGCGATTGACCGTTTCCCATACGGCGCAATCGTCGACGTCGGCGGGTGCGTCGAGCAGGACGATTCTCATGCATACATCCTAATACCTGCGATAGAGGGTGAGAAAGGGGCCGTCATGGACAAAACCCGCTTCAAGAAAGGCTGCGGTATAGGGCGACTCCCGTACGGGCTCGCCGTTGATCTCCTCGGTGCGGATGCGGCGGAACGGCCGCTCCTGCCGGGAGAGGAGGGCGGAAAAGAGGGAGAGGTACCGGCGCATCGCCGGATGGGCGGGCTCCCTGCCGATGGAGACCACGCGGCCGTTCCGCCGCGAGGTGAGAACGAGGCGGGAGCCGTGAAAGACCATATGCGTTGTCGGTACCCGCCGCGGAAACTCCACATCGGGGGAAGGGATGTCCATACCGCACAGCGAGGCGGGGTCGGCAGCGTTTATCCAGTAGACGGCGTCTTCATCCCTCCCGGCGGCAAGCTCCCGTACCGTGCCGTGGTCCGCAAACTGCAGCCCCGTGATACCCGAGACAAAACGACCGGTCACCACCTCTCCGGAGAGCTCCATGAGCCTGAGGGTGCGGAACACGTTGCGCCACTGCAGGGCGGTGAGTTCATTCTTCAGGACCTCCCGAAAGACGATACCGTAGCGGGAGAGGAGAAGGCGCGCCCGTTCCCGGTTGAGTTCCATCTCCTCCAGGGCGTCCTCGGGCTCTTGGCGACGGGGAAGGGCGTACCAGTTGCCGCTCAGGGGACGTCGTGATTTCCACCGGCTGAAGCCGGTGCGGCCCCCGCCGCCTGCGGCGGGCCGGCGTGCGGCGGGGCCGCCTGCCGAATCGGACCGCTCGGCCGTGAAGTTTGCCATGATGCCCCGGCGGAGGGCGGGTAGGCCGTCGTTTGTGGCGTCGCCGGACCAGACGAGACTCCAGAGCGCCCTGGTTGCCTCGTCGCTTCTGAGGCCCGTGGCGGCGGAGAGATCAAAGAAGGTCTGTCTGCCGCCGGAGCCGAGGGCCTCCCGTACCGCGCGGGCCGATTCATCGTCGTCATCGGTTTTGTCGTTCCCATCGGACCGATCGGGGGGGACGAGGTCCAGCTCCGTGTCGAAGGCAAAGGCGATCCGGCCTGTTCCGCAGCCGTACCAGAGGAGGTCGCTCTCCGCCATGGCGCGGTCAAGCCAGCTTGCGTAGTAGGGCGACAGCCGGGCGGGGAGAATGTCGCTCTCCCACAGGCCGGCGCGGGCGGGGTAGCCGAAGAGGCGTTCCAGCCGCGTCTCAAGTTCCTCCATCGAGGATCCAGGCGGGGTGACGCCCTGATGGGCGGCGAGAAAGTGCTGAAGGGCTCCGGCGGAAAGGGGTTTAACCTCTGCCCGGGAGGCGGCGCGGCGCATACGCAGGAGCCGTTCCAGATTGTCCCGGGTGCAGACCTCAACTTCGGCGGCGCCGGCGGTGAGGCGGTCCACGATGAGCCGCCCCTCCGCCGCGGCCTCTTCGACAGCGCGGTCGATGACCGCCGCCGGCGCGGGAAAGCGTCGATGGAGGTCGGCGTGCGGGATGGGTCCGTAGGAGTCCAGCCACTGGAGAAAGAGGTGTGCCAGGTGATCGTGAGGGTCTTCGGGGGCTGGTTTCTGCGCCACGTTGTCACCGGCGAAAAAGACGAGGCGTTCCCTGATAGCGAGGCCCGCCGCGCCGCCGGCTCGCTCGACCGTTGCCGTCCGTGCCGCGACGGAGGCGATGACCTCATCCGCCCCCTCCCCGGCGTCGCGGCGGATGGCCGACTGCAGCTCCTCCCACTCCCCCTGGGGAATGAATATGCGCTGGTCGACAAGATCGAGAAGGTCCTCGGGGGAGTCCGGGGCATATCCCTCGGCGGTGCGGTGGAGCTTGCGCTGCAGTTCCGCCGCCAGGGCGACGGGGATCTCCGGCCGCAAATGGGGCGAGCGCAGGATCTCTTCCAGGAGCCGGTCGCTCAGGGAGGTGCGCAGGCCGCCGGGGGCGGAGTCGTCCTCGTACATCTTTTGGTTTGTCTGCCGCCAGACGATGGCGTCGGCGAAGGGCGATGGGCTGGTTGTCTCCGCGGTGGAGAGGACGATTTCCCCGGTGACGATTTCGTTCAATATCAAAGAAAAGGATGGGATGTCGAACTCCCCGTCCATGCACTCCCGCCACGCTTCGAGGGTGATGGGGAAGTCGTCGCGGTCGGCGGTGGCGAGGAGGAGTTTTCTCGCGCGGAGGCGGTTGAGCCACAGGGGCATGCGGTCGCGAAAGTTTTTGCGCGGCAGGAGGAGGGCGCGCTGGGCGCACTCGCGAAACCGGGCGCCGAAGAGGGCGCTCGCTTCGATGGAGTCCCTGAGGAGCGCCGGCAGGTCGCGGCCGGAGAGGAGGGTGAAGAGCTCCCGCGCCTCGTGGTCGTGGGGGAGGTTGAGGAGGACCGCGTCGTTGTTGGCGTAGACTTCCAGGGAGTATCCGTATTCCTGCTGCCACGCTCCCTGGAGCGCCATGGCAAAGGTTTTATTGACGGCGCCGCCCCAGAGGGTGTGGAGGATGACCTGCATGGCGTCTGTTGTGTTCCGGGGGTCAAAGCAGCGCTCCGCCACGATGTGATGGCGGTGGGGAAGGGGTGTGCCCGTGTGCCGGCGCTGGGATTGGAGGTATTCCTCCAGCGCCTGGAGCGCGTCCGGGGTGAGCGGTGTCTGTCCGGTGGCGGCGGTAGTGGCGGCGGTAGTAGCAGTGGTGTCGAGGGTGTCGGTGACGACGGCGGACCGGAGGGGGCGGTCCGTGGCGATGAAGTGTCCCGAAGTGAGGGGCCGTCCCGCGGCGAGTTCGCGTTCCGCCGCTTCCAGCACCTCACCGATCGCCTGGGAGATGGGAAAGGGACGGTTCTGCTCTTCCGCCTTCCAGAAGGGGATGATTCCCTCCCGGTTTTCCATCGGTACGACGAGGACGTCGTTGTGGGTGATGGCGGCGATGCGCCACGCCGTGGAGCCGAAGGGGAAGGTGTCCCCCACCGAGCGCTCCCAGACAAACTCCTCATCAAGGTCGCCGATCTTGGTGTTGGTGTCGGCGGTGCGCAGCGCATAGTATCCCCGGTCAGGTATGACACCGCCGGAGAGGTATAGATGCATCGCCGCACCCTTGCGGGGGGTGATCGTCCGCGTCGCCTCGTCCCAGGTGATACGGGGGTGCAGTTCCTTTATGCGGGTGTCCGCGTATTTGCCGGCCATCATGTGTATCACCAGCATGAGTTCTTCATCGGTGAGATTCCGGTACGCCCAGGTCGCCCGCAGGAGTGCGGCGACGTGGTCGATGTGGACCGGTGAGGTGAGCGCCATGGAGAGGATGATCTGCGCCGCCACGTCGAGGGGCTTCTCCGGCGGATTGATCTCCTCCACCGCTCCCTCGGCAATCGCCCCGGCGAGGGTCAGGGCGTCGATCAGCTCCCGGGGATGGACGGGCAGGAAGGTGCCCCGCGAGGAGAGCCCCACGCCGTGCCCTGCCCGTCCGATGCGCTGGATCGCCGAGGCGACGGAATACGGCGGCTGGACGAGGATCACTTCGTCGATGTCGCCGATGTCGATGCCAAGCTCCAGGGAACTTGTGGCGATGATCGCCCTGAGTTCGCCCGACTTGAGCCGCTCCTCCACGACACGACGGATTTCACGGGAGAGGGAGCCGTGGTGGGCGTAGACGGGATCTCCCGGCGTCTCGTTTATGAGGCGGGTGAGCTTTTCAACCATTCGTCGGCTGTTTGCAAATATGAGGGTTGAGCGATTGCCGGCAATGCGCGCGCGTATTGCCGTGACGAGGTCGTGCCACCACTGCTCCTGGGGGTGTTCCGCTGTAGAGCACGTACCCGGTGCGGGGGGCGCCGGGGAGGCCGGTTCCGACGACCGAGAGCGGGGCCACGCGACGGAGAGGTCGTACCGTTTTTCCGATTCGACGTTTACCACCTGGACGGGTCGTGGGACGGAGGAGGGGATTGCGGGGTCGACCGCACCTGCGGCCGTGCGCTCGCCCGTGGTGATGCGGCTCGCGCCCCTGCGAAAATCCGCACCTGCACCCGCGGGAACGCGGTATGCGCCGACGATCCGGGCTACGAGATCGAGGGGACGCACCGTCGCGGAGAGGGCGATGCGCTGAAACTCTCCGTTGAGTTCAACCAGCCGTTCCACGGCGCTCATGAGAAATGTCCCCCGCTTTGCGGGCAGGACGGCGTGGATTTCGTCGAGGATGACGACGCTGAAGCCCGTCAGGCCCCGCACTCCGTTTTTGGAGGAGAGCATGAGATTGAGACTTTCCGGCGTCGTGATAAGGATTTCCGGGGGGTTGGTTATCATACGCCGCCGTTCCGACTGGTCGGTGTCGCCGCTGCGGACGCCGACGCGGATGTCGGGAAAGGCGATGCCTTCCGCGCTGAACCGTTCCCGGAGAGCTGCAAGCGGTCCGTAGAGGTTGCGCTCTATGTCGTTGTTCAGCGCCTTGAGGGGCGAAATGTAGAGGATGCGGCCGGTCGTTCCTCTTATCAATCCGTCGATGGCGTTGAGAAAGGCGGCAAAGGTCTTTCCCGTTCCGGTGGGGGCGGTGATGAGGACGTGATCGCCCTTTTGAATGGCCCGCCACGCCTCCCGCTGCGTGGCCGTGGGCGTGCCGACCTTCTCGGTAAACCAGTGTGAAATAACGGGATGGAATCGGAACAACGGGTCGTCTGATCCGGTGGTCATGAGAAAAGTATAGAAAATGCGACGGCGAAGGAGAATGAGTGTTCTTCTTGACTGATTAGTAACCATTGGTTACTATATAACCGATGGTTACTTATGACATAGACGAAGGAAAGAGCGATGACGGGCGGACGCGGGCCGGACGACATGGGGTTAATGCGGAGGCGACACGGTCGGCAATTCTCGCGTCGGCGGAACGTCTCTTTCGCCGCCGGGGGTACCGCGACGTCACGATGCGGCAGATTGCTGCCGATGCGGGATGTTCCCACACCGCAATCTACCGCTATTTCGCCGACAAGGATGCCCTTATGGAGGCGATCGCCGCCCCCGTTCTGGAGGGCCTCGGCAAGGATTTCGACGATATTGCCACCCGCGACGTACCGTGGAACGAGCGGGTCGTGACGATGTGTCTGCGTTTTGTCCGCTTTGGATTGGCCAACAGGGCGCTGTTCCGCCTCTTCTTTATCGTCCATGCCGGACGGGTGGACCGGGAGCCGACGGGAGGACGCGTCAACGCACTGCGGATCGGACTTTTTCAGAAACTTCGTGTTGCCCTTGCCGAGGCACTGGATATCGACCCCGATGACGAGATGAGCCTTGAATACGCCCGGGGACTCTATTATCTCCTCCACGGCATGATCGGCACGTACGAGGAGTCGGCGGAGAGCGACGAGGCGCTCATGGCGCGGCTGGAACCCGTCTTTGCCGGGGCAATCAGCAGTCTCATTGCGGGATATCGGACACATACGACGACCATTGGAGGTTGAACATGCGATTACGACAGATTTCGGAACATATATATTCTCTGGGTACCTGGATGGTGGTGCCCATTCACGTGTGGCTTGTCCGCGACGGGGAAGGTATCACGCTGGTCGATGCCGGCATCGGCCCCATGGCGCGGGGAATACGGCGTGCCGTCGACCGTATCGGTCACGGTGCCATTTCCCGGATTGTTCTGACCCACGGTCATCTGGACCATGTCGGTGCGATTCCCGCCGTACGTGCGCGGAAGAAGATACCGGTGTTGGTCCATGAAAAGGAAATTCCCTACATGGAGGGGGCGGAACCCTACCCGGGGCGGAAAAAGGCGCAGCAGACCGTTGCTCCCGGTGTCGTCGAGGCGCTGGAATATGACGATGACGGAGGTCTGACACCGGTCGGCAGCCTGACACCCTATTTCACACCGGGCCACAGTCCCGGCCACGTCGTGTGGTTTCATCGGGAGGACGGCGTCCTTCTGGGAGGTGACCTCTTTTCTTCGCGGAACGGTGAGCTGCGACCGCCCTTTGCGATGTTCACGTCGGATATGGCCCAGGCGATGGAAAGTGCGCATATCCTGGAGAGACTGAAGCCGGCGCGTCTTGAAGTGTGTCACGGCGGTCCTGTGATGGATCCGGCCGATCAACTCGGGGAGTATTTACGGCATTACTCATGACGGAGGGGTCGCGAGCCGTGAGGCGTCTGTACACAATGGGAATTCTCTCGGGCATCTCCCTGCTCACTACATCATGCTATGTCGCGGAACAGGGCTATCACCTCGTAAAGGATCTGGTCTCCGCCGAACCGATAGAGAAGCTCAGAGCGGACGGGAAGATCTCGCCCCGGGAACGGGAGTTTTTCGACCGGGTCGAAGACGTTCGCCGCTTCGGGGTGGAATATATCGGACTTGTGGCGGGAGACAGTTACCGCCGCTACGTCTCGTATGACCGGGACTACCTGGTAGCCGTCGTCTCAGCCGTCGACGAGCTCTCCTTCACCCGGAAGGAATGGAATTATCCCGTGGTGGGACGCGCACCGTATCGCGGGTTCTACCGACCGGAGCGCGCGGAGCGTCTTGCCGCCGCGCTTCGCGCCGAGGGTTGGGATGTCGTCGTCAGGCCGGTGGACGCATTTTCCACGCTGGGATACTTCGGGGATCTCCTCTACAGTTTTATGGTCGATAATGACGAGGCGCGCCTGGCGGAGGTAATCATTCATGAGATGGCCCACGCTACCCTGTGGGTCAAGGGCGAAGGGCAGTTCAATGAGGAGTTTGCGACCTTTGTCGGACGAAAGGGAACCCTGGACTACCTCGTCCGCCGATACGGCGCCGACTCACCGGAGGTGAAGGATGTGCTCCAGCGGCGGCACGACGGGGATCTCTTCCGGGATGACGTCCTTCGTCTCCGGGGCCGATTGGAGACGCTGTACAACTCAATGGCCGCCGATGGGGAAGAGGTGCCGGTCGGGGCGGCTCTCGGCGATGCGGCCCGCCGCGACGCAGTTCGATCTGAAAAATCTGAAGTTATTTCCGTCTTTCAGCGGGACTTTGACCGTACCTATAACGACCGCTATCTCACCGACCGGTACCGCTTTTTTGTCGATACCCACGTCAATAATGCGTGGATCGATCTCTATCAGACCTACGGAGCGGGGCTTCCCGTGCTTGAAGAATTCTACCGTACTGCCGGTACCGAGGACCTGCGGCTGACCGTGGCATCCATCCGTTCACTTATGGAAGGCAGAAAGGCTCTCCAGAGGTCGCGCCGTCCCGCGCCGATGGAGGTCCTGCGTACCCGCATTCGTGCGGCCACCGGAGATTTGGACGGGCGCGCCGGGTCTACCGGGCGCGCCGGGGCTACCGGGCCCGCCGAGTCGGTCACACATCCAGTTCCAGACTGATCGGGCAGTGGTCCGACCCCAGCTGGTCGGGATGTATCGCCGCGGCGGTAATGCCGTCCCGCAGTGACGGTGAAGCGAGAATGTAGTCGATACGCCACCCCACGTTCCGCTCCCGGGCACCCTTCTGGAAGCTCCACCACGTGTAATAGCCGTTGCCGCGGTGATTGAGCCTGAAGGTGTCGATGAAGCCGGCATCGACGAAATTCTGAAAACCTTCCCGTTCTTCAAGGGTGTAGCCCTTCTGGCCTTCGTTCTGTTTAGGCCGGGCGAGGTCATCGGGAGTGTGGGCGACGTTGAGGTCGCCGCAGAAAACCACCGGTTTTGTCTCTTCCAGCCGTTTGCAATAGGCGAGGAAGGCGGGGTCCCAGCGGCGATGGCGCAGCTCAAGGCGGGAAAGGTCGTTCTTGGCGTTGGGGGTATATACCGTTACCAGGAAAAAGGCGTCGTATTCCGCGGTAATGACCCGTCCCTCCGTGGTGAGATCACCGTATCCGTCGTCGCTCAGGTGATATGACGCGGCGATATCGTCGGGAAAGTCGCAGGCGACGTTCATCGGTTCCGTGCGGGTGAATATCGCGGTTCCGCTGTATCCTTTCCGCTCCGCAGCGTTCCACAGCTGGTGATATCCCGGCAGCTCCAGTTCCACCTGGTCCCGGGACGCCTTGGTCTCCTGCATGCACAGAATGTCCGGATTGTGGCGGGTGAAAAATGAATCGAACTCGCCCTTGCGGATAATCGCCCGTATGCCGTTTACGTTCCAGGAATAGAGTCTCATCCCCGTACTATAGCCGGGCGGCCGCGAGGAAGAAAGGCATCGGGTGGTTCGCGGCCGCCCGGCCGCTCGGGACGCAGCTGGACGCTCAGGTCACTCAGGAAGCGGGTGCCAGTTCTTCCCGCTTGACCCGCAGCAGCCTGGCGTTGATTGCAACGATTACCGTTGAGAGAGACATGAGTATGGCGCCGACCTCCGGAGAGAGCATGAATCCCGTGGTATAGAGGACGCCCGCCGCCAGAGGAATTGCGACGACGTTGTATGCAGTCGCCCAGATGAGGTTCTGCACCATCTTCTGGTACGTCGCCCGACCAAAGAGGATGAGGGCGGTTATATCAAGAGGATTGGAGTTGACGAGGATGATGTCCGCCGTTGCCGCCGCGACATCGGTCCCCGATCCAACGGCGATGCCGATCTGCGCCTGTGCGAGCGCCGGCGAGTCGTTTACGCCGTCACCGGTCATCGCTACGTATTCACCCTGTTCCTGCAGCTCCTTCACCTTGTCCTGTTTCTGGTCGGGCATGACTTCGGCAAAATAGCCGTCCATTCCCAGTTCATCGGCAACGGCCTTTGCCGTCTCTTCATTGTCACCGGTAAGCATCCAGCATTTGATGTTCCGCCGGTGGAGCTCTTCGATCGCCTTGTACGATTCCGGTCGAATCGTGTCCGAAAGTGATATCGATCCGACCACCGTTTCGTCGGCAAGGACGAAGACGCGGGTGACCCCTCCGGCGTGATCCGCGCCGTCAGGGACGGCAATCTCATGTTCGTGGAGGTAACCGGGGCTGACGACTTTCACCGTCCGGCCATCCACCGTACCGGTCACGCCCCGTCCCTTTATCGCTTCAAAGTCCGAGGCCGAGGGGATCGATATCTCATCGGTGCGCGCCTTGCGTATGATGCTCTTCCCGATGGGGTGTTCCGATGTGCTTTCCAATGCCGCGGCGAGGGTAAGGATGTCGGCGTCGCTGTATTTTTCGCTGTGGACGTCTACGCTGTTCACTTCAAAGGTTCCCTTGGTCAGCGTGCCGGTCTTGTCGAAGAGCACGGTGGTGATCTTTCGGGCGTTTTCAAAGGCGGTGCGGTTGCGAATAAGCAGACCGTTCTGTGCCGATTTGGCCGTCGACTGGGCGACGACGAGGGGTATCGCCAGCCCGAGGGCGTGGGGACAGGTGATAATCATCACCGTGGCCATACGGGCGATTGAGAACTGAAGTCCCTGACCGAGAATCAGCCACGTTGTCAGGGTGGCGATACCGACGGTGAGGGCAACGATGGTGAGCCAGAAGGCCGCCCTGTCCGACAGCGCCTGGGTGCGTGATTTCGCCGCCTGCGCTTCGCGTACCATGGTGATGACTTTGGAGAGGTACGAATCTTCGCCCGCTCCTTCCACCTGGAGCTCCAGTGAACCGTCGCCGTTGATCGATCCGCCGATGAGCCGGTCCCCTTTTTCCCGCCGTACCGGGCGGGACTCACCGGTGAGCATCGATTCGTCAATATAACTGGAGCCGGAGACGACCTCGCCGTCGGAGGGTATTTTTTCTCCCGGCTTAATGACCAGAATGTCGCCGTTTTTGATTTCCGAGAGGGGAACGTCCTCACTCCCGTTGTCGGTCTTGCGGTGCGCCTCGCTGGGCATGAGCTGGGCCAGCTCCTCAAGGGCGGAAGATGCGCTCAATACCGACGCCATCTCTATCCAGTGGCCGGCGAGCATAATGGCGATAAGCGTCGCCAGCTCCCAGTAAAAGGGCGCGCCCTCCAGGCCGAATGTGACGGCGGCGCTGTAGACGTAGGCGACGGTGATGGCAAGGCCGATGAGTGTCATCATCCCGGGGTTTTTTGCTTTCAGTTCATCCACAAGCCCCGTCAGGAAGGGTTTGCCCCCATAGAAAAAGATCGCCGTCGCGAGGGCAAAGACGATGTAGTCGCCGCCGGGAAGGGAAAATGAAAAACCGAAAAAACTTTGAATGAGGTCGGAAAGTGCGAGTACCGGAATGGTCAGGACCAAGGTGACGTAAAAACGGGTCCTGAAGTCCCGTATCATCATACGGTGGTGGTCATTATGGTCGTGGTGCCCCGAATCGTGATTGTGTTTTTCCTGTTTCTGGTCCATGACAAGAAGGTAATAAGGATTTTTGCCAACGTCCCGGTCGGTTTATTACGGTTGTGTTACGTCCGTTGATTTCCCGATTGGCTCGGCGTAGGATGGTCGGGGAGGTTCAGGTGTCCGAAAAAAAATACCGGGTTCTCTTGGTCGACGACGAGCCGGGAATCGTGAAAACCCTCCGGGCGTATCTCGAGGCCGACGGGTATGACGTCCATGCCGTCGGGGACGGCGATGCCGTCCTGTCCGCGACGCGGTCATTTTTGCCGGATGTGATCATTCTGGACGTGATGCTTCCGGGGATTGACGGTATCGAGGTGCTGCGCAAAATCAGACAGGAGTCCTCGGTCTATGTCCTCATGCTCAGCGCCAGGAGTGATGAGGCGGATCGCCTTGTCGGCCTGCGGATGGGCGCAGACGACTATGTCGTCAAGCCCTTCAGTCCCCGTGAAGTCGTGGCACGGGTGGCGACCCTGTTGCGGCGGCGACGCCTCGACGAGGAAACCGGGCAGACCGGCGACTACGAGGGGACACTTCAGTTTTCCCGGCTCGTCATCGATCCCGGAAGCCGGCGGGTGTGGAAGGATGGAACTGTCATCGACCTGACGCCCACGGAATTTGACCTTCTTCATCTGCTGGCATCCCATCGCGGGCGCGTGCTGAGTCGGGATCAGCTGATCGACCGTGCCTGGGGAAACGATTATTTCATCGACGAACGGGTGGTGGATGTCCATATCAGACGTCTCAGACAGAAAATCGAAGACGGAGACGGCAGATCGAACCCAATCGTCACCGTTCGCGGAGTGGGGTACCGCTTTGACGAGGACCAGGCATGACCGGCCGGTCCGGAGAGAGGCGGTTTCGTTTTACCCTGACGTGGAAACTCTTCCTTTCCCATTTGATCGTCGTCATCGCCGCGGGGGTGGTCCTCGTCGCGGTGGCGTATTTACGAATACCGACGGCGCTGCAGTCTCACGTCGCGAGGATGCAGTCCGTCGTCGGGGGAGATCAGGGGCTGGCCGACGATTTGCGGCACAGTTTCATCGCGGCGCAGGGGCAGATCCTCGCAGTGGCCGGAATCGCGGCCATCATGGCCACCATTCTGGTGAGCACCTTTGTGGCGTGGCGGGTGGTCGGTCCCCTGCGAAAACTCACCGCTGCAACCAGGCGGATCGCCGCCGGGGACTATCGTGAGCGGGTATCGGTCAGCTGGAACGATGAACTGGCGGAGTTGGCGCAGTCCTTCAACAGGATGGCTTCCGCCCTCGACGAGACGGAGCAACGCCGCATGGAGTTGATCGGTAACCTTGCCCATGAATTGAAGACCCCCCTGACGACCATTCGGAGCGTCATGGAAGGCCTCGTCGACGGCGTTCTTCCCGCCGATACGGAGACCTTTCTGGATGTGCAGCGGGAGACGCTGCGAATGCAGCGGCTGACGGAAGAGCTCAGAGACCTGTCCGCCGCAGAAGCGGGGGAACTCTCGCTTCGCCTGGCCGCTTCCGATCCGGGAGAACTCGTTCGTCACGCCGCCGGCCGGCTGGAACCGCAGTTCCGGGACAAAGCGGTGCAATTGCAGGTGCATATCGATGAGACGCTGCCGAAGGTGTATGTCGACGATGAACGGATGCTGCAGGTGTTGATCAACCTTCTGGGAAATGCGCTGCAGTATACGCCGTCCGGCGGCTCCGTTACGGCAGCGTGCAGTTCCGCCGATGCGGAGAACGTTGAGTTCTCCGTCTCCGACACGGGGATCGGCCTGGCGACGGAAGAACTACCCCGTATCTTTGAACGCTTTTACCGTGTTGAAAAATCCCGTGCCCGGACCCGGGGCGGGAGCGGTATCGGATTGACCATTGCCGCCCATATCGTGCGTGCCCACGGAGGCGTCATCCGCGCCGCGAGCGACGGTCCGGGCACGGGCAGCCGCTTTTCTTTCGTTCTTCCCTCCGTAACGGATTCGTAATATTCCCGTCACGATTCCGACATTTTCATAGGATATGCTCCTCCCAAGGAACAGAGAATGCTTTGGATTGGATTGTGTCTACTTGTAATCACCGCGGCAATCGGAGCAATTGCGTTGCTCTTTCCGGCATATCCGTCGGATAGAGCGGAAAAAAGAGGGAGGAAAGACTATGGACGCGACGACGACTACGGACGTTATGACGGTGGAACTCGAAGCAACGGCAACGCCGGATTCCGAGACGGTATCGAAGCTTCGCACCGGATCGGGTATCGAGGAGATGACCGTTGAAGGCAGCCGAATAGTCGTGGAGTACCAGCCCTACGTCGTGAGCAGGGAAGGTGTTCTGAACCGCATGGAAGACGCGGGGCTCGTTCTGCGCAAGGAAGAAGAAAAGGAAGAACGAAAAGGATTTTTCCGGCGGTTTGTCGATCGTATCGCCGCGGAAAACAAGCAGTCCCTCGGTTCGGGGCGTCTTGACTGTTGCGACCTCAACCGGGGAAATCGTCCCCAATAGGGGCCACCTGTGAAATCAAAAGAAATGGAGAGAACAATGAGTAAGAAAATTATCGGACGAACGGGTATCATTTTGTTCCTGGGAGCAGCACTGCTTCTCGGCCTGGCTTTCACCGCCACCGCCGATGTCGACGGTCATGATCTGAGCATAGAAGATGTCCTCACGGACATACGGAACCGCCTCGGTCTTGCCGGCGACGAGCGGATTGACGCAGACCGGGTACCGGACGAGCAGCTTGAGCTCCTCGGCGATGCGGTGATGAGCGAGATTCATCCCAACGAGAATGTACACTCCTGGATGGACCGGATGATGGGAGGTGAAGGATCGGAAAGCCTCGCGTCGGCTCACCGCTGGATGGGCTATCAATACCTGATAGACGACGGATATACCGGATTCGGCCGCGGTCGCGGTATGATGGGTGGCATGATGGGCGGCATGATGGGTTTCGGCTCGGCGGGAAACAACGCATTCCTTTCACCAAGGGAAATCGCGGAACGTCGGTACGCCGCGGGAGAGATTACCCGTGAAGAATACCGGCAGCTCATTGAAGATCTGTCGTCGTCGTCGCGGTAGGTTGAACAGCGGACAGCCCGTATTGAAGGACTGACCTGTCGTGAGGATTCGGATGCTCCGGCCCGTTGACTACATTGTAGTCTTTATGGCGGTATTGACTATCGGCGCCGTAAGCCACCTGGTCTATGGAGCCGGGACCTCCGGCAGTGTCGCGCGAATAGAAGCCAACGACACCACGTGGCTCTATCCGCTGAACCGTGATCGCATCATCGTACCGCTCGAGCAGGACGGGACGTGCGAAATAACAATCGAATCCGGAACGGTCGGTGTGACCGCCTCGGAGTGTCCGCAGCAGATCTGTATATCCATGGGACGTATTTCCCGTTCCAGTCAATGGATCGCATGTCTGCCCCACGGCGTGTTTATCGACGTTGTAGGGGCCGATCCCGATCCTGATGTTGACGCATATGCCTTTTGAGAGGAGAACTACTTTCCGATGACCAATCCAAACAGACGAGCGATCCTTCTGTTCGTCCTCCTTCCCGCCCTTGTTGTGCTTGCCGGTTCATTGCTGTGGATACGCGTAACCGACGACGACGTTGCCCGTACCGCCGGCTCCCCGTCGGACCCCGGCGATTCGCAGAGTTGGGCGGCAATACGAGAAGAACTCCGGACCGCTACCGTTCAGGAGGCCCTTTCTCTCGCATACCGCCTGAGAAGTGAGGAACCGGCCATAAACTCCACATTGACGGCGGAACATGTGGAATTCACCTTTCCCGACGGCCGTAAAGTCGGCGTTCCCATTGGTCGGTCGGAGATGATCGTATCCATTGCGCCGTATCGTCTGAAGACCCACCCCTGCACCATACACAGCATTTCCGGATGCCAGGGAGAGTTGACGGAGCGGACCTTCGATGTAGCGGTGTACGACACCGACGGCGAAGTGGTTTTCTCCGGGCCGATCACGACGGGGGAGAGCGGGTTTTTCGAGCTGCCTCTGCCGAGGGGATCGGAGTTCCGCGTAACCGTGGAAAGCAACCTCGGTCGGGCGGAGCGGATAATCAGCACGTCCTCCGCCGATCCGACGTGCATCACCGACATGAAACTGCTGTAGGAGGTGTCGCCGGGAGTCTACGCCACCGTCACCTCGTCGGATAGGTAGACATCCTGTATGGCATTGAGCAATTGAATGCCCTCGTCGGTGGGACGCTGGAACGCCTTGCGTCCGGATATGAGTCCCATTCCGCCGGCGCGTTTGTTGATGACGGCGGTCCGCACGGCGGTCTTGAGATCATCTTCACCGGAGGAAGCGCCGCCTGAATTGATGAGACCGGCTCGTCCCATGTAGCCGTTGATTACCTGGTAACGGGTCAGGTCGATGGGGTGGTCCGAGGAGAGCTCGGTATACATGCGCTCGTCCAGCTTCCCGTATGAAGAATCTCCCATGTTGAGTGCCTTGTACCCGCCGTTGAGGGTGGGCGCCTTCTGTTTGACGATGTCGGCCTCGATAGTCACACCGAGGTGGTTCGCCTGACCGGTGAGATCCGCCGCGGTGTGGTAGTCGGTTCCACCGGTCTTGAACGCACCGTTACGGGTATAGCACCACAGCACCGTTGCCATGCCGAGTTCGTGGGCCCGGTAAAAGGCTTCCGCTACCTCGACGATCTGCCGGTTTGATTCGGGGGAGCCGAAGTAAATGGTCGCACCCACCGCAACGGCACCCATGTCGTACGCCTGTTTCACCGTGCCGAACATGATCTGATCGTGGGTATTGGGATAACTTAACAGCTCGTTGTGGTTCAGTTTTACGAGAAACGGAATCTTATGAGCGTATTTCCGTGCAACTGATCCGAGCACGCCGAAGGTCGAGGCTACGGCGTTGCAGCCGCCGTCAATGGCGAGACGTACGATGTTTTCGCCGTCGAAATATGCCGGGTTGGGGGCAAAGCTGGCACCGCCCGAGTGTTCGACGCCCTGATCCACGGGAAGGATCGAGAGGTATCCCGTGCCCGCGAGCCTGCCGTTTGAGTAAAGGGTCTCAAGACTGCGAAGAACCCGGGGAGAACGATCGGAGACCGACCACACGCGGTCCACAAAATCGGGTCCGGGAAGATGAAGGTGTTCCTTCGGTATGAGCGGCTTGTAGGTCAAGAGGTCTTCCGATTCATTTCCGAGAATGCTCTGAATATTGATTGCCATAATTTTATCCTCCTGCCGCCCGGCAACGGGCGGCCTTTCCGTGTCCATGGGTACGTGCTGTTCCCCAATTATTCCTCCGCGCGATCAAGCGAAGAATCTTACTTCAATGCAATAATGACCCGTTCCAACTTCCGTCGAATCTCGTCTGCAATCGGGCGGATGTTTTCGTTGCTTACCGCTTCCATAGAGCTGACCGGGTCAACCGCCGCTATCTCCACCGTTCCCGGCTCCCGTTCCTGGACTATGACATTGCAGGGCAGAAGCGTCCCGATCTTGTCTTCCGCCTCCAATGCCTTGTGTGCAAACGGGGGATTGCACGCGCCGAGAATACGGTAATTGCGAAAATCGACATCCAGCTTCTTTTTCATCGTCGCCTTGACGTCGATGTCGGAAAGGACGCCGAAACCTTCTTTCTGGAGTGCCTCCGTTACCGCTTCCACACTGTCATCGAATGAACGGTTGAGAGTTGCCGAAATGTAGTACGCCATAGGTTCTCCTTCTTTCTAGTCGTTATTTTTCTGTACCTTCACGGTATAAGGTATAAAAATCCGGCCGAGGGGATGTGACGTTTGTATTACGATTTCCCGTCGCCGCCGGGACTACCCACCGTATCTGTGATATTACGGATTGGTCCGGTTCTTTCTTTCGCGATGCTTCACATAAAGGCGACGCAGGGCAAAAATTGCGGCAGAAACGGCAATTCCCGTCAGTGAAAGGCGTATCCAGTCGTTCCGGGCAAGGGCGCTGCCCATTGAGAGAATGACGAACGCAAAGGGCGTCATTCCGATGAGGCTGGCGAGAGCGTATGTGCGAAAGGAAACCGCCTCGGTCAGACCGAGGACGTAACTTGGAATCTCCACGGGAAAGATCATCCGGATAATGACGATAGCCAGAAAACCGGTGTCCCGAGGTATTTTACTCTCCCATTCCTGAATTTTCTCCCTTGAAACAAGTCGTACCAGAACGGGTCTGCCCAGATACCGGGCGATGAGAAACGCGATGACCGCACCGATCCACCAGCCAAGGATGCTCAGAATACCTCCGATGGTAATGCCCCATGCCGCCGCTGCGATGGGTATGAGCGGCATGGACGAAAGAGGGAGGACTACAATCGCGGCGGCGGTCACCGCGACATACACCAGACCGGTGAGCACCGGGTAATCGATGGCGTATTGTGCGACCACGGTTACGAGAAGAGGAAAGAATCTGAACGAGAACAACAGACCCACGACGATAAGCAGGACGAGAAGTCCCCGTACAAGCAGGACCGGGAGTTTCATTTCTTCCTCCGGAAGACTCCCCATAGTACGGCGGCCAGACCGGCGGCAATCAGGAACAGATGGTATACACGCACGTGGAACGGCCGGTGGAGGATATGGCGATCCGGAGAAAACCACGGTGACCACCGGTCGGTGGTCAATCCGGGAGCCATGATGGTGTTGTTCCATTCCGGAATGGAGCCGTCCATTTCAAGGAAATGGCGGGCAAACCGTATGTGGACGGCCATGTTTCGAGGTGACCCGCGGCCACCCATGATTTCGTTCAACCACCTGTGCCATTCTTCGTCGTCCACGATGGTATCCATGATATGAAAGCCGAGTTCTTCCATCTCCGCCGGTGATACGAGGTCGGGGTCTATGTCTCCCGGTCTATCGACCCCCTGTTGTTCCATGATGCGGGCGGTGATTTCCATGACCGTACGCTCATCGGGAAAGAGGGAAAGTGCGGGAAGTACAAGGAGGAGCAGAATGACGATGGAAGATCGGGACCGACTATGCATCTGCAACCAGTATATCAGCGACTCTGAGCCGCAGGTGTCGAACCTGCGATTTTTCATCGCTTGTTTGTATACTGGAGAAGAAATGAACAGGCAAAAAGGAATTTGGAAGCATCTTATTATTTACAGTCAGTTATTTTTCGGCATGGCGTTCTTCGGAACGGGTACGCCCTCGGCGCGAGTGGTCAGTAATGCCTTCCCGCTTTTTATGGGTCCCTTCCTCCGCCTCCTCTTTGCGGCGCTCCTTCTTTCTCCCGTGCTATTTTTCAGGAGGCGGCAACTCAGGGACATGACCAGACAGGATTGGCTGGAGGTCACGATCATCGGTGCGCTGGGTATCGTTGGATTCACCCTCTTTCTCATGACCGGAATGCGTCGCGTTTCCGGCGTGATCGGCGCGATTGTCATGAGTCTGAGTCCCGCCGTCATGGCCGTCGCGGCGGTGGTTTTTATGAAGGACAGTATGGGGTGGAGGAAGATAACTGCCGTGACCATTGCCGTTGCCGGAGTCTTCGTCATCAACGCCTACGGTAAGTCAATCAACGCCACCGGTTGGGACCTGCTGATCGGTACGTTCCTCGTCTTTGCGGCGGTTTGCAGCCAGACTGCATATTCCCTGATCGGAAAACGGGTGATGCAGAACAGATCACCCGCGGTTGTACTGTCCCTTGCCGTGTGGATCGCAGTCCTTCTGTTTGCCGTACCCGGGGTGATCCAGGCTCGTTCATTTGATTTCGCCGGACCGACGCTCAACGAATGGTTCGGACTCGCTCTCTGGGGTTTGGGGCCCCTCGCCGTCGGAACTCTCTTATGGTTCAACGGTCTGCATCAGGTTCAGGCGAGTACTGCCTCGGGTTTTATGGGCAGCATGCCCGCCATGGGTCTGCTCCTCTCATATTTCTGGCTGAATGAACCATTCCACCGGGTGCATCTGTTGGGATTTGCCCTGGTCGTCACGAGCATCGTCCTGATCTCCTGGGCCCACCGGGTGGAAGAGCGATCCGCCTCGTAAGACGGAGAAGTACATACCGTATTGACCCGCATCTCTCGCGATATTATGATTAAGCAATCATTTAATCGAAGGGGCGGCGACGATGCACAAGGATGATGTGTGTGCAGACGATTGTTCCCGACAGGGAACGGTGAGCGAGCGGTTGAGAGAGTCTCTGATTGAGGTTTCCGGCCTTTCCGAACTCTTTCGGGTGCTTTCCGACGAGACACGGACGAAAATTCTCTATCTCCTCTCCCAGGAAGAGTTGTGTGTCCACGACATCGCCGGGGTCATGGAGATGACGCTCCCCGCCGTATCCCACCATTTGCGGCTCCTCAAGGCGATGCGGCTGGTCCGGTCTCGACGGGATGGGAAACAGGTTTTCTATGCTCTTGACGATGATCACGTCCTGTCGCTGATAAGGGTCGCCCAGGAACACTATATCGACGGGAGGTGACGGCGATGGCCGTACAGGTACCCATACAGACATACAGGATTACCGGCCTTGACTGCGCAGACTGCGCCAACAGGATCGAGAAGGCCGTGCAGAAGATGGAAGGATTTGAAGCGGCGTCGGTGAATTTTGCGACGGGGAGTATTCGTATTCCCCTTTCCGACGCGACAACGGTCTCTCAGGTTGAAGAGACGATCCGTCGTATTGAACCGGATGCACGACTTGTTGCGTCCGGCGACAGGGAGCCCGGGTCGGGAACGGGCGACGGCGGAGGTCTGTTTGCCGCCATACGATCGAAGGGGACGCGAGTTTCCCGTTTTGGCGTTGCGTTCATTCTGACCGTCGTCGGAGCACTCTTCCAGGACGCTTTGGCGTCAACGCCGATGAGATGGGCGGAGTACGCAGTATTTCTCGCTGCCTACCTTCTCGCCGGGTGGCCCGTATTGTATGGTGCCGTTCGCAATATCCTGCGGGGAAGGGTCTTTGACGAACTCTTTCTCATGACTGTTGCCACCATTGGTGCCGTTGCCATCGGTGAACTGACCGAGGCGGTTGCGGTGATGCTTTTCTACGCAGTGGGAGACTTTTTCCAGGAGCTGGCGGTCGATAACTCCCGCCGTTCGATCGCTTCACTCATGGACCTGCGTCCCGACTCGGCGCGCGTAGTGGAAGGTGACGAGCTCCGGGAGCGTTCACCAGATGAGGTCGCGGTGGGTACGGTCATTGAAGTTCGTCCCGGGGAACGGATCCCCCTGGACGGCGATATCGTAGACGGTGCCAGTTCCGTCGACACCGCTGCGCTGACGGGAGAGTCCGTACCGCGATCCGTCTCTGCGGGAGACAGTGTACTTTCGGGCTATCTCAATGAATGGGGTACCATTCGCGTGGAAACGACTAAAGCGGCGTCGGAGTCGGCGGTGTCCCGTATCCTCGAGCTTGTAGAAAACGCCGCCTCCAGGAAGGCGCCGACGGAGCGTTTTATCTCCCGTTTTGCCGCGGTATACACCCCGGCGATCGTCATCGCCGCCGGGGCAATTGCCTTTCTCCCGCCGCTCCTCGTTTCCGGTGCCGCCCTTTCAACATGGGTCTACCGGGCTCTCGTCCTGCTGGTCATCTCCTGTCCCTGCGCCCTTGTCATATCGGTTCCGCTGGGGTACTTCGGCGGAATCGGTGGTGCCGCCCGGAACCGGGTGCTCTTCAAGGGGGCCAACTACATCGATGTCCTCCACGATCTCTCCACAGTGGTGGTTGACAAGACGGGCACCATCACGAAGGGCGTCTTTCAGGTCACCGATACGCGGGGTGAGACGGGATTTTCAGATCACGACCTCCTGAGATGGGCCGCTGCGGCGGAAGCGCACTCAAGCCATCCCATCGCCCGTTCCATTCGCGACGCCTTTCAGCGAGCGGGAGGGGGGAATGAGCGCCTGCCCGAACCGGCGGAAGTACAGGAAGAGAAGGGATACGGCGTCTCCGCAGTGGTGGAGGGAGTACGCGTGCTGGCAGGAAGCGCGCGCCTCCTGCAGCGGGAAAACGTCCCCTACACCGAGGCGGAAGCCCAGGGCACGGTGGTCTACGTCGCCGTGGACGGTACCTTTGCGGGATACATCGTCATTTCAGATGTAATCAGGGACGAGGCGCGTGATTTTGTCACCCGTCTCAAGGACCGCGGCATCGGGAGAATGGTCATGCTCACCGGTGACAACCACAGGGTCGCGTCGGACGTTGCGAACCGGACGGGAATAGACGAGTTTCGTCCGGAGCTGCTTCCCCAGGACAAGGTTTCCGCAGTTGAAGCTATCAAGAAATCACTTCCTCCCGGTCGACGACTCGCCTTTGTCGGTGACGGAATCAATGACGCACCGGTGCTCATGCGCGCGGACATCGGATTCGCCATGGGGGGCCTCGGTTCCGACGCCGCCATCGAGGCCGCCGACGTGGTCATCATGGACGATAGAATCGACCGCGTCGCCGACGCCGTCGACATCGCCCTCTACACCCGGAAGATTGTAAAGCAGAATATCATCTTTGCCCTTGCCGTGAAGGGAGCCGTCCTCGCGCTCGGCGCATTCGGGGTTGCAACGATGTGGGAGGCGGTGATTGCGGACGTTGGTGTTGCGTTGCTGGCGGTGCTCAATGCCACCCGGACATTGCGATACACGCCCCGGTGACGGCGACCTTCCGTCAGGGTCACCGCAGGATGGGGAGATGCACCGCAGGAATGCGCTCCGTTGCTCCCCCGAGTAAATTGATGTAATAGCGGACCTTCCGTTGGTCCGCCTCTCCGGTGTGAGGGAGTCGAAGAGAAACCCCGCCTGAGAGACGCAGCCGGATGGTGTTGAAGTAGAGGTCTCCCGCGAGCTCGGCCCCGAAAACGGTAAAATTGTCCGGGGTAAAGAGAGAATCGGTGATCTCTTCACCACTTTCGGTGGTGCTATTGATACGCCCCACACCGCCTGGTTGTTGAACAAAGAGAGAGAGTGCCGATCCGCTTGAGGCAAGCCCGCGCCACGCCCCGTCGTAGGGACCGAGATCCACGATTATCGACGCGCCGGCGAGTACGGCATTTCCCGTCTCCGTAATTCCCCCAACCCCTGTCGGATCGAAGCCACCGCCGGCGACGGGAAGATCCGCCCCGGCGTTTCCATATCGACGAAACGCGTGTACGACGGCGGGTTGTACGTACAGCCGCGTATTGGGTATCCACAATCGTGTTGCGACGCGATTGATCGAAACGACTTCCATATCCCCTTCGTCTCCGTCGCTTGAGAGCGGATACTCCACGACGAGTTGTGAGGTCGCCTCCCGGAGAGTCCCGCCGTAGAAATGACCCGGTGCGCCGTCGTCCTGAGAGAAGAGGCGCAGGGCGCCGCCCGGAGCGAGAGAGGTTCGGTTGTCCATTTCCGTGTGACGATACGTCGTGGCGAGCGCGCCGACGACGCCGGATTGTCCGTCTATCGCGCGCCGGTAGAGAAGGGGGCGCTGCACGGCGAACGTGAGGTCGTTCCGGAGATGGACGTCGTCGGCGGGCTCGCGTGTCGCCGAGAGCGTCCATGTGGTCGAGCCGGGGCGGAAGGTGTATGAAAGGGCGCCCGTGACGTCGCCGTTTGTCTCATTGTAGGTCGCCGTGGCGTCCAGGATGTGACGGGAGAGGTTGCTCGCCGCGAGAAGGTAGAGGCCTACATCCGCCGAGGAGGGTTCATCACTGCCCCCCCGGAAGGACGCGACGGGAAACCAGAAGACCGGCCGCATGACGTCGCGGTACGGGCGGGTCTCCCCGACGGATGATTGCCGGTCCGTAGTACCGGGCTGCGGGAGCACCGGATGCGGGGTTGCCGGCTGTGCCGTATATACCCTCGTCTCCGACGCGGGAGGGCGCTCCCCCTCGCGATATGGCTGCGTCCGCAGGGAGTATCCATTGTTGCGATAGCTGCCGTAAATGACCTCACCATCCGTCGAGAGAAGACCCGCGTACGCGCCGATACGGTCTTCCAGGATGACCGTACCGTGATAGCGCCGGGGTTCGCCGGTCGCACCGGGATCGTCCGGGCCATTCCGCGCCGCCGACGGAAGAATTGTGACTTCCTTCAGGACGAGTCGCCCCTCGGCACCGTCGCTTCCGTAGAAGAGGCGGTACCCCTCCTGTCTACCGCCGGTTGTCCCGGCGTCGCCGGGGCGGACAAAACGCGGATCGTATTCATTTTCTTCGGGATCGCCCGCGACGGCGACAATCCCGCCCGTTGCCGCATCGATAATGACGAAGTCCTGGCCGGTCCGATCATTCTGAACGACTGCGATAAGACGGCCGTCGTGTGAAAAGTGCGGCGCATGAAGGCGTGCCTCCGCCGGTGTGTAGAGCGGCGTGACAGCGCCGTCGCCGAGGGATACCTCCACCAGTTCCATATAACTTCCCCGGCGCCGGAGCGCCACGAGGCTCCCGCCGTCGGGAGAGAGAGCCGGGTGAAGATACTGTCCCCCTTCCGTGAGGCGACGGGGCGTCAGTGTTCGCGGCGGCTCGGCGAGAACGCGGCCCGCGGGAGCCGTCGCTCCGACCTTTTCACGTGACAATGGAACGACATAGAGGTCCGACCACGACGTGTTGCCGCCCCGGCCGGTGTAATCGGGGACGGTTACGGCGACGACCAGGCGGGTGAGGGCGCGATCAACGGTTATGGAACGTTCGTCGGTTGGCGAGAGGGCGAGGAGCCGCACCGGCGCGCCCGCGCCCGACGGAAAGAGGTAGAGCGCTCCGGGAGTGCGGGAGCCCTCCATCCACGCGACGATGCCGTGGTCCGTCGCGTCGACGAGGTGCCAGTCGGCGGGGATATCCGTCGGAGTCAGGCTTGAGCCTTCGGGCAGGGTAAAACGCTCCGCGGAACGAAGTTCAATTTCATGAACCATGTTCCGGAAGAGCTCGGGACCGGTAATACCTGTTGTGCGGCGAATCGCACGGCGCATGCCGAGGAAGGGGAGGTCCATGAAGGTGTCGTTCAGTGCGTGCCACCCGGCGGCGCCGTATGTGCGGTGTATGTAGTCGGTCAGAAGGTACCCCGCGGAGTAGATCCGTCCCGTCGGTGGGAGGGGCGGCGCGTAGCCCGCCTCGTCGTAGTCGTACATCGTCCCTTCCATGACGGGGGCGAGCCACGTCATTTCGAAGAACGGATTGGAGCCGCGACCGCTTTGGGTGAGGACGCTTTCGCCGTGGACGGTGGGTCCTTCCACCATCCACCCGGGCATGAAGAGATAACTTCCCGCGGCCGCGAGGGGGCCGAAGATGCGGGAGGCGACGCCGAAAAAGCCCCGCGGACGGGTGAGGTGGAGGTAGTGGATCAGTTCATGGGTGAAGACGAGTTTCATCCACGAGTCGCTGCCGGAGGCGAGGTCGTAGCGTGACGGTGCGGAGACAAAGAGTTCGATATGGGGCGGGAGGGGCGTAAAAAAGCCGTTGGCGTACGCCGTCCGACCGCGCAGGACCACCGGAATTCGTTCGGAGGGGGTGTAGCCCATATACGCCGTGACGCTGCGGGCGACCTCCGGGGCGAGGGCGGCAATTTCCGCCGCGGCGACGGCGGCGCCGGGATCTTCGGGTCGGAAAATGATGCGGAAGCGGACCGCCTCGGCGGCGGCAGCGCAGGTCGGGACTCCAGCTCCCGCCGCATCGTCGGCGAACCTCCCGGTCCGTCCGACATCGACGTCCCTGTAGAACCACCCTTCAGGTGCCGCGGTCCGGGTCCCCTCCACCTGTGCGCCCGCTTCCTTCGTCCCTTCTTCCTGTGCGGCGAGGAACGCCGGGGGGGCGATCGCGACAAAAGCGACGAGGGCGACGAGGGCGATGATGGATATCGGGTCGGTACGGTGCCGCCGGTTTTTCTTCACCGGCAGCTATCTTACACCTCCAGCCCCTGGACCGCAAAGAATCGGATGCCTTCGTCGGGAAAGTCGGCGCGGAGCGCTTCCGTTTCCCGCTTCAGCACCCCCGCATCCTCGAGGGAGACGTATGTGATGTAGACGAAGTTTTCTTCGGGCCAGACGTGGTCACCCCGTCGCAATCCCGCGCCGCCTGCTCCGTGCACCTCGGGAAAGAGGGTGTAATGTGTCCCGACCCCTGCCGCCCGGAGGCGTTCAAAGAAGTCTTCCTGTACGGATCGGTTTGCGATGACTTCGACCCGTACGGTCGGTGTCTTTGCGGCGTCACTCATCTTTTCCCTCCCCGTTGTGTGCACTCTCGTCGGCAGCGGACGCGGGTGCGCCGGCAGCGGTGGTGTCGGACGCGGGTGCGCCGGCAGCGACACCGCCCTTCTGCCGTTTCTGCGCCTGCTTTTCCTCCCACCTGCGATGACGTTCAATGCGGCGATCCCTCCGCTTTCGCCTGCGGGCGAGCCGTTTCTCGCTCATTCGATTAAATATGGCGTAGATCACCGGAATGAGATAAAGAGTAAGGAAGGTCGCCACCGTCAGACCGCCGACGACGGTCTTGGCGATGGGCTGTACCAGCGTTGAGCCTTCACCGGCGGCAAATGCGACGGGTGTGAGGCCGAGGACGGTGGTGAGGGTGGTCATGAGTATCGGCCGGAGGCGGTTCCCCGCCGCCTCAACACAGGCGTCGGTGATAGAGAGGCCCCGTTTGCGCAGCAGGTTTGTGTAGTCCACCAGAACGATTCCGTTATTGACGACGATACCGACAAGTACGACGAGCCCCACCGCGGTGAAGAGACTGAAGTTGGTTGCCGTCGAGACGTAGAGAATGATCACCCCGATGAGGGTCAGCGGTACGGTGAAGAGGATGATAAATGGATCGAGGAAGGACTCAAACTGACTTGCCATGACGCCGAAGACGAGAAAGATCGATATGACAAGCACGTATATGAAGGTGAGGCCGTACTCCTGGAGATCCTCAAAATCACCACCGTAGGTGATTACAAGTTCATCGTTGGCGGGAATCCGCTCCTGAATGAGCCGCTGTATTTCCGGCATCACCACGTTGATCGTCTCGCCCGGCGCCAGGCCGGCGGTTATGGAGACGGTACGGCTCTGGTTTTCCCTGTTGATGCTCACCGGCCCCGTCGTCCGCTGGACGTGGGCGATGCTTGAAAGGGGAATACGCTGGCCAAACTGGCTGTTAATGAAGATTTTCTGGAGGTCCGGAATTTCGTTGCGGCTCCGTTCTTCAAGGAGGAGGAGAATATCCCGTTCCGATCCCCCTTCGCGGAACTGTCCCGCCGTGATGCCGTCGATGTTGGCCCGAACCTCCTGTCCGATGGTGGAGATATTGAGGCCAAGCTGATACGCCTTCTGGCGGTCAATGACGATTTCAACCTCCGGCAGCCCTTCGGCGAGGTCCGTCTGCGGTTCCGTTGCGCCGGGAACCTCCGTCTCGATCAGCTCAACGATCCGCTCGGCGGTTGTGCGCATGAGATCACGGTCTTCGCTGCGCAGGGTGATTTCAACCGGTGAGGCGTTGAAACCGCCGCCTCCGCCGGTATCGCCGAAGGAAAAGACCGCACCGGGAAAGTTGTCAAAGCGGCTGCGGAGGATCTCCTGAATTTCTTCGGCAGTCTCCACCCGCAGGTCGTATTCCGGGAGCATCACCGTCAGGGTACCCTTGCTCGTGTCCGACGCACCCATGAAGCCGAAAAACGCCGGCTCTCCCGCCTGAATGATGATGTCCCGATAGACCGAGACCTCCTCCTCGACGATCGCCTCCATCTGGCGCAGTACCGACCGCGTCACGTCCAGTTTGGTACCGATCGGCATTTCAAGGTTGAGCTGGACGGCGTCGGACTCCTCCTCGGGGGTAAACTCAAATCCCGTCATGGGTATCATGAAGAGGCTTCCCACAAATGCGCCAAGGACGAGAACGATGACAAGCCACTTGTGGCGCAGGGAGAAGGCGAGGCTTCGCTTGTATCCGTTGTCCAGGCCGGTGAACATCCCCGCCATACGGTCGTCCACCCAGCGGAGGACGCCCCGGAGGGGGCGCTGTTTGCGGGAGTGAATGGGAAAGTAGCGGCTCGTCAGTACGGGTATGAGAAAGACCGCCACCGCCAGCGAGCTGAGCAGGCTGATAACGACGGTAAAGGCGAGGGCGCTGAAGAGCTCGCCGATCACCTCCAGCTGGGAGCGAAAGATTGCCAGCGGAACAAAGACGAAGACCGTCGTGAGTGTTGAGGCGGTAATGGCGGTGATCATTTCCTGGCTTCCCAGAATCGCCGACGAGGTCAGTTTGGCGCCCTTTTCGCGATAGCGGAAGATGTTCTCCAGAATGACGATGCTGTTTGTCCACGAGCATGCCGATGCCCAGGGCGAGACCGGTGAGGGTCATCAGGTTGAGGGTCAGTCCGGCAAAGAACATGAACATCAGCGTGACGATTATGGAAACGGGAATGGAAATGGCGATAATGAGCGTCGTCTTCAGGCTTCTCAGGAAGAAAAAGAGAATAAGCACCGCCAGGAGACCACCGGTAATGGCGGAGCTTGAGACGTCGGCGAGGCTGTCGCGGATGAACGTGGTCGTGTCCATGATGACGTTGAGCTCCACCCCGACGGGCAGCGCCTCGTTAATGCGTTCGATCCGGGCCAGAACGTTGTCCGCAACCCGCACCGAGTTGGTGCCCGCTCTGTTTCTGGACGATCACGAAGACGCCGGGCTGACCGTTGATATACACGGCGTTCGACTCGTCGCGGTAGCCGTCATAGACGTTGGCGATGTCCCGCAGGCGGACGGCGGCGGTGCGGCCTGCCGGCGCGCCAAGGGCCGCCGCGGCACCGCTTCCGCCGCCGCGATAGGTGATGACGGTGTTGCGGATCTGCTCAATCGACTGAAACTCTCCCGCCGTCCTGACCAGGTAGGTCCGGTTGCCCTCGTCGATATTTCCCGCCGAGAGCTGGACGTTGTTTGCCCGCAGGGCACCTGCAATCTGGGTGAAGTTGAGGCCGTACGCCTCCAGGCGGTTCTGG
>CBDESZ010000017.1:0-116555 GCA_965242725.1 Alkalispirochaeta sp.
TAAAGCTTTTAATATCGGTGAAGAGAATTGTCAGGTCCCGCTTGGTACCCTCCAGTCGAATTTCACGTTCCCGATACGCCTTTGCCGCAACGTCGCGGGCGACAAACTTCTTGAATATACCCATCAGGTTATCGATGGTATTTGAAAGGGAGTTGAAGGCCACACCGAGGTAGGTGACGTCGTCGTTGGGTGCACCGTCCATATTCATCAATTCAAGCGTCTGGTCCGCCTGCATCCGCATGATGTTGTCGGTGATGACCCGGACAAACCGCAGAATGAATCGGAGAATGAGGATTCCCACCACGACAAAGATGAATGAAATCCCGACGATGATAAGACTCACCTGCTGAAAGATGCGCTGTGAGTCGGCGTAGAACTCTCCCAGCTCTTCCGCCCGTATCTGATAGATTTCCCATGAATCATTGTACTTATAGACGCCGAAATAATCGTACCCGGCATATTCAAAATTGAGAGTACCCTCTTCGGTACCATCGGAATTACGGGCGCGAACCATCTTCTCGAGAGCGTCATCGTCGGGAAACCGCTCCCGTGGCTCCAGCCGGGACGCGAGGAAGAACACCGTCCCGTCGGGACGTACTCCGATGGAGAGGGACCCGCTCACCCCGGTGGTTTCGCGCGGCGGCGGTTTCGATATTGCGGACCGTCGCCTCCATATCGGGGTTGAAATCGAAAATTTCATGCTGGTTTCGCGCAAAGACGTGCATTTCTTTCAGGTCTTTCACCAGCAGCTGGTTGAGCAAGCGCATTTGCTCACCCCGGTTCAACATGAGGTTGATATAGTTTGTCGTAAAGTTGGAAATGAGGAGAAAGACGGTGAAGATCGTGACGATCTTCAATACGAGAGGCGTGACTCTGACGCCGTTGATCTTCTGTCCGAAGATCTTTGAAAGCCAGTCTGCCATAAGTTCCCTTAGCGTATCCGCCTTTCCCTAAAAAGCCAAGTGCGATTGTTAAGAATTATAACAACTCGTTCTCATACCTCACGGAGATCGATTACTTCGAGGATGTGCTTTTCCACCGAAGCGAGAAACTGCTCCCTGGACATCCCCGAGACTTTGATGATGCATACCGCATTTGTGGGCTTGTCGCCCGGCCACGTCCCGATGGAAATGATGTTCCCCTGATGGTCCGTGACATCCGATGCAAGCCTCGCCAGTTCGCCCGGTTCTTCGGGAATGCGCAGTGTTGCTCGAATTCCCTTCTCCCGTGTCCCGAAGAGATCGATAAACAGCCTGAAAATATCGGACTCCGTCACGATTCCGACGGGAAAGTTATTGTCATCCACAACGGGAAGGCATCCGATATCGTTGTCCACCATCTTCCGTGCGGCGTCCTCAACAAGGTCATTGGGGTGTGCCGTAAGGGGATTCTTGGTCATGACCTTTTTTACCGTGAGCTTTGAGAGGAGACGGGTCATCTCATAGACATCCAGCGTCGACGCCGGTGAAGGAGATGCGTACATAAGGTCTTTTTCGCTGACGATCCCGACGAGCTTCTTGCTGTGCTCGTCGACGACGGGGAGGTGGTGGATATGCTCCCTTCGCATGATATCCTGTGCGTCGGTAACGACTGTGTGAGGGTGCGCGGTGAACAGATTCTCACTCATTATCTTGTGTATTAACATGGCGAACCTCCTGATCCCATTATACGCCCAATCCGTTAAACGCCCAAATAGGCGTTTTTCACGTCTTCATTGCTCAAGAGCCGCTCCGACGTATCTGCCAGTGTAATGCGCCCGTTTTCCATCACATACCCGCGATGAGCCACCTTGAGCGCCTGGTTGGCGTTCTGTTCGACAAGGAATATGGTCGTCCCGTTTTCACTGTTGACCTGGGCAATGATCTCAAAAATCTGCTGGACGATCAGCGGTGCCAGCCCGAGACTCGGCTCATCGAGAAGGAGGATCTTCGGCCGTGCCATGAGTGCCCGTGAGATGGCGAGCATTTGCTGCTCCCCCCCGGACAGGGTCCCCCCCGTCTGATGGCGCCGTTCTTCCAGAATGGGGAAGAGTCCATATACATATTCAATGTCCCGTCTGATGCCCTGACGATCCTGCCGGAGCAATGCACCGAGATCGAGGTTTTCCCGCACCGTCAAATGGGGAAATATCCGGCGTCCCTCGGGAACCTGGGAAATCCCCAGTGAGACGATCTTGTCAGGATCCATTCCGACGATCGACTCACCATCCAGGAGTATTTCGCCGCTCTTCGGGGGGACAACACCGGAAATGGACATGAGGGTCGTCGATTTACCGGCGCCGTTTGCACCGATAAGGGTGATGATCTCTCCCCGATTGACGACGAGGTCTATTCCCTTGAGGGCCTGTATGTTTCCGTAATAGGTCCGAACGGACTTCAGCTCAAGCAATTGCTTCCTCCCCGAGGTACGCTTTTATCACGTCTGGGTTGTTTTTTACTTCGTAGGGTGATCCGGTGGCGATGAGTTTCCCGTAGTCCATGACGTAGATCCGTTCCGAGAGGGACATGACGAGACTCATATCGTGTTCTATCAGGAAAATGGAGACGCCCTCGGTGTCACGTATCTGTTTAATCAACCCTTCCAGCTCTTTCGTTTCATAGGGGTTCATCCCCGCCGCCGGCTCGTCCAGGAGAATCAGGAACGGCTCCGTAGCGAGTGCCCGGGCGATTTCCAGCCTCCGCTGGGCGCCGTAGGGCAGATTCCGCGCAAGGTCGTTGACGTACCGCCCGAGACCGATGCGCTTGAGGATCTCATAGCTGTCGTAAATGACCCGCTCTTCCTCTTCACGTGTCCTGCGATCCCTGAGAATCGCTCCGAAAATTCCCGCGTGGAGGCGGGTATGGCGGCCGATCATCACATTTTCGAGGGCGGTCATGTTTCCAAAGAGCCGGATATTCTGGAAGGTCCGGGCGAGCCCCTTGTGGGTGATCCGGTTCGGTTTCAGACCCTTTATTGAAACTTCCTTCTCTCCGGGCGGGGTAATGTGGATGTCCCCGTGGGTGGGGGTGTACACGCCGGTGACGCAGTTAAAGAACGTCGTCTTTCCCGCTCCATTGGGGCCGATGAGGGCGATGATCTCGCCTTCTTCCATGGAAATGGAAACGCTGTTGACGGCGCGCAGCCCGCCGAAGTCCATAGTCATTTCCCTGGCCGATAGAATCACATTGCTCACGATGACTTCTCCTCTTCCGTGACGGCGTCAACGGGGAAGGTGTAGGCTTTCCGTTTTTTCTGTATCAGTCCGCCCGGCCGGAAGACCATCATGATCACCAGGATGGCACCAAACATGAGCATACGGTAGTCAGAGAAGGCGCGCAGGTATTCCGGTATGAGGATGAGGCCGAGGGCGCCGACAATTGCCCCGGGAATTGACCCCATACCGCCGAGAACGACGCAGGAAAGTACGATGACCGACTGCCAGACGGTAAAGCTGGCGGGATTGATGAAGGTGGTCCGGGAGGCGAAGATGACGCCGCCGATGCCCGCCCACAGCGATCCGAGAGCAAATGCGATGACCTTGGTCTTCGTCAGGTCGATGCCCATCGCTTCCGCGGCGATGTCGTCCTCACCCATGGCGACAAGTGCGCGTCCAAGGCGGGAGTTTTCAAAACGCCAGACGACGAAAATCGTCAATATAACCGCGGCGACGATAATATAATACGTATAGGTCGTCGCGCCGGCGAGACGCATCTCGATCCCGAAGAGGCCGGGACGGGGAATGCCGCCGATGCCCTGGGGCCCTCCGGTGACGGGGGCGGAGTTGTTAATGACAATTCGAACGATTTCAGCAAATCCCAGCGTGACGATGGCGAGATAGTCGCCCCTGAGGCGAAGAACCGGCAGCGCAAGCAGAACACCCGCAAGGGTCGCGAGTACGGCACCGATGGGCAGAGCCACCCAGAAGCCGATGCCGAAGAAGCGGTACAGAATACCGTAGGTGTAGGCTCCGACGGCGTAGAAGGCGATATAGCCGAGGTGAAGCATGCCGCCCAGCCCGATGACGATGTTCAGACCGAGGGCAAGGATGACGTAAATGAGGGCGGTAATCATGATGTTGGTCTGATAGAGAGACGCTACCAGGGGAAAAACCGCCAGTCCGACGATGAGAACTGCATATACGACTTTCCGGTTATTCTCCGCCGTGAGGAACGTCCATGCCGAACGGATATATCCGACGATCTTCGGAACATCCGCGTCGTCGTCGTCACGATCCTCCGTTTTTTCTACGACGGCAACCGCCTTTCCCGGAGCTTTCCGTCTCGTCAGGGCAAAACGCCAGAGCAATCCGCCGAAAAACGTTCCGAGTCCTACATAGAGCATGTTGTGCCAGCGCCAGATGATCGTCTGATCGGTGACACGGACACGTATGACCATAATTGGAAAGGTGAGAAAGACAAACCACAGGGCGATGCCGACCATTTTCAGTATTTCTTTACGACTCATCGTCCGCTCCCTATACCTTTTGTACTTCCGGTTTGCCGAGGAGCCCCGACGGCTTGAAAATCAGAATCAACACGAGAATGAGAAAGGCAAAGACATCCTCATATACGCTGGAGATGTATCCTGCCGCGTAGGATTCCGCCATACCCAGAACGAGACTTCCAAGCACCGCACCGGGGATGCTTCCGATACCCCCGAGGACGGCGGCGACGAACGCCTTGATTCCGGCTACAAACCCTATGTAGAAGTTTATCTGCCCGATAAATGAGCTGATGAGGATACCGCCCAGTGCGGCGGTAAAACTCCCGATGAGGAAGGTCCAGCTGATGACGCGGTTGACGTTGATGCCCACAAGGGTCGCCATCGTCCGGTCCTGGCTGGTCGCCCGCATCGATTTACCCATCTTTGTGAACTTGATAAGCAGCGTGAGGAGAACCATCACCACAGCGGTGGTGAAAAAGATGATCACTTGTGCCGAGGTGACCGTTCCGGCCAGGGCTGCGGGAATGGGAAGTTCCGGCAGCATCTGGGGAAAGGGCAGGAAATTGGAAGTCTGTGACAACAGAACGTAGTTCTGGAGAAACAAAGACATTCCGATCGCTCCGATGAGAACCGAAAGACGCGGTGCTCGTCGCAGCGGTTTGTACGCCAGTTTCTCCACGGTAAATCCGTAGGCCGAGGAGTACACCAGGGCGATAAGACTCGCAAGCACAAGGATCGCCAGCGTCGGCAGCCCCATGATGGTGAAGACGCCCGACATGATGAGCGCGATAAAGGCGCCGATCATGTATATCTCGCCGTGGGCGAAATTGATCAATTTGATGATGCCGTACACCATGGTGTAGCCCAGCGCGAGAAGGGCGTAAATGCTGCCCCTGGTCAGTCCGCTAAAAAAAAGTCTCAGAAAATATTCTGTGTCCATACGTTATTACCGCTTAGCGCAAACAGGCGGACGTTTCCGTCCGCCTGCCCGCTGTGCATGTGTACGTTGATCAGAGTTCGACGTAGACGCCGTCCTGTACCTGATATACGGCGAATCCAACACCGATCGCGTCACCTGCGTCGTCAAAGCTGATGGAGCCGACGGGAGTGTCGACGTATTCGCTTCGCAACGCCTCCATGATCGCGTCACCTTCAGTTGAACCGGCTGCTTCAATGGCGTTGACGATCGCCTGCGCCGCGGCATATGCGTTCATGAAGAAGGGTCCCGGCTCCTCACCGTACTTCTCGACATGCGCTTCTCTGGCCGCCTCGGCAATGGGATTACCGGCGGTATCCTGCGGTCCCGTGGCATAGACGCCTTCAGCGGCTTCTCCTGCGACATCGATAAAGGATTCGTCCTTCACACCGTCACCGGAGATGAAGGGAGTATCGATTCCCTGAGTCCGCATTTGACCGACCAGCTTTGAAGCTTCCGGATGGTATCCGCCGAAGATGACCGCTTCCGCTCCGGAGGATCCGACGCGGTTGACGATGGCGCTGTAGTCGACGGCACCGACGGTCACACCTTCATAAAGTACGATCTCTACGTCGGGATAGTTCGCTTCCAGTGCGGCTTGCGCGAAATCAGCAAGACCCTTTCCGTAGTCTCCACCATCGTGGAGGATCGCGACGCTGGTTACACCCAGTTCTTCAGCCGCAAATTGCGCCTGCAGCTGACCCTGGGCATCATCCGGCGCGATTGTGCGGAAAAACACGGGGAATTCACCGCTCTTTGTGAGTTCCGGATTGGTCGCGGAGGGAGAAATCGTGACGATATTCTCGCTCGTATAGACACCGAGAGCCGACCGGGTCGCACCGGAACAGATATGTCCGATAACCGCGACAACCTCGTCACCAACAAGCTTTGCCGCCGTGTTTGTCGCAACTTCCGGGGCGCACTGATCGTCTTCCACGACGAGTTCGATCTGACGTCCCAGAACTCCACCTTCGGCATTCCACGCTTCCGCGACAAGTTCCGCCGCGTTGACCGTGGGCAGACCGTAGGACGCCAGGTCACCGCTGTGTGCGCCGGCAACTCCGATCTTTATCGGTCCAGCCTCTTCCTCAGGCTGACAGCCGATCAAGACGAGACCGACGGCGAGCGCAACAATCCCGAATACCAATACTCTGTTTCGCATACCACTCCTCCTTGAAAATATCCGGCATTATGAAGCACGTACCGCCGTTGAGGCAAGAAGACTTCATAAACAATGCATAAATATACGGGCAATCCGGCGTCAGCACAAGCGCGTTTGCCCCGGCGCCGCTAATTCAGCCGCGCCTCATCGCTTTCAAGCTCGCGATGACGTATATTGTGAAATCGGTTCACCAGTCCGTCAACGGTCAGTCCCGCCTTTTCCGGACCTTCCACATCTAAAATCACCTCACCCTTGTCCATCATGAGTAATCGATTTCCGTAATCAATCGCGTGCTGCATGTTGTGGGTGATCATCATCGCCGTCAGACGGTACTCTTCCACGTACCGACGCGTGAGATCCAGGACGATTGCGGCATTCTTCGGATCAAGTGCCGCCGTGTGCTCGTCCAGAAGAATGAGGGCGGGTCGTGACATGACCATCATGAGAAGCGTCAGCGCCTGTCGCTGCCCGCCCGAAAGCAGACGAACGTTGTCCTTCATGCGGTCTTCCAGCCCCATTTCAAGGTCGACAAGGTGTTCCCTGAAGCGTCGACGCATCGCCCTGTTGAGGCTGATACGGAGTCCCTTGAAGCCTTTCCGAAAGGCAACCGTCATATTGTCCTCAAGGGTCATATTTCCCGCCGTCCCGAGCATGGGATCCTGAAAGATCCTGCCGATATACCGGGCACGGCGAAATTCAGGTTGCTTCGTTACGTCAACATCGTTAATCCGAATTGCTCCGGTACTCGGCGGATAGGTCCCGCCTATGAGATTGAACAGCGTACTCTTCCCCGCCCCGTTGCTTCCGATGACGGTGATGAAATCACCTTCCCGGACGCGCAGCGACACCGGCCGCAGCGCCTGTACTTCGTTCACCGTGCCGGGGTGGAATGTCTTTGAAACCTCGTCGAGCCCGATCATGACCGCCCTCCCGCGGAGGCACGAATGCTCTTTCTGAGGCGCGCCGATTCTCCCCGACTGTTCTGGTAGCGGCTGACGATGAGGGAGGCCACAATGAGCAACCCCGTCAGGAGACGCAGATCGTTGGGGGTGAGGTTAATGTGATACCCGTAGTAACGCCCGAGATACATGATACCCCGATAGACGATCGAACCGAGAAGGACCCGCAATGTAAGGATACCGATACGGTTGGACCGCAGGAGAAACTCGCCGATCATCACCGATGCGAGACCGGCAACGACGATCCCCTGCCCCATGTTGACATCGGCGAATCCCTGGAACTGGGCGGCAAAGGCGCCCGAAATCGCGACCAGGCCGTTGGAGAGGCCCACACCGATGACTTTCATCCATTCAGGATTCACTCCCTGACTCACAACCATTTGCTGGTTGTTGCCCATCGCACCGAGGGTGAGTCCAAGATCGGTATGGAAAAAGAGGTCAAGGAGAAATTTTACCGACAGCCCCACCACGACAAAGAAGAAAAAGACCGCCCAATGACGGGGCATCACCGTGGCCAGACTGTCGGTCACGGTAGTGAGGATCGTCTCTTCCCGCAGGAGAGAGAGGTTGGCCCGATCTCCGAGGATACGGATGTTGACGGACCAGAGCATGGTCATGGTGAGAATTCCCGCCAGGAGGTTGGGGACCTTAAGCTTATTGTGAATCGTCGCCGTCACCGCGCCGGCGGCGACACCACCGGCAAATGCCATAAGAAGGGCGAGGATGATGGGGACGCCCTGAACGAGGGCCGTCGCCATGATCACCGCTCCGAGGGGAAAGGTGCCGTCTACGGAGAGATCGGGAAAATCGAGGATGCGAAAGGTGATGAAGACGCCGAGGGCCATGACTCCATAGAGAAGGCCCTCGACGAGAATCGCTTCAACCATCGGGCGGCGTTATTGAATCGCCCCGTCCTGAACGACGATGGAGGCGTCGTCCATGACGTTTCGGGGTATGGAGATACCGAGATCCTCGGCGACATCGAGATTTACAAGCAGATCAAGGTCACTCGGGTCCGTGAGAAAGAGCGTCGGAATCTCGGCGGGATCCGCACCGTTGAGTATTTCCGCAACCAGACGCCCCGAGGCGCGTCCGAATTTGTAGTAGTTGAATCCGAGAGCGGCAAGAACACCGCCGTCCTCGGCGGAGGTGGTATCCGCGCTGATAACGGGAACGCCCGTCCTCGCGGCGACGTCGGTCAGTGCCGACAGGGCGCTTACCACGGTGTTGTCATTACTCACATATATGGCGTCGACCCGGTCGATGATCGACTGCGTCGCGGAACGGACTTCGCTTGAGTTGACCACCGTCGCTTCCACAAAGTCGAGTCCCCGCGCATCAGCCTCCGCCTTTGCCATATCACGGAGGGAGACGGCGTTGGCTTCGCCGCCGGCATAGACGTGCCCGACGGTCCCTACGTCGACGAGAGCGGTCATGAGATCGAACTGCGCCTTGATCGGTGCCATGTCGGACGATCCGGTGACATTTCCCTCACCGGAGTCTACGGAGGAAATGAGACCGGCCCCGACGGGGTCGGTGACCGCCGCAAAGACGACGGGAATGTCCGTCAGCGCGCCCACGAGCGCCTGAGCGGTCGGCGTAGCGATTCCGATGGCGAGACGGACACGGTCGTTCCGGAATTTGGAGGCGATGCTCGCCGCCGTGGAAATATCCCCGTTGGCGTTCTGAAGATCGTATTCGAGGTCGGTAAATCCAAGGTCGTTCAGCTCGTCGATGATGCCCTGTTCGATGGCATCAAGTGCGGGGTGGGCAACGATTTTTGAAATCCCGATGACCCTACCGGCGTCACCTGCCGCGGCACTTCCGTCTTCCGGTACCCCGGTGGCCGAAACCACCACGGCAATACCGGCAAACAGAACCGGCAGAATGATTCTTCGACCAAGATCATAACGTTTCATACATTTCCTCCTTTTAACGCGGAGGAAAGGGTAGCGAAAAGCCCGGAATCTGTCTATGCAGCGCGATTCCGGGCTTCTAAGGGAGGTTCTAGTCCTGTTCCTGACTCTTGACGCCCAATGCCTGGGTGAGGCGGTCAAGAAAAATGGCGAGGATGACGATTGCAATGCCGCTTTCAAAGCCGACATCGATGCGCAACTGCGTGACGCCGCGGACCACTTCGTTTCCGAGACCACCGGCGCCGATCATTCCGGCAATAACCACCATGGAAAGGGCGAGCATGATCGTCTGGTTGACGCCGGCCATGATTGTCGCAAGCGCCACCGGCAGCTCCGCCTTCACCAGCATCTGCCGCGGTGTGGACCCGAAGGAGAGGGCCGCCTCTTTTATCTCCACCGGAACCTGGCGGATACCCAGATTGGTGAGTCGCACCGCCGGCGGGAGGGAAAATATAAGCGTCGCAATAACGCCGGGCACCGCGCCGAGGCGAAAGAACAGTACCGCCGGAATCAAATAGACAAAGGCGGGTAGTGTCTGCATGAAGTCCAGGATCGGCCGTATAACATCCCATACCTTGTCGCTCTTGGACGACCAGATTCCCACGGGTATACCGATCAAAAGTGCAATGAGCACCGACGTGATAACCAGTGCGAAGGTACTCATCGTTGCCGTCCAGAGTCCCATATACCAGATAACCCCGAATCCGAGGAACGTGAAAATCGCCACGCCTCTGCTGGCGATATACCAGGCCAGTGCGGTAAGCGCGATGATCATGAGCAGCGCCGGCGGCAGGTTGAGGACAAATGCGGTCCCTGCCAATACCGCTTCAACGACCGAGCGGATTCCGTCGAAAAGCCAGCGCATATTGACCTGCAACCAGCGCACCACGGCTTCAAATCCGCCTCCGATATCAATAAGTTCTCGTAAGTTTTCCATCTCTATTACTCCTCGCTCGCCGTATCGCCGTTCTGCAGTTCACTCAAGGGGGAAGGAGCGTTGGCGTCATCCGTACCTTTGCCCACCTCGGCAATGATGGCCGCACGACTGACCGCACCGAGAAAGGTTCCGTCCTCGTCAAGTATGGCGATGGGGTAATGGGTCTTGATTGCGGTGGTGAGAAGGTCTGAAACGGGCGTATGGGGGTGAGTGGTATAGACGTCATCGATGATGATCGACGAGATGTCTTTCTCCCCCTTCTTCTTGAGTTCCAGCAGGTCATCGATGCGTACGACACCTTTGAGATGCCGATCCTGATCGGTGACAAACACGGAGGAGATACCCTTCTGCTCCATGACGCGCATGGCGGCCTTGAGATCCTCCCGGGGATGGGTGATGCTCGCGGCGTGATATCCGATCGTGGAGGCGGTAATGACCTTTGTGCGATCCACGTTCTGCACGAATTTTTCAACATAGTCGTCCGCAGGCTTTGCCAGGATCTCTTCGGGAGTGCCGATCTGGCGCACCCGGCCGTCGGGGCCGAGAATTGCGATCCTGTCGCCGAGTTTCAACGCTTCATCGAGATCGTGGGTGATGAAGATGATCGTCTTGTGCATCCGCGCCTGGAGTTCCAGCAGCTCGTCCTGCATCTGTGTCCGGATGAGCGGGTCAAGCGCACTGAACGCCTCGTCCATGAGCAGAACTTCCGGGTCATTGGCGAGCGCCCTGGCGAGGCCTACCCGCTGCTGCATACCGCCGCTCAACTCGGAGGTGAGGCTGTTTTCAAATCCGTCGAGTCCGACGAGCTTAATGGCTTTCAGCGCCTTTTCCCGACGCTCCTCTTTATCCATTCCGCTGATTTCCAGACCGAACTCAACGTTATTGACGACGTTACGATGGGGAAGAAGACCGAAATTCTGAAAGACCATGGACATCTTGTACCGCCGCGTCTCCCGCAGCTCGTTGTGGTCCATTTTCATGACGTCTTTTCCGTCGATGAGAATCTCACCCGCCGTCGGCTCGATAAGCCGATTGAGACAGCGAATAAAAGTCGATTTACCGCTTCCGGATAGTCCCATCACGACAAACGTTTCGCGCTTCTCGATTGAAAACGTTGCACCGTTTATCGCAATAGTACATCCGGTCTTCTTGAGAATATCACCTTTCGACATTCCCTCTTTAATGAGAGGGATCGCCCGCTTGGGGCTGGGACCGAATATTTTATAGAGGTCCCGAACTTCAATGAGTGCCATATACTTCCTTTACCTTGTATGTGGATTCCATTTGGTACATACCGATTCCTTACCTTTCAGTATACCATTACCGGGCGGGATCGCCCCTGTGGGCGATCCCGCCCTTTTTTCCCCCTGTTGCACAGCCGCTGCCGGTGGTGCATGGGGGACGCAGAAGACACAAAAAAGGGGGCATACGCCCCCTTCTGCACCACTACGGCGTCTTACATGCTGGGAATCCAGCTCTCCCAGACGTCCGGGTTTTCTTCCTTCCACTGCCGGGCAGCTTCAAGGGTGCTCATATTGGATTCTCTGATGGCGACCATGAGGGAACCAACCTGGGCGGTATCGAGTTCCATATTGTTAAGGAACGCCGCCAGTTCAGGCTTTTCCTCTTTCAGTCCGGTTCGGCCGATGATGTGAATGTCGTCGAGTCCCCAGATTTCCTCTTCATCCTGCTCGAGGATGGTGAGGTCGTAGTACCCGAACATTGAGTGGGGCTGCCAACCGAGGACGACGATGTATTCTTCATTCTGCACGGCGCTGTCGAGAGCGGCCATCATCGCAGGACCTGAGGAAGGTACAAGCTCGTAACCGGCTTCAACCAGACCGTAGGCAGGCATCGCCTCTTCTTCAGTGGTGATCATGAGACCGGCGCCGGCGTCAATCCCGGTAATCTGTCCGTTCAGCTGATCAACAACTTCAGGATCGCGAAGGTCCGAAAGGGCGGTCACGCCGTCGTCGGCCATATACTGGGGAACGACAAGACCACTGACCGCGTCTTCATAGACAATTCCTATGTCTACAAGATCGTCGCCAAGTTCTTCCATATAGCTCGCGTGCAGACCGGGAAGCCATGCTTCCATGAAGGCATCGTAGTCACCGGCGGCAACCGACGCATAGGCGGGACCGACGTCGGCGGCGGTGATCGTAACGTCGTAGCCCATTTCGTCTTCAAGAATTGCCTGTACAAGATGAGTGTACGCTACGCCTTCTTCCCAGTTGACGTATGCAAGGCGGGCCGTCTTGTCCATGCTTTCGGCGCCGCCGCTTTCCTGCTGACCTTCCGCAAATGCGAAGGCTGCCACTGCCATCAGCATGACGGCGAGAATAATTCGACTCATATTCTTCATATAAAACTCCTTTATATAGTTTTTCTCTCTAAATCAGTGCGTCATTTGTGCACAACTCTGTTGCGTTACAACTAAACGATAAGAAACCAGGAATTGAATGTCAAGTATTTTATAGCTTGCTAAGTAATTTTCCAGTGGTATTTTCGGCGTCGAAAACGTAAAAACACTCATGAGTAATTCATAATTATATATATATTATGTATTTACGGGAGATCGAGTTCGTTTTTTTGACAAATATAATTCAGTAACTGGAACAATTTTAATTATGATACGAATTTACCGCGCTCTAATATCAACGGCCGTTGCCGATCCCGCGGTTGTGTGGTAATAACAGTCATGCGACTGGCGTGTCTTGATCTTGAAGGTGTACTGGTACCGGAAATCTGGCAAAATGTTGCCCGCCGTACGGGCATCGAGGAATTACAACTCACCACACGGGATATTCCCGATTACCACAAACTGATGAAATATCGCCTTGATATTCTGGACCGGCACGGGATTACCCTCCCGACGATCCAGGATGTGATAGCCGGAATGACTCCGCTGTCGGGGGCCCTTGAATTTGTGAACCGCGTGCGGGAGACGATGCAGTTTGTGCTCCTCTCAGATACCTTTGAAGAGTTTGCGGCACCCCTGATGCGGCAGCTTGGATACCCGACGCTTTTCTGCAACTCCCTGGAGGTAGATGAGGGAAGCGGCCGTATCGCCGGATACCGCCTGCGTCAGGAGAACGGCAAGTATCACGCCGTACGCGCATTTCGCGCCATCGGATTTGAGGTGTACGCCGCGGGCGATTCATACAACGACCTGGCGATGATCAGGGAGGCGGAGAAAGGCGCTTTTTTCACCCCGCCCGCATCGATCGTCGACGAAAACCCGGACGTACCGGTTTGCCGTACCTACGATGAACTCTTTGAGTTCCTTTCACGGTGAGAAATGAGCCGTCCGAACCCTTCAGTACCGGCGGATCCTAGTCCGCGGTATCCCCATCCGGTGCAGGCTCACCAAGGTTCCTTATTTGCAGGGCGAGACGATAGTAGTCGACGGCGCCTTCACTCCGCAGCTGATGCTGAAAAATCGTTCTCCCGTTGCCCGGTGCTTCGGCGAGGGAACGGTTGTGATGAATCGGGGTCAAAATGAGTTTTTTCCCGAGCCGGTCCGACAGCTCATCAAGGAGACGCTGGGAGGTTGAAGCTCCCCGGTCGTAAAAGGTCGGAATCAGGCCCCGCACCTCAAGCCCCGGATTGTAGACGCGACGTATTTTTTCAACGAGCTCGACAATTTCTATCATCCCTTCAGTGGCGAGAAAATGGGCCTGCATCGGGACGTACGCTTCCGTCGCCGCAACGAGGGCGGCTACCGTCAGGAGCTGAGTCGTCGGCGGGGTGTCAAAGACGACATAGTCAAAGGTGTCCATAACGCCCGAGAGGTGACGCCGCATAAGCAGCCGTGCGTCCTTGTTGTTTGCATATTTTCTCTCAAAGACCGCCAGCTTCCGACTCGCCGGCAGCACGCTCAATCGGGGCGTCACCGTTGACTGCAGGGCGTCGGCCGCGGGGATCTTCCCTTCAAGGACGTGACTCACGTCGTAGGTGACGCGGGAGAGGGACAGACCGAGAGACATCGTTGCATGCGCCTGGGGGTCCGTATCGATAACGAGCACCCGGTATTTCATGTGGGCAAGGGCGGCGGCAACGTTCACCGTGGTCGTCGTCTTACCGCACCCTCCCTTTCGGTTGGTGAATACAAGGCGCCGGCTCATACGGCGGCTCCGTGGAGATTTCGTCAAGAATATGGCGGGTAATTGCGTACAAAGGGGGAACTCCTTCCGATTTTTCCAATGGCGCTGCGAGGTTTGAGTGAGTCTGAAGGGGTAAATCGGAAACATAATAGAAGAACCGGAAGGCCACATCCCTGCTTATCACTCCGAGCTGACCGGATTCAACGATTCCGCGATAGTAGTGAGTACCTTCCATCTCTATTCCGATAACATCCCATATTTGTCGGTAGAAATTGAGCATTTGCCGGTTTTGCAGCAGTGTGCCGTCGACGGTCAGAAGGGGACCCCGATGAACATCACCTGCGGGATAGCGTCGCATGAGCCGGTCCGCCCAGGTATCACCATTGTCATCGGAACCGGCCGCCTCAGGAAGGGGCTGAAAGAAATCACTGTGCTGCTCGACAAAGGCCGTCGGGGCGAGAATATCACCGCGTTTCCCGACCAGAGCTCCGGCCTTCCCGAGGAAATTGACGCTCTTTACATTCTCCCCGAAGAGCATAAGCAGATTGCGGATCACATATTCCGCCTGCTCCCCGAATGCGTAATCGATATTGACTATATAGTCCCGGCCACCGCCGTTGCGGGGAAAGGGACGGATCCCGGGATCTATGGGCCGGGTAATTTGAGAAAGGTCGATGAGCTGCACCTGGATCCCGGTGCTTGCGGTATGGTTCAGGCGGTATTGGCCCGCCTCCCGTGCGCTCCTTGTAAATGCCGTCAGCTCCTCCGGACGGGCGACGAAGTAGTCCGGCAGCGCCGCATACACCATGTCCTGCTCATCGTTCCACTCCGAACTTCCGACGGGATGCCCCGTCCGGCGTATCCACTGGACCACCTCATTCCGGGACTCGCCGACCCAGGGATTGAGACAGTTTGTCACCGAGTGGGTATTGCTGCTGACGATGTGTATGTTCCGGTCTTCCGGAAGGTCGCTGGGATCGAATCCGGTAACCTCCCGGGACATCCCCGCCACCGCGGAGGTCCACAGCTCGTTCCGCCTGGCGTTGTAGTTGCGTTCCCTTCGGCGGACGTCTATTGAAAACATCTCCCGGTGGCGGGTGATTTCGGATACCCGCCGCGCCGTTTCATCGCCCCAGACCTCCAGCAGGTGATCGACTTCCCGGGAGCTGAAGGCGAGGGTGTTCAGAAAGGCTCTCACCTCTTCCAGAGGCGCGGAGTCCGTCCCGGAAGACTCCTCAGGGCGTCGCATGGTACGTACAAAGTGATCCAACCGATGGAGAGCGCCGTCCCGGACCATCCGCTCCCGGATCTTCCTCGCCTCGACGGCGTAGAGACAGAGACAGGTGACCAGATCGATGAGATCCGAGTCGCCGCTCCGCAACAGCACGAGGTTTTTACCCGGCAGAACCTCCCATATGTCCCGCCGTCGCGCCACGGTGGGGACGGACTGAAAGAAGAGATCCCCCTCGTCGAAGGGCTCCGCCAGCTCGTCGACAAGAAGGAACGCAAACGTTGCAGTCACGTTGGCGGGCAACCGGCGCACGGCATACTGAAGGGCGGGAAAATCGATCTTGCGGACTTCCCCTACTCCCGGATGGAGCGCCGGCTGGAGCTGCCGATAGAGCGGCATGAGACGGGGAACACTGATCTGCCCCTCGCCGGCCTCGTGAATAAGCTGCGTCTTGAAGCGCTCAAAGGCGGCAAAGATGCCCTGATTGTTCCGCAGGGTGGACCCGAATCCCTGGGCGAAGGTGGGCGACTCCTGGAGGAGAGAGCGAAAACGTTCGCCCGAAAGGGCGTAGCAGACGCAGTCGGTTCGGGCGCGGACACTGAAAATACGGGGCTCCTGAAAAACCGCCTCCCACTCCCCGAAAAAATGGTTTGCCCGGATGACGGTAACGATCTCTTCCGGGGTCTTCCGCGGATCAAATACCTCCACACCTCCCGACTCGACAAGGTAGACCGACTGGTCGTTGTCATGCCGCCGGAAGACCACTTCACCCTGTCGAAAAAGCCGCTTTTCAGCGTGCTGCGCCAGCTCGTCTCGCTGGTATGGCGGAGAAAACGGAAAGGATGTATCCGTTGCAACAGGGAAGCGACGTCCATCAGCCCATCGTATCACGGAGGGGTGGAAGTGAAAAACTGCGCTGCCACGGCGGCGGAATAGAAAGCTGTGTCGTGATTCGGGAGAGGATATTCCAGCCGTCGATATAGCTGAATCCCTCGCACAGATCGAGAAGGCTATGCAGGTCGGGAACGGACGGGTCGAAGTTGAACCTGCAGATCGGATGCTCCACGAGACCGCGAATTTGCGCCCCCGAGAGGCCCCTGCCGGCGAGAAATGCCCCGAAGGAGCTCGCCTCCACGCCGAGACGTGATCCGTCACGATCGAGGAGGTAGTCGCGGCTGTCCAGAAGCTGTTCAAAGGGACTCCGTGACATGTGTACCGCCCGTGCGATGGGCATACCGCGACGCAGGAGGCTTCCCTTCACGAGTTCAGCCTGCATGCGCGCCGCCAGTTCGAAGAAATAATTATATCCCATGGATGTACGGAAGGTCATGACGGCGATGTCCGTCCCGGCGTTGTTCTTGTGGAGCAGAGCGGGTATGTCGTAATTGACGATCCACAGGTCGCCGTATTTCTTGACGACCTGACCGGCGATCCGGACGACGGCGCGTTCCTCGACCCACAGCGCAAAAAGCTCCTCCGGCTGCCATCCAAAGCGGCGAAGCGCGTCAAATGCACCGATAACCTTCTGCCCGTCAAAGGATTCCCCGTAAAAATCGGAGAACTGCCGGCGCATTTCCGGGGAAAATACGGACCCGCCGTGGACGGCAAAGTACAGGCGGACGGCGTAGTGATGCTCCACTACCTGCCGTCTGATCATATCTTCACCTGGAATATTGGCCATATAGACCAGCTCGATATCGGCGTTGTCCTGCCGGCAGTCCCGAATCAGTTTAAGAATTCTGCTCTCAACGGCGACGCCGTTTGACTCGGGACGCAGGTACATGAAGACATCGAGAATTTCCGGCCGGGGATCAGGGCCGCCATAGGGTACGAGTATCTTGGGCTTATGTGCCTTTTTTACCTCCGCCACGGTGTTCCAACAACCTTTCCAGGTCCAGTTCTCCGGCGGTGCACGGAACCTGAATACCCCACCCCTCCAACACACGGGGGTGGACTTCACCGAACACGCCAAAGACCGTCTGTGGGTCACTTTTTTTACCACCCGACGGGGCGACGATTTCCGCGGCCCTGCCCGGTATGAAGCGGGAGTCCCGAACTTCCCTCAGTTCATACTCCCGTCCCAGGTAAAAAAGTATAGCAGATATGTGGGAATTTATCATGTTGAAGCCCGCCTCACGGTCGGCACTGAGAAATCCCATGGTGGTCATAGTCGCCGTTCCGGTCACGTCCCGTTCATCCCGGAGAGCGGTCTTTCCCACCTCAAAAATGTGGTGCGGATAGACCGCATTGCCGCTCACCGCCTCCGACGACAGAAGGGAGGGAAGGATTGACGGTCTGACAAACTCATAATTCTCACTCATGGGGTTGGCGATGCGTACCGCCTGTGCATACGCGTTTTCCCGTTCATCTTCGTCATACATGAGGTCTATGTATTCACGGCCCGATCCCAGGTAGTTGAAGATCATTTCCTGAAAGCCGAGACCGACCATCGTTGATTTGACACGTCGGGTGAACTCTTCCACAGGGGTCAGACGACCCACGGTAAAGTCACGGGGCATCTCGGGGGTGAAGCTTTCCATGCTCCGTCCGATCATGACGTCTTCGACGATGTCGACGGCGTGGAGAAAGTCATTTCGATATTCCGGCACCCGAATGAGAACACGGGTGTCACCTGAGGCGTCCGTTTCCGTTGCGGCGATTCCCATGCGGTGCAGTGCCTGTATAACCTCATCAGTCGTGAGAGATTCACCGAGGAGTGCGTTGATTTTCGCTCATGGCGGCGGATTGGGGCTTCTGGAAGTAGTATGGAACGGTCAGGTTCTTTCCGTACGGTGTGTCATAGGGGTATTTCCACCTGTACCGGCTCCACGGTGTAACCCATATCGGTTACGTCGCAGGCGACGATGGAGGCGGCGTGGAGCAGGGATTCGAGATCACTGCCGGTAAGTTCGATGAAAAGAGCGGTATCCCCTTCCTGAACGGCACCGATGGAGGCGCTGTTGATGACGGGGGGAAAACTCAGCACATCACCCTCGTCGTCGGTAAGAATCGGAAAGAGGGGCATATCCGCCACGATATGGCCGTATTCCTGCCCCCTTGGGATGCTCCTTGATGATCTCCCGCATCGAAAGCTCTCGCTCAAACTGCAGCGGAACGAATCGAGTCTCATCGGGATCCACCGCCTTGTAGTGCACGGGGTAGGTGATGAGATCCGAGCGGTAGACTCCCATGGCGATGGAACGGCGTTTGCGACCGTAGTTCCAGGTGAGCTTCTCCTGCGTCTGAATGAGGTCCTTGAGCATCGCCTCCGAAACGGGGCGTCCCGTCATGACGAAGCCGACGACCCAGGGCCTGATCTTCTGTACCGACCGGTCCACGACGACCCGACGCTCCCCGTGTTCTCTCCGGACGGAGGCGTCGGAAAAGAAGGGATACCTGGGGGCGTCGCCGCCGCGGTATATTCTCAGTTGTCGCGCCAGCCCGGCGGTGGACCACAGATCGGGTCGGTTTGTGTCATTGAGCTCCACCTTCATGATCCCGTCGGCGTCGGCGGGTTCGTCGAGCTCCGCCTTTGCGGCGGGGAAAGAGCGCTTCAAGCTGTTCATCTTTTATCGAACGGATGCCCATGGCGTCGAGCAGCACGTCGCGGAAAACTTCAATTTTCGGCATAACTTGTCTCCTTACCTTCTCCCTAAGCGATGCGACGGCGAAAGGCGCACGTTTTCCAGATCCGGGCTGAAAAGTTCCCGCAGATCATTCAGTCCCAGATGCATGAGAGCCATACGGTCGATTCCGAGGCCCCACGCCAGGACGGGTACGTCCACTCCCATCGGTTTGGTGACTTCCGGCCGGAATATGCCCGACCCGCCCAGCTCAAACCATCCGAGTTTGGGGTGCTTGATGTGGACTTCAACGGACGGCTCGGTAAAGGGAAAGTATCCTGGAACGTACCGTACATCCGTTGCGCCGGCGAGCTCAACGGCAAACATTTCCAGGAGGCCGAGAAGGTTTTTTCAGATTCACCTCTTCGCCGAGAACGATTCCTTCGGTCTGGTAAAAGTCGGAAAGGTGGGTGGCATCGACCTGGTCATATCGGAAACCACCGCAGAATTCCGAAGTATTTTTCCGGGAATCTTCGCCTTGTGCAGCGTTTTGGCGGACATGACCGTTCCCTGACTGCGCAGAATGAGCCGGCGGAGTGAAATCGCGGTCAAAGCGGTAGCCCCAGCCGCGGCTGCCCGTTTCCCACCCGTCTTCATGGGTACCGGCGATACGGGAGAGGTAGGGTTCTTCGATCTCCCTGGCGTGGCTGGGATCCTTGACGTAGTACACGTCATGAATGTCCCTGGCTGAGTGGAACTGGGGCATAAAGAGGGCGTCGGAGTTCCAGAACTCCGTCTCCACCATCGGTCCGTCAAATTCCTCGAATCCCAGGGACACAAGCTTGTCCTTTACCGAGTCGAGATACTCGCAATAGGGGTTTCTCCGTCCCGGAATGAGCCGGCTTGTAGGCGCGTTGACGCCGTACTCCCGAAAGCTCCGGCCACGCCAGCTTCCGTCACGCAGCATTTCCGGCGTGAGCCGGCCGACCTCGTCTCCGCTCATCCCCGCCCTGGCGAGGGCGTCTTTTACCTCCACGCCGAGGGGGTTGATTCTGTAGAAGACGACTTCCCGTTCTACGATCCGAAACATCGCCGACGATGCTCCCCGTTTCTTTGCGTTTGCCGCGACAACGTCCCGCTCTTCAGGGGTAAGCCGGGCGTCCACCAGATCACCATCGGCGGCACTATTGAGGAGTCGGTTGAGTACCTGTTCGCTTTCGGGAAGGGCCTCGGCACCCTGGGAACCATCAGCCGGAAAGGAGACCTTTTTGTCCCCGTCCATCGTGAGGATACCCTTCTTGGACAATTGACCGTATGACGATCCGACGTCTTTCTTTTCAAGACCCGTCGCGTCGGCGAGTTCCGGAAGGGTCATCGGCCCGCGATCCGTAACGGCTCGTATTATGCGTTCAACGGGCGTTCCCTTCTCGGCAAACTCGGCGCCCAGCTCCGTTCTTTCGTAAAAGACGTGTTCTTCACGACGCGTCTCGTCGAGATACGATTTTGCGACAAGCCAGCTGAGGGCTTGATTGCACTGACCCAGTTTCAGTCCAAGGTCGCGCTCCATTTGGGCGGCGCCAAACTCCGCCGTCCCGTCGTAATGCAGGAGCGTCTTTATTTCAAGGGGATGAAGGCTTTTTAGTGTTGCTTCCGAAACCATGGCCGGCATTATGCCAACCTTTTCCAGTATCCACAAGAACGGGCGGCGGCGTCCCGCCGAACCGAATGCGGCCGCTTAGAGAAGCCGTTTCCGGATCCGCTCCGCCCGTTCTTTCAGTTGTTCCGCAACGTCACCGTCCGGCAGATGTGAACTCACCTGCCCCAGATAATCAAAGGTCTCGGCGATTTGTGCACGGTCTATCGGTGAGGACCTCCGTTGTGAAGGCGGCCGGCCGGAATCCTCCGGGGGACGCCGTTTTTCGACTTTTTTCCGAAGGGTATCCCTGCCGCTGAGTCGGGAAAATACACCCGCGAGTTTCAGACGTTCATCGCTGTGGCGGTATTCCCGGTCCCTGTCCGGAGGAAGGTTCCTGGCGAGGCCCATGAGGTACCCGAACAACCTCGCCTGGCGACCAAACGGACGGTCATCCTGCGATTGAGGCCCCTTTGTCGGACCAAGCTGGGCGCGCACCTTTTCTATCATGTCCTTGAGTTTCCGCCGTAACGACGGATCCGGCGTATGTTCTTCTTCGCTCCGGGGAGCCTCCCGTGCTTCGACGGGCCGGGACGGCTGCTTCTCCTCACCTTCCCGGGCCGGCCGTTCCGGTGGCGGCGCCTCCTGAGGCACGGTTTCGGGAGGTTGTGTTTCCGGCGGTTGTGGCGGCCGCTCCATGGGGAAGGGCGACTCTTCCTCCTCCTGCAGCGCCTCCAGGCCCGAAGGGAGTTCTTCCTCCTCCTGCAGCGCCTCCAGGCCCGAAGGGAGTTCTTCCTCCTCCCGTGGCGTTTCGACGGGTACGTCTTCCTCCGGCGGCAACTCATCGTCCGGGGGAATCTGTGCCGGCGGCGGCATTTCGTCGTGCGGCGGCAATTCTTCTTCCACCGACGGTTCCTCCGCAACCGGTTCTTCCCGGGGGAGATATTGCTCATCCGGTATTTCTTCTTCGGGGACTCCTTCCTCGGACTCCCGTTCCTCGTCGGAGTGCTCGTCGGCGAGGCGTTCTTCGCCGGGGTATACTTCATCCGAGGGGCTTGCGTCCTCGGGACTATCGGGTTCATCCGGTTCTTCTTCCATGTCCGGCGGCAGTACGGCGTCGGCATCGAACGACGGGTCCGGTTCCGTCACATACTCCGGTTCGGCATCCGCGGCAGGCTCCTGCGGATGCGGCGGTGCATCAGAGTAAAACGGCGCGGATACGGAGTGCGGTTCGGGTTGAAAATCGGGTCGAGGCTCGTACTGCGGCGCGGGCTGAGGTTCACTCCCGGATTCCGGTTCCGGGCGTGGTGCAGACCGCGGTTGAGGCTTCTTCTGCGGGGCGGGCGGTGATTGAAACGCCGGCGTCGGAGGTTCGGGCTGGGGACGGGGCGGCGAATATGGCTGTTGTGCCGGCGCTTCGGGCGGAGCTTCAGGGACCCGCTCCCGTTCAGGGGGTGATTGACCGTCCGGTTTCGCCTCGTCGGAAAGGAAGGGAAAGGGCATTTCCTCGTCCTCTTCGATGAGGTTGCGGAAGTCTTCCTCATCTTCCTGACGGGGGTACGGCGCCTCGTCTTCCGGTGTGATCGGCACATTTGCGGGCGAGGTGCTCCCGTCCCGACCGGTATCGCCGCCGCCGGCGGTAGATTGGACCGGTGCGGCCGGTGCATCACGGGCTCCCGATTCCTGAGAATCCCCCGTCGCCGGGGCTTCCCTCTCTTCAACGGGGGAGTCCAGACCCGGCTCCCCTTCGTCGGGAGACTCCGTCGAGATATCTTCGCCGAAACTCAGAATCGGAATGGATTCCTCGTCAAAGTCGCCCGTTTCCTCCTGATCCATCGCGTCCCGTCTCGTCTCCCGGGCGCCTTCCTTCGCCAATCGACCGAGGAGATCGAGATTATCGTGCCATCGCTCACTGTTTTCAGCCTCGAAATCCTGGACCATCTGCTCATAGAGCTCGAGACTTTCGTTCAGTTTATCCAGGTCCTCCGCGCTTCCGCGGTTCCCCTGCAAAGATACAAGTTCATCCGCCGCACGGAGTGCTTTGTCCCGATCACCAAGGATGTGATAGACCTCCGCCCGGGACGAAAGGACACGATAATCATCGGGGCTGATTCCGGACGCTTCATTCAGCGCGTCGTCCGCCTCTTCCCGGCGTCCCAGCTCCGCGAGTGCTTCCGCCTTTCTCAAAAATCCGGAGACATCTTCGGGGTTGGACTGAATGGATCTATCCGCATAGGTCAGCGCTTCTTCATGAAGTCCGTCACGTCGAAGAATGTCCGAAAGATCGGGCAGGTAACTCTGGTCCGCAGGGTTCTGTTCGGCATATCGACGCAGCGTTTCCTCGCCCTGATCCTTCTGTCCGCTTCGATATTGGGACAGTCCCAGTTCGCGCAGTGCGTCGACGTCGTATGGATCGTCTTTCACGACTTCCGCCCAGAGTGCGGTCGCCTTGTCGTGCATCTGCGACCGCCCGTATACCCTGGCAAGACTTTTGCGCAGGCGGGTGTTGTCGGGGTCGCGCTCGATCAGCTGCTGCAGAATACGCCGACTTTCCGCGGGGTCAGCGATCTGTTCCGCCAGCTGGCCGAGGTTTCCCGCCGCCCGGCCGTATCCCGGCGACCGCTGCAACGCTTCCTGAAAATGGCGAATCGCCTCGTCGGTCTTGCCCTGCCGGGCGAGAACAGTACCGAGATTGTTTCTCGCGGTATGGTTTTCCGGTTCCAGCTCCAGGAGCTCATTGTAGATTTCCTGGGCCTCGTCCAGGGAATCAAGTTTGTCCAGGACGATTCCCAGATTATTCAATGCGTCGCCCCAGCCTGGCCGGGACCTCCGCACGACTTCATAACTGTCCCGTGCCTCCGGCAGACGCCCCATCGCCTGATAGGTGTTGCCCTTGTTGTAGTGGAGCGTCGGATGGTTGCGATCCCGTTGAATTCCCCGTTCAAACACCTCAAGGGCTTCGTCATGGCGGCCCTGTGTATCAAAGAGGGTTCCCAGATTGTTGTAGGCGATGGTCAGGTCCGGATCCCGGGCAATCGCCCGCTGATAGGCGTCGATCGCCTCGGGATAATTGCCCAGATCCTTGTGGATGTTGCCAAGGTTATAGAGGACCTCTCCGTTTTCCCCGGAGTAGCGCAATGCCTCTTTTATCGTCTCCAGGGCACGCTCGGTATCTCCCGTCTGGCGATAGATGACGGCGAGATTGTTCAAGGCCTCGTGGTTGCGTGGCTCGAGTGCGACGGCCTGCTTGTATGACGCAATTGCCGGGGCATATCGCTTTTGACGACCGTATATAGTTCCCAGCAGGACGTGAGCCGCCGTCAGATCGGGATAGTCCTCCAGTAACGCAGATGTGAGCCTCTCGGCCACTTCATAATCGTTGACTCTGAAGGCGTTGACGGCGCGGTCAAGTCTTTCCTGATGTTTCATTCACCCGATCTCCCGGCGCGTATTTCGATTTCAGGGGAGGGTACACTGCTGCGTCCGTATCGGTCGACGCTCTCCACGGTAAAAACGTAGGATCTGTCCGGTTCCAACCCCGTAATGGTGACGGACGTTCCCTCTTCAACCGAAACCGGGGAAACGACGTTATCGGTCCCGAGATAGCGTCCCGGTCGTTCTCCCAGAAAGACACGGTAGCGTTCCGCCGTGTCGCTGTGTACGGCATCCCAATGTAGTTCCACCCCGCCGTTGATGCTCCGACCACGCACGTTGTTTGGAGACGGCGGTGTCGGAAAGGGGCGGTAAAGGATTTCTATTTCCCGAATTCGGGGACTCACTGCCCCCGCCGCATCGCTGAGCAGGAGACCTCGGAGTTGGACGTACCGGCCCCGCTGTTCATCACCGCCCGCCCCCTGCGGAATCTTCCCATCGACGGGAACGGGTTGCCACGGCTGTTGAGAAAAGGAATCGCCGACGCGGTAGTAGAGACGCACATCCGTGTTGCCCGGCGTTTCGTAATGCGTATCAATTGCATAGAGCCGTCCACCACCGTCTCCGAGGGGAATGGGGGCACTTATAAATTCTCCGGGAGTCCCCGTATACCTTTCAGTATACACGGGGTATGCGGCGTTTCTTTCAAAGTGTATGGCATCGATGAGACCGTAGTAGTTGCGACCGACCACGATTCCCTCTCCCGTATCGGACCCGAAGAGGAGGGCGTTCGGCGATCCCCCTTCCCTTCCCGTATCGGTGAGAAAGGTCGTCGCTTCCGGGATACCGTCCACCAGGTAGGTGAGCTGACTGCGCTCGGCGTCATATCGAAGTCGGTGGTGCGTCCAGCGCTGCGGTATCGGCGGGCGCCGGGCGGTCAGAACGACGTCGGAGACGTTTCGGAGCGATCCCTTTTCACGTTCCTGTATGACCACGTTGCGCAACGCCCATTGGAGACGACCCGCTTCAGTGCCGAATCGAACTTCCTGAACAACCGGATGGGTGGTGTTTACCAGTGCGCCGTTCCAGCGGAAGATGTCGGCACCGTCGGCAATGTGGGTCGGATAGATCCATACGTCCATGACAAAAGATCCGGGATGGGTGTAGGCGCTGAAGATGCTGCCCTCCCGGGGCGCAAGGGAAAAGGTGGCGGCGCCGTCAAATGCCGCAGACCCCTCGCCGAACCGGGACATATCACCATGGTACTCGACGCCCTGTATATCCCGCAAATCATACCGTCCGGAGACATCATGCAGAGAGCCGTCAAAATTTACGACCAGGTCGGTCTGCTCCGATACGGTGTGGCGTCGATCGGATAGAAGGATGTCGTCTCCTCCCCGCCACCCTGAACGGAGGGTGACGCCCCGTTCCTCACGAAAGGGAAACCATCCATTTCGACCTCCAAAATCGATGCGGGAGACACCCGGCGGGTCCCGGGACAGGTCACCGCGTTGCAAATAGGCGATATTCTGGGCCATGATTGTCTGAGGAATCATCCCGTTGAACGCGGCGGCTACGAGAAGGTGCAGAATTATTTGTCTGGCCATGGTGACGCGTAGTTTCATAATTCCGTATTTTCTGATATCGGCATGTCTTCCATGGAACTCAAAGAGCAACTGAAAACTCAAATCCGGGAGTTTCCCACTTCTTCCGGCGTCTATATCATGAAAGATCAGGACGGGACGATCATCTACGTCGGCAAGGCGATAAATCTCCGCGCCCGGGTCAGATCCTACTTTGCGGAGGATCTCCCGATAAAGACGCGAATGCTCATGGCCCGAATGGGTCATATCGACTATTTAATGACCGGCAATGAGTATGAAGCGCTGCTCCTGGAAAACAATCTTATAAAGCGACATCACCCCCGGTATAACATAAATCTCAAGGATGGAAAAACGTATCCCGTCATCCGCATCACCGCGGATGAATATCCCCGCGTCTTTCGTACCCGCCGTATCGTCCATGACGGAAGCTCCTACTTTGGCCCGTACCCCAATGTACGTCAGCTTGAACGGTATCTCGATCTCGTTGAACGACTCTATCCCCTGCGAAAATGCCGGACGAAGGAGATACGGCCGCGATCCCGACCATGTCTCTACTGGCATATCGGACGATGTGCCGCCGTATGCGCCGGAAAGACGAGCCATCAGGAGTACATGACCCGGGTCGAGTCTATTCGCAAACTCCTCTCCGGTAAGACGGAGGAGCTGAAAGAAGAGCTGAAGCGGAAAATGGATGATGCCAGCAGGGCAATGGCATATGAAAAGGCGGCGGAGTACCGGGACGCCCATCAGACACTGGAAGAGGTTGAATCGGAACAGCGGATCGTCGATTTCGACCCGGAAGTCAGGGACTATATCGGGTACGCCGGGCGGAATGAATTCTCGACATTTGCGGTTTTTCAGATGCGTGCCGGGAAAATGGTGGGGAACACCGTTTTTCACGCGGAACTCCCCGGCACGGACGAAGACAATCTCGTCGAGTTTGTCGTTCAATTCTACGGGACCGCCTCAAATCCGCCGAAACGGCTCTATACCTCGTCAACCCTCGGTGATCTGTCGGTGTTGAAACGTTTCTTTGCGGAGGAACTCGGAGCGGACGTGACGATACATACCCCCGAGTCCAGCAGAGACGCGGCGATACTCCGCCTCTGTACCGAGAATGCCCGGCAGGAACTGGACAAGCGCCTGCGGGAACGGGGAAACCTCCCTGCACTTGAAGAGCTCAAGGGCGCCCTCGGCCTTTCCCATCCGCCGCTCAGAATCGAAGGGTTCGACATCGCCCATATCGGAGGAAAGAATACCGTTGCCGCACTTGTCAGCTTTTCAAACGGCGTTCCCGACAAGAGCCAGTACAAACGGTTCAGGATCAGGACGCTGAAAGAGGGACAGATCGACGACTTTGCGGCGATGCGGGAGGTGATTGCACGGCGGTATACCCGGGTTCGAAATGAACAGCTCCCGCGCCCCGACCTCATCGTCATTGACGGCGGAAAGGGACAGGTCAACGCGGCCCGGGAAATTCTCACCGCGCTGGACGAGGAGATACCCCTTGTCGGAATTGCGAAACGGGAAGAGGAACTTTTTCTTCCCGAACGCTCCGATCCGATCGTCCTCCCCGAAGGAAACCCGGCACTGCGGGTCATACAGTACGTCCGGGATGAAGCGCACCGCTTTGCCACGACCTACCGGGCGGGTCTTCAGAAGCGGGATATCGTCACGTCGACACTGGAAGCCATTCCGGGAATCGGTCCGAAACGGGCCGCCCGCATTCTCCGGGCATTTCCCGACTTTGACAGCATCCTTGAAACGCCCGTCGATATCATCGCCAAGAGCGCCGGCATTTCCGAGGAAAAGGTTCTGGAGCTGCAGGAATACATACGGGAAGCCTTTCGATAGGGCGAAAAGGGAGAACTTGACCCCTTCATCGGTCGTCCCTATGCTACAGCGGTGGATATACACGGGTCACCTCTCGCACGGGTCGGACTGATCGGCGGCGGACAGCTGGGATTGATGCTGGCCGCCGAAGCGCTCGCCCTAGATATCGAGATTCATATACTCGATCCCGATCCCTCCCCGCCCGCCGCACGCGGTGCCGTCCGCCACGTACGGGGTGAGCTCAACGATCCCGCCTCGATCCGCGAGCTTGCCGAGTCGTGCGATGTCATTTCCTACGAAATTGAAAGCGGTGATCCCGGTACCCTGCGACGTATCGGCAAGCCGGTAGAACCGTCCCCTGCGACGATGGAAATCATACAGGACAAGCTCGTGCAGCGGCGTCATCTGGATAACGCCGGCATACCCGTTCCGCGATACCGCGATCTCGAAGGGGAGACGCCGGAGAGCATTCCCGGGACACTTTCCCGGTTCGGTTTCCCCCTCGTCCACAAGGCCCGAAGGGGCGGATACGACGGCAGAGGAGTCGCCGTCATTACCGGACCCGGCTCTCCCCTCCCTGAAAGCCCCATACCCTGGGATTCGAGCGGATATTTTGAAGAGGGCGTCGCCATTGCGAAGGAGGTCGCCGTCATCGTCGCCCGCTCCACCCGTGGAGAAATTCGGTCCTACGAGCCGGTGGAAATGCACTTTGACGAAACGCTCAACCTGGTGGATGCCGTCATGTATCCCGCGGATATCCACAACGATGTTGCACGGGAATGCCGGCGGATCGGAGAATCGGCGGTTGCAACGCTCCCCGGGGCGGGTATCTTTGCGGTGGAGCTCTTTGTGACCGGCGACAATGCGGTGCTCGTCAATGAAATCGCCCCGCGGCCACACAATTCGGGACACCTGACGATCGAAGCGGCGGTAACGAACCAGTTTCAGCAACATCTTCGGGCAATAACGGGACTCCCCCTGGGAGATACGACGTTCCACGCGCCGGCGGTGATGCGCAACCTTCTGGGCGGACCCGTTTCAGGCACGCCCCGCTATTACGGCATACACAAGGCGCTCACCGATTCGGGCGTGCATCTGCATCTGTACGGCAAGAAGGAAACACGACCGGGACGCAAGATGGGCCATATCACCGCCGTCGGACCCGACGCCTGGGAAAAGGCCCACCGGGCGTGGCGCCGGATTTCCATTAACGGAACGTAAAGGAGAGTGGATGATAGGCATAATCATGGGAAGCATTTCCGACGCGCCGATCATGGAACTGGCGGCACAGGCGTGCGAGGAGTTTTCATACCCCTACGAAATGACGGTGGTCAGCGCCCATCGCACCCCCGATCGCATGAGCGACTACGCCCGTACGGCGGAGAAACGGGGGATTCAGGTGATTATCGCCGGCGCCGGAGGTGCGGCACACCTGCCCGGCATGGTCGCCGCCATGACGCCTCTGCCGGTTATCGGCGTACCCATCAGGAGCAAGGCGTTACAGGGACTGGATTCCCTGCTTTCAATCGTTCAAATGCCCAAAGGTGTCCCCGTCGCGACGGTGGCCATAGACGGCGGACGGAACGCGGCGCTTCTTGCGCTGCGCATCATCGGGTGCCGGGACGCTGCGGTTCGGGCTCAAATGGCCGAGTTTCTGGAACAACAGCGGCGGAACGTTGAAGAGACGCTCCCGGAGGTGGAGAAATCGTGGAACCCGGAGGCGATATGAACGAGCACCGACCGGGTCATACCGTCTACGTGGAAAAGCGCAATGAGTTCGCCGACGCCGCACGTCGCGAGGCCGCCGAGATTCGGGAACTTCTTGGTATTCCCGAGCTGAGGAGCTTTCGCACCGTCATACGATACGACCTGTTCGATGTGACCGATGGTGAGCTCCACGACGCCGCGCGATACGTTCTGTCCGATCCGGTGACCGACGAGGTAACGTTTGAACCGCCCCGGACTGATGGCTGCCCGGTATGTGCGATAGAACTCCTGCCGGGTCAGTTTGACCAGCGTGCCGATTCCGCGGCGGAGGCGATCGAGATCCTCACCGGCGGTACCCGGCCGCGGATAAGGACTTCGACCATATACGTCCTCGACGAAAGATTGTCGGAAGCACAGGTTGAGAAGATTCAATCCCATCTCCTCAACCCCGTGGACAGTCGCTTTTGTGCACCCTTTGGAGAAGCGCTCCCTCCCGCAAAGGCGGATACTCCGCCGGCAATTCCCCGCTGGAACCACCTTGTCGCCCCATCCGGTGAACCACCGGATGGGCGGGAGCTGGGACTCGCGATGAGCGCCGATGATCTCGCCATGTGCCGCCGTTATTTCGGTGAGGAGGAAGGAAGGGCGCCGACGGAAACGGAGATGCGCGTCCTTGATACGTACTGGTCCGACCATTGCCGGCATACCACCTTTGAAACCCGCCTCACCAATATCTCCATCCAGGGGTCAGGGGCGGCGGCGGAACGCATCCGGGCGACCCACGCCCGTTTTCTCGCACTGCGGTCCGAGGTTCTGAGCGAGGAACGGGCCCGAAAGGCGCCGACACTCATGGAACTGGCAATGATCGTGGGACGGGAGTTCCGGCAGGCGGGAAAGCTTGAAGATCTTCTCGTCTCGGAGGAGGTGAATGCGGCGACGATTTCCATAGACGTCACCACCTCCCGGGGCACAGAGCAGTGGTACCTGCTCTTCAAGAATGAGACACACAACCACCCCACGGAGATAGAGCCGATCGGAGGTGCGGAGACGTGTCTGGGAGGGGCAATTCGCGACCCCCTCTCCGGACGCGCCTACGTCCACCAGGCGATACGTGTTACCGGCTCCGCCGATCCCCGGCGTCCATTGGAGGAGACACGGAAGGGGAAACTGCCCCAACGGACGATTACCACCCAGGCAGCGCGGGGATTTTCCTCCTACGGCAACCAGATCGGCATTGCCACCGGTGTGGTACACGAATACTACCATCCCGGATACGAGGCAAAGAGAATGGAAGTAGGCGCCGTAGTCGGTGCCGTGCCGGTGGAAAATGTCGTTCACGAACGTCCCGTCCCCGGTGATGTGGTGCTCCTCATCGGTGGCCGGACGGGGCGTGACGGATGCGGCGGCGCAACCGGCTCGAGCAAGGCCCATGACATATCCTCCGTCAGCGAGGCATCGGCGGAGGTTCAGAAGGGAAATCCACCGGTGGAACGGGCGCTCCAGCGCCTCTTCCGAAACGGTGAGTTCAGCCGCCGGGTGAAACGGGCAAACGACTTCGGCGCGGGCGGTGTCTCCGTCGCGGTGGGCGAGATTGCGGAAAGCCTCGATATCGATCTTGACGCCGTACCGGTGAAGTACGACGGGTTGAACGGTACGGAGCTCGCGATCAGTGAAAGCCAGGAACGGATGGCGGTCGTGGTGAGCGGTTCAGACGCCGATGACGTTATCGCCGCGGCGGCGGATGAAAACCTTGAGGCGACAGTCATCGCCGTCGTTACCGACAGCGGCAGGCTGCGCATGAGGTGGCGGGGCGATACCATCGTCGATATTTCCCGGGAGTTTCTCGCTACAAACGGAGCGGAACGGCGCGCGTCGGTGCGGGTTGCCCCGCCGGCGTCGGCAGGAGCCACTTCAGGCGGGGACGGCCCGGGCAGGAATATCGCGGATGGGGTTGTCACGAATGGGGCCGCCACCGGCGAGAATGCCCCGTTCGACGGCACGCCGACACCCGCACAATGGCTTGCCCGTATCAATACACTGGAAGGAGCCGCCCAGAAAGGTCTTTCGGAGCTCTTTGATTCCACCATCGGCGCCGGGACGGTCCTTGTACCCTGGGGCGGTCGATACGGCCTCACCCCGTCCAACGTCGCCGCGGCACGGATTCCTCACGGAGAGTATGACACCACCTCGGTGTCTATCGCGTCTTTCGGGTTTGCACCTCGCATGACGGCAAGCTCGCCCTATCACGGAGCATACTGGTCTGTGGTGGAATCGGTGGCGCGGGTCGTCTGCGCGGGCGGGCGGCGCCGGGACATACGGGTGAGCCTACAGGAGTATTTTCCCCGTCCCGGCGACGATCCGGAGCGGTGGGGGCTTCCCTACGCCGCACTGCTGGGCGCCATGGAAGCACAGGAAGCGTGTGAGACACCCGCCATAGGCGGCAAGGACAGTATGTCCGGTTCATTTGAGGAGATGGATGTACCGCCGACGGTCGTCTCCTTCGCCTTTTGCGGAGGCGAGGAGTCCCGGATCGTCGGCACTGCGCTCTCTCCCGCCGGCGGCACCCTCGTTGCCCTCGTACCCGAACGGGACGAAAGCGGTCTTCCCGCCGCCGGGACCGTACGAACGCTCCTGGACACGGTCGAAACGGCGATCGGGAACGGTATTGTTGCAGCTGCCGGCACCTTCAGTGAGACGGGAGCGATTCCCGCACTATCGGCGGCGGCTCTGGGGAACTGGTGCTCCCTCCGACTGGACGCCGCCGCCCTGGCACTGCTTGAAGATCGCTTTGGTATGCATCAGGGAACCGGTGTGGCTGTCTACATTCAGCTTCACCCGGATGCAGGAGACGCCGCGACGGCGCTCACGGAGTCGCCCTGTGCCGTCGTCCTCGGCCGTGTCGAACCCGACGGGACGGCCCCGCTCCCCTCCGACCGCCGCGGCCCCCTCTACGATCCGACGGGGCGGTCGATCAGCTGGGGATCCCATTCCGTCGCCCTCTCCGATATACGTGACGCATGGTTTGACCCCCTTGGGGAAGTCTTTCCCCTGTCGGCCCGGTCTCGTATACACAATCATGTTGCAGACCCGCACTCAACTGTCGATAGAGCCGGGAGTAACGCCCCCGAAGGTTCCTCCGCAAAGGAAGCCCCTTCCACCGCAACGAATTACTCACGGAAGCGCAACACGATTGTGTATACAGCTCAAGGACACCCCCGGGTCTGCATTCCCGTCTTCCCCGGAACCAACTGCGAGTACGACTCCGCCCGGGCGTTTCGGGACGCCGGGGCGATACCGGTGACGCCGGTCTTCCGCACGCACTCACCTGATGAACTGTCCCGGTCGATCGAGGAGCTGGCACGGCACATACGGGAATCCCGGATCCTGATGTTTCCCGGCGGTTTCAGTGCCGGGGACGAGCCGGACGGCTCCGGCAAGTACATCGCCGCCATTTTTCGGGACGAACGACTGCGCGATGCCGTAACGGAGCTCATGGAACGGCGGGACGGCCTCATCCTCGGGATCTGCAACGGCTTTCAGGCCCTCGTGCGCATGGGACTGCTGCCGGGGGGCATCGAAGCGATGGGACGCGCCCCGGAGGCGGGACTCTTTCTCAATGACACCCTCCGCCACATATCAACCTTCGTTCCCACCCGTGTCGTCTCCACCCGCTCGCCGTGGCTCGCCGCCACCGATCCCGACGCGATCTATACAGTCCCCATATCCCATGGCGAGGGGCGCTTCATCGCCACCGACGAGATGATCGCCGCACTCTCGGCGGGTGGACAGATTGCGACGCAGTATGTAGAGTACAACCCGAACGGTTCCGCCGCCGCCATCGAGGGCATCACCTCCCCCGACGGCCGCATCCTGGGAAAGATGGCCCATAACGAGCGGGTCCGCCCGGGGCTGTATAAAAACCTTCCGCCCATGGCGGATATGAAGATCTTTGAAAACGGCGTCGCCTATTTCAGATGAATCACCGAATCGCCCGCCCGCGCTCTTTTGACGCGGTTGTGGACGGTTGTTCCGCGGTGACGAAGTTCAGAATAGACGATCCAGTGCATGCAATACATGCAGTACACCCATATAATCCCGGTAATACGGTCCGGGAGTCTCTACAGGAAGACCGAAAATCTTTCTCCTATGGGTGGATTCGACAACGCCGCGCGTCTCTCGCAGGCGACCTTGAGCGTTGTATTCGAAATCCGCCTTTCCATTGTGGGAAGGCGGTTTTTTTTTGGAGGAGACGATGACCGTCGACTATTCACACCCCCTCTATGAGGGCAAGGCCAAGCAGATTTTTCCCACCGATCGGGATGACTACATATGCGTCCATTACAAGGATGACGCAACGGCGTTTAACGGCGAGAAGTTTGACCGCCTGGAGCGAAAGGGCGAGTACAATAACGCCATTTCTTCCCTGATTTTTGAGTATCTCCGGGACCGGGGCATACCTTCCCATTATGTTGAGCGCCTCTCGGTACGGGACCAGATCTGTCGGAAGGTGACGATCATCCCCCTGGAGGTCATCGTCCGCAATCGCGCGGCGGGATCCATGGCAAAGCGCCTCGGCCTCGACGAGGGACGGGACCTTCCCGTTACGGTGCTTGAGCTCAGTTACAAGAACGACCGTCTCGGCGATCCCCTGATAAACGACTACCACGCCGTGGCGATGGGGATCACCACCTTCGAACAGCTTGAAGAGATTTACCGCATCGCCCGGGAGGTCAACGACGGGTTGTCGGAGCTCTTCCGCCGGTGCGGCATCGATCTCATCGATTTCAAGATCGAATTCGGCATCGACGGCGCGGGGACGCTTCTGTTGGCCGACGAGATTTCTCCCGATACGTGCCGCCTCTGGGACCACACGACGGGAGACAGACTGGACAAGGATCGCTTTCGCCGCGATATGGGAGGTGTCATGGAAGCGTACAGTGAAATTCTGCACCGCCTCGAGGGGCTCGGGGCGTCGTCATGAGGGAGCAGGACACCAACCGAAGAAGCCCCGCTCCGCCGGCGCTGAACGGGCACGCGTCGCCGGCGCCCGGCACCGCCCCGCATCTGCAGCACGGCCAACTTGCCGCCTGGGAAGGTGACAAGCTCCATGACGAATGCGGCGTCTTCGGTATCTTCACGCCCGGTGCGGAGAGCAAGGAAGCACGCAACATCGCCCGCATCGTCTATTACGGTATCTATTCCCTTCAGCATCGCGGTCAGGAGAGCGCGGGCATCGCCGTCCAGAAGGACGGGGACATTTCCCTCCACCGGGGAATGGGACTCGTGGCGGAGGTCTTTCCCGACGGCGTCCTGGACGCTCTATCCGGAACCGCCGCCATCGGACACGTCCGCTATTCCACGGCGGGTTCCAGCAATATCGCAAACGCCCAGCCTCTCATGGGACAGAGCAAGCTGGGGCAGATCGCCATCGCCCATAACGGGAATCTGGTGAACGCCCCGGTCATCCGCGATCTGCTTGAGGACGCGGGGGTCATGTTCCAGACGAGCAGCGACTCCGAGGTGATCCTCAACCTCATCGCCCGAGGCGCCAAATACGGCCTCGAGCGGGCGCTCTGGGACGCCGTCCGCGCCATCCAGGGCTCTTTCTCCCTCACCCTTCTCACCCGTGACTCCCTCATCGCCATTCGCGATCCCAACGGCATCCGCCCCCTCGTCATCGGCCGCCGGAACGACAGCTATATCGTCGCCTCCGAGTCGTGCGCCCTGGACACGATCGGCGCAGACTTTGTTCGGGATGTGGAACCGGGAGAGATCGTCGTCATCAACAACGACGGACTGCGCTCCATGAAGCAGAGTGAACGCACCCATTTAATGACCTGTTCCTTTGAATACATCTACTTTTCCCGGCCCGATTCGGTCATTGACGGCGTCGACGTCTACGAGTCGCGTCTGCGCGCCGGGCGACGCCTCTTTGAAGAGAGTCACGTCGACGCGGATATCGTCTCGGGCGTGCCCGACTCGGGCGTCGTCGCCGCGACGGGATACTCCGAGATCTCCGGTATTCCCTACGCGATGACGCTGATCAAGAACAAGTATGTGGGCCGCTCATTTATCGCCCCTTCCCAGGATCTGCGGGAGCGGGCGGTGAGCGTCAAACTCAACGTCCTCAAGTCGACGGTCCGGGGCAAGAGGATCATTCTCATCGACGATTCAATCGTCCGGGGAACGACCTCACGTCGTCTCGTGCAGCTCCTCCGCGATGCCGGCGCGAGGGAGGTTCATTTCCGCGTCGCCTCGCCTCCCGTCGCCTTTCCGTGCTATTTCGGTCTCGATACGCCGAGCCGCAAAGAGCTCGCCGGCTCCCGGGGGCTGGAAGAGATCCGGGAGATGATCGGAGCGGACAGCCTCGCCTATCTCTCCGTGCCGGGACTCCTGCAATCGCTCTCGACGAAACAGAACTTCTGCACCGGCTGTTTTACCGGTGTCTATCCCGTTGCCGCTCCCCTGGAGCAGGAGAAGAAACACCTTGAACACGCACCGCAGCGATAGGGACGGGGCGGTAAGCTACGCCGAGAGCGGCGTCAACCGCGAAGAGGGGTATCGTACAGTTGATATGATTCGCCGCCTCCTTGCGGGCCGGTCGACGTCGGCGGCGAAGGAGATCGGTTCCTTTGCGGCAATTCACCCCATCCCGGGAATCGACAACATCCTCCTCGGAGCCGCCACCGACGGCGTGGGAACGAAGATCGACCTCGCCGTTCGGTACGGAACGCTCCGGGAAGCGGGACAGGACTGCGTCGCCATGTGCGTCAACGATCTCGCATGTCACGGGATCTCTCCCCTCTTTTTTCTCGACTATCTGGCTTGTGACGCCCTTTCCGCCGTCACGGCATCCGAGATCGTCGCGGGCATCGCCGATGCGGCGGCGGCGTGCGGAGCGCAGCTGATAGGCGGCGAGACGGCGGAAATGCCCGGCGTGTACGCACCGGGAAAGTATGACGTTGCCGGATTTGCCGTCGGCACGGTCACACCGGAACGATTGGTCCACAAGGGGCTTATAAAGGGCGATGAGACGTTGATCGCCCTGCCGTCGACGGGTGTCCACAGTAACGGCTTTTCCCTCATCAGGTCGGTCATTTCCGACATGGAGGTCTCCTTTCACGGAGGGCCGCTGTGGCGCTCCCTCCTCACTCCCACTGCACTCTATCCGCCGGTCATCAATGAGCTTCTTGACGCCGTCGGTACGGCGGGTGTCCATGGAATCGCCCACATCACCGGCGGCGGATTGCACGAAAACGTACCGCGGATCCTTCCCGAGGGACTTACCGCAGTCATAGACACCAGAATCATGGCGGAACCGGACCTTTTCTCCCTCATCAGGAAATCGGGGGTGACCGGGGACGAGATGTATCACACGTTCAATATGGGCTACGGCATGATCATCGCCGTGGATCCCGCGGCAGCCGACAGGGCGCTGTCGACGGTACGGAGGAAGTTCCCCGGCGCGGAAGCGGTCGGGCGACTCACGGCAAGCCGGGGACCCGCCGACACGGGCGTGCACCTGGTGTAGGCGATGCGGGGCGGATTGACGGATATCCCGGAACGATGAAGCGAATCGCAGTTCTCGCAAGCGGCGGAGGCACCAACTTTCAGGCAATCGTGGAGGCCATACGGTCGGGCTCTCTCCCCGTATCGGTGGCGCTCCTCATCTCAGATCGGACCGACGCGACGATTCTGCACAGGGCTGCCGACGCCGGCGTACCCACCGCCGTGGTCGATCGCCGCACCCACGGATCGGGACTCTCCGATCAGATTCTCAAGCTCCTTCCCCGTGACGTGGAGCTGATCGTTCTCGCCGGGTTTCTTTCGATCCTGAGGGGAGACCTTCTTCGTCGGTTTCACGGACGGATCATCAACCTCCATCCCTCCCTCCTGCCCCGCCACGGCGGTCCGGGCATGTACGGCATCAACGTCCATCGCGCGGTTATTGCCTCCGGCGACGACGAGTCGGGGTGCACTGTTCACATTGTGGATGAAGGCACCGATACCGGACCCATCGTGCTGCAACGGCGCCTTCCCGTTCTGTCCGACGATACCCCGGAGCGCCTTGCCGCCCGGATCGCGCCACTTGAACACGAGGCGATCGTTGCGGCCATACGGACCGTTCTGAAAATGGATTAGCCCGTCGTACCGGCCCGGCGCCCGCTACACCCGGTCGATACGCGGCGCACCGGCGGGAAACTCCCACCACCGGTGCCCGCCACCCTGAGGACTCCACTTTCCGTCCCGTACGATGACGCTGTAGAGGTAGTGCTGCATGAGCGTGCCGTGGTAGGCGGTCGGAACGGACCTCAGGAGGGCATCTATCTCTCCGGTAAGGAGCTTGATCGCCTCGCAGGCGGGAAGGGAATACTGGCTCCCCGCTTTCAGGAGCGCCTTCTGGGCCCGCTTGCTTGTAATTCTCTGTTTCAGCCCGAGGAATCCCGGCAGCTCGTCAAAGAGACGCCCTTCACTCACTCCCTGTGACCGCAACACCTGGAGGCCGTAGAGGCGGTCCAGCTGCCACGACAGTCCGCCGAGTATTTGTACCGGATCGTTGCCCACGAGCAGCTTGAGCAGGATGTCCAGGGCGTGGTCGAGATCGCGGTCGACGATCGCATCGTAGAGGGTGAAGACATTCTCTTCCCGGGCGTGATAAATGTAGCGGTCGACGTCCTCAACGGTTATGGTATCTCCCACAAAAGCAATCAACCGGTCCGCCTCCATGCGAAGCTCCATCGTATTGTTCTGGACGAGCTCAAGCATGAGCTCCACCGCATCATTTTCGATTCTGACATTGTGGCGTCGAAAATATCCCTGCAGCCATCCCTGCTTCTGGTCTTCAAACATCTCCCAGAAGATCTTCTTGCCTGCGCTGCCTACCGCCCGTTCCACGTCACGGTGCACCGATATTTCGGCGCTCTCAAGGACGAGGACGGCGGTGTCGACGGGATGGGCGAGATAGTCCGCAAGCGCCTGAATGTCGTCTTTCTTCTTGAGTTGTTCCACACCACGATAGCGCACGAGGAGGGCGCTCCCGAAGAGCGAGCCGTTCTGCAGAATCGAGGTCACATGCTGCGACGGCGTCTCAAAGGCGTAAAAGGAATGTTCCTCCAACTCGTCTCCGAAGCGCTTGCGCAGGGCGATGCGAATTTCGTGGATCGCCCGCTGCTTGTCACCCTCTTCCGGTCCGAGATAGAGCACGGCCCGCGGCAGTTGGCCCGCCATCGGTTAGGCGTAACTCCGGACGATGTGGACAAGTTTCCCGAGGATACGGACATCCCGTGTGTAAATGGGGGGATATGAAGGGTTTTCCGCCTTCAGCTGTACCCTGTTTGCCTCCCGATAGAAGCGCTTCAGCGTTACCGCCTCTTCAACCATTGCTACGACGATGTCTCCATTTTCCGCGACGGGCTGTTGTGCGATGATCGCCACATCCCCGTCAAGAATTCCGGCGCCGATCATGCTGTTACCCTGGACGTGCAGGGCGAAGTAATCGCGGTTCCGGAGATATGACGCAGGGACTTTGACGGAGCCTTCCCGATTCTCCATCGCCAGCAGGGGCGTCCCGGCGGCGACGTTTCCCAGCAGGGGCACTTCCCGCACCTCGTCTACGGGGGCGTCCTTCACCGCCGTATTGAGCACCTCTATCGCCCGGGAACGTTTGGAGTCACACTTGATGATCTCCTTCTTCTCCAGCGCCTTGACGTGGTCGTGGGCCCCTTTGACGGAAATGGAAAAGTGCTCCGAAATCTCCCGGATCGTGGGGGGATACTTGTTTTCCCTGATATATGAGGAAATAAAATCGAGGACTTCCTGCTGTCGCCGCGTAATCGGTCTCATCGGTTCATCTCAATTCCAAGTTTCTTAATCTTCGCGTGCAGGCTGCTCGGATAGACGCCGAGGTCCTGGGCGGTCCGGGATACATTGAAGTCATGCTCCCGAAGCTTCTCCACCAGGTACCGTCGTTCAAATGCGTCCTTCGCGTCGGAGAGACCGAGGCCCAGGAGATCTCCCAGCGGAGACATCCGCGCCGCCGCCCGGGGGCTCCCCAGAAACCGCTGCACGTCGTCTTTTGACAGACGATCGGTCCCAGCCATTATGCTAACTCGTTCAGCAAAATTCTTCAACTCACGAACGTTGCCGGGCCAGCTGTATGACCGCAACGCCTGGAGCGCTTCCTCATCAAGGGACACCTCGGCCCCCCCTTCCTTCAGAAAATCGGACAGGAGGTGTTCAATATCATCGCCCCGCTCCCGCAGTGCCGGCATATGAATCGGAACGACGTTCAGCCTGAAAAAAAGATCCTCCCTGAAACGGTTTTCCCTGATCTCCCGGTATATGTCCTTGTTGGTGGCGGCAATGATGCGGACGTCTGTGGCAATCGACAGCTCGCCGCCGACCCGCTCAAAACGCATCTCCTGTATCGCCCGCAGCACCTTTGCCTGCGCTTCAAGGGACATGTCGGCAACCTCGTCGAGAAAGAGCGTTCCACCGTCGGCGAGTTCAAATTTGCCTTTCCGTCCGCCCGCCGCACCGGTGAAAGCCCCCCGTTCATGGCCGAAGAGCTCACTTTCGATAAGGGTATCGGGGATGGCGGCGCAGTTTACGGCGACAAACGATGCGTGTCTCCGGTCGCTGCGCTGATGTATCTCTCTCGCAACAAGCTCCTTGCCCGTTCCGTTCTCTCCCGTGATGAGAACGCGGGCGTCGCTGGCGGCGGTCTGCGCAATGAGATCGCGGACCGCACGAATGGCGGGGCTCGTCCCGGTAATCTGCAACGGTGATGCGACCCGTCCCTTCAGATCGTCGTTTTCCTGTCTCAAATCCTGGAGTTCCAGGGCGTTGCGAACAATGGTGGTCACCCGATCGAGGCTGAGCGGCTTTTCCAGAAAATCGAACGCCCCTTCCTTCACCGCCTTCACCGCCATATCGATGCTGCCGTGACCGCTGATGATAATAACCGGTGTATTGGGGTAGGAGGAGCGCACTTCCTGCAGGATCTCCAGTCCTCCCTTGCCCGGAAGCCACACGTCGAGGAGAACACAGTCGATGAGTTCCCGCTCCAGTATGCCGAGCGCGACCAGCCCGTCTCCGGCGGTCCGGACGGTGTAACCCTCATCTTCAAGGATATCACCGAGGGTTTCCCGAATTCCCCGCTCGTCGTCGACTACCAGTATCGTTCTCATTCAGTTGATTCCCCGATCGAAGCGTCAACAAGATCCACCTCCCCGACATCGTCACCCACCGGCACCAGGATGATGAAGGTTGTGCCGCTGCCGAGTGCGCTTTCCACATGGATCCGACCATCATGATCGTAGACGATTCGCTCCACAATCGCCAGACCGAGACCCGTCCCCTCGCCGCCTTTGCTTGTCACGTAAGGCTGGAAGATGTCCTCACGGATTTCATCGGGAATTCCCGGGCCGTCATCCTCGACCCGGATCCGACAGAACCTTCGCCCGCCCTGTACGATAATATCCGCCGCACAGGTGATTCGGACGACTCTGCCGCTCGCTTCAACTGAATTCTTGAAGAGATTCACAAAGATCTGCCGCAGTTGCCCCTTGTCGGCGTGAATGATCAGATCAGGGGCGATAGCCGACCGGTCGACGACGACGTCGGGATCCTCATCGTAAACCGCTGCCGCTTCCCCGCAGATGCGTTCCAGTGCAACGGGCTCTTTCGTCGGCCCCGGGAGACGGGAGAACGACCGGAATTCGTTCAGGAGCGCCGTAAGCGCCTCGGTCTCACGGATAATCGTTGAGGTGGTGCGGTGCAGCACCCGTCCAAAATCGTCTGCCCCCGCCTCATACCGGCGCTTGAGTCGTTCCGCGGCGAGCCTGATCGGCGTGAGGGGATTTTTCACCTCGTGGGCGAGCCGCTGGGCGATCTCCTGCCACGCCTGAACCTTCTCCGCCTGGGCGATGCGCTGTCTTGCCCGGTCGAGCTCGTTTACCATCCTGTTGAACGAGGTAACCATGACACCCAGGTCTTCCCCGGGACGGCTCAAAATACGCACCGAATAGTCGCCGTCGGTTACGCGACGGGTCGCCTCTTCAAGGAGTTCGATCGGCCGTATAATGCGGTCGGAAAAGAAGAAGCTCGCCAGAATCGACAAAAGGAGAAGGGGAAGGGAGAAAAAACCGTACATCAGCGCGACGACGAGTATGTATACGGGACGCAGATTCTCCAGGCGCGAGAAGATGCGAATGGACTCGGTAATAGTCGCCGCCTTCCGTTCAAAGCCGTCGGGTAGTCCAACCGTCAAAACGGCGAGTCCCGGTGTCTGCCCGTCCGGGAGATTCACCACAGTGGTCATACGCAAAAGCCCGACGCCGTTAATGGATACCCGATGAATCCGCGCCGAATCGCCGGGGCTCAAATCGGGGGGAGCTTCGGGAAGGCGAAGCCCTTCGGAACCGAGAAACACGAGTTCCCTGCCGTTCCCGTCAAAGAGCTGTACTCCCTGCGCGCGGGGCTGTCGCCTGGTGACCTCCGGCCAGATAGGCGCACCCGGGGAAACGTCTCCAAGGGTCGGCAGCCGACCGTCGACGATACGCTGCATCGTTCCGTCGGCGGCGAGAATTTCCAGATCGTGAATGTGCTGATCGTAGTAGTCCAGAGCCAGATCCAGACCGTGCTGAAGAGACAGTCCCGTATTTGTATTGAAGAGCAGCTGCATCGTGGAAGAGAGAACGCCGACGGCGACGATGCCCTGAGGCAGCGCGGCGAGGAGGACGACCACCGCAAAAAAGCCTGCAAGTCGCGCCTTGAAGCCGGCACCGGGCTTGCCCGTTCTCCGGTCCCGCAGGAGACGAAGGAGACTGAGAATGACGGCACCAAGCAGTCCCGCCGGCAGAAGTGCGGCAATAAGAACAAAGACCCACAGTCGTGGACCGCTGAGAATGTCCGGGTCCGAGAGAACGCGATTGGAGAGCAGAACGGTCAGTATCACGATGACCACATACAACGCGCCGAGGCTTGCAAGTGTCGTCGATGACGCTGAGGCGTTCCGAAATACTCTCATGGCGCGTGGCGGCAGAGCCCCCCGAAGGGGAGCCTAATCCTCTTCAAATCTGTTCTCAAAGAGCTGTGCAAGGTTTTCCACGGCATCTTCCTCATCTTCCCCATCGGCGGATATGGTGATCCTGGAATTGTACCCGGCGCCGAGGGTTATGATCCCCATGATCGACTTGGCGTTAATGGTGTCCCGGCCGTTTTTAAACTCGATGTGTGCGGAGTACTGCGATGCTGTCTGAACGATGAGTGCCGCCGGTCGTGCATGGATGCCCGCCCGGTTTTTCACCACCACTTCTTTTTCGGTCATGGAGCCAACCTCATGTAATACCCTTTTTTTGAAGATACGCACGCCGGGCATTTTCACTGTCCAACCATCGAAGGACAGTCTGGTTGAACTCCCGGGCGCTGTAGTAACCCATTTTTTTCAGCCGTTCATTCATCGCTGCAGTTTCAATGATAATGGGAATATTGCGTCCCGGTTTTACCGGTATTTCCAGATAGGGTGTGGCAACCCCGAGGATCTCCCACGTCCGTTCTTCCGCGCCGATGCGGTCATATGCCTTCTTGGAGTCCCACGTTTCAAGCTGACAGATAAGCTGAATCTGCTTTTTGTCCCGGATCGAACCGACGCCGAAGAGGTGGGTAATATTGATGATACCCAACCCGCGAATTTCCATGTGGTGGCCCAGTGCGGGATTCACCCCCTGACCGAGGAGAATATTCCCTGCCACCCGGCGGATCTCCACGGCGTCGTCGGCGACAAGGCGGTGTCCCCGTTCTATAAGCTCCAGCGCCGCCTCGCTTTTCCCCACGCCGCTGGCCCCGAGGATGAGGACACCGATTCCAAAGACCTCGATCAGAGTGCCGTGGATCGTCTGCTTCGCGGCAAAGACGTTTCCCAGCGCCCGGATGAGGCGCATGACAAACTCGCTGGTATCGAGCTGGGTCTGCAGTACCGGAATGTTGGCCGTATCTGCAAGTGCGGCAAAGTCGTCGGTCGGCTCAAGCCCGTGGGTAAAGACGCAGCAGGGGATCTCCCGCTGAAAAAACTCCTCGATCGTCGTCGTCGTCTTCTCGGCGGCCAGTTTTTCGAGATAGGCGTGCTCACCCCGGCCGAAAATCTGTATTCGCTGAAAACCGAAATTGTCAAAAAAGCCGCTCAACGCCAGCCCGGGCCGATTGAGGTCGGGGATCGAAATGGGACGAAGCAGTCCCTGCCATCCTCCGATGCAATCCAGCCCGAGATCGTTATGCTCGCGTAATTCCAGATCGATGAGATCCAGAACGGTAAACTGTTCCATCGTTACGGCTTGTGTTCCTGTACCTTTTCTACTTCTTTTCGCACCTTCTGGTCCAGTTTATCGATCAGTTCATTGATCGCTTTGTGTAAATCGTAACCGCCCGTCTTGATAACCGCGTTGGTTCCCCATCGAAAGTGCACTTTCGCTTCCACGTCAAAGCTGTGGCCCTTTTCCCTGGTCAAGGTGAAATCCAGATCAACGATCTTGTCGGTGGCGAAGTCCAGTTTCTGCAATCGTGTTTCAATAAGCTCTTTTGTCAAATCTTTTGCGTCAAAATGTACCGATTTGATCGTCATGTTCATGGTTTACCTCCCGTGAAGTCATCAACGCTCGTAGGACGAGCTGATTTTAAGTTCCTTGCGGTACTTGGCAACGGTTCTTCGCGCGATTTTTATCCCCCGTTGTGCAAGCAGATCGGAGATTCTCTGGTCCGAGAGGTGCTTGCCGGTCGCCTGCTCCTCCTGCTCCAGGATCTCCCGCACGATCTCTTTTACACCCTCCTTGCTGTATTTGGAGTACCCCGAACCGGTCCCGGCGATTCGATTCGAGAAAAAATGTTTGAGCTCAAAGATACCCCATTCGGTTTGAAGATACTTCCCATTGGTCACGCGGGAAATAGTTGCCTCACTGAGATTCAGCTCTCCCGCGATATCCTTCAATGTGAGAGGTGCAAGATGCTTCTTGCCCTTCAGAAAAAAGTCGCGCTGAAACTCAAGGATCGCCCGTCCCACCCGCAGAATCGTCTCGTTGCGCTGGGCTATGCTGTTAATGAACCACCGTGCATCCTTGACACCCTTGTTTGCAAATTGCCGCGCCGAATCGTCGTCACTCTCGGCAATCTCCTCAAACATCCTGTTGACGCCGAGAACGGGAATCTCCTCGTCGTTGAAGACGAGGACAAACTGGCCGTCCCGCCTGCGCAGGACGAGGTCGGGAACGACATACCGCGATTCATCGGAAGAAAACATGCGTCCCGGAAAGGGCGTGAGGGAACGGATGATGTCGATCGCCTCTTCCACTTCCTCCACCGAAGCGTGAAGCGTCCTGGCGATCTCCTTTATTCTGCCCCGCTCCACATCCTCGAGGTGATTCATGATTATCGGAATGACCAAATGCGGCGTATCCACCAGCTGGTCGGCCTGGACGACGAGGGATTCATGAAAATCCCGCACGCACGTACCGACGGGTTCAAAGGTACGGATAATGGTCATCATCGGCTCCACCCGACGATGATCACCTTCAGGTACGACCCGAAAGGGTTCTTCGATATGAAATCCATTCTCGTCGAGATTGTTTATGAGCAATTCACCGACGGCAAAATCGGCATCGTCAAGTGGTTGAAGGCGCAACTGCCAGAGAAGATGATCGTGGAGCGACTCGGGTCGGGAGAGGGCTCCTTCAAGGAACATGCGTTTTCCGTCTTCATCGCCGTCAAAGCGGCCCGACCCGGTGTATCCGGGATCTGAAGAGTTCTCGAAATACTCGTATTCATCACGTCTTGCATTCTGCTCGTCGTTTTCATTGAGTGAGATACTCGGTGCTTCCTCGAGTATTTCGAGGGCGGGATTTGTCTCCAGTTCCTCCTGGATACGGAATTTGAGGTCTTGTAGTGGAAGCGTCATGATTTGGATGCTCTGCAGTAACTGCGGCGTCATCCGCAGTTCCTGGCGTTGCACCAGTGCAGGGCGTTGATACTGCATACTACTCACTATAATGGGAGAGGGGGCCCTCTTTGTCAATTTGACCGGCGGCGACTTCTACCGGCGATAGTCGTCGCCGAGATAGATCGTCCGGGCCGTCTCGTTTGCCTCAATCTCGTCCCGCGTTCCGGCGACGACGATTTCTCCCCGATGAATGAGGTGGGAGTAGTCCGAGATGTCCAGGGTGTCCCGCTCGTTGTGGTCGGTGATGAGCACGCCGATACCCTTTCCGGAAAGGCGCCGTACGATCGTCTTCAGCTCATACCGCGCGCGGGGATCGATCCCGGCAAAGGGCTCGTCAAGGAGAAGAAAGCGGGGTTCCATCGCGAGGGCACGGGCGATTTCCGTCCGGCGACGCTCGCCCCCGGAGAGAGAATACGCCTTCTGCCTGCGAATTGAGGCGATGCCCAGCTCCTCAAGCAACTCCTCCACGCGCCTGCGCCGCGCCGAGCGGGTCAGCTCCCGCCGCGGCTCCAGCACGGCCATGAGATTCTGCTCGACCGTGAGCTTTCTGAATACCGACGGTTCCTGGGGCAGATACGATATGCCCCGTCTCGCCCGGATAAACATGGGCAGCCGCCCGATATCGGCGTCGTCCAGAAAGACGGATCCCCCGGTCGGCGAGATGAAGCCCACGATCATGTAAAAGACCGTTGTCTTACCCGCCCCGTTGGGTCCAAGGAGACTGACGACCTGTCCGCTCTCCATGGAGAAATCGATGCCCCGGACCACCTCTTTCCGGCCGAACCGCTTGACGAGATTCTCGACTCTCAGGGTACTACTCATCTTCCGGGTCCTCCACCTCGATGGCGCCCTGTACGCGACCCTGCATTTCGATTTCCTCGGTATCCAGATTCATGACGATTCGCGTCGCCCGATATTCGTCTCCCTTCCAGAAGAGGACGGGAAAACCGGACAGTTCCAGAACATTCTCTTCCCGCCGAAACCTGAGAAACTGGGCGCGGGCGGTAAGATCGTCCCGAAGGACCCGAACCGCCGTCTGCACGACGATGAGATCCCCGCCGTTTCTCGTCTCCAGATATTCACCCTTGAGAATGAGTTCATTGTCGAGGTCTTCCACGACGATCATGTACTCCGCCCGCAGGTTTTCAGTCGTACGGTCGAAACGAACCGTCTGCGCGGCAATTCGGATGTTGTGGGCGGAATCGAAGACCGATACGTTCCGGCGCCCCACGGCGTAGCGGAAGTTGGTGCCCCACAGCTCGATCTCCTCCGCGGTGAGCTCAAAATCGTTGCTCACCACCGTCGCATTTCCCTGAAGCAGCGTCCGCTCCCGACCCTCCGTCAGCGAAACGGACGTCCTCTCCCCGGAAAAGGTGAACGAATCGGCGATGACCGTCAGGGGCGTCACGATGAGAAGACCCGCCCACAGGGCGGACCATACCCGGGCGGAGGGTGTCATCACTCTTCTTCCTCGCTCACATACGTTCCCTGTACGCCATTTTCAAATTCAACCACGTTACGCCTGCCGTCCAGGCGTAATCCCGCACCGGAAATGCGGGAACCGTCGCCGCGACCGACGGAAACAACCCCGCCGTCCCGGGAGGAGAGGATACGCCCGGCGTTGTCCCAATAGAGAAAGTCGCTTTCTAGTACGGCGTCGTCCTCCGTTGAGGTCAGGCGCACCTCGCCGCGCAGTTCCACATCTTCCGAGTCGAGATGGAGTGTCCCACCCTCTGCGCTCCCGGCGAGGCGGAGATCACCCTGTGGCCCGAACTCCTGAAAGGTCATCTCCTCAAACTCCTGAACCCCTTCGTCCGGAAAGGTCGCGATCCTCCGTGCGGTGAGCTCCAGCCGGTTTTCCCGTACCACCACCATACGCACATCGATCACTTCCGTCTGCGGTACTCCCGGCTGTCCCTCCGTCTCCACCGTTGCCTCGTCGTAGTCAAAGGTGCAACCCGCCATCAGCGGCAGGAGCAGGATTGTCAGAAGCGTCGGAAGGGAGGAGGTCGCCATCGCTATCAGCCGTCGTCCCCGGGGGTGTCGCCGTTCCGCTCCGCCGAGCTGCCCCGTGCCGCGGCGATAAACGCCCTGAAGAGGGGGTGGGCTTCAACGGGTTTCGACATGAACTCCGGATGAAACTGGACGCCCACACCCCAGGGATGAGCGGCCCATTCCAGGGATTCCACCAATGAATAGTCTTCGGTGACGCCGCCGGTGGTCAGTCCCGCCTCGTTGAGCTGCTGGCGATAGGAGTTTGAAACTTCGTAGCGGTGACGGTGACGTTCAGTGATGATTTCCGTACCGTAGACGCGGCGAATCAGCGTATCCGGCAACAGGCGGGAATTGCTCGCCCCCAGACGCATGGTACCGCCGTAGTGTTTCACATCGATCTGCTCTTCAAGCAGGCTCACGACGGGATAGGCACATTCCGGATGAAACTCCGTACTGTCCGCGTCCTCATAACCCAGGACATTCCGTGCATACTCTATCACCATCACCTGCATTCCCAGACAGATACCGAAATAGGGTATCTTGTGCTCCCGTGCGTAGCGCGCCACGTTGACCATGCCGTCCACTCCCCGGCCGCCGAAACCGCCGGGAACGAGAATTCCATCGATTCCGCGAAAGACGCGATCCAGATCGATGTCGCCCTTCTCCAGGCCTTCGGAGTCAACCTTGACCAGTTCCACTTTGCAGTCATTGGCGATTCCGCCGTGGTAGAGCGCCTCGTCTACCGATTTGTAGGAGTCGCTGAGTTCGATATATTTGCCCACCACCGCGATGCGGACGGTACATGAGGAACCGGTGACCACTTCCACGACGTGCTGCCACCCCGACAGGTCCGCCGGCCGCACCTCCATGTCAAGGCGTCGAAGGACGATCTCATCCAGACCCTGGGTGTGATACATCAGGGGAATTTCATACAGCGACGACCGTACGTCGTATGCCGAAATGACCGCCTCCATATCCACATTGGTGAAGAGAGCTATCTTCCGTCGAACGTCGTCGGGGAGGGCGGTAGGCGCCCTGCAGAGGAGCACATCCGGTTGTATACCGATTTCGCGCAGTTCTTTCACAGAATGCTGCGTCGGTTTTGTCTTGAGCTCTCCATTTGCAACTTCCGGAATCAGCGTCAGGTGAACGGCGAGGACGTTCTGTTTTCCCAGCTCGTGGACCATCTGGCGCACCGCTTCAAGAAACGGAAATGACTCGATGTCGCCCACCGTTCCGCCCACTTCCACGATCGTCACATCCACTTCCCCGTCGTCTCCGACGCTCCGTACGCGCTGCTTGATGCGATCGGTGATGTGAGGAATGACCTGCACGGTCCGTCCCAGATAGCGGCCTTCCCGCTCATGCTGAATGACTTCCTGGTAGATCTGTCCGGTGGTGATGGAATTTGCCCGGCTCAAAGGTGAGCGTGTAAATCGCGCGTAATTGCCCAGGTCCAGATCGGTTTCGGCGCCGTCGTCGGTAACATACACCTCTCCGTGTTGATAGGGACTCATCGTCCCGGCGTCAACGTTTATATACGGATCGATCTTGATCATCCTGACGGAAAACCCGCGACTCTCCAGGAGACTTCCCAGGGACGCCGCGGCGATCCCTTTTCCGAGGCTTGAACATACGCCCCCGGTAACGAAAATATACTTGTTCATACCGGGAGTTCATTATCCGCGCCCGCGACCCCGCTGTCAACGAAGGTCCAATCGCGTTGACACACCATGAGGGACACCGTACTCTTTCATACATGTCCGAATTCCTCAGCGATGCTGATTTTGAACGGTTTCGCACACTCATTTACGACGAAAGTGGCATCCACTTCTCCGAATCAAATCGGACCATTCTGGAAAGTCGACTGAAAGAACGTCTGAGAATCGCCAAGATAGACACCGTAGGAGACTACTATCGCTTTGTCCGCTCCGACAGCGAGGAATTGAAGGTCCTTCTCGATGCAGTTACGACCAATTTGACCCGATTTTACCGCAATACCGCCCATTGGGAGACGTTCGAAAAATTCGTTGTTCCCGATCTGGTGGAACGAAAGAAAAAAAGCGGCAATCGTCGGGTCAAGGTGTGGAGCGCCGGGTGTTCCACCGGCGAAGAGCCATATACAATCGCCATGGAACTTCTTGAACTGTTACCGAAAGATTTTGAGGCCGAAATCGTTGCATCCGACCTGAGCCTCAAATCGGTACTGACGGCACAACAGGGCTTCTACACCGAAAACCGTATCGCCGGCATACCGGAATCCCATCTCGCCAAGTATTTCGACAGGAGAGAGGGGGGCTATCAGGTCAAGGATTTTGTGAAGAAGCTGATAAAGTTTGACTATCACAACCTGAAAAACGACAGCGGCCAGCGCAATCTGGACGTCATTTTCTGTCGAAATGTGCTCATATACTTTGACGAAGCGGCGCAAAAGGCGGTGATCAATCGCTTCTGGGAGGCCATGGCCCCCCAGTCGTATCTGTTCATCGGCCACAGTGAATCGCTCTTCGGCATGAATACTTCCTTCAAGTTCATTAAAACCGACTACGCATGCATCTACGGGAAAGAGGTATAGGCAACATGGAACTTCGAGTCCTGGTGGTCGACGATTCGGCCCTCATGCGTAATTTGATCAGTAAAATCGTTGAAAGTGCCCCCGACATGACGGTCGTCGGAACGGCGATGAACGGATCGTTTGCCCTCGACAAGATACCGCGGTTGAACCCCGATGCAATTGTCCTCGATCTGGAAATGCCGGAAATGAACGGCATCGAATTTCTCAAGGCACGGGCGGAGAAAAAGATCGACATTCCCGTAATCATCCTCTCCTCGATCGCACAGAAGGGAGCCCGGGTCACCATGGAAGCCCTGGACCTGGGGGCCAGCGACTTTATCACCAAACCGTCAGGTTCGGTTTCCCACGATATTCACGTGGTGGGGGATCAGCTCATCGCCATGATACGCGGTTTCGGCGGTACCTACCGGCGACGCAAGGGAGAGTCCTCGCCGCCGGCGCCGCAGGATTACGCAATCCGGACACCCCGCCATCCGCAGGAGGGCGGAATCAGGACGGAAGACCGGGACGGGGAACGACCGGATTCGGCGTCGCCGGAGGCCGCTCAGCGCCCGGGGACCGCCACGCAGCAGGATCGTCCGTCGACAACGACGCCGTCGGCACCAAAACGCTCTCCCCGGTCAAAACCGGGTACGCTGGAACTGATCGTGCTTGGAATCTCCACCGGCGGTCCAAATGCGCTGCGCAAGCTCTTTGGCCAGGTTTCCGGAGATATCGGAGTACCTATCGTGGTGGTCCAGCATATGCCTGCGGGATTTACATCGGAGTTTGCCCAGAGTCTCAACCGCGTCTCCCCCCTTGAGGTCAAGGAGGCGGCTGAAGGGGATCTCCTGAAGCCCGGAAGGGTTCTTATCGCGCCGGGGAATTACCACATCGAGGTGGAGCGGAAGAAACTGGCGGGGATCGTTCATCTGAACCAGCAACCCGTCTGCAACGGTCACCGCCCCTCGGCGGGAATCCTTTTTCAGTCTGCGGCCCGCGCATACGGGAACAACGTTATGGCCGTCATCATGACCGGTATGGGCAGGGACGGCGCCTATGAAATCGGCGATATCTATGAAGCCGGAGGCATGACCATCGGCCAGGACGAGCAATCGAGCGTCGTCTACGGCATGCCGAGGGTGGCATATGAAAACGGCTATCTGCATCGGCAGGTATCCCTTGACGATATGGCCGGCGTCATGGACGAGATCGCCGCATCACTGAGGAGCTCCTGACGGCGATGCAGGGGACGCTCGGACTCGGAACGACCCTTGAGATCCTCGATCTGGGATCACTCCCCTACCGGGATGCCCTGTCCCTCCAGCATCGACTTGTTTCGCTGCGGCAGCGCGGCGCGATAGGCGACACGCTTCTCCTGCTTGAGCATCCGCCGGTGATTACCCAGGGTAAAAGCGCGGAACCCGGCGATATCGTGGCACCGCCGTCGGTGCTGAATGAACACGCCGTCGATCTGGTGACGATAGAACGGGGCGGTGAAACAACATACCACGGTCCCGGTCAGTTGATCGGATACCCGATCATCGATTTGCGCAGTCACCTGCGGAGCCTGAAGAAGTATATTTACCTCCTTGAAGAGGTAACGGTTACCTATCTCCGTCGCTATCACGATATTTCAGCCGATCGCGACGACGCACACCGGGGCGTATGGGTACGTAACGAAAAAATCACCGCCGTGGGTGTTGCCGTGCAGAAACGTGTCACCTTTCACGGTTTCGCCTTTAACGTGAATACCGACCTTTCCCACTTTGACTGGATCATTCCCTGTGGTATCACCGATCGCGGACAGACATCACTGTCGCGTCTGACGGGAACGAGTATTCCCATGGAAGAGGTGAAAGTGCATATCGGCGAAATTTTCTGCGAGCTCTTTGGTTACCGGTACGACGGCATGAAATACGTTGCGCCGGACGCATACGGCGATCTCCTCGGAGATGCCCTCAAAGATGGAGAGACAGCTCCGTAAAGCTCCCCTCCGGCGGGGATGAAAGACGCTGAACGACGAAGGGCCTGTCCTCCCGCCGGGCACCGCGGATGAGGGCGTACAGTACCGGTGCGGCCGCCGCCGCAGCGGAAATGCCGCCTGCGATCGCCGGCGAAGAGACGATTGCCGTGGCGACAAGGTATCCCCCTGCGGCGGCGGCGGCGGGGAGGATGAAGAGCTGCCCTATTCCGCGATAGACGGCGTCCCGAGGTGTGCCGAGTCGCACAATCTCCCCCGGTGTAACTGTCATTTCCGCGGGTATATTCACCCACATTTGCCGGTGTCTGCGAGTACAGTGCCCCGGTTCGTCGCAACGGCCGCATGAGGCGGGATAGACGGCGACATGCGCTTCACGATCCTGCAGGTTTACTTCCAGGACACGGGCAAATCCGTTCACCCTTCCCTTCCCTTTTCCGGCGAAGGACACCCTTCGCGAACCGGTTCAAAGGCGGTTACATAGCCCCCCGCGGGATCCACATCAAGCAGAACTCCCTGCAGCTCCAGGGCGTCCCATCCTTCCTCGGACTTCACCGGTATTTTGGTGAGATATTTTTTTATTTCCGGCCCCGGTGACATTCCGCCGACGCTGTTCTGGCTGCCCGTCCGACCGGCATCGCATATGACCGCCGTGCCGGAGCTCATGACGTGCGCGTCCGCGGTCTGAACACGCTGACCACTGCCTACCACCGCAGTGACCTTTCCGTTGAGGTAATGGAACATTGTGTATTTTTCGGCGGTCGTCATTGCGTGAAAGTCGACTATCACGACGACGCTGTCTTTCTGGATACGCTCCAGAACGTTTGCAAGATAGGTGAAGGGATTGCCACCGTGAATACGGGTAAAACCGGACTGTCCGATAAGGTTGACGACGGCGACTTTGACCCTGGGGAGGGACTGTGATGTTTCATCACCGCCGGCCTGCCGCTGTTCCCCGCCGTCGGGGGCGTCCACGGATTTGCCGTCGTCATCGGCGGGCGACGCGTTGTCGATCTGAGACCACTCAGACGGGTTGACGGTGAAATGCCGCCACCCCCTTCCCGGCATTTCCGGGGGTAAATTGGCCGGCCTGAGAATGTAGGGTGCCTTGTCGATGTGGTCGGCGATGTCCTTCTTGAAGAAGGTCTGATCACCACCGGTTATGACGTCTACACCCAGTTTCCGCAGATAGACGCTATGATTCTTTCCGATGCCGAATCCTCCGGTGGCGCCGTCGCCGTTGGCGACGACAAAATCGATATTCAGCTCCTTCCGGAGTCGGGCGAGGTGTGTTTTCACACAGTAGATTCCGGGTTTCCCCACGATTTCGGCGATGTACAAAATACGCATGTGTTTTCATCGTACCCGCCTTACCGGTGAGCGTCCAGACGGCGCGCGGTGACGTCATACCGGTAAAAAAGTGTTATATTCTCAGGTGAGACGCCGAAGTGCTCTCAGCCGTCGATCCAATGATGACGGTTTCGCGCTGCCTCCGGGAGCGCACATATCACATGAGGAGGTGCACGATGCACAACCGCGATTACGTCGATCTGGGAACACTCCTGGATCAGATCTTCCAGGCAACGGAAGAGTTCACCCACACGTTCGGCAACTTCGCCTTCAACCAGAAAGAGCGGGGTGAGCACCGCAATTACTACTCGGTCTATCCCTTTCCCCCGGCAAACATTTACATGCTCCAGGACAAGACAATGGTCTTCGAGTTTGCCCTTGCGGGGTACAGGGACAACGATATCTCCCTCGAGTTTCAGGGCGATTATATGGTTCTCTCCGCCCACGCGCCGGATGCCGCCCCGGACTCGGACGAAGTGATTTTTTTCAATCGCCGGCTCAAGTACACGGAGATTCCCGACCAGCGGTACTACGTTCCGGAAGACAAGTTTGACCGGGAAACCGCAAAGGCGGTCTACAGGAACGGCATCCTGAAGGTAACGATTCCACCGAGAGAAGAGGTCCGGAATCACGAGGGCGTGAAAATAACGATTATCAACGAAGACGAATAAAACAACCCCTCATCCCTGCAGCTCGTCTCCAACGATACCGAGATCACAGGAGTCCGGCGGAACAAAGACGATGGGCACGAGGATACGCCAGAGGTTGCTTCGCGCCCATCCGCTGCGTTTCCGCCACTCCCGAAACTGATCGTTGCTCCCGATCCACCCGCCTCGTTCCCGGGCAACCTCTATGATCGTCGGGTCGGCGGGGGTACCGGCCGGGGCGTACCGGAACTCCTCGACTCGATCCGAGAGGAAAGCGATATTCCCGGGATCGGCGACGACGTATTGCAGATTTGCATCGGCAACGGCGACTATCTCGGCAACGTGGTGGCGCCGCAGACAGTGAATAATGTGTAATAGAGGTTCCACCTTCGGCCCTGACGCGTTGAAGGACCACACGAGATTGCTCACATCCAGGACGGCGGTCCCCTTCTCTTCGGGACGGAGACGACGCATGTATACATTGCCGTCGCTTCCGCGGATGAGTCGCGCCGCCGTCGTCGAAGAGCGCAGGAGCTGATCAAGCGCCTCCGTCCCGCCGGACAGCAGGGCGTGCACCTGTCGCACCGCTTCGATTGAGGTATTCCATCTGCGTCTGGAAAAGAGTAACCGTAACGTCTCCACCGAGACCCGCTGCCCGGGGTGATAGGCGGTCAGCAGTTCCGCCGCCAGTTCGTCCGCGGACGCTCCCGCCGGCAGGTCTCCCCGTTTACCCATCGCCTGCAGTCACTGAATCGGGGCGGCCAGATAGGCAAGTCGTGAGAAAATCCGCAGGGTGATCGGCATCTTGCGCATTTCGTCCACCGTCATGAGCCGGGAATGACCGAAATCCCGTTCCAGCATCTCCTCCACCTGCTCGGCAAATCGCCTTCCTACGACGATGGAGGTAATTTCAAAGTTCAACCGGAATGACCGGTTATCAAGGTTGACGGTACCGACGGTACCCACGGTGTCGTCTATGAGCATCACCTTTTGATGGAGAAAACCGGGCAGATAGCGGTATATCCTTACCCCCGCTTCAAGCATGTGTCCGACGAAGGCGAACGCCGAGAGATAGACGAGCAGGTGATCCGGTCTGTCGGGAATGAGAATCCGTACATCCACGCCGCGCAGGACGGCCAGTTTCAACGCGTCCTGAACCCCTTCGTCGGGAACGAAATAGGGACTGGCGATCCACAGCCGGTTTCCGGCGGAGTGAATCGCATGCTGTATGAGGAGACTTGCCGTGGATGAGTCGTCTGCGGGACCCGAGGGAAGGACGAGGGCGGTAACGTTGGATACTGCGGGGAAATGCCTTGTATACGGGGAAGCCCCTTCCGCACCGTAGTCGGAGGGCGGCTGGAACACGTCCCGATCCCGCAGAGATTCGTCGGTGACACAACTCTGCCAGTCGAGATCGAGATACTCCTCGGTCGCCCAATGCCAGTCCTCTACAAAGGTCAGCTGGAGCCCCATCACCGCCGGTCCCGTCAGGTGCAGGTGGGTATCCCGCCACGGGCCGAAACGCTCGCTCCGTCCGAGATACTCATCGCCCACATTGAGTCCCCCGAGGAATCCCTCCACTCCGTCCACGACGAGTGTTTTCCGGTGGTTGCGAAAATTCAATTGAAAGCGATTTTTTGCGCCTCTGGTCGATGAAAAGGGCTGGATACGGACGCCGTGGTTCCGCAGGAAGTGCACGTATCTTCGCCCTATCTGGTAGCTGCCGATCTCGTCGAAGAGGAAATAGACCTCTACTCCCCGGCGGACCGTTTCGATCAGGAGTTCCTGTAATTCACCGCCAATCTGATCATCCCGGACGATGTAAAACTGAATAAGGCAGTACCGTCGGGCTCGCCGAATCGCGGCAAACATGGATTTGAAGGCATCCGTCCCGTCGCTTAACAGCTGTACGCCATTTCCCCGGGTAAAGGGAAGACGGGCGATACGTTCCAGGGCAAGCGCGCGTCCCGTATCATCGTCATCCCTGGCGTGACGCGTTTCCAGGCGGCTTCGGAGATCACTGAGGCGGGTCCTCAGTCTGCCGTCCACCTCCTTGCGGGACTGGACATATCCATTAAACCGGGTGCGCCCGAATATCCAGTACGCCGGTACGGCGAGGTAAGGGAAGGTGTTGAGTGAGACGATCCACGCGATGGCACCCTGGGCGGTACGGGTAGTCAACAGCGCCGACACCGACGTCAGGACGCCGAGAATCTGTGCGACGGTGATAATTACCGCTAGTACCATTGGGGTATGGTGAATGGGGAAGACCCGTTGGTCAACCGCCCCGAGACGGCCGAGACGTTGCGACGGCGTTGTTTTCCCCACGCAATTGGGATACTATCACAGCCACTATGATAGATTCGTCTCCAAACGTCCTTCCTCAAGGAAAGGCGTATACATATCTTTCCGCGTTATTTGTCGGCTCCATCGTCGCCGCCAACCTGATGGGAACGAAAGTCATCCCCTTTTTCACGATCGGTGGATTCGAATTTACCGGATCGGTGGGTATTTTTCTCTTCCCCCTTTCATTTCTGGTAACAGATATCATGGCGGAAATCTGGGGAGGGAAATCGATTCGCTCCCTCATCGGGGCGACGGTGGTGATTCTCCTCCTCATTATGGCCGTCACTGCGCTTGCAACGATCATCCCCCCTGCCGATCGGTTTGCGGCCAACAATGACGCCTACCTCACCATTTTCCGGAGCTCCCTCCGTATTACAGCGGCGAGTGTCGTTGCCTTCGCCCTCTCCCAGACCCACGATGTCTGGGCGTTCGAGCTGTGGAAGCGAGTCACCCGGGGAAGACTCCTGTGGCTGCGAAACAACGCGTCCACGATGGTCAGCCAGCTCATCGATACGGTGGTGTTCATGCTTATTGCATTCTGGATGGTGGGCGAACGCTTTACCCTCGGCTACGTTCTGGGAAGCATGGTCCCTCCCTACTACTTTCTGAAGGTCATCATGGCGCTTCTTGATACACCCTTTGTCTATCTTGGTGTACGAATCCTGCGGGGTGAGGCTCGGGGTAAAGTGACCGCAGTCAAGGCGGCGTCATAACGGAGCGTTCGATTGCCGTGACCGATAGAACGTACGCGAAGGGTATTGTCGCGTGAAAAGAAATGCACTTCCCGCCAGATGGAAATCCCGTCGCTTTCTGATCGGCGCCGTGGCGATACTGTTTGGAAGTGCATTTTATATCGCCATACTCTTCTCCCTGCCGCCGTCGATGAAGGGCGGGGACGTTGCCGTTCAGGATGGCGTCGTCAACCTGTCGGCGGAGACCCGGAATTCCGTCATTTCCCTTACGGGCACGTGGGAGGCGGTAATCGGCAGACACGTTCTTCCCGCATCTCTTTCATTTATTGAACAGCGCTACATTTCCGTCCCGGGATCCATAAAAGGCGTCGAGAAGATGACATACCGGGTGACCGTCCAGGGGTTGAATCCGGAGGAGCGGTACGCCCTCTATGTGACGGGCGTCGCAGCCTCGGCGCAGATCTATGCCAACGGCGTATTCATAGGCACCTTCGGCAGACCGACCGAAGGAGGAGACGCGGAAGCGGGGTTTGTACCCACCCTCTACCCAAACCTGCCAAGGAGCGGGAAGCTTGAACTGGCGTTCCTCGTGACCAACAACCTCCATGAGCGGGGGGGACTCTGGAGTGAGGTATACTTCGGCCCCCAGCGGGTACTTATCCGCTATCGGGACCGCCTCAACCTCGTGGAAACACTGCTCATCGGTGCTCTTGTGACGGTGGCAATATACCACTTGATTCTCGCCTCGATTCACACCGGAGAAGGATCGACTCTGATATTCGCCGTATTCACCCTCCTCGCGGCGGTCGTCGCGGCAGTGGCGGGACAGCGCGTTTTCCTTCGCCTTCTCCAGCCTCCGCGGGAGTTGCCGTGGATCCGCCTCGCCTACACCGCCGTCTCTCTTGCCGTGCCGACATTGGTGGCGTACTCGGAACGGCTCTTTCCGCCGCCCCGGAGAAGGAAATTCGTCCCGATTCTCACATCCGCGGCCGCCGTTCACGTCGCCGTGGTGTGGTTGGTACCGTATGCACTGTTTCAGCAGATCCGTGTCGTATGGTATATGATCATTTTCCTCGTCTCCATTTATTTACTGTATCTGACCATCTCCGCGGTGAAGCGGCGAGAATGCGGCGCCGCCGTCTCCCTTGTCGGTTTTCTCATTTTTATCGCGTTTACCGGCAACGACATCCTCTTCGACATGAGAATCATTCACACCGGATATGTGATGTCCCTCGGTCTGTTTGCCTTCATCCTCTCCCAGGCGACGGTGATCGCCCTGCGATATGACGTGATGTTTCAGGAGCTCTCGGAATTTCGGGTACGTCTTGAAGAAACGGTGGCGCAACGGACGGAGCAGCTCCAGGAAGAGCGAAATCGCCTGCGCTTTCTTGCGCTCAACGATGAACTCACCGGTCTGATCAATCGGCGGTACGGTACGGAGCTTTTAACCAATGAGGTCAGGCGATTTCTCCGCTACTCCACATCTCTCTCGGTGGTCCTCGTTGATATCGACTACTTCAAGGAGATAAACGACAATCGGGGCCATCAGGTGGGCGACGACACACTGCAGGGATTTGCCCAGTTTCTGAAAACGACCACCCGCTCGACGGATATCGTCTGCAGGTGGGGAGGAGAAGAGTTCCTGCTCATACTGCCTAACACCGACGAGTCGGAAGCACAAAACCTTGCATACAAGCTTCAGGAGACGCTTGCGGCAACGCCTCTCGAAACGCGGGAGGGGTCGACATTACTCACCTTCAGCGCCGGTGTCACCGGTCTGAGCGAGTCCGACCAGGACGGAGCGGCCGACGCCCATACCGATGCGATCCTGGACGCCCTGCTGCGGTCCGCCGATATTGCGCTGTATACGGCAAAGCGGGACGGACGAAACCTCGTGCGCGGCGAGTCCTTTCATCTCGGGCGAGGGTAACATCGCGGGAGGGTCACGGTTCCACCGTCACCCGTCCAAAGACACAACGATGCCCTCTCCGCTGCCGACTTCTGCGACATAGAGAGACCCTCCCCGGTCGATAAGGGGGAATGGTTCCGCCTGCCGACGTCCTTCTTCAGTTGAAAAGGCGAGGGTACCCGTCTTTGCCTGCTCCTTCGTTCCGAGGGGGACTTTCAAGTGTTGAACGGGCTTCTCCGCATAGTTCACCACAAAGAGATACATACCGACGCGCCACGCGACATACGCCGTTCCGCCCGTCCCGTCCGGAGGAAGGAGCATAGTCACCCGTTCTCCCGCAAGGGAGGGCAGAAGCTCTTCCGCGAAGAGGCGTATTCTCATAACGTGATAGAAGAGGTATCCGTTCTCACCGAAACGGAAGGGGCCGGCGGTTGCCTTGGGACCGTCTGACTCGTGAAAGACGTAGAGTTTTGTGTAATGCTCGTTCGGCGCCCGTTGAAAATGGGGATCCCGGCATTCAAAGTTCAACGCCGTATAGGACGGCATATCCACGAGAAAAAGGGCGGTGAAATATCGTGCTTCGTTGCCCCTGAGGTAGTAGTCGTCAAATCGCGGATCGTCCTTGTCCGCCGTCATAACCGTAAATGACGGTGTAACGCGGCGGGTATCCATAATATCCCGATAGAGACGGAAGCGCCGGAAAAACTCGGGATCGTCCACCCGCAGGGATTGCAGGTCGCCAAGGGTTACCTCGGAACCACACGCCTCCAGGTGGTCCACCTCGTTACCGTACGCCATCGTACCCGGTGGTGCGATGAAAGACTCGGCGAAATAGGCAAAAGAGGGTGCGCCGTTATCCCGGCGAACGGCGGCGGCAATCGATCCGAGGAGATCATAGTACTCGTCGGGATACGGTGGCGTGCCGTCACGACGCATCTGGACGTGGGACATATCTCCCCGCATAAAGTCGAATCCATACCGGTCCTGGAGGGACGCGTAGAAGCGCTGCACCTCTTCCCACACCTCCCGTCGGGGACGGGAAAAGTCGATCTCCCACTTCCGATTGTCGTCCAGACGCTCATAGAGTTTATACCTCGCCAGCGGCCCGAAGACACGGGACATCGGCTCCGGATCGGTGAAGGTGTACTCCCGCCAGATGTGGCCGTCTTCATCACGGTGAAATGAATCGGTGTCCACTCGCAAGCCCCGGTAGGGTGGTGCCATCGTGGCCGGGACCGGTTCATACCCCACCCTGTAAATGAAGCGGGCAATCGCCTTCCGACGGGAGGAGCGCTGCGAGGGGTCCCCGGACGGCCCGAAAAGCAGATACTCCCGCTCCGCGACGGGAGTGGAATCATCGAATATCGCCTCAATGGCGGCGTGTTCGATGGGACGCCCGTCCGCCGCCCCGTATTGTCGAAGAAACACTTGTATCCGTTCCATCACCTCTTCATGGAGATCGGCCCGGTGGTCGACAATACGCGTATCCTCCCGTCGAAGCCATTCGAAATGGTGAGGAAAGGCAAGGACCACTTCTGAAAATCGATCGGTGTGGGGAATGACGTCCATGCCGACCGACTTGCCGAGAAGGTGCAGCAAATTCACCGCCCCCTTTAACTGCCGGGCGGGAGTGTTCAAGTGGGGAAAGAGATCGGCGACCGAGGCGCTGTAGAACTCGCCGTTGATATGACGGCTGCTCATCCCGTAAAGACTGCCGACGACTCCGGGCTCCCATATCGGCAGTATATGGATTGAATCATGAACGCGGGAGAGCGTGAGGGCGTACTTCACGACACCAAAGAAATCTCCAACGGTTCGGACGTTGACGCCGACCATGTTGGTCCGACGAATCCATTCCGTGTCGGTACGGTACGTCGCGGGGCCACGAATCGAAGAAGGCATTTCGTCGGCGGATCGCGCCGGATCGGTACAACCGGGAGAAACGGCGAGATCTGCATCTCCGCCGAAACGACCGCGCAATGTATCAAAAAGCTCCTCCACTGTAAGCAGAAGGGCGTCGGCAGGTAACACATTAAGGCATGCATCACTTTGTCCGGTACGGAATAGTGATGCGGTCGTTCCGTCGTCGGCGGACCGCAGCTCACGGATCGCTTCTACGGTCTTGCCGAGGCGCGCCGCCGAACCGTACCAATCCATCACACAAATTCCACATCGTAATCGCGGGAAATGACGATATTCGCCTGCCGCCGGTGAGGTGCAATAATGTCGTGTTCAACCTTCAGTACTTCTTCGATAAACGGATCAAAGAGCTCCCGTGCGCGCCGCTTGCGCGCGGGCAATGTATCATTGTAGTCCCTGGCGATGAAGACGTGTACGTCCGCTTCATCAAGGATGGTGGTATAGGTCCCTTCCGCGATAATGACACGAAGCCCCTCGGTGTTCAGCTCTTCCTCGATGATCGTGTCTTTTTCATAGATCACCAGAGGTTTGGCCAGCTTCTTCACGCCGCTCTTCAGCTGCCGCAAATGACCGTTCAGGTCGTCAAGCTTAACCTCACCCGTCCCGACCCAGGATTGGTCGGACCGGCGCCTCGCATCGTTCGATTTTGGAGGCAGGACGAAGTAGTCGTCCTGTTGCAGGACGATCGCGGGAAAACCGGCGACCTCAAAGGCCTCCTTCAACGCCTGTCCCATCTCGGACTTTCCACTTCCCGATTCACCGGCAACGGTCAGTGCCAGAGGTCGGTCGAGGAAAGAAAGTCGGGACTGCAACGCTTCCACAATGACTGCAGCAGCATTCCGGTGATGTTCCTCAATGATAATGACGTCACCATGCATCGACAGCCTCCATGTAAATTGGTTTATCCAACCAACGTACTAAAGAAATGCCCATTTGTCAACGTTCCCGGGGGGCATTTCCCTCAGTCAATAGTCCCGATGTAGGGCAACCAGCGGTATTTCTGGTCGAAATCGATTCCGTAACCGACGATAAAGAGATCGGGGATCTCCTTTCCCACATATTTCACCGGCACCTCCGCCTGACGCCGTGCGGGCTTATCGATGAGGGTACATATTTCAAGGCTCGCAGGCCCTTCTAAAAGCAGCCGCTCTCTGATCCTGCTCAAGGTGAGACCGGTATCGATGATGTCCTCCACGATCAATACGTGCCGCTCATGCACCGACTCATTGAGACCTTTCAGGATGACCAGCTCGCCCGTACTCTCCCTGCCGGCATATGACGTGGCCGCCATGAAATCGACTTCCGCCGGAATATTCAACGCCCGCATGAGGTCGGACATAAAGACAAAGGAGCCTTTCAGGAGTCCGATCATGAGCAGGTCTTTTCCGTCATAGTCATCACGTATGCGTCGAGCCAGCTCCGATACCGTTTCTTTGATTTCCTCTTCAGTGAGGACCGGGTGAAGTTCAGGTTTCATGGGGAATGAGTATACATGCGGGCGGCCACAATTAACATCGGGTTATGAAGATCGGGCAATCAAGAACGGGATGCATTATAGTCGCGGACTGATTTTGTGATCATATCCAGAAGCGAATCGTCAAGCTCTCCCCGCTCCTCCTGCAGGCGGAGTATGACCTCTTCAGGTACGGGACCGGCGTCACCATAGAGGATTGCCGTCGCTTTCCAGGGACGTCCGCGCCCGTCGTCGCCGCTGGAGACATAATGACTGCTACGTTTGTTTCGATGCCACGTAAAGGCGCGCTCGACCTTGTTGCGGTTATAGCAGAGCTGAAATCCCACAAGCTCCCCCGCTGCCGATTCGTACCAGACGATCACATCAAAGAAATCGTTCACAAACCAGCGTCGAAATCCTTCGTCCGGTCGCTGTCGAACACCTTTATGTTCCACCAGGGGCTCACTCATGGTGTAATAATACCGCACATTTCGCCCTTTGGCGTCGTCAACCCCGGTTGGAATGGACGCCTGCCGGGCGGATGCGTTACAACAGCGGGATTCCGGCGGAACGGCACGCCTCTTCCATCTCCGGCGGCCATATTCCGGACTGTATTTCGCCGATATGGGCCTTTCGCAGATAGAACATGGCGAGACGACTCTGACCGATGCCGCCGCCGATAGATAAGGGAAGGTCGCCCGCAAGCAGACGTCGGTGGAAAGACAGTTCCCGCCGCTCCTCAACGCCGCGAATGGTCAGCTGCCGCTCAAGGGCTTCACGGTCAACACGGACACCCATGGACGAGAGCTCAAATGCCATGTCGAGGACACGATTATACACGAGAATATCGCCGTTCAGCCCGCGATAGTCCGGCGCAATTTCGGTTGACCAGTCGTCATAGTCGGGAGCACGTCCGTCATGGATCGAACCGTCGCCGAGGGCACCGCCAATACCGATGACAAAGACCGCACCATGTTCCCGACAGATCTCCCGCTCACGTTCCTTGGGCGCAAGTCCGGGATAGCGGCGACGGAGATCTTCGGCGTGGATAAAGGTAATCCCCCGCGGCAACTCCGGCGTCAGCTCATCATATTCATGACAGATGTGACGTTCGGTTCTGCGGATCACATCGTAAATGATCTCCACCGTCTCTTTCAGCGTTTCTATGGTTCGTTCTTCAGGTGTGATTGTCCGTTCCCAGTCCCACTGGTCGACGTATATTGAATGGGTGTTGTCCATGGCGTCGTCCGGTCGGAGGGCATTCATGTCCGTATACAGTCCCTCTCCCGGTTGAAAACCGAGGTCACCAAGGGCGACCCGTTTCCATTTTGCCAAAGACTGAACGATTTCCGCCTCACGGTCGCCGAGACCGCCGATGTGGAAGCGAACGGGGCGCTCGACCCCGTTGAGATCGTCATTGATACCGGTCCCCGATTTTACGAAAAGCGGTGCCGTTACACGAATGAGGTTGAGCTCATAGGCCAAGGCGGTCTGAAATGCGTCCTTGATCGTCTGTATCGCCCGCTCAGTGTGGCGGGCGTCCAAAATCGGAACATACCCCGGGGGAATGATTAACGTGTCGCTCATGTTGCGACTATATCAGATCACCCGCCCGGGGGCGAGGAGGCCTTCCGATGACGGAGATCCGTCAATCACGAAAGGCCCACGATCGCTATCGCCGGGCCGCCCCCAACAGGCCGATATGCTTTTCAAAGTGGTGTCGCAGCATCTCAGAGTATTCGTTCTCGAAATGGTGCAGGGAAGCGTACAGCTTCCGCCGCAATTCCTTGTTTTGAAGGATACCGCCATAGGAAATATGGAGCATCTGCCGGGCATTTTCGTCGTCCAGGTACGCAGGCAGATCCCCGTCGGACTGCCGATCCAGCGGTGCAATCGCGTCGAAGTCGGCGGTTATGTGGTAGAAGTTGAGCGCCGTCGGATAGTAGGAAACGGCAAAGGCGTGGATCTCCCTGTAAAGGTCCGGCTCATTGACGGCAATCGTACGCAGCGCCTCGAGCCAGCTTGTACCGGAGGTCTTGAGGTGCAGTCGCATACCCGTCTCCCGTCCCACCACGGGATAGACTGAAAATTTGTCACTTCCGGAATGGACTGAAATCTTATAGTGACCGTACTTCTGCGCGATAAGACAGTGAACGCGGAACTGCGTCTCAAATGTATCAAGATCACCGATATAGTCTATCGCCTTCTGAAACTCCCCGATAAACCGGGGCGCGAGGCTGTTGACGAGGACTCCCCGATGCTGCAGTTCCCGGGCGATGAACAGGTGATGCGCGGGGAGCGTGGGCGTCGTCGTTTCGTCTATCGAAATCTCCAGGTCATAGGCCCCTCCGGTGATCTCGTCGAGGTGGTCATTCACCTCCCGGCTGAACGATATGGCAGGACCGTACATCACGGCACATCGCTTTGCCTCAAGGGCGGAAAACGAAATGGTCACCCCCTCGTCCAGCCTATACGTCTCGTCGCAATACTCCGAAAGGACCCGTGCCCGAAAGGTCTCGTCCAGTTCCAGGAATCCCTCTTCTATTTCCGCTTCACTCCACTCGGCAACGTCCGGGCGCATGACCTCCGTCAAATCGAGGGTTATCATCGGCATCGATGCCGCGAGTGCAACATCGATGGAGGGTATGTTCTTGAGATGGTCACCGTCGGCACCGTAGCCGTCACGATATCCTTCTTGAAAGACGCACCATGTCGCGTTTGCCACCACATCGTCAAAGGTACGACCGATGAAGTCGTTTTCCCGTACGCTCTGCTGGGCGAACACGGGGGAGATATCAAATTGTCGCGCCGCCCTGATGTGGCCCGCAGTTGCGATACCGAGGCGGTCGCCCATGCCGACAGTCGTTTTCCGCTCCCGCAGCGACGCCGGCTTCGTCCAGGGAAAGAGCTCATGAAGGGCGCGGGCGTTCTCCACGCTCAGCTCCGCCGTGCCGAGCCACATCCCGTCGGAGGAGTGTTCCGCCAGGCGAAGAGACCCGACGACATCGTCGTCAGGTCTGGCGGTGGACGCCGCGAAGAAGACGCGTGCGCCCTCGGGAATGTCGATATCACCGTCGATAAGAGCGTCGAGGCCGTATCGCGCCATTCCGTAGAGCAGTCCGTCCTTCCAGGTGAGACTGCGCATATAGATCTGAACCGGCTCGTCGCCCAGGAGGGGACTTTCGGATGGGGAGAGTGCCGCAAGGCGGCGATGCAGACCTTCCTGTACACCGGGATCCAGAAGATTTTCATTCTTGATACATGTAATGAGCTCGTTCATTTCATACCTCCCTGGGAACATCGTCGATCCCGAAATAGTCGTGGGCGTTGTACCAGCAGATATTCCGCACCATATCACCGAGAAGGTTCATGTCGTGCGGCGCTTCCCCGTTTTCAACCCATCCTCCCACAATGTCACAGAGGATGCGCCGGAAGTATTCATGGCGGGGAAAGCTGAGGAAGCTGCGACTGTCGGTGAGCATGCCGATAAACCGGCTCAACAATCCGAGGTTGGCCAGACTGGTCATCTGACGGATCATTCCGTCTTTCTGGTCGTTGAACCACCACCCCGAACCATGCTGAATCTTACCGGGAACCGTGCCGTCCTGAAAGTTCCCGATCATCGTTGCGAGCAGTTCATTGTCCCGCGGGTTGAGGCCGTACACGATCGTCCTTGGCAGCTTCTCTTTTTTGTCCAATCGATCAAGAAAGCCCGCCAGCGGCGCCGCCATCGGTCCGTCCGCAATGGAGTCAAATCCTGAATCGGGACCAAGGGCGTTGAACATCCGGCTATTATTGTTTCTGAGCGCACCGATGTGAAGCTGGAAGACCCAACCACGCTCTGCATACTCCTCGCCGAGAAACTCAAGGACCGCCGTGGTGAAGGCATCTATCTCACGCTGTTCCGGAACCTCTCCTTTCAGGGCGAGAGCGAGGGTTCGATCCAGGGAGCGCTCCGTATATTCAGTGTTCACGGGAAGGATGAGCGCATGGTCACTGACGACACATCCCGCCTCGGCGAAGAAGGTGATCCGTCGACGAAGCGCCTCTTTGAGGTGCTGAAATGTGGTAATCCCGTCAAGGTTGGCCGTCGCCGCCAGCCTGGTGATCCACTCGCTGAACGCAGTCGGGTCTGAGAGGCCATACGCCTTGTCGGGACGAAAGGTCGGACGGACAACGACGGGATAGTCCGACGCGGCAAGAGCTTTGTGATGGCGAAGATCGTCCGTGGGATCATCGGTTGTTCCCACGTATCTGACGTTCATGCGGGTCAAAAGGTTTCGGACGGAAAAATCCGGCGCGCCGATCTGTTCGTTCGCCATGGACCATATGTTTTCCGCCGTTTGAGGTCCCAGTACGTCGGTAATACCGAAGTACCGTTGCAGCTCCAGATGAGTCCAGTGGTAGAGGGGATTACCTATGGTCTGCGGGACCGTATCGGCCCATTTGAGAAACTTTTCCTTCCACGTGGCGTCGCCGGTTACGAATTGCTCGGCAACACCGTTGCTGCGCATGGCGCGCCACTTGTAGTGGTCACCTCCGAGCCAGACCTGGCCGATATTGTCAAAATGGTGGTCCTCGGCGATAGCTTCCGGCGAGAGATGGCAATGGAAGTCGTAAATGGGCATTTCCGCCGCGTACCGGTGGTAGAGATCCCGTGCCGTTCCCGTGGTCAGAAGAAAGTCTTCATCCATGAAAGACTTCATATATTATCCACCAGAAAACCGCCGTCCACCGGAATGGTAACTCCCGTCACAAATCCAGAGGCCTTTCGGCTTGCCAGATAGACCGTCGCACCTTCCATATCTTCCATTTTTCCAAAGCGACCGAAGGGCGTCCGGTCGATAATCGCCTGTCCCCGCGCCGTCAATTCTCCCGTCTTGTCGTCCGCGACGAGGAGTGCACGATTCTGATAGCCAAGGAAAAAGCCGGGAGCGATGCCGTTTACCCGGATCCCGTACCGGGCAAGCTCTTTGGCCGTTCCTTCGGTGAGATTTTTCACCGCGCTCTTGGCGGCGTTGTATGCCCAGACTCCCGAAAGCGCCTTGTAGCTGGTCATGGATGCGAGGTTGATAATCGACCCCGGTTGTTCCGCAGCAATCCACTCGCGGGCAAAGATCTTGGTGGGAATGACGAGTCCCGCGAGGAGGTTGAGGGAGAGAACCTTCTCAAAGTTCTTCACGTCAACATCCACAAAGTCGCCTTTTCCCGTATTCCCTCCGACACCGTTTACGAGAATCGTCGGCATTCCGAGGCGATCACGGGTCTCCGCAAAAGCGCGCACCACCGCTTCCTCATCGCCGGTATCGACGGTCACGGCGATCACCTTCTCCGCAGGTACGCCCGTCTCTTTCACAAGTGCGTCAGCCGCTTCCTGAACGGGATGATTTGTGCCCCGACCCCAGATCGCCACTCTTGCTCCGGACCGTGCGAGTGAGGAAGCCATCGCGGACGGCAATACCCCGGCACCGCCGGTGACAACGGCGATGTCATCATTCAATGAGAACATCTGTTCTACATAATTCATATAATCTCCTTACGAATAACGTGTACTTTTGCCGCTTCAAGAGCGCGGCATTGCTCCTCACTTCCATTGGTAATAAGGATCGAAATATCTCCGGGACCGGCGAAAATGCTGAACGCCTGAATCCCGATCTTTTCTCCATCCGCCACGACGATGCTGGTCCGGGCCGCCCCTATTGCGGCAGATTTGACCTGAGACTCCAGACTGTTCTGGGACGAAAACTTGCCGTCGAGTGATATTCCGGTCGTTCCGAGAAATGCGTGGTCAAATTGAACGCTTCGCAGCGATTGTTCCGCCCAGGGACCGATAAAGCTACCTGCATCGTGTCGATAAGATCCGCCGACGACAAGGAGCGTAATATTAGGCCGGTCCGCGAGGATATTGAGCACATTGAGACTGTTCGTCACCACACGTAATTCCATCTCCTCCACACACCGGGCAATGCTTTCACAGGTGCTGCCCGAATCGAGGTAGATCGTCTCCCCGTGACTGACCAACTCGCTTGCCGCCTGGGCCAGGTATTCCTTGACTTCCCGATTCTTCGCCTGCCGCGCAGGAAGGGACAGGTCGGGATCGAAACGCTCCGCGGCAACGGCGCCGCCGTGGGTTCGCCTGAGGTAGCCCTGCTCTTCCAGCAGTGCCAGATCCTTGCGAATGGTTACGTCGCTGACTTCCAGTCGGATCGACAGCTCGGCGACCCTGATACTTTCACGTGCCTTGATGATTGCGAGTATTGCGTTACGTCGTTCCGATGAAGTCACTTACGTTTCCTTTGCAAAAACACACTATCCCGAAAGTAACACGCTGTCAAACCATGTGAAGTATTCATAAGCCTGTTGATACGGCCGCCAGGAGATCCCGGGCCGCATACCCGGGAACCCTGACGGTCGTACCTTTCTGCCCCTTCTTCCACCGCACCGGCGGCGTCGCGACCTGTGCAAGAAAGACCTCCCGGATCGATTCCGGTATCGCCTGCCGGGTCACCCGGTATCGTCGGGTATAGAACCGTTCATTCAACCCGCGGATCAATTCCGACGAGATCCCCGCCGCAGAGGCGTGACTTCCCATCTCTGCCCGCTTCTCCCGCCACGGCCGCACGCAGTTATGGTTCCACCCGAATACCCACGCCCGATGCATCTGTATCGTTCCATGACGCCCGAAGGCGATCGTCTCCCGGGTATGTTCCTTCTCCCGGTGCCGCAACAGCCGGTCAACATAGTTTACCGGAAACAACCGGTTCTCCATCGTCCGCGGGGCACTCCCCGCGGTCCGGATATGCGTCAGCTGCCCCGCCGTCCGGAGATGCCGGTAACAGTCGTTCGACCGGAGAACCGATCGATACACCGGGTGTTCGTCGGTGTCGATAACAATCGGTGCCGTGCAGGTATATCGGACATAGTCGAGTATTTCACGACACAACAGAGAGATAGCGCTCCCCACCGCCCCCTTCGTCGGAGACCATACGGCGTACTTTCGCCGCCGTCGTCGTCGTTGTCGGGATGTCATGGTACCGCCCCGACGGGTGATGGTATGGGTCATGGTCAGGATCATCTCACCGGTTCGACTGACCACCGTGGTAATATCGCAGGGGTAGTCCTGGGAGGTCACGAATGACCGCAGGCCGTCGAAGACGACATTCCGGAGGGGTGGCATGGTATCCAGCAGATGGATATGCCCGATCATTGCCTGACGACCGAGGCGCAGAACGGCGTTTCGTATCGCTGCCGGAGAGACGTGGTAGCGAGTCGCCGCTTCGCGCATGGAAGCGCCGCCGGTGAGGGTGGTGGAGATCGCCTTGAGGGGGAGGCGTCGTTTGGCGTAGTAGTGCATGGATTCGGTCTGATCACTGAAGGTCTTGCCGCAGGCGATACAGCGATAGCGCGGGACGGTTCCGTGGGCCACTGTATCGTAGGAGCCGAAGCGGACGCGCCAACGGGGCGGCGGATGGTGGAAATGGCGACAGGCAGGATTGGAACAATGGGTCGGAATGGGCATGAGGGATACCTCCGGGGTACGGATCGGGAACCCGCAAAGTTGGGTTCCCGTCATAACTCCCTACACACCAATGACTACTGTCACTTTTTCAACACGCTTGTGAATACTTCAAACATTACGCGGTAAGTCGTGTCCCGCTTCCAGCGGATTCTGGGCCTCATAGGGAGAAAGGTAAACCCGCGGCCGCGGCCGGACGACGATCTCCTCACACACCCGGGCGAGGCGCAGGAGGAGAGCCTCCTCCCAATGGCGTCCCATAAACTGGACCCCGACGGGGACCTGAGAGTAGATATTGCCGTCCTCGTCGGTTTCGTCAATTTCGTGCCAGAACTTCTTGCTCCGGGCGGTGATAAAACCGGCGGGAACGGAGACCGCGGGATATCCCAGCATATTTGCCGGCACGACGTATCTCATCGTCCTGGTCAACGACGAAAAGTCGGAGACCCCCGACAGGAGGCGGCTTCGATGCAACCGGGGAGGCAGGTTGGCCGTCGTTGGCGTGGCGATGACATCAACATCGGCAAAGACATTCCGGAAAATTGTAAGCATCCGATTCCGCACCTGCTGCGACTTGATGTAATCGCCCGAGGTCAGGTACTTCGCGAGGGCAAGACTTGCCCTGCTTTCATTACTGAAGTCGGTACGGTGATCCTTGAAGGTATCAGAAAGAGCAGCACGCATCTCCGTCGAAATGGTGATGAGGTGGGCGATACGTAAGCTGTCGAGTTCCGGAATATCCACATCCACAACTTTGGCGCCCTGCTTTTTCAATTCGTCTATGAGATTGCCGGCGGTATCAACCACTTCCGGACGGGCGTGTTCAAACCACGGCCTATAGACGCCAATCCGCAGGCCCTTAATATCGTCCCGGAACCCGTCAAGATGCGGTCGGGGACGTCCTTGTGACCGGGGATCGTTCCTGTCCGGGCCTGCGATGGTGAGATACATCAGGGCGAGATCGCGGGCATTTCCCGCCATGGGTCCGACATTTGAGACCGTCCTGGCGAGAGGAAACTCCCCGCGGTCGCTGGTCCTTCCCATAGTGAGCTTCAGCCCGAAAACACCGCAGTAGGCGGCGGGGATTCGTACCGAGCCGCCTCCGTCGGCACCAAGGGCGGCGGGGCAGATCCCCGATGCGACGACGCTGGCACTTCCGGAAGAAGAACCACCGGGATATCGCCACGGCGCATAAGGGTTGACGGGCGTGCCGTAAAATGGATTGAGACCGGTCACACCGAGGCCTACTTCATGCATATTGGTTTTCCCCAGAATGATCGCCCCGGCCTCGCGAAGGCGTGCGACAACCCACGCGTCCTGTTCGGCAGGATGGAGGGTCAGAAAGCTCGTTCCGAGGGAAGTGTTGTAACCGGCAACATCGATTTCATCCTTCACGGCGACAGGAACGCCTTCAAGGATCGAGCGACTGCTCCCTTCGGAAAACCGTCGTTCCGATTCTGTCGCCTGCATTCTAATATCGTCGGCATTCCACCCGATGAATCCGTACAGGGGAGGATTCCCACTGTCCTGATGTTCCAAAACGTGAATGATCCGGTCGGCGACCTGTCCCGGCCGGAGCGTCCCGTCACGGTATGCCCGGGCGTAGTCCCCAATGGAGGGGAATATCCAGCTGTCCCGGGGGCGCTGAGTCGTACCGATCATTTCCAGAAGCGATTCGTCGGGCAAAGGATCGGGAGCTTCCTCGCTCCGTGACCGTTCCGTCGTTGTTCCAGCTTCCGATGGATAACCGGTGGAGTACCACACCGGCGCTTCATCGTACCCGCGTCGCCGGAACGCTTCGATTCCCATGACCGACAGAAAGAGCCGCGCCGGAAGCTTGCCGACGAAAGGATGTTCCAACAACGACGCGAGAAAAAGCAGCCTTGCCCCTTCAATACGCGGGGTGTCAATATTTTTCAGGTCATAGGCCATGAACGATCTCCTTGGAGAAATTATTGGTCCGCTTCTACAGGAATATCAACACACACAACCAGTTCTCTTCCATCGGCGGAGACAAAATGACGGGAAATTGTCCGGCAGAGCTCACCACTGTTCAGGGAGAGGTAGGGTTGGCTTGTGTACCGGTCGTGATCCAACGCTCCGAGACCATATGCGTAATCCATGAGACGGTGGTCCGTACCGACCGGGGTGGGGTGAAAAACGGGGTGTCGCTCACGCCGCTTTCGTGGGCGGGTCATAATCGTCCGACTTACCTGGATTCCGTCGCGATCCAGAATATACCCGGCGTCGAAGATATCCAGATCCAGGATGATCCGTTCCAGCTCGGTCGTCATGAGATCCGTGGAAATGCGAGAGAGAGATTCGACGATTACATCGGTTTTCTCATGTATCACCCTGAACCGATCCCGCCGCCTGCGTAAATAGTCGGGAAGACTGCGACGGAGCATATTGAAATGGGACGACGATCGCCGTACCGTCTCGGGCCGGACGACGGGATCGGGACGCCCCAAAAGAAACCCCTGGGCCAGATCGACATTTTCAAGACGGCATACCTCCAGATCATCATAACGCTCCACCCCATGGGCGAGACAGAGGGCTCCCATTTCACGGGTGACATAGACGATCGACTTCAGCACGCCTCTTTGCCGCGCGCCTTCGGCGACGTTGTGAATGACGGAACGGTCGATTTTTACAATATCCGGACGGAGAGCGGCGATACGCTCGAGACTCGACCTCTCCGTACCGAAATTGTCAACGCAAATAAGAAATCCGCCCTGCCGCAGAGACCTGGAGAAATGGACCAGCGAATCCAGGTCATGCACTTCCGAAGCGGGGAGTTCAACGGCGACATTGCGCACCGCCAGACCGTAATGACGCACGGTGGAGAGAAGAAGAGTACCGTTCACTTCCCCCGAATCGATGAGGGAGGGAGATATATTCAGAAAGAGGATGATTTCAGGTGACGGAAGTTCGGCAGAAAAAGCCTGAAGCGATGCGACACGGGCTGCCTGATCGAGATCCCGAAGTGACCCTTCTTCCATGGCACCCTGCAACAGTACCGTCGGCGGGATGTGATCGCCCCCTTTGGTACGGGGACGCAACAGCGCTTCAGTCCCCATGACCGATCCGGTACGTACATTGAACACCGGCTGGAACCAGGCTTCCACACTCTCAATCTCCAATCGCCGTGTGACCGCATCGATCCCGTCCATGACAACCCCTTTCCAGATAGGATATATCGATTCCGTCGATTCGTCATTATCACAACGACACAGGAGAAATTGCTTGATCAACGGGACGGAGAGAAGTACCCTGTCCAAATGGGTCAGTCATTAACCATACGTGATCTTGCCGTTCATGCATTGCGTGAATACCCCGGTAACGTCGCCTCGGGATACGTGGACGGACAGTCGTGGACGTTTGGAGAAATCAGCGTCGTCATTTCAAGACTTTTTCACCGCTTTGAGGAACTGGGGATCGCGCCGGGAGATCGAATCGCCCTGTTAAGCGAAAACCAACCCTCGTGGGCGCCGATTTACCTCGCAACCGTCTGTTACGGGGCTATCATTGTACCCATTTTACCCGATTTCTCAGTCGAGGATGTTACGGAGATATTGCGCCATTCCGAGTCGCGCATCGTGTTTGCCTCACGACGCCAGATGGAACGTTTGACAACACGGCCGGAGGGAGGACCCGCCATTCCCGAGGCATTTCTTGTCGACACCGTTCTGGACGAGTACCTGCCGCCGCGGGAAGGGATGACTCCGGAATCGGCACTTGGGGATATTGAAAAGGTGGCGGCACCGAAACCGGACGATACGGCGGCGATCATCTACACTTCGGGAACGACGGGGCACTCGAAGGGCGTCGAATTGAGTCACAACAACATCGCCTCAAATGTGGAGAGCGCCGACCATTTTGCCCACATCGCTCCGGGTGAACAGATGCTCTCTATTCTGCCCCTCGCCCACACGTATGAATGCACCCTCGGGATGCTTATCCCCTTTTCACGGGGTGCAACGGTGAACTATTTGAGCCGCCCCGCATCGCCCTCTGTGCTCATGAAGGCGATGCAGTCCGTACGACCGCACTTGATGCTTGCGGTGCCTTTGCTAATCGAAAAAATCGTTCGGGGACGGGTTGTGCCTCAGCTCTCCAAAGGTGCCGTGGCGTTCCTCCGTAAAATTCCCGGCCTGCGAAGACTGGTATACCGCAAAGCGAGAAAGAAACTGGTCACGGCCTTTGGCGGAAGGCTGCGTTTTTTTGGAATCGGCGGAGCACCTCTCGCCGCGGATGTGGAAAAGATCCTCTACGACATGAAATTTCCCTACGCCATTGGATACGGACTTACCGAGACAGCTCCCCTGTTGGCAGGAACAAGTCCCTATACCAACTGTTTGCGCAGCACCGGGGTACCGACACCGGGCGTGGAAATTCGTATACAGGACGGAGAGATTCAGGCGCGTGGTCCGAACATCATGAAGGGGTATTACCGCGATCCGGAACGGACCGCAGAGATGTTTACCTCCGACGGATGGTTTCGTACCGGTGATCTCGGTTCCTTCGATGAAGAGGGCCGCCTTTACGTCCAGGGACGCAGCAAGACGGTCATCCTCGGCAGCAGCGGCGAAAACATTTACCCCGAGGCAATTGAATCAATAATCAATCAGTTTTCAGGGGTTGAAGAATCTCTGGTCGTCCAGGAAGGTTCGCAGTTGATCGCACGGGTAAAGGTGGATTACGAACATTTCACGGAAAACGCACGCTCCATCGCCCATAGCGCGGTCAAACGTGCAGGTGAGGTAGTGGAAGCGGCGGCGGACGCTGCCGGACACGCCGGTGATCATGTGCGCACCTACCTGGACGATCTGCGGAAGCGGGTCAACGAACGTTTGAGCACCTTCAACCGCATTTCCGAGTTCAGAGAACAGGATGAACCGTTTATCAAAACTCCGACGTCCAAGATCAAACGGTACCTCTATCAGAACGGCGGTACCGGAGCGCAGGACGATGAGAATGACGGCTCGGAAGACCCGGATGAGCCGGAAAAGAAGAGTGGGACCTGACAGTAACGACAGATTTGCCCTTTCGGTCCCCCTTTAGTATCCTTAGGGTTCAAAGGAGCTACTATGAACCCATTGAGAAATAATCGAATCCGACCCATTTTCAGTGTCGTCGTCATTCTCGTTATCGCCATCAGCGGTAACGTTTATGCCGGTGGTGCAGCGGAAACGCCGCAGACCGACGCATCCGGAAGCGAAATGGAATCCAAGGGGCCCATCACCGTAGCAAGCAAGATCGACACCGAAGGAAGCCTCCTCGGTTACATGATGGTACATATCCTGGAAGACGCCGGTTATACCGTGGACAACCAGGTTGAGTTTGGCCCCACCGATGTCATTCGCAGGGCGATTACCAACGGCGAAATAGACATCTATCCCGAATACACCGGAAACGGCGCATTCTTTTTTGGTGAGGCCGACAGCGACGTCTGGAAGGACCCCCGGGGCGGTTACGATCGGGTAAAGGAACTCGATGCGGAGCGAAACAATCTCATCTGGCTGACACCCGGAAATGCAAACAATACGTGGGCAATCGCCGTCCGGGAGGAACTCTATCAGAACGGCGTGACTACCATGGAGGATATCGGTCCGTGGATGGAAGAAGGAAATCCCTTCAAGCTGGCCGCAAGCGAGGAGTTTGTCAGCCGCCCCGACGTCCTGCCCGCCTTTGAGGAAACCTACAATTTCTCGTTGAGCCAGGAAAATCTTCTCGTTTTCTCCGGAGGGAATACGGCAACGACAATGCAGGCAGCGGCGCGAAATCAGGAAGGCGTCAACGCGGCGATGGCCTATGGTACGGACGGTCAACTATCCGCCCTGGGACTGTACGTTCTTGACGACACCCGGGGTGTACAGCCGGTCTATCTTCCCGCTCCCGTCGTACGCGGTGAGGTCCTTGATCAGTACGAAGAACTCCCCGGTCTTCTCCAGCCGGTTTTTGAAAGCCTTGATCGGGAAACTCTCCAGTCCTTGAACGCGGCAATCGCCGTGGAAGGACGGAGTGCGGAAGTGGTGGCGCGACAGTATCTCACGGATAACGGTTTCATCCGTTAGGGCTTCTCGTCCCGGATGGCACAAAATGTAAACGGGGCTTCCCTTTCGGCGGCCCCGTTACCTGTCGTACTCTCCTTTATTCCATCGCTGCTTGCTCTTTTTCTCCCGTGGATAGTGTTACGGCCGAACCGCATCGCCGACGGCGTGGGGTACGGCGTATTCACCGTGCATTCCGGAGGAACCATTTTTCTTCTCGTCCTGCTGGGGATTGTCGCAGCGTCACTGGGGAGTGTCGTTGCATTCGACTCCCGGACCGGACAATCGCGGATCATCCGGGAGCGATACCGATCCGGTATGATCACCGCCACCCTCATAGCGTGGACCGTTTCCGTCACCGTCTTTCCGTGGTACGTCGTACTTCAGGGAACAAAGAGTCTTCTCGCGGCAGGTGAGATCGGAGAACTGGGCAGAATCAACCCTTCCGCCGGGTTCCTGCTCATGCTCCTCTCCGGACTCATCGGGTGGCATGAGCTTGCCCGCCTCGGCGGTCGCCGATCCCGGCGCATCCTCTATCCGGCTCTCGCGGTCAGCGCGATCGCGATTGCGGTTATCATCGTACAACCTCAATATCGATATCTCTCATACTATGCCGAGTACAGCGTTCGGGCGGAACGTTTCTACGGCGCACTGATCCGTCACATCGCGCTCAGTGGAAGCGCATTGAGTCTCGCCTGTATAATCGGTGTCCCCGCAGGAATCGGAGCATATCGCTTTCCCCGTCTTCGGGATGCCATCCTCGACGCTACAAGTACGATCCAGACCGTTCCCAGTCTGGCGATGTTCGGCCTTCTCATTGCGCCTTTGGCGGCGCTGAGCAGGGCGTTTCCGCTCCTCAGGGAGGCGGGAATATCGGGCGTAGGCGTCACTCCCGCCCTCATCGCCCTCACCCTCTACGCTCTTCTGCCCATCGTTCGAAATACCGTAACAGGTCTCCTTGTGGTCTCACCGGAGGTCAGGGAAAGCGGACGCGCCATGGGGATGAATCGTCGGCAGCTCTTCCGGATGGTGGAAATTCCAGTGGCTCTTCCCGTCGTCCTGGGAGGAATTCGGACCGCGGCGGTTCAGGCCGTCGGGAATACCACAGTGGCAGGGCTGATTGGCGCAGGCGGTCTTGGCTGGTTTATATTCCAGGGCCTCGGCCAGGCAGCGACGGATCTGGTCGTTCTGGGAGTCATTCCCATCGTCGTTCTGGCCGTCGCGGTTGATCGCCTCTTCGGCCTTTTGCAAAAGATTTCGGACCGCGGAAAAGTCGTTACGGAGGTGGCCGGATGATTGAGTTCACCCGCGTCGATAAATCATTTGGTACGGTACAGGCGGTCTCGGATTTGTCTTTCACCGTAGAGAACGGCTCGGTCTGTGTCCTTATAGGCCCCTCCGGTTGCGGTAAATCCACGACCTTGCGCATGATCAACCGCCTGCTTGAACCCGACTTCGGCACCATCGAGGTCGACGGCATTGCCCTGCGGGACTACGAACCGTCCCAGTTGCGTCTTCGGACGGGGTATGTTATCCAGTCGGTCGGTCTTTTACCGCATATGTCGGTCTGGCAGAATATCGCCCTCGTTCCCCGTCTGTTGAAGTGGGAAAAGAAACGCCGCATCTCCCGGGCCGAGGAGCTTCTTGACCTGGTCGGACTTGATCCCAAGCTCTATCGCGACAAGTATCCCCGGGAACTCTCCGGCGGTGAAGCTCAGCGCGTTGGTGTTGCCCGGGCCCTGGCGGCGGATCCGCCATATCTGCTCATGGATGAACCTTTCGGCGCTGTGGATCCTCTTACACGAACAAGTCTGCAACAGGAATTCCGGAAAATTCAGGAGCGACTCAGAAAGACGGTCGTCCTTGTGACCCACGATCTGGATGAGGCGATCTTTCTGGGAGATACTATTGCGCTCATGAAGGACGGCTCGCTCCGTCAGCACGGCACGGCGGCGGAACTGCTTACAGCGCCGAAGGACGACTTCGTCGCCGATTTTGTCGGATCCGACCGGATGATTCGCATGCTGCAGACGGTAGCCCTCCGGAAAATCGAGGGGTGGGAAGGAGATGGAACGCCGACACTTCATGATGCACTCGGACTTTTGCTGAAGAGCAACACCGATGCCGTAGATGTCGTTCTCCCGGACGGGGCTTCACGGTCCATCGATTTTACCGATATCCGCCGGATGGTGCAGCCGTGTCGGTAAGACTCGTGCGTCCGCTCATACTCACCCTTCTGCTCGTCGGAACCATACATCCCGGGATCTATACCCCGATAGCCCGGTTTCTTTTTTCCGATGAGTCCGTACATATCTACCAGCGGGTTTCCCTGGTAACGCTCCTTGGTCAGCACGTGGTGCTTACCGTGCTGGCGATGACCGCGGCGGTAATAACCGGTATTTCCGTCGGTGTTCTCGTGACGAGACCGCGGGGCCGGTCTCTCATACCCCTGGTACGAGATCTTGCAGCGTTGGCCCAGACGATCCCTCCCGTAGCGGTCCTGGTGCTTTCAGTACCGTTGTTCGGATTCGGCACACGACCGACCGTCTTTGCATTGTATCTTTTCAGCGTCCTGCCGATTCTCGGCAACACCGTGACAGGTCTGCAGCAGATCGATCCCGCCCTTCTCGAGGCGTCGACGGCAATGGGCATGCGTCCGTGGAGGAGGCTGCTCGTGACCGAACTTCCCCTCGCGGCGCCGATCATTCTCGCCGGCGTGCGTACGTCGGCAGTCATTTCCATCGGGACGGCGACGATCGGCGCGACCATCGGTGCCGGCGGTCTCGGTGTGGTGATAATTGCCGGCCTCGTACGGGACAATATGTCCTTTATCATGTCAGGCGCGCTCTCCGCCGCCCTTCTGGCACTTCTCGTCGACTGGGGTTTTGAGGCGTTCAGTCGGCGCTTCGTCACTGCCCGTCAGTAACATTTTACGTATTCACAAGATTGTTGAGCGACACCCGACAAACATCCGTCCCACAACGAATTGCTTGAACAGCATTATCAAATGGGACGTAACGTTCTCCGCGGAAATGAATTACCTGCAATAATCAACAATCTTGTGAATACTGCAGACAGATAGCATTTCCGCGACGATCATCGCCGTCGCGCCCCAGATCGTCTTCCCGCCAAAGTGATAGCTCGGCACCGTGATTGTACCGCGACGGCTGCTGACGACGCGCTCGGTCCGCGTTTCATCAAGTTCACACAGGGGAACCGGAATTATTTCCGCCACTTCAAGGGGATTCGGCCTCAAGGAACTCCAGGGAAACGGGGACGTTCCGTCGTACACTCCGACCACAGGGGTGATAAGATAGTTGCTCACGTCGATGTAAAGCGGTGTCAAAGTACCGGTGACGGCGACGATACCCGGGGAAAGGCCGATTTCCTCCTCCGCTTCGCGGAGGGCGGTATGAATGATCGACCGGTCATGCCGCTCCTTCGCGCCACCGGGAAGGGCGATCTGGTTGGAATGGGGGCCCCTGTCGGCGGCACGTCGTATGAACGGGGTTACCAACGAATCTGCCTCGCTCAACAACAGAAGTACGGCGCTTTGCCGCACCCGTCCCCTGCCGGGTACGGCCGAATCCGTTCTCGTGACTCTGTGGTACGGCCTCCCGGCGGGCATGAGCATCCTGTGGACCTCCTCTCCGGGCAGCGGGCCCTTCAGCGCGCCCTCGAGGGTGTTGATCAATCGCCGATTCACGCCCTTATTCTACGCGAAAGAGCGGATTCCCTGTAAGTACATCCTATTGCTCAGGTCGCTTAAGTCGATATACCTTGTGCAAGGACGATGGACCGAAAGAATCGAGAGCCCCCTCACCTTGTTCACCCCGTACTGAAACCTACTCCGCTTCGGTCTCACTATATGATCAGCCCACGGAATGATCAGCCCACGGACCCCTCGTCCCGACGGAGGGGACATATTCCCGAAGAAGGAGAGAAATGAATCGCGGCGAGGGTAACCGTATCACCACCATCCTCCTTGTTGAGAACTCAGCTCCTCTCGCCCTGAGGCAAAGGGAACGGCTGGAACGCGCCGGTTTCGTGGTGGTGACAACAAATACCGACGACGCGGTAATACCTTTTAGGGAGGAGCGTCGGGACATCGACATCGTGCTTATGGATATCGATCCGGTTCCAGGGGTGGACGGAATGGAGGCGGCTCGCCGGATCCTGCACCTGCGGGAAATTCCGATCATATTCCTCTCTTCGCGCCCTCAGTCGGCCCGCGTCCGCAGTGCTGAAGACGTTATCCACTACGGGTACATCCTGAAGGATGCCGATGATTTTACGACGATCCAAACGATTGAGACTGCGCTACACCTTCATAAGGCCCACAATACCGTCACCCACAGCGAGTTACGGTTCCGGTCGCTCTTTGAAAACGCGCCTCATGTATCGGTCCGGGGGTACGGGCGGGACGGGGACCGTCCAGTTCTGGAATCGAGCGGCGGAAGTCATTTTCGGATACTCTCCGGAGGAGGCGATCGGTTCAAATATCATTCAACTCCTCGCCCCGGATGAGCGGCAACGGATTCTGGTAGACCATATTCAGACGATTTTCAAAGATGGAAACCCTACGCCGACGTCGGAGATGAGAATGAGACGGAAAGACGGCACATTCGTGGACGTCTATTCAAGCCACACGCTCCTCACCCATCCCGACGGTACCACCGAACTGTTCTCTCTGGACGTAGACATCACCGAACGGAAGGCAATCGAGTTGGAACTGCACCGGAAAGAAAGGGGAGTACCGCTCTCTCGTGGAGAACCAGAACGAGCTCATCGTCAAAGTTGACCGGGACGGTATCTTTCAGTATGTCAGCGAATCCTACTGTCGCATGTTCGGAAAACGACGGGACGAGTTGGTGGGCAGGAGTTTCATGCCGCTGGTCCATCCCGATGATCAGGAGAGTACCCGCCTCGCAATGGAGAGTCTCTACGCACCGCCCTACAGGGTGTCGACTTGAACAGCGAGCGTGGACGGTGGACGGATGGCGCTGGCTCGAGTGGGACGACTCCGCCGTCGTCGATGATAACGGCACGGTTCATACGATTCTCGGCGCAGGGAGGGACGTCACCGACCGAAAAGAGGCGGAACAGCTGATGGAACAAGCGGTAGCCGAAAAAGACCGCCTCATGCAGGAGTTGAATCACCGGGTAAAAAACAATATCACCCTCATATCCTCACTGGTGAGCATGAAGGAGGCGGAACTATCCGGCCGGATAGACCTTTCGGACGTACGGGGGACAGTTGGACGCGATCGGCCTTGTCCACGAGAAACTGTATTCCGCCGGGAGAAACCAAGGAAATTCCTCTCGCCTCATATCTGGAGGATCTTCTTCCGTCGATATTTTCGTTCTACCAGGGCGAAGAAGTCGATATCCGCATAGAGGTGCCGGAGATACGCCTCCCCACGCGAACCGTTGTTCCCCTGGGAATCATTATCAACGAACTCGCGATAAATGCGATCAAGCACGGTTTTGACGGTTCCGAGGCGCCGCAATTCTTCGTTTCATTCAGTGACGTCGGTGACGACACCCACCTTCTTACCGTTTCAAATAACGGCAAGCCCTTTCCACGGAACATTGGCCTGGACACGACGTCGACACTGGGACTGCGCCTCGTATCCGCCCTGGTGGAACAGATTCAGGGCAGCGTTGAGATTGAACAGAACAGCACCACCGACATAAAAATCACCCTCCCCGCGCGCTGATCTTGCGAAATGACGCGACGGGGAAGGGGCGGGAAGTTATATGCCCTTTGCCAGGTGGTAGTAGAGCTCGTTCCAGCGCAGCTCCTTCCGGAAGGAATCGATTTCCGTTTTTTTCGCCGATATGGAGAAGTTCCACGCCCGCCATCGCCGAGAAATCGCGCATGTGGTCGATCGTCACCGCCTGGCTGTACCCCGTATGGTGGGCGCCGCCGGCGTATATCCACGCTGCAGCCGCCGTGGCGAGATCCGGCCTGGTCTCCCACAGGACCCGGGCAACCGGGAGCTTCGGAAGGTCCGCCGGCGGCTTCACCGCTTCGACGTCGTTCACCACCATTCGAAAGCGGTTGCCCATATCTACAACGGTGGCGTTGATCGCCGGGCCGGCCTTTCCGGTAAATACAAGGCGTGCGGGATCATCCTTCCCTCCTATTCCAAGAGGATGGACCTCAAGGGAAACGGGGCCGTCACTGATGGAAGGACACACCTCAAGCATATGGGAACCCAGTACGAGCGGGCGCTGCGGGTCGAAATGGTACGTATAGTCTTCCATGAAACTCGTTCCACCGGGCAGACCGGCGGCCATAACCTTCATGGTCCGGAGGAGAGCTGCAGTTTTCCAGTCTCCTTCGGCACCGAAACCGTATCCGTCCGCCATGAGACGCTGGACGGCGATTCCCGGCAGCTGTGTGAGCCCGTGGAGATTTTCAAATGTCGTGGTAAAGGCGTCAAATCCGCCGTCGGTCAGAAATGCGCGCAACCCCAACTCTATGCGGGCGGCATCACGGACGCGCCGTGCCTGAGTCTCTTCCTTCAGGTCGTCGGCAAATCGATAGAGCTCCTTGTACTCTCCGACCAGCTTCGTCGTCTCTTCGTCCGACACGGCATCGACAAAACCGGAGTAGATCGCCCACGCCGTATCCATTGACGCTGTAGCCGAATACACGTTGTGCCGCCACCTTGTCTCCCTCGGTGACCGCCACCTCCCGCATATTGTCGCCGATCCGGGCGACCTTCAGTTTCTTACCCGCGGCAAAGGCGACGGCCGCCCTCACCCATACCGCGATACGGTCCAGAACCGTGGCATCCTTCCAGTGGCCCACCACGACCTTTCGCTCCATGCGGAGGCGACTGCCGATGAAACCGAATTCCCGACCACCGTGGGCGGTCTGATTCAGGTTCATGAAATCCATATCAATTGTCTCCCACGGAATGTCGCGGTTGAACTGGGTATGGAGCTGGAGAAGGGGTTTGGTGAGCTCCGACAGCCCGGTGATCCACATCTTGGCGGGGCTGAATGTGTGCATCCACGCGATGACGCCGGCACAGCGGTCGTCTCCGGACGCTTCACGGAGGGTTCCCGTTATTTCATCCCTCGTTTTTACCGTTGGGTTTCCAGACTATTTTTACGGGAAGCGACGAGGACCCGTTAAGTCCCGCGACGATCTTCTCCGCGTCCGAGGCAACCTGTTTGAGTGTTTCCGGTCCGTACAGGTGCTGACTGCCCGTAACGAACCACAGTTCGTACTCATTGAACACTTCACTTTTCATAGTTCTTTCCTCACTGTCCGTAGTATGCGTTTGGTCCGTGCTTGCGTTGATAGTGCTTCTGCCTCAGTGAATCGGGAAGACGGGAGGCATCCGGAGCGACGACGGAAGTAATCGTCGCCATCTTTGCAATTTCCTCAAGAGCAACGGCGTTCTCCACCGCCTTTTCCACCGTCGGCCCCCAGGTAAAAGGCCCGTGGCAGCCGACAAGGGACCATGGGGACCTCCCGATAGTCCAATCCAAGTGATTGAAAGTGCGCGACGATCTGGTTGCCCGTCTCCACTTCATAATCGTTCTCTATACGTTCCGCTTCCATGGGCGGTGTACAGGGAATATCCTGGACGGTCTGGTCTGCATGGGTCGTACCGAAGATCGGGATCGCCGCGGAGCGCCTGGGCCCAGCCGACGGCATAGGTCGAATGAGTGTGGACGATCCCCTCGATCTCCGGAAAGGCGCGGTAGAGAACGGTATGGGTTTTTGTATCGGAGCTCGGCTTCAACCGCCCCTCTACGACTCGGTTTTCCAGGTCCACCACGACGATATCGTCTTCGGTGAGTTCATCGTAGGAAACGCCGCTCGGTTTAATGGCGACGAGCCCCTCATCCCGGTCACATCCGCTCACATTTTCCCCAGGTAAGCTTTGCCAGCTTCTGCCGGGGAATTTCCATGTTGGCGCGGTAGACGCGACGTCGCAGTTCCGTGACACTTCCCATCTTATGCAGCCTGTTCCTTCGTCTTGGTGACAACGTCAAAGAAAACTGCCAGGAGCAATACGACACCCTTGATGGCCTGCTGCCAGTCGACGCTGACGCCCATAATGGACATACCGTTGTTCAGAACACCCATGACGAGTCCACCGACGATGGCGCCGATAACGGTACCGACACCCCCCGTCGCCGAAGCGCCGCCGATAAAGCACGACGCGATCGCGTCGAGCTCGAACATCGTCCCCGCTTTCGGCGTTGCCGCATTGAGACGGCCGGCGACGACGAGCCCCGCCAACGCCGCCATGAGTCCGTTGTTCATATACACGAGGAAGAGTACCCGCTCCGTCTTTACCCCTGAAAGCTTTGCCGCCTTGGCGTTTCCGCCGAGGGCGTACACATGTCGACCGAAAATCGTGTGCTGGGTGATGAAGGTATAGATCGTCACAAGGAAGAGCAGCAGAATGAGGACGATGGGAATACCGTTGTAATCAGCGAGGCTGAAGGTGAGGAGGTTGATACCGATGACGATGAATACGATGCGGAACATCTCGATCCACAGCGGCGGGACTTCAAAGCCGTACTTCACCTTGTTCTGTCGCGATCTCAGAACGGTAATGATGAAAATCGCCGAGAGGATGAGTCCGAATACGAGGGCGATGGTATTGAAACTGCCGATACGGATTTCCCGACCGGGGAGGTACCCCGCGGCGATCGCCTGAAAGCTGCGCTCAAAGGGTGATTTCGTCTGTCCCTTCAGAATCACCATGGTGAGACCGCGCCAGATCAACATACCCCCCAGGGTTGTTATGAACATCGGTATCTTGAGATAGGCGATGAGATATCCGTGAAAAGCGCCCACGAGCATGCCGATGACCAGGGCGGAAAAGATGGTGATTCCAACCGGAACTCCCCAGTCGACCATCATCACCGCCGAGACGGCGCCGACGAAGGCGACAACCGAACCGACGGAGAGATCTATCCGGCCGGTAATGATAACCAGGAGCATACCGGTGGCGAGGATGAGTACATAGGCGTTCTGCAAAACCAGGTTATTGACGTTCATCGGCCGAAAAAGGATACCGCCGGTCAGTAATTGGAAGAGCACCATTATCAGAACGAGAGCCATTACCATTCCGTTCTGGCGGATGTTGCTCTTGAAGTAGCTAATCAGTTGGTTCATCGTTACTCCTTTACCAACGCTTTTTGATGGTTCATGATGATTTTCATGATGCTTTCGGGAGAGGCTTCGTCCCGTTCAACGACTCCCGCGATCTCGCCGGCGTTAATGACGTAAATGCGGTCACACATGCCCAGCAGTTCCGGAAGCTCGGAGCTGATCATGAGCACCGCTTTTCCCTCAGCCGCAAGTTCATTGATTATTGTATAGATTTCATATTTGGCACCGACATCGATACCGCGGGTCGGTTCGTCCAGCAGCAATACGTCCGGCTCGGACATGAGCCATTTGCTCAGGACCACCTTCTGCTGGTTTCCTCCCGACAAGGTCTGAACCACCTGGCCGAGACCACGACTGCGCACGGCGAGACGCTTACGGTACGCTTCGGTCTGCACGATCTCTTCATTGCCGTTGATCACGCCGTTGTGCGAAACGGTCTTGAGGTTGGCCAGGGAGATATTGTTCTTGATGTCCTGAATGAGTACGAGGCCGTAGGTCTTGCGGTCCTCGCTGAGGTAGGCAATTCCGTTTTCAATGGACTGGTCCACCGACTCGAGATTCACTTCCTTGCCGTTCTTGAACACTTTCCCCGAGTGTTTCTGCCCGTAGGCGCGTCCGAAGATACTCATGGCGATCTCAGTCCGCCCCGCCCCCATGAGACCGGCGAATCCGACGACTTCACCTCGCCTGAGATGGAAACTGACGCCGTTCACGATTTTCCGCTGCTCGTGTTCTGGGTGGTATACCGTCCAGTCCTCAACGCGAAAGACCTCTTCTCCGATGACATGATTCCGTTCCGGCCATCGATCGGTGATTTCCCTTCCCACCATGCTCCGGATAATACGGTCCTCGTGAAAGTCTTCCACCCCCCTCGTCAATGTTTCGATAAAACGACCGTCCCGAATGACGGTGATATGGTCCGCAACTTTCTCGACTTCGTTCAGTTTGTGACTGATAAGAATGGAAGTAATGCCCTTCTTCTTCAGTCCGACGAGAAGCTCAAGCAGCTTCTCCGATTCCTCGTCATTGAGCGCCGCCGTGGGCTCATCAAGGATGAGCAGTTTCACGTCCTTGGAGAGCGCCTTTGCGATCTCCACAAGCTGCTGTTTTCCCACACCGATATTACCGACCAGGGTAGTCGGATTCTCAACGAGCCCGACCTGTCTCAAAAGATCCGCGGCGCGGCTCTGCGTTCGGTTCCAGTCGATTTTACCCGATACGGTTTGCTCGTTCCCGAGAAAAATATTTTCGGCAATTGAAAGATTCGGAACCAGTGCAAGTTCCTGGTGGAATAATGACTATTCCCAATCGCTCGCTGTCCTTGATGCCGCGAAAGGAACACTCATTGCCCTCCAGAAAAATCTGTCCCGAATAGGTGCCGTGGGGATATACACCGGACAGGATATTCATAAGCGTCGATTTACCGGCGCCGTTTTCCCCGACCAACGCGTGAATCTCATCGTCCTGTACGGTGAGATGCACATCATCCAGCGCTTTTACACCGGAAAACTCCTTCGTGATGCCTCGCATTTCCAGAATCACGTTTCCCATTTTTCCGTTCTCCTCGCCCTCTCGTAGTGTACCACGAAGAAGGGCCGGCAGGGACACGTCGTCCCTGCCGACCGAATTAGCATAAGATTATCGGCCGCTGCCGAAATTACATGTCCAGCTGGTCTTTCGTGTAGTAGCCGGTGTCGATCAGCGCCTCTTCCCAGTTGTCGATGTCTACGGAGACCGGCTCTTCCAGGTAGGAAGGAACGACCTTCACGTTGTTGTCGTAGGTGGTGGTGTCGTTGATTTCCGGCTCTTCGCCCTTTAACACCGCGTCGACCATGTCGGCTGCGCGGGCGGCGAGGACACGGGTATCCTTGAAGACCGTCTGAGCCTGCTCGCCGGCAAGGATCGACTTCACCGACGGGATTTCAGCGTCCTGTCCCGTCACGATGGGAAGTTCCTTGGAGGTACCGTATCCGACGCTCTTCAGCGCGGAGAGAATACCGATCGAAAGTCCATCGTAGGGTGAAAGCACGGCGTCCACGTCGCGGTCGGTGTAGTAGGCGGCGAGGATGTTGTCCATCCGCTGCTGCGCAACTGCGCCGTCCCAGCGAAGGGTCGCGACCTGGTCAAAATCGGTCTGGCCACTGGGAACATTGAGCTGTCCGTTGTCGATATAAGGCTGAAGCTCGCTCATGGCACCGTCAAAGAAGTAGTAGGCGTTGGTGTCGTCGGGAGACCCGGCAAAGAGCTCGATATTGAAGGGACCGGCACCGGATTCCAGATCAAGGGCTTCCACGATATATCCGCCCTGCTGCACGCCGACCTGGAAGTTGTCAAATGTCGCGTAGTAACTGACATGGGGGCTGTTGATGATGAGGCGATCGTAGGAAATGATCTCCACGTCATTTTGCGCCGCCTGTTCAAGAACGTTAAAGAGAGCTGCACCGTCGATTGCGGCGATGACCAGCACGTCGGCGCCCTTCACGATCATGTTTTCTATCTGCGAAACCTGTGCGTCGATGTTGTCTTCAGCGTACTGAAGGTCGACCCGGTAGCCGCGTTCCTCAAGAATCTCTTTCATGTATCCGCCGTCCTGGATCCAGCGCTGTGACGATTGAGTCGGCATCGCCACACCGACGAGGGGGGCATCACTTTCACCCTGTCCTCCGGCAAATACGGGCATCAGGCTCATGGTAAGCACCATCAATCCGACCAAAACGATTGTGAACCTTTTCATCTGAGGTTCCTCCTTATGGGGTTTGTCGATTCGCACGGAAAAGAACACGTTTCGTGCAAAAACGTAATCGTTCCGTTACGATTGTGATTGTTATGATGGGACCGAATGGAGCTCCTGTCAAGAAAAATCTTTCGTGGCGAACTCACATTCGATCTGCTATGATCGGAGCAGGTTTGCGGGAAGGGATAAGATGTACGCAATAGAACGAACGAGAATCATCAGGCAATACCTTCACGAGAACGGCAGAGCCAGTGTGCACTCCCTCAGCGAACTGCTGGGAGTTTCCGAGGTGACGGTCCGACGGGACCTGGAGCGACTGGAAGTTGAGGGACTCTTGACCCGGACCCACGGCGGCGCCATGCTGAACTCTGCGGAGTCGATTCCCGTCGCCATCACCCGCATTGACCTCTCCCGGGATGAAATACGGGAAATCGCCCTGCAGGGTGTACGCATGGTGGATGACGGAGAAATCGTCATGCTGACAAACGGCGCCATTTGCACCGGTATCGCCGAAGGGCTGGAGTCCCGCTCAAACCTGACGGTCCTTACAAATGACATCGCCATCGCGGGCCAGATGACGGTGCAGCAGGCCAACCGCGTCGTTCTTCTCGGAGGAGACCTTGATATTCAGGAGCGGTGCGTCTACGGGTCCATGGCGGTGGATAATCTGCGCAGGTTTTTCGTGCAGCGTCTGTTCATCGAGGTGGACGGAATAAATGAGGACTTTCAGCTCTCCGTGAACAGCCAGTCCAAGGCGGACCTTATCAGGGCTGCCATGGAAGTCTCCACTGAAACGATCGTGACGTGCCTGCCGGAAAACTTTTCCCACAACTCCTTTTTTCGTCTCGGTCCGGTATCCCTGGCGGACCGGGTCATAACCGGCACGGATATCGACGAGTCATACAAAACGGGGATTTTCAATCTGGGGGTGCCCCTCTACACACCGGTAACCCCCTTTGAGGGCAGTACATGAGTTTCGATAGTCGATCGGGTCCTGTCGTCGAGTTGAAAGGAGTGTACAAGCACTTCCCCGATTTCTTTCTCGCCGATATCAACCTCGATCTCTACCCCGGAGAAGCTCACGTCATCGTCGGAGAAAACGGCTCCGGTAAATCGTCGGTGATGAAGCTTCTCAGCGGCTGGTTTCCCCCCGACAGCGGCACCGTTCTCTTCCGCGGGCAGCCCCTGAAAATCAAATCCATTCACGACGGTCCGGCGGAAGGCGTCCTGTACATTCACCAGGATGTTCAGTGTTTCGACAATCTGTCCGTCGCGGAGAACGTCTTTTTCTACAGCCTGCCCCGTCTTCTGAACGTACCTTTTCTCTTTGACCGAAATCGCACGCTCTACAAGTGCGGAAAGGTTTTTTCGGACCTCGGCGTTTCTCTCGATCCGGCCACGCCGATGGGACGACTTGGATACGCTGAACGCCAACTGGTCGTTGCGGTCCGGGCGTATGTAACGGCCTCTCCCGTCGTCATTCTCGATGAACCGACATCGGCGATGACCGAGCCGGACAGGGAAATCCTCTTTGAGATCGTGGCGCGTCTGAAGGAGGACGGCCGGGGTATTTTCTATATTTCCCACCGCATGGATGAAATCCGTCAAATCGGCGATCGCGTATCGGTGATGCAGCGGGGACATATCGTTGGAACCCGGGCATGCGAGGGCATCGACCGGGAAAGTATCGTACAGATGATGGTCGGTGACGTGGAAAAGAAGGGCTATCCCCGTTTTCGCTCCACCAAAGGACCGATTCTCATGGAAGTGAAGGGAATTTCGTCGCCCCCCATCCTTCGTGATGTGACCTTCAACGTCCGCCGCCGGGAGATACTCGGCATAACGGGGCTTATGGGTTCGGGCAGAACCCTTCTCGCCCACTGCCTCTTCGGGATGACCAGACCCGCGGGCGGGACGATCACCATCGACGGCCGGGACGTCGCCATCGGCCATCCCGTGGAGGCGATGAACGCCGGAATTTCTCTCGTCCCGGAGGACCGGGCGGACAACGGACTCTTTCCCCGCCACAATCTGGTGCACAACTCGACGATCGCCACCCTCAAACGTTTTCGCCATCTCGTTGCCCTGGACGGAAAGTACATGTGGGAAATGACCCATGACTTTGCGCGTTCCCTCGATGTGAAACCGGGGCATCCCAACGACGTGGTGGGAAGATACTCCGGCGGAAACCAGCAGAAAGTGCTCGTATCCCGCTGGCTCATGAACCGTTCCAAGATCTACATCATGGACGAACCGACCCGGGGAATAGACGTCGCCTCCAAAGTGGACATTTATAACGCCATGAACGACCTCGTTCACAAGGGAGCGTCGATCATTCTCATCTCGTCGGAAATTGAAGAGATCCTTGGAATGTGCGACCGAATCCTCGTCCTTGCGGGAGGGAGAATAACCGCCGAAATGGACCGCACGACGGCAACGAGGGAGCGTATTCTCGCCTCCGCCACCGACGATTCGTGAAAATCAGACGGGATGGTTTTTTTCTTTTCTCTAGGGTACAGTTCAAAAGATCCAAATAAACGTAAAACGGAGGCACTCATGCCCAACACCCGCCGAATCCTGCTAACCGGACTCTCGCTGCTGTTATTCTTTCTGGGGATCGGATCCGCCATTTTTCTGGTTCAGGGGATCGTCGTAGGAACCGTTGGTGCTGCTGTAGCAGGTACCGTCATTCTCGTTGCGATACCGATGCTCACCAAAGAAAAACTCCGTCAGCTTCAATCGGCGACTCATGATTCGGGGCTGAATATCACCGACTTGCGCCGTGCGTCAATGGAATCGGAAAATGTCGGCCGCAAACTCGCCGCCCAGGTTGGAGAGACCCTCTCCTCAACCGCACGAATCGCTTCGCAGACCTCCGATGCCCGTGGCCGCGTCCAGAATCTCTCGGACCAGATCAGCAACGGCGCATCGGCGATGGAGGAAATTCTCGCCGCGGTGGAAAGTCTCTCCCGTCAGATAGAAGAACAACGCCACGTCGTCGACCAGAGTGCCGCAGCCATAGAAGAGACCTCAGCCTCCATAGACAGCGTCGCCTCGGTGGCGATGGTGAAACGAAACGCCGCCGACACGCTGCGGGACCTGGCGGACCAGGGAAACAGAACGGTCAAGACGACGGATCAGGCGATCACCGAAGTGGGCGAAAGTGTCGTCGCCGTGAACGCGATGATCGAGATCATTAACGACATCGCCGCCCGAACCAACCTGCTGGCGATGAACGCAGCCATCGAGGCGGCCCACGCGGGCGCCGCAGGCCGGGGATTCGCCGTTGTTGCCGGAGAGATACGCAAACTCGCCGAGACGACATCACAGAATGCGGGCCACATTTCCGATCGCCTCCAGGCGCTGGTCTCCCGCATTGACGAGGCGCGTGCGGCGAGCGGCGAAACAAGCAACGCCTTTTCAAAGCTCGAGGCGGGCGTCGTTGAAGTTTCGGAAGCATTTGCGGAAATCACCGAGAGCACCGGAGAGATTTCCGCCGGGACAAAAGAGGTGGTGACGGCGACCGAAACGCTCCGTGATCTCTCCCATCAGATAGTCGGAAGTACCGATGAAATGAAAATCGGCGCCCGGGAAGTCACCGAGGTCATCACCGCTGCCCGGGATACCGCCCATGCCACCGTGGACGCCATGGAAGTCATCGGAGACGCCGCACGGGACGTCACGGAGGCAAGCGGCCGGATCTCGACAATCAGCGTTGAAAACAACAACCAGGTTGCAAAAATCCTCAGCGTCGTCGAAAGCGCCGGTGGCCCCGACGACGGCGAGACGAGGGACGCCCGGGAGCGGCTGTACATATCCAACATCATTCTGAAACACATGGGATGGATAGGCGCCGTTCGGTCGGTCATCGACGCGGGCAGTATCAACGCTTCGGTCCTGCCCGCGGGATTGTCGGCGGCGGCTATCACCGATCACGACGCATGTCCCGTGGGCGAGTGGCTCGCACTGGAAGGCAAAACGGCGATCGGAAATCCCGAGACCTATCGCCGCATACGGGAGCTCCACAAAGAGCTCCACGCAAAGGCGGCGGAGATCGTCCGTTCCGTCACCCTGACGGAGCGCAGAAGCGGTGACTCCGGCGGGAACGGGGAAGCGCAGTTCCAGGAGATTCTCGCGACCTCCCGCACCTTTGTCGAGGCGTTGACCTCCGTTCAGGGCGCTGCGGTCGCCGTCTGGACACCGGAGTTTGCCGTCAACGTGCAGCAATTCGACGTACATCACAAACGTCTTTTCGCGCTGGTTGATCGACTGTATCGGGTGATGCAGTCAGGGTCGGACGAAACGATTCTAAAAGAGGTCTTTGACCAGCTCACGGCGTACGCGGGATACCACTTCTCGGCGGAAGAGGCGGCGTTTGAGCATTTCAAATACCCCCAATGCGACGTACACAAGGCTCAGCACGCCGAGCTGGTACGGGAAGTGACGCGGCTGCGGGCGGAGCTTGAAGCGGGTAAACCGATGGTCGCCGTGGAGGTCATGGAATTCCTGCGCGACTGGCTGACCAAGCATATCAAGGGATGCGACAAACTGTACTCCTCCTTCTTCCGCAATACCGAGGTGGAACACTACCTGTCGATGCGGGAAAAGGAAGGAGCACCCGCTTCGTAACGGTCCGATGACGATCACCGCGATCACCCTCGTCATCCTCTCGGCCTTCGTACACGCCGGGTGGAACGTGCTCGGGAAGCGAAGCGGCGCCGATGTAGCCTTCTATCTCGTGGCCGCCGCATTCAGCTTCCTGGTCATGGTTCCACTTGTCGCACTGTGGCGCTCCACACTTCTTCATCTGCCCGGCGGAATGTGGTGGTACCTCGTCCCGACGGGATTCTTCCAGGGCGTATATTTCATCGGCCTCGCCGGAGCGTACCGAAAGGGAGAACTGGCGGCAGCCTATCCCGTGATACGGGCAGTTCCGGTCCTGATCGTACCGTTTGTAACCATGCTCTTCGGTATCGGTTCCTCGCCGTCCGCCCTCGCCTGGGCGGGCATTATCGCCGTCATATCGGGTCTCACGCTCCACGCCCGCCCTGCGGAATGGAAAGGCCAGACTCTTCCCGCCGGATCCCGTGGGAATCGCTGGTTCGGCTGGGCCCTTCTCGCGGGGACGGGCACCGCGGGATACTCCCTCGTCGATGACATGGCGTTACGCCTTGCCCGGCAGACCGTGGTCAACTCCGACGGGGTGTTCACTGCGTCCGCCGCACTTACGGTTCACGCTCCCCTGCTCTATGCCGCGTTTCAGGCGTTGTCTACCGTTGTTTTTCTCGGTCTGTGGAGTATCGGCACGCGGGGGGTCCGAACGGTGGCGAGGGATGTGCGAAAAACTCCCCTCATTTCCACCGCGGCCACCGGCATTGCGGTGATTCTCGCATACGCTCTCGTGCTGATCGCATACGGGTATGCCGACAACGTCGGACACGTCGTCGCGTTCCGCCAGGTCAATCTGCCCATCGGCGCGGTTCTCTCTATTACGGTCCTGAGGGAACGACCTTCACCGATTCGCGTTGTCGGGACGATTGTTGTCGTGACGGGTCTCGTTGCCGTCGCCCTGGGATGATTCATGGGAAGAGACAACGGGGCCGGTAGGCGGGAGGAATGCAGACCATTACACTATGAGACGTGGATAAAGTCTTAGAAAACCAGCTGACGGCGCTCCGGGAACGGCAGCGAACATACTTTTGCGCAGGAATGACCCGACCTCCGGAATTCAGGCGGGCGATGCTTCGCAGACTCAAGTCGGCGATTGCGGAACATGAAGATGACTTCATAACCGCCCTTCAGCACGACCTGGCGAAGTCGCCCTTTGAAAGCTATTCCAACGAAATCGGAATGGTCTACCGGGAGATAGAACACGCGATAAAACGGGTTCGTCGATGGTCCCGGACGCGACGGATCATTCCCGATTTTTACCTCCTGCCGGGATGGGGGCGTGTCATACCGGAGCCCTACGGCACTGCGCTCATCATCGCACCCTGGAACTACCCGATGCAGCTCCTCTTTGCCCCCCTGGTGGCGGCAATCGCCGCAGGGAATACGGTGGTCCTCAAACCGTCGGAACTGGCGCCCCATACCGCCGCCGTCAGTCGCCGGGTGGTGGAATCAGCCTTTCCCGATGACTATATCGCCGTGGTGGAGGGTGATTCAGCGGTGAGTGAACGCCTCATAGACGACGGATACGACTACCTGTTCTTCACCGGAAGTGTTCCGGTTGGTCGAAAAATCATGGAACGCGCCGCGCCGCACCTCACCCCGGTCACGCTGGAGCTGGGCGGGAAGAGCCCGGCCGTGGTCGACAGGACCGCTCCTATTGATGCGACTGCCCGCCGTATCGTCTGGGGGAAATTCAACAACGCCGGGCAGACGTGTGTCGCCCCGGACTACATACTTGTCGAACGCGCCGTCGCGGACGAGCTCGTTTCCCGGATCGGCGTCATGATAGATCGATTTTACGGCGCAGATCCTTCCCGGAGCGCCGACTACGGCAGAATAATCAACGAGCGCCACCTGCACAGGCTCTCAAACCTCCTTGATCCCTCTATCACCGTCCATGGAGGGGGGATATCGGAAGCCGAACGGTACATAGAGCCTACCGTTCTCTATCCCACCCCCTGGGACCACCCGGTAATGGAGGACGAGATCTTTGGTCCCATCCTGCCGATCATCCCGTACGATACGCTTGATGAAGCGATGCAACGCATCTCCGAACGTCCCCATCCCCTCGCCCTCTATGCCTTCAGCCGGGATGCCGCCGCGACACGCCGACTGACGGAAGAACTCTCCTACGGCGGAGGCGGAGTCAACTGCACCGTACTCCACGTAGCCAGTACGAAACTGCCCTTCGGGGGAATAGGACCAAGCGGCATGGGTTCCTATCACGGCAAGGCGGGATTCGACACGTTTTCCCATCAGAAGAGCGTCCTGGTACAGCTCGCGGCGATGGATCTGCCCCTTATGTATCCCCACAAACGCATCCCCCTGAAGATTCTCAGGAGGATTCTCAAATGATACGTACCTTCGTACTGAGGATGCTGTTGGCAGCCCTCGGCAGGGTGATGGTAATTGTTCAGAAATTTGACCCTGCGGTACGAAGGGAATGGAGCGTCTACCCCGAGGGAACGAGAGTGGCCCTGATACCGCATCCCGGAGCACGGCCACTGGTGCTGTTGAAAGAAGGGGGCGTCTTCAGCCCGGCATCCGGGGAAGACTCGGAGGAGGCGTGGGACTACCGCATCGTCTTTAAATCCGCACGCATCGCCTGGCCCGTTCTCACCGGCGCCAAAAGGGTGGAGCAGGCGTTTCTGGAGCATGGTGTCGTGGTGTTCGGCGATATTATGAATATCCTCCCCCTCGTGAGGGGCGTTCTCATGGTGGAACGTCATATCGGTATGCGCCCGAAATGGAGACGATGATGACCGTGAATGACTCCTATATCTTCCAGAATTCGACAAAACTGATATCCGGCGTAAATGCCCTGGAACATCTTGCACACGAGATCGCGCTCTTCGATGCGTCCCGGCCGCTCGTGATGGTCGATCCGGCACTGCTCCGTAGGGGGCACTATAAAAAGGTGCGGAAAGCGCTGCAAAGCGGCGGCATGACCGAGGCAGCGTCGTATACCGACCTCCCGGCGGACGCGCCGCTTGAGAAGGTGGACGCCGCCGCCGACCACTATCGTGCGAACCGGTGCGATGCGATCATCGCCGTCGGCGGCGGCTCCGTCATAGATGCGGCCAAGGGCGTATCCATGACCGTCAGTACCGGCTCTTCCTCGGTGAGGGACGTCATGGGCTACGACCGCCTGACGGGAAAGATGACTCCCCTTATCGCGATTCCGACGACCGCCGGCACGGGGAGTGAAAGCACCCTCGTCGCGGTACTCTCGGACCATGAAGCAGAAGTAAAACGGGAGTACCTCTCCTATCTGCTCCAGCCCCACGTGGCGATCCTCGATCCGGAAATGACCGTATCGCTGCCGCCCCGGATTACCGCAGCGACAGGTATGGATACCCTGGTTCACGCCGTGGAGGCGTATACGGGACGACAGAAAAATCCCCTCAGTCGGGCGTACGCACATGGGGCGGTCTCGCTCGTGTCGTCCTTTCTCGTGAGGGCGGTCGTCATCGGCCGTGACCGGGAAGCGCGACTGGGTATGGCAAACGCCGCGTATATGGCGGGCGCAGCATTTTCAAATTCAATGGTCGGAGCGGTTCACGCGATCGGACACGGTGTGGGGGCGGTATGCGGAGCACCCCACGGAGAGGTGATGAACATTCTCCTCCCCCATGTACTGAGGGTCAACGGGCGGGATTCCGCCGTCGCGCGTGACTACGCGGAATTGGCGGCACTCTTTCAAAACGACGTCACGTCCGTCCCCGGGGGCGGCGGAAACGAAGGAGGGCCGGCCCGGCTCATCGCCGAGGTCATGCAATTACAGCATCGCCTTCAGGAGAAAACGGGTCTCCCCCTTCGACTGCGGGACGCCGGGGTGATTCAGCGTGATTTCCCTTCGATCGTGGAGAAAGCGTGGCTTGACGGTGCGATTACGGCGAATCCGATAGAACTCACCGAGGACGAGTGTCTCGGTATTCTCGACGCCGCGTGGTGACCTGCTCAGGCAGCTCCTGTTGGTAGCGCCGCGTGGTGACGTCTTTCGGCAACGCCCTTTGGTAACGCCCCTCGGCACCGACGAGTAACAGCGTGGTGTGTGACCGGACGGAACGGATACCAAGGCAGGGAGTCGCCTCCCCTATTGGTCAGCCCGGATAGGCGAGGTGCACCGAATACCCCATAAAGAATGAAATACTCCCTGCAAGGACAAAGAGATGCCAAATGACGTGGTTGAAGGGGAGTTTCCGCCACACATAGAAGATCACGCCGATGGTGTAACTCACCCCGCCGGCGATCATCCAGAACATGAATCCCGGCGGCACCATTTGGATCATAGGTTTTATTGCGATCACCATTACCCACCCCATGGGCAGGTAAAGGAGATCGGTGATTATGTGATGTTCCCGAAAGACCATGGTTTTCAAAAAGATTCCGATGAGGGCCATTGACCACACGATTATGAATACCGTCCACCCCCAGGGCCCTCTCATGGCGGTCAGCGTCACCGGCGTATAGGTCCCCGCAATGAGCAGATAGACAAAGGCCTGATCGATGATGCGGAGGTAATACCGGATGCGCGGCAACGCCGCAAAGCTGTGCACAAGCGCGCTTGAAAGATAGAGGAGGATCTGGCTGATCCCGTATATGGAGTAGGCCGTATACTTCCAGGGATCGGGATCCATATTGGTCAGCATGATAAGGGCTACAAACGCCGCGATCGCCAGTCCTGCGCCGATCGCATGTGTGAGGCTGTTGAAAATCTCTTCCAGAGCGTTTCCGCTCTCGTACCGGATCTCGTCGGGATGGATCGCCCGCGGCAATTCTTTGTGCATGGGGGAGAGTCTATCAAAGAGCGCCAGCCGGGAACAGCAGCCGTTATTCCGCTTAATCGCATCCCGGCATATACTGCGATCATGCTGACAACGGATCAACGCCAGGCAGGACGGACACGCCTCCTGTGGTTCGGCTTTTTCAACTCCCTCAGTTTCACCCTTCTGACGGGAAATATGATATCTCTCTATTTGATACGCCTCGGTGCATCCAACTCCCTCATCGGAGTCATAGCGTCATTCAGCTACGTCGCCTTTTTCATGCTCTTCGTGGGGCGGGCGCTGGTGCCGCGGGTGGGGGTGATCAGACTCTTCGCCTGGGCGTGGCTCTATCGCTACATCGTCTTTATACCCGTTCTCCTTGCACCGGTATTTCTCATCAACGGATCATCCAGGCTGGTGTTTTTTATGGTCGCCGTCGGGGTACTCGGATTCCACATCGCCCGGGGCATCGGGCTTGTGGCAAACACCCCCCTCTTCAGCGGATTTGCAAGTACAACGGAACGGGGACGCTTTCTCAGTCAGTTTCTCATGATCGGTTCCGTTGCATATATCGTCATGGGAGTACTCATTGCATTCCTCCTGGGCGACCAGGCGGGGCTCGGTCGCTACGTACTCTTTCTCGCCGCGGGTATGGCTGCCGGCATCGTCGCGGCGGGGCTGCTCTTCCGGATACCGGAACTGGAGGATGAACGGGAGAGCGCCCGTCGTCCGATTGCACCGATCATCAGGGAAATGCTCCGCCGGCCGCAGATGCGTCTCTTTTTTACCTCATTTCTCCTCGTTGCCGTTGCATCGGGTGTCGGACGAAGTTTTCTCGTCGTATTGGCCAAACATGCCCACGGCTATACCGACCGACTTGCCTTTCTGATGGTTACCGTGGGAAGTGTCGGCAACTTCCTGGCGGGCTATCTCGGCAGCATTCTCCTCGACCGCCTCGGAGCCCGTCCTCTCATACTCTTTTCCCTTATTTCCTATATCGGCAGTCTCCTCCTGGCCATTTTCCTTCCCGTCACAGGAGGTTTTGCGATCTCCTTCATCATGGGAATGGTCTTCTTTTTGGGAACCCTTGGGTATTCGGGCAATGAAAACAGCTTTCAGGCGTATTTTTTCGGTGTGACCAGCAAGGATGACCGTCTCAATCTGGGAATCATTTTCTACATGATTCTCGGATTAGGTGGAACCATCGGTTCCTTCACCGGTGGATTTGTCCTGGACGGCCTCCTGGCAATCATGAACGCCGCGTGGGCCTTTCGTCTCTTTTTCCTCGCCGTCGCCGCCCTCGCCACCGTCGCCCTGATGTATGCGGTCCGTCTGGAATCGCTGGGAGCCGAGACGTTCCGCGGTACCATGGAGGTCATTTTTTCACCCCGGGATCTCCGCACCGTCGGACTTCTCAATCGCCTCAGTCGAACCCGGGCGGTCGAGGAAGAGCAGTCCACCATACGCACCCTCGCCCAGTCAAAATCACCGCGGGCGGTTCAGGAAGTTATCGATCGATTGAACTCCCCGTCATATGCGGTGAGACAGGAGGCGCTGGAAGCATTGGGCACACTCCCCTACACCGACGCCGTTGAACGGGCGCTCATCAACCATCTCTCCGCCGCACTTCATACCACCGCCTTCATGGCCGTACGCATTCTCGGACTACGGGGAAGCAGGGAAGCTATTTCCGCGGTCGTCGATGCCGTGCACTCGGAAGACCGGCTCCTCGCGGAACGGGCGGTCGTCGCCTATGCCAGACTTGCCGGCGGTGAGGCACTCCCGGTACTGCGGGAGCAGCTGACCGCGTCAGACACTCCCCGCTACCTCATGCACGTTGCGGTGGCGATCCAGATCGCGGGAGGTGCCGCGGAGCTGTCGGTGCTGCTTCAACAGCTCAAGCGGAAACGCCTTCCCGACTATGTTGTTGATGAAATCCTCTTCGCGGCGGCCCGCATCATGGACATTCACAAACGCTTCTATCCCCTCTATTCCGCGTATATCAGAGGCAGGAGTCCCGCGGAGCGGGAGGAGCTGCGGGATGAAATGACCGCCCTCGTGGATGAGCGGGGAGGGGGCGAAGATGCACACCGGCTGAAAGCGGCGATCGAGACGCTCCTCATCGGCGATGAGACAACCGAAACCCGTCGTACGAGACAGGCTCTCAACCACATTAACGGTGAGGCGACACTGCTCCCCGATACGATCGGTGCCCTCGCGGCGGAACTTCCCGTCCGCGGACGGGTCGTCTTTTTTTATATTTGCGTCATTATGGGATAGGATGGTACAACCATGACTGATATGGACCGGAAAAGAACACTCATTCCTGCGGCCGTCGCCGTTTCGTTGATTATCGCCGTTGCGGTGACCGCAGCGGGGATGGCTTGTCGGAAACGGCATAGAAAACACCCGCGCATATGAACGGTTTGTCACCGTCAAGGGGCTGGCGGAACGGAACGTCATGGCCGACCGCGCGGCGTGGCCGATTACCTTTGTCGCCACGGACGATGCGCTGCAGGTCGCCCAGGAAAAGATCGACGGCGACACCCGGATCGTCAGGGAGTTTCTTGCGGAACATGGACTCGCCGGCGACGACGTTGAGGTCCAGAATCTCACGGTGACGGATCAGCTTGCCCAGCCGTACCGGTCCGGCCCGGTGGACAGCCGTTTTATCATCGAACAGACACTTCTTGTGCGTTCATCAAGGGTAGACGCGGTTCGCCGGGCGACCCAGGATATCGGCGCGCTTCTGACGGAAGGGGTGATCCTGGGAGGTCAGGGATTTCGTCCCGGTCCCAGCTACACCTTCACCGGTCTCAACGACATAAAAACCGATATGATCGCCCAGGCGACCGCGGCGGCACGATCGAGTGCCGACCAGTTTGCCGCGGACTCGGGAAGCACCCTTGGACCGATCAGACGGGCCAATCAGGGCGTCTTTCAGATACTTCCCGTCGACGGCGTGGACAACGTTCCGGAATCCACGCAGATCCACAAGACCGTTCGCGCTGTAGTCACCCTTGAATATTTCCTTGAAGACTGACGGTCCGGCACATCGCCAAATCAGCGTGCGCCGTCTTCGTCGGCAACCTCACCGGGTTGAAAGGCGTCCCTTCCCGGAAAGTGAAGGCGCCTGCGCGCCACGGCCTCGCTGAATAGGACATAGGTGCACCGGGTGGTGCTGAAGAGTGTCCCGCTTCCGCCGCGGAGTTCAATGTGAATCACACTGCGCTTGGAATCCCCTTCCTCTTCCCACGCCTTCAACTGGAACGGTCCGTCCGTCGTACGGGCCGGTTTGTGGTAGGTTATGTGAAGATCACCGGTCATACCGGCTGTTCCCTTTATCACGTGAATATACCAACCGCCTATTTCATCCGCCAGCGTCGCCTGTATCCCGCCGTGTATGACGCCGGGGTATCCCTCCAGTTCCGTACGCGGCTCCCACACGCTCCGTACCGTCGTTCCGTCGGTTGTAAATGTAAGGCGAAGACCTACCGGGCTGTGGGGATCGCATCCGAAACAGTGGTACTCCTCATGACCGGCATAGGGATTCGGAACCTGCCGCTCACTCATGGCGCGATGATCTCACGGTATTCGGGGTGGCGGGCGACAAACGCTTCCACAAACGAGCACGTCGGTCGCACCAGAAAGCCCTCGCGCCGGGCGTAGTCGAGCGCGCTTTTCACGATTTTTCCTCCCACGCCGCCGCCACGCAGCGCCGGCGGGACAAAGGTGTGGGAAAAATCGAGGACTCTTTCATCAACTTTACGATAGAGCAGTTCCGCCTCACCGTTTTCACCGACGAGGACAAAACGTGATTCTTCCGGTCTGTGCTGTACATCCATGCCGCCATCATACCTTTTTGATTCCTTTGACGATAGGGAGAAAAAACACTATTCTCGAACCATGAAGGCAATTCTTATCACCGGGGCTACTACAGGGATTGGCGCCGCACTGGCGACAACCGTTCCAGGGCCGGGCGATACGGTTTTTCTCCATTATCGCGCCAATCAGGAGCGGTGCTCCCGCCTCGCCTCGGAACTCCGGGAACGGGGAATCATCACTCATATGATTCAGGCCGATTTTGCCGCGGATCCGGACGGCGGAGCGCGGGCACTGGCGGAGGAGATTACCGCCACCGTCGACGGTCTGCACGTTCTTATCAATAACGCGGGGGGTATTGTAGAGCGGGCGACCGTGGAGAATGCAACCTTTCCCGTCGTCTCGGAGACGATCAACCTGAACCTCATCGCCCCCATGATGCTCTCCACATATCTCACACCGGCCCTGAACGCCGCCGCGGAAGCTTCCGGACGGGCGGACGTTATCAATATCACATCCATCGCCGCCCGCTCGGGCTCACCTACATCCACACCCTATGGTGCGGCCAAAGCGGGGCTTGAAAATTTTTCCCGGGGTTTCGCAAAAGAAGCGGGTCCCCGGATACGGGTCAACAGCATATCTCCCGGTGTCATTGACACGCCGTTCCACCACGGGACAACACCAAAGGATCGCTTGGATCAATGGCTTACCATGACGCCCGTCGGCCACCACGGCAAACCGGAAGACATCGCACAGGCCGTGATGTTTGTCCTGGCAAATGAGTTCATGTCGGGTGCCGTGGTTCCCGTAAACGGTGGCATGCAAATGATTTGAACCGATTGCCATGCGGGCGCACATACATGACGAAAAAGATTCTGCGAGTTTTACTACCCGCCTTCGCCCTCATTGCAGTAACGGGAACGGCCGCAACCATACTCGTTCAGCGTTATTTCACCCAGCAATACGAGAGTGAATGGAAAGACGAACTTCGCAACAATTCCGCACGCATACGAATCATCCTTGAGGAGATTATCGCCGCCGATCTCGCCACCACCCGCGCAATGGCGGCGTACATTTCGGTTCATCCGGACCTGGACGGAGAGGAGTTTACCCGGTACGCCCGTGAAATTGTCGGCGACTCTCCGACCATACGGAACATCGTCGCCGCAAAGGGATTTATCATCACCTACGTCTATCCCCTGAAGGGCAACGAGAGCGTTCTGGGCGTTGACTACCGGGATGTTCCCTCCCAGCTCCCCCTGGTCATGGAGGCGAGGGACAGCCGGCGTCTCGTCATGGCCGGCCCCCTTGAAATCATCCAGGGAGGCCGGGGTGTCATCGGACGCGCCCCCGTCTTTACCCCACCGGAGGAAGCCGGCGGAGAGCCCCGATTCTGGGGCATCGTTTCATCGGTCATCAATTTCGATGAAATGATGAGGGCGATGGCGCCGACCATTTCGCAGTTTCAGCTCGAGATTGCCCTGCGCGGCGTCGACGGCAAAGGAGAAGCGGGTGCGGTCTTTTACGGCGACGACGCCCTTTTCGAGAACGACCAGGCGGACGTGCGGGATGTGACACTCCCCACCGGCACATGGCAACTGGCGGCGGTACCGGCAACACCCTACCCGATGCGCCACCCCTTCTGGGGTACCGTCAATGTCGCCGCCATCATCATCGTCGCGTTTCTGACGACCCTCACCTACTCCAAGATACGTTCCGATGTCCTCCTCAGGGACAGTGAACGACAGCTGGAGCGGTACATCAAGATCGTTGATGACCACGTTGCGATCTGTCAATTTGACGAGGCAGGAAGGATAACTTCCGCCAGCACGACCATGATCAATTTAATGGGATTTGATGAATCGTCCCTCGTCGGACGCTCGTTCAATGAGATCATTTCCGAAGAAAGCCGCCGCGCCGTTTCCCATGAAATGTGGCGAAAACTCAGGAGGGGAATGGGCTGGCACGGAGAAATCCCCGCCCGGACGCGCGGCGGATCACTGCTGTGGCTGGAAACGGATATTTCGACCTTTCCGCGGGACACCGACCAGTCGATTACCTATATGGCGATCAATCAGGATATCACCGCCCGAAAGGAACTGGAGATCGTTTCCATTACCGATCGTCTTACCGGGCTGTACAACAGACAGAAAACGGACCTCGTACTTGAGGAGGAGCGGGAGCGTTTTATTCGATACGGCGAGGTTTACGCCGTCATTCTCTTTGACGTGGATCATTTTAAAAGAATCAATGACCGATACGGCCACCTGGAAGGCGACAGGGTTCTCAAAAAGATCGCCTGCATCACCGGCGACCAGACACGGAAGACCGATGTGATCGGACGATGGGGAGGTGAGGAGTTTCTCATCCTCTGCCCCCACACCAACCAGGACGGAGCGCTCTCACGCGCCGAGGCACTCCGGGAAACCATTGAAACGTGTGACTTCGGCCTGCGGGCAAATGTAACAGCCAGTTTCGGCGTCGTCGGCGTCGATGAGGTGGCAAGCCGGCGTACCGCCGAGTCACCGGACTTTACCGAGCTCATCCTGAAATCCGCCGATGACGCTCTCTACCGTGCCAAGACGGAAGGCAGAAACCGCGTCGTCAGCGCCGATTTTCGTACGTGAGGCGGGGAGCGCGGTTACCGGACGCCGTCTATCGAGATGGAGCCCGAGGCGGTATCGATTTCTATGCCGAAACGGCCGTTCCCGCCCCGAAGGGCGCCCTCCGCCGAGGTGGATCCAAACCGGATACGCCCGGACACGCTGCGCAGGCGATAGGCCACGTCCCGCAAATCATTCCGCAAGGTGATTTCGATATCGCCGCTGGCGCTTTCGCCGCGAAAGGTGGACGTCAGTTCCAAAGACCGACCAAGAATCCGCCCGGACGCGGTGTGCACATCGAATATTCCGCGACTGTTTGACAGTTCAACGGTACCCGATGCGGTTGTTATCTCAATCGTGCCCGTCGCATCGGTGAGAGACACCCTCCCTGAAGCACTGCGAATCGCCACACCACCACCGAGGTTGTGTCCCTCCACATTTCCGCTGGCGCTGCGGATTCGACTGACCCCCTGGATGTTCCCGATTTCGACATTCCCCGATGCCGTATCCACCTTTACGTCAATTCCGGTCGGTGCATACACAACGATTCGCGGTGAGCCGGAGGTCCGGGAAAACCACGTGTTGCGGCCCCGGATATCCACCGTGGCAACTCCCCGCCGAACGGTATCACGAACATCGAATCCGTCGGGAATATCCGTCACCGAGACCTCTACCTGGTTTCCCCCGGACGTCCGTCCGCCCCCGACGATCTGAACATCAAAGATCGACGCGTTGATTTCTATCGCCTCAAGATCGGAATAGGTAAGAAACTCCGTTTCCGGCGTACCCGCCGCAAAGAGGACGTTCGTGGCGACGAACATCGTCGCCATGATGTATACCGCGATACCAAAACCGACGAAATGACTCTGCTTCATATTTTTTCGCTTCATATTTTGATCCCTCCAAAGGCGTGAGGATAGACGCGGATTCCCTCACCGAAAATGGCAAAACCATCCCCTGAATGAGTGCCCGCCGGTTCCTGTCCGTCAAAAACGCGCAGCGCATCAAAGCGCATACCTCCGATCACGGCAAAACGTCGTCCCAGCTGCAACCCGCCGGAGAGCCTGAGACTGGGGAATATCCGGGGACCCCGATAATCAAAGGCCGCTTCGCCGGTTCCCTGAACCATCGCCGAGAGATCGGCGTCGAGATAGATCGTGCCGCTCCAGATGCGCGTCCCCAGCCCGGCCGCAGTTGAAAACTCGACCGCTTCCGACTCGAGATCGGATTGCCTGGTGCCGAACTGATAGACCGTGTACAGGCGTTCCGTTCCATTCTGAAAGGCGACCCAGCTCCCGCCACGATCATCCATGGTCAGTGCAAAGTCCTGAACGCCGAAACGCACGAGATTGAGCACCCCCAGGGTGATGCCGTCAACATCATTTGCGATATTCACCACACCCAGCTGTGCACCACGCACCGTGTCGGAGATGTTCACCACTCCGGCCTGGACACCCCGCACCTCTTCCGCGATATCAACCACGGCAGCCTGTACTCCCGTGAGGTAACGACTCATTGCAAAGACACCGCCAAACTGCACACCCCGCACGCCGTATCCGGCGACGGCACCGAGACCGCCGCCCTGCATACCCCGTATTTCTCCGTCAACGACGCCCACCGCGCTGGAAATCTGTAACCCTCGGACATCTCCGTCCACCACGTTCAGGAACGACGAACTTTGAATGCCGCTGATGTCTCCGGAATGGATATTGAAGAAAGACGCCGCCTGTATTCCGGCGACCTTCCCCCGGCGAATGTTTCCGACATAACTCCACTCGATACCTCGGGTCACACCGGTACCCAGGTTCATTCCAAGAGACGCCATGATTCCGTCGGTATAGCCCGACTCCGCGGCGAGAACTCCCAGGACGACGTTGTGCACGCTCTCCCCTTCCGGAAGGGAGGGCGACGGTACGAGCCGCGTTCCCGGAATGACATCAAGCACAAAAGGTTCCCGCTGGAGCGTCCGGGGATTCTCGGGCACAAATGCGGAATGGATCGGATCGGCCCTGCCGAATGCGTCCCACGTCGCCCGCCCGGCGTCGCCCACCGCCCGGCTCGTACGGTCCCAGAGGTCCCCAAGGTCGTCGAGCGGGTCGTCCAGGGAACCGTCGCCGCGAATTCTGTTCCGCTCCAGGCGCATCGACGAAAAGTGCTCCGCCGACAGAGTCACCGGCCCGAACGATCCTGCCGAGATAAAGGCGATGGACATGCCGTCGGCTCCCCGCCGTTCCACACGATAGTCACCTGAGGGGACGACGATGTCCGTTGACTCTCCGTAGTACTTTTCAAACTCCGCGACGATGCGTCCCCGCTGGTCTTCCCGAACAAAAATCCGACCTGAAACATCGGAATCAAGGGTAATGCGGGAGTTCCCCTGGGCGAGATCGGTGAGGACAAGATCCCCCGCGCCGGTAAGCTGTATTTCGTACGATGGATGCTGGGGACCGGCAAAGGTTCCCGACGTTCGTGTCAGTGTTTCCGTAAAGGCGTACTGGTAGACTTCATTAAGGGTGACCCGGTTGTCTCCGGTGCTGTCCGCGGCACCGAGAAGCCCCGAGACGAGGTAGTGGGTAAAAAAGGAGGCACCTATTTCGTCGGATTCCTGGGATGCCTCGTTGTCGGAACTTGAGGTGAGAAAGGCATACCCCGTCATGTCCGCGGTGTCATGAATGAGAAAGGGCTGGCCCCTGCGGCCGCCCTTCAACCGGGTGAAGCTTCCAGAGGAACAGCTGTCCAGCATCGCGACGGCGACATCGGCATCCACCGACTCGATGGCGTTACGCAGTTCCCGGTAGCGGTACTGCTCATTGCCGAGAAGGAGCCCTTCTTCGTCGCTGTGGCCGGAGTAATAGAAGAGGAATTCAACCCGTTTTGCCGCACCCTTTGCCCGACCGATCTCCCCGGCGATCCACTCCATCGTCCGGTCGATCGTCGGACCGTCGGGGTTCTGAAGCAGTCTTGCGTCGGCGGGTTCTACGCCCCCGACGGTATACATCACATCCGCGACGCGTGCGGCATCTGTCACCGCATATCTGAGGGTGACACGCTCACTGCCGCCGTCGTTGGCACCGACAAATAGGGCAAATCGCCGTACGCCGCCTCCATCATCCTGGGCAGAAAGAGAAAGAACCGCGAAGAGCGCAAGAAGAAGTACGGGAGTCGTCCGCTTAACCCTACCGTTCACCATGGCCGTCTCCTTTCCAAACGGTCACGTCATAGATGTCGGCGTCTTCCGGTGCGGCTTTGTCGATTACATCGTCAAGTCGCTCCCAGAGAGTTGCCGCGTCCCCGATTTCCCGTTGGTTCAATAACCGTTCCATCGCCGTCATGATGTCGCGACTGCGAAACGGTTTCGACGCCGTAATAAAGAAGAAGCGTTCAAAGGAGGGGGCGTCATCCAGTATATATGCATACGGAAGAGCCGTCTCACCTTCACCGGAAAGGCGCCCGACTTCATCGGGACCTTCAGGATAGTGGAGAGTGACGACACCCCATCCGTCCACCGAGATGATCGTTCCGTATGGCGCACCGGCGGCGCGGTATGAGATCTGCAGGCGATCGCCGCCCCGGACGACGCTGCCGTCGGAGAGTACCTCCGCACCGTTGTCGCCGGTGCTGCGATAGAGGACGATCCGTTCATCAAGCCCCTTTATCCGTTCACCCCGGGCGATCTGTTCCGGCGTCGTTTCATCGATGAGGAGTCGCGGTATCAGCAGCGCTCCCAGCACGGTCAGCGCGACGAGGGGTACCAGAGTGCCCCAGAGCGGTCGGCGGGTGCGCTCCCGCAGCGACGACACAAAGCCCTCCCCGTTCCGCAGCCACCGCAGGAGCACACCGTCCGAAGCGGATGTGGTTCCCGATTTTTCACGGGAGCGGATACGTTCATCGATCCGGTCCGCAAACCAGCCGGGAGGATAGGCGGCAAGGATCGCCTCGCTGTCGCTCTCCAGTTCCTGCAGGCGCATGAGGGCTTCTTCGTCGTTTTCGATCATCCGGGCTACATCGTCGGATGCCTCACCGATCCGATACTGTTCAAGATAAATGTCGGGTATTCTGTCATTCATGGTTACGCCTCCCTCAGTGCCAGGCCGCTTCGCTGCAACGATTTCAACCGTTTCCGTACGCCGGAAATGGACATTCCACACACGTCCGCCGTCTGTTCCAGTGTCAAACCATCCACGTACCGGCACACCGCAATCGTCTTCGTGTCCGTCTTCTGGGTGCCGAAGAGTCGATCGAGAAAATGTCCGGTGAGGACGCGATCGGCGTGATCGTCCGCCGTGGCGATCGATTCAACCAACTCTCCAACGGCATCGCTCTTCCTCCGTTTTCCCGACCGTATGCGATTCAGACAGACGTTGGTTGCAATGGTATAGAGGAGGCTTGACGCCCCCTTGTCTTCCAGACGGTCCTGGTATCGCATCACCCGGACAAAGGTATCCTGCATCGCGTCCGCCGCATCCTCTTCGTCGTGTAATAGTTGCCGACACCGTCGCATCACCATCGGACCGTATCGGCGGTAGTATTGTTCAACATCCAAAGCCACGATTCTCAGACCTCCCGTATCGACCTGTTAAAAGGCGATTCCTCCGTATATTCGCACGGTAAAGCGGTGGGGTGAAAAGGTATCACCGTCAAAGGCAAATCCTCCGACGTTCTGATAGATCACGTTGTAGTCCACGCCCGTTCCCAGAACGAGTCCCGCCAGATTGAGCTGAGCCCCCGCACCGAGGTACTGATACACACCGACACGATCCACCCGTTCTTCCGACTCCATGTCGTCATCGTCTTCAGCAGCCTTTTCCGTTGTCCATACTTCCCGGTCCCGGTCATAACCGAAGTCGGTCGTGATCGATGACTTTACATCGACACCTCCGCCGTAGCGGATGTAGGGATCGATAAAGCTTCCACCGCCAAAGAGGTGAAAGGAGACGAAGATGTCACTGTATCCTTCATACCACCACGCGTCACGCTGACTGGAGATTGCGGGACTCTCCGACTCATCAAGGACCTCTACCGTCTCCATGGTGAACCGTCCCCCATGGCGAAGGCCGAATCCCAGATGGTCAAACCAGATTTCTCCTTCTATACCGCCGTAACGGTCCTCATTGCTCGCATTTTCGTACTCTCTGCCGAGATCATTCACATCGTGAGGATTCTCAACGACGGCTGCGGCGGCAAATCCGACAATCTGGCCACCGACATCCGCGGCGACACCGTGCAACGCCACGAAACCCGCAAACATCGCTATGATTATCGTCCGCCCAAAAGTCCGACTCATATTTTCATTCTCCTTCACTCATACAACACCGATCCACCGGAAAACTGTCACTTTCTATGCATTTGAAACGATACCCCTTTATAATAGTGTGCACGAGGAGTGGAGGTTTCTATGGGTGGTCCAAAGACGAAATGTATTGGAATTCTCACGAGCGGCGGCGACTGTCCCGGTCTCAATGCGGCGATTCGCGGTGTCGTCAAGGCGTCTATCGGTTCGTACGGGATACGGGTCATCGGTTTTCTGGACGGTTTTCGGGGATTGGTGGAAAACCGCACCATCGCGCTGGAAGACAGAAATGTGAGCGGGATACTCACCCAGGGTGGGACAATCCTCGGCACGTCCCGGGACAAACCGCACAAGATGCCCATGGGCGGAACAAAGATGGATATGACCGAGGCGGCGGTTGAGAACGTCCGGAAACACCATATTGACTGCCTCGTCTGTCTGGGCGGCGGCGGAACCCAGAAGAACGCCTACCATCTCCATACAGAGGGCGGCATAAACGTCCTCACCCTTCCAAAGACAATCGACAATGACGTTGCGGAAACGGATGTGACCTTTGGATTTGATACGGCGATGAACATCGCCACCGACGCCATCGATCGCCTGCACACAACCGCGACCAGCCACCACCGCATCATCGTCTGTGAAATAATGGGACACAACTCGGGTTGGCTTGCCCTGGGCGCAGGAGTTGCGGGAGGAGCCGATGTCATTCTCATTCCGGAGATCCCCTACGATTTAAAGGCAGTGGCGGCGCATCTGGAAAAACGACGAATGAGCGGAAAAACGCTTCTCGATTATCGCCGTGGCGGAGGGCGCCGTTTCAAAGGAAGAAGAAAAGGCGTTGTCCTCGGGGAAGAAGGACCGGAACGACAAGAAAGACCAGGTCGTGGTGGAACATGATGAGACGGGGTGAAGCGTATCACCTCGTTCAGGAACCGAAGGCGAGCCAGATCGCCCGAAAGCTCCAGCAGCTCACCGGTACGGAGGCGCGGGTCACATCACTGGGACACGTCCAACGGGGTGGAAGCCCCTCACCGCGTGACCGGCTCATATCATCCCTGCTGGGAACTGCCGCAGCGGAAGCACTCGCCAAGGGCGACTACAATAACATGATCGCCATACGCGGAAACGACAGCGTCCTCGTTCCCCTGAAAGACGTGGCAGGCAAGAAAAAGACCGTTCCCCCCGACCACCCGTGGATTCGCAGCGCCCAGCTGGTCGGAAACGTGTATGGGCACGTGATAACCACGCCGTACTCACGCTGGTAAAAAGGCAACGGGAGGACTATTTTTATTTCAGGAGATGTACATGCCCGACGGATCATTTGATATTACAAGCCCTTCCCAGCGGTACCGTTCACCGGACGATCGGCCTGCTCTACAGGGCCCTCGACCAGCTTGACGCCTCCATAGAGAGTGACACCATCGAGCAGATCGGCGTGATGATCCACCGTGCGATGAGCACCCAGCAGCGGACATTTCATACTCCCGAGCACATTTTCGAACTGGCCGATCCGGCGGATCCGCATACAACTCTGGCGGCGCTCTTTCATGACGTCGTCTACTTTCAGGTTGACGACGGTTTTCTCCCTGAAATCGAGAAGATACTCGCACCCTATGTCAGTGTCGACGACGACGCGGTCACGGTTCGCCACCGACATCGCAGAAGATGACCGCGCATTCTTCGGCTGTGCCGCCGTTTTCGGTTGTGGTCCCGGGTCAGGTGCTGTCTCCCTTCGGCGGACTCAACGAGTTTCTCAGCGCCCTTGTGATGGATAGTCTCCTTGAATCGATGGTACGAGATGTCGACCTCCTGATCGCGACGGCGTGCATAGAGGAAACGATTCCCTTCCGCGGTCCCGACGCCGGCGGCAGAAGACCTCCGATAGTGCTGGAACAGCGGATCTCGGAAGTCAACAGGTCGTTCGATCTCGGATTGTCCGATGTAAAAATCCGCGAGACCGTGAGTACGGCGGTAATCTTTTCCAACCGTGATGTCTACAATTTTTTCGGAATCCGATCCCGGTCGCTTCCTCGACAACACGTGGAAACTGCTGCCCGAGAGTAATCCGTCCCTGCGCATTCGTGGTCTATACACGATACGAAACTACAGTCTCGCCCTTATGAAGATGGAAGCCTTTCTGTCGCGCCTGGAAGCTGAGAATATTTTCAACCAGTACAGGGAGTGTCCTCCCCGGGCGGAATACGAGGGTCGACTGCAGCAAGGGCGCGCTTCAATTTGCGGACGGCGGAAATGTACCTTGGGGTCAAAATGATCAGCGCCGGAATCCTCCTCGCTCTCGCCGATCTCAGCGGCGGAGACGCTCCCATCGCCTACTTCATGGGGGATATCGATCCGCAGAACGAACAGAGTGAACTGTCGTCTCTTTCTCCCGGACACACCCGAATGCTGCGGCCGCGCCGATGATGAAGCGGACGTCCTCTACCGGCTTCTCCGCTACGGCCGTGCCAATGAATCCCATTTCGATCTCCGGCACTCTCCCCTTTCCCTCTTCATTTACCGTTCCATAGACGATGAAACGGTACGCAATGCAGTGACCGCTGCCCGCTCATTTTTCAACGGCGAGGAAGACCCTCACGCGTTTCTCGCACACCTTCCCTCTCACCTTGTCGAGGTGATCGCCCGGGCGTCGGCTCATATGGCGTTCACCCGCCGTGACGCTCTCACGACAATTGCGGAGGAGTACGGAAATGGGTCTCTTTAAAAAGAAAATAACCCACGTGGGACTGGCCCTCGGGGGTGGTGCGGCCCGGGGGATTGCTCACATCGGTGTACTCAAAGTCATTGAGGAGCTGGGCATTCCCGTCACCGCCGTTGCAGGGACGAGCGTGGGAAGTATCATCGGGGCGCTCTACGCCGCAGGCATGTCGGCCGACGAAATCAAATCGTTCAGTGAGGAACTGGGGTGGTCAAAACTCCTTCAGCTCAGTCTCTCGGGATTCGGCATTGCCAAGACAGATCGCCTTGAGAGGCTCGTTGAAGAACTCGTCGGTGACAGGAAAATCGAGGCGCTCCCCCTTCCCTTTGCCGCCGTGGCGGTGGACATCGGTACATTTGAGCCGGTTATCTATACAACCGGTCCCGTTGCCCGGGCGGTACGGGCGTCCAGCTCGATTCCCGGTATATTCGAGCCGGTAATGGAGGATGGACGGGCGATCGTGGACGGCGGAGTGGCCAACAATCTGCCCACCGACGTCGCGCGATCCCTGGGTGCGGATTTCGTCATCGCCGTCGATTTGAATGCCGGCATGGATCACCGGGACAAACCGAGCAACCTCTTTGACATCACCTATCGCAGTTTTACCGCGCTCATGTGGAATACCTCACGAAGGGGGCGGGAATCGGCGGACATTCTCATTGAGCCGGAGATCGGTCATATTTCCTATCACGATCTGGGGAAGGCCGACGAGCTCTTTGCCGCGGGAGAAGCGGCCGCCAGGAAGGCACTTGCAAAGCTTGCCAGAAAAGTAGCGTGACCACCGCTAAAAGACGCGGGTACCCTTCCCTCATGCTCTGTATCGCCACCACTTCTCCACCGCGGACGTAGACGCGGGGCACCCGGATTGTGAGTCCGCAGGTGATCTCATAGGTGATCGTGTTGCACAGGCGCGCCAGTTCAAGGGCGTCGATTTCACCGCTTCTGGCGGCGGAGCGATGATCGTCGGGAAACCATTCCTGCCGTCCCAGAAGAACGACCCCGTCCCCGACCGCCGCCGCCTCGGGCAGACCCGTGAGATCGAGGGCGATCATGTCCATCGAGACGCGACCTGCAATAGGTACGCGCATACCGTGCACAAGTGCTTCGCCCCGGCCGGACAGGATCCGCGGATAGCCGTCGCCGTACCCGATGGGGACAATACCGATCACGGAGCCGGGCCCCACCTTCCACGTTCTGCCGTATCCGATGGTCCACTCCCGCCGGTAGGTGGTGACTTTTACAATGCTGCTTTCAAGACGCATGGCCGGACGCAACCCGATGGAGCGATCAACTTCGTCACTCGGGTACATGCCGTACATCGCGATGCCCGGCCGCACGAGATCCCACGCAACGGCGTCGGGAAACTGTATGAGGGCACCGCTGTTTGCAATATGCCGGTACCGCACCGTGATGCCCTGTCGTTCCAGGTTATCGAGTATTTCCCTCGTCTGCCGTATCTGGAAATGGGAAAAGGAGGTATCTTCTTCATCGGCGCCGGGAAAGTGGGAGTAGACGCCCTCCATCGTCGTGTCGGGGAGTGAGGCGATGGTCGACAGCGCCGCCACGGGATCATCACCATGCAACCCCATCCGGCCCATGCCGGTATCGAGGTTCACGTGAACCATCGCGGTGGTGTTCATCCGCCCCGCCCATTCGCTCAGCAGCCGGGCATATTCCACGGAACCGACGGTGAGACGCGCCCCTTCCCGGAGCGCAACAGGGACTTCATCGGAAAAGATCTCTTCAAGGATTAACACCGGCAGTGTGGATACCCCGGTCCCTGAGGTAGAGGTACTCCTCCAGGTTTGCCACGGCAACCATGGTGCAGCCCCACCGCTCACACGCGCCGGCGATCGCCGCCGCCCCGTGGCCATATCCGTCGGCCTTCACCGCCGGGACGAGACCCGCTCCGGGAACACGCCCTCCGAGAAGCCCCAGGTTGTGGTCGATCGCATCAAGATCGACCACGGCCCGGGTGTGTCGTATCGGATAGTCCAGAGGCAGCGACTCACCCATTATATGGCGACTCCGTCGATGAGATCGCCGGGATGGACATAGTTCATGCCAAACGCTTCGGCGACGCCGCGGTAGGTTATCTTGCCGTCGTAGGTGTTGAGTCCCCTGGCGAGGGCGGAGTTGGCCCGCAGCGCGTCCTCAAAACCGCGGTTGGCGATCTGCAGCCCGTAGGGCAGCGTCGCGGTGGTGAGCGCACCTGGGTGGAGGTTCTCGAGACCCCGCCGGGCATATTGGCGACGCAGTAATGGATGACGTCTTCAACGACAAAGACGGGATCGTCATGGGTCGTCGGCTTTGTCGTCTCGATACACCCGCCCTGGTCTACGGCGACGTCTACGATTACAGAGCCCTTTTTCATCCGCCGGAGATCGTCCTTCTTGATGAGATGGGGTGCCTTGGCGCCGGGAATGAGCACCGCTCCGACGATCAGGTCACTCTGCTCAAGAACGAGGTCCAGATGGGCGGCGTTGGAATAGAGAAGATGGACCCGTCCGGCAAAGACGTCGTCAAGATAATTGAGGCGGTCCACATTCACATCCAGGATCGTCACCGAGGCGCCGAGACCGACGGCCATCTTGGCGGCGTGGGTACCGACGACACCGCCGCCCCAGAATCGCGACCTTGCCTTTTTCAACACTGGGGATACCCCCCAGCAGGACACCACGACCACCCTGCGGCCGCTCGAGGAAACGCGCCCCCTCTTGAATGCTCATACGTCCGGCGATCTCGCTCATGGGACGCAGAAGGGGGAGCACACGATTGTCCTCCTCAACGGTCTCGTAGGCGAGACCTTTCACCTTCCGTTTGACCATTTCCTTGGTCAGCATTTCATCTGCGGCGAGGTGCAGGTAGGTGTAGAGAATCTGCCCCTCTTTCATCAAGGGGTACTCGTCCGGCTGCGGTTCCTTGACCTTGACAACCATGTCGCTGGCGTCCCAGATCTCTTCGGGGGTGTCGCAGAGGATCGCCCCCGCCCGTTTGTATTCGTCGTCTTCAAATCCGGCGTCGATACCGCTGGATTTCTGCACTCGGACCGTGTGACCCGCAGTGATATACGCCTTGGCACAGCTCGGGGTGAGGCCGACGCGGTATTCGTGACGCTTTATCTCTTTTACTGAAACCTATTTGCATGGTAAACCTCCAACGTGGGAATGATCGTAAGGTTCCCACGGATTTCGTAGCCCGTCAAACATTTTTTTACGGTTTTCGTTGTAGATTCACATGATTCGATAATTTATCATCGAATCTGTGGCTCATACAAACTTGGAGTACGTTTTCAGGGTCACGAAACTCTCGGTACGGGAAATTCCCTCCACCTTTGAGAGTTCTTCAATGAGAAAATCGACAAGTCCGTGATGGCTGTCCAGAAGGAGCTCAATGACCAGGTCAAAGCGCCCCGGAGACGATGGAGACGGAGAGGACGTCGTTAAGGAGGGATATTTCTTCCGCCTTCTGGGCAAGGAGGTGGCTTTCGGTCACATTGGCTCCCAGCCACACCACCTGCCGGTTGGCGAGTATTTCCGGGTTTATGAGGCCCCGGAGGGAGACGATCCCCAGCTCCCTCAACCGCTTGATGCGCTGACGGATCATGCCTTCCGAGACGCCGAGCTCTTTGGCGACGGCACTGTTGGATATGACTCCCGCCCGGAGCAACTCGATGATTGCCCAGTCCCGGTCGTCGAGATCGTGACGTTTGTCTCCGGACATCCGGCTATTCCCGCTCCCTGGAACGAGACAGATGAACTGCAAACGGTTCCGTGCCGGTGTTCCGAAACTGATGTTTCTCGTCGGGCAGGACCATGGCGTAATCACCGGCGGTTACGGGGCACTCCGCTCCCGCTTCATCAATGAGGACGCCGGACCCGGCCAGAACGTAATTGAGGTGCTCCCAGGGGTGGGAATGGTAGGGGGTGAATCCCGCCGGGCTCAACGGTAAAGACCCTGAGCGACATCGTGGGTGTTCCGTCGGCGACTCCGACGGGAACCTGTTTGCTCACGCCCTTCACTTCCGGTGAATCAATGACGGTTCTGGGAACATCTGCCAGTTTGATCGTTTTCATGACCTGTAGTATGCAGGGGGTTTCCGCCGATAGCAAGCAGAACCGATGCCCTACGACCGTCCGCGACGGATCAGTTTTTTCCAGCTCTTCAAGCTGTCCGGCGCTCCCCAGACCGATGATTCTGTCGCCGGTTCTGATTTTCACCGAGGAGAGCCCCGCCCGTGTCGCATCGTTGCGGGCTGTGTCCGTTGCGGTCGGTTATGGCCAGGACGATGGCACCGGTGTGCTGTCCGATTTCCGCCTCCCGCAGGGTTTTTCCCGCCAGGGGGGCTGTCCTCGTCCACTGCAAACTCTTCCATTCGCATGGACACTTCCGTGTCTTCCACGATGACGTCGAGAAAATTCACCACCGAAGGACGCAGTATCGATGACGCGATCCGTCGTCCCGCGATCTTTGCGGGAGTGATGACCCGGTCGGCGCCGGCCCTGCGGAGTTTCGAAATCGACTGTTCGTCCGTACCTTTCGCGATGATCTTCAGCTCCGGGTGCATCTGCCGGGCGGTGAGGGTTACAAAGACGTTGTCCGCATCTGAGGGAAGCACCGCGACGAGGCCCGCAGCGTTCTCAATCCGCGCCTGCGCCAGGACCGCTTCTTCCGATGCGTCGCCGGTAATGAAGGAGAACATCCTCATCGTCGGCGAGCTCAGAATGGGAGGGATCCCGCTCAACCACGAGAAACATCGTTCCCGACCGCCGAAACTCGTGGACCACCTCCCGTCCGATATCCCCGGCTCCGCAGATAATGTAGTGGTTTTTTCATTTTTCTCAGATTTCGTTCCATACGTCGCTCCCGCATTGCCGAAATGACCTGCCCCTCAAAGAGATATGAGATGACCGTGGATATTGAAAATCCCACGGTGGCAACGCTAATGACAATGAAAATGATCGTGAAATG